>JAVVEA010000003.1:57457-258264 GCA_032250835.1 bacterium
GTATAATCGAAGCGAGGGCGACGTGCGTAGCGACGCGAGCCGGCGAGCGTTGCCCACATAAAACCATCGGCGCAGCCGATTCCCCCTAGGGACGTATAATCGAAGCGAGGGCGACGTGCGTAGCGACGCGAGCCGGCGAGCGTTGCCCACATAAAACCATCGGCGCAGCCGACACTTCTTAAGGACTTTTCAGAAAAACGAAGCCAAAATTAGAGCTTCCGTAGTCTTTGCGTCTAAACTTTAGGTTTCTGGATTTGGGGAGCATAAGGCTTTGGCTGGATAACAGCTTTGGGACTACTTTTTTTGGCTCACTAAGGAGCTTCGAGGCCGCAGGCCGAGGGCGACGTGTGTGACGACGCGAGCCAGCGAGTGTTGCGCAGCCTAAACCGTTGGCGAAGCCAACACCCAACGCAAAAGTAGCAAAAAAACCAGCCCCCAGGTGGCTCGCCGCTAAGACCCCGTACGCCAAACTACGCTAAAAGCCAAAACTCGCCCCGCCAAGCAGCACCGAACGAAGTGAGGGCTGCGGGCGTAGCGACGCGAGCACTGCGAGTGTTGCCCAGCCTAACCGTCGGCGAAGCCGACTCACTTAGGCTCGGTGCTCAGACAGTTGGCTTTCTTAACGCTTCGTTTAGCTACGGGCTCTAAGCGGCTCACCAACGGGGGATCATAAAGGCCCTTACCCGCCAAGGAGCTTCGAGCGAAGCGAGGGCGACGGGCGTAGCGACGCGAGCCGGCGAGTGTTGCTCATATAAAACCGTCGGCGCAGCCGACTCCCCATAGGGACGTATAATCGAAGCGAGGGCGACGGGCGTAGCGACGCGAGCCTGTGTAGGTTGCCTGGACAAAGGGGGCAACGATCCAAGCGAGAACGCAGGATCCTGTTGATTTTTTGGGGCGGAATTTAGGCGGTTATTTCTGCTCCGCTCCTAACGGTCCCTTTTAAGCACAAAATCGGACAATTGCCGCAATCCACCGGCCGGCAAACCGGTGTCTTCCAAATGTCCCAAAGCTTCCTGGTAGGCCTCTTCAGCCAGTTTTTGGGCCTGCTCTAACCCAAACAGGCTGGGGTAGGTCAGTTTCTGGTTTTTCTGGTCACTGCCGATGGGCTTGCCCAAGTTGGCGGCATCGCCGGTTTCATCTAAAATGTCGTCTTGGATCTGGAAGCAACGCCCCAAAGCGTTGCCAAAACGCACCACCGCAGCGGTGCGCTGCGCCTCTAGTCCCGCCAAGATAGCCCCGATCTCTAAACTGGCGGTGATCAACTGGCCTGTTTTGTGGTGGTGGATGTACTCCAGCAGCGCTGCATCGCCCTGCCCCTGTTCGGCGCGGATATCGGCCACCTGACCGGCGACCATGCCAAAGTTACCGGCTTTGGTGGACAGGCAATAGCAGGCCGCCAGCACCGCCTCTGCGGGGTAATGGGCCAACCGCTCCGGCGCACTCAGCAACCGGAAGGCTTCCGTCAAGAGGGCGTCCCCAGCTAAGAGGGCGATGTCTTCGCCATACACCTTATGGTTGGTGGGCTTGCCTCGGCGCAGGTCGTCATCGTCCATGCAGGGCAGGTCATCGTGGATCAGCGAGTAAGAATGGATGAATTCTATGGCTGCGCCAAAAGGCAAGGCCGGTTCCAACGGCTGGCCCGCCGCTTCCAACAGGCTCAACATCAAGACCGGGCGCAGCCTTTTGCCGCCAGCCAAAAGCGAATAACGGACCGATTCCTCTAAGACCGATACCTGGGGGGCCAAGGTTGGGAAGGCCCGTTGCAGGTAGGCTTCAAAGGGGCCTAGGAGTTCTTGGTAATGGGCTAAAAAGCTCATGCTGCTCCACTGGTTTGGTACAGTAACACCCGGTCCTTTCCGGTCAGGTCTTGGATGGCGGCTATGAGATGAAACTCGGGCGGAGCTAGGGTTTGGATTAGCTCCTTTTGCTGCCAGCCATGTTCGAAGGCTAGCATGCCCCCAGGCGCTAAAAGCCGCAAGCTCTGTTCAAATAAGTGGCGGTAGAAGGCCAGCCCTTCTTCGGGGGCTTCTAGCGCCTCTAAGGGCTCGTAGTCGCGGACCTCAGGTTCTAAGGTGGCCATTTCGGCAGCGGCAATATAAGGCGGGTTAGAGTAGATGAGGTCGTAGGGGCCTTCGAGTCCGCCCAGGCCGTCGGCCTCAATCAGGTTCAAGACCACGTTCTTCTGTATTAAAGCTTCTTGGTATCGCTGGATGTTGGTTCGGGCATAGGCCGCCGCTTGGGGGCTTTTTTCCACCCCGTCGATTTCTAATTGGCCGCGCTCTAAGCCAAAGGCCAACGAAATGGCTCCACTGCCCAAACCCAACTCGGCGGCCCGTAGGACGCCGGTCTTGGGGGCTTGATGCAACAAGGCCTCGACCAGCGTCTCTGTATCGGGACGGGGGCAGAGTACGCCGGGGCCTACGGCGAGTTCTAAGGTCCAAAAATGGGCCTCGCCCAAAATGTACCCTAAAGGTTCGCGGGCAAAACGGCGGCGCACCAACTCGCGCACCTGGGCCCGTTCGGGCTCGCTTAAAGGTTGGTCGTGGCGTAAGTAAATGTCGATCCGCTCTATCTTTAAGCCCTGGGCCACCAGTAGTTCGGCTTCAAGCCGCAGATTGCCGTCTAAGCCGCGCCGGGCTAGCTCTTCTTTGATCCAAGCCACCAGTTTGGGGGGCGTCCAGGTTTCGCTCATCGTAGCAGCAACAAGGCATAATGGATTGCCTCGATCAAGTTGCCTTCTTTGGCAACGCCCTTGCCGGCGATATCGAAGGCTGTGCCGTGGTCCGGTGAACAGCGGACAAAGGGCAACCCTAAGGTAACATTGACCCCTTGATCAAAGGCCACCAGCTTTCCGGGGATGTGCCCTTGGTCATGGTATTGGGCGACCACCAAGTCATATTTCCCCTTAAAAGCGGCGATGAAAACGGCGTCTCCCGGTTCAGGGCCCACCACGTTCCAGCCTCGGTTTTGGGCTCGGCGGATCGCCGGAAGGATTTGGTCTATATCCTCGCGGCCGAAGATTCCGGCTTCTCCCGCATGAGGATTGAGGCCACAGACCGCGATGCGGGGCTGGTCGATCCCTAGTTTAACTAAGTGCTCTTGGCCGATCTGGATGCTGCGGAACACCCGTTCTTCGGTGATCTCGCGGCAGGCTTGGGCCAAAGGCATATGGGCGGTTACGTGCAAGATCCTTAAAGCTCGGGTGGAGAAGGTCATGCGGTAGTCTGTGGTGCCCGTCAAATGGGCCAAGAGGCCGGTGTGGCCGTCGAAGTGGTGGCCTGCCAGATGCAAACTTTCTTTGCAGATTGGTGCGGTCACCAACGCCGCCACGGCTCCTTCCTGAGCCAATCGGGCCCCTTCGACGATACACTTATAGGCCAAGTCACCGGCCCCGGCGTGGGGCTTGCCCAGGGAAAAATCCTGGCGGTCCAGTGGGGCGAAGTCATAGACCCGAATCCCTTCAGCGTCTGTTGTAGGCATTTGGTTCCAATCCTTAAAGGCTAAAATCTTCAGGCCCGGAGCGTGGTGCCGGGCGGTCTCGGTAATCCACTGGGCATCGCCGACCACCACCACCTGGGCTTGGGCGCGGTCGATCTGGGGCCAGGCCTTGACGATAGTTTCCGGGCCGATTCCAGCGGCGTCTCCCATCGTTAGGGCAATTAAAGGGGCAGGATTCATCTTTTCAGCAGGGGCTTTGTTCTTGAAGGGATTACCAATATTTGCATAGAATAACGACACCGACAACGCAAAGGCAATCCCCCAAATAAGGCTGTACGATTTGGCGCTGAAAGGATACAACTTAGTGTCCTGGCCAGAGTTTTACAGAACCGGGAATTCTGCCGCCGAGGTAATCATAATGGGGAAGAATGATTGAATTTCAAGTCGAAGGGGACCGACTCGTTTGTCTACCTGTAGAGGAAATTATCGCCTCCAACGTGCCGACCATGCGCGAAACGCTGATCGAACACCTCGATGAGGCAAAGGATTGGAACGAACTGATCTTTGACTGCCATAAGGTAGAAACGCTGGACTCGATTGGGATCAACCTGATTGTCGGTCTCTTTAAGCGCGCCCGGGTAGCGGGCAAAGAGTTCCGGGTGGTCGGTTGCAACCCTGCTATGGTCAAAGTGCTACAACTCTTTCGGCTCGACGAGCAGTTTCCGGTGGAGGCTCAATGATGACCGACGACGATATGTTGGTCGGTTTTCTGGACGAGGCACGCGAGCATTTGTCCACCATCGAGCCCGACCTGCTGACCCTTGAGTCCAACCCCAAAGACCAAGAAACGATCAACCGTCTTTTCCGTAGCGTCCACTCGATCAAGGGTGGGGCAGGGTTCTTCGGGCTAGAGACCCTCTCGAAGATGGCCCACGTGATGGAAAACCTGATGAGCAAAGCTCGTGCAGGCGGATTGACCCTGGGCCAGACGCACATCGACGCCCTCCTTTCGGGGCTAGACAAGCTCAACCAAATGGTGGCGGAACCGAAAACTAGCAACGACATAGACATCAGTAACGAACGCGACCACCTCGAATCTTTGGCTGAAGGTAAAGAGGCCGCTGCGGCACCGGCACCCACTCCGAGCGCGGCCCCTGCGACTCCTGCGGCCCCCGTCCCGCCTCCGGTAGCGGCCCCGGCTGTGGTTGAAGAAGCCGAGAGGACCATGAAGACCAGCGAGTTCGATTTGCCCCAAAAGGAAATCGAATGGGTGGCTCAACACGACATGAACCTTTATGCCGTCAGCGTGTACCTGAACCGCGACATCATGTCCAAGGGCAAGACCCCCTATCAATTCATCAGCGATCTAGAGGAATTGGGCCGCTTTGTGGACAGTTACTTGGATACGGACGATGCCGAAAGCCTTGAAGGCGACGTGGACGAAGAAGATCTACGCTTCACCTTCGTTTTTGCCTCGATTATGGCCCCTGCGGTAGCCGCCGAGGGCTTAGCAGTGCGTGAAGACCAGTTGCAGCACCTCAAGCTGGCCGAAATCAAAGACGGCAAGGTGCGGGTCACCCTACCGGCAAAAGTTCCGAAAAAAGCCGCTCCGGCGGCAGCACCGGCCCCGGTAGCCGCCCCGCCCGCAGTGATTCCAGAGCCCGAGCCAGAGCCCGAAGCCGAATCGGACGCTTTACCTCTAAGCCCTCCATCTGGAATGGGTAGCAGTAAGGTTTTAGACACCAAAAAGGTCAAAACCGACGAATCCATTCGGGTCGGTGTCGCCAAGCTTAATAAGTTGGTGGACTTGGCTGGTGAGTTGGTGCTGGTACGCAACCAATTGTTGCAGGCCGGGGAAAAGGAAAGCAAAAAGAGCTCGAGTTTGATGAGCATCTTGCAGGGCCTCAACATGGTCACCACAGAACTGCAAGAAGAGATTCTCAACACGCGCATGCAAGCGGTCCAGACCGTCTTCGGTAAGTTCCCCCGGTTGGTCCGCGAATTGGGCCGCAGCTTGGGCAAGGACATCAATTTAGTCACCGAAGGTGGTGAGGTGGAATTGGATAAGACCGTCTTAGAGGCTCTGAGCGACCCTTTGACCCACATGATCCGCAATACCGCCGACCACGGGATTGAAATGCCTGACGAGCGCAAACAGGCGGGCAAAATCCCTCAAGGTAAGTTGCTGCTCAAGGCTTACCACGAATCAGGTCAGGTGATCATCGAAGTCTCCGACGACGGGCGCGGCATTGACGGCGATGCCGTCGCCGCCAGTGCGGTCAAGAAAGGCGTGCTGACTCAGGCCGATGCCTTGACCATGACCGACCGGGAGAAACAAAACCTGATCTTCCACCCCGGCTTTTCGATGGCCAAACAAGTTAGCAATGTCTCGGGCCGGGGCGTGGGGATGGACGTGGTCCGCAGCAACATCGAGCAGATCGGTGGGTCCGTGGACCTTCGTTCAAAAGCCGGGCAAGGCACTAGCTTAAAATTGACGCTGCCTTTAACCATGGCCATCGTCAGTTGTTTGATCGTCGAAAGTGAAGGGCAGCGCTTCGCCATCCCCCAGGTCAACCTGGAAGAATTGGTGATGCTAAAGCCTGAAGACTATGAAGAAATGTTAGGCTACGTGCAAGACCGCGAGGTGTTGCGGCTGCGCGGTGACTTGCTGCCCCTGGTTTCTTTGGCCGAGGGTTTAGGCATCAAAGAGAGCCAGCCCAAGGCCTACCGTACGTTCTTACGCCAACTCAACAGCCAACAGGCGGCCGACGAGCGCAAACGCAGCGAAACCAAACGGCGCGGCGAAGAACGTAGCGACCCCCGGCCCTATTATAACCTCACCGATAAAACCACTGAAGGCAAACGCCAGGAAGCGGTACGGGTTTTGATCATCTCCGTGGGTATCAATAAGGTGGGCGTGGTGGTTAATTCGATTGTCGGTTCTGAGGAGATCGTGGTCAAGCCCATGCCCGAATACTTGCAGCACCTGACCTTCTTCTCGGGCGCGACGATCTTGGGCGATGGCACCGTGGCGATGATCATCGACACTTTGGGCTTTGTCCAACACAACCAACTCTCGCTCACCGAACAGCGCATGCAAGGCCGCAGCCTAGAGCAAGCCAAGAAGAGCGTAGAAGAAGCCCAATCGCTGTTGATCTTCGACAACGGTACGGAAGAGCGCTTTGCCATCACCATCCCCTTGATCCAGCGGGTGGACGAAATTGAGCTGTCGCAGATCCAAAGGGTCTCGGGGAAAGACTACCTGGAATACCGTGGCGAGCAGATGCGCTTGTTGCATCTATCAGACTACTTAGACGTAGGTAAGCCCGAAAAACGCAGCGAAAAGACCAGTATCATCATCCCCAAAGAGACCCACATGCCGGTGGGGATTGTGATCAACCGGGTGATCGACACCAAGACTATGTACATTGACGTCTCCGAAGGGGCCATCCATGGGCCGGGGATCTTGGGATCTACCCTGATCGACGGGAAGATTACGTTGCTTTTAGACCTTTACGCCCTGTTAGAGCTAGGCGAGCCCGACGCGCTGCACCGGGTGCATTTTAACGAAAGCAAGGTCAAAGCCAGCAAGATTTTGGTGATTGAAGACACCCCCTTGTTCCAGACCATTGTGCGTGAGTACCTAAGCAGCGTCGGCTTTGAGGTAGACGTGGAAGAGAACGGCAAGCTGGGGGTCGAGGCGATCGAACGTAAACACTATGACCTAGTGCTCTGTGATATCGAAATGCCGGTGATGGACGGGTTTGACGTGATCCGCACCCTACGGGCGAATGAAAAATTTAGGGACCTTAAGGTGATTGCTCTGACCAGTCTAGACGACGACAAGTTGATCAAAGAAGGTCTGGCGGCGGGCTTTAATGAGTGGATGATCAAGCTGGATAAAGAAAAGATGCTGGCTACGGTCAACCAATACTTGAACTGACAAGGGGAATCATGGCACAAGTGGCGACCTTTCATATTGGCGACGAACTCTTTGGGGTGGACATCCTACTGACCAAAGAGATCGGCAAGTTACAAGAAATTACCGAGGTGCCCATGGCGCCTGATTTCTTTCTGGGCTTGATGAACCTGCGCGGTCAGGTTGTGACCGTCATGGACCCGGGCGTCTTCTTGGACCAAAAGTGTCAGGTAGCGCCTGAAGAACGCCGTTTGATCATCTTAAAAAACAAAGGGGAGCTGGATGACCTCTTCCGCAATGACTTGATCGAAGAAACCAGCATGAGCCGAGACACCTTGGCGATTGTGATCGACCGGATTGGTGACGTGGTTGAGGTGGCCGACGAAGACATCCGCCCCACCCCGCCGAACCTTTCGGTAGTCAAAAAAGAATTTGTGTCTGGTATCATCCAGCAGCAGAGCAAACTGATCATTCTGTTGGATATGGGGGCTTTGGCTAAGCGTTGCATCCCCAAAGAAGAAGCAGTCAACTAGTCTAAACTAGCCCCGCCTACCAAAATACTATATATACCAGGAAATGGGATGAGCGATGCTCTGAAGATCATGGTGGTAGATGACACGATCACTTACCGTCAGATCCTGTCAAAAGTAGTTGAATCCATAGAAGGTACTGAACTACTGGCCAGTGCCTCTTCGGGCAGGACGGCCTTGATGAAGATGGAGGCGAACCAGCCGGACTTGGTTTTCTTGGATGTGATGATGCCCGAGATGGACGGCATCGAAACACTCAAGCACATCAAAGCCAAGTACCCCAAGGTGGAAGTGGTGATGGTCTCGGGGGCCGATAAAGAAGCAGCCAACATCACTTTACAAAGCTTAGAGGCCGGTGCGCTGGATTTTGTCGCCAAGCCTCAGGCTAGCTCGATGCAAGAGGGCTTGGAACAGCTGACCCAGGCCTTGGCACCGGTGATTGAGGCGGTCCATGCGCGCCGCCGTAAGGCCCGCCCAACTCCCGCAGGAGCCCCCCGCCCAGCCCCGGCCCCGGTGGCCACCCCGGCGTCTAGCGAGGCCCGCAAACCCCGTCATTATGACGCAGTGGTTTTGGGTATCAGCACCGGCGGGCCCAACGCTCTGCACGAATTATTTTCTACCCTTAAAGGCAATCTGACGGTGCCGGTGTTGATTGTTCAGCACATGCCGCCCATGTTTACCGCCTCTTTAGCCGAGCGTCTCGATAGCGTAACAAGCATGAAGGTCAAAGAAGCCGAAGCCGGAGAATCGATCTTGGCTGGCAACGTCTACATCGCCCCTGGGGGCAAACATATGGGCGTTTACCGAGAAGGCGGGCAGTTGAAGGTACAGATTAACGACCTACCCCCGGTCAACCATTGCAAGCCAGCGGTGGATGTCTTGTTTGAGTCCGTCGCCAAGTTGGGGGACATGAATCCTCTGGCGGTCGTGATGACCGGCATGGGCCGAGATGGGGCCAAAGGCGTGGTCCAGTTGCGCCAACAGGGGGCCTATTGTTTGATCCAAGATGAAGCCAGTTCGGTGGTCTGGGGCATGCCCGGAGCGGTGGCTGAAGTCAAGGCAGCCGACGAAATCTTGCCGCTGTCTCGCTTGGGTGCCCGGATGTTAGAATTGACCCAACCATAACGCAGGAAGTCCTATGGGTCGCGTCGCACCAATAACGGAGCATGAATTCAACAAGATCAGAGACCTTTTGGTGTCGGTCTGCGGGATTGACCTCAAGCCGGATCAGGACTATCTGGTCGAAACGCGCTTGAGCGAACTGGCCGTCCAACTAGGTGCGACTACTTTCGGCGAACTTCACCGCCACATCATTGCCGATCCCGAGGTGATGCCCAAGGTGGTGGACCTGATGACCACCAACGAGACTCTTTGGTTTCGAGATGCCTCTTGTTGGTTGACCCTTAAAGACAAATTGTTGCCGCACTTCTTTGAGCAGCTTAAAGAAGGTAAACCTAAGATCCGGGTTTGGTCGGCCGCCAGTTCGACCGGTCAAGAGGCTTACAGCTTGGCTATTTTGATCGACGAAGAATGCCGCCGGTTGGGCCATCCCGAGTGGGTCGAACGCTTTGAAATTCGTGGCACCGACATTTCGACGGCCGCGGTCTTTTTAGCCCGTCAGGCCCGTTATGATTCCTTTACGGTGAGCCGGGGGCTCTCGGCGGAACGCTGCGCAGCCTATTTCCATAAAGAAGAAAACAGCTACCAACTGCACCAGCGCATCATCGACCGCGCTCGCTTTGAACATTTTAACCTGATGGAGTCCTTCGCGCCGCTGGGCCGTTTCGATCTGGTCTTTTGCCGGAATGTTGCGATATACTTCTCCAAAAGCTTTAAAGAAGAACTCTTCGAAAAAATCGCCGGAGTTCTAAATTCCGATGGTTTTTTGTTGTTAGGTGCCACCGAGTCCCTCTTTGGCCTCAAGGCACCCTTCACCAGCCAAAGCCACTTAAACGGCGTTTATTATGTTCATAAGTAAGGGGCCTGATGTCCGCTGAAGCAAAGAAACGCGTGTTGATCATTGACGACAGCCAGTCGCTGCGGAATATTTTGCACGAGGCTTTAGAGGTCTTACGTTTTGAAGTGAGCGAAGCCGAAGGAGCCGAAGCGGCTTTGGCATCGGTGCAGGCCCATCTCCCTGATTTGATCATCCTAGATTGGCACATGCCCGGTATGGACGGGTATGAGCTCTTCCTTAAGTTGCGCGACAACCCGCAAACTGCCGAAATTCCGGTGATCATGTTAACCGCTGAGGACCGCAAGGACTCGATGCTTAAAGCGATCCGCGCCGGGGTCCGCTACTATCTGACCAAGCCCTTTACCCATGAAGATTTGTTGACCCGCGTGGTTCAGGTCTTAAAACTCGACCTCCCATGAACATCGCCGTTCTCAGTACCGACCCTTTATCCAATGATCTATTGGAGCAATTGGAGGCCTGGGGACATAAGCAGCGCTTGTTTAGCCAGCCGAGCGAACTGTTCGACTGGACCAACAAACACCCCGAATTAGAGATGGTGCTCCTGCACGGAGCCGCCTGGGAATTAGAGTCGATTGTCGCGCAGTTGCGCCGTTTCCCCTACTACCTCTATTTGATGTGGCTTTATGAAGGCTTTGGTGAGCAGCGGGACCGGCTTTTTTTGTCGGGACTCGACGAAGCCCTCTCCTGCCAACTGGAACCCGAAGACCTACGCTCCCGGCTCATCTCATTACAGCGCTTTTTTGACCACCACAGCACCCGCCTGGATCATCCTGAAGAAAGCCAACCCCGCCAAAACCCCCAAACCTTAAATTTAGAAGCAGGCCTTGAATATACCGGCGGCGACCGGGATTTTTATCGGTCCTTGTTAGAAGTCCTGGTGGAAACAGCGGAGCAGCAAGTCGACCAATTGGATCAAGGCAGCCTAGACCTCTGGATTGATTTGTCCCAAAATGCAGCCACCTTGGGTGCGGAACACTTGGCCATTTGGGTGGAAGATTTTTTTGCCGTCAAGCGCCTGCGGGTGGGGCCTAATTCGCGGGGGTTGAACCGGCTTAAAGAACGTTACCATTGGGTTTGCGTCGGCTTGCGTCAGGGGCTGGATAGCTTAAGGGCTAACGGTTATTTCGGCGGCAAACAACCGGACGAAGAGTTAGGGCCTATCAGGGGGATGAAAGTGCTTTTAGTCGAGGATATGAAGCACAACCGTCTGTTGTTGCGGCATATGTTCTCTCGCCTAGAGAGCGAAGTGGTCGAAGCGGTCAACGGCCAAGAGGGGGTGGACGCCTACATTGCCGGTAGTTTTGATTTAGTGGTGATGGACATGAACATGCCCGTCAAAGACGGCTTCACCGCCACCGAAGAGATCCGCCAATTCGAGCGGGAAAAAGGCCGTCAACCCTGCCCGATCTTGGCTTTGACCGCGTTGGCGATGCGCGGAGATCGGGAAAAATGCCTTGCCGCTGGTTGCGACGCCTACCTACCCAAGCCGGTGGAGACTGCGGCGCTCTTTAGGCAGTTGCTGGATATGTACCGTCAGGCGGGCCGCATTGGAGGCGAAAATAAGGCGGCCTTGCCGGTGGACACTAAACATCTGTTAAAGGTGGCGGTTTACACCCAAAACCAAATCTACCGATTTGTGTTGGAGGTGATTTTAGGGGGCTTTGGTTTGGAGTGTAGCTTTTTGTCTGTCGCCGACGAATTGTTGGCTGCCGTTGAGGAGAGGGCTTTTGATCTCGTGTTGATGGATCAAGAACGCAACCTCAAGCTGGCCTTTTTGATCCGCGACCAATACCCCGCCCAGCCGCTCACCTTGATCGGCAATCCCGACGACCGGCGCGCCAGTAGTCTGGACCGCTTGGATTACGTGGTGCGCTACCCCTTTGAGCGCGAGCAATTGCGCTACATCATCGAATTCCATAACACCAATCTCCAGCAGAAGCAGCGCTTTGACGAACTCATTGAGGATTTCAATAGCCTCAAAACCGTCAAAGGACAGTTGAGTATTGAGGAAACCACGGACCGATCGGGCGGGCAGTTGGCGGTGTGGCAAAAGGCTTTCCGGAAAATCGGCGGGGATTTGGTCTTAAGCCAAAGTTTTAACCTGCATGGTCGATTTGGTTTGATGTTGGCCGATGTCTCGGGCCACGATGTCAAAAGCGGTTATACGGCCAGTTGGTTCGCTGGGTTGGTTAAAGGGGTGTGGCGCAAGTACCCGAATCCCTACAACCTACTCACCTACCTCAACGGCCTTTTCGACCCCGAAACCAGCGAAGAAGACCGGCGGTACGTCTGTGCTCTGGTTTTGATGTGGGACCCGATGGAGGGCAAGCTCTATTGGGCCAACGCGGGCATCCCTGGCGGTCTGTTGGTGCGCGGCGATGGACGTAGGATCGAGTTAAACTGGAAGGGAATGCCCTTGGGCATGTTCCCGGATATGGCGGTCTTTGATCAAGGTGAACGCAATTTGGAGCCTGGGGATCATTTGATCTTGGCGACCGACGGGATTTTAGAGAACGTTCCAGGCGACCAGATTGGCCGCTTGGCTTTAAACGGTTCTAAGCCGAAAGACCTACTGGATTCGGTGGTGGATTTTGTGGTCCGCTCTACCGAGGTGCATGACGACTTGACCTTGGCGGTCTTCGGCCCTCAGCCGGTCCGCTTGGCTGAAGGCGGCTACCGCAGCCGGATGTTGGGGAATATGGAAGCAACCTACGACGAAGTGGGCCGCATCAAAGCCTATCTAGACCGGCACAGTGAATTGGATTTTGATTGGCCCCTGACTTCGGTGGCCATCAAGGAAGCCTTGATGAACGCAGTGGAGCATGGTAACCGGGGGGTTGAGGACAGGGCGGTCTGGGTGGATGTTTGGTTGGAAGCACAAACACGTCTGGTGGTTCAGATATCCGACGAAGGGCCGGGCTTTGATTTACATGCCGAACGCCAACGACTAGAGACGGAAGGTCAACTGAGAATTCAGGGGCGCGGAATCCAGCTGATGGAACATATAGCCAAGGAAATCAGCTATACAGGGGCCAGTGTGCGGATGGTATTTGAGGCGGTGACAAAGCCGGTAGAATAAGTTTATAATCTATATAATTGCTAAAATCTATGGAGCCTCATGAAAATGCTGATCGTCGATGATGACGAAATCAACCGCAAACTACTTCAGGCCCTGGTTAAGCCCTTTGGCTCGACGGAACAGGTAGAGAACGGTTTAGACGCTATCGCGAGTTACCAAGCAGCTTTGGAATTAGGTGAGCCCTACGAGGTGATCTTCTTGGACATCATGATGCCCCTGATGAACGGGCACGACTGTCTGGCCAAGTTGCGCGAATTGGAGTGGGACAAAGGCCTAGAAAAAGGCGAAGGGTCTAAGGTAGTGATGGTCACCGCGTTGGGCGACGCCCGCAACGTGATGACTGCCTTTTCCGCTGGTGCGGAGTATTATTTGGTCAAGCCGATCCAGCAGAAAAAGCTTTATGAGTTGATGTCCGAGATGGGCTACCAGCCGAGCCAAAAAACCCTCTAGTTAATCTTCAACTAGAGCCAGCTATAGTCTTCGTCCTCGAGCAGTTTTGCCTCGGGCAACTCGCCGAGGTCAGCCAATTCTTGTAACACCAACAACCCTGCGGCCCGTTGCTCTTTGGTTAAGGGCACATAGGGCAACCGAAAGACCGGTAGGCACAAACCCAACATGGCCGAGACGGTGTTCAGCGCAATCGGGTTGGGCTCTTGGAAGAGCCAAGCAAACAGCTTCCCCAAACGTTGATTGAGCGCTTCGTCGGGCTGCTCCATCAGGCGCAGCATGGTCTTGGGCAGTAGGTTTGAGGTGACGCTAATCACCCCATAGGCTCCGGACTGGTGGCGGCTCTGGTGGCAGTCATCGTCGTTGCCGGACCAACAGCCAATCCCCAGGCTACGGTAGTGAGCGATCCGTTCGGGTCCCACGCATTCTTTGACGCCCAGCAGGTTTTCATGGCCCGCCAAGGCCTCAATCACCTCACTGGGGATGTCTTGACCGGTACGCCCAGGTACGTTGTAAACAATCGCCGGGCCAATGTCTAAGCCCGCCTTGAGGTGCGCGGTCATGCCCCGGACGTTGGTTTTGCCATAGTAGGGATTGATCAGCAACGCTGCATCCATGCCCACGGCAAAGCCGTGTTCGGTGGCCTTGACCACCTCTTTGGTGTTGTTGCTGCCCGTGTTGCCGACGATCAGCAGTCGGTCTCCAAATTGGTTGACGCTGTGGGCGATCAACATCACGTGCTCGTCCCAGCCCATCAAATGTCCTTCACCGGTGGTGCCACCAATGATCAGGCCTTGAACGCCCGCTTCAATCTGACGCTCGACCAAGCGGTCAAAGGCTTCCAGGTCGATGCTTCGATCGGGCAGGTAGGGGGTTTTAATAGCCGTGATGACGCGGGCTTGGGCGAAATCTGTCATGCCGGTCCTTGTCGAAAACTTGCGGGAATGCTAATGCTGGGAAAATCCACGATCCTATGGACCTTTTATCGCATGAGAACCGCTCATTTGTCTAGCACCCCCCTCCAATGAGTCAGGACCAAGTCCTCGTGCTGGACACCAACGTCCTGCTCAACGATCCCGAATCGCTGTTCGACTACCCCAAGGCTCGGTTGATCCTGCCTTTGGCGGTGCTCGACGAGATGGATCAGTTCAAGAAGGAATATAACGAGCGGGGCCGCAACGCCCGCCGTCTGGCCCAGATATTAGACCAGATCCGCACCCAGGGCCGCCTGACCGAAGGGGTGACCTTAGAAAACGGCGCGGTCTTGAGCGTAGACGTAGAAGAAAACCCGCGCGGATATAAGGGGTTCTCGCCCCATAAGGGCAGCAATCGAGTGCTTTTGGCCACCTTGTCGATCAAGGAGCGGATTGAGCGCAACGTGGTGCTGGTGACCAATGACCTGAACCTGAGAGTCCGGGCTTCGGCTCTGGGGATTCCGGTCCAAAGCCATGACGAGCGCGGCCGTAACGTAGACATCTACGAGGGGTTTTTTCACCTCGACCCCAATGCGGAACAACTACGGCAATTAGACAAGTTAGGGTACCTAGAGGGCGAAGACCTACGATTTTACGCCAACCAAAATGTGATCATTCCCTACCAGGGTAAGGATCAACTCTACCGCTTCCACCAAGACAAAGGCCGTCTCAAGCGGGTTAAGCCCATCGAACGAGGCGTTTATGGCCTCTTTGCGAAGAATCCCGAACAGCTTGCGGCCCTAAATCTGTTGCTTGACGAAGAGGTCCATGTGGTTACCCTAGCGGGCAAGGCGGGTACCGGTAAGACCTTACTGGCCCTGGCCGCAGCTATGGAACTCCTGACCCATGGGCGTGACTACCACCGGCTTTTGGTTTCCCGCCCGATCTTCCCAATGGGCCGGGACATGGGCTATTTGCCCGGTGACGTGAGCGAAAAGCTGGCCCCTTGGATGCAACCGATCATGGATAACTTGGAATACCTAGCTAATGCCCAGCCGATGGGGATCAAGACCCGCGGGCCCGAGGGGCTGCTGGAAAAGGGGTTGATCGAGCTAGAGCCCTTGACTTATATCCGGGGGCGCTCGATCAGCAACCGGATCATGATTGTCGACGAGGCCCAAAACCTGACGCCCCATGAGCTTAAAACCATAGTCACTCGGGTCGGTGAGGGCACCAAATTGATCTTAACCGGCGACCCCTATCAGGTGGACAACCCCTATCTGGACCCCAGTTCCAACGGGCTCAGCTACCTGATCGAGCGGTTCCGCGACCACCCTATCGCCGGTCATGTGACCCTCTTGCGCGGCGTGCGCTCACCCCTGGCCGAATTGGCCGCCAACGTGTTGTAAATGAAAGGAATTAAAAGAACGCCTTTGCCCCCATTGCGGGGCGAAACCAACCCCAGACGCCTCGCTTTTGCTGACCTTTTGCGTTGGCTCGAACGAGGGGAACTGAAAATGCGTGACAGCGCTGAATTTAAGGCTACCGGCGGCGCGGGACTCTACCGGGAACTGCTTTCAAACGCCGTGCGCCACAAAAACCGCCTGATGGCACTGATCGAAACGCTAACGGGGCGCAAACCGCACCAGTTGGACGCCGAGGTGGTCAGTGCCTTGATGCTGGGCTTGGTGCAGATGTCGCCGGGCAGTAAGGTCGAACCTTGGGCGGCGGTGGACGAATCGGTGGGGTTGTTGGCTTGGGTGGGCAAGCCCTATTTAAAGGGGGTGATCAACGCCAGCTTGCGGCGCTACCAACGAGAAGGGGTCGAGCTAGAAGGGGCCCTGGAAAACCGCGCCCTGCAATTGAGCCATCCAGAGTGGATGCTTAAGAAGTGGGAAGCGGTTTTTGGACCTGAGGTGATGATGCAGTTGGCTTTGGCCCACAACCAACCGCCCCGGATATGGCTGGTGCCTCGCCCTGATTTGGGGGTCGACGGCTTAAAAGAACGCTTGGCCGCCCAGGGGATCACCTGCGAAGTTGAGGGCGGAGCCCTGTGGGTGCCTAAAGCCGCCGGGCTCTTTGAGACCCCGGCCTACCAAGAAGGCCTTTTCTACGTCCAAGACCCTTCGGCCCAGGCGATTGCCGCTTGGGCGGCGAGCCTGCAACCCAAACGCCTGCTCGACGCCTGTGCGGCACCGGGCGGCAAACTCGCATACCTGCTGTGGGCGCTGCCTGAATTAGACGCGGTGGCCCTCGAACCCAATGCGGGGCGGATGAAGCGGACCCGGGAAAACTTGAAGCGGCTTGGCCTGAAGGCCCGATTGAGCGAAACCACCGCTGAAGACTTCGACGATGCTCTGGGCTTTGATCTGGTCTTAGCCGACGTGCCCTGTAGCGCCACCGGGACCATTGGCAAACACCCTGAGATCAAATGGGACCGCCGTCCGGCTGACTTTGCGCGCAACCAGGAAACCCAAGGGATTCTGCTCGAATCCTTGGCCCCTTTGGTGCGCTCCGGCGGGCATTTGCTTTATGCGACCTGTTCTTTGGAGGCCGAAGAAAACGAAGCGGTAGTCGAGGATTTTTTAGCCGGTCACCCGCAGTTTAGCCGCCAAGTTACCCCCGAGGGTCAACCTTATCTCCGCCAACTCCCCCAGCCGGGCCGCAGTGGTTCCTTTGGGGCCCTGTTGGTCAAGGCCGAGACCAAAAAAACCGCTTAACAACGGGCCCTGTAACTTCCATAATCATCCCAAAACAATGAACCCCAACCCCAGCTAGTCATGTTGAAAGTATCCCCTTCCCTGTTGTCTGCCGACCCTTCTAAGTACGGCGAAGAGATCCACGCCGTGGCCCAGGCCGGGGCCGAGTGGCTGCACCTGGACGTGATGGACGGAATCTTTGCACCCAACATCACCTTTGGTCCTCCGGTCATCGCTGGGCTACCCAAGCCCGCCGGGATGGAGTTTGACGCCCATTTGATGGTCCACCAACCCGAACGCTTGATCCAGGACTTCATCGACACCGGAAAGTTGGACTGGTTGACCGTGCATTGTGAGGCGACCGACCACTTGCAGCGCTTGGTTCAGGTGATCCGCAACGCAGGCATCCGCCCCGGCGTTTCGCTCAACCCCGCCACCCCGCCGGAAATGATCGAGTGGGTCTTAGACGACGTGGACTTGGTCTTGGTGATGACCGTGAACCCCGGCTTCTCGGGCCAGAAATACTTACCTAGCGTCAAGCCGAAGATCGAGCGGATCAAGGAGTGGATCGTCAAGCGCGGCCTGGACGTGACCATCCAGGTTGACGGCGGTGTGAGCCCCAAAAACGCCCGTGAGTTGGTGGACGCCGGGATGGACGTTTGTGTGGCCGGTTCGGCCGTTTACGGGCAGCCGGACTACGCCGCCGCCGTGAGCGCCCTGAAAAATGCTTGATTTTCGAGTCGGTCAGGGCTTTGACGTCCACCAATTGGTTGAGGGGCGTCCGCTGATCTTAGGCGGCGTGACCTTGGCCTTTGATAAGGGGCTCCTGGGCCACTCGGACGCTGATGTTTTGCTCCATGCCATCATGGATGCGCTCTTGGGTGCCGCCGGTTTGTCCGACATTGGCCGCCTCTTTCCTGATACGGACCCTGCCTATGCTGGAGCCGATTCGCTGGAATTGCTGCGGGTATTATGGGCGGAGGTGACGGACTTAGGATGGCAGCTGGGCAATCTGGATGCTACGGTAATCGCCGAGCGCCCCAAACTGGCTCCAGTGATCCCCCAAATGCGGGCCCATATCGCCGAGGTGCTCGGCTGTGACCCGACCCAGGTCAACATCAAAGCGACGACTACCGAAAAGCTGGGCTTTACTGGACGCGGAGAAGGCATTGCCGCCCAGGCGGTGGCCCTGCTCAAACGAGACACCCCATGAGCGATCTGAGCAATCTCTTGTTAGAACTACTTTCGATCCCTTCGGAAACGGGGCGCGAACAGAACTTGAGCAAGTTTGTCTTTGAGCGGCTGGCCGCCCAATCGGCCTACTGTTGCCAACAGCAGGGCCTGTCATTGACCTATAGGGGCCCCTTGGACCCTGAAAAACAGACCCTGGGCTTCTTCGGGCATCTAGACACGGTCCAGGACCAACAAACCCTGATCCCTCAGATCAAAGGAGACCGGGTCTATGGCTGCGGGGCCAGCGACATGAAGGCCGGGCTGGCGGTGATGATGTCCTTGATGCAACAGGACCCGGCCCAATCGGCCTATAATCTAGTCTTTGTTTTTTACGATAAAGAAGAGGGCCCCTATTTGGAAAACGGCTTAGAGCCGGTCTTGAGCCGCCAAAAGGAACTGTCCCAAATCGACTTAGCCTTTGCCCTAGAGCCCACCGACAACCGGATTGAGATGGGTTGTATGGGCGGGTTACATGCTCTGGTGACCTTCAAAGGGCAATCGGCCCACTCTGCCCGGCCTTGGCAGGGGGAGAATGCGTTGCATGCTGCATGGCCTCTACTCAAGCGGCTTTCGGAGCAAAAACCTAAGGAAGTTGTTTTCGGTGGTCTGCCTTTTTTTGAGGTGATCAACGCCACCCAAGGTACTACTGACAACCGCCGCAACAGCATCCCCGGCCACTTCACACTCAACTTGAACTACCGCTTCGCACCGGGCAAAGAGATGGAGTTGGCCAAGCAGGAGTTGTTGGATTTGGTCGGCGAGGGGCCCGAGGTATTGTTTGTCGACGAATGCCCCTCGGCCCCGGTGGTGGACGAAAACCCGCTGTTCGCCCGATTTTTGGCCGCTACCGAGCTGCCGGTGCAATCTAAACAGGCCTGGACCGACATCGCGCGGTTGGCGGTTTACGGAATCGACGGGGTCAACCTAGGGCCCGGACGCTCCGATCAGGCCCACCAGAAAGACGAATGGACTTCAATTCAAGATCTTGAAAAGAATCACCGAATCTTTTCAAACTTTCTTTTCGGAGCCCCCTGAGCTAGACTGCCCAGAAATCCGTTTTTTTCCAAGGAAAGCGCCCCATGGCCAGTTTAAAGCTCGCCCAACCGATCACCGAATGGGTGGAGAAGTCCAAGCTTCTTCCACTGATTTGGCCTGAAACTGCCCAACGGCAGAAGCTGTTGGGTAAGTTTTTGCTGTTGCTGATCCTTTCGGTGTTGATCACCGGACTGATCAGCCCTCGAGTGGTCCTGCAAGCCGAGCTTTACCAAGAAGGCGACATTATCCGCGCCAACATTGTCATCCCCGAAGACATGTTGCTGCCGGACCAAGTTTCCACCAACCTCAAGGGGGACAAACTGGTTAAGGAGTTGGGTGCCGTTTACGACTACGACCCCAACCTTTTCGCCCGCACCATTGGCCGAATCCAAACGGCCTTTGAGGGGGCGCGCAATGAAAATGCGCAAATTGCCGATTTGGTGGTTCACACCAAGCGCAAGCGGCATGACTTGGGCGCTGGCTACTTCCGGCTGCACCGCAATCTCCAAGAGACCAACCGCAAGGCCCGCTTCTATGGGCAGTTCCAGCGACTATTACAAGCTAGGTTGCAAAGCCTCAGCGGGCAAACCCAGCTAAGCGCCAATAACTTTGTCCGTAAGTCCAAGCTAGATGCTGACCTTCAGGCAGTTGGGCGGATTTTGGGTGGCCTGAAGGAAAACCAGCAACGCGACCAGAAGGGCCTGAAAAGCTATCCCGAGACCTTCAGAGAAATCCAAAAAGAATTGACCGCCGCCGCCGAGGTGATCGAACAGCGACGTCAGTCTATGGCCGGTAATTTTCTCAATGCGTTGGGCATCGACCCCAGCGAAGTGGACCCGGTCAGTCTGAGCTTTGACTTCACTTCCATTGATTTTGAACGGGACTTGATCGCCCTGTTGACCGGCGTGCAGAACCGCCAAATCATCGCTTCAAAGGTGGAATTAAACGGTATCGATGGCAAGGTGGCGCTGCGCAATCTGGTCACCAGCGGTGACGAGCCCTTTAGTTCACCAGATCAGTTTTTGCTGCTCAGCGAGGCCCGCGACCTGTTGCGCCAACATGGTTCCGAAATATTCACCAGTGACGAAAGCGGAAACAAACGTAACTTGGCGGTGATCTTAGCCCAAAAGCTTTTGCGCCCGACCATCACGCCCAATAAACTGGAACTTGAAAAGCGCAAGGATCAGTTGGTCGCCGAGATGAGCCCCGTCTACTTTTCGGTCAAGAAGAGCGAGGTGATCGCCCGCGCCGGGGACCGGGCGACGGCCCATCAGGTCGAGATGATCCAAAGTTATTACGAGGAAATGGCCAAGGGCAACAAATGGCCCAAAATGCTGGGCAATCTGTTGATTGTTTTGTTTTTGTTGGTTTTGGTCTATTTTGTTTTGCAGCTCAAGGGCGGCGGCCGGGTTTCTTTTAAGTCGCTGCTGCTGATTGCGGTGGCGGTGGTCTCGACTATGTTGCTGGTCAAAGGCGGGGCGATTGTCTCGGATTTGATCGCCATGCGCTATACCGAGATGGATACCGAGGTTTATCGCTACCTCTTCCCGGTGGCGCTTACCAGTATGCTGGTGGGGATCTTGATTAACTTTGAGGCGGCACTGCTTTCGGGCCTGTTGACCAGCCTTTTGGTCACCGTCATGCTGCAAGGCAACCTCTATTATTTCTTCTTCAGCATCGTCGGCAGCATGATCGCCTCGTTGCCGATGACCAAGTTCGACTCGCGCCATTCATTGCTCAACCACGGGCTGAAAGTGTCGGTCGTGAGCATGCCGGTGTTGCTGATCATCATGCTGATCGAGAAAAACGGTCTTGGCGGTTGGTCTTTGCCCTATTTTGTTTCCGGTGCTTTGGGCGGGGTCATGGCTGCGGTGGTGGCTTCGGTCTTGTTGCCCGCCTTTGAGGCGATCTTTGACGTCACCACTAACCTGCGCCTGTTGGAACTTTCCAACATGAACCACCCGGCCCTGAAGAACCTGATCTTCCGGGCACCGGGCACCTACCAACACAGCATCTTGGTGGGTAACTTAAGCGAAGCCGCGGCCACCAAGATTGGGGCTAATCCTTTGCTGGCAAGGGTCGGTGCCTATTACCACGACCTAGGCAAAGGCGAAGACAGCCATTATTTCATCGAAAACCAACCGGCCAACAGCACCAACATCCATGACGAGATGGACGATCCATACGCTTCGGCGGCCAAGATCATTGGCCACCTCACCGAAGGCAGCGCGCTCGCGGTAAAACACCGCTTAGGTAGCTTGATCCGGGATATGATCGTCCAGCACCATGGCCGTAGTTTGGTCCGGTATTTTTATGAAAAGGCCAACCGGATGGCCGCCGAGTTGGGCCGTGAATCGCCCATAGACGACGAACCCTTCCGCTATCCAGGGCCTAAGCCACAAAGCTTAGAAGCCGCTTTGATCATGTTGGCCGACGCCGCCGAGGCCTCGACCCGCAGCATCGAAAAACCCACCGAAGAACTGATTGCCCGGATGGTCGAGAAGGTCGGCTGGGGGATTTTAAAGGACGGTCAGTTAGATGAATCGGGCATGACCTTGGAGATGTTCCGCGATACGCTAGATTGCTTCGCTCAGGTTCTGCGTTCGGTCCACCACCACCGAATCCAATATCCCGACGAAGTGGGTCTGGTGACCAGCCGCCACCGGGCCTCCTTTTGAGCGATCCGTTAGAGATTCAGTTCGAAGAGGACCTCGAACCCTTCGATACCCAAGGCCTAGCCGAAAAGACCTTGGCCTTGATGGCCGCCGCGCAGATCACACGGCCCGTCAACTTACTCTTTTGTAGTCCCCAAAGCATTGCCGAAATGAACGGCCAGTACCGCGGCCAGCCCAAAGCCACGGACATCCTTTCCTTTGGGTACGATGACCCACAAGAGCCTTTGGGTGACTTGGCTTTATGCCTAGAAGTGGCCCAGGCTCAGGCCCAAGAATTTGGTTTGGAGCTAGAAGAAGAGTTGCTTCGCCTCTTGGCCCACGGGCTGGTGCATCTGCTGGGATATGACCACCAGAGCGAGGTTGAAGAGGCGGCTATGCTGGCGATGGAGCGCCGACTATTGGCCGCCATTGGCTTAGAAGGTCTATATCCCTGAGCCTTGATGAAGTGGTAGGCCCCTTCGCGGAAGTAAAGGTAAGGCGAAAAGATCAAGTGGTTCTTGAGGTCCGCTAGGTACTCGCGCTCTGGCGAGGCTATCCGGCGAAGCTCAAATACCCAAAGCCCAAGCGCCCGAATGCCGAATACCGCCCTGCTGTTTGCTGAGGCGGCGGCTGGCCGGTCAAGGGCTTGGGCCTTAGAAGGACTTTATCCCTGAGCTTTGATGAAGTGGTAGGCCCCTTCGCGGAAGTAAAAGTAAGGCGAAAAGATCAAGTTGTTCTTGAGGTCCGCTAGGTACTCGCGCTCTGGCGAGGCCATCCGGCGGAAGGTCCAAGTGCCACCCTGGCGCTTTTGGCTACATTCTAACACCCCAAAATCGATGAAGATGCGCCGGTCCTCAGAGTTGACGTATAACATCTGCGGTAGATAGTCGATCTCTCCGTTGCTGCTGTTGACCTGAATCTGATTGTCTTGCAGGTTCATGCGGTAGCTAAGGTCCCGCTGGGGGCGCCAGGGGGTGGCTGCTGCCGCTTGGGCCAGGGCCCCAGCCGGGTAGATTTGCTCTACCGGTTTGCGGCTCGTATCTAGGGCGCTCAGCGAGCCTTGTACATCCTGGGGGAAGGGGATGCGCAGGTCCACAAACTTGATCAAGCGGCTGTCCCGTTCGTTGCGCTTTTGCAGTTCCGCCCCGATGGCGTTGATGCTGTAAAAGATCAAGTCCTTTTGGCTGACGTTGTAGATCACGTCCTCGACGGCGAAGGTTTGGTTCTGGTTGTCGATGGTCGCCAGCAGGGTCTTGCGGGGGTCTGACGTGTTTAAACGGACCACTAGGCGCATCTTGTCGGCCAGGGGGATCATCTTTTTGAGGCTTTCGAACTCAAACTCTACTTTACCAGCCACCAAGACCCGGGTCCATTTGCGTAGTTCCTGGGCCACTACCGGGTGGTCCGGGGTCAGGCTTTTGGCCTGCTCAAGCCGCGCGAAGGCCATGTCCATTTTGCCTTCGGTGATATAGCGCTGGTAACGGATCAATAACTCTTCGGTGGTCCGTTCGGCGGTGCGGAGGTAGGCCTCTTTAAAGTCATCGTCGCCGGGGCTGGCAGTATAGGCCCGCTGGTATTCTAAGTTGGCCTCTTCAAAGCGCTCTTTGGATTCGAGCTCTCTGCCCTGGTAATAGTTATAGTTGCAGCTTGCCGCTAGTAGAAGCAAAGCGCTCAAACCGACTATGGATCGCCTCATGGATGGTTCTAATGGGTTGTTTGGGCCCCCGGTAGGGCCGCTAATTCTTTATCTAAAGCGCCCGCCCAATAGGGACGTTTGCCTTGTTGCTTAAAGGCCCAAGGGTTCAACTGCTTAAAGCGGCTGATGGATTCTTTCCCTAATCCGCTGCTAAGGCCCGCTCCGTGGGCCAACAAGAGGGCCGCCAAGTCGTCTTCAGGGTTAAGTTTTAAGGCCCCTTGGGCAGTTTTCTCTACAAAACTAGGATAGCTCTGGCTTAGCTGGTAGTCGAGCGCCAATAGCGAGAGCAAGGACGCCGATTGGGGGTGCTCTTGTAAAGCCCGCCGCAACAGTCGGTCCGCTCGCTTGAGCAATGAGCCTCCCTTGGTGGGATCGCCATGGGCCGCGAGCAACAAATGGGTCGCCACTTCTGCTACCACCACCTCGTCGGCCTTAGAAGCTCCAAAAGCCCGGTCTAAAGCTTGGGCCTCGGCGACACTGGGCGGAGTGCTGCGTTCATAGCGCAGGCGGCGGGCTCGGTAAAAGGCCTCACCCACTTCAGGGGCCAAATAAAATTCGGGTTCCGGCCATTTAGCTTGGGCGTCAATCGCCGCTAAAAGCTTGGCTGCCATTTGGGTTACGGTATCGGCGGTTTTGCTTTTCGTAAAGGTTTCTTCGAGTACCAACCGCTCTACCCCAGCGCGCAGTAGGCGGAGTTTGACGTAGGTCAACCGGCCTACTTGTTGGAAAGCACCGTCCAGCAAGAAGTCGCCGGGTTCCTTACCGCTCGGGGCTAAGGCAGAGACTTCAAAGCTGCTCAAGCGCAGACCGGCCCGTTCGAAGTTAGCGCGCAGCGTCAACTCCAAAAAGGCCCCATACCAGTTGGAATCGTCGGAGATGCGTTGGTTTTTGGGTACCAACAGCGTCACCAGCGGTTGGGCCGCTAGCTGGGGGAGGCCGCCCCAGAAAAGGGCGGCAGCAATCAAAAGGGGGACAAGCCTAGAAGTGATGGTGCTCGTGGTGGCCATCATGCCCGAAAGCGTTCTCTGATGAGGAAGCATCGCCATTGCTGCCAGCTTCAGGGGCTTCGGCTTCGCCGACAGAGTCCATTTGCTGCAACAGTCCGGCAAGCTTTTCTTCATAAAGAGCTTTTTCGGTTTCTAGGTCTTTGACACGGCTTTGCAAGCCCTCAATGGTTTGCATCGCTTGCTTGATTCGGCCTTCAATCTGGTCGAGAATTTCCATAACGTCCCTCGGGTTTTATTCTGGTTCAGCGTCGGGTGTGCTGTGTGTTTTCATACCGTTAAACACCCGCAATCGCAAGAATTTTCTACCTATCCGCCAGTTGAGATTTCCAATTGCTGCAATAATTGGTTGTTGTAACGTACTTCCAATTCCTTGCGGAGTTCTTCAACCAACCCGCTGAGGAGGATTTGGGTTTTTTGTTGCTGCAACTCGCGCTCCAGCGCCATCAAGCCTCGGGGGTCTGTGTCCACCGCGCCGGGGGTCTTGGAGATCAAATGCACCGCGTACCCTCGGTTGCCTTGGGATAAAAACCCCACTTCACCCGCTTCGAAGTGAGATAGGGCTTGTTGGAAGTCCCGGCCCACACGAAGACCTTGGATTTGGCGGTCTTTATAAAGGAACCGGATCGACTGTTGTTTTTTGTTCAGGCTCTGGGCCAGGGCGTTGAAGGCCTCGACGCTGGTAATCTGCTGCTCCATTTCGGCCAATTTGGCTTGGGTCAGTTCTTTTTCTTTGGCGCTGGTGGCTAGCAATTCGGCCTCGACGGCGACTTCTTCAAAGCTTTTGGTTTGAGGTGCTTTGACGTCTTTGATTTGGTAAACTAGCAGCTGGTCGTTTAGGCTCAAGACCCCCGAATCACCGGACTTCTTTTCCTCGATTGCCGCATAGACGGGGGCGGCGTTGCCGAAGCTCGCTAGGTTGCCGCGCTCGTCAAAGAAATCGCTGGTTTGGGGGCTTTGTTTGATCGACTCGGCCAAGGTAGCCAATCCTTTTTTGGATAACTCCCCTTCGGCCTTGGCTTTCCAGTTTTCTAAACGGCGCTGGGCCTTGTCAGTACGGATCTGGGCGACAATCTCGGCTTGCACTTCTTCAAAGGGGCGCTGCTGGGCACCGCGCTTTTCGATCAATTCGACAATGTGGTAACCAAACTGGGTCAAGAAGGGGGCGCTGATTTCGCCGGGCTTAAGGGCCAAGGCTTGTTTTTCGAAGGGGCCAACCATATGGCCTTCTTCACTCCAACCCAAATCTCCGCCCCGCTGAGCTGAACCGGGGTCTTGGGAAAACTTCTTGGCTAGCGCCTCAAAGCTTTTGGGGTTCTTTTGTAGCTGGCTGTATAGCTCTTGCGCCTTGCTGCGGGCCGCCGAAGCCGCTTGCGCGTTGTCTTGCTCGGGCAGAGCGATCAAGATGTGGCGTGAGTGGTAGGAGGGCTTGGTGGTGAATTGGCTGCCCTTTTTTTGTTTGTAATACAGTGCGGCTGCTTGGTCGCTGACGGTGATCTCGTCTTTGATTTGGGCTAGGCCGTAGGTAAAGTACTCGATCTGAAACCGGGCCGGAGCCTGGAATTGTTCGGTATGGTCGTCGTAATACTTTTTGATCTCGGCGGCAGTTGGCTGAGCCGAAATCTTTAAGTCTGCCGGTTCGACGGGCAAGACCAGGGCTTGGTACGCCGTCTGGTCGCGTTGGTAGACGGTCTCGACATAAGCGCGGCTGACCGAGTGGCCGCTGTTGACCAGGGCCATTAACTTGTTGGCCAAAATCTCGCGGCGTAAGGTGCCTTCAAATTCAGCGGCGCTGTATCCTGAATTTTTTAAGAACTCCTGATACTTGGCTTGGTCGAAGCGCTGGTCGGTCAGGAAGATAGAGATTTCGCTTAAGCGCTCGGCCAATTCTTTGTCGGTCACCGCCAATCCAGCTTTCTCGGCAGCTTTCACCAACAGGGCGCTGTTGACCAAGCGGCTCAATACCTGGCCCTTGAGGTTCATCGCCTGGATCAGTTGGTCGGCGTTGGCTCCGTAGCTGCTGCGGATTTGCTCAGTGGCTTGATCGTAGGCACGCGAATACTGTTCGTATTTAACTTCGATGTCGCCGACATCGGCCAGGGTGTTGACCCCTTGGTCTTGGTAGCTGCTGATGCCAAAAAAGAGCATCACCACCGCAACCATAACCACTATGGCTTTGATGAAGAAGGATTGGACGTTGTTACGGATCAACGACAGCATCTGGACTCGCTTGTTATAGGTAAGAATTAATCTGATCGCCCAGCCTAACCGCAAAGCTCGCAGAGGTCAACCAGCCAGCGCACCGCCGCATGAAGAGCCCGCTCCGGCGGTGCAGCCGTAACAATGGTCGCCGGTGCGGATCGGCCTAGAGGCAAGCTCGTCCAAGCTGATTTGGCCTAGCTGGTTCCGCTCCTTTAAGATCGGCAGGCCCAAGGCATAGTTGAAGTCACAATCGTGCAGGGTCCCGTCCCAAGAGACGTGGATCTGATGGCGGCACATGATGGCCGGGAGGGTGGCTTCGTTGAAGCTGTCGGCCAGCAGCCCCAGGTATTCGACTTCCTTGCCTTCGGCCGCCAGACGGCGGCGGAAATGGCCAATAGGCATGTTGGTGATGCAGCTCAACCCAGTGAAGTGGACGCCAAAATCTTGATCTAGTTTTTGGTGGTAGTCCGCCTCTAAGGCGGCTTGGGCGGGCGGCAGGGTGGCCTTGCCAGGGTTGTAGACCAGCGTCAGGGGTAATTCAGGGTTGAGGCCGTAACCTAGGGCATTGAGCATCCGCATGGCATCGATGCTGGCTTCGAAGGTGCCTTTTCCGCGCTGTTGGTCCACGTTGCGCTGGCTATAACAGGGCAGTGAAGCCACCAAGCCCACCTTGCGCTGGGCGAAGAACTGAGCTAAGCCAGCCGCCTCGGGCAACAAGAGGGCGGTTAGGTTAGTCCGCAGTTGCACTGGTTTGGGGGACAGGGCGTCAACGAAGTCTCGGATATGGGGGTGCAGTTCCGGCGAACCACCGGTCAGGTCCACTTGGCGGATGCCCCGGTCCTGGGCCCATTCGGCCAGCTGCTGCATGGTAGCCCAACTCATTTCCTCGGTCCGCTTCGGACCTGCCTGAACGTGGCAATGCACACAAGCGAGGTTGCATTTGAGGCCCAAGTTGATCTGTAAAATACGGGGCCGTTCGGCGGTCAAGAACTGCGGGGAAACCTGCTCAGCGCGCTGGAAAAAGGTCGGGTTGACTAGGTTCATCGTTCAGAGGAAACTTGGGGTTTAGTTTAAGCACATCCGTTGCCGAAAGGTTACGCTAAATCCGCCTGCTTGCAAAGCCTCCTTTGTAAGGGGCTTTGCCAGAGACTTAAATATTTTGCACAAGCTTTTTGAAGGATATGAGCGGATCGTTACCTTGGGGCCTGAAGGCACCTTTTCCAACCAAGCCGCCACTCTGGTCGGCGGGGACCGAATCCGCCGGATCGATTATACGGTCACGCTGCCCCAGATTGTTAAAGAGGTGGTCGCCGACCCCAAGGCCTTAGGTGTCTTGCCCATTGAAAACAGCAGTTCGGGCATTGTGGGCCCCGCTCAGGATAGCCTCGTGGAATCTGAGGTGGTGATCATCGCCGAATTGCAGATTGCGGTGAGTTATGCCTTGGTTTCGCAGGTACCCCTAGAGGAGATCGAGTCGTTTTACTGCCACGCTGTCGCCTTTGACCAGATCATGACCTTTACGGCCAACCACTTAAGCCAAGCCCAGGTGATCTACGCGGATTCAAACATGAACGCCGCCCAGCAGTTTGCCGCTGAGCCCCAAGGCAGCAAGCGGGCCGCGGTGATCCCCAAAGTGGTGGCTAACCAAGACGAACGCTTTGAGGGGTTGATTTTAGCTGAACAGATTGAGGACTACCAAAATAACAGCACTAGATTTGCGGTGGTCAAGAGAATCCCGGTCCCCTACCAGCCTGACTTTAAACGCAAGAAGACCTCACTGGTGGTGGAAACCCATGAAGACCGGCATAGCCTGCTGTTCGAGCTGCTACGCGAGTTTCACGTTTTCTCGATCAACCTCTGCCGCTTAGAGTCACGCCCTAGTAAGGCCCATGCTTGGCAGTACCGGTTTTTTATCGATTTTTACAACAACCACCGCACCGCCGCCTGTTTGGAAGCCCTCTCCGGAGCGGGCATCCATTATAAGCTGTTGGGCACCTATAGCTCGCTGACATGATCTTACATTGGAATGTTGACCCCGTCTTGCTGCATCTGGGCGGCTTTGAGTTACGTTATTACGGACTGCTCTTCGCGGCGGGCTTTTATATTGCTTCCATCGGCCTAGGCCGAATGTTCAGTGCCGAAGGGCGCGACCCTAAAGACCTGGATGTCTTGTTGGGCTACACCATCTTCGGTGTGGTGGTCGGGGCTAGACTGGTGCATTGTTTGTTTTATGAGCCCGGATTTTACCTGAGCCATCCGCTGGAAATATTAAAGGTCTGGAAGGGTGGCTTGGCTAGCCACGGCGGCGTGATGGGCGTCTTTGCGGCGGTCTATTGGTTCTCACGCAAGAAGGGTTACAGCTTTTTGTGGCTCCTTGACCGAGCATCTATCTGGGCAGCCCTAGGCGGTGCGTTGATCCGCCTGGGCAACCTGTTTAATTCCGAGATCGTCGGCCAGCCCACCGGTGGGGATTGGGGCCTAGTCTTTGAGCGGGTGGACCAACTGCCGAGGCACCCCACGGCGCTCTACGAAGCGGCCTGTTACTTGCTTGTATATGCGGTAACCCATGCCCTCTATACCCGGTCCAAAGACAAGCGCTTTGGGGGCCGCCTGTTTGGTTTGGCCATGTTCGGCGTCTTTGCCGCTCGCGCGGTGATTGAAGGGTTAAAGGAAAACCAAGCCGCTTTTGAGGCGGATATGTGGCTGAATATGGGGCAACTCTTGAGCCTGCCCTTTATGGCCTTAGCTTTATTCCTCATGCTCAGAAGGAACACTAGATGACCATCATCCTGCCCAAAGCCTACCATGCTCAAAAGGCCCTAGAGGCCAACAACGTGGCTTGTATCGCCACCGAACAGGCCATCAGCCAGGACATCCGGCCTTTGCGTATCGGCATCCTCAACATCATGCCCAACGTAAAGAGCTACGAATTTAACCTGCTCTACCCGCTGGGTAAGTCGATTTTGCAGATTGATCCGGTTTGGATCAAGCTGGATTCCCATGCCTACAAGTCCAGCAGCGCGCAACACTTAGCCAACCTCTACATTAGCTTTGAAGAGGCCATTGCTGAAAAGCACTTAGACGGCTTGATCTTGACCGGTGCTCCGGTCGAAGAATTGGAATTTGAGCAGATTGTCTACTGGGACGAGGTACGCAAGATTTTAGAATATGCCCGCACGAATATCGCCAGCACCATGGGGATCTGTTGGGGGGCTATGGCCTTAGCTAAGATGGTGGGCATCGAAAAGGAGTTGTTTGAACAAAAGCTCTTCGGTGTTTTCCGCAACAAAAACCTCAACAAGCGCCATAACATCACCGGCGACTTGGATGACTATTTCCTGACGCCCCAAAGCCGCCATGCGGGATATCCCAACGCGGAACTGGAAAAATGGCGCGATGCGGGGCAAGTAAATCTGTTGGCCTATTCCGAAGACGCCGGTTACACCATCTTCGAGACCACCGACCAGCGCTACCTGATGCATTTGGGGCACCCTGAATACAATTCCGGGCGTTTGTTAGAGGAATATTTGCGGGATAAGGCCTTGGGCCGCACCGACGTAGGCGAACCGGTGGGTTTTGATTCTAAGAACCCGGTCAACTGTTGGCGCAGCCACCGCAACGAGTTTTTTGCCCAGTGGATTAAGTTCGTGTACCTGACCACCACCTATTAAATCCGGCGCAGGACCGCCAAGGGTAGCCAAAGGGTTTTGTCTCCGCGCTCGATTGCCGCCCACCGGCCCACCAACTCTTTGGGCGCAAGTTTGGTCCCGGCGGCCACCGGTTCCACGGTAGAAAATTCCATCCCCGGCCCCTCGCGCAGTCCGCTGGCCTCGATGGTTAGGTAGTCACCGGGCCAAAGCGGGCGCCAAGCAGACTGACTCAAGCCCACTAAAAACAAACAGGCCAACAGGCCCCACCCCAGGGCCCAGGAATTTCGGCGCTTTAGGCCTGCCCAAAAGGCCCAGGCGGCGGCCACCCAAAGCCCCAGACCCCAAACCCAAAGGGGGACGCGGCCCAGGCTGTAGAACAGGCTAAAGCCGTGCGGCGGTTGGCCTAATTGGGTTTCCAATCGCTGGGCCCCGGCGCTGGCGGCATCTATGCTGGGGTCGAGCTTGAGGGCCTTTAAATAACTATGTAACGCTAAGGCGGGCTGGCCCGCCTCTTCGTGCAACCGCCCCAAATCGACCCAAAGCACGGCGTTGGACTCTTGGGCTAGGGCGGCTTCAAAGACCGCCAGGGCTCGGCCCAACCTTTCATCCTGCAACTGGTCGGGACCCGATTGGGCCGCCGAATAGGCCTCATAAGCTGGGCGCAGGTCTGGCGGGCTGGCCTGCAAGCCATTGTTCCCCCAGCAAATACCCAAAATCAGCAGCAGCCATTTCATAACACCAAAGCCCCGCGCTGCAAATGTTCTAGCTTCAATAAGAGTCCCTCTAAGGCCAACTGGCGGCCCGCTTGGGCCTCGACGGCCTTGGTGGTTTCTAACACTAAATCAAAGGCATCGCTCGCCTGTTGCAGGCTCCACCGACCCCCTTTTTGGGTTAGTTGCTCCACCAATTGGGGGCGTCCGCTACGCTCGCCCTGACCACTTAAGCCCCAGGATAGATCGCGGAACCAGCGGGCCAGGAATTCTAAGAAGAAACGCTCCAAATCCTGTTTGACCAGCGTCTCTACCCAGGTGAAGTGGTCGTTGAGTGCTTCGGGGTTGCGCCGGTAGAGGAACTGAGCCACTTGGGCCTGTAGCGCCAAAAGCTGCGGGGCCTTTTCGACCAACTCCTTGCGGACTCGGCCTTCCGAATAGTTTAAGACCAACGCCAAGGCCTCTTCGTCCATCGAGAAGCGGTCGCTCAAGATTTTACCCAGGTCTTCGGGGCCCAAGCGCTCGAAGGGTAGGCGCTGGCAGCGCGAAAGGATGGTGTCTAACAAGCCGCGCTCGTCTTCGGCGGTTAAGATCAGCAGGCTGTCTAAGGGGGGCTCTTCCAGCAGCTTCAAAAAGGCGTTGGCCGCCTCGATGCCCAGCAACTGCGCCTGCTTGACCAAGACCACACGTTTGATGGCGTACGAGGGCTTGAGCGCCAAGCTGGCGGTCAAATCTTGGATTTGGGCGATCTTGATTTGCTTGCCGCTGGGCCCCAGGACCAGAAAGTCCGGGTGGGCCCCCGAAGCGAAAAGGCGGCAGTTGTCACAATGGCCGCAGGAATTTTGGCTGTCGCAGTTGATCTGTTGGGCGAAGACCCGGGCCAGACTGGATTTGCCCAAGCCTTTTGGGCCCAAAAAAAGATAGGCCGAGGGCAGGCGGTCGGCGGAACGGGCCGCCTCGAGCTGAGCGATTACCCGCGACTGTCCCAAGATTTCCCGGTTCATGACTCGATGCGCTTGAGAACCTTTTGCACCACCTCATTATGGATCACTTCCACCGGACGGTTGGCGTCGATCACCAGGAACCGCTCCGGTGCCCGCGCAGCTAGCTGCATATAGGCATGGTCGGTGGCTTCAAAAAAGGCCCGTTCCTCTGACTCCAAACGGCAGGGCTCCTCACCCTTGGCCTGATTGCGCAGGTTCAATCGCTGGTGCGCCAGGGCGGGAGCGAGCCGGAAGAAGAGGGTTAAGGCCGGTAACTCTAGTTGGTCTTCTAAGGGCTTCAGCCAAGTTAGGTCCAGGCCCCGCCCGCCGCCTTGATAGGCCAGGGTGGCGTCGTGGTAACGGTCGCATAACACCAGCTTGCCGGTTTTGAGCGCCGGGCGGATGACCTCTTCAACATGTTGGATGCGGTCGGCCATGTAGAGCAATAACTCGGTGGTCGAGGTCATCTTGCGGTTTTGGGGGTCCAGTAAGATCCGGCGGATCTGCTGGCCGATTTCGGTGCCGCCGGGCTGGCGGGTGAGCAGCGCGTCGGTGCCCCAGGCCTTTAGGGACTGTTCCAATAGCGTGACTTGGGTGCTCTTGCCGGAGCCGTCAATGCCCTCGAAGGTGATCAGCATGGCTAAACCCTTAGGATTTCGGCACCCAGCGCGTTCAGGCGCTGGTCGATGGCGGCGTAGCCCCGGTCGATCTGCTGGATGTTGTGGATCTCGCTGGTACCCTTAGCGCAGAGCGCAGCGATTAAGAGCGCCATACCGGCGCGGATGTCCGGGCTGGTCAGCGTCGTGGCGCGCAATAAAGAAGGCCCAACCACCACGGCGCGGTGGGGGTCACAAAGAACGATCTTGGCCCCCATGCCGATCAGCTTATCAACCCAAAATAGGCGGCTTTCAAAGAGCTTTTCAAAGATCAATACGGTGCCTTTGCATTGGGTCGCCACGATGGTCATGATACTGGTTAAGTCAGCTGGAAAACCCGGCCAGGGGGCGTCATCGATCTTCGGGATGGACTGGTCCAGATCGTTTTGGATCACCATCTTTTGTTTCGCCGGGATCAATAAATCGTCCTTGCCTTGGTGAACTACCTCAACACCCAGACGCTTAAAGTAGCTCAAGATTTGTCCCAAATGGGCCCAGCCCGCGTCTTTGATCAAAATTTCGCTCTTGGTCACTGCTGCCAAGCCGATCAAGCTGCCCACCTCGGTGTGGTCCGGTTGGATGGTATAATCACAGCCGCCCAACCGCTCGACACCTTGGACTACCAGCAGGTTGCTGCCGATGCCCGAAATTTTGGCACCCATTAGGTTGAGCATCTGGCAAAGCCCCTGTACGTGAGGCTCACAGGCGGCGTTGTAGATGCTGGTGGTGCCCTTGGCTAGGGCTGCGGCCATGACCAAATGTTCGGTCGCCATAACCGAAGCCTCATCAAGCAGCAAATGCGCGCCGCTCAGCCCTTTGGTGGTGACTTGGTACCCGCCGGGCTTGGAGGTGAACTTTAGGCCTAGTTGCTCTAGGCCATGGATATGGGTGTCTAGGCGGCGCTTGCCGATGGCGTCCCCACCGGGCTCATAGACCTTGGTCTTGCCACCGCGGATCGCCAAAGGGGCGGCCAGCAGAAAGCTACCCCGGATGGCGCGGGCCAAGCCTGCTTCGGGCTCATGGCTGACCAATTTGCCGGCGTCGAACTGGTAGGTGTTTTCGCCCTTGTAGGTAATGGTCACGCCCAGGCCTTCTAAGATCTCCTTCATCTTGCCGATGTCGCCGATGTGCGGGAGATTGTGGATGGTGACCGGCTCTTCGGTCAGCAGCACCGCCGCCAGAACGGGCAGGGCCTCGTTCTTGTTGCCCGAGGGACGGATTTCGCCCTTCAGTTGGTTGCCGCCCTTGACGATAAATTTTTCCATAAAGCTGGTAGAACCGGGAGTTTACAGGCCTGGGGTTTGTTCTCGATTCTTCCAGAGCCAACCCCAAAGGTCAATTTTTTTGGGGCGATTTTGGGGGCTTGGGGATTATGTGTTGGCTGAAATTAAACCGAAAAAACCGGCGGGAATTGGGGGCTTGTGCTTGGGTACGCCCTCAAGCGTCGCTTCGCTTGCTTGTCGGGTTAAATTCAGCGCGGGGAGCTCCGCTTCTAGGGCTATTTTGAATCCCAATTCCCTGCTCCTTCCAGGCTCTGAGAAAAACCACTCAAAGCGCTGGATTAGTAAGAATTGCTCTTTATGAACTCATCTTTACCCTGAACATCCCTTCAAAGGGGGTCCACCTCCGGTGGCTCTGCTTTATTGGCGTTGGTTTAAATATCCACCCTTCTCGGCACCGGGCTGGCACCGCCGGGCTGGTCGGCGAAGTGTCCGTGGACTTGGGCTCCGCAATGGCGGCAGTAGCCGCCGGGGCCCAATTGGTAGCTAAGGATCTGGTAGCGGTCCCGCTGGATCACTAGGCCGCTGCAACGGGGGCAGTGGGTCGCGTCGCCTTCGGGGTGGTAGACATTGCCGGTGTAGACGTAGTGTAACCCCGCCTCCAGGCCAATCTGGCGAGCGCGGTCTAGAGATTCTAAGCCGGTCCTGGGGTGGCCTAACATTTGGTGGTCTGGATGGAAAGCTGAGATATGCCAGGGGACCTGGGGCCCCAAGGCCTCAACCATCCATTGGGCCATGGCCTCCAATTCTGCCGGATCATCGTTTTCCCCCTCAATCAATAGGGTGGTCACTTCCAACCAAACCTTCGTCTCCTGGGCCAAATAAACCAGCGTCTCCTTGACCGGACTCAGCCGCCCACCGCAAAGCCGGTGGTAAAAGTGGTCATCAAAGGCCTTGAGGTCCACGTTCGCCGCCGAGACGTCTTTAAACAAGGCCTCGCGCGGCTCCTCGTTGACGTAACCAGCGGTGACCAAAACCACCTCCACCCCGGCGGCCCGGCAAGCCGCCGCTAGGTCGATGGCAAACTCAGCATAAATCACCGGGTCGTTGTAGGTTAACGCAACGCTCCGCGCGCCCGCCTCGATTGCTGCCTGGGCCAACTGTTCGGGCGTGACCGGGCGGGCCAGATGGTCCCAGTGTTTTTCTTTGCTGATGCCCCAGTTTTGGCAAAACTTACAGGACAAATTGCAGCCAATGGTGCCCAGGCTGAGCACCGCGCTGCCGGGATAAAAGTGGTTTAGCGGCTTTTTTTCGATGGGGTCTAGCTGGAAGCCGCTAGAAAGGCCGTAGGAATTGAGGTAGAGTTGGCCACCCCGGTTCTCGCGGTTTTGGCAAAAACCGACCTGTCCGGGCTTGATCACGCAGGCCCTGGGGCAGAGCTGGCAGCGCAGCTTTTGGTGTTCTAAGGGTTCAAAATATTGCGCTTGTCGCATGACTGTTGCCGGTAAGAGAACAAAACAAGCGGGGTCCAGGGGCCATCGGCCCTTGGCGGGGGAGTAGGCGGCTTGCCGCCGCGAGGGGGCGGAGCCCCTTCGAAGGGACGTAAAAGGTAAAGTTGAACTCAAAAAGAGCAAGTTCTAACTAATCCAGCGCCTTGAGGGACTTCCATCGGGCCCTGGAAGAACAAAGAATTGGGATCCAAAGCAGCCCCAGAATCGCAGTTCCCCGCGCTGGATTCGCCCCGTTAAGCGAGTGCAGCGACGCTTGAGGGCGTGAATCCTAAAATGTATCCCCTGCGGTTGGCAATCAATCGCCCCAACCCTTGAAGTGAACGCACTTATCCCTTCCCTGCTGTTGTTATATTAGCTGATCAAAGCCTTGGGGCCAAGAGGCTTTGGCCCAGGGGACTACAAAACCCGCAATTTAGCCGGGCCTTTGCGGAAATGGCCGATGCAGACCGCATCGGTCACCCCGCTTTGGGCGAGACCGCGCATGAAAACCGCCTCAATCGACTCGGGCACCGCAAAGAGCAAGCCCCCGGAGGTCTGCGGGTCGAACAATAATTCTTCTTCGGCGGCGCTTAACGAAGCGGGCAACTCCAAAAATCCTTCCATCAGCTTGCGGTTGTCGCCGTTGCTGCGGGTGGTCACGCCTTTTTGGTACATGTCCAGCGCCCCGTCGTAAAAGGGCAGGCGGGCATGTTGTAATTCTAAGGTCAGGCCCGCGCCGCGGGCCATCTCTAGGCCATGGCCCAAGATGCCAAAGCCGGTCACGTCCGTGGCGGCGTGGATTTCTAGGCCCTGGGCCGCCTCTTTGGCCAGCCGGTTCAGTTTGCACAAAGAAGGGATCACCTGCGCTTGCAAAGCCGAGTAAGAAAATTTATTGCCCCGCACCGCGTTGAGCAAAACGCCGGAGCCCAGCGGTTTGGTCAAAATCAAGGCGTCTCCTTCGCGGGCCCCATTATTACGCCAGATTTCGCCAGGGTGGACTTGCCCGGTGACCGAAAGGCCGTATTTGGGTTCTTCGTCCTCGACGCTATGCCCGCCGATGATCACCGCCCCGGCTTCGCCCACCTTGTCGGCTCCGCCGCGCAGGATTTCTTTTAAGACCGCCAAAGACAATTTTTTGGTCGGGAACATGACCAAGTTCATGGCCGTCAAGGGCTCGCCGCCCATCGCGTAAATGTCGCTTAAGCTGTTGGCGGCGGCGATCTGTCCGAAGATATAAGGGTCGTCTACGGCGGGGGTGATGAAGTCCACGGTGTTGACCAACGCTAAGGTCGGCGAAAGTTGATACACCCCGGCGTCGTCGGAAGTTTCGGTCCCGACCAATAACTGGGGATGTGTCGTCGAGCCCAGTCCCGACAATGCTTCCGACAGACCTGTCGGCCCTAGCTTAGCGGCTCAGCCGCAGGTTTTTGCTAGGTGCGTCAGGCGTTTTTTCTTCTTAAACCACATCTCTTGGTTGCTCCTAAAGTTGAGGTTTGAGGTTAGCAGGTCCCACCAAAGGCGGCAATTGGCTTGTCAGTCGGGGCCGATTTGGAGTACCTTGGGGGGCGAAATCAACGATCCATTAAGGGGATTTATGGCCGTTAGTACAGACTTGGGCTTTGGCGTGTTCTGCGTTGAGCTAAGCGACCAAAAGGGCAAGTACCCGATCTCGGGCTTTCTCTTGTTAGATCGCCTGAAGTGTGTGGTCGAGACCGGGCCTTCGGGGGCCCATGGCAACCTGCTCAAAGCCCTAGAAGAAAGGGGCGTTGCCTTAACCGACCTAGACGCGATCATCGTCACCCACATCCACCTAGACCATAGCGGCGGCGCGGGCCTGCTGGCCCAAAAATGCCCCAACGCCAAAATCTATGTACACTCGCGCGGTGCGCAACACTTGACGGACCCCAGCAAGCTTGAAGCCAGCGCCCGTGAGGTCTATGGGCCTCTGTTCGAGACGCTTTTTGCGCCGATTGTGCCGGTGGACCCCGAGCGGCTGGTGGTCATGAAAGACGGGGACCGCTTAGAGGTGGGGCCGGGCCGGGTCTTGGAATTTTACGATGCGCCGGGCCATGCGCTGCACCATTTTTTTGTCTTCGACCCTAAGTCCCAAGGGATCTTTAGCGGCGACGCCGCCGGAATGCTCTACAAAGACGCCGAACTGGCCCACGGGGCTAGCCTCTGCCTGCCCGCCACCACGCCGGTCCAGTTTGACCCCGCCGCCATGGCCGCAACGGCACGGCGCATGAAGGAGTTAAACCCGGCGCGCATCTACTACACCCACTTCGGCCACACCGAAAAGGCTGTAGAGATGCTCGACGAAATGCTCTTTTGGCTGCCCCTGTATGGCAGCGTGGCCATTGAAGAATACAAACGCCACCGGGACGTGGAGCAACTTGCCGAGTTTCTGTTCCAGCGCATCTTGGCCGAAGCCGCCGCCCGAGGCATCCCCGATGACAGCCACATGAACGGCCTACGCTTCGACTGCGGCCTCAACGCCCAAGGCATCGCCGCCCGGGTGGCGTATGAGGAGCGGTAAGGGCGAATTAGGGGAGGTTTGAGATCATGCGTTGCAGGCCCAAAACCAATTGCTTAAAGCTTTCTGAACGATTGTTTGAGAGGTTTAACAAGGGTGAAATCTCTCTGGAGCCAGAAACCTTTTGGTATTGAAAGTTAGTTAAAGCTTCAAGCTCAGTACAGGGATTTTGGAGGTTGTCTGGCGCTCGATATTTTTTCTTTTCCTGCTGGCTGCTCAATCCGGGCAGGTCTAAAGCCCGTTCAACTGCCTCTAAGTCACCTAAATAAAAGCTCTCAAGTTCACGGCAAGCAATGCGTACCAAAACGTTTTCTTTGCCAGCTTGTCTGCATATGTCTTGTAGGTTGCTTTTTACCTGAAGGCAGTCACCTCGATCCTGATCCCTTAGGATTACAAAATGGGTATCTGGGAGGTTCCAGTGCTTCAGTTTTTTTAATAGGTTCTTTTCTAGATCTTGTTTTCCATTGAATTTTATATATTTTATGGAAATTTCTTCGGGTACAATCTTAGGTAAGATTCCTTCCAACATCTTTTCTGCCGATAGCTCTTCTAAAAAGAAAGCAATGGTCTTCATGGATTTAGGTTAGTGAAAAAACCTTGGTCCCACAAATAACCCATTTTATCTCCCTCTTCCATATAGGCCACGATTTGAGGGTCGCTATTGGCGGGAATGATTTGGGTGTATCCGTCCTTTTTTACCAGTAAAAAAACCTCATCCACCGTAGTGGCGTTCAAAAAATCTGGGGAGTGTGTTGATACAAACACTTGGCCACCGCGCCGGGCATAGGACCGGAATTCTTCGGCTAGCTCCACCAGTAACGAGGGGTACAACTGGTTTTCCGGCTCTTCAACACAAAGCAAGGGGTGAGGCGCAGGGTCGTAAAGCAACACCAGATAAGCTAGCATCTTGATGGTGCCGTCTGAAACATGGCGCGCCAAAAAAGGGTCTTCAAAGGCACCGTCTTGGAATTTGAGCAAAACCCGACCTTCCTCGGTGGTTTTTGCTTCTACGTTCAAGATACCTGGCACTCGTTGTTGCAATAGGTGCAATATCTTTTCAAATGTTTTTGGATGGTTCTTGTGCAGGTACTCTGTAACCAGAGAAAGGTTTTCGCCTTCCTTGGATAAATGTTCTGCATAGCCAGCTTCTTGTTCGGGGCGTGCCCGGTTGATGTGGAAATCTGAAACGTGCCAGTTTTCAATGAGGTCGCCCAGAACCACCACCGCAGGGAACCGCTCGAATTGTGCTAGCCCCTTAATTGCCAGAATATCTGGGGCTTTCAACGATTGTTCTTCTCTTGCTAGCTCTTTTATATCATTTACTTTATCAAGCTCATTGGTAACGGCAATGCCTTTGCCGTTGCTGAAATCTAAAAAATGCCAAGGTTGACCTCCGCTCCCTCTGCGGTACTTTAGGACTTCCCTGGCGATATAGGCTTTCGAGTTGTTGATATCTATTTGCAAAAAGTAAGTGATTAGAGGTGATTCGGGAGTGTCACGAAACTTTAATTCAATCTCCATAGGCCCTTCGGTATTGCGCGCCCGAACTTCAGAAAACCCCCTGCTTCCGCCTAGCCTGGAAAGCGCAGCATTGATGTTGCTGGACATAGCATCGCGCAGGAACCCGAAAACACTAAAAATAGTGCTTTTTCCCACACCATTGGCCCCGACAAAAACACAAAAACTAGGAATATTGGTCAGTTCGGCATCCTTAAAGGCTTTGAAGTTTTTTAACCGAATACTTTCGATTTTCATCGATATTTCCAGGCAGAGTTTAAAATTAAAGTAAAATTTGAGTCGGGATTATGCGCTTGTAGCGGCCTATTTGACAATTATCGGGGGGACCGAACTCCCCTACCCCCGGCCCAACTCCTCGGACCGGGCCTTGGCCGCTTCGATCCCGGCGATCAGGCCGTCCTTGACGCCCCGATCCTCAAAGACGTTTAAGGCTGCTTCGGTGGTGCCGCCTTTGCTGGTGACTTTGGCGCGCAGGTCGCCAGCTTCTTCGTCGCTGCTGGCCAGCAGGGTGGCGGCACCCATGACGGTTTGGGTGACCAACTGGCGTGCATCTTTGGGAGCGAAACCAAAGTTAAGGGCCGCTTGCATCATCGCTTCGGCCAAATAAAACACATAGGCCGGGCCGCTACCGCTGACGGCGGTGCTGGCGTCGATAAAACTCTCGTTTTCCACCTCCATCGCCACACCCAAAGCCCCCAAGACCACCTGGGCGATGGCCAATTCTTCTTGGCCGACCTCTGGGTCACCGCAGAAGGTGGTCATGCCTTGTAAGATGGCCGAAGGCGTGTTGGGCATAGCGCGGATCAGCTTGCCTTGGGGTAGGTGCTGGCGCATTTTGGCCAGCGTGACCCCGGCCATGATGGAGATGATTAAGGTTTCCGGGCCCACCCGCTCGGCTAAGTGGTCCATGGCCTCGCCCGAGTCTTGGGGCTTGACGGCCAAGATCACCAGTTCAGGGCGCTCGGCCAAATCGCTCAACTGGGCCAAGAGCTTGACCCCTTTACCCTCTAAGCTTAAGGTCTGCGGCGTCTGGCGGCGCTCGACCAGGGTCAGGTCTTGGCGCTCAAAGATTCGTTTTTCCAACAAACCCTGGGCAATGGCCGAACCCATGTTCCCGCAGCCTAAGATCAACGCAGATTTCATCTATCCCCTTTTTTGTTCAAATTTCTTCATGAAAGCGGTCAGCGCCTTGATGCCTTCAATCGGCATGGCGTTGTAGATCGAGGCCCGGGCCCCGCCCACGGCGCGGTGTCCCTTAAGGGCATAGAGCCCTTCGGCCTGCGCTTCGGCCACAAAGGCCTTGAGCAGTTCTTCTGAGGGCAGGTTGAAGCAGACGTTCATGATCGAGCGGTGCGCCGGGTCGGCCACGCTGCTGTAAAAATCACTTTCGTCCAAGGTCTGGTATAGCAGTGAGGCTTTGGCTTGGTTTTGTTTTTCTAAAGCCGCCACGCCGCCTTGTTGCTCCACCCACTTCAAGACCAAGTTGATCATATAAACCGCAAAGGTATTGATGGTGTTGGCCATGCTGTGGTTGTCGCGGTAGACCGCATAGTCCAACAGTTTGGGGCAATCTGCCGGGGCGTGCCCGATCAGGTCGTCGCGCACAAAGGCTACCGAAATCCCGCTGGGGCCCAGGTTCTTTTGGGCCCCGGCGTAAACCATGCCGAACTGAGAATAGTCCACCACCCGCGAGAGGATTTCGCTGGTCATGTCCACCACCAGAGGCACCTCACCGGTCTTGGGGAACTGGTGGTACTGGGTGCCGTAGAGCGTGTTGTTGCTGGTGATGTGTACGTAAGACGCCGCCGGGTCCACCATCTCGGGGGTGATCTGGGGGATCACCTTAAAGCCGCCTGGTTCCCCGCTGGCTAAGATTTGGATGTCCCCAAACTTCTCGGCCTCGACCCGCGCCACCTTGGCGAAGTTGCCAGTCTCGACGTAAAGCGCCTTTTTGGCCGGTTTTAGGGGCAACAAGTTGAGCGGCACTGCCGAAAACTGCAACTGGGCCCCACCATGTACATATAAAATCTGGTAGTTATCCGGCAGGTTGGTCAGGCGGCGCATCAAGACATCGGTCTCGGCCAAAAGGGCCTCGAACTCTGCCGAGCGGTGGCTGATCTCGATCAGCGAGACACCCATGCCGTTAAAATCCAAAAATTCCTTTTGGACTTGTTGCATCACCGGCACCGGCAACATGGCCGGGCCTGCACCGAAGTTATAGACAGGTCGCTTCATCTTCCCTTGAAGGTTGAGGTTAAGCACTAATTGTGGCGGCTCCGCCGGGTCCAGTCAAGTAGGACTGTCGCTAGGGGTTGATGGTAACCTATACCCGAAGTTTCCAGAACGCACCCCTTGCCCCAGGGCCTTTGACGCCGCCCAAACCGCGAGCCCAGGGGCCGAATAAAATGAGACGGAATTATAGTCAAAATTCTTTGGGCTGTGTTAAATATTGCCTACAAATTTTTAGGGTATTTTTGTAACCCATGCCCAGCGATACGGCACCATGGAAACAAATGTTTTGATAGGATTAGGCGGTCTGATGTTTTTGGGGTCCTTGGGGCTGGCTCTTTGGAAACTTAGAGCCTATCGTCAAAGAAGTCAACGGGTTGGATGCGAGCTGACGGCGCTAAATCAGTACCTTTTTGGCGAGGTGATGCAGCGCAAACAATTAGAGAAAGAACTGGTAGAAGCCAAAACGTTATTGGAGACCGCCGCCGAGTTGAAGGATTGTTTCTTGGCCAATATGTCCCATGAGTTGCGCACCCCGCTCAATGGCGTGATTGGTATGAGCCAGCTGCTGCTCGACACCAAACTGGACCCGGAACAACACAGCTTTGTGGAGATGATCCTGGATTCGGGTAACGGCCTCCTGCACAAGATCGCCGATATCCTGGACATTGCCGCCAGCCGTAGTGGGCGTATCCTGGTGGTGGCCAAACCCTTTGACGCCAATCAACTCTTTACCAACGAATGCAACCTCTTCCGCTCGGCGGCTGCGGCCAAGGGGCTGCAATTTGACTTAAAGCTCTTCGGCGATCCGCTACCTGAACGGTTGGTGGGCGATGTGCGGCGGTTGGACCATGTGGTGGGTAGTCTGTTGAGCAACGCTATCGACTACACCGACCGGGGTCGGGTGGATTTTGTGGTCGAGACCCGCAGCCTGGGTGCCGAACAAGTGGAACTGACCATAACCGTGACCGATACCGGGTTAGGAATCCCCGCCAACAAACAGGCCTTGGTATTTGAACCCTTCATCCAGGTAGACATGTCCAGCACCCGCAAACACGGCGGGGTGGGCCTTGGGCTCTCCATCGCCAAACAAACGGTTCAGGCGATGGGCGGAACGATCGAGTTGACCAGTGAATTGGGTCGGGGAACCCAAGTGTCCGTCCGGCTCCCCTTCACTTTGCCCAAGGCCTAGGCGGGCAACGGGAGGTTGAATGATCAGACCGGGATGTGGTCGGAGTTGCTAAAGAACTCTAGGCCCTCAAACTTCTTTTTGGCATAGTCGAGGTCCCATTCGCTGTTGCACAAGAAGATCGGCTGGTCGTCGACGTCGGTGGCCACCTGGGCTAGGTAACGGGACTCAAACTGGCCCAGCATCTTCTTGTCGTCGCAGTGGTACCAACGGGCTAGTTGGTAGCCTACAGGCTCAAAGACGCCCTCAACACCATATTCCTCTTGCAGCCGGAACTTGATCACCTCAAATTGCAAAACCCCCACCACGCCTAAGACCAAGGCCCCGCCGGTGTTTAGTTTAAAGACCTGGGTGGCCCCTTCTTCGGTCAATTGGCTTAAGCCTTTTTCCAACTGCTTGGTTTTGAGCGGGTTGGCCAGCCGTACTTTCATAAAGTGTTCGGGCGAGAAGTGCGGGATGCCCGTGAAGTTGAGCGTCTCGCCCATGCTGAAGCTGTCGCCGATGCGGAACAGGCCGGTGTCGTATAGGCCGATGATCTCGCCGGGGTAGGCTTCTTCAACGGACTCACGGTCTTGGGCCAAAAAGCCCATCACGTTGGCTAGCTTGATCGGGCGGTTGAGCCGAACATGGTGGATCTTCATGCCCTTTTCGAATTTGCCCGAACAGATGCGCAAAAAGGCGATCCGGTCGCGGTGGGCCTTGTCCATGTTGGCTTGGATCTTAAAGATAAAGCCCGTCAGCTTGGTTTCGGCGGCTTCCACGATCCGTTCCTGGGTCTCGCGGGCCTGGGGAGCCGGGGCCCAGTCTAAAAAGCCATGTAAAAATTCTTTGACCCCAAAGCTGTTCATAGCCGAGCCGAAAAAGACCGGGGTCATCTCGCCGCTTAGGTATTTTGCAGGATCATAAACGTTGCCCGCCCCTACGACCAATTCCATTTCTTCGCGAAACTGGTTGCCCCAGCTGGTCCCGGCGATTTCGTCTAGTTTGGGGTCGTCCCAACCGGTCAGTTGGATGCGCTCAAAGGCCTTGCGCTCTTCGCCGGGCTTAAAGAGGGTGACGGTCTTTTCAAAGCGGTGGTAGACGCCCTTAAACTCGCTACCCATGCCGATAGGCCAGGTGATCGGTGCGCATTGGATGCCCAACACCTCTTCGACCTCGTCCATCAGCTCAAAGGGGCTGCGGCACTGGCGGTCAAACTTGTTCATGAAGGTCATCACCGGCGTGTGCCGCATCCGGCAGACTTCCAGCAGCTTCTTGGTCTGGGTTTCCACGCCCTTGGCCCCGTCGATCAACATCAAGGCCGAGTCCACAGCGGTCAAAACCCGGTAGGTATCTTCAGAAAAGTCCTGGTGCCCCGGCGTGTCCAGCAGGGTGATGTGGTGCCCGTCATAGCGGAAGCTCATCACCGAACTGGTGACCGAGATGCCGCGCTGCTTCTCGATCTCCATCCAGTCAGAAGTAGCGTACTTGCCGGACTTGCGGCTCTTGACGGTGCCCGCCATCTGGATCGCCCCGCCAAAAAGCAAGATCTTTTCGGTGATCGTCGTTTTACCGGCGTCCGGGTGGCTGATGATGGCGAAGGTTCGCTGTTTGGCTATGTGGTCGGGTAATGTCTTCGGCATGGTCCGGGCTATTTGGAGATTAAGTTCCCAATCTAGCGGGACTCGTTGAGTTTGGGTAGAGGGGAATTTATTGGGGTTCCTTGGGCAGACCAGAGGCTTGATTGTTGCGTTCCTGCTAGGGTAAAGACGGGCACCTGATACTTAAGCCTTTTACCGCAATACTTGGGGCTTAAAAAACAACCTGATAGGGCTGGTGGCTAGCAAACTGAGCTTCTCTTTGACAGTTGTACGGGATAGCCGTACACTTAATAAAAAATAGGAGGACTCATGAGAGAAATGTCGGTCAACCAATTCCGCAGCCACCTCAAGGAAAGTGTAGAACAGGTGGTGTCCAATCATGAAGCTTTGCGGGTCACTAGGCGGAGTGAAAAAGCTTTTGTGGTGGTGAGCGAAGAGGACTGGGAACGGGACCAGGAAACGCTGCTGGTTTTGAGCAACTCGAGCCTGATGAAACAAATCCAAAGTTCCCTCGAATCCCACCAAAAGGAAAGGGGTTACCGTCCTACTCTGAAGGAACTGGATGAGATCCATCGTCTTTGAAGGGAACACCTGGGCCGAATACGAGAAGCTAAGATCCAAAGACAATCAACTGCACAAGAATCTTTGCCACATCTTACAAGAGATGCAACGTAACGACCCGGCCATTGGTTTGGGGAAGCCGGAACAACTTAAATACCAGTTGTCTGGATTTTGGTCGAGGCGGCTGTCGCAAAAGGACCGGGTGGTTTACAGGTTTGATGAATCCTCTATCTATATCTTTGCGATTGGGGGTCACTATGATGCTTGACCTTGAAATACAATAACCGTAAGTAGGCCCTAAATATTTTCTAGTTGGGTAGGGGATGAAAAAAATAGCGATTTACAATAACAAGGGCGGTGTCGGGAAATCTACCCTGGCGGTCCTGTTGGCCGATTATTTTGCCGCTGGGTCTTCGGCTTCTAAAAAACAGAAGATGAAGGTTCTGGTCATCGATTTGGATGCTCAAGCCTCTTCGGCCACCACCCTATTGGGCTTGGACGCCGTTGCCAGAGCAAGACAAGCGGGTACCGTTTTGACGCGTTACTTGAACGGTCAGCCTGGACCTGGGCTGGACTCTTATCTTCATTTAAGGCCCAAACTAGAAAGCCCTTCTACTCGCAAATTGGTCTTACATGACCTGTGGGTTGCCTGCCAGGACCGGGCGGACCTTTTGAACTTTGAACAGAACAACACTCCCGAACGGGTTGCCGACCGGATGGATTGGTTTATTGATGGGCTGCAAGAGGCTGGTTTTGATACGGTATTCTTTGATTTACCGGCCAACTTGGACGAACGCAATTTGCTGGCCTTGGCAACCTTACGGCTGGCGGACCATATCCTGATCCCCACAGAGCCTTCGCGGATCTCCGTCAACGCGTTAACGGACAGCTTGAATTTAGTTTACTACGCTGGCGGGAGTATGAAAGAGCAGATGATGCAGAAAAAGTTGGCTGGGTTCATTCTCAATAAAACGGACCGGAGGACCCGGCAGTACCGACTCCACCATAAGGAGCTTTCGGAATTGGCCAATCGCCACAATACCCTGGTGTTGAAGCAGGCTTTGCCTACCGCGCCAGATTTGGCCTCCTCCTCGGACGATAGTTTGGAATTTAATCTGCTACAGGACCGATTTGGCAAACAATATTCAAATGTTTGTGCGCTAGCCTTGGAAGTTGCCCAACGCTGCGGGTATAAAACCCGCCCCAAGCAAAGCCCTAAGGCAGGTTCAAGGTAAGTTGCTGGCCCAATGCCCAAATAGCATGAGACAGGGAATAAAATACCTTTTACCGGGGCCCAGCATCCAGAGGAAAAGTCCCCTTTTTTTTGGACTTCAAGTGTTAGGGTGCGCAAGAGATGCTTAAACTGCCCCATTAACTCCCTTAAAACCAAGGCTCAGTTGGGTTCAATCTGCCCCGTGAGGTATTTGTGGATCAGGCTGCTGATCAAGGTTTGATAGCCCATCCCCTCTTTAGCGGCCATGATTTTGATGCCTTCGAAGTCCGCCCTGGTCAGGCGGATAGTCGCCCGTTCCATCTTTTTCAAGCTGTTGCGGGCCATTTCTTGAGCTTTGATTTTGCTTTGTTTCAACTCGTCAGGAGGCAGGCTCACCCATTCGCCCCCTTCGCGGGAGGTTGTGGTTTCGGCTTCGCCCCGTCCACTTGGCTGCGGAATTGGAGTTTTTTTATCTGAACTTAGCCGAGCGCCACCGGTCAGGGGATGAGCTTGCGTTGGAGCGGGCGGGGATGGTGCTGGACCATTTGGCAGACTGGCTAAGCCTTTGGCAGCAGTAAATCAGCCAATATGCCGAAGCAGACCTTTACGCCCGGCTGGGCGACTTGGCCGCGCTGTTACCCAAGACCGATTAGGGGCCTTCCTTGAGGCGGTTGTTGATGAAGTCCTTGGCCCGGTCGCCGCGCAGATGCTCTGCTAAACCGACCAAGCCGTCTTCGAGGTATTTGGCCTTAAAGCCCTTGGTGGTCAGGTATAGCCGGGCCATGACGGCGCGGTCCTTGTGTGGGCAGGCGGTCACCACCAATTTTTTGGGGTCCAATTCGTTCAGCCGGTTGGGCAGTTCATTTAAGGGGATGTGGACCGAATGGGGTAGGTTCCACGCCTCATGCTCTTCATGGAAACGAATGTCCACCAACTGGACGCGCCCTTGGGTCATCAGCTCGGTCAGTTCGGCGCTGCCGATCTTCATGGCCTTTCGTTCGGCATAGTCGAAGCGGAGCAGATAGGACTTCAAGTCTTCTGCGCAAGCCGCCGAGGAAAGAAACAAGACGCCTAAACCTAGCATGAACATCCGAACCATTGGGTCCTCCTGAGGGGTGTGAGGGGCCGAGCTTGGCCCCTCGGGGTCTGCGGCCTTTAGGTCGCGGGCGCTTCGTTGGTGAAATACCGCTTCTTGAAGTATAGCGCCACGTTCACCAAGGCGAGCAACACCGGCACCTCCACCAAGGGGCCGATCACCGCGGCGAAGGCTTCGCCCGAGTGGATGCCGAACACCCCAATGGCCACGGCAATGGCCAATTCGAAGTTGTTGCTGGCGGCGGTGAAGCTAAGGGTCGCCGATTTGGAGTAGTCCGCGCCAAACTGTTTGCTAAGAAAAAAGGAAACCAAAAACATCACCACAAAATAGATGCCCAGAGGTACAGCGATGCGCAACACATCTAGCGGAACCGAAAGGATCACCTCGCCCTTGAAGGAAAACATGACCAAAATGGTGAACAACAGGGCGATTAAAGTGATCGGGCTGATCCGAGGCGTGAAAACCTGCTCGTACCAATCCTTTCCCTTAGCCTGGATCAGCCCCTTGCGGGTCAAGAACCCGGCGGCGAAGGGGATCCCCAAATAAATCAAAACGCTTTGCGCCACTTGCCCAATCGTGATGTCCACAATAAAGGCATCAAGCCCCAGCCAAGCGGGCAACAGCGTCATAAAGAAGTAGGCGTAAAGGGAGAAGAACAACACCTGGAAGATGGAATTAAAGGCCACCAACCCCGCCGCATATTCCCGGTCCCCTCCGGCCAGCTCGTTCCAGACGATCACCATGGCAATGCACCGGGCCAACCCAATCAAGATCAAACCGGCCATGTAGTGGGGGTGGTCGCGCAGGAACAAGACCGCCAGGGCGAACATCAAGACCGGCCCGATCAGCCAATTTTGCACCAGCGAAAGCAACAACACCCGCTTGTTTTTAAAGACCTCGCCCAACTCTTCGTACTTCACCTTGGCCAAGGGGGGGTACATCATCAAAATCAACCCCAAAGCCAGGGGGATGTTGGTCGTGCCGGTACCCAAGGAGGCCACCAAGCCGGAAAACCCCGGAGCAAGCACCGCTAACCCCACCCCGGCGGCTATTGCCAACAGGATCCAAAAGGTCAGGTTCCGGTCCAAAAAGCCGAGTTTACGTTGGCGCGAAGCTTCAGGTTTCATTGTCTTTTAACCATTGTTCTAGTTTCGTTTTGATTTCGTCTCGCACCCGGCGGAAGACCGGCATTTGGCTCTCTTCGTCGCCCGTCGCTTCGGCGGGGTCGTCTAGGGGCCAGTAAAAGCGGTTTTCCTCGGGCAATCCCGGCCAGATCCTAGGGCAGGCATTTTTGGCTTTGTCGCAGACCACAAACAAAACCAAGATCGATTCGCGCCCCAAATACTGTTTTAGGTCCTTGGGCTTCTGGCCCGAAATGTCGATGCCCACCTCGGCCATGGCCTTGAGGGCCAGCGGGTGGACCGCGTCTTTGGGTTCCAGGCCCGCGCTGAAGGGCTCAAAGCGGTCCCCGGCCAGGTGGCGCAACCAGCCTTCGGCCATTTGGCTACGGCAGCTGTTGCCGGTGCATAAAAACAAGGCATTACGTTTTCTTTTTAACATAATGTCCCTGAGGGTTAGCTTTGGAGCCATGAAGCGATGGCCTCTTTGCTCGGTAGGCCCCCAGAGTGGACCACCTTGCCGTCCACCACCACGCCGGGGGTCGACAGAATGCCATATTGGACGATTTGGGCCATGTCCTCCACCTTTTCTAAGTGGATCTCTACCCCCGACTTTTCGGCGGCGGCTTGGATCATTTGGGAGGTGGTTTTGCAGTTAGCACAGCCCGATCCTAACACTTTAATCTCTTTCATTTGCTTCTCCTGATTAACAACAGCTTTGCCCGCTCGCCGTTGGGGTGCAGCAAGATTCTTGGGTTGTCTCTGCTGCCTTTTTTTCTGGTTGCTTGACTTCACCAGCGGTCCCGAAGGCGGCTTTTTGGTTGAATTGGGCGTCCATGATTTCGGCGGCTTCGTCGCGGATGTGCCGGGCGATTTCCACCACCGCTTCAAGCTGGCTTTCGGGAATGCCCCATTCGCGCAGACGCTCCAACTGGCAAAGCCCGTTTTTTGGGTGTTTGGCGGCAATATTGGCGGCTAAAGACACCATCGATACGATGGTTTTGTGCAATACCGGTTCTTCTGACATAACACCTCTACAAGATGAGGTTAAACAAATACCCGACCAGCAAGATACCACTGGCCACGACGATGACAAAGGTAAAGATCAGGCGAGGCTTCAACACCTTGCGCAGGATCAACATTTCTGGGGCCGAAAGGGCGATGACGCTCATCATGAAGGCTAAGGTGGTCCCCAAGGAGGCCCCTTTGGCGATTAAGGCCTCGACAATGGGGATGATCCCCGCCGCGTTGGTGTACATAGGCACCCCCAACAAGACGGCCACCGGCACAGACCACCAAACATCCTTGCCCATGATCGAAGCCATGAACTCTTCTGGAACATATCCGTGGATCGCCGCACCCAGGGCGATACCGATGATGATATAACCCCAGACCTTCCCGACGATTTCTTGGACGTGTTTTAAGCCCGCCTCGAACCGTAGGTTCCAGGTGCTATGGGCAGAGAATTGTTGCGGTGCCGCGTTGGTCTGGATATTGCGCACCCATTCCTCTAGGTGTTTTTCCATCTTAAGTTTGCCGATCACCACCCCGGCCAGGGTGGCAATGCTTAGGCCCATGACCAGATACAACCCGGCCACCTTCCAGCCGAACATGGCAAAGAGCAGCGCCAGGGCGATTTCGTTGACCATCGGCGCGGAGATCAGGAAAGAAAAGGTGACCCCTAAGGGGACGCCCGCCGACAGAAAACCAATGAATAAGGGAATGGCCGAACAGGAGCAAAAGGGAGTTACAATGCCCAATAGGGCCGCCAGCAGATTCCCCAGCCCCATCGGCTTATTGGCCAGCACCGCTCGGGTCCGCTCGGGGGCAAAAAAAGTCTCGACCACCCCCATGACAAACACGACCGCTACCAACAATAAAAAAACCTTGGGGGTGTCGTATAAGAAGAAGTGGACTGCCCCGCCCAGGCGGCTTTCCCCGTCGAGCCCGGTAAGGCCGAGCAAGAAGTCGGCGAGGTTGGTTAGCTGCGAATAGAGCATTACCCAAGCGGGAATTGCCACCGCAAGGCCGACCAGCCAAGGGGTGACGGGTTTTGGTAGGCTAGTTTCCATATTCGGTTACCAGTTGTTTGCAGGTTGCCTGGATCTCTTCGCGGACCCGGCGGAATCCTTGCAGCACCTCCGCTTCGGGGCCGACAAAATCAGCGGGGTCATCAAAGCCGATGTGGATGCGCTTTTGGACCTTCCCCGCAAAGGAAGGACAGCTTTCCTTGGCCCCGCCGCAGACGGTCCAAACCAAATCCCAGGGTTCAGATAGATAAAGCTCAACCGATTCGGGGGAATGGGCAGAAAGGTCTACCCCGGCTTCGGACATCACCTGTACCGCCTTCGGGTGTACGGCACCCGAAGGCTTGGTTCCGGCGGACCGAACCGTCCAATGGGGGGCCAAGGCTTGTAAAAAGCCCTCAGCCATCTGGCTACGGCAGGAATTTCCCGTACAAAGGATCAATACCTTCATCTAGTCTCCGCATTGATAGCGCCCTTGAGTACTGCGGGCCGCCTCTTGGTCTTGTTTGATTTGTTCTTGGTCGCCGCCCCAGCTCTGTAACAACGACCGGAGGCTCAAAATCATGGGGTCTTCGGGCTGCTCCACCAAACGGTAAATCACCCACTTCCCTTGGCGTTCGTCTTCCACAAAACCAGCGGTGCGCAGCAACCCCAGATGTTTGGACACCGTCGAGGGGGCCAGTTTGAGGATTTCTTGGATCTCGCAATTGCACAGCGGGCGGACCTCTAACATCTTTAAGATACGTAACCGGGTGGCATCGCCCAAGGATTTAAATGCTCTTTCCAGTGGTTTCATAACAATTCCTCTTTTAGCGAAATGATGAACCATAGACTCGCCAAAGTCAAGGGCGGCCCTGGTAGGTTGATTGTAGATTGTTGTTATAGTTGGATTGTTTTGGATTCTGGGAAATCCGTTAGCGCCGGTTTGGAACGGCTTGGCAGCGGTCTAGGGGTCTTCGGGCGGTTCCGAGGGGTCTTGGATGCGGCTGTAGAGGTGTTCGTAGACGCCCTTTTGCAGCCCTTTAAAGCTGCTTTCGAGCCAGCTGATCCCCATTAAAGTCAAGACGCTCAGGATGGATACCTTTAAGCCTAACCATTGATGGCCCATCCCGACAATGGCTCCGATGGCCGCCAAAATCCAAATCGCCGCCGCCGAGGTCACCCCGACCACCGCGCCATCACGCGAAAACATCACCCCGGCCCCCAAAAAGCCAATGCCGGTGATCACTTGCCCCATCACGCGGGTGGGGTCCTGTCCCCAGCCGGGCCCTAGGGGGAGGGAGCGGCCTAGGGCGATAAATACATAAGTACCCAAGCAGATCAGAATGCTGGTACGCATCCCCACCGGTTTGCCCTTAATCTGCCGTTCTAACCCAATCAAACTGGCGGCTATGAAGAGGCAGAGCAGGTCCAACCAGTTGAGCGGAGAAATATCCAGTAGGTGGTGTAAGTAAGCGGTCATGCTCAGCGATCCTTGGAGGGGTGTTAAGTGGTCTTACAATTTTTTAGGATAAGCTAGTCTGGGCGGGATGGCTAGCGATTCTAGCGGGCTTTTGGGCCTCTGGGGAGCCCTTTTGCTTGCGAACCCAAATAAAATGTTTAGTCCCTAGACCGGGGGCCCTTGGCCATCGGCCCCATTTGACTTGCATTTGACTTGTATTCCAATCCCTTATTGGCCCTATAATGACCCTTAGCCACCGCAGCCACTTTGGCTTGCTAGGGCCAACGCACAATCTCTTACCCCGCACTAAGGATTGTAATGAAGTGGAATCAAGCCTTTGAGCTCAACCGGCCGGAAATCGACCGCCAACACAAGACCATGGTCAACCTAGTCAATAGTCTAGAGACGACCTTGCGCTTCAGCGACGCCCGCCCAATCATGGGGGAACTGTTGGAGACGCTGTTGCAATACGCCGAAGAGCATTTCCAGTATGAGGAAAAGGGGCTGGTCAACTGCCGGATTCAGGGGGTGCAAGACCACCTAGCCGAGCACCGCCGCTTCGGGAGCCAAATGCAGGCCTTCATCCACCGCTTCGAAGACGACGATCCCCAAGCCGGAGTCGAGCTACGCCGGTTTTTAGACCACTGGCTCCGCCACCATATCTTAGATTCGGACCGCAAGCATATCCAGGCCTTTTGATCCAAGCTGAGCTACAAAGGTCCGGGAAAAGGGTTGGCTGATCAAGGGCGTTGCGAAGCTATGATCAGGATCTGCGAAAAGGGGTGTACTCGGGAGCTACCATTAGGTTATATTGATCGACAAATATAAACGGTCTCCGCAACTTAACGCGCTCCTTATTTGTCTCTCTGTGGCAACCCCTTGGCACAAAACCCTGATGTTTGGCTGGCTACTGATCTGTGCGGCTGCCCTGGGTCTGTCCTGTCCAGCGCTGGCCGGAGGTGAGCCCTCATCTTTATTGGTGCGAAGCGGGCAGAAAGTGGCGCTGAACCCGCAGTTGTCTTACCGTTTAGACCCAGACGGCTCGCTGAGCTATGAAGCGGTCCGTGACCTCCCCTTTGCGCCCCTACCTGCCTCTGAGGGCGGCACCTATTCCTTCGGTTTTAACTCAAGTGCCGCTTGGTTTAAGCTGAACCTGCACACCGGGCCTAGGGTTGGCCCCATGCTGCTGGAGCAGGCGGTCTGGTATACCCAAAAGATGCAGGTTTGGCTGCGCCAAGGCAATAAAATCCAGTTTTTTGAGACCGGCAGCTCAATGCCCCAAAGCCTGCGTCCCATTGCCCACCAAACGCCCCTAGTACCCTTGGCCTTCGCGTCCAATCAAGACTATGAGCTGATCCTCCGCATCGAGTCCGAACAAATGCTGGAGGCACAATTTTGGCTCTGGCCGGAGCGCGAATTTTGGGATGCCAGCAGCCGCGCTAGCTGGGTTCAAGGGATTCTTATGGGCGGCTTTTTGTTTATCTTTTTTTATAATCTCGTGCTGGCATTTGGTCTTTTAGATCGGACCTATGTTTGGTACGGGGCCTATCTCTTGGCGATGTTGGGGGTGTTTGGTTACATTTCCGGCTACGCAGCTTTTTATCTTTTCCCACAAAATCCTGAACTGATCCAGTGGCTCTATCCCTTTTGGCGGTTGGGTGTGGTCTGGGTGATCTTATCTTTTGTCCAAAGTTTTTCCTTATCTAAGCTACGCAGTCCTCGTTGGCATCGGGTTTCGAACTGGGCGCTTTGGGTTTTTATCCTTTGGGGCTTGAGCGCACCTTGGGTGACTTTTGCCCAGTTTCAGATCGGCATCAGCTTGCTGGCCCTTCCGCTAATTGTTTGCGCCCTGGGGATCAGCCTGAATGTATACCGCCAGGGGTATTCGGAAGCTAAATACGTTGCCCTGGCAGCCACTTTATATGCCTTGATGTACGCGCTGGTACTGCCACGCCAGTTGGGTTGGACTCCGCAGGTCCGGTTTGGGCTGGTTTCCGGTGAGCTCTTGGCCCTGTTGGATGTGGGGCTTTTCGGTCTGGGTCTGTCTGGCAAATTCCGGCGGGTCCGTCAGGAACGCCGCATGGCCCGCCAAGCGCTGTTGAGCCAAGCCACGGAACATGCCGAACAATTAGAAAACAAGGTGGCCCAACGTACCGAGGCGCTGCAACAGAGCCAAACCGAATTGTTGCAAGCCAACCAAGCGAAGGAGCGGATCTTTAGCATCTTAGCCCATGACCTGCGCGGGCCTATCGGTACCTTGTACTCCATCTTAAGGGCCGTGGAGCAGCAAGAAATCCCCTGGGAGCCTGAAACGCGCTCCCTAGCTGCCGACACGGCCCAAAGGGTTTATGGACTATTAGAAAACCTGCTCTCTTGGGCTCAGTCCCAGCGGGGGCAGTTGACGGCCCATCCCGAAAGCTTGGATGCTGCCGAATTGCTCTTGGGGGCCCGCAATTTTGCCTTGCAAGCCGCCCAAAACAAAGGGTTGAGCCTGCTGGTGGAGCCAGGAGAGCCGCTCACCGTTGAGGGCGACCGGGCGATGATGGACACGGTGCTGCGTAACTTGATTGCCAACGCCATCAAATTCACCCCGAGGGGTGGACAAATCACTCTTTCGGCTTTTCTGGACGGAGATTCGCCCTGCTTGGAGGTTAAGGATACCGGCCTGGGCATGAACCCGGCTCAAATAGACCAGCTCTACCAACGGGGTGAACTGATGGTTAGCACCTTAGGCACCGAACAGGAACCGGGCACCGGCTTCGGCCTGATGCTGGTCTGGGAACTGCTCGAAAAAAACCAAGCCCACCTAAAAATCACCAGCCAGCCGGGTCAAGGCTGCCAGATGAAGATTTGTTTTGGGCGCGAGGAGAATAGCCGGAAGGTTTAGATAATCCTCAATCAGCCCCTCTCGTCTTCAAGAGCCCCATCCAGGGGCACAAAGTTTTCCAAATTTACCATATTTTCTCTGGCTCTTAAGGGCTGCGCTGGGTTTACTCTGAGGGGTGAGGCTGGTTGTTTGAACCCAAGGAGGATATATGGGGCAAGGTTCGGTAGGCGAAGGGGTGGTCTGGACCCCGGACATGGAGCTAGGCAACGCGACGATCGACAGCCAGCACCGGGGGCTGGTGGAGTTGGTGGGGCTGCTGCAAGCGGCGCTGGGCCGTGAGGACCGCCGGGCTCAGGTAGAGCTGCTTTTTGGTCAATTGGAGCAATATGTTTTGATCCATTTTTCCTTTGAAGAAGAATGGATGATGGGCAAAAAGGTCCAGCATCTAGAGGCCCATCTAAAAGAGCACCGACAGTTTGAACGGACGGTGGCGCTGTTCAAGCAGCGCTTTGAGACCGGTGACCGGGTCGGTGAAGAAATGTCGAAATATTTGGTCCATTGGCTGCGCCACCACATCCTGACGGTGGACCGCGAATATGCCGAGCAATTACAGCTCCAGTCAGAATCCGGCACCGAACCGAAAACCTCACTAGACGTCTAGTCCGCTTAGGCGAATTGGCTCCGGCTTGTTGGATTCCCAGGCAGGACACAGAGTCGGGGCCCTGGTGCTGGGCCGAAAAGGACCGGGCCTTCAGCCGATGATGTTGAAGGAGGCAGCGTTGGTGGGGTGCCCTGAATCTAGGCCCCAAGGCCGGTCTGGGCATCCTGGTTGGTTTGGGCAATCTTAAAGGTAAAGCACCGGGCCCTAAGTCTGGTTGATGGAGCCCGGCAAAGTAGCCGTCGGCCGCTTGTTTTTCTGGCCGGATCACCCCACTGGGTTGCCATCACGTCCAAGGGCCCGATTGAGCGGTCTATTGCCCTTTGCTGGTTGGGTTGCTATAAATGGCGGCAATATCTGTGGGCGCTCAACTTTTTTGATAGGTATTTCCGTGAGAAAATTACTGTTGGTGGTCTGGTTGCTCGGTGCGGTGGTGCCCAATCTTTGGGCTCAAGGCCCCAATGAGGCCTACCAAAAACTGGCCGAAACTTTGGCCCAGCAAGAGGCTTTAAAGACGCGCCAATCCCTGATGGTTGAGGCGCGCTCACAACTGACCAAACAGGTGGACTCCAGGGCCCAGGAACTGGTTGGCGCGCTAATCCCTTATCTTAAAAAAGCAGGCTTCACCATCCTTTCGACTGAAACTGGGGCCAGCGGCAATGGGGCGAAGGTCGCCAATCTTCAGGTCACCTACGAAGACAAGAGCGGGCAAACGGTCCTGCGCGCCCAGGCGTTGGACTTCTTCAGCGGTGAAGTATTGGCCCAGGTTTTTTCGGTCTATCAGTCTGGTCCTACTCAGCCCGCGCCAGCCCCTAAGACAGGCCGGATCGCCCTATTAAACCCCTTTAGCGACCAGCTAACGGCCGGGCAGCGAAAAAACTGGGGTGACCATTTCCGCTGGGCCTTGAGGCAAGAAGGGGTGACCAATCTCTTGAGCGACACCGAGATCGACGCCGCAGACCCCAAGGATGCGGCTTGCGCCGCCGATGACTGCATAACGCGCGTTGGTAAGGCATTGGGGGTGACCCAGGTGATCACCGTTAGGGTGATTCAATCTGGCGAGCAATCCTACCGCATCAGTGCCAAACTCACCGACACCGCCCAAAACCGGTTGGTCACAGCCGCTTCGGTGAACCATAAAGGCGGCTTGACGAGCCTCGGCAAGTCTCTCGACGAGCTAGCCGCCCAGCTGGGGTACGGCTTGGCGAAGCAGTCAGAGGTGCAGCCCGTATATAGGAGCCGCTCAGATGATCAGGCCCAGGCACAGGATAACAGCCAAATGAAGGTCCGCGCCTTCGGGCTTTTGTGGGCACCATCGATGAATATATATGTGGGAGACGATAAGCGACACTTTTATTATTCAGGCTCCGGCGGCGGCGTTAACTTGCTCTGGACGTCGATTTCAGCCACCTTTGCAGTCCAACAGGGCTATTATGATGCTAACTATTCCGATCCCTTTCCCGAGACGGTCCATAGCGGGGAATGCCTTGCTGTGGAGGGCAGCATCGACAAAAACTGGCATTCAGGAGAGCATTTAAACGGATGGAACGGGATGCTTGGGGTCGGTTGGGATTGGGCGCAGTGCAAAAACGTGATCGGAACGGATCGCCGGGATTTTATTGCGACTCGCTCAGGGGTACTGCTCCTGGCCGAAACAAAATACCTTTGGGATAGCGGAATCATGTTCGGCGTTCGCCTGCCAATCCATTTTTATTATCATTACACCTTAGAAGGAATCAACAACCAGGATTATAAGTTCAGAAGCATTTCGACGGGCGGTTTGTTTTTGGGCTACTCCTTCTAATCAGTGGGGCTTTGCGCGGACTTCAGACGGGGCTCGGCATAGCCCAAACGCCGCCGTGGCCAGCGTCTTGATGCTGCTAGAAACCAAATACCTCTGGGATAGCGGCATCATGGCTGGTTTGCGTTTGCCTCGTACAAGCTCTCTTCGATCACAACCGGCGGATTGTTTTTAGGTTATTCTTTCTGATTGCCCGCAGCTATCCTGCTGCGTTAGCCGCCGAGGCTTCCCTGGGCGTTTCGAAAAATTTACGCCCCAAAAGTCCCTTTTAATTCCAACCGAACCATGGGATAATCGTTGAACCAAATTAATCTGGGAACCAATAAGGATTGCTCTATGAAATCAAAAGCCATTTTGTTGATGGGATTGTTGGCCTTTGGCCTAATCGGCTGCGGCGGTCCCGAAGCGCCCAAACTCTCGGGCTTCATGACCCTTAGCGACCTGACCGGGCGTACGAGTCTCAAAGAAGACAGCCCTGACGTGCGGGTGATCACCGTTAAGTCCAAGGCCTTTATCAAGCAAAACGACCTACGGCTTGCGCGTACCCAGGCGATGGAAGAAGCCGGCAAACAGGCGGTAGACGCCATGGTCCGCGAACTACTGACCGCCGAACTGTACAACGATCATTACAGCCAGATCGAAAATTACATGTCCAAGAATATCGACAAGTACATCCTAGACCGTGAAGTGATCGATGAGCGCAAGATCTATATGGAAAAGTTCTATGGTGTTTATGGCAGCTTCAAGGTCAGCCGTCAGGCCGTCTTGGTGGCGTTGCAAAAGGACCTACGGGTTATCGACACCAGCCTTTCCACCCTGGTTACGGTGGTGACCAGCAACAAAGACTTGGACTTGGGCAGCTTCAATTTCCGCTTCAATGACGTCGAAAATGCCATGCTCAACCAACTCCAAACCTCGCTGAACCAGCGCGGCTTGCGGGCCATGGACTACCGCAATGCGGTGACCGCTTTCTCGGCCGATGCCAAACGCAACGCTGAGTTTAAGCAGATGAGCAAAGAGCAGTTTATGGCCATGGTCCAAGGCAGCCGTCCTGAAGACGCCGCCCTCAATGCCCAGGTGGCCAATGCCGAAGAATATTACGCAACGGGCTTAAGCCTGCTCAAGCAATTGGCACGCGTGGTGGTGGAAGTGAACGTGATGAGCATCACCAAGACTGGTGACAACATGGCCATGAACGTCTTGGTCACCGCCAAGAACATCTCTAGCCCCACCGGCGGTGCCTTTGCCAACAGCCAACTGCAAGTAGCCCGGCGCGGTAGCGACAAGACCGACAACGCCGCCATGTTGGGTGCTTTGATCAAAGATGCCTATGAGCAGATGGCCGAAGAGTTCATCCCCCAGGTGATCAAAGAAATGTCCACTATCGATGCCACCGGCGGCAAGCTGCTGGCCTATGACTTGGTCTTACAGGGCTTCGACTCGCGTGATGCGCGCATCCTGCGCGGGGCGATCAAGCGCCTCGATGGGCCGACCTTTAAGTACATCGACTACAACAACCAGTTGAGCCAAGTGGACCCCCCGATGACCATCCTTTACGTGCGCCATCAGGGCAAACCCAGCGCCTTGGCCGATTCGGTTATGGAAATCTTGGACGGCGAGAAGATGCGGTTCCAAGAGCCGATCGTGACCCCCAATGTGCGCGATTTGGTCTTTATCAAACAGGCCGAATAACCTAGAGGTTTTTTGTATGGACTCACTAAAGAAAACTCAAGCCAGCGGCCTCCTTTGGGGGCTTATGGCGCTCATGATGTTTGCCTTGGCTGGTTGTTCCGGCTTAGGCGATGCCAAGTCGGCACTTTCGGCGGGTGATAAGGACAAGGCCTTCGAAATTGCCCAGGGCTTTTTAAAAGACGGCAACCCCGAAGTGCGGATTGAAGCGGCCCAGGTGGTCGGCATGACTGGTGGCGAACGGGCCGCCAAGGCACTGTATCCGTTGCTTGACGATGAGGAACCTACGGTCGGGGCGGCCGCTGGTGCCGCCATCGGCGACACGGGCTTCATTCCGGCCGGTCTGGTCTTAACCCAAAAAACACCCAAGGCACGCGGCGAAACCTTTGAGGGGATCGCCACCGGCTTCGGCAAGTTGGGTAGCGAGGCCATGCGCCCGCTGGTGGTCGCTTTCGATGCCACCAAGGTGGAAGGCGACTGGAAGGCGTACCGGGCGATGATGTTGCAGATTGGCCCTTCGGTGGCCACGGCGATTACCGAGTCTTTTAAGCGCAGCACCGCCCAGGAAAACCAAGAGAAATTTAAGATCTTGGTGGAACTGCGCAGCCCCAAAGTAGCCCGCTTCCTGATCGATCAGATTGGTGATGAAGAAGTGGCGGTGATGATCGTCAAAGGCTTGGTCGAGTTGGGCAGCATCGCGGTAGACCCGGCGGTAGACAAGCTCAAGGAATACCAAGGCGACGAGACCAAAATCGTGCAAAAGGCGCTGCTTTGCGACGCCCTGGGAGATATTAAGTCTAAGAAGGCCATCCCTATCTTAGAACAAATGGCCAAAGAGCCCAGCGACCGCGTCCGCGCCGCCGCCGACCACGCCCTCACCAAGGTGCGCGGTTTTTAGTCTTTTTCTAGACGGCCCTAATTGGGCCGTCTGTTCCCCACTACCTTCGCGGCTTAAAAAAAGCTGCTCTTTCCCTCTTGCCTTCAGAGCGCAGCGGCCCGAACTCAGGAAAGTCCTGTTTGAGGGATGTTCCTTTATTTAGCCAAAAAATAGCGAACCCCAGACAACTTGGCGAAGTGATCATCTTGGGTCCAAATCACTGCACCTTCAAGTTGTCCTGTCGCATAGATAATGCTGTCCGCCATGGGTAGTTTTAAATCGCTACTGAGCTTGGCCGCAAAGATGGAGATGACCTCGGTCAAATCCATTACCCTCCCCTGCCTCATGGCCGCAACCGCCTGCAAAGCAGCGTCTTCCCCGCGTTGGCGTAGCACCACTTTGAACACTTCAAACAGGGTGATTGAAGGCACCAGCAAATCTTCGGGTTTCAGTAGGGGTTCTACAAAGCACTCGGCATTAGGGCCTTCTGCAAAGAACTCCAACCAGCCGCAGGAATCCACCAGATTCACAGCCGGTCCTCTTCACGGTCTAAGGTCCTATCCATCCCTTTAAGAAAGCCTCGCATGGACCCAATCGGCTTCTCAGGGATCAACTCCAGACGATTTCCGTAAGGAATCACCTGCAACTTCTGACCGACCTTGAGGTGCATAGCCTCACGAACGGACTTGGGGATCACAACTTGAAACTTTGGTGAAACCGTAACATGGTCCATAAGCGCTCCTGATCGATAGGCATTTTATCTTACGATAGAGTATTCGATAGGGTAGCGTCAAATATCGTTCGTTTTTTCTTGGGCGGTGTGGTTAACCGCTCCAGCCCATTGGTGACGTCAAAAAATATTTTGATGGGGCCGAGGAGCAGAGTCTGTCCCAGGCCTAAACCCGCTTCCCGCTGGCAGTGTCGAAGAAGAGTAGGTCGGTTTCGGCGGCATAGACGGTTAATGCTTGGCCCACCGTTAGGTTCTGTTCCTCTAAGACCATCCACAGCCGTTCACCGGGGGCTAGCTCCAATTCAGCGTGGACTTCTCGGCCCAAGTGCTCGAAGAAGGTCACTTGGCCCTGCAACTCGATGTGGGGCTTAGCCGGTGCCTTGAGCGATAGTTTTTCGGGGCGGATGCCTAGGGTCAACAGGCCGCTGCGTTCTGGGCTCAGAGTAAAGCTGCCCCAATCACCGCTAAAGCTTGTTCCTTCGGCCTTTCCGCGCAACACGCCCAGCGGCGGGTGCCCCAAAAATTGGGCTACAAAGAGGCAGTTGGGGTTTTGGTAAAGCTCCAAGGGCGGGCCGACTTGTAAAACGTCCCCGGCGTTCATCACCGCCAACCGGTCGGCCAGGGTCATGGCTTCGGCTTGATCGTGGGTGACGTAAAGACTGGTGCGGCCCAAGCGGCGGTGCAGCTTGCCGATCTCCTGGCGCATCTGTTCGCGTAGCCTGGCGTCTAGGTTGGATAAGGGCTCATCAAACAAAAAGACCAGCGGCTCGCGTACCAGAGCGCGGCCAATGGCCACCCGTTGGCGCTGTCCGCCTGAAAGTTGACCGGGTTTACGGCCCAGCAACGGCTCGATCTCTAACATCCGCGCCACCTCTTCGATCTTGGCGTTGCGCTGGGCTTTGCCGAGCTTAAGGATCTTTAAGGGATACTCTAGGTTGCCCCGGACCGTCATGTGCGGATAGAGGGCGTAGTTCTGGAAGACCATGGCGACGCCCCGGTTCTTGGGCTCGAGGTGGGTCACGTCTTTCCCGCCGATCTCTATCTGTCCGGAACTGACTTCCTCTAGCCCGGCGATCAACCGCAAGAGCGTGGTCTTGCCGCAGCCCGAAGGCCCCACGAAAACCATGAATTCCCCCGAATGGATCGAGAGGTCCGCGCCGTGCAAAATTGGGGTGTCGCCAAATCGCTTAGCGACTGCCTTGATCTCAATGGTGCTCATGCCTCGCCCCAGCGTTTAAAGAGTTGGTGCTCTAGGCCTAAGAGGTCTAAAATCTTGCCTAGGCTTTGGTCGATTAGATCGTTGATACTTTGGGGTTGGTGGTAAAAGGCGGGCATGGTTGGGCAGATGATGGCCCCCGCTTCGGTGGCGGTGGTGAGGTTGCGCAAATGGATTAGGCTCAAGGGGGTTTCTCTGGGGCAAAGGATCAGTTTGCGGCGCTCTTTAAGGGCCACGTCAGCGGCACGGGTCAGTAAGTTGTCGCTTTGGCCCCCGGCGATCTTGGCTAAACTAGACATAGAGCAAGGCAACACCAACATGCCTAAGTTCAAGAAGCTACCCGAGGCGGGTGCAGCGGTCAGGTCCCGGTTGTCATAGACCCGGTGGGCCAGGGCCTCAAAGTCTTTGGGGTCCCGGTCCATTTCCAGGCGGATATTGGTCTGGGCAGCTTCGGTTAAAATTAGATGCACCTCTAGGTCCAAGGACTGGAGCTGTTCTAACATCCGCCAAGCGTAGACCACGCCCGAAGCGCCGCTTACCCCCAAAATCAACCGATTGGTCTGGCTCATCTGTTACCTTTGGGGGCCAAGGCCCCGATTCCGGCCCGCCCAGAGGGCATCACCCTTTAGCGTTTTGGCAGGAAATTTTACATTAATCTTACATCCCATTGGAACCCGTTAAACTAGACTACAACAAGCAATTCGCCAAAACAGGCGGTTAAAGATTTTACAACTAGTTGACAAAAACCGAACCCCAAGGGGTGGCGGTCAACCTATGGTGTTTTCATCCTAGCGTTACGCATCGATACCGCAAACCCCTTTTGTGAGGAAACATGAAATCAGCTACCGTTAAGGCAGCTTTGCTTGGTCTGGGTATGGTCCTTTTGGCCCAAAGCCCGGTGATGGCAAAAATGAAAGTAGAAGATGGCATTTCGACCTATGAGAAAACCTCTGGTGTCGGTGGCAACCTGAACTCGATTGGTTCAGACACGTTAAACAACCTGATGACCTTCTGGGCCGAGTCCTTCCGCAAGAAGTACCCGAACGTGAACATCCAGATTGAAGGCAAGGGCAGCTCTACGGCTCCCCCGGCTTTGATCTCCGGTACTTCTCAGTTGGGGCCCATGAGCCGCAAGATGAAGTCCAAGGAAGAAGAAGAATTTGAAAAGAAGTTTGGTTATAAGCCCACCCGCGTCGGCGTGGCTTTGGATTCGTTGGCGGTCTACGTCAACAAAGACAACCCGATTAACAGCTTGAGCCTACAGGAAGTGGACGCCATGTTCTCCAGCACCCGCAAGGGCGGCTTTGCTCATGAAGTCAACACCTGGGGTCAGTTGGGCTTAGACGGCAGTTGGGCCAAGCGCCCGGTGAGCCTTTATGGCCGGAACTCAGCCTCGGGCACCTATGGCTACTTCAAGAAGCACGCGCTTTTCAAAGGCGACTACAAAGCGACCGTTAAAGAACAGCCTGGTTCGGCTTCGGTGGTTTTGGGCGTAACTGAAGACTTGGGTGGCGTTGGTTACTCCGGTGTTGGCTACAAGACCTCTGGGGTAAAAGCCATTGCCTTGTCTAAAGAAAAGGGCGGCACCGCTTATGAGCCTAATTATGAGAACGTTTTGGGCGGGAAGTACCCCTTGGGGCGCATGTTGTACGTCTATGTTGCCAAAGAACCCAACAAGCCCATGGACAAGACGGTACGCGAATTCTTGAAGTTCGTTTTGTCTAAAGAAGGCCAGGAAATCGTGATCAAAGACGGCTATTTGCCTTTGACCACCAAGTTAGTAGAAGACCAGTTAAGTCAACTGGACTAACTCAACTGCTACATTAAAACGGGGATAGATTATGGATTTGGCGGTACTCCGTCGCAATCGGCGAATCGACTTCATGGCCAAGCAGGGCATCACCTTCGGGGGGGCTCTGATCTTAGTCTGCGTGGTCGGCATGTTGGCCATGTTGTTGATGGAGACGCTGCCGCTCTTCTTCACGCCAGAGAAGAAGATTTTGACCCAATTTGATCTGCCCCGTAAAGCATCGGACCCCCAGGCATTGGCCTTGGGGGTTGATGAGTATTTAGAGACCGGATACTGGATCGACCGTGATGGGCGCATGACGTTTTTAGACCTGGTGCGCGGCATCAAGACCGATTACGTAGATTTCTCTAAAGGCCCCAAGCTGCTGCAAGCAGCCCCCTATGGAGCCAATCGTTTCACCCTGCTTTTTGAAGATGGCTCCGTGACTTTAGTGCGGGTCCGCTTCCAAACCGAATTTGCCGAAGACAACCACCGGACGGTGGAACACCAAGCCTCGGTGGTGCGCCGCCTGCCGGTGGGCACCTTTGCGGCCGCTCCGGTCAAGGTCCAGTTGCGGGCTATTGGGGCCGGATTGTTGGCGGTGGCGCAACTGCCCGATAACCGGTTGCAGTTGGTGGCCCTTAAGGTAGAAGAAGATTTCTTGGGCAATGTGAGCGAATCTCGCTTTGAAAGCTTCATCAATGCCGAAGACCCTGTCAGTGCATATTCGCTTAATGAAGCGGGCACCCAATTATATGTAGCTACCGAGACGGGTAAGCTGATGCTCTGGAGCCTCAAAGACCCTGAAGAACCGAGTCTTTCGGACCTACAGCAGGCCTTTGACGATGGCCGCAAACTGACCGATCTGGCCTTGCTCTTTGGTGATGAATCGATTGTGGTCGGGGACTCGGCTGGTCAGGTAACCAGTTGGTTCATGGCCCCGGCTTCTGAAGGCAGTCCCGAAAAGAAGCTGACCCGCATCCACGACTTAAGCCAGTTCAACAGCCCGGTCCAAAGAGTGACGGCCTCGTTGCGCAACAAATCGGTGCTCTCTTTGGCCGACGGCAAGATTGAATTGGATCATTCCACCTCTGAACGCAATTTGGTCAGTTTCGAGACCCAGGCGCCGATCACCCACTTTGCTTTCTCGACCCGGGGTAACGGCCTCTTGGCGATGGACGGGCAAGACAAGGTAACCCTCTGGTCTGTAGACGCGCCGCACCCCGAAGGCAGCTGGCAGGTTTATTTTGGTAAGGTCTGGTACGAGAACTACGATGCTCCGGCTTACGTCTGGCAATCCTCGGCTGGTACCGATGACTTTGAGCCCAAATTCAGCTTGATCCCGTTGATCTTCGGCAGCCTGAAGGGCACCCTTTATGCCATGCTCTTTGCGGTGCCGATCGCCATCTTCGGTGCACTCTACACCAACCAATTTGCCAGCCGCCGCTTCCAGGCGATCGTCAAACCGGCGGTGGAGATCACCGCCGCCGTACCTAGCGTGATCATCGGTTTTTTAGCGGCCCTTTGGTTGGCTCCGATCGTTGACGAATGGCTGTTGAGCTTCTTTTTGTTTATCCTGATCCTGCCGCTCCTGTTGTCGCTGTTTTTGCTCGCCTGGGCTCGGCTACGGACCAACTTAAAGATCCGCTTGATCGAGCAGTCAAAGGAGCTTTATCTGGCCATGCCCTTATTGCTGATGGCCATTGGCATGTCAGTCTGGCTACAGCCGATGGTGCAAGACTGGCTCTTTGACGGCAGCTTTAAACAATGGATCTTTGACAACATCACCAAGAATTACGACCAGCGCAACAGCATCGTTATCTCTTTCGCGTTGGGCTTTATCGTGATCCCCTTCATTTTTACCATGACCGACGACGCTCTTTCGAGCGTGCCCGACTCCTTAAAGGCGGCCAGTGCTGCGCTCGGGGCTAGTCGGTGGCAGACGACTTGGAAAGTGTTGTTGCCCTCGGCCTCGCCGGGGCTTTTTGCCGGGACCATTCTGGGCATGGGCCGCGCCATTGGGGAAACGATGATCGTTTTGATGGCCACCGGCAACACGCCGATCATCGATTTGTCGATGTTTAACGGCATGCGGACCCTTTCGGCCAACATTGCTGTAGAAATCCCCGAAGCGCCGGTGGGCGGTTCGCTGTACCGGGTCTTGTTCCTTTCGGCGGTGATCCTCTTTTGTTTCACCTTCGTAATCAACAGTCTGGCAGAATTATTCCGTTATACCTTGAGGAAGAAGTATGCCGAATTCTAAAGAACAACAGGCCTTTGTCAAAGCCGAAATCAAGAAGTTTTGGCGCGAAGGCGAATACAACGTCTGGTTCTCCACGCTCAGTATCGGTGGCATTCTGCTGATGGCCTTGACCCTTTTGGTGGTCGTGGTGATCAACGGCTTGGGGGCTTTGTGGCCGGCGGACTTGGTACAGGTGAAGACCGAAGACGGGCGCACCTATTTGGGCGAGCTCAAGCAGACCGGGGTGCATCCTTTGACCAAGGAAGCGCGCTTCCAACTTAAAATTGGCAACCGGGACCTTTATCCCTTGGATTTTAAGTGGATTGAGTCAAAGCATGTGACCGAAACCCAGCATCCCGAAGAGGCCATTGCTTTAGAACGCGAAGAATATGGCAATTTTTACGGCTACCTAAAAAGGGTGCAAAGCCCGGCGCTGACCCGCGAGGATGGCGGACTGGAAGCCTTGCGCATGCCTGCTGCCAACGCGCGAGAAAAACTGGAAAGCCTCAACGACGAGATCAAAAGTCTCTCGCAAGAGATGCAGTCGGTGAGGCTCGACATCCAGGCCATCAAGTACCACCACCCTGACGAACCCGAACGGCCTGAATTGATTGAATTGGGCAAGAAGGTACGGGCTCTCCGGTTTGAGTTCGACAAGTTGGTCCATGCCCAAGGGGTAGAGCAGAGTGCGGCGTTGATGCATGTGGCGGTCTTTGAGGACGTCGAGGGGAAGACCCGCGAAATCCCCATGATCTACATCCACCGCTACTATTACCCCAACCAGATGAACTGGGCCCAGAAGACCCTCCATTATTTGGCCAAAATATTGGAGTTGTTTATTGCCGAACCTCGCGAATCAAACACAGAAGGCGGTTTGTACCCGGCCATCGTGGGTACGGTGATGCTGGTGATGATCATGAGCATGTTCTCCTTCCCCTTAGGGGTCATCGCCGCCGTCTACTTGCGCGAATATGCCCGCAAAGGGGTGATGGTCCAAGCGATTCGGGTGGCGGTCAACAATTTGGCCGGCATCCCTTCGATCGTTTGGGGCATCTTTGGCTTGGCCTTCTTTATTTACGCCGTCGGTGGCGGCATCGACGCGGTCTTCTTCCCGGAGCGTTCACCGAACCCGACCTTCGGCACCGGCGGGGTCCTTTGGGCCAGCGCTACCTTGGGGCTATTGACCGTTCCGGTGGTGATCGTAGCTACCGAAGAGGCCTTGGGTTCGGTGCCCGGAGAAATCCGCCACGGCTCCTTAGCGCTAGGGGCAACCCAGTTCCAAACGCTGATGCGGGTGATATTACCGATGGCCAGCCCGCGCATCATGACCGGCTTTATCCTGGCCATGAGCCGTGCCGCTGGTGAAGTAGCCCCCTTGATGATCACCGGGGTGGTTAAACTGGCCCCCTCCTTGCCGATAGATACTGACTTCCCCTTTGTGCATTTAGAGCGTAAGTTCATGCATCTAGGGTTCCATATCTATGACGTGGGCTTTCAATCGCCCAACGTTGAAGCCGCCAAACCGATGGTTTTCGTGACCACGTTGCTGCTCTTGGGCGTGGTGGTCACGCTGACTTCCGCGTCTATCTTTTTACGCAACCGGATGAAGAAACGTTTCGCCGGACGAACCTTCTAATATATTATGAGCGACCCAATCAGCAAATTCACTCCTGTCATGCGCGTACGCGACCTAGACTTGTTTTATGGCGAGTCCCAGGCGCTCTTCGCGGTGGATATGGACATCCCCAAACACCAGGTAACGGCGCTGATCGGGCCGTCAGGTTGCGGGAAATCGACTTTCTTGCGCTGTCTGAACCGGATGAACGACCTCCTGGGGATCGTCAGCATTACCGGCAAGATCGAACTAGAAGACGGCACGGACATTTACGACAAACACCAAGACCCGATCCAGCTGCGGCGTCAGGTAGGGATGATTTTCCAGAAGTCCAACCCCTTCCCTAAGTCGATCTACGAAAATGTGATCTATGGCTTGCGGATTGCTGGGGTCAACGACAAAAAGAAGCTCGATGAGGTGGTCGAAGACAGCCTGCAACGCGCCGCTTTGTGGGAGGAAGTTAAAGACCGCTTGGACGCTAGCGCCTTGGGCCTTTCGGGCGGCCAAATGCAACGACTCTGCATTGCCCGCGCCGTCGCAGTCGGGCCGGAAATTTTATTGATGGACGAACCCTGTTCGGCTCTAGACCCCAAATCGACCTCTAAAATTGAGGATTTGATTTTAGAGCTACGCGGGAGTTATACTATTGTGATCGTGACCCACAATATGCAGCAGGCCTCTAGGGTCAGCGACTACACGGGCTTTTTCTACGAGGGAAAACTGATCGAATTCGACCGGACCCAAAAAATATTCACCAACCCCACCAACCAACAGACCGAAGACTACATTACCGGTCGCTTCGGCTAAGGACAGAGCAACATGACGATTCATCTGCAAAAGGAAATCGAAAAGCTCAAGACCATGATCCTCTCAATGAGTGCTCGGGTCGAGAAAAACTTCCATGATATCTCCGAAGCCGCTATCATTAGCGATGTGGAAACGGCTAATCGGGTGATCAAAGAGGAAGCACAAATCAACGACATAGAGCTGGAGATTGAGGAAGAATGCCTCAAAAGTCTAGCGCTCTACCAGCCGGTAGCGGTCGATTTGCGGCTGATCGTGGCGATCTTGAAGATCAATAATGAGTTAGAGCGGATCAATGACTTTTCGGTCAATATCGCCGAACGTGTCTTGGACCTAGCCAGCCTGTCTAACTTTGAGACACCCTTCGACATTAAGGGCATGTCCGAAAAGGTGGGGCGGATGCTCTCGATGAGCTTGGACGCGCTGATCAACATGGACCCGCAGCTGGCAATCGAAGTCTGCAACTTAGACGACGAGGTGGACGACCAGAACAAAGAAATCTTTGCTCAGGTCACCACCGAGATCCAAAAGGACCCCAGCCGGGTCAAGATCATGTTGCAATATGCCTCAATCAGCCGCTACCTAGAGCGTATCGCCGATTTGGCCAGCAACATCGCCGAGGATGTGATTTACTTGGTTGAAGGCGCGATCATCCGGCACCAGGATATTGAGGATCTTTCTGAAATCAGCCACGGCGACTAAAACCGCAGGCCCATGGTGATCTGTTGGCTGCGACCCTCTTGGCTAGGGTCGCCGCCTAGTTCCATGGCGTAAACGTGGTCGGTGAATTGGTAGCCGATTTGGTACCCCTTCTGGGGGACCCAGGAAAGGGTCAGTCTGCGCAATTGACTGCTACGCTCCACTTGAAATTGGTCGGCCACCTCGGCGAATTGTATCTGTTCGCTGTGCAGCCCCACCAAAAACCTCCCCATTTTTAATTCCAATTCCAATCGTTGCCTCTCTTCGTCAGGATGCAGCGTTGAGAGGTCGGTACCTTGGTGGGCATAGTTCGCTTGGCCTCTGGCCGCTTCGATGCGTACCTGGGCAAATCCGTTGGTCTTAAAGGCTAATGCCGCCCAGTTGCGGTTGAACTGGGTGGCTGCTTGGCTGAGCCGTTGCCGCTCAACCTGTTCTACCCCACCAGCCAAGTACAGCAGTCCGGCGAGCCGCAAGCTGAGGCTGGCGTTTTGACTGTTTTGATAGGTCGGGGCGCTTTGGTCTATGTGGATCGCTTGGTGCTGGGCCGCTAAGCCAAATCCGAGCGGGCCCAGCGGGAGGGCTAGGTTTAAATGGGTCCAATCGGCCTGCTGGTGGCTGACGCCGCCAGCGGACTTATGGCTACAGTTGTAGACCTCATCGACCTGACCACAATGGCTGGCTCCTTCAAGCCACAATAGGTCGGTGCTACTGCGGGCAACCCAGGGCTCGACCCGGACCGGGCCGAGGGTAAAGCTACTGGTGATCTGCTGTCCCGAGCCGTTCCAGTCAATGGCGTCATCGCCGCCCAAGCCGTGGGTCTGCCAACTGGCTACATTGAGGCTGATTTGGTCGGTGGGCTCACCCTTTTCGTCGCTATCGCGCCATGCTAGAGCGGCAGGCAGCAGGCTGGGGTGGGAAGGGTCTAGAGAGGCAGTGGCCACTTGGGCGGCCAAGGGGCTGCTCCAAAGGGCCCAAAATAGAGTAGCTAGCAGAAGGATTTTCATTTTCTTTGAGCAGGGCAACCGGTCAAGTTGACGGTTCCGGTCATCGGGGTTAAGGGATGCCTCGATGGTAATGCAAAAGGGGTGCAAGGGCTTTGAAGGCGGTGGTGAATCTACCTAAAACCCTTTGCGCAGCGTAGACAGAGCCTGGGCCAGAAGTCCGCGGGCTTTAAGGGCCTGCTCCTTCTGCGGGGGCCTTTCGCGTAGGCCTTGGATTAAGGCACTACGGGGGCCTCTGTTCAGCGCTAATAAAATAGGCTCTTGCAACGATTTGGAGAGGCCGAAAAGGGCCTGTGCTAGCACCTCGGGGTCTAGGGTCGAGAGGCTCCGACGCAAAGACAAAGAATCTAGTTTAGGTAGCTCTTCCCAGGGGAAGTAAGATTGGCGAACCGCCGTCCCCAGGGCGACTTCTTTCTCTTCGAGGCGCACCATAAATTCTTCGCGCTCCACGGGCCCTAAAGTTTCCAGCTTTTGCAAGGCTTCGCCTAAGGCTGTCGGGTCCACCTGTGCGGCGGCGCGTTGTTCTTCAAGACGGGTCTGGAGGCCTCGGGCGATTTGAGCCAGCAGGTCGGGCGCCAAGCTGCGCTTCTTTTTACGTTCCTCGGCTAGGGAAGCGGGGTGTTGCAGCCTTTCGGCCAAGGCCTCGGCTTCGCCGTTCCAATGCCGCAAAACCAGGGCCTGGATCAGGGGGGTTTCCTCAACGATCAACCGGTAGATTTCATCGCTTTCGGCGTCTTTTAAGAAGGCCAAGGCCTTCTGTTCTTCTGGCAGGCTGGCGTGGGGCGTGGGGCTTGGGGCCACGGGTTTTTTGGGGGCCGGTTCTGCCGGGGCTGCGGGCTGAGTTTGGGCCTTTTGTTTTTCGTCCTTTAGGTGGCGCAACTTATCTAAGAAAAAGTGCTGGTGTAGTTCCATCAGCAGCTTATTCTCTTCCTCGGGACTAAAAAACAAGTCAGCTGCTTCGCTGAGCAACTCGGCGATGCGCGGCTTTTCAAGGGCTTCGCCAAAGGCTTGTTGGCTGCGGCCGGGGCCGAAGACGGCCATGATCCGCGCGAGCCCCCTGGGGCCCCGGTCTACGGCCAGTTCACGGGCCCAGTCGGGTTGGAGGCGGAGTAATTCACACAGGTCTGTTTTGACGCTATCTAAGTCGAGGTCACTATTTTCTTTAAAGAGCCCTTTAAAGTCTTTGAGCTCCGTAAAATCCACCTCCCCTTCAACCTTCAAGTGCGCCAAACGAGCCATGTCTTTCTCGGGGCTTTCGGCACGGCGGCGCAGGAATAGAGCCAAGACCAATACAGCGGCCACCGAAAGGCCCAAACCCCAGATCAGGTAGGGTTGCTCGCGGTCCATGATGGGCTCTTGGCTGGGCTCATCTTGAAGGGGTTCCAGAGAGCGGGGTGCGTTGGCCGGTTTGAGCGTTAAGTCGGAGGTGGTCGCTGGGGGCTCTTCGGGCGTGGCTTCTGGCGGGGCCGCTGGTGCCGTACTTTGGGCAACCCCTAAATCCAACCAGTCTCCTTTAGCCAAGGGGCCGATTTTCTGGGCCAAGGCGGATTGGAGTTTTTGGGCCGCCTGATCCGACAAAGGACCGGTGAAGTTGAGCTTAACTTGGATTCCCTGGGCGGTAAACCCACCCCCGCCCAGTTGAGCCGTAAGGTCGGGTACAATCCGACCATCGCTCAGGCGTTTGGATTTTTGGGCTACCTTACCTTGGCCTAGGTTTTTTTGCGGGGCCCAGGTGATTTTGACTAGCGCCGGGCTCGACAACGGGAGCCCCTGTTCGGCGGCTACCGCTTCGGCCTGCCGAGCTAGGCGGTCCTCCTCTAGCAAAGGCGCAGTAACGCCTTGGGCCCAAAGGGGGGCAGCCAAGAAGGGCCAAGATAAAATGAGGGCAAGAAGGTTTAATCGCATAGGAGCTGGATAACTGATTTGGCGGCAGTATAGGTCAAACGGGGCGCAGAGGAAAGGGCTAAAATAGGGACCAGCCGTTACAATTTGTTACAATAGTTCACCTAGGGTTCATGACCTCTGGAGGCCAAGGGTATAGAAATGGGACTATATGGGGTAGCGGGTGCCACCGGGGATTAGTCAAGAATCCTTAAATTTTAGTCTTTAGCCTTAAATCCTACCCCATTATGTCCCTTGTGCGAAGTATAATTTGAGCGCATATTTTTAGCAGTTCAATTGATCGGATAGTTGCTTTAACAGATTGAGGAAAAAGATGAACGATCTGAGAAGGATTAAGGGCGAACGCACCCGCAGGCGGATCATGACCTCCGCTTCGAAGCTGCTTGACGAAAAGGGCGTGAAAGGCTTGAGCACTCGCAATATCGCCCGTGCCGCCGGACTGAGCCAGTCCAGCCTCTACCACCATTTCGAAGACCTCGACGCAATCCTCTTCGAAACCATGATGGCCAAGACCCGCGCGGTCTTAGAAATTGCCGGGAGCCAAAACAGTGAGAGCCTAGAAGATTACTTCAAGGCCCTCTTCGAGTTTATTTTGGCGGGAGTCAAGCCCGACCACGCCGCCAAAGGGTATTTCACCATTTTCGACCGTGCCATGCACGACCCGGTTTTTTATAACCGTTTAGTGAAGATGAGCCGTGACTTACAGGCTGAACTATTGGAGAATATCCAACGGGTTTTGGGCAAGCCCATCGCCCCAGAAACACTTGAACTGATTGGTTTTGGTTTGAACCTTCTGCGTGAAGGCTTCTTGAGCCACATCCACATCCACCGCCAAGAGAGCCCGGTAAAGGCTCCTGAAGACTTGGCCCGCGAACTCTTTGGACTCTATGGACGTTGGATGGAGCAACTGGCGCATGCCAGTTGATCGTTTCTTTAAAGCATGGCTGTGGTTGGGTTGTTTCTGCTTGCTCCCTCTGGGTGCGGCCCAGGCCCAAATGAACGCCATTGACCCCGAGATCCTCAAGGAACTGAAACTGGTCCAAAGGGACGGGCAAGACCTGCTGCAAATCAGCCTCAAGGCGGTTTTGAAAATCGCCCAAGACCGAGCCCCCCAATTGGCGGTAATCGCCAATCAGTTAGAGGCCGCTAGGCGCAATCAAGAAGCAAATCAAGGGGTTGAACCGGTGTTATGGACCTCTAGCGCCCAGCAAAACCGTTCGGTCAGCCCTTCGAGCTTTTTGTTGACCGGTGCCACCGGTGCCTCGGACTACCTGAGCTTAACGGGCAGCAACCAGCAGGTCCTTTCGACGGGCTTGAGCCATAAAACTAAATGGGGCCTTAAGTACGGCCTCACCTACCAACGGGCCAGCAGCTTAACCCAGTTCTCTTCGATTGCCGCCGCCGGAGACGCCGCCGGGGATTGGAGCGACTATGACCAAACTATTTATTCCGACGCCTTAGTGGCCGAGGCAACCTTGCCTTTGCTGAAGGGGTTTGGTGAGGTCAACCGCGACGGGGAACGCCGGGCCGAGGCTAACTACCGCGCCACCAGCCTACAAGGTGACTTAAGCACCCGCGACCTGTTGGGGCAGATTGCCTCGATCTATTGGGATTTGGTGGGGGTGCACGAAAGCATCAAGGCGCTCAAACATTCCTTAGAGTTAGCCCGCCAGTTCCACCAAGACAACTTGGTGCGTTTCCGATTAGGTGCCATCGACGCCACCGAGGTCAAGCTGAGCGAGACCCAACGGGCCCTGGCCGAACGCAATCTGCTTTCGGCGCAGATCGACCGCCAACAGATTGAAGACCAAATCCGCATCATTTTGGGGCTTAAAGACCTGGACGTGGCCTACGAACCCACCGAAGTACCCCAGCTCAAGCCGGTGCCCGGCAACCGCAAGGAACTGGTCGAAAAGGCCCTGGCCACCGATCCTTCGGTGAAGCTCTACAAAGAACAAATCGAGCTAAACCGCCTCGACGAAATCCAAGCCAAGGACCGGCTTTCGTCTAGCCTCGACTTCGGGCTTAAGTACCAGCTCAACGGCTTCGGCAAAGACACCAGCACCGCCACTTCCAGCCTGGGTGACGCTGGTTTGGTCGGCTACAGCGTGGGATTGACTTGGTCGGTGCCGCTCTTTGACCGCCGCCCCAACGAAAAATTGGCTCAGGTGCGTTTAGAACGCGACAGCTTAGAAACCCAATACATTGACGCCAAGGACCAACTTCAAGCCAACCTGGGGGCGGTATTGCGCCGCTTGGAGCTGGGCCGCCAGTCCATTGAGTTGGCCCAAGTGGGGGCGGAATTGAACCAAGAGCTGTACCAGAAGGAACGCGCGAGGTTCCGGTTGGGCAACACCACTAGCTACCGGGTCGATCAAGTCCGCCAGGACATGCTTGACAGTGAGATCAGCTTGGCTCAAGCGAAGATTGCCTACGAAAAAACCTACCTACAGTTGATGCTGTTAACCGACCAGTTTGAGGCCCATTATGAATTATAAAGCCCTCGGGGTTTTGCTGGCCGCCCTTTGGTGCCAAAATGCGCTGGCCCAAGAGCCCCCAGCCAAGCGCTTGCCTAACGTGGAAGTGTTGGTGTTAGCTCCGCGTCCGCTAACCCATTATTCCACCTACATGGGCCATATTGAACCGATGGAGCGGGCGAGCCTCAGCGCCGAATTGGCGGGCACCGTTGAGTCGGCTGATTTTGTCGAAGGGCAGTCGGTCAAGAAGGGGCAAATCTTGGTGCAGATCGAAACCAAGCGTCTGGGCCTCAACTTTCGGTTAGCTCGCTCCAATTATGAGCTGGCCCGAGACGAATTTGAGCGCGAGGCGCAGCTCTTTAAAAATAACTTAAGCAACCAAGCCAAATTGACCCAAGCCAAAAACCGCCAGGAAGTGGCCCAAGTACAGATGGAATTGGCCCAGTTGGACTTGGACAAAAGCCAAGTCAGTGCGCCCTTTGACGGGGTGGTCTCGAAGAAGTCGGTGGACCGGGGCGAATATCTAGGCAAAGGGGCCCCGATGTTGGAGGTGTTGAGCCTGTCTAAGGTTAAGGCCAAGGTCAACGTGCCGGAGCGGGAAATCGGCTATGTCGCCCCAGGACGCAAAGTGGTGGTCACGCTCGACGCGCTGGGGGACCGGGTCTTTGAAGGCCAGATCCAGTCTTTGGGCCTCGAAGCGGACTCAAAAAGCCGCAGCTTCCCGGTGGAAGTGGTGGTTGATAACCCGCAGCAGGCCCTGTTGGCGGGTATGTTGGCGAGGGTGAAGATGGTCACCATGAACTTAGAAAAGCAGGTGATCATCCCGCGTGATGCGATCATGGAAGACGAGACCGGTTCTTATGTTTTTGTGCTCGGCGGGGGGATGGTGGTCCGTCGGCCCGTTTTGAGCGGTATCGCCTTGGGTGACGAGGTACAGGTTAAAAAGGGGTTGGCCTTTGGTGACCGTTTGGTGGTGGTGGGCCAACAGTTGGTCACTCATCAGGAGCCGGTAAAGGTGCTAAAGTCGATGAACCAAGCAGGCCAGTAAAGGGGTTTTATGAGATTTCTGCCCAGTGATTTAGCGATCCGGCGGCCCGCATCGGTGTATATCTTCATCTTCATCTTGGTGATCATGGGGTTTAGCGCCTATGAGGCCCTTCCGCGCGAATCCGCCCCGGATGTGCAAATCCCCTTGTTGATCGTGACCATCCCTTATCCAGGGGCGAGCCCCGAAGACGTGGAAGCGCTGATCACCCATAAGGTGGAAAATGAGTTACAGGGTTTAGACAACCTAAAAAAGCTCAAAAGCACCTCTACCGAGGGGGCCGCGATGATCACCCTAGAATTCCATCTAGGCTTTGACATCGACGACGCCCGCACCAAGACGCGCGAGGGTTTGGATAAGGTCATGCCCGAGTTGCCTAGCGACGCCGAAGACGCGATCATCTCGGAAGTGAACCTCTCGGAGCGACCGATCTTGATCGTCAACTTGGCGGGTAAATATGACCTGTTCCAACTCAAAGAAATTGCCGAAGACCTCAAGGACCGCCTCGAGGGTATCCCCGGCGTTTTGGAAGTCAAGCGCGCTGGCGGCTTAGAGCGGGAAGTCCAGGTCTCGGTAGACCCGGAAAAACTGAACTATTACAGCCTAGACCTCAACCAAGTCAGCAACACCATCTCTAACGAGAACAAAACCATCCCCGCTGGTGATCTGACCTTAGGCAGCATGAAATACATGATCCGCGTCCCCGGCGAGATCGAACAGCCCGATGAGATCCGCGAGATGGTGGTTTCTGCGCCCAATCAGGTGCCCATCTACATCAAAGACGTGGCTCAGGTTCGCTTCGGCTTTAAAGAGGTGACCAGCCGCTCTAGGCTCAATGGCATGGACTCCGTCAGCTTGAGTGTCTCTAAGAAGAGCGGCGAAAACATCATCTTTATCGCCGACCGGGTCCGCGAGATTATCGCCGAAGAACAGGAACGCCAGGGTGACAGCCTCCAATTCACCATCTTAAACGATGAATCCAAACGCATCCGCAGCATGGTCAGCGATTTGGAAAACAACATCTATACGGGCCTGATCTTTGTGGTGGGGTCGTTGATGTTGGTGATGGGATTGGCTACCAGCCTCTTTATTGGGGTGGCCATCCCCATCAGCATGTTGCTGAGCTTTATTGTGCTTAGTTGGGCGGGGATCACCCTGAACTTTGTGGTGCTCTTCTCCTTGATGCTGGCTTTGGGGATGTTGGTGGACAATGCTATTGTGGTGGTCGAAAATATCTACCGGCATATGGAACAAGGCCTAACGCCCATTGAAGCCGCCCAGGTCGGGGTTGGTGAGGTGGCCGTTCCGGTGATCACCTCCACCTTGACTACCTTAGCGGCTTTTATGCCGCTGTTGTTTATGCCCGGTATTGCCGGGGATTTTATGTCTTACCTGCCCAAGACCCTGATCATCACCCTGACGGCGTCGCTCTTTGTGGGGTTGATCCTCAACCCGGTCTTCTGTTCGACCTTGATGCGGTCTCACGGCACCCACCACGAGGCAACCCCAGACGAGATGGCCGCTAAGAGCCGGATTCTAAAAGTCTACCGCAAAAGTCTCGAATGGGCCTTGGACAATCGCTGGAAGGTGATGGGGATTGTGGTGGTCGCCTGGATTGCTATGGCGGGAATCTATTTTGCCTTGGTCTTGCCTAAGGCCGGGGTGGAGTTTTTCCCCTCCTCAGAGCCCGGTTCGGCGACTTTGCATGTAGAGGCCCCCTTCGGCAGCACCCTTGAAACCTCGGACCATCTGGTCCAAGAGATCGAAAAGGACTTAGAAAAATATTACGACCATACCGAAGCGATTGTGGCCAATGTGGGCCAGCGCCAAGGCAGCAGCGGTCAGGGCGGACGCGAGACCCACAACAGCCACATCACTCTGTCTTTCCCAGACTGGCAAGAGCGGACCAAGCAGCCTAGCGAGATCATGAACGAGATCCGGGCCAGCCTGGACCAATATTCGGGCGCTCTGCTGCGCCTGACTAAACCCCAGGGCGGCCCGCCGACGGGAAAGCCGATCAACCTGGAAATCTCGGGTCCCGATTCGGCCCAACTCAAGCGGTTGTCCTTGACGGTTCAGTCGAAGATTAAGGACCTCAAAGGCTTGGTTAACTTAGAAGACGACATGTCGGCGACCCGCTCGGAGATTCAGGTTCTGATGGATCGCCAGAAATTGGCCCAGTCTGGCCTGAGCACTTCTCAGGTGGCCAACATCATCCGCACCGCCTTTAATGGGCGCGAGGTGTCCACCTGGCGGGTGGGTAAAGATGAATATGATATTGTGGTCCGTTTAGACCCTCGTTACCGGACCAATATTACGGACATCCAGGGGCTTTATATCAAGACCCCGGCGGGCGACAGCATCGCCTTAAGCGAGTTGGCGGAGATCAAGACCGCCGCCGCTAAAGGCTCGATCCGCCACATTGGCCTCAAAACGGTGATCACCGTCAGCGCCGATGCCGAAGGCGTACCGGGAGCCACCTTGTTGGGTCAAGTGCGTGACCGCTTAGAGGGCTTCGAGCTGCCCAAGGGGTATTTGATCAACTATACGGGCGAAAACGAGGCGCAACAGGAGATGCAGAGCTATCTCGGGAAGAGCTTTATGATTGCTATCTTCCTGATATTCCTAATCCTTGTGACTCAGTTTAATTCGGTCTATTTGCCCTTCATTATCCTCAGTTCCGTCTTTTTGTCCTTGATGGGGGTGTTTCTGGGCTGGACCCTGCACTTTAGCCCGCTGTCGATCATGATGGGCGGGATAGGCATCATTTCATTGGCCGGTGTGGTGGTGAATAATGCCATTGTTTTGATCGACTATATCGGCCAAATGCGCGCCGAAGGGCGGGATATGCGCGAGGCGGTGGTGCTCTCGGGCATGCTGCGGTTGCGTCCGGTGATGATGACCGCCGTGACCACTATTTTGGGCTTGATCCCTATTGTGTTGGGCATGGACATCAACTTTTACCGCCCCGGTATCGTCTCCTTCGGTTCCGACTCGGCCCAGATGTGGCAGCCCATGGCCCGCTCGGTGGTTTACGGCTTGGCGGTGGCTACGCTGCTGACGTTGATCGTGGTGCCGGTGATCTATTCACTGATCGAGTCCTTTAAGGATGCCAGTGGCCGGGCGGCCAAACAGGTGGGGCGGCAGGTGGCACAGCCGATGGGACGGCTCAGAGAGGCCCTACCTGATTTTAGCCTAAGCGGGGCGGCCGAACGGATGTTTAATGGCTCCCAACAAAAGACCGCCAGCCCGCGTGCCGCCGCAGACGAGGAACCCTACCAGAGTGAAGCGCCTGAGGCGGAGGTCTCGGCGTCACCGGATCCTAGTAAGACCCCAGAACCCGGGCCGCCCGAGGCCCCCGCACCCGGCCAAAGCACCCAGGCGGGTCCAGGGAAGATTAAATTGCCCGACTGGCTTAAACGAAAGGACTGATTATGCCCCGTACCGTACCCGTTTGGTATTCGCCGACGCCTAAAGGGGTCTCTTTGTGGTTTTTTGCCATCGTGGTAGGGGTAGTTTGGCTCGTGAAGGCCCCTGGTCGTTTGCTGAAAAGGCTGTATCGGGCACCGATGTTCTGGTTTTAAAGGGAGGGGGGATGAGTGAGCGGTTTGAAGTACGCGAGGTTTTTAACCTCAAGGTGGTGCAAGAACAAGCGCAAAGGTTCTTAAAAGCTTGGCCGCTTTTTGACGCCCAGGGCTTTGTGGAATCGGTAACACCCCAGTTGCCGCCCCTAGGCTTTAAAGAACGGGCCGAAGTGATTGTGCGGGGTCTAGAGGCCTATTTGCCGGGGGATTTTCTGCAAGCCTTAGACATCTTGGTCGCCGCCTTGCCGCCGAAGATCGAGGGTGAAAACCTGGAAGGATACGGCGGCTTTATCTGTTGGCCTTTAGGCGATTGGATTGCCCAACACGGCCAGGACCACTTCGAGGCGTCCATGCAGGCGCTTTACCGGTTGACCCAGAGCTTTTCAGCCGAAGGAGCGATCCGCCCCTTCTTGACCCAACAACCCGAGGCGACTTTAAAGATTTTGACCCAATGGGCCCAGGACCCTAACCCCCATGTGCGGCGTTTGGTCAGTGAGGGCACCCGCCCGCGTTTGCCCTGGACTCCGGCGTTGCCGCAGTACAAAAAAGACCCCCGCCCCTTGTTTAGCCTACTTGAAGCCCTCAAGGAGGACCCGGCTTTGTTGGTGCGCCGTTCGGTGGCCAACCACCTCAATGATGTCAGCAAAGACCACCCGGACTTGGCGGTTGAACTCCTGTCGCGGTGGCACCAGCAGGGTCCCAGCGAACGGGTCCGCTGGATCACTGGCCATGCCTTACGCACCCTGATAAAAAAAGGGCACCCCGGTGCCTTGGGATTGATGGGCTTTGAGGCTCAACCTCAGGTCAGCCTGGATTGGTTGCAGCGACCAGAGGACCTTAAAATTGGCGAGGAAATGCGCTTCTCTTTCCGACTTAAGTCAAAAGCTAAAACCCAGCAAAAACTAGTCATTGATTTTGCGGTAGGCTTCTGCAAAGCAAAGGGGCAATTGGCGGACAAGATGTTTAAACTCGCCGTACGGGACTTAGAACCGGGCGCTTCGGTGGAACTGAGCAAAGGTTTGGTCTTAGCCCAGCGCAGCACCCGCAAGCTGTATCCTGGTGCACACCGGCTTTCGGTTTGGGTCGGCGGGCAAGAGGTGGGCACTTGTAGCTTTAATTTGGAGGCCTGATGGCGGTAAGTCAGGATTTTTTGGATTATTGTCTAGATCAGTTCGCCGAAATGCCGGAGTTGACTTTTAAGCGCATGTTTGGCGGGGCGGGGCTTTACTCTCAGGGCGTGATCTTTGCCGCACTCAGCGATGACCGCATTTTTTTGCGCACCGACCCCTTGAACTTAGCGGCTTATCAAGCCGAAGGGGCCGAGGCCTTTGCTCCGATGTCCGGCTCGAAGATGCCTTACCACGAACTCCCGCCGCAGGTGTTAGAAAACCCGGCATCAGCGCTCCAGTGGGGGCTCGAAGCCTATCAAGCGAGTTTGCGCAACCAGCAGCCCAAGGCGAAGAAAAAAGGGCTCAAGGTTAGGGGGCCTAGGCATAGCTAGCCAAGTCGCAAATGCTTTGCTAGAATTAAGGATAAACTCTTTAAAGGCGAATTTATGTGGCGTGGTCTGTTGACATCTCTGGTCCTATGGTCGGCGTTGAGTAGCGATGCTCTGGCGGTCAATTGGTCTAAGGCGATGCAGATGTATTATGAAGACTTCAACCCGATGAACGAAATCTTAGCGACCCTCGGCTTGATAGTGGTCGTGGTCGGCGGTGGTTTTTTGTTTTCCCGTTGGCGCGCCAAGCGCCGCGAAGAGCGGATTGCCAGACTCAAACAAGATAAAAAAGACTTCCACGACGCCCTGTAACGGTCCCCCTCCTTATGTCTCTATTGGTTTCCTGCCGAGCCGTGGAAAAGGCCTTCGGTTCTGAGCCTCTGTTTAGCGGTATCTCGCTGGGCATCCATCAAGGCGAAAAAATGGGCCTGATCGGCTCCAACGGCTCAGGAAAGTCCACGCTGATGAAGATCTTTGCGGGCCTGATCCCACCCGACGAAGGCGAGGTGGTCTTCCGTAAGGGGCTCCAAACCGGTTGGCTGGCGCAGTCCGAGGCCTTTGGGGCCGAGGCCACCGTGGGCAGCGAACTGGCGGCGGTATTAGCCCCTTTGGACTTAGACCCCGAAATCCAGGCCGACAAGATCAGCGCCTGGATCAGCGAGGCCGGTTTTAGCGGGGCCGAGCAGTTGGCCAGCAGCCTCTCGGGGGGCTACAAAAAGCGCCTGTCCATTGCCAAGGCGCTGATCACCGAGCCCGACCTATTGCTGCTCGACGAGCCGACCAACCACTTGGACTTAGAGGGCATCCTTTGGCTTGAGCAGCTGCTGCGTCAAGCGACCTTCGCCTTTGTCTTGATCAGCCACGACCGCCAACTTTTAGAGCGGGTGCCCCAGCGGATGATCGAGCTGGGCGGGCACTACCCTGAGGGCTTCCTGGCCGTTGAGGGGCATTGGTCCGACTTTTTAAGCGCCAAAGAAAAATTTCTAGAAGACCAAATCAGCCGTCAGGCCGTCTTGTCCAATAAATTAAGGCGCGAGAAGGAATGGCTCAGCCGGGGCCCCAAGGCGCGCAGCACCAAAGCCCGCTACCGGATCGATGAGGCCGGAAGGCTTGACGCCGAACTACGGATGTTAAAGGGCTTAAACCGCCCTAGACCCAAATTAGACTTGGATTTTGTGGCCACCGGCCGCCAGACCCGTCGCCTCTTAGAGGCCTATAATTTGGGCCTGGAAATGGGCGGGCGGCGGCTCTTTTCGAAGGTCGCTTTTAAACTGACCAACGGCAGTCGATTAGGGCTTTTGGGCCAGAACGGCTGTGGCAAAACCAGCCTGCTGCGGGCCTTGCAAAACCAACTCAAGCCCATAGAAGGCAGCATCAAAACCGCCGAAGACCTACGCATCGAGGTCTTTGACCAACACCGCGAATTGCTCGACCCAGACCTGCCGCTACGCAACGCTTTGAGCGAAACCGGCGAGTCGGTGGTTTATCAGGGCAAGGAATTACATATCGTCACCTGGGCCAAGAAGTTTCTCTTTGATCCCAGCCAGCTTGAGCTACCGGTCGGCCAGCTTTCGGGTGGTGAGCAGGCGCGGGTCCAGATTGCCCGGTTGATGTTGCGCCCCGCCGATTTGTTGCTGCTTGATGAGCCGACCAACGACCTGGACATCCCGGCCTTAGAGGTCTTAGAAGAAAGCATTCAGGAGTTTAACGGGGCGGTGGTCTTGGTGACCCACGACCGGGCCCTGCTCAACCGCGTGGCCACCCAAATCTTGGGCCTGGGGGTCGCCGAGCCCCAGCTTTACGCGGATTTTGACCAATGGTTTGCCGCCCAGGTTCCTGCGGCCCCTTTGGGCGCGCCCGCCGCGGCTTCGGCACAGAAGCCTAAGAAGAGCAGCGGTGGCTTGAGCTTTGCCGAGCAGAAGGAACTGAGCAAGATGCAAGGGCGCATCGAAAAGGCCGAAATGGAAATCAGCGAGATGGAAGCCCGCTTGGCCGCTCCAGAAATGGCCCAAGACCACGGAGCTTTAGAGACCCATTGGGCCGAGTTGACCTCGGCCAAGTCTCGTCTAGAAGGGCTCTACGCCCGTTGGGCCGAGTTGGAAGCTAAGGATGATCGCTGAGTTCCTCAAGGGGCTCGCTAGGCGGTAGAGTAAATACCAGATAAAACAATCGGTTAGCTAACTGATTTTGGAAGGGCCCTTGACGGTTCCCCTTTAGGGGTTCTATCTCATGGGCTTACCTAATCTATACTATATATATCAACCTCCATATTGACCCTATGAGCGTCGTCGTCGTTGTCGAGTCCCCTACTAAAGCCAAAACGATCCGTGATTTCCTCCCCAAGGGTTATGAGGTGATCGCCAGCATGGGCCACATCCGCGACCTGCCCCAATCGGCGTCTGAGATTCCCGAGAAGGTCAAAAAGGAGAAGTGGGCGCAGTTAGGCGTAAACGTTGAAAAGGACTTTGAGCCGCTCTACGTGGTGCCCAAAGATAAGAAGAAGATCATTAAAGAGATCAAAGACCTGTTAGCTAAGGCTGACGAGTTGATCCTGGCGACTGACGAGGACCGCGAAGGAGAATCGATCAGCTGGCATCTGCTCGAAGAGCTTAAGCCCAAGGTGCCTGTCAAGCGGATGGTCTTTCATGAAATCACCAAAGAAGCGATTACCGAGGCTTTAGCCAACTGCCGCGAGATCAAAATTTCCTTGGTCCGCGCCCAAGAGACACGCCGCATCTTGGACCGTTTGGTGGGCTACACGTTGAGTCCGCTGCTCTGGAAAAAGGTGGCCGCCGGTCTTTCGGCCGGTCGGGTTCAGTCGGCGGCGGTACGGGTTTTGGTGCAGAAAGAGCGCGAACGCCGGGCTTTCCAGAAAGCCAGCTACTGGGACTTAGTGGCCCAGTTGGAAAAAGATGGCACCCGTTTTGATGCTAAGTTAAATGCCTTAGAAGGGCAGAAAATCGCCCAAGGCGCGGACTTTGACGAAAATACCGGTAAGCTCAAGAAGGGCAAGAAGGTCCGCCTGCTTGATGAGAAGGCGGCCCGCACCCTGGAAAACGAGTTGGTGGGGCAAGCCTTTAAGGTACTGAGCTTAGAGGAAAAGCCCTCGGCCAGCCGCCCGGCTCCCCCCTTCATCACCTCTACGCTACAGCAGGAAGCGAACCGTAAGCTGCGCCTGAGCCCCCGTCAGGCTATGCAGGTCGCCCAGGCACTTTACGAGCGCGGTTTTATCACCTACATGCGTACCGACTCGGTCAACCTGTCGGATCAAGCCATCGATGCTTCGCGCAAGTGTGTGACTAAGCTCTATGGCAAAGACTATCTGCCCGAAAAACCCCGCCTTTATAAGACCAAGTCCAAAGGAGCCCAAGAGGCCCACGAGGCGATCCGCCCGGCGGGTTCTACCTTCATTGAGCCTGCCAAGTCCGGCCTTAAGGGCATGGAATTGGCGCTTTATGACCTGATCTGGAAGCGCACCGTCGCCAGCCAGATGAAAGACGCCCAGCAGGTCCACTTGACTGCGCTGTTTGAAGCCGGTGCCGCTCAGTTCCGCTCTAGCGGCAAGCGCATCGAATTCCCCGGTTTTTTCCGGGCTTATGTCGAAGGTAGCGACGACCCCAACCAAGCGTTAGAAGACAAGGAAGTGGTCCTGCCCGCTATGAAAGCCGGCGAAATGATCGACCAAAAGAGCGTCGAAGCCAAAGACCACGAAACCAAGCCCCCAGCGCGCTTTACCGAAGCGAGCTTGGTCAAGAAGCTAGAAGCCGAAGGGATCGGTCGCCCCTCGACCTACGCCACGGTTATCGACACCATCCAAAACCGGGGCTACGTAGAAGTGGTCAACCACACGCTAGTGCCCACCTTTACCGCTTTTGCGGTCGTGGGGCTGTTGGAGGCCCACTTCGCCGAGTTGGTGGATCTCGATTTTACCGCCAAGATGGAGCAGGTTTTAGACGAAGTCGCCTTGGGCGAGAAGGACTGGCTGCCCTACATGAAAGAATTTTACAGCGGCAAAGACGGCCTGGGCGAGAAGACGGCCCGCAAGACCGATGAAATCGGCCCCGGAGAATTCCGTAGCATCCAGTTTGACGACCTCACCGCGAAGGTCTGCATCGGCCGCTTTGGGCCCTACCTAGAGATTGGCGAAGGTGAAGAACACCAGACCGCCTCGATCCCCAAAGACATCACCCCGGCCGAATTGAGCCAAGAGCAGGTGGACCTGATCTTGATGCAGCAGCAAAAGGGCCACGAAGAACTGGGCATCCATCCCGACACGGGCCAACCGGTCTTTTTGTTTAACGGCGCTTACGGCCCCTATGTCCAGTTGGGCGAGGCCGAAGAAGGCAAGGCTAAGCCCAAGCGGGTGACGCTGCCCAAGGGTCTAAAAGAAGAAGAAGTGGATATGGAAGCGGCGCTGAAGCTGCTCAGCCTGCCCCGCCACTTAGGCGACCATCCCGAGACTGGGGCCCCGGTACGTGCGGGCATCAGCCGCTTCGGCAGTTATGTGGTGCATGAAGACCCTAAAGGCGGCAAAGACTACCGCACTTTGCCCAAAGAGATGAGTATTTTGGACGTCGAGATGGCCCAGGCGATGGAGCTGCTCAGCCAAGAGAAGCGGGGCCGCCGCAAGAAATCCGAGGCGCTGCGCGAGATGGGCGAACACCCTGTCGACGGCAAGCCAGTGGCGATTTTTAATGGCCCCTATGGTCCTTATGTCAAACATGAGAAAACCAACGCTTCGATCCCCAAAGACGAGTCTGTTGACGACCTGAGCATGGAAAGGGCGGTGGAACTGTTGGACGCCCGCGCCAAGGTGAAACCCAAGGCCCGTGGCCGCCGCCGCAGCTGAGGCATTTTTGTTGAAAAAGCCAGCGCTTATCCCCATAATGGCGGAAGTTAACAGCCCCCAGGGAGAAAAATGGCGTTGCAAACGCTCAAGGACTTTTTAAAGGAGTACAGCCCTCCAGGCCAGTTGGAGCGCCTTTCCTTCGGTCATTATTTCTACAAAGACCGCGTCGAGCGTTTGGACCTGATTTCCAACAATATGTTGGGTATTTCGGTGCAAGTGGGCCAGAAGAATTACACCGTCGGGGATGTCTCCCAAGCGGGTTTTTCTTATGTCCAAGAAGTACCCCGCATGCCCAACATGACCGACCGGCGCATCCGCCGCCGGATCCAAGAAGTGGCCGATTCCAACATCGGTAAAAGCTTCCCGATCTCTCTGTTCTTTTTAGGCGATAAGAACCACCCCAAGCTGGATGTTTGGGGCAAGATCGTGAATTACCAGCTTTTTAAGATGCTGGGGCACCAAGAGGTCGAACGGGAAATCGGTTATGTGCTTTACAAGAAGGGTGTCAAGGCCGGTTCGGATCCTCATCGTTATTACGATAAGATGGATGCGATGCTCAAGCGAGCCTTTAAAGAAGGCCACCGCCGCAAGTGGGACCGCTTTTCGAACGTGGCCATGAACATGGCCTTCTTGAATTTGATCGGCGAGATCGGCGCGCCGCCGGAGTTTTATGAGCGGTTGATTGACGACTATAAAAACCGCCCTCTCTGGATGAAATACGGCGTTTTTCTCGAAGACCCCACCGAAGCCTTACGGCTCTATAGTTTCGCTTGCTACCGCGATGCCGACCGCCTGATTGCTGAACAGGAAAAACGCAAACAGCGCATCCGCGACAAGCAGGACTTCTTCGATCAGGTAGGCAAAAAATACGACACCCGCGCTTTTTTAGAATTGGTCTGGAAGCGGGGCTTGAAGTATTACAACCTCAGCGGCCATATCCCCTTCCCGCACCCAACCAACAAGGAAGACTCAGAGAATTTTACTTCTAAGTTGATGGACTATAACGGCTTTTTAGAAAAGATTGCCGACAAGGATTACCGCAACAGCAGTGCGCCCAACGAGTTCGAGATTTTCCTGGCCGAGGGGCTTTATTGGCACCTGATCGACAAGGATAAGAAGTACTTGGATAAGTCACTGATCGTCTCGGAGGTCCAAGGGATCATGGCTAGCTGCTTTGGGGAATTGATGAGTGAAGCCGGTTGGCAAGAGGCAGGGGCCGAAGCCCCCAAACCAGGGACTTCGACAAGCTGAGCTAAGGACTGATTATCGGACGCCTTTGGAGATCAAGAAGTCCGAATACTTGGCGTCAATGCCTTGGATGTGGTTGACCAGCCAGTCGGTCAAAAATTTCATCACATCTACCCCGATCATAAAGTTCGAGCTGCCCGTAAATTGTTTGTGCAGGTCTTTGACTTTAGCGACAAACTGGGTGTGTTCTTTCTTGTGGGCTTCGGTTTCGGCGTAGCCATGTTCTGCGAAGAGTTTCTCTTCGTAGGTAAAGTGTTGCTCCGTGTATTTGAGCAGTCCGTCGAAGATATCGCCCAACACAGCGCGAGAATCGCCGCTCGACATGGCGTCCTGTAGGCTGTTGATCATGTTGATCAATACCTTGTGCTGTTCGTCAATCGAAGGAATTTTAACGCTGAGGTTATCATTCCAGTTTAACAAGGCCATGGTCACTCTCCAGATAGGGTTGCCGATTGAGTTTTTCAACCAAGCGTCGGCTCAGCTTGCCAATGCGTTGAACTTTTGTTTATCAAAGCGGAGGGAAAAAAACAATTTTTTTTTTTGCTCCAAAAGTTGATTGTATAGTTGGCGGAATCCCGCTTGGGCCATAGCTTAAAGCGAAACCAACCCTTGCCCTTAAGGGCCAAAGACCAAAGCCTAAGTAAACCCATGGAACCAAAGAATTTGCTAGAAAAATTATTGTCTCACGTTAGCTTGAGCAACCAAGAGGCGCGCGAGGTGATGGAAGCGATCATGGAAGGCAGCCTGCCGCACTCGGTGGTTTCGGCCCTGTTGGTGGCCTTGCGTGCCAAAGGGGAGTCCTCTACCGAAATCGCCGCCTTTGCTCAGGTGATGCGCGAGAAGGCCACGCCGATTCCGGTCGATGCCGAGTTGGTGGTGGATACCTGTGGCACCGGCGGGGACTCGATGGGCAGCTATAACATTTCCACCACCGTGGGCTTGTTGCTCGCCGGTGGCGGGTATAAAGTGGCCAAACACGGCAACCGCTCGATGACCAGTCGCTCGGGCAGCGCCGATGTATTAGAGGCCTTGGGCGTCAAGATCGACTTGAGCCCCGAGCAGGTAGGGCAGGTGTTGCAGCGCTGCAACTTTGGTTTTTTGTTCGCCCCGGCGTTACATGGGGCCATGAAATATGTGATGCCGGTGCGTAAGGAATTAGGCATCCGGACGGTTTTTAATCTCCTAGGCCCCCTGACCAACCCGGCCCAGGCCCATGTACAGGTGATCGGGCTCTATGACCAAAACCGGGTGGTGCAGATCGCCGAGGTGCTCAAATCGTTGGGTAGCCGTGCCGCCTATGTGGTGGCGGGCTTAGATGGGATGGACGAAGTGAGTATCCAGTCGAACAGCCGGATCGCCCGGCTCAAAGACGGTGAAATCGTTGAGTTTGAGTTTGACCCCGAAAACTTCGGCTACCCCAAGGCCAGCGGCGAGGAACTCAGGGGCGGCGACCCCGAGGAAAATGCACAGATCACCCGCGGCCTGCTGGCAGGCGAGATTCTGGGCCCCAAACGGGATGTGTTGGTGCTCAATGCGGGCTTTGCCCTCAGTGCGGCCGAAGGGAGCGACCTCAAAGAAGGCTTCCAATTGGCCGAAAAGCTGCTGGACGAAAAGCGGGGTCTGGAGGCTTTAGAGTGCCTTAAAGAAACCAGCCATCAGTTTGCCTCATGAATATCCTAGATCGGATCAACACCGACAAACAAGCCCAAGTCAACGCTACCTTGGGCCATATCGGCGCAGACCAACTGGCCCGAGGCCCCGCTGATCAGCGCCAACCCTTAGACTTTATAGCCGCCTTAAAGGCCCCTGGATTGAAGGTGATTGCGGAGGTAAAAAAGGCCTCGCCCAGCAAAGGCCTGATCCGCCCAGATTTCGACCCTTTGGCTATTGCCAAGAGCTACCAACAGCATGGGGCCGCTTGCTTGAGTATCTTAACTGAGACGGACTATTTTCAGGGCAGCATTGACTACCTCAAAAGGGTCCGCGCCGAAGTAGACCTACCGATTTTGCGCAAAGACTTTATGGTAGACTACCGCCAGGTGCGAGAGTCTTATGAGATGGGCGCCGACGCAATCTTGTTGATCCTCTCTAGCCTAGAGGACCCGCAACTGATACGCTTCTATGAACTGGCCCAAAGCTATGGCTTGAGCGTGTTGGCCGAGGTGCACGACCGCGCTGAACTGGACCGGGCCTTGAAGCTGGGCTTTGGGCTGATCGGTGTGAACAACCGCAATCTCAAAACCTTTGAGACCCGTCTTGAGACTAGCCTGGAACTAGTCCAGGCGATGCCGAGCGGGGTGGTTAAGGTGAGTGAGTCGGGCATCAGCCGCCCCGAGGATTGCCGTTTGGTTAAAGACCATGGCTTTGATGCGGTCTTGGTGGGCGAAAGCCTGATGCGTCAGTCAGACCCAGGTCTGGCCTTGAGCCAACTAGTAGAGGGGCTTTGATGCGTACCCGAGTCAAAATTTGCGGACTCACCCAGGCCGACCAAGCCCAGGCCATCGCCCGGATGGGTGCCGACGCCCTGGGTTTTATTCTTTACCCTAAATCGCCTCGGTACGTGGCCCCCGAACGCCTGCCCGAGCTGACCGCAGGCCTGCCGCCCTTGATTACCCTGGTGGGGGTCTTTGTCAACGAAACCAAGGAGCGGGTGTTGGCGATTTGCCAGCGTTATGGGCTGGATCTCGCCCAGCTGCACGGTGAGGAGTCCCCCGAATATTGCGACTGGTTGAGCGCCCAAGGCCAACGCTGGATCAAGGCCTTTCGGGTCGGCGGGCCCGAAGATCTGGCCCAAATGGATGCCTATGGGGCCGGCTTTATTTTGCTCGATGCCAAGAGCAACGAAGCCTATGGCGGTACTGGCGAGGTTTTTGATTGGTCTTTAGCCCGGCAAGCCAAGGGTGAGCGCCGGATCATCCTGGCCGGTGGCTTAGGGGAACATAACCTAGAAGAGGCGCTCAGCAAACTGCGGCCCTACGGGGTAGACTTGTCTAGCCGGATTGAAATCAGTCCGGGCATCAAAGATTTAGAGGCGACGCGGCGGATTTTTCAACTGATGGAACAACTATGATCACCTTGACCCTCAAATTTTTGATCCTGCTTTTGGTGCTCTATTGGGGCGGCAAGTTAGCCAAGCGGGCGCTCAAGGCCTGGGTCGCCAAACAGTTGGGCTTGGGCAAAGCCCCCAAAGAACCGGAGCAACCCGAACTTTTGGCCTGCGCCCATTGTGGGCTGCATGTGGCCACCAGCATAGGCCAAATCAAGAATGGGCGGTTTTATTGCAGCAGCGAATGTGCGCAAGCGGGCCCCGACGACAAATGAATTTGAGTTCTCTTGACCAAGGGACCTCTACCTTGGCTTCAAAAAATGGGTCCTTTCGCTTGGCTCCTTAATGGCTGCTTCTAAACAACCCTCCTACCACCTCATTTTTACCCTCTGTTTCTTGCTCTTTGGGGCGGTGGTGGCGGCGGTCACCTCGGTGGTGAATTTCAACCTGCAATATACGGACATCCAAAGGGACATTGCCGGGCGGGCTCAGAAGGAGAGCCGCTATAAGCGTGAGTTGGTGATCAATTACATGGAGTCGGCGGATCAGAAGGCCTTGGCGGTTTCCAGTAGCTTATTTTTAAGCGAATTCCTCAAGAGGCCAACGCCGAAAAATTGGCAAAATCTCAACGAGTTGCTTAAGGCCCAATCCCTGGCGGATCGTAAGATCATGCAGCTGCGTTTGTTGGATATGCAGGGCCAAGAACTGGCTCGGGTGGACCGCAAAGAATTGGGCGCAATGCCACAAATCCGCAGCAAAGAAGAGTTACAAGATAAGTCCGGGCGCTATTACTTTGCGGCTAGTAAAGGCCTGTTGGCTGGTCAGTATTGGCACAGCCGGATCGACCTAAACATGGAACACGGCCAGATCGAAGAGCCCCACAAGCCGACCATCCGGGTCAGTACGCTGGTGACGGTGGACAACCAAGCGGCAGGTATCGTGGTGCTGAACCTACACATTGGGTTTCTGCTGCGCCAATTGGTGTCTTCGGCGGATTTTAATGTTCTGATGATCGACCGGGATGCGGAGTACATCTACCATCACGACCAGAACCGGGCCTTTAGCCGCTACTTAAAGGGCCCTAACTTGCTCGAAGATCTTCCCCTATTGGCGCGCGATTTGCGCGCCGGAACGGATGCGCCCCAGGGGGCCTATTTTTTGGTGGGATTGGAACCTTATATTTTAAACCAAGAACAGCCTACCTTGGTCCTCTTGCCGCGCAATGAGCTGTTATCGCGCTTAAAGACCAATAATTTAGTGCACGCCGGGTGGATCGCTTTGACGGTAATTTTGGCTTCCTTGCCCCTTTCTTACCTGATCTCCATCATCCCCTTGCGGCTGCAACACAAACTGCAAAGGACGCTCACCCAGCTTCAGGAATTCACACAAACCATCGACCGGCATGTCTTGACCCTACATCTCAACACAGAAGGGGTGATTTTAGAAGGCAGCCGCGCCTTTGCGGCAGCGGTAGGCTATAGCCAAAAAAATCTGGCAGGGCGGCGGTTCGTTGATTTGTTACAGCCCGAGAACTTGGATTTGGCCAGTCAATGGGAGTCTTTGGTACAAGGAACCTTCTGGCAGGGGGAGTTGCATTGCGCCCGTTTGGACCATCGAAGCCTTTGGCTGGACGCGGTGTTAGCCGCCAAGACCAACTCAAAGGGGGAACTAGAGGGTTTTACGCTACTGGCCGAAAACGTAACCGACAAAAAGCGGATCGAAGAATTAAGCATCACCGATCCCCTAACCGGGGCCTTCAACCGCAACAAGTTGACCCAGGCCTTTGAGCGGGAAATTGCTCGGGCCGAACGTTACAGCCAGCCCTTATCGGTGATTTTATTGGATTTAGACCATTTTAAGCTGGTCAACGACACCCACGGGCATCTGGTGGGGGATCAGGTTTTGGTGGCGACGGTGCAGCTGCTCCAAAGGGAACTGCGCAAGACCGATATCTTGGGCCGTTGGGGCGGTGAAGAATTTTTGGTGCTTTGTCCGGAAACCGAGAACCCTGGGGCGGTGCTCCTGGCCGAAAAACTGCGTCTGGCTTTAGAAGCGGCTGTACATCCCTCTGCGGGGAGGGTGACGGTTAGTATTGGGGTGACCAGCTACCGGGCGGGTGATCAGGCCGAATCCTTGGTTGCCAGGGCCGATGAAGCGCTCTATCGTTCGAAAGACCAAGGCCGCAACCAAGTTAGTACCCAGTGAGCGGCCTTGACTTTTTGAGCTGAATGGGGCAATATTCCTAGGACATAAGCCGTAAATCTCGAAAAGGCTTACCCTGCAAGGTGCTTTTTAGGATTTAGGGCTTATGGCCCCTTTCTGTCGTCCCGACCAAAACCCCCTGAGGTCTCTGGGGCCTTCAAATTCCCGCTAAAAGTTTCTGCCATTTTCGTCGCGGCGTGGCGTGAACGGCATATTCGCCTCGTGTTGCTGCTGGATTTGAGGCGGCCAGCGAGACTCGATATAAACTAAGATCGAAGCAATCTCTTCTTCGCTCAACTTCTCCCCAAAGGGTTTCATCGGCGACTCAGCGTCTAGGGAGCCATTTTTGATGTATTCGAAGAGCTGGCGGTTGGTCCGGTACCAAGCCGCTCCGTTGCCGTCTAAGGCCGGGGCCAGATAGGTTCCGTCCGCTTGACGTCCGCCGGTTGGATTGGAGGGCTCTTGGCCTTCTCCTTCGGCACCGTGGCAGCTAGCGCAGTGGGTTTGGTAGAGTTCCACTCCACGCTCAACCAGCCGGTCACGGTTGTTGCTGCGCATTTTGGCAGCGGGAATGGCCACCAGGGTCACCGCCATACCGATGGCGATCACCAGACTCCATTGGGCCAGCCGTTTTAGCCGGCGTTCCTTTTCCTCTTGTTCGCTCAAGGCTCTCCTTTAAAAGGGGGGTTCGCTCGGGCCAGAATAAGGAACATCGGCAAAAGAAGCAACACCAGCCACCAAATCCCCCCATTCCATGCCTCACCCAGGCTGGCGTAGAAAAAGGCGGCCGGGAATTGCCCTGCTAGGTTAGCGACCACAAAACGCCGCTGGTTCATGCCGCTCAGTCCCAAGGCAAAGGCTAGGGGATCAAAGGGTAAGAAAGGCACGAGCCGGAAGACCAAGACCGCCCAAAAACCGCCCCTTTGGGCCCAAAGGTCTAGCTGGGCCAGTCGGCGGTTTCCCAAGCGGCGCTCCACCACGCCCCGCCCCCAGTAGCGAGCGAGCCGAAAGCAGACCCAGGCCGAAAGGACCCCACCGAACCAAGAGAGCAATCCACCCCAAAACCAGCCGAAGACCCAGCCATTGGCTAGACTCAAGGCAAAGGCCGGAATCGGGGCAGCGATAGCTTGCAGGATATATAATGAGATTGACAGCAGTGCCGCCCAGGGGCCCCAGGCACGCAAACGCGCCGCCAGCATTTCGGCGTCGCCTTGGATCAGGGCGTCTAAGAGGGGGGAAAAGACCTCCCAGGTCAATCCTGCCACCGCCAGCAGAAGGGCCAGCAGTGCCCAGGGGCCGTAAGTTTTCATCCCTTGACTGCTCCACGGGTCAGTCCGGCAATGATCTGGCGCTGGAAGACCAAAAAGGCGACCACCACCGGCAGGCTGGCGATCATTGCCCCGGCCATCAGGTGCCCCGCGTCAACGCCCGAGTGGGAGGCCCGGTAAAAGGCTATGCCCAAGGGAAGGGTGCGCATGCTGTCTGAAGAGGTCAGGATCAAAGGGTGTACATAGGCATTCCAGCTCACCAAGACGCTGTGGATGCCCACCACCGCCAAGGCCGGACGGCAAAGCGGCAGAATCAGGGTGAAGAATATTTTGAGGTCGCTCGCCCCTTCGAGCCGGGCGGCCTCTTCGATTTCTTCGGGTAAGCCCAACATGTATTGGCGGAGCAAGAAGATGCCGAAGGTTTCAGCCACCATCGGCAGGATCAGGGCTAGATAGCCGTCATAGAGCCCCAGGGCCCGAATTAAAATGAACTGCGGCACCATCAAGACCGCCCCAGGCACCATCAACTTAACCAGGATCAAGATCATCAAGAGACCCCGCCCGGCGAAGCGCCGCCGCGCCAAGGCGTATGCGGCCATGCTGTCGAAGATCAAGTTGGCTGCGGTGATCCAAAGGGTCACCCAGAGGCTATTAAAGAAGTAACGCCCAAAGTTCCCTTCTACCCAGACATCCGAGTAGTTGCTCAAAGTCAGTCGGTCGAGCTGAGGCACCAGACCCTCGATGCCTAATTTGGCCCCTTCGGCGGTTAAGCTGGTGACCGCCATCAGCCAGAGCGGCGCGAGGGTGATTAGGGCCAACAGGGCCAACACCAGATGCAGGGAGAGGCGCTTCATGGACAGTCCGTAGTTACGGTAGGGGTATATGACGCTTGGTTATATTCAAAAATCGCTATAATCTAATGCAAAAAATCCCATAATGGAGAATTGCAAAAGTTCTTTCATTCCTGTAACAATTTCGGACCAAGTTCAAGCCTATACTGTAAAGGTCTGTTTTACTCCTTTATCGATTGGGCCCTGGACCCTGAGGTTAGCTTATCAGTCGAGAAAAAGGTGGCATAGGTCACCAAGTCTCTTTTGGGGACTTCTTGACCTTTGTGTAAATATTCTCTAGAACATCGCATCTAACCGATAGTTCATCCAAACCGCCCAGTGAAAGCTGGCAGCAGTTCAGAACCGCAATGATTACAATTAAAAAGGGTTTGGACTTGCCGATTAACGGTAAGCCATCGCAAAAGATCACGCCCGCCCATCCGGTAACCCGGGTGGCGGTGGTCGGACCCGACTTTAACGGCATGAAGCCGACCATGGCCGTCCAGGTGGGCGACCGGGTCAAGCTGGGCCAGGAGATCTTCCGCGACAAAAAGACCCCCGGTGTGATTTACACCGCCCCCGGTGCCGGAACGATCAAAGAGATCAACCGCGGCGACCGCCGGGTGCTTCAAAGTGTGGTGATCGAGCTGGACGGCGACGAGGCCGTTACCTTCGAGACCTGCCCCTTGGACGGCTTTGGTTCTTTAAGCGAGGACCAGATCCGCAAGAACCTGATTGAGTCGGGCCTTTGGACCGCGCTGAGGACCAGGCCTTTCTCTAAGGTGCCCGCGCCCGACGCCCAGGCGAAGGCGATCTTCATTACTGCCATCGATACCGACCCCTTTGCCGCCGATCCCGCACTGGTGCTGGCTGAGCATGTCGAATCCTTTAAGCGGGGCTTGACCCTGCTGACCAAATTGACCGAAGGACGGGTTTATCTTTGCCGTGGCGTGGACAGCAACGTGCCGGTGGGCATGGAAAAAAGCGTCTTCCTGGCTGAATTCGACGGCCCCCATCCCGCAGGACTAGCGGGCACCCACATCCACTTCTTAGAGCCCGTCAACGAGCATAAGAGCGTTTGGACCATTAACTACCAAGATGTAGTGGCCTTCGCAAAGCTATTCGAGACTGGCCGTCTCTTTACTGAGCGGGTGGTCGGCTTCGGTGGGGCCTCCGTGATTATGCCGCGCCTACTCAAGACGCGCCTGGGCGCTTGCCTGAGCGAATTGACCGAAGGCGAACTGCGGGCCGGTTCAAACCGAGTGATTTCTGGTTCGGTCTTATGGGGGCGCACCGCTACGGGGCCTTTCGACTATCTGGGCCGTTACCACCACCATCTCTCGGTTCTGGCCGAAGGCGACGAACGGGAATTTTTAGGCTGGATGGGACCGGGCTTCGGCAAGTTCTCGATCAAGCGGGTCTTCCAGTCGGCCATGACACCCAAGGCCAAATTCAACTTTTCGGCCAGCACCAACGGTTCTAAGCGGGCCATGGTGCCGGTGGGCTCTTATGAAGCCGTGTTGCCGATGGATATGGAGCCGGTCTTTTTGCTGCGGGCTTTAATCATGAACGATACCGATCAGGCCCAGAAACTCGGTGCTCTGGAGCTGGATGAAGAGGATTTGGGCCTCTGTTCCTTCGTCTGCCCCGGCAAATATAATTACGGCGAGATCCTTCGCAACAACCTGACCCAAATCGAAAAAGAAGGCTAAATGAAACCGTTACGCAAACTTCTGGATCAGGCCCACCCCCTCTTCGCTAAGGGCGGGAAGTTGGAGCCGCTCTTCGCGCTTTACGAGTTGGTCGATACCTTCTTGTTTACCCCCGGCGAAACCAACAAAGGGGGGACACAGGTCCGCGACGGATTGGACCTCAAGCGCATGATGATCATGGTGGTCATCGCCCTTCAGCCCATCTTGGTGATGACGGCCTACAACACGGGTCTTCAGGCCAACCGCGCCCTTGCCTCGATGGGTATTGCCTATCCTGAAGGCTGGCGCGGCTCTTTGCTGCACAGCTTAGGGATTGGTTTTGACCCGACCAACGCAGTGGCCAACTTGGCCCACGGCCTCTTGTACTTCTTGCCCATCTTCTTAGTGGTGCAGATCGTCGGCGGCTTTTGGGAAGTGATCTTTGCGGCGGTGCGTGGCCACGAAGTCAACGAAGGCTTTTTAGTCACCGGCATGCTCTTCCCCTTGACCTTACCGGCAACCATCCCTTTGTGGCAGGTCGCTTTAGGCATCAGCTTTGGTGTGGTGGTCGGTAAAGAGATCTTTGGCGGTACGGGCAAAAACTTCTTGAACCCGGCCTTGACCGGTCGGGCTTTCCTCTTCTTCGCCTACCCGGCGCAGATTTCTGGCGATGCCGTTTGGACTGCGGTAGACGGGTTCACCGGTGCGACGCCGCTGGGCTTGGCCGCAGTAGAGGGATTCCAGGGCATGGTGGCCCAATTCTCTTGGACCGCTGCCTTCTTGGGTACCATCCCCGGCAGCATGGGCGAGACTTCGGCCTTGGCCTGTCTCTTTGGGGCCTTGGTCTTGTTGATGACCGGCGTCGGCAGCTGGCGCATCATGCTTTCGGTTTTAGTGGGGACGCTGGTTACCTCGACCTTACTGTACGCCATCGGCAGCAGCACCAACCCCATGTTCAGCATCCCCCCGGCTTGGCACTTGGTTTTAGGCGGTTACGCCTTCGGCTTGGTCTTTATGGCCACCGACCCGGTCTCGGCGGCCATGACGTTCCGTGGGCAATGGGCTTATGGTCTACTGATCGGTTTTATGGTGGTGTTGATCCGGGTGGTCAACCCCGCCTTCCCTGAAGGGATGATGTTGGCCATCTTGTTTGGCAACACCTGCGCCCCGGTGATCGATCACTATGTTTTAAAAGCGAACATCAAGCGGAGGAAGTTGCGCCATGTCTAACGACTCCATCAAAAAGACCCTGGGCGTTGCCTTTGCGGTCTGTATTGTCTGCTCGGTGATGGTTTCTGCGGCGGCGGTAGCTCTGCGCCCGCTCCAAGAGGCCAACAAGGCCCGAGAGACCAAGAAAAATATCCTCCAGGCGGCGGGCATCTATGAGCCGGGCATGAACATTGAGGAAGGCTTTAAGGTCGTAGAGCCTCGGCTGGTTGATTTAGCCACCGGTAACTTTGTCGAAGGCGACCCAGTGGCTTACGACACCAAGAAGGAGTCCAAAGACCCCAAAAAGGCCATACATTTAGACGCCGATCAAGATATTGCCAAGATCCGCCAGATTGCCCCTAAACAGGTGGTCTATCTGCTCAAAAAAGACGGCCAGTTGCAGACCCTAATCCTGCCGGTTTACGGTAAGGGGCTCTGGTCGACCATGTATGCCTTTGTGGCCTTAAGTGGCGACGCCAACACCGTCAAAGGCCTGTCCTTTTACGAGCATGGTGAAACCCCCGGCTTGGGTGGTGAGGTGGACAATCCCCTCTGGAAGGCCCAATGGCCCGGAAAGAAGTTATTTGATAAGCAAGGCCATCTGAAGATCCAATTGGTCAAAGGCGGCGTCGATCCCAGCAAGCCTGGAGTCCAACACAAAGTGGACGGTTTAAGTGGAGCGACGTTGACCGCGCGCGGCGTGGAAGACCTGATCCGCTTCTGGATGGGTAAAGAGGGCTACGGTCCCCTGCTGGAACAAATCCGCAAACAAGGAGCCTGATCATGTCGCAAATGCGTGCAAAAGACGTGTTGTTGAAGCCGATCTTCGACAACAACCCCATTATGCTACAGGTGCTGGGCATTTGTTCGGCCCTGGCGGTCACCAGCAAGTTAGAGACGGTCATCGCCATGAGCGCGGCCATGTTGTTTGTGACCACCTTTTCGAACATCGGCGTCAGCTCAATCCGCAACTACATCCCCAGCTCGATCCGGATTATCGTCCAGATGGCGATCATCGCTTCGCTGGTGATCGTGGTGGATCAGGTGCTTAAAGCATATGCTTTCTCGATCAGCAAGCAGCTTTCGGTTTTCGTGGGTTTGATCATCACCAACTGTATCGTGATGGGCCGTGCCGAAGCCTTTGCCATGAGCAACCCGGTGGGCTTGAGTGCCTTAGACGGAATCGGCAACGCCCTGGGCTACAGCCTCTTGTTGGTGGTGGTAGGTACCATCCGCGAATTGTTTGGCTCCGGTAAATTACTGGGCTACAACATTTTGACCCCGATCACTGAGGGGGGGTGGTACCAAGGCAATGGCCTGCTGCTGTTGCCGCCTTCGGCTTTCTTCATCATCGGTTTCCTGATCTGGGGCTTACGCACCTGGAAGAAGGATCAGGTAGAGCAAGACTAACTTAAGGAAGGACGAAATCCATGGAAGCTTATCTGAGCCTTCTGATCAAAGCGATTTTTATCGAAAACATGGCCCTGGCGTTTTTCCTGGGCATGTGTACCTTCTTGGCCGTGTCCAAGAAGGTGGAGACCTCTGCGGGTCTCGGCCTGTCGGTGATTGCGGTGCAAACCATCACCGTTCCGGTCAACAACCTGCTTTATACCTACATCCTCAAGGAGGGTGCCCTGAGTTGGGCTGGACTACCCAACGTGGACTTGAGCTTTTTGGGTTTTATCTCTTACATCGGCGTGATTGCAGCGATTGTCCAGATCTTGGAAATGACCCTAGACCGTTATTTCCCCTCGCTTTATAACGCCTTGGGCATTTTCTTGCCGTTGATCACCGTAAACTGCGCGATCATGGCGGGTTCTTTGTTCATGGTTGAGCGGGACTATACCTTTAGTGAGTCGGTGGTTTACGGTGTCGGTTCTGGTGCCGGTTGGGCCTTGGCTATTGTCTTATTGGCCGGGATACGAGAGAAACTTAAATATTCGGATGTGCCCCATGGTCTGCGGGGTTTGGGGATTACCTTTATCGTTGCGGGACTGATGGCTATGGCCTTTATGTCCTTCTCGGGGATTCAGCTTTAAGTCTTTAAACAAAAAACGGGGTCCTCGGGCCCCCTACATTGATTAGCATTATGGAACTGATCGCTCTTGGCGTCGTGATGTTTACGGCAGTCGTGCTCACCCTGGTTGGGGTGATCCTGCTGGCCAAGTCAAAACTGGTGCCCAGCGGCAACGTACAGATTGAGGTCAACGGCCCCGATCACGTGGTTACCGTCTCGCCGGGACAAAAGCTCTTAGGGGCCCTTTCGGGCGAAAAGATTTTCCTCTCCTCGGCCTGTGGCGGTGGCGGGACCTGCGGGCAGTGCCGCTGTAAGGTCCTTGAAGGCGGCGGAGACATCTTGGCGACCGAATTGTCGCTGATCAGCAAGCGCGAAGCCCGCGAGGGCGAGCGTCTGGCTTGTCAGGTGGCGGTCAAGCGGGACATGAAGATTGAGATTCCCGAAGAGATGTTGGGGGTCAAAAAGTGGACCTGTAAGGTCAAGAGCAACCACAACGTAGCGACCTTCATCAAGGAATTGGTGCTTGAGCTACCTGAAGGCGAGAACGTGGACTTCCGTGCTGGTGGCTATATCCAGATCGAATGCCCGGCTTTCGAGATCAGCTTTAAGGATTTTGACGTAGAAGAAGAATACCGACCCGATTGGGACACCTTTAAATTATGGGACTTAAAGACCGTCAACCACGAAGAGTGCATCCGTGCCTACTCGATGGCCAGTTATCCTTTGGAAAAAGGCATCATCATGCTCAACGTGCGCATCGCCACCCCGCCGCCGCGCACCCAAGGGATCAACCCAGGCATCATGTCTTCGTACATCTTCAACCTCAAGCCCGGCGATGACGTGATTATTTCGGGTCCCTACGGCGAATTCTTCGCTAAAGAGACAGACGCCGAGATGATCTTTGTCGGCGGTGGTGCCGGTATGGCCCCGATGCGTAGCCACATCTTCGATCAACTGCGCCGCTTGCACTCTAAACGTAAGATGAGCTTTTGGTATGGTGCCCGCTCAAAGCGCGAGATGTTCTACATCGAGGACTTCGACGAACTGGCCGCCGAAAACGAGAACTTTACCTGGCACGTAGGCCTCTCGGACCCCCAGCCTGAAGACAATTGGGAAGGCCCCACCGGCTTTATCCACAACGTACTCTACGAGAATTACCTCAAGGACCACCCGGCCCCTGAAGACTGCGAATATTACATGTGCGGTCCCCCGATGATGAACAAGGCGGTGATCGACCTGCTGCACAGCCTCGGGGTGGAAGACGACAACATCCTTCTGGACGATTTCGGTGGCTGATTGGCTGAACAGGGCCCCCTTGAGGGGCCTTTTTCTTTTCTGGGCTTTGGTTCTGTTGGCCGCCTGCGACAAACAGCCGCCTCAGGTGACGCTTTCCGGCCAGACCATGGGCACCGGATACAAAGTGACCTACCGCACCACCGAAGAGGGCCCCAAACAAGAAGAGGTCCGGCGGTTGGTGGTCATGATGCTCGAAAGCATCGAAGACAAAATGTCCACCTACCGAAAGACCTCGGAGCTTTCCCGTTTCAACGGGGCGGGCACCGAACCCTTTGACCTGAGCCCCGAAACCTTGCGGGTGATGCGTGAAGCTAAGCTGATCGGTGAGCGTTCCGGCGGGGCTTTGGATGTGACCGTGGGGCCTTTGGTGGACCTATGGGGCTTCGGGCCTAGCGAACGTCAGGGCGTCCCTAGCGACGAAGCCATCGCCGAGGCCCGGTCGCACGTGGGTTTAGACAAACTTACCCTCGACCCCAAGGCCTTACAGGCAAAAAAGACCGACCCCGCCTTGCAGGTCGATCTCTCGGCCATCGCCAAGGGCTATGCAGTAGATCAGGTGTCTGAATTATTAGGGTTCTTGGAGCTGCACGACCACTTAGTGGATATTGGTGGCGAGCTACGCGCCAACGGGACCAAGGCCGATGGGCAGTCCTGGCGGATCGGCATCGAGCAGCCCGACGCGCCGCCCGGTGAAGTGGCCCAGGTGTTGGAGCTACGCAACCACTCCATGGCCACCAGCGGGGACTACCGCAACTATTTTGAGGCGGACGGTAAGCGCTACGCCCACGGGATCGACCCCCAAACGGGCCGACCGGCAGAAAACCACCTAGCCAGCGTTAGTGTGATCCATCCCTCTTGCATGACCGCCGACGGCTGGGCCACGGCCTTGATGGTTTTGGGTGAAGACCGGGGAGCCAAGTTGGCCGAACGTTTGGGGCTGATGGCGCACTTTATCTACCGCGAGGGCGACGGATTTAAAGTCAAGGACTCCACCGCCTTCACCACCTTTTTAGAACAACAGAAGACCCCCTAGTGCCCGGTATTACGGTGCATTCTACAGGCAAGGTATAGGCTAAAAGGACATAGGAGGTTTTGTATGGAACAGTTGATCGCCTCGTTGATCGCTTTCGGGTTGGCCATGACCGGCCTTTCCTTGGGCGTGATCTTTATGGGCAAAGGCTTAAAGGGGAGTTGCGGCGGTGCGGCCAAGGAGTGCGGCGTTGATGAAGAGAGGATTCCCTCTTGTGACTTCTGCGAAAGCCCCGAAGAAGAAAAGGCCCGTTGCGCACGCCGCAAACAGCGCCGTGTTAAGCAAACGGCCCAGGCGCTCTAGCGTTTTAGCCAGCCGAACATCTTTTCCCATAGCCCGCCAGACAAGGCGTCGGCTTGGGTCGAGAGCAGCCGCTTTTCGTTGCCGTCAACGGCCACCCAGGCCGATTGCAGCTTTAAAGTATGGGGCGACTCGGGCAGACCCATTTCGCTGCGGTTGAGCGTTACCTGCCGCACCAAATTGCGGAAATCGATTTCTTGCATCACGCCTCCTTGCGTATCCGGCGGTTGCACACAGGCGAATTCAATGGCCTTGAGCAATTCTGCCGGTTCTTCTCCTAAATCCAATTGACCAAAGGTCCCCTTGATCTGCTGGGTCAGGTCGCTGGCCTCTAAGTCCCCGCTGAGCAGTACTAGGGGGATTTCCTGGCGCAGGTTCAGTAGCTGGATCAAGTCTTGGGCTAAGTCGCGGTCATAACCTTCAAAGCACCAAACCACCGCATCAAAGTGGGCTTCTTCTAAAAGGGACTTGACCTTAAGCCGTCCACGGGCTTCTTTAGTAGAGAAGCCGTAGTCGTGCATATGCTCAAGTAGGTCCTCTGGGAAGTCCAGGGCAGAGATCAATAAGAGGTTCAGATTCATGGGAAAACTCGACTGTTATAGGCTGTTTTCCAGGTTTATCAGAAGCGGTGTCAGCTTGTAAACGCAAGCCTTCTCCTTTGATCTCGCGCAGTGGCTAAGCCCGCAATAGATGAAGGTCGCTAACATAATTATAAAGCAATAAAGCAAGATCCATGCAACAGTTTAAATATGTGCGCCACCAGCAACCACCCGAACGGTTGGTTGATTTTTTGTGCCGACGCTTTCCCTACCAAGACCGGGCGGGCTGGGTGGCGGCGGTCGAGAAGGGGGCCATCAGCATCGACGGGGAGCTCAGTTCACCGGACCTAATTTTAGAGACCGGCATGGTGGTCGGCTACGAGCGCCCCCGCGAGTCCGAACCGGCGGTGGATAAGACCTACCGGATTTTGTACCAAGACCAGGCCATTATAGCTGTCGAAAAGAGCGGCAACCTACCCATTGCCGAGTCGGGCCGCTACTACCGCAATGTGTTGATCGAAATCTTAAAGGAAACCTTGGGGCTAGAGGTCTTGCATCAAGTCCACCGGCTCGACCGGGAGACTTCGGGCGTTTTGGTGGTCGCCAAAAGCCCCGAGGTCGCCACGCTCTTAGGCGAGCAGTTCTTTAAAGGCATCCCCCAAAAGCGCTACCAAACCGTCTTGGTCGGTGAAATGCCCTTAGAAGAGGTCTTGGTCGAACAGCCCATCAAGAAGGTCAAGCCCCAGGGACCGGGGACCGTGCGCATCCGCCAAGTGGTGGACCCCGAGGGCAAGACCGCCAAGACCCTCTTCCGCCCGATCAAGGCGGCAGGCGGCTTAACGCTCGCCGAGGTAGAACTCTTCACGGGCCGCACCCACCAAATCCGCGTGCACGCCGAATACCTAGGCTTCCCGGTCCTAGGAGACAAACTCTACGGCCAGACGGATGAGCAGTTCTTAAAATGGTTTAAAGGCGAGGAACAGCCAAATTTCGGCGAATTCGGCCCCATAGACCGCCAACTCCTGCACGCCAGCCGCCTAGAACTAAACCACCCCCTCACCGGCGACTGGCTAACCTTCGAGTCCGACCCCGCTCCTTTCTTTGGGGCTTATCCTTGTTGTAAGGGGTTGGTGGGGTGAGGGCTTGTTTCAGTTTGGGGGCTCTTGCGTTGAGCAGTCTGGGGGGGGAATCTCAAACCTAGCCCTGATGGGAAAGGCCCCGAACCCAAGCGAAAGTAAGCGTTTTTGAGCCTGCAAAAGTTTGCTGAAGCCTCCCCTATCCCGGCCCTATGCTCCAAGTAGTAATAAAAATATGGTTACTGCCTCTGGATTCTAAAATCCCTCCTTTCTAGGTTCTGGGGGGGAAGAAAGTCCGTGGAATGAAAAAGAGGTGGGATTACTTTCTTTGGCAGGCAAAGAAAGTAATCCCACCTCTTTATTCCTGCTGAAGGCTTTGGGCTCCTTAGAATTTGGAAAGGAAGAGTTTGAAGCTTTCACTTCAGAGCCGGGGAGATTGCCGGTCAAGGGGCGCACTGTGGGATACACGCCCTCAAGCATCGCTTCGCTCGCTTATCGGGGTGGAATCCCGGCGCGGTTTGAGGTTTCTAGTTTTGGGGGCTCGCCAGCTGCTTGCTGGCTGGAAGCTCCGGGCGCTTAAGGGGCTTGGATATGCGTGCAAGCGGTCCCTGACGCCATCAAGTCTTCGCTCAAGCAGGCGCTCCAGCTCAAGGCGGCGTGGGTTTTGATCGGAAAAACAAGGTTACGGTCACCGGGTTTCTGGTATCATCTGCGCGAATACCGGTTAGCTATGATTTTTTTGGATGGTCTGGGATTTTTTTATTCCAGTGGGGTAATGCCATGTTTGATCGAGTAGCGCGTCAAGTCGGCCAAGTTTTTGGCACCCAGTTTCTTCATTAAATTATTGCGGTGGACTTCTACCGTCCGGTCCGAAATGCCCATTTGGAAGGCAATTTCCTTGGTTGATACGCCCAGGGCCAAAGAACGCAATACATCGCGCTCTTTGGGCGACAGGACTGCTTTGCGGGGTTGGTCGTCAAAAAGCAACTCGGGTAAGACTAGGTCTATAATCCCTTCTGTAACGGCAAAGCTACCTTGTTGGACCCTATTTATAGCCCATTCCAGTTCTACTGATGTGCAGGTCTTCCATAAAAACCCCCTGGCTCCCGCTCTGAGCATCGCCACTATACGCGGAACGTCTTCTACCATCGACAAACCTAGGACCTTCAACCCGAGGCCTAGGCTCAGAAGTTCTCGTGTGGTCTTCACACCGTCCCAGTCGGGCATACTCAAATCAAGCAAGACCACATCTGGTTTCAGTTTTTGGGCCCAATCTAAAGCGGCGCTCCCCGAAGAGGCTTGGCCGACCACGTCAATGGTTTCAAGCTTGTCTGTGATTAAACTCAGACCTTCTAGTATGATATTTTGATCGTCGACAAGTAAAACCCGAATCATTGCGTGACCTTTGCAGAAGTTTCATTCCAGCAATCCTCGGTAGCTTAACATTCAGGAGAGAAGCCAGCAACCGGGTGTTCGCACCAGATCCACCGTTTCCATCAGAAAAATAAATGATTCAACCAGCTGTGAATTCATTGTCCTTGTTTTTGTCTGACCCAGGTTACGCGGTCTGATGGATCCGAAGACGGTTGATCCCTAATTTGGACTAAGGAAAAGCGCAAATAGTTCTTTGTAGTTTTGCGAATTGATTTGATCCGATTCGATCCTCTACCATGAGAACAGACAAGCCAAAAGAGGGATATGAACGAACCAAAGCTATCAGTCAGTGTCATGAATAATGTTTACACAGTGAAAGAAAGGCGTGCTCAAGGAATATGGGGAGACGGTCTTTTTGCGCGTGTATTTGATTATATAGGTGAAGGAGTGGTGGTGTTGGAAGCGGGTTTGATCTTAGATGTTAATTTAGGTGCAGCCAAGTGCCTTAATCTGAGCAAGACCGCTTTGATCGGCCAGCGAATTTCCAGATTCTTGGCCCCAGAAAGCCGTAAGGAATTTGAGGCCTCAATGGTCCTGGCAGCGGACCCTCCATTAAAAGATGATGTAGAATGCGGGGTGTTTCGAATGCGCAATGCCCAAGGGCTACCCTTGATCGTCGAGGGCAGCCTGACTGGCGATGCTCACTCAGGCCGGATTGTCTACTTTTTCCGAGATGTCACCGAATACCAACGAGCGGAGATTGAACGCGAGAAGTATTTGGCCCAGCTGCTTCAAGCGAAAGGTAAAGCGGAAGCTGCCGTCCAACTCAAGGAACAGTGGATTTCTAATGTAACCCACGAATTCCGCACCCCCTTGCATGCGATCTTGAGTTTTGCCGGTAAAGGTGTTGAGAAAGCACACAAGATCACACCCGATCGTCTTCACGCATACTTTGAACAAATTCGGTGCAGCGGCACGCGTCTCTTGGAGTTGGTTAACGAATTACTCAACCTCTCTAAAATGCGCGAAGGCAAATTTGTTTACGTAAAACGACCGGTTGATCTTGCTAGTCTATTCAAGAGTGTGGCCCAGGAGTTTGAGGCGCTTCTTTTAGCCCAGCGAGTTGAGTTAGTTGTAGATGCGCCAGAGGGGCTTGCCCGGCCTTTATTGGACCAAAAAATGGTCCGTAGAGTTTTGGTCAATTTGGTGGCTAATGCGCTGCGTTTTAGCCCTCTGGGAGGTAAGATAGAAATGGGCTTGGAATGGGACCCAGATCAAAAGGGCTTTTTGCGTGTGTATGTGTCTGATTGCGGGCCTGGTCTTCCGCCAGATGAGTTGGAGGCGATCTTCGAAGCTTTTACGCAATCTAGCCTAACGCAAAATAGGCAAGGGGGCACAGGGCTTGGCCTAGCTATATCGAGGGAGATCATCGCCGAACATGGCGGCCGGATTTGGGCTCAAAACAGTCCAACCGGCGGTGCTTGTTTTTTCCTGTCCTTGCCGGTTTCACCACCGCTTGGTGAGCTTTTGCTCGCGAAAGGGGTGATCACCGATGAGCATCTGGCCCAGGCGTTAAGCGAGCAAAAGAATTTTAATCAACACCAGATAGCCGGCCAAAAGGAGGAATCGTGAGCACAGCATTACCAGATTTCAAAGGAAAACTCATCTTGGTGGTTGATGATGAACCGGCCAATCGAGCGGCCATTGCCGATGCTTTGATAGACGAAGGTTACCGATACCTAGAGTGCGAAAATGGTCAAATCGCATGGGATTTTTTGCAACATGATTCGGATCAAGTCGGCCTGTTGTTGCTTGATTGGATGATGCCCGTGATGGATGGGCCTAGTTTGCTGGCGAAGATAAAAGCCGATCACAGACTCAAGGATATCCCGGTGATCCTGCAAACAGCCAGAGTTGAGGCGGAGTCACAAGTAGAAGGATTGGACCTTGGAGCCTGCCACTATTTGCCTAAACCTTACGACGATTCGGTGTTGCTAGGTATGATTCGAGCCGCAATCCGCACCGAAGAGCGGGTCAATCTGGTGCGGGCTGAACAGGAATCAGAACTTAAAGATATCCGTGATTTCGCCCGCAATTTGATCACTAAGGAACGAGCGCAAGCTCAATTTGGACATATGTCCAGCCAGGCTTTAAGTCGTTTTTTCCCTGAGAGTTTACTTTGCCAAACTCCAGATGAATTGGTTGACCTAGTGCTTGGTTGCTTGGGGGCACTGGAGTTTGAGACAGCAGCCCAAAGTGGCAGTGGCCAGGGGCCATCGAACTTGCGGGTCAGCCTTTTGCTAAAAGGGGAAACAGATATCCACCGTAGTGATCGCGGTGCGGCTAGCAAAACGGACCAACTGAATATTAGAGCGGGTCATACATTCTCAACAAGGAGCGGAGCGAGGCACTTATACGGCATTCGCTACCGCCAAAGGGAGGCTGGCAGTGCTGGTCCGCAACACGCCCAGCGATCCCCATGAACGTGCGACTGCCATTGGGGTGGCCAGTCTTTTGGCAGATCAGGCTGAAACCTTGTTGTTGCATTGGGATACCCAGTTGCACCAGAGGGTCAGTAAAATACATTTTAAACAATTTCTCGTTTATGCCCAACAACTACTTATCGAGCAAACTAACCACATTGACCGCTTTGCCCATGAATTAGAGCAGCTTTGGAGCGAATTGGAAAATCAAGCCTCTAAGGAGGCGTGGGGCCAAAATATAACGGATTTTACCACCTTGGCCCAGCGGCGTAGCGCTCAACTGTTGCAGGAGCTGTCACCAGGAAATGAAGCTTGTCAGGAAAAATTGGCTCACTTGACGCAACTGGTTGAATCAATACCACTCCCTGAAGGTGAATGACCGTCTTTCTGGCCGCTTTTTCCCAAAGCATAAAAATTGGAGAGGTAACCCTTCTCTTTTTCCGGCGATTTATTGGGTGCTTTCCAATGGCGCTGTTGTATCTATTTACATCAGCTGCATTAGGTTATCCGGCGTCTTGTTTGGCAACTTTCTAGCTTAATGCTGGCTAGAAGCTTTGGGGGCAATCTGGAATGCGCCGGGGATTCTTTAAGGATTCTGCTGCTTTTGGCTCTTCTGCCTAAGCGTCACTCTCCATCGAAGGGGCTCCGCCCCCTCGGCGGCTGCGCCTCGCAAAGCAGCTTCGAGGCCGAAGGCCGAAGGCCGAGGGCTGCGTGGGTAGCAATGCGAGCCGGCGAGTATTGCCCAGCCAAAAGCCAAACTGTTCGAGCTTCGAGCGTTAGGGAGTCGGCTTTGCCGACGATTAAAATGGGCAACACTCGCAGTGCTCGCGTCACTACGCCCGCAGCCCTCACTTCGTTCGGTGCTACTTGGCGAGTGAGGCGTAGGGGGTCTTGAGCGCGAAGGTGAGGGCTCGTTTCTTTGTTACTTTTCTTTGCGAGCCAAAGAAAGTAATCCCATCTCTTTTTTCATTCCAAAGTTTTGTGCTTCCCAGCAGCTAGAAAGGAAGGGTCTTGCACTCTTTTGGGGATTCACGCCCTCAAGCATCGCTTCGCTCGCTTGTCGGGGTGAATCCAGCGCGGTTTGAGGTTTCTAGTTTTGGGGGCTTGCTGGCTTATTGCTGGCTGGAAGCTCTGGGGCTCTTAATGTTAAATGCGCCGGGGATTCTTTGGGGATTTTATTGCTTTTGGCTCTTCTGCCTAAACGTCACTCTCCATCGAAGGGGCTCTGCCCCCTCGGCGGCTGCGCCTCCTCCCCCGCCAAGGGCCGTTGGCCCCTGGACCCCGTTTATTGTTTTCTCTTGAAAGTATCGCTGCGCTTGCTGGGCAGACTTTTCGGCCCCGCCGGTCCGGGCAGCCCTACTCCAACCCCTCACCAGAATCCGGCAACGGCTCCGCCTCCACCAACTCAACCCGAATCGACCCCACCGCCACCTCCGCCAAAAACTTCAAGGGCAACCTCGGCGGGTCCTTCATCACCCAAATGTATAGCTTCCCACTAGTCCGCTGGAACAAACCCGTTGTTTGATAGTGCGGCTGGATCTTATGGGCCATGTATACCCGCTTCTGGCCATTGATCTCCAACGCCACCTCCTCCTCAGCCAAAATATCCATCTTGATCCGGCTTAACTTGAGGTCGTCAAAGACGTCAAACTCAAAGCTCATGCCCACCTGTCCAGCTAGCGGATGGCTTCGGGCATAAAACACCGCACTTAAAGGGTCTTGCAACTCGACCGGTAGGTCTGTGGTGGTGCCCACGCTGGCCCCGCCCGTGGTGCCCTTGGCGTAGCCGACCTGCTCCCATTGGCCCAAGTTCTTGTGGTAGTCAAAGGAGACGAAGTACTCCTTAAACAACTTACCTTCTTGAAGGTCCTTATGGTGCCAAAGGCTACGGCGGTTTTTGAGGTCCCAGCGAGATTCGATCCGGTCGTTGACCCGGAATATACTGTCCAGCCAAGGGGCGCTGGTTGCTAGGGTAGAAAAATGGAGGCAGTCCGGTTGCTCTTTGCAGGGACCTAAAATGGACATCTCAGAAAAGCCCAAAGTGATCCAGTCGCTATAGCTGATGCGATAGCGTAGGGATTCCTTGGTTGGTAGAGGACCAGCCCAAAGGGGGGCGCTATAAAAGAGTAGGGATAAAAAGACGAGGAGTTTGCCGGTCATGGCCAGGCTGACGGTCGACCCAGTGGGCCGACCGAAAGAACTTAAGACGCAGGCAGAACGGTGATGAACCGCTTGTTGTTGCGCTTTTTCTGGTAAGTCACCTGACCGTCAATGGTGGCGAACAGGGTGAAGTCTTTGCCTTGGCCGACGTTTTTGCCAGGGTGGAATTGGTTGCCCAATTGGCGGACCAAAATCGTCCCTGCGGTCACTTGCTCTCCACCGAAGCGCTTAACGCCACGGTACTGAGCGTTCGAATCGCGACCGTTCTTTACGCTACCTTGACCTTTCTTGTGAGCCATGGTTTTACCTTCCTTTTAGAGGCCTAAATTAGGCCTGAATGTCCGTAATCTGAATCTTGGTGTAATTCTGGCGATGACCCTGGGTCTTCTTGTAGCCCTTGCGGCGCTTCTTTTTGAAGATCACGATCTTCTTGTCTTTATAGTGGCTAACGATTTTGCCAGTCACCTTTGCGCCAGCGACGTAAGGGGTACCGGTTTTAAAATCGTTCTCGCCTGATTTCACGAAGAGCACTTCGGAGGTCTCGAAATCGGCGCCTTCTTCCTGGGCCAGCTTGTCCACGTTAAGGATCATGTCCTTCTCTACGCGGTACTGCTTCCCACCGGTTTTGATGATCGCGTACATGGTCTGGTTCGCTCGTGAGTATGGTTTTTTTGCTGAAACAGTATTTATAGGGAGGCGGCCTTTAGGTTGTCAAGCGAATTTCTCTCGCTTTTGCCGCTTAGTCCGCCGCGCCCTCTGTTTCAGCCATGTAGTTCAAGGTGGCTTCAATAAACCCGTTTAAGGCCCCGTCCAATACCTTGCTGGCTGCGCTGGTCTCGTAGTCGGTCCGGTGGTCTTTAACTAGTTGGTAAGGGTGCAAGACATAGCTACGGACCTGACTGCCCCATTCGATTTTTTTCTTCTCGCCGTGCTCCTTGGCCGCCTCTTCTTCGCGCTTGTGTTGTTCGCGCTCATAAAGGGCTGATTTGAGGATCTTCATGGCCGTCGAGCGGTTTTTGTGCTGGCTGCGCTCGTTTTGGCACTGCACCACGATGCCCGTAGGTACGTGGGTGATCCGTACCGCCGAATCGGTGGTGTTGACGTGCTGTCCCCCCGCGCCCGAGGCTCGGTAGGTGTCGATCCGTAGGTCCGACTCGACAATGTCTACCTCGATGTCGTCGTCCAGGTCCGGGTAGACCGCCACCGAAGCAAAGCTAGTGTGGCGGCGCTTGGCGGAGTCAAAGGGCGAGATACGCACCAAGCGGTGCACGCCCATCTCCGCCTTTAGCTTGCCGAAGGCGTATTCTCCCTCGATGGCCAAGGTGGCGCTCTTGATGCCCGCTTCTTCACCGGCCTGAAAGTCCAGCAGCTGCACCGACATATTTTGGTCTTCGGCCCACCGCTGATACATCCGCATCAACATAGAGGCCCAATCCATCGACTCCGTCCCGCCAGCCCCGCTGTTGACCATCAAAACCGCTGAGGCCTTGTCGTTGGGGCCGCTTAAGAGGTGGTTCAGCTCAAAGGCGCGCATCAGTTGGTCTGCTTCCTTGAGGTTGCTTTCGGCCTCTTGGGCCAAGCTGGGGTCCTCTTCCATCTCTAACAGTTCCAAAGCGCTGGCGGCGTCTTCGACCAATTGGCCGATCCGTCCGAAACGCTCCAACTCGTCTTTGAGGGCCGAAACCTGCTTGAGTGTTTTGGTCTGCTCCTCGGCGGGCTGCTGCCAAAAGGATTCCTGGGCGGTCTGGAACTCTAGTTCTTCAAGTTTGTTTTGCCGTTGTTCCCAGTCAAAGGTACCCCCGGAGAGTCTCCGCTCTCTCCCGGACGTCCTGGATATGGGACTTTAAATGTTCGATGCTCATAGGTTGGTTAGGGTCAATTGGATCGCCGCTTCAAGCCGCTTCAGCCCTTCGGCCAATTCTTCTTCGCTGAGCCGCAGACTGGGCACAAAACGCAGCACGTCCGCCCCGGCGACTAAAATCATCAATTCTTTTTCCAGCGCCGCTTCCACAAAAGCCTTGGCCTTGCCTTTATAGGGGGCCTTTAACTCGCAGCCGATCAGCAGGCCCAAGCCCCGGATCTCCTCAAAGAGTTGGTACTTTTCGCCCAACCTTTGTAGGCCTTTGTTCAACTGCTCGCTGCGCAGCTTGACGTTCGCCAACAGTTCGGGTTTGGCGATCTGTTCTAAGGTTGCCTTGGCCGCCGCACAGGCCAGCGGGTTCCCGCCGAAGGTGCTGCCGTGGGTGCCCGGTTGGAACGACTGGGCCACCCGGTCGCGGGTCAACATAGCCCCGATGGGGAAGCCCGAACCCAGCGCCTTGGCGCTGGTTAAGATGTCGGGCCGCACGCCCAATTGCTCAAAGGCGTAGAGCGTTCCGGTCCGGCCTGCGCCGCTTTGGACTTCGTCAAAAATCAATAGGGCCTGGTGTTTGTCGCAGGCCTCCCGTACCGCTTGGGCGAATTCGGCCGTCGCCGGGTAGACGCCGCCTTCGGCCATGATCGGTTCCATGATCACCGCGCAGGTCTCTTCGTTGATCAGGCCCTCTAACTCGTCGATTTGGTTGAAGTTTCCGTAGATCATCTGCGGCGGCAGGGGCCCAAAGCCCTTGCGGTAAGATTCCTGGCCCCCGGCGGTGACCGTAAAGAGGCTGCGGCCATGGAAGCTTTTGTGGAAGCTGACGATTTGGTTTTTCTTTTCGCCATGGTGGTCGAAGGCGTAGCGCCGCGCTAGCTTAAGGGCCGCTTCGACCGCTTCACTGCCTGAGTTACCAAAAAAGACCCGGTCAAAGCCCGTCAAGCCAGTGAACAGCTCGGCTAGCTCAATCTGGGGCAGACTGGCGAAGTAGTTGGATACATGCCAGATTTTGTCGGCCTGTTCTTTAAGCGCCTCGGTGACCTCGGGCGGGCAGTGGCCCAACCCGGTGACGGCGATCCCGCCGGTTAGGTCCAACAAACGGCGGCCTTCTACGTCGGTTACCCAAGAACCTTCCCCTTTAATGGGCAGGAGGTTCAAGGGGGCGTAGTTGGGCACCATCACCTTGCGGTATCGATCCAATAGGTTCAGCGTCGTTTCCATGTTATTTCCGTTTGATCACGACCCCATGGGGGTTGCGCAGGTCTACATACATCAGTCGGTCTTCTCGACGGTGCAACTCGGCACTAGCCAAGTGCAGCCGTTTTATTTTTTCCTCAAAGCCATCATGCCCAAACCGAAATTCTAAAGCCCCCGGTTGGGTGATCAGGCGGATGTTGGTGGGGTCATCCACCAAGAATTCGCTAACCGAAGCCAAGGGCAAGACGGGGTCGTTTTCGAGCAAGGCCATCAACTCCAAGGCTTTGTTAACCCCCGCCGATTGCAGCTTGGTGCCGATTGGTAAGGATTTGCTGTGGCTATCGCTTAACACCGGTAGATCCCACCCGCCCCACTGGGCGGGGCGGCCCAGGATCATCAGGTTTTGGTCGATCAAATACAACTCAGCCTCGGTCTGCAAGTAAGCCACCGGCTGGCGTTCCTTAACCTGCACCAGCAAGCCTAGGCTGCCGGTTTTTTTGAGGTCCACCTGTTCGATCCAAGGATCGGCCAATAGGCGTTCGGCAAGGCTGTAGAGGTCTAATCCAAGCCAGCTGGTGCCCTCGGCTAACTGTAACCGGGCGGCCACCGCTTGACCGCTAAGGACTTGATTGCCCTGTACGGCTAATTTACGCAAGCTCCCTTGTAGATAAATCGGTGCCCAAGCGAAGGGAACCAAGATCAACCCTAACCCCGCCAGGGTCAACAGACCCCGAAGCATGCCCAACAAGGGGGCACCGCTGGTCGGGAGCCGGGACTTGCGCCTTTTGTGGCTGGGCGTGGCCTTGGATTTTCTGGGGGAATAGTCCTGCATGGGGTCTTCGTCAGTTGAAGAGGACTTTGCGGACGTCTCGCATATAGATTTCGAACTTGCCGAAGCTGGTCTCGCCGAAGACCTTGCTGTTGCCTTTAACCCCTAAGTCGATCACCTCGCCGGACTTGAGCGTCACCTTGGTGGAGATGCCACCCGCCGGGGCGGGGTCGTTGGTTTTGACCTCCAGCTGGTTGATCTTCTCAAAGGGAATGGTGGTCAAGGTCTCGCCCCGTTTGCCTTGCAAGTATACCTTACCGTCCCAACTGACCCGGCTGGCGCTGGTTTGAACATTCTGGGTGTCCGTTAAGATCACCGCAAAATTCACTTCCGGTAGGGGGATGCTGTTGGTGTTGTTGGCGCTATCGTTGCCCAGCGCCATCAGACTGACCGGGGCCATGAAGGCCAGAAAAAGGAGCGGAAGGAGCAGGCGCATCGGGCGGTTTCCAAAGGGGTTTTTATTGCTTATCGTTCCCATAGCGGGCGACGTTTTGTCAATTGCTGGGCCCCAACAGACGGGCCCGGATCTCTTTTACGCTAGGTTCTTGAACCGCTATGAACTGCGCCAATAATGCAGCCCGGTGGGCTCCTTGATTTTCCGTTATATCGTCCTCTAGCGCCTTTAAGGCGGCGGCGGCCCGCAGCACCCCCAGGCTGAGGCAGGCCCCTTTGATGCGGTGGGCCTCTAGTTTAAGATGTTTTAAAGAATCCGGCTCAAGCAGCGCGCCTAAAGTCTCGGCTGCCCCTTCGAGGTCCTCTAAAAAGCTGCCCACCAATTCATCGACCAAGCGGGGCTCGTAGGTGGAACGCAACCTTTGGATCACGCCGGGGTCCAGCAAGGCGGGTTCGGGCGCAGCCGGGCGCGGTTCGCCGCAAAAATGCCAATCTGGGTCTTCAATTAAGCGCTGGCCCCAAAGGGCGATCCGCTCGGCCAATTGGTTTAGTTGAAGCGGTTTGGCCAAGAAGTCGTCCATGCCATGGAGCAGACAGGTTTTTCGGTCCTGGTCCGTGGCGTTGGCGCTGAGGCCGATGATCAGCGGTATGTGGGGCCCCGGCCAAGCGCCCTTGATCACTTGGCTGGTCTGTAGGCCGTCCATCTCGGGCATTTCCATATCCATCAAGATCAGGTCGTAATCTTGGTCGTACAGTTTTTCCATCACCACCACCCCATTCTCGGCGCTGTCGGCAGTATAGCCCATGCTGCCCAGTGCGGCCAAAGCGACCTTGAGGTTGGTCGGGTTATCTTCGGCGACTAAGACCTTAAAGGGGTAGGTCTCGTTTAAGAGCGGCAGTTTGGGGGCACGGGCCGTGGTGTCTTGGCTCTGCTCGGGGGCCAACAACGCGGCGACCAGGGCGCTTGAGCGGATCGGTTTGGTTAAGGTTCGGTATTGGGCGGGGTCTTGAACGCCCAGAGGCAAACCCTTGGGGTTGAGCAACACCACCGGAGGCAGCGGCCGGAACTGCGCCAGCCATTCTAAGCTGTCCTGACCCCCTAGGTCGGGCAGGTGCCGGTCTACGATAAAGGCATGGTAGTCCGCCCGGTCTTTTAGCGCCTCGATGGACCGACCCCCCAAAAGATGGCAGTCGCAGGCACCCCCATACCGGTTGATCAAACGACAAATCTGGGTCTTTAGCTGAGGGCTGCCAACGGCCAGCAAGAACCGGTGCCCCTGCAGCAAGCTCGCCTGCTCGGGTTTTGCCGCTGCTTGGGGGCGGTAGGGTAGGGTGAAATGGAATTGGGCCCCTTGCCCTAGTTGGCTATCTAGCCAGATTTTTCCCCCAAACAACTCCACCAGCGTTTTGCAGATCGAAAGGCCTAGACCGGTGCCGCCAAATTTACGATTCGTTGAAACGTCGGCCTGACCAAAGGCGGCAAAGAGCCGTTTTTGTACCGTCGGGGAGATCCCTGGGCCCGTATCGCTGACGTAAAAATGCACCTGATTTTCTTCTAGTTCAAATCCAGCCGTGACCTCACCGGTTTCGGTGAACTTGACGGCATTACCGATCAGGTTGACTAAAACTTGCTTTAGGCGGTGCGGGTCGCAAAGGACCGGCGGGAGCGGCTCACCGAGGCCGATCAACTCCAACCGCTTGGCGGCGGCGGTGGCCCCCATCAGGTCTAGGCTTTCTTCTAAGGCCAACTCCAAATCAACGGGGATTTCCTCTAGAGCCACCTTGCCCGATTCGAGGCGCGAGAAGTCCAGCAAGTCATTGATCACCGCCATCAGCAGGTCGCCTGAAGCGATGATGGTCTGTACGTAGTCGGTCTGGGCCGCACTCAGCGGGCTTAGCGCTAAGAGTTTGGCGGTGGTCACCACGCCGCCCAAGGGGGTGCGCAGTTCGTGGCTCATGCTGGCGAAGAAGCGGGCTTTGTCTTCTAAGGCTCGTTCGGCCACTTCCTTGGCTTCGCGCAGCGCCGCCTCGTTTTCGCGCAGTTGGCGTTCCACTTCGGTGCGGCGGGCTAGCTCTGCTTGTAGCGCCTTTTGGGCATCCAGTAATTTGCTTTCGTGCCGGTCATGGGTGTTGACCATCACCGTAAACTGGCGATAGAGCTTTTGGTAGGCCTCTAACAATTCAACAAAGCCATCACCCAATGCCGTAGCCTGCCCGCGAGCCTCAGATTCCAAGCGCTGCGCCTGTTCTAAAGATTGGCGTTCTTGATTAAATAAGTCTTGTGGCGGCGGTACAGGCATTGGAAACCAGATGGAAAAAGGAACGCCCATTGTACCTAGACTCGCCGAAAAACGAAAGAAGCTTTCTGGGCCTATCGGGCCACCAACTGCACCAAGCCCTGATAGATGCGCTGCGGCGCGGCTTGCTGTACGGCATTACCGACCTTCGCTTCGGCCACGGAAGCCATCTCGAAGCCGCCCAGGCGCTGGTAGAGGCTGGGATTTGTCTGGTGCAGTACCGGGGCAAGGATACACCCCGAGCCCGCCAGCTTGAAGAATTGTTGGAGCTGGTCCCCTGGGCCGCCGAACGGGGTGCCGCGGTGGTGGTCAACGACGATGCGGCCATGGCGCGGGCCGTGGGTGCCGCGGGCCTGCACTTAGGCCAAGGCGACAGGCCACCCTTAGAGGCGCGCGACTTGGTGGGCCCCCATGTACTGCTGGGTCTTTCCACCCACAACCGTCAACAGGCCCTTAGCGCTTTGGGCCAGCCGGTAGACTACCTGGGCGTGGGCCCCGCCTATGCCACGCAAACCAAACCCCAGGAACCCGAAGCAGGCCTCGGCTTCCTGGCCTGGGCGTCCCAAGAAATCACCCTGCCCCAAGTAGCCATCGGCGGCATCACCGAAGAGCGCTTGGGCGAGGTCTTAAAGACCGGCCAAAAAAGCCCCGCCCTCATCACCGCGCTGCTGGGTGCCCCAGACCTGAGGGCCAGCGTCGCCCGGATCAGCGCCAGGTTGGCCGATTGTTGAAGGGGACTTGTAAGGTCTTGAAGAATTTTGCTATTAAGGAACCTAGTGCACCGGCAGCCATGGCAATACCGTCTCGCGGTCCGGGGCCTGATCTATTTTTTAAAGAGTTATGAGTAGTCAAGGGATGAATAAACTATTGTTGCTCCTGCTGGGCTTGGCCTTGCTAACGGCGGGCTTTCTCTTTTGGCAGAATCAGCAGACCCAACAGGCGCTGGTGCAGATGCAACAGCAGATGCAGCGCTCTGCTATGAGCCCCGAAGGGAAAAAGGGAGAGGACCCCTATCTGGCCGGTCCGGTCAAGAACAGCATCACCAAGGCCGCCGGGGAGCTACAGGCTTGTTACCTAGACTTGCTCAAAACCAAGCCCGAGATCACCGCCGGAAAGGTCCACCTAGACTGGCAGATCGACGGTGAAGGCAAGGTCTTTGGGGCCGGGATCGTCCAAAACCAACTGGGGGATAAGGCCTTTGGCGACTGCGTGGTCCAAAAGATTTCGGTGATCCGCTTCCCCCAGCCTCCCTTCGGCCAGCCCAAATATGTAGAACACAGCCTCTTTTTCAAAGACCAAGCGGCCCTCAAGGCTGACGCAGAAGCCCGCCAACAAGGCCCCTTAGTGCAGTTGCCCGCTCAGTAGACGGGGGATGGATTGCCCCTAACAACTGCCCCTAAGTTAAAGGGGTGGTGGTCGCGGTAGCCGAGGCGGCCAACAAACTTCCAGGGCCCTCAGATGGTGGGTTTCTGGATATTATTCAATAAAACTGTTAGGCTCTTTGTAACTTATCCGCTCGTTGGTCCGAATATAGGCTATTAAGGAAGCACTCCTTTTAGGGAGGGCTTTTTGAGAAGGTACCCTAGAATCGACCAAACCCATTTAGGAATGTTGCTATGAAGCCAACGCATCGTTTGTTGCTGTTGCCCCTATTTTTTGCTTTTTGCCTGTTCTCCTCCCCCAACCCCACCTTAGCCGAAGGAAACCAACACTCCATGGGTAACCCTTGTGCCGCCAAAGGGATGAACCCTTGCGCGATGGGTAATCCCTGCGGCCTTGCGGCAATGAATCCTTGCTCCATGGAGGCCAAAGGGGCCGCGTTATGGGCCGACAAAAAGCTTTCGGGTGACCAACAGCGGTCCTGTTTGACCTGCCATCAAGGTGGGCAGTTGCTTAACTTGGATAAAGTGGGGCCCTTCCCTCATTACGTGTCTATGCCCAAGCGGAAGGTCACCTTAGAAGAGATGATCAATTTTTGTATGCAAGGGCCGATGAAGGCCAAGCCTTTCCCCAAAGGCTCAATGCAATTAAACGCTATGGCCGCATATTATCCCCGGTTGGTTAAAGAATATAAAATGAATTCAGGTCAGCCCAAAAAGGCCAATATGATGGGTAACCCTTGTGCCATGCACAATCCTTGTGCCCGTTAGGCTGGGTGACAAATAGCATCCAGCCGGGAGCCTCTTAAAAACTTAGGTTTGGAGGGCGGGCCGCAAAAGTCCGCCTTCCAAAAGGATCCACTGCAACCAAGCACCTATGAAACAAGACTGGATCGGGGACTTTGTTGGGGAATTTTTTGGCACCTTGCTGTTAGTTTTTTTTGGTTGTTCCACCGTAGCCGCTACGGTCCTGTTTGGGGCCCATGTGGGGCTGATGCAGGTGGCCTTGAGTTGGGGGGTGGCTGTAACCTTGTCGATTTACGCTAGCCGCCATCTGAGTTGCGCCCACCTCAACCCGGCGGTTTCCTTGGCCATGGTTTGTTCAAAACGAATGCGTTGGCGTAAGTTACCGACCTATCTCTTGGGGCAATTCCTGGGTGCCTTTGCCGCTGCGGCTCTGGTGTACGCAGTATTCGGGCCGAGCATCACCCAATTTGAATGGGTACGGGGAATCGTCCGAGGGAGTGCCGAATCTAAGGAAACGGCCATGATTTTTGGCGAGTTTTTCCCTAATCCAAGCCTACCCGCTTGGGCGGAGGTAACGGTTTGGAATGCCTTTTTTTCTGAAGCCATCGGAACCGCCTTTTTGGTTTTAATGGTTTTTTCGCTCACCGAAAAATGTAACGTCGGGCGACCAGATGAGGCGTTGAGCCCCCTGTTTATTGGGGCCACGGTAACATTGATCATTGCGGTGCTGGCCCCGATCACCCAGGCGGGTTTAAACCCGGCTCGGGACTTAAGTCCTAGGCTCTTCGCTGCGGTTGCCGGCTGGGGCGAAGCGGCTTTCCCGCAGCCGGCTTGGAGCTTTTTGAGCGTCTATGTGGCGGGGCCGATGCTCGGGGCTCTGGTTGCGGCGGTGGCCTTTACCCAGCTGATGGAACCTTTAGCTCGTCAGAAAAATGACCGTGAAAGTTGCTGCTAAATTGAGGTCCATCAACCGGGGGTCTTGGGTTCGCCAAATTATTGGTAGGGGTAAAATGGTCGCTACCACAACCTTCTTTCTCCTCTTATTGGGCTTTTTGGGGGCTCCGTTAGGAGCCGCTCAAACACCAGATTTTCTAAGCCAACATTGGCAGAGGCCCCTAAAGGACATGGGCCCTAAACCCCCAGGCAAGAGCTTTGCGGATATCAGCCTAGAGCCAGAGTCCTGTGGTCAATGCCACCCCCTTCAGTACGCCGACTGGAGCACTAGCTTGCATGCCTCGGCCCTCGGCCCTGGTGTGCTGGGACAGTTACAGGACTTGCCCCCGGCCGACCAGGAGAGCCATCAAGCCTGCTTGCGGTGCCATGCCCCCTTGGCCGAACAATCCAAGGGCCTCGTCGTCGAGTTATTGGGTCAGGGGCCAGGGTTGCACCGCCACGGGGTGGTTTGTGCCGCTTGCCATGTCCGCAACTGGCAATGGTCGGGGCCACCTAGCCGAAACCCGAGCCCGGCGGTTAGCCCTAGCCCTCATCAAGGTTTTGAGCCTAAAGCCGAGTTTTCCGACGCTGCCTTTTGTTCGGCTTGCCACCAATTTGGAGCCGAAGGCTACCAACTGAACGGAAAGCCCTTAGAAAACACCTATCAAGAATGGAAGGAAAGCCGCTTCGGACAGGCGAACCAACCTTGTCAGTCCTGTCATATGCCGGATCGGCGTCATCTTTTTAAAGGCATCCACGATGCCGCCCTGGTTAAAAAGGCGGTGCCGGTGCAGCGGGTTGGTTGGCAGGTACGGGGCCAGAGGGTTTCGGGTGCTTGGGAAATCCATTCGGCCCAGGTCGGCCATCGGTTCCCCACTTATGTCACGCCCGAGGTGGTGGTGCAGGTGTTTTGGTTGGATGCCCAAGGCAAGGTCTTACCGGTATTGGGGCGCAAATGGCTGATCGCGCGCGTAGTGGACCTGGAACAGGGCCGGGAGCTATCGGATACCCGGATGTTTCCAGGCGAGAAACGCGTCTATTCCTTTGAAGGCCCGCAACCCCAAGGGGCGGCGGCCCTACGTTTCGAGGTGCGGGTAGACCCCGATGCCTATTACCGAAGGCTCTACCGACAGTACCTTAAAGGTTCGCCAGAGTCGCTTGGGCACCGAGCGATCCAGTTGGCCTACGATGCCAGCAAAAAGTCCGCCTACCTACTCTTTGCTGAAACCCTGAGTTTGCCCTAAGCTAATTACAAAGTGGTGACCACTTGCATGAAAACCCCAGGCCCAAACCGACAATGCACAAACTGTTTGTAACAATTAGCTGTTTTTTGTGGTTGAGCTCCGTGGCCTGCGCCGGTGATGGGTTGGTCAAACTCCGCAGTTCCTTTGATGTCAAAACTACCCTGGACCGGTTTGAGAGCCAACTAAGGTCCAAGGGCTTGACCATCTTTCTGCGGATCAACCACGCGGAGGGTGCCCAAAAGGTTGGAAGCCAGTTGCGAGCAACAGAGGTTCTCCTATTTGGCAACCCCAAGCTGGGAAGCCAGTTGATGGCCTGCAATCCTCAGGTCGGGTTGGACCTCCCCCAAAAGGCGCTGGCCTTCGAAGACTCCCAGGGAATCGTTTGGCTAGCCTACAATGCCCCCAGTTACCTAACAGAGCAGCATAACTTAACGGGGTGCGAAGCCGCAATCCAAACGCTGGAAAGGGGCCTGTCACAGTTCGCCAGTGCTGCGGCCTCAAAATAATGACCAGGCTCTTTCGAGGGCATTTACTTAAACGCGATTGATGGAAACAAGCCGCATCAGCATCGTTATCCCGGTCTACCAAGGGGCTACAGCCCCGCCTCAAGAACAACGTGAAACATGGTTGCGGCTGTTTCAAGCAGCCCCTAAGTCGATATGCTGGCACTTGGTCGAAAGCTACCGGTCCGGGGAAGGCCTACAAATTATCCCTTGGCTCGCGCAGTACCCGCAAGCAAATCTTCGGTTGCATCCGCTGCCCCTAGAGCGCCCTCAACGCGCCGCTGCCTTCAACTTTGGCATCGCTCAGACGCAAACCAAACTGGTGGCGCTGATCCACCAAGACTGTTTGCCCGACTTAGCGGGGCTCACCATGCTGGCCGAGTCCGAAGAGTGGGCCTGGGGTGGGTTTAATAAATGTTATGAGCCATCCCATTGGATGTTAAAACTATCCAGCCTTTACCAAAACCAGGTAAGGTTCCCAAGGGGCTTGTTGGTGGGCACCAATGGGTTTGTGTTCCCCCGTAGTTTTTGGGAGCGCCACCCCTTTAGGGGGGATTTTCTTGAAGACCTAGGTTTTTCGGACCAGATCCAGAAGGAATTGGGGCGGCCCAAGTCCTTTGGCATACTGCGCGTGTCCTCCACCCGATACCACCGCCGCGGGGTGGCGCGCTGTTTGTTGGAAAACAGTCTGATTTTGTTGGGTTATCGGTTGGGGCTAAGCCCCAGATTTTTAAGGCAATTTTATCGACCCATGAAGGAGCCATGTTAGCGGCCCTTTCGGCGAGCCTTGCCCTGGTCCCCTGGTGGATGGCCCCACTGCCCTTTCCAGCCCAATTGGCGCTGGCTTGGTTGGGCTATTGGGGGTTACACCGCTTTGGCCACCCCGCGAGGTTTTGGCTGTGGTGGGTTTTGGGCTTCGCTACTTTGGGCTTTAGGTGGGCTCAGCCCGCCATCCAGGCAGACGACTACTTGCGGTATCTCTTTGACGGGCAACTGGTCCTGCAAGGGGTCAACCCCTATGGTTTGGTGCCCCAGGACCTTCCGTTATACCAGACCTTTTGGACTCCCAAGGGGAACATCCCGACCATCTATCCCCCCTTGGCCGAAGGGATTTTTACGGTAGCTGCTTGGATTGCCTTAGGGTTGCCGGGGCTTCGGCTTTTGTCGGCGTTGGCATTGATGTTTCTGATGCCCTTGGCCTTTTGGGCATGGCCCAAGGCAAAGGCGCAAAGGTTTTTGCTGCTGGTCCTCTATTGTCCGTTAGTCCAACAAGAGCTCTTCCACTCGGCCCATGTGGATGTATGGTTGTTGCCGCTTCTGTTCGGGTGGTATCTTTTGGCCAAAGGTAAGCGGAGCGTTGCTGCGGGCGGGGTGTTAGGGTTGGCGGTGCTGTTGAAGTTAAGTCCCCTGGTCCTGTTTCCCCTATGGGCGGTAGGGATTTCGCTCCGGCAAAGGTGGTGGGCGGCGCTGGGTCTCTGCGGGGTGTTGGCTCTCGGTTTTGGGCTCTTTTACCCTCAGCAACCCTTTAGCGCCCTAGCCCTGTTTTATCAGTCCATCGAGGGGTATAGCCCCTTTTACCGGTTGCTCCGGTGGGGCTTAGACCGCGAGACGGCCCGCTTGGCCTTAGCTTCGCTGGGAACCGCCGGGTATCTGATTTGGCTGGCCCGCAACCCCCAGCTAGATCATTTGTTCTGGGTCTTCGCCGGGCTGTTTCTGTTTACGCCGACCGGATTCCCCTGGTATCTCGCCCCCTTATTGTTGGTACCCAAGGTAGGCTGGCCCAGCTGGTGGGTACTTTTCTGCGCTCTGGCTCATTTACAATATTATCTCCTTTGGCCCTATGGCTGGGCCCTAGAATTGGGTCTTTTAGCCTTTGGCTGGTTCCAAACCCTTTACCCCCAACGGAGTTCTGCATGATGCCTCTTACCTTGATTTCAACCGCCTTTGCCAAGTCTCCTTTGGGGAGTGCCAAAGCCTTCCATGACTACCAATCGGGCGGCAACGCCTTGCTCGAATTTGGGGCTACCCTGGCGATTGGGGTGGCTCTGGTATTGGTCTATTATTGGTTTCGGCGCAAAAAGTAGGGGCTAGACTCCAGGCTTCTTGGTCCGCTTCTTGATCAAGGCGAGATAGAGGCCACCGAGTATCAACGCACTGCTAAGCCACAACCTCAGGCTTAAGGTCTCTTGTAAAAAGAGGAAGCCACCTATGAGGGCGATCAAGGGGACCGTCAATTGCAGAACCGATGCGGTCCATAGCGAAAGGCGCTGCAACGCAAAATACCAAAGCAGGTACCCTAGGCCTGAGGTGACCGCGCCCGAGACCGCCGCTAGAGATTTCCCGTAGAGGCTGCTGGTACCGCTGCCTTGGCTTAACCACAGCAAAAGCAGCGCCAACGGCACAATAGCTAAAAAATTCCTAGCCGTGGCCCCGGCGGGGTCCGATTTTCCGCGACCCCAAACCGAGTAAAGCCCCCAAGCCAACCCGGCCAGGGCCATGTTGATCGAAGCCAGCCAGGGGGGAGCCTCCAGCCCCGGCGATAAAAGATAGACCAAGCCTGCCCAGGAGAGCCCAAAACCGAACCATTCGCCGGGGCCTAGGCGCTGCCCTAGGATCAGCGCGGCTCCAATCATGGTGGATTGAACCGAAGCGAACAGAACCAAGGCACCCACCCCCGCAGGCAAGCGCACATAAGCCAGCGAGAAGAAGGTGGCGTACAAAAATAGGGCGAGCGGCTCGCGCCAGCGATTGAGGCCCGAGGATTGGGCTTTGCCCCGAGCGGCCCAAGCCCAAGGGAATAAGACCACGGCCCCAGCCAACAGGCGGATCGCGGTAAACTCTAATGGGTTAATCTCTGGGCCCCTGAGCGCGAGACGAGCCAGTATGGAGTTGGCGGCAAAGGCCCAAAGGCTCAAGACCGCCAAAATGGGGGTCATCTTAGCAACCGCAATTGCTGGTTGGGCCTTCAGAACTGGAGGTTTGCGCAAAGGGAAAGTGCCCACCACAGCCAGGGAATACCCCGTGGTGGTGGTTGAAATCGCCGAAAAAGTCAAAGTATGGGGCAAACCGGGTTTCTTTAAGCATCCGGTAGCTATTCCCGCAAACCAATTCGATCTTGTCTTTGGCAAAGGCATGGCCTTGATCTAGCCAGAAAACTTGGGGCATCTCTTCCACCCCGCCCCGGTAGCGTACCGCTTGGCCATAGTCCTCGCAGCCCGGTTCTAAGCCTGCTAGTTTGATCAGTCGGCAGGTTACCGAGTAAAACTGAATGCCTTCTAAGGCTTTTTGGACCGATTCATTCTCGATGGTGATCCGGTTAAAATCCACCCACCGGGGGTCGGCAAAGCCCGCCGCCTTAACGTCGCGCAAGAAGTCGTTCCAATAAAGCGCCCCGGACAAACATTCTCCGTAAAGCACTGGGTCATTTTTGAGGTCCAAGGGCACCCGTTTGTCGGTATATACGTCCGAAAAATAAAGCTCCCCTCCAGGTTTCAACAACCGATATGCTTCCTTAAACACCGCCAATTTGTCGTCCACCAGATTGATCACGCAATTAGAAATGATCAAATCTTGATGGTCCGCTTGGAGATTTAAGGCCGATATATTTTGGATGTCCCCTTCAAGGAACTGGACATTACTCTTTGGGTAGCCAAATTTTTCTTGGTGGAAGCCCATATGCTTGCGGGCGACGTCCAATTGTTCTGGGGTCATATCCACTCCGGTCACTTGGCCCTTTTCGCCCACCAAACGGCTTAAAATATAGGCATCGCGGCCCGAGCCCGAACCTAGGTCGATTACCTTCAAGCCCTCCAGCAAGCTGGGGATGGTGAGGCCGCAGCCAAAAAAACGCTCCACCACCTCAGGGTGGATTTCAGACAAAATCGCTTTGATCTTGGGCGGGTAGCTACTCACGCTACAACAGGCATTGGTTAAGAGGTCATCGGTCTTTTGCAGGGTCTGCCCATAATATTCCTGGACCGCTTGTTTGTGGTCTTGCTCGACAAAATTCATGTTCTGCTCCTTAGGGGGTCACTAACTGAGTTCGTTGAAAATCTGCTCCATCTGTGGGGCGACTCGATTGGCTGCTTCCCAGACGCGGGGCCCAAAACGATCGAGACCGGTTTTAGCGGAACGATCGTCTAGGGCCAACAGTGAAAAGGCCTCTTCGTGCGAAAATCCGGGTTTGTACTGCCGAGCGCTCCGCAACGCATCGTAACTATCGGCTAGGCCGACGATCAACGCCGCCAAGGGGATTGCGTCTCCGGCCAAGGGGGACGTGCCTGCTTCAGGGCCTTGGGGCAGGGAAGGGTACCCACCTCCGTCAAAGCTTTGGTGATGGTGCAGAGCGATTTCATAGGCCATCGCTAGTTTTTCGTCGCCGCTGGAAGAAAAGTCCATCATCGTTCGGATGATCTGAGCTCCAAAAAGGGTGTGCCGCATCATTTCGGTTCTCTGTTCAGCGCTGTATTTGCCGTTAAATTTGATCAAGTCGGGCATAGCCACCTTGCCAATGTCATGCAACGCGGCAACCTGCGAAATGGACCGGACAAATTTGGGCGGCAGCTTCATTTCCTCGGCAATCAGTGCGCTCAACCGATTGACCCGCAAGATGTGTTTCCCGGTGGTCTCGTCGCTAAACTCGGCGGCGGCGCAAAGGCCCATTACTTTTTGTAAAAACTGCTCTTCGTTTTTTACCGCCAAGTCAACTAGGTAAAAGAGCATCCGGGAGCTGTTCATCAGGGTATGCAAAAACAACCCATCGTCACGATGTTGGCTCCCCTGTTGGTTGAAGGCAATAATCGACGCCGGGCCCTCGTGGTAGTTCATAAAACGAGAGATCGGCTCGCCAATAAAGTTTTTGATGTCCCGGTGGAAGGGGTAAACTTGTTCAAATTCCGCTTGTGTGGTGCCCTCCTCACGTTGGGCTTCGATTAGATGCCCTTGGCGGCGCGACAGGAGAATCGGGGCCAGAGAATCCGGCGCTAAGACGATTTCTTGAGAATAAACCAATTGGCCCTCCCGATACCGACTGGCCTGACCCACCCATTGCCCCGATTTATTGCGCAGGGCAATAAAGGCCGCTTGAAAGCCCATCCCTAAAATAAAGGGGGCCATGCGGCGGTAGATGTCTGCTTGGGAAGTGAACTGCTCCAACTGCCCCAACACCTGCTCGCTGTAGCTTGAAATAGACAGGATGCGCTCGTGCAGCCGCTTTACGGGAGAGATGTCGTCCATCCAAACCAAAATAGCTTTTGCCCCTTCTAGTTTTATCATCTCAATGGAGTACCACCGGTGGCTCATGGCGGAGTACAGTTCCAGCGGGGCTTGCTCGGGGGTGGAGTCTTGCAGGTAGGTCTGAACTTGATCGCGGCTTTGCGCCCCAAGGTATTGGTAAAGGCTTTGTACCCCGTGGTCCTCAAAATATCTTTGGGTCTTGCCCATGGCCAGGATGATCTCCCCTTGGGGGCCCATCACAAAAGCCGGGTCTCTGCGCTGCATGGGGAGCAGGGCCAGAACCGACTGAAACCGGTTTTTTACTTGAACCAAAGCCCGCGAGATTGCCTGTACTAAGAAGGGGATCACAAAGCCCATGGGCGTTGCAAAGGGATCGCCCGTGCCAAACCAGTTGATGCTCGCGCCAATGATGAAGGCGCTGAACATGATTCGAGGATTGGCAAATTCCACCAAACAATAACGGAGGAAGAGGCGCAACGGCTGGTTTAACATGGATTGATTTGGGTTTGGGTCTTATCGAGCCGGTTTGCGGGTGAAGCTGAGTGCCTCTTTGGGGCAAATATCAATGCAGCCGCCGCAGCCGATGCACAGGGTTTGTTGCAATCCAAAGCTCCCCAAAGTGGCTTGTTTGTCTTGATGTGCAAAGGAGGCTACGTCGATGCCCATAGGGCAAGCTTGAGAGCAAAGGTTGAGGCCTGTGCATTGGGCATTAGCCTGGACCTGAAATTTCGAGCCAACGTAGCGCCCGAAAAACTCCATCCCCTTGGCCAAAGGGCACCCGAACCGGCACCAGACCCTGGTCCCCAAGAAGGGATAGGCCCCAACGCCCACCAGTGCCCCGAAAATAAAGTCCACGGCAATATCTTGGTATAGCTTTCCTGCCAGCAGCCAGCTATCTGCGGTGAATAACTTTAAGAAGTCAAAGAATAACAAGAAACCATAGGCCAAGCCCAAGCATAACAAGAGGGTTTGCAGGTGCTCTAGCTTTTTGGCCTGGGTGCCGCTCGGCGTTTGGAATTTAACCCATTGTTTGCCCCAGGCAGTGATTCCAATGGTTTCGGCTAGGTTACCACAGGAACAAAACCAAGAGCAATAACGCTTCCCAAAAAACCAGACCGATAGGGGCACTAATCCAAATACATAAAACATTCCGCCCCAGGAGGTGAAGGCTTTAGATACATACACATAGGCCACCAGGTTGGTCGGGGTGACGGGGTCATACCCAAGGTTTTGGCCGCTTGATAACGGCACTAGTACAAAGGGGATCAAATAGAAAAAAACGAGTTGTGACCAGAAGATGCTAGAAAACTTGGCTTTTTGATATTTCGATAACGTTGTTTTGCTCCCGCGCCGGTAGGGCGAGCGCCCCAGGAGGACAACTTTTGCCGCAATCCAACAAACCAAGACGGTGTAGACTGAGGCATACCAAAAGGCCGGGTGTTTATCGAAGAGGTAAAAGCTCCGTACGTCATCTGCCCAGCCCCAAGCCACAAACCACTCGTGGCATTTGTAGATAGCGTAACCCACCAACACCAAAGGGGGGTAATAGATCAAAAAGGCCTTTTCAGCGATGGAACGCTGCAACTTGCCCTTAGCATAACTCATGGCTGCTCTCTTTAGGTAAAAAGTTGGCCAACGGGCGTAACCGTTGGCTGTTTGGTTAGGGCTTTTGGTTTAACGACCAGTCATAGTCAAAATAATGGATATCTACCGCACCGGAGATTAGGTGTTTGCGTTCCGCATCGTTATGTCCCAACGAATCGGCCACATAGGCCGCTACCGAACCAGCGGACTGCTCAAAATCTTGGGCAAACCAGTCGAATATCTTAGACAGGTATAAGCGGTCTTGAAGGGGGTCGTACCGATTGCGGCTAACATCTCCTAGGAACTTGCGTTTTGCCGCCTCTAGTTGCTGCTCCAAGTGGGTTGCTTGGTAGGGCTCCTTGGATAGAGCGGGGCAACCCACCGAAGCGCAGACAATGGCAAAATGGATGCGTGGTTCTGAGTATCGGGCGCGAAGCCACTGGTGTTCGATCGCACCTAAGGTTTTAATTTCTCCTAACAAAAGGAACCGCTCTTGCTCCCAAGGGCTGGAAAACCATCCGCCCAGGTCGCGGATGGACGCAACCTCGGGATAATCCGAAAGGATCAGTTGCAACGTATAAGCGTTGTAGGCATTGATCAAAAAGGCTAGTTGCTGGGGCCGGGACCATTGCTTAAATTCGTTGGCTGGTACTTGTTCCAGTTGACTTAGGTATTCCTCTAACGGCCCTGAATGGTCTTGGAGCCAACCATAATCTACTTGGGTAGACGCACCGGCGGGGACTACTGCCGTTTCCAACAGCCGCGCCAAGGCCCGGTGTTGGTGGTCAAAGGCGTATAAACTAGGGGTAGTAAGCATAAAGAGACAGAGTATCAGCCAAGGTCTCAATGGGTCTCCTGCTGCTCTAACGCACCGTTGCACGAGCTACCCGCCCCAGCGGTGCAGCCGAAACAATGTTCCCCAACGGCAATCTTTTGGTTGGCGAAATCCAAATGGGACCGTTCGAAAATGTCCGCTTTAAAGGGACCAAACCCTAGGGCTTGATTGAAGTCACAATCAAAGAGCTTCCCCTGGTAGTCCACCGAAACCAAGTTACGGCACATCACCCTTTGGGCGGCCTGTTCGTTGAAATTCGCCTGAAGTAATTGCTGGTAGGCTTCCCATTGCCCTGATCGCTTGAGTTCCCCCGCAAATCGGCGGATAGGCATGTTGGCGATGCTGTAAAGCTGGTTGAATTCAATTCCATAGTCCTCTCGCAACCGCGACCGATAGGTGGCTTCCAAAGCCCGCTGGTCACCGGGCAGGAAGGCCCCGTTTGGGTTGTATACCAAGTCTAGACCCAGGGGCCCTTGGCCGTAACCCACCTGATTCAGCCGTTGTAACCCTTGGATACTCCGACTAAAAACCCCATCCCCCCTTTGCTGGTCCACGTTCGCCCCGCTATAACAGGGCAAGGAGGCAATGATTTGAACTCGATTTGAAGCCAACCACTCTGCGGTGTCCTCTTGGCCGGGCTCAAACAACACCGTAAGGTTGCAACGGTTGGTAACCTGAACCTCTAGTTGGGTTAAAGCCTGAACAAAGCAGCGGAACTGGGGGTTTAGCTCGGGAGCACCGCCGGTCAGGTCAACCTGAGTGATGCTCGGCGTGGCTTCAACCAACTCAAGTACCCGTTGCATGGGGATCCAGTCCATCAATTCGCGGCGGGTGGGTCCGGCGGCTTGGTGGCAATGGTGGCAGGCTTGATTGCAAAGACTGCCGAGATTGACTTGCAGGATTTGGGTCGTACCACGTCGACAGTCGAGGGATGCCGAGGCGAGGCGTTGGTGGAAGGAAGGGGACTGAAATTGGGTGGATTGGTTCATTGGAGGCTCATGAAGCTCGTTAAAAAGCGGCTGTATGAAACCAATTCGCCCCAACCACTCAAAAAGTTACAAAAAATAGTCTCACCATTTTAAGATTTTAGGCCCCAGGAAAAACCCCCCTAAAGTGAACATTATGGTGGGGATCAGGTGCCATGCGGTTTGGTGGTATAGGTTGTCGTTAGACTCTAACAGCATCAGGGCAAAGTTACCCATCGAAGTGGCAAAAAGGACCGATAAAGCCCCCGACCAATGAGGTAACACCGGGGCCAAACGCTTCACTTGAAAGAGCATGTAGGCCCCCGGTAGCACCAAAAAGAGCATGAAGCTTTGGATGCAAAAGCGGTCCATCGGTTGCGGATAGATCTGTTCTGGGTAGTGGAGCAGCGTATGGGCCAACTGGAATAATAAGCTGCTTACCCAGATCGTTAGGGGTAGGAAGCCGAGGGACGGTAGCCATCTTGGCAGGTCCATCCTGGGGATCGCCAAATAACAAGCGAGCGCGGCGCTGACCAACGCCGAACCGCCCAACAGGGCCAAGTGGGTGATGAAAAGTGGTTCCAGTGCTTGATCCGCCAAATCACTGCGCAAACCATAGTACCAACTAACCGCCAAAAAGAAGAACAAGCTGGCCCCTACGCCCATTAGTGAGGCCATCCAAGGCGACCTCACCGCTTGGCAATCCTGGCGGCTTAGGCTGTCGATCAATTGTTGGTTATTCATCCGCAGGGCTGAGTTGCTCGGTGATTTTTTTCAGACATCGGTGCAGGGCTACCTTCACGGCGGATTCGCTCATGCCCATCTTTTGGGACGTCTCCCGGATAGAGTAGCCTTCAATTTTGCACAACTGAACCAGTTGGCGTTGCTGGCTGGGGAGTTTTTCCAGAATATCGGACAGTTGTTCGCGCTGCAACTGGTAAAAGGTTACATCCTGCGTCTCTTTTTCGAGGGTGAGGTGGTCTAAAAAGGTCTTTTCCAGCTCCAACCGGCGGTAGGCTCCACGGAAGTGGTCTTTCAAACGATAGTTGGCGATAGCAAACATCCAGGGCTTAAAGGGGCGGTTTGCTTGGTAGGTATGGCGGGCTTTATGGATGGAAATCAGGCATTCTTGGATCAGGTCGTTTAAACCTTCGGAATCACTGACCTTACTCCGCATCAATGCATGGAGTAACCGCTCGCACTGCCGCAAGACTTCGGCGTAAGCCAATTCGTCTCCGGCCTGCGCTTGCGCCATGAGGGTTTCCAGGGGGATCGTGGGTGTTGGGCTCATCGTCGACCACCTTCAAGGTCCAATCGTCAGTTCATCCAAAGCCCTCCTCAACCTGGTGGCTTTTTGGTGTATAAGCTTTAGTCGCGAAAGGTTGCCTTCAAGACGAGCGGTTTGCACCCTGGGCGTCATCGGGGCCAGCAGGCTAGTCCGTTCTCTTGGGGGCGGAGGCCTACTTTTACGCGTTGAGCACCCAATCAAGTTGGATTTGCCTACCAACCGGGGGGAAAAAGAAGGCTTGGTTGTAACCTTTCGCGTTGAGCAACCGAACAACTGGGGCAAGAGTTTCCAAAAGGAGCGCCCAAGACTAATCCCAGTCTCTGCTGCTAGTTTTATTCCTCGTTGACTTTATAGACGACTGGTCGTATTGTCAAACTATAACTGATAAGAGAGGGGTAGATGAAACGCAGCATCAAACGTGAAGAAACCGAAGGCCGCCTGCTTGAGGTGGGCTTGTCTTTGTTTATCCAGCAGGGGTATCACGGTACGGGTCTTAAAGAAGTGGTGGATCAGGCCCAGATGCCCAAAGGCTCTTTTTACGCTTATTTTGACAGCAAAGAAGCCTTTGGTGGGTCGGTGGTAAACCACTTCGCCCAACAGGGGCTGGCCCGACTGGCGGTTTCCTTGGAGCAAGCTCCAGATCCGCTTTTGGGCCTGAGGGCTTTTTTTCAGGCCAACCGGGATAAGATGGAGTCCAGGGGATTTGCTGGGGGGTGTCTTTTGGGGAATTTTTCTAACGAGTTGGGCGCGCAGGCCCATGAGATCACACCGCATTTATTGCAAGGCTTGGGTAATTTATCCTTGCACTTTGCGGAGGCTTTGGAAAAGGCCCAAGAGCTGGGGCTGGTCCGGCAAGATTTGGACGCATCCACGCTGGGCGACCTATTGCTCAACGGATGGGAAGGGGCGCTGATGAGGGCTAAAACCCAAGTTTCCCCTGAACCGCTGGATCAATTTTTGACCAGCTTTTTTGACCACCTCCTAAAACCGTAACGGGCGGTTCCTGCATGGTTGCGGGGTGGTTTTTGTAAATAGACGACCGGTCATATATAAAGGAGATCCCTTGAACCAGATGTTTGCTTTAAAAAACTCACTAAAGGCTTTAGAAGACCAATTCAATGAAAAGATGCCCGCTGAAACGAGGCAGCTGCTAGAGCAAAAGCGGCGAGAGTTGGCTGCTTTGGAGATAGAAAAGGCGGTGCCCGCGTTGGGTGAATTGGCCCCTGATTTTACGCTCAAGAACTTTGACGGGCAGAAGGTCCAGCTTTCTGATTGGTTGGAGAAAGGTCCGGTCGTACTGAGTTTCTACCGGGGGGCTTGGTGTCCCTACTGTAACCTTGAGATCAAGGCCTTAGGCGATTCTCTTGAAGCCTTTCAGGCCGCAGGGGCCAGCCTTCTGGTGGTCTCGCCTCAGCGAGCGGAGTTTTCTTCTCGCCAAGTGGAACAGGGGCAGTTGAAATTTCCGGTCTTAGAAGACCCAGGGAATCAACTAGCCGCTAGGTATGGCTTGGTCTTCACCTTAGACCCCAGCTTGCGGCCCTTGTACGAGCAACTGGGCATCGACATCCCGGCCTACAACGGGGACACAAGCTTTCAACTGCCCTTCCCTGCTACCTTCGTGGTCGACCGACCGGGAAAAGTCAGGTTTCGATTCGTCGATTCGGACTACCGCAAACGCGCGGAGCCCCAAGAAATTTTAGATGTGCTCAACTACCTATAAGAGGAATTCATGCGGCTACAACCTGGTGACTATGCTCCCCCAATCGACCTTCCCAGTTTTGAAGGAACTCCCTTCAACCTACAGGCCAACCGGGGACGTTGGCTCTTATTATCCTTTTATCGTTACGCTTCCTGCCCTTTTTGTAACCTGCGCATCCATAACTTAAGCAAGGAAAGCGCAAGGCTGAAGGGATTGGGTTTAGATCTCGTCGCTGTGTTCCAGTCTCCTGAAGCCAAGGTCCGCGAACATGCGGGTGGCCGCAACCTAACCTATCCCATATTATGTGATCCAACCGAGGATTTGTACCGGCAATATGGCGTAGAGACGTCCTGGGCTGGGTTTTTCGGCGGTATGATGCTCAAGATGCCCAAGATGTTTAATGCATTCTTTAAGGGCTATCTGCCAGGGAGTATGGAGGGGCATATCAACCGAATGCCCGCTGACTTTTTGATTGCGCCCGATGGAACCATCAGACTTGCCTACTATGGCTCCGACCTCGCGGACCATCTGTCCCTAAATGAGGTCATCCAAGTCCTTCCGCAAGGGTGATCCAACGCCTCTAGGAGGACCGCCTAGGCAAGGCTTATCAACCATCCCGCCAAGCAACCTGCTGGTGTCCCACTGGTCTAAGAGTCAACTTTAGGGGAAGGGTAAGCCGGGAGGGGCTCGGCTTATCCTCTTTAAAGGGGCTTTGGGGGGTTAAGCCTTAGGGAAGTGCTGCTTGGTGAAGGGCTTGGGGATCTTTTTGAGGCGCTCTTGGACCTCTTCGATGCGGCCCTGTAGCTTGATGGCCTGATGGCCCAGCGAGGTGCCCGGTTCGCCCGAAAGTAGGGGGCGGCCGTTCAGGTAAAGGGCAAGCCCCTGTTTCAGCTCGCTACTCAGCGGCAAAACGGCACCGGTGTCCATAGATTCCACCAAATCTTCGCGGCTCAGGTAGAGCCCGCCGATCACGGCCTTGGCCTCGTATTTGGCTTCTTTTTCGATCAAGCGCCGCAGGCTGGTTAAGTCCGGTTGCGGGTGGCCTGCCTCGCCGGTTAATAGGGCTTGGCGGCTGTAGTTTTTTAAGATCGGGTCTAGCTGGTAGGCGGAAAAACAAAATTCCATAGCGCTGGTAAAGCCCCGGTAATGAACCTGAATCCGGGCCTTTAGGCAGGCCTCGTCAGGGTTCATGATCTTCGCTTTGATCCGGTGGCTAACCAACTTGTCTACCTTGTGCCCACAGGGCAACAGGCGCGACCAGCTACCGGCGAAGAGGTGTAAGGCCTGATCGACCACGTCTTCTAAAAGCGGGTAGTTTTGCAGGTCCACCTTAAATTCGCGGGGCACCTTGGCGCGTCCGTCGCGAACCAAGGATTCGCGCTCTAAAAAGAGGTTGGCTAAGGAGTTGTCCAAAATCAACAAGGAATCGCCTTGTAGGGCGCTCAGCTCGAACACAAAGATCGGTGTCGGTTGGGCAATGCTTTCTAGGTAGTCCGAAAACTTCCCGGCCGGTTCGATGTGGAAATCAAAGCGGCAAGAGATGTTGAACTGATCGAAGAAAAAGGACTCCAACTGGCAGAGATAGTTTTTTAAGACCACCTCTAGGGGCGTAAAGTAACTAGAAGTTACCTGTTCGCCTCGGGTCAGGTCATAGTTTTTTGCCACTACCGGTTTCATTGGGTCTCCTAGAAGTCGATCCGGGTGATCCGTACGCCCAGTTGGTCATCGTTGATTTGAACCACTTCGCCTTTGGCGATCACTTCACCGCCCAAGACGATGTCCACCGGGTCGCCGATCTTGCGGTCTAGCTGGATCACCGAGCCATAGTTCAGGCGGGTCAAGTCGTCGCCCGTCAGGTTGGCTTGGCCGACCTCCACCTTTAACTGGTGGGGGATGCGGTAGAGCAGGCTCTTGCCCACCAAGCCATCGGCACCGGGGCGCTCATAGCTTTGGCTGGGCGATTGGGGGGCCATGGCTGCCGCCGGAGCGCCGCCTAGGTCTACTTTCATGCGTTCTGAAGCGCTGGCCGTCTCTTCGATCTCAAAGTCATGGTTTTCCTCTTCGTCGATGCCGCTGTCAAAGGAGTCCATCGGCTCTTCTAAGTCGCCGAAGGCGTCGCTGTCGTCCTCTTCTTCAAAGGCGCTGGAGCCAAAATCTTCGGTGCTGGCGTCATAGCCGCCAAAGGATTCTTCTTCGGGTTCTTCTAAGTCGCCAAAGTCCGCTTCGTCGGTCTCGCCAAAGTCGGTGCTGAGTTCGGCCTCAGCCTCGGGCATGTCCAGGTCGTCCTCCATGGCTTCAAGGTCCGGCATTTCTTCTTCCACTTCTTCTAGTGCGGCAAACTGCTCGTCTTCGTCGGCGTCATCAAAGCCATATTCGCCGGGCATTTCCAGCTCTTCTTCCTCTAAACCAACCCCGCCGATTTCTTCCAGATCGTCCTCGGCAAGGTCCTCGGGAAGCGACTGGTCCAATTCTTCTTCAAGCAGGTCTTCCTGGTGCCCTTTGAGGTCCATTTCCTTTTCCGAAAGATCCACTAAGGTGTCTTCGGGCAAGGTGGGCGGCTCTTCAAAGTCTTCTTCCTCTTCTTCATCCAGGCTGCCCATCTCGTCTGCGCCTAAGTCCGCGTCGAAGCTGTCGTCGATCTCGGCGTCTAACTCGCCCAGATCGGCCTCCATCTCATCGCCGCCTAGTTCATCGGCCAGGGGTTCTAACTCGTCACTGCCCAGATCATCCCCAAAATCGTCGCCCATGGGCTCACTAAAGTCCGATTCCATCGGGTCTCCCAGGTCCAGGTCGCCTTCGGCTTCTAAATCTTCTTCACCCAGGTCCAGGTCGTCCTCGATTTCCGGTAGTTCGCCTAGGTCTTCGTCGGCGGCCTCGGCGTCGTGTACCTCCATCGACTCGTCTAAAACTAGGTCCTCGTTGAGGCTGGCTAATTCGCTTTCTAGGTCGTCGTCTGAATCGACCTGCATCACGTCAGAAGAGTCATCGTCACTGGGGATTTCGCTTTCATCGACGCCCAATTCGGCCTCTAAGTCGCTCATGTCAAGCTCGTCGCCGCCGGTTTCGACTTCCGGGGGCTCTTCTCCCAGGTCCATGTCGGCGTCTAGGTCCATATCTAGGTCGCCGCCCATATCCAGGTCATCGTCGCCGCCTAGATCCATGGCGGCATCGTCACCATCTAGGTTGTCTGAGCCTAGGTCGTCGCCGAAGTCCAGGTCATCGCCCAGGTCGGCCCCTAGGTCCATATCCCCGCCTAGGTCGTCTCCACCCAGGTCCAGGTCGTCGTCAAGCGCGAGGTCGTCTACCCCTTCGTTGTCGTCTAGATCCAGGTCCAGATCCAGGTCCATTTCTTCGTTGGCCATGATAATCCCTCGGATTCGCCCATAGGTTGGGTTAAAATTGCTTGCCTTCGGTGGCTGCCAGTTCGACAATGGGGCTTTACCTCAACGCGCCCAAAAGTATCGGGCCCGTCCACCTGGGTTTGCCCTGGCAATGCGAAAAAAAGACCAAATCGCTGCGGCGATCAAAAAAGTTTTTCCTCAACTCCCCTTCGAGCCGGTCCACCTGGACCGCTTCGAGCTTTACCTAGAACAGCTCGAACGCTGGAATGCCAAGATCAATCTGACCGCCGTAACGGGCTTCGAAGCGCTGTTAGAAAAACATATCCTAGACAGCCTAGCGGGCTTAGAAATGGCCCGGAGCCAGTCGATCCTTTTGCATGGCAAGGCCATCGACTTGGGCTCGGGAGCCGGGCTACCGGGGTTGATTATAGCAGCGCTCTTTGAGCAAGTCGAGATCGACTCGATAGATGGGGTCGGGAAAAAGGCGGCGTTCCAAGAAACATTGCGCCTTCGGATGGGCCTAAAATCCTTTGCGGCCCATGGCTGCCGTTATGAAGAATGGGTCAAAGGGCGGCAAGAAAGTTACGATTTTCTTTTTGCCCGCGCCTTAGCTTCCATGCCGCAGCTGATGCCCTGGGCCAGGGACTTCTTAAAATCTGGCGGCGAGGCCTGGCTTTGGAAAGGTGAGTTGTTTGAGCACGAATGGGCCCAGGTTCCTGGGGGCCTCAAGGAAAACTTCACGGAGCCCCAGAGCTTTCCTTACCAGATCAATGAGTACCTAGGTGGGCGCATCATCCGCCTGCAAAAGCTTTAAAACCGCAGGTGGGGGAAGTATTCCTTCAAGGCCCACAACAAATTTCGGGTCTGCTCAAAGCGGTTCATGGTGTAAAAATGAAAATCCCTCAAACCCGCCAAAAGTAGCTCTTCTACCTGCTCAATAGCGTAGTCTGTACCGAACCGCTCCATCTCGCTGGCGTCGCCGCCCCATTTGTCTAAGCCTTTTTGCAACTTAGGCGGAATCGAGGTGCGCGACAACTGGGCAATCCGCGCCACTTGCTTGGCGTTTGAAAGCGGGAAGATGCCTGCGGTCACCGGAATGGTGACTCCGGCCTGATCCAGCTTCTCTTTAAAGTCGAACATCACCTGGTTGTCAAAAAACAACTGGGTCACGATCCCGTCCGCCCCGGCGTCGATCTTTTCCAAGAGGTGTTTGAAGTCTGTTTCTTTGTCGGGATTTTCCATATGCCCTTCGGGATACCCGGCCACCAAGATGCCGGCATCGGTGTGCTGGCGGATAAAGGCAACTAATTCCGAGGCATAGCCAAAGCCGTTTTCAGGTCTGGTGAAGCTGTCGGACCCTTTGGGCGGGTCACCACGCAACGCCAACACGTTGTGGATGCCATGGAATTCTAGGGACTTGAGCAGCTCTAAAACCTGATCCTGGCTCAGATGGGCACAGGTAAAGTGCGCCACGCAGGTGGTTTCGGCCAAGTTGGTGATGGCGCTGGCGATTTCCAGACTCTTTTCGGCGGTCGTCCCGCCCGCTCCATAGGTTACCGAGAAAAAGTCGGGCCGTAGGTTTTTTAACTTCGCGATGGTCTGGTATATCTGGCGCAGCCCCGACTCGGTTTTCGGCGGGAATAACTCAAAAGAAACGTGGGTCTGGTAGCGGTACAGATTCCGGATATTGCGTTGGTGCGGCATGGATACTTTAGGGTTCAGCGTTGTAGATGGCTGCTATCTTGCCTCAGTAGAGCCGGCTTGTACAGCCCATTAAGTAGGACTGTGGTAGGTTCTGAGCTGAGTTAGGGTGTCCGGAAAAAGGGCTTCTAATTGGAGCATAAGATTTTTGACGCTCTGTAGGTCATTGTCATTGGAGCTTACTTCGATTTCATAACAGACCGCCGCCATCTTTTCGGCCCCTAAGTTGCCCGCCAAGCCGCCTAGTTGGTGGCTCAACCGCATGATCTCCACTTCCAGGCCCTGGTGTATTGCCTGGCCGATTGCTTCGATCAACTGAGGCACCAAGAGGGCAAATTGGTCGCGCAGCGCTTCGAAAAAGGCACCGCCCACGTTGAGCCGGGTTTGAACGATCACTTGGTTGACCAACTGGGGATTGCCTATGGGCCGGGCAATCGCTTCTAAGTGCCGCTTCTTCTTTAAGGCCCGCCCCCAGACGGATAGCACCGAACCGACGTCCTTGGGAATGATGGGTTTAGGTAGTAGGTCCCGCATGCCCGCTTTTAAGTAATCTTCGCGGTCCTGGGGCAACAGGTTGGCGGTCATCGCCAAGATAACCGGGCAAGACTCGGGCGGCAACTGGGCCAGGATCTCTTGGGTCGCCTCGATTCCGCCTTTGACGGGCATCCGGATGTCCATGAAGATTAGGTCATAGGCGTTGGCCAAGGCTTTTTCAACGCCCAGGGCTCCGTTTTCAGCCAAATCGGCTTGATAGCCATATTTCTCAAAGATCTTAAGCGCCAACATCTGGTTGATGTGGTTGTCTTCTACCAACAAAATTTTTAGCGGGTAGTTCTGTGCTAGATTAGGCAAACCCCTGGATTCTTCAAAGTTGGTTTCTCCAAGGGGCTGTCCCAGTAGCGCGGTGAGCAAGGTTTCCTCACGTACCGGCTTGCGTATCAACTGCATCCCAGGGGGCAGATCGGGGCGCTCTCCTAGGCCCACTAAGGCCAACTGGATCACCTCTGGCGGCAGAGGGGGCAAGTCTTTCAGCCATTCTAAACGGTTTTCGCCTACATAAGGTACTTCAACGATCAAGGCGCAAGGCGCGTTGGTGGCGAAGATCCGGGCTAAAGCTTCGGGCGAAGGGGCCGGGATTTGGGTGATTCCATGGGGCGAAAGCAGGTCGTCTAGGGCCTTTAAATACCGCTCACTGGCGCTCACCACCGCTAGGCGCATTCCTTTGAGGGCACTAAGGTCCGGTAACAGCAATGGGTCGCTGGGCGACGCCGCAATCTGGGCGGGCAGCGTAAAGGCGAACTGGGTTCCCTTCCCGGTATCGCTTTCAAGCCAAATCTTTCCACCCATTAATTCCACCAGCCTACGTGAAATATTCAGGCCCAATCCGGTGCCCCGGTCTTGGTGTCCCACTCCTTGTACAAAGGCCTCAAAGAGATGTTCCCGCTTACTTCGCGGGATGCCGGGGCCGGTGTCGGCGACCACAAAACGGAGTAAAGTCTGGTCTGGTTCGGTGGGCTCAAGCCACAGCTCCACCCGGACTTCGCCTTTCTCGGTGAACTTGAGGGAGTTCCCGATTAGGTTGATTAAAATTTGGCGGACCCGGGTTCGGTCTAAAAAGACGGCCCGTGGGATGGCCGGGTCAAAGTGGGTGTATAATTCTATGCGGGCTTCGCTGGACTTTAGGGCAAAGAGGTCTAGGGTCTCTTCGATCAGTTTGCGCGGTTCGGTGGGGCTGGGGTTGAGCACAAACTTACCGGCTTCGATCTTCGAGAGGTCTAAAACCTCGTTGATGATCATCAACAGGTAGTCGCCGGAATATAAAATGGTGTCGAGGTATTCGCGTTGGTCCCGGTTTAGCGGCGTGTCGGCAAGCAAATTGGCCACGCCGATGACCCCCGAAAGGGGCGTGCGGATTTCATGGGACATGCTGGCTAAGAAGGCGGCCTTTGAAGCCGAGGCTTCTTCGGCGTGGCGGCGGGCCTCTTCGGCTTCTTGGGTGCGGCGGGCGACGGTTTCTTCAAGGTGGTCTAGGTGCTCGGCCAAAGCGGTCTCAACCCTTGAAATCTGGGCTAAGCCCTTTTGGCTGCGCCAGCTAATCGCCAACAGTACCGCCAAGCCGATCGAGTAAAAAAGCGCATGGGAGGCCTGGTGGTGCTCTACTTGCTCTTGCTCTAGTTCCAAGTAACGCTCCATAGGCACCGACACGGTGATGCCGCCGCGTATATCGCCTAATTTATAGCCCTGTTGTGCATGGCAAGTGAGGCAGCCCGACTCGGTTACCAGGGGACGCATCATCCGTAAAAAAGGCTTGCCCTGGATTTCGCTGAGTTCCTTGGCTTCGGTAACCCCTTGCTCAAAACTCTCTAAGGCCTTTCGCTCCCATGGGTCAGGTGTATTCTTGGGGTTGATCGGCTTGAGGCTGGTGATACGCCCATAAACACCGTACATCTCCGAGTAACGTTCCAATAGTTGACGGAAAGCGTAGGCCGGATTGAGCAGGGTCAACTGGCGGCCTGAGGGCGTTAGTATATCGCGTTCGGGGACTTTAAGGTAGGGGTTGGGCGGCGTCGCATCGGTAACGGGGACATAGACCCCGCCATGGCTAGCGGCCCAACTGCGAAAAGCTAAGTCTTTGTAAAAGGCGGCCCTGGCGGCGTTGAGGGTTATTTCGCGGGTAACTCTGCGTTCATGGGACACATTGACCCAATAGGAGGCTACGACGGCACCGGTCCATCCGAGCAACGCCAAAAAAGCATAGAGCCAAAGACGCCAGAGTCTTTGTTGGTAATGTTGCCGCGGGTCCGCCATAGGTTCCCCTGGGGGGCTGAAGACGGATTAGGGCTGTTCGGTTGCTAGACAGCGACCAATTGAGCCTTTTTTGCAAATCGTCACTCCATCAACCCATAGAGCTCCCGTCAAGTCCGCACCTTTGAGGGACACACCGCTGAGGTTGGCTTTATACAAGGTTGCCCCTCTAAGATTGGCGTTGTCCAGCCTGGAGCCTTGAAGGTTGGCCTCAGTCATGTCGAGGTTTTGAAGGTCAACGCCTACTAGGTAGCAGTTTACACAACGGTTTAAAATACGAATTTCTTCAAGGGGTTCGTAGGCCCAGGCAGGAGTCGTGATGATCCAGGCCAGTAATAGGCCGAGCATCCCTTTGTTGAACAAATTCATAGGTTGCTGGGTGTAAGTCAGAGGTATTCGGTTTGTTGGGCTTCAAGGAGTTGAAGCGTAAAGGCGACCAGAAAGAAGGGTACTGAAATAACAAAAAACAATGTCTGACTGATCATGTATTCCTCCAAATAGGATTCCGCAAATATTAAGGCTTATCAGGCCTTCGCGGGAAATAGTTGTGTCTACATTAACAATCTTTCATGTCAAATGCACGAAAAAAAAGCCGTACAAATTGGGAATCTGTACGGCTTCTTCTTGCGTAGCGGAACTTACTTTACATTGCTTAGATAAATGGCAATGGCGTGTAAGTCTTTTTCGGTCAACTTCTCACCCTGGAATTGCTCGCGCATCTTCAAGGCGTGGTTGTTGGTCCGTACTCCTTCCAAAATGCGCTTCATCTGCCAGAACAGATAGTCGGCATGCTGGCCGTTTAACTTGGGGTAGGCCAAGAACTTCGGATCGTCGCCTTTGCCTTTACCGCCAGCACCGTGGCACTGAGTGCAGCCCAGGTTTTTAAAGAGCGCCTCCCCTTTGGCTACGTCTGCGGCAGAGCCGCTAGGAGTCACCACGCGGGGCAGGCCCGAAAGATATTCGGCGATAGAGTCGATATCTTGGGGGGTGAAGTCTTTAAGCTTCGGGTGGTTTTTCATCAGCGGAGTAGAGCCTAGTTCGCGCTTACCGTAGATGATCGCGTTGAACTGATTGATCAGGTACAGCTTGTTTTGCCCGGCCAAGTGGGGATACTGCGGGGTTTTAGAAGCCCCAGCGGGGCCGTGGCAGGCCACGCACAACTTTTCTTTGAAAAGGGTCTTGCCGTCTTTTGCCCAAACGAGTGAGCTGGCCGAAAAGACCGCGAAAGCCAGCGTCAGCCCATAGATCAACGCTTTTTTCATAAGAGTACCTCAGAGCGCTTGTAAAATTGGATTCGGTCAAACAGGATAAAAGAGGCCGAGGCGATACCCTCTTAATTCATTGCCTAAGGCACAGCCTCAATGGAGTTCGGTTATACTGAAAATAATCGACAAAACCAAGTCTTTTGGAAAAGCTTTTTAAAAAAGATGGCAGTTTCCGGAAAGGGGTTTTCTCAGTATGCTGAAACCACTAAACACTTTTTATTTCCGGTGGGGCGGTATTGTAATTTCGGTATATATCAACACTGTAATCACAAGGGAGTGGCCATGGGCTTCAAACGAACGTTCAGCAGCGTGATTTTGATTTTCGGTTTGGTCGGTGGCCTTTGGGCTGCGGGCCTGAGCCTAGATCTTGCCCAAATGGGCTTGAGTGACCAATGGGACCAGCCCTTGGCCAATCCCAGCGAAGTCCGCTGGCTCTTAGTTAGCGGAGACAAAGCCGCCCACTCGGAGGTGCATGAGTATTTTAATGAGCAAGGGGCCGATTGGCTGCAACGCCAGGGGTTGGTTTATTTAAGTGATATTAGCGCAATGCCCAGTCTGATCACCAAGATGTTTGCCCTGCCGAAGATGCGCAAATACCAATACCCTCTTTACTTAGACCGCAGCGGAGAGCAGGTAGGACCGATCCAGCCGCCCCAGGGCAAGTTGCTGCTGGTGGAACTGGCTAACGGGCAGGCACAGTCGGACCGGCTGGTTTCTAGTTTAAAGGAACTGCTCAGCGCGCTGGAGAGCCCATGAGCCGCTTTAAGGCCCTAATCTTCGATCTCGATGGGACCCTGCTTGATTCCCTTGAAGACCTTGCTTCGGCCACCAACCGGATGTTAGAGCGTCAGGGCTTTATGCCCCACCCGGTTGCTGCCTACCGGCAGTTTGTCGGTGAGGGAGCCCGGCATTTGGTAATTTCTGCCCTGCCGGTCGGAACCAGCGAGGCACAGATCGAGGTTTGTTTGGAAGATTTCCGCCGGGACTATGAAAAAAATTGCCATATAGATTCTGGTCTTTATCCGGGTGTTGAAGCCATGCTTGGTGACTTAGAACAAATGGGTCTACCCAAGGGCATTCTTTCGAACAAGCCCCATGAGATCACTTGCGATTGTGTGGGCCACTTTTTGCAAAACTATTCTTTTGCGCCCCTTTGGGGGCACCGGGAAGGAAAACCGCGTAAGCCAGACCCTACCTCGGCCCTTGAAATGGCAGAGCAAATGGGGGTCGATCCGGTCGATGTGTTGTATCTGGGGGATACGGCAATTGACATGAAAACGGCGGTGGCGGCGGGATTTTTTCCTATGGGCGTTTCCTGGGGTTTTCGGCCGAGTGAATTGATCGAAGCCGGAGCCCGTAAGGTCATTGACCATCCTGGGGAATTAGCGGAGTTCCTAAAGACTCCCATTGGCTGAGAACCATAATTATTTGAATGAGAGACCATGAAACGACTGATCTACCTGATGCTTCCTGCGCTGCTTTTAGCTGCGAGCCCGGCCTTTGCCGTTATTTTGGACGAAGCACCGCGCAACAAAGCAGTGGCCTTTAAGAAGCAATACAACTGCACCGATGGCGAATGGCGTCAGGTCACTCGTCAGGTAACCAACCACAAAGGTCTGACCGAGCGCTATGTGGGCTACAAGTGCGTTAGAGCTGGCGACCGCAACAGCCAGGGCAGGTAAGGTGCTAGTTCCGGGGAGGGCATAGACAAGCTAAAGGGCTTGGGCTATGTTTTTTTAAACCCCTGCTTCAAGGACTAGATGAACCAGCCCCGAGCCATTGTGCTGGGCATGGGCTCCATTGGACGCCGCCATGCCCGCCTGCTCGCCGAGATGTCGATCCCTTTGGCCGCCGTCAGTGCGTACCCACAAGAGGGGATCCCCACCTATGATGACCTGAATCAAGCGGTTCCTGATTTTGAGCCCACCCATGTGGTGGTGGCCAACCCGACGTCCATGCATCTGGGCTCCATCGAGTGGTTGGCGAGGTTGGGTTTTACCGGCAAAATGCTGGTAGAAAAACCGCTCTTTGACGGTCTTGGCTCGCCGAGTGGCGTGGACCGGACCCAGATCCAGGTGGCCTACAATCTCCGCTTCCATCCGCTACTCCAAAAACTTAAAAAACGCCTCCAAGGCCGCCGCGTGTTAACTGTCCAGGCTTACGTTGGGCAGTATTTGCCTACCTGGCGGCCCGAACGACCCTACCAAGAAAGTTATTCTTCGAAGCGTATGATGGGCGGCGGGGCGTTGCGCGACTTGAGCCATGAGTTAGACTACCTGAATTGGCTCTTTGGCCCCTGGGTTGCGCTCAGCGCGCTGGGCGGCAAGATCAGCGATTTGGAGATCGACAGCGACGACCATTTTTGCCTGCTTTACCAAACGACTAAGGATGTCCGGGTAGGCCTAGAGGTCAACTATTTGGACCGCCGCACCAGCCGCCGCCTGAACGTCAACTGTGCCGATACCAGCTTTTATCTGGATTTTATCAGTGGCACCTTGAGCGAAGGGGATCAGGTCGAACAAGTCACCTTGGAGCGGGACCAGATGTATAAAGAGCAACTGCGGTGCTTTTTAGGACAAAATCCCGGCGATGCTTGTGATTATTTGCAGGCTATGGAGGTGATTGAAACCTTCGCCGCCGCCGAAGCGGCTAGCCGGCCGCCCTTTCGTTGGATCACCCGTAACTTGGAGAGCGACCTTTGAAACGACTCTGCACCCTCTCGGCCCGTGGCGGTTCTAAAGGCGTCAAAAATAAAAACCTGCGCCTCTTGGGCGATAAGCCTCTACTGGCCCACAGCATCCTTCAGGCCCGCGAGTCGGGACTTTTTGACCTCATCGCCATCAACAGCGACTCAGAAGATATCTTGCAAGTCGGGCGGGATTTTGGTGCCGACTACTGCCTGCGCCGCCCCGACGAACTAGCGACCGACCTTGCCGCCAAACTCCCGGCGATCCAGTGGGGGGCGCAGGAGGTGGAACGCTTAAGCGGCCTGACCTTTGATACCTTCGTAGACCTCGACGCCACCAGTCCCTTGCGCTTGCCCAGCGACATCATCGGGGCCGTTGAATTATTAGAAAGCCAGGGGGCTGATAACGTGATCACCGGCTGTCCTGCCAGGCGCTCTCCCTATTTTAACTTAGTCGAAACCGACGATTCGGGCCGGGCCAGCTTGTCGAAGCAATTGCCCCAAGCGGTGGTGCGGCGTCAAGACGCCCCGAAGTGTTTTGACATGAACGCCTCCATTTATGTTTGGCGGCGTGAGTCTTTTTACGGGTCCCAGCGTATTTTTATGGAAAAGACCCTGCTTTTTGAAATGCCCGAAGAACGCAGTCCTGACATTGATAGTGAGTTAGACTGGGAAATCGTTCAGTTTTTGTATCTAAGATCAAATACCTCTAAGACGTAGTCCTAGGGCCTTTTTAGGAAAGAGAATTTATGGTGAAAAAGGGGACTGGAACTTTGCTATGGATTGCGCTATCCTTTGAGTCCAAAACCCGATTCTCAAGGGTTGGAATTTTAGCCAGACAGCAGCGAGCAACTGATGATCAAAATCCTGTTAGCCGACGACCATAAAATCATGCGCGATGGCATGACCCTACTGATGCAACGCGAGGGTGACCTAGAAGTGGTCGCCGAAGCGGACGATGGGGAAGAAGCGGTCCGCTTGGCTTACCAAACCCGCCCCGATGTGGTGTTGATGGACATCAACATGCCCGGCATGGACGGAATTGAAGCAACCCGTAAGATTTTGGCCGAACTACCCGAAGCCCGTGTGATCGCCCTAACCAGCCACACCGAAGGCAAAATGGTGCAGGAGATGTTCCGCGCCGGGGCACTGGCCTTTTTAGGCAAAAACTGCTCGAACCAAGAGATTTTAGATGCCGTACGCTCGGTGATGACCGAGAAGTATTACATCAGCGAGGAGATGACCGGGAAGGTGATCGAAGACTTTGTGTTGCAACACATCCCGCAGATCACCGAAGTGAGCGACAAACTGACGAACCGCGAAAAAGAAGTGCTGCGCATGATCGCCGAGGGATTTTCCACCAAGAAAATCGCCGAGACACTTAACTTAAGCAGCAAAACCGTCGGTGCCCACCGCGAAAACCTGATGAAGAAATTAGACCTACACAACGTAGCCCAGCTAACCCGCTACGCCATCCAAAAAGGCCTGATCTCGCTGCATCCTTAAAAAACGCCCTGCGTTTTCCTCGGCCAGGGGCTCCGCCGGTGCCCCTACCAGCCTCCTTCGGCCTATCCCTAGGCCACTCGTTCCCTAAAATAGAAAAACATTGTGGCCACCAAGGGGCACTTGCTTCTGTGGCTTTGCGGTGCGCCTGAGGTTTCTCTAGACGGCCCTTTGTTGAGCTCATCTCAAGTTCAACGCTCTGATTCGACTTGGAACTCTTGGGTTTCCATAGTAGCTTATTTTTCAGATGAATAGAGGCTTCAACACACCCAGCACTCAACCTCCTATGGCCGTCCCTCTAATCCGTAGCTTTACCCCCTATGTGGAGCCCTCAAGGTCATCTGAATATTTTGGTTTATCGGCAACCAACCTTAATTGGGAGACTTTACTTGCCTCGCCTCATGTCATTATTTTGGGGCAACCGGGGGTGGGGAAGACCTTTGAGATGCGGCAGGCGGCTGATCAGCTTCATCTGGAGAACAAAGAGCTTTTCTACTGTACCGCTACTGACGTCTTACTTAGAAGGCCCTTGCAGGTGCCTGATCAGCCTCGATTTCAACAAGCTCAGGAGCAGGGCAAAGGTTTAGTTTTTTTGATCGACTCATTGGACGAGGGCAACTTGCTTCCTCAAGGTGGCAAGGTAAGGACGCTTTTTGAGGCCTTTTACCGTTCGCCTGATCTTGGCCAAGTGGACAAAAAACAGTTACATTGGGTGATTTCAGTGCGGCCAACCTATTGGGCCTTACTCCCAGATCGGGAGCTCGCCCAGGACTACGCATTTGCTACGCCGCGAAAACATACCGATGCCGGGCTAGGCGAAACTGAAGCGCACAAAGAGAGCGAAGAAAAAGCCGAGGCGCTTCGGGTTTCCCGGCCAGAAAAGAGTGAAGCCCGCCTTCTTGAAGTCACCCTCAACCCATTGGATTACGAACAAGTAAAAGCCTATTGTCATCAGATGTTCCCTCAAGACGGTGGTGATTTTTTTCGGGCCATGGAAACACAAGGGAAATGGGCTAATCTGCCGCGGGAAATCAAATATTGGTTCAACTTTTGGCGCAACAATGGCTCCTTTGGGACCCGAAAGGAGCGGATGAAGGACTATTGCGCTACTTTGCTGGACGAGGCCAACGAAGACCTCAGAGTGGGCATACCCGATGCCCAAAAGTTGGCAAGTCGACTAGCAGCTGCTTTGGTTTTAGTAGAAGTTGGGCAATTGGCCCCGGTTGATAGGGACTCAGATAAGGGTCTGGATTTGTCTATAATGCTTCCCGAGTTGCCTACCGCTCGCCAATTAACTTCCCTTATAGACAGGGCCGCATTTAAAGACTCGGGAACCAACGTTGCCTTTGTCGACACCGAGGTACGCGATTTTTTAGCCGCTTGCTGGATTTTTGAGCAGTCCAAAGTGGGACCGGCTTACGAACTGTGCGAGTTCTTTTTTGCTTCCTCAGAAATAGGTCCACTGGCTAACCGGAAAGTACCTGAAGTCCTGGCTTGGATCGGTCAGTTTGAGCAAGGACCCCGGTTCTTTCGACCCCTCCTAAATGCGGCACCCGACCTGTTGATCAGTCAGGGCGATCCAGCATTGTTGTCAGACTCCAACCTGAAACTAGTACTCGAAGCGATCCGCCATTTTCCGTACAATCTGGTGCAGGGCTACCGCGCACCAGCTATCCGGAACCAACTCAGTCAGTCAATAGGTCGCCTTTCATTGATGGACTATTATCAAGAGGTGATTGAAGACATTGTCTGCCCCCCTGGTTTACGTACACTCTTGCTACAAGTGGTTTCGCTTTCTCAACCGGCTCGCTTTGGCAAGTTAGCTGCAGATATTATCCAAGACGAAAACCAGCCATACCCATGCCGTTATGCAGCGGTAGACATTTGCGAGAAAGCCGCAGATTCTGACGTGTTCACTTCCCTGCGCGAGTACTTTTTGGTCTTGCCCGTGACGGTTTCCCAGCAACTCCGCCTGGATCTATTAGAACTTTTATATCCTCAGCATCTATCGGTCGAGGAAGTGCTCGCTTTTTTTAAAGGTGGGGACCTCAGGTTGGGCAACACTTTCCTGACGGATAGGGACTATCTAGTTAAAGGCGTAGCGGATCAAACAAAAGACGAAGACCTATTGGAATTTTTTAGAGGTTTGGCAAACCTCATAGCGGACATAAAAAAGCCCTTGGAATCGCCAACCGGGCTCCAAACCAAAGAGCAATACAGGTGGGCGTTAGCCACCTTGGGCGCTGTATTCGAGCGATTATTTCTCACGTGGGATGAAGGGCAAAGCATAGCCCCTTTGGGAGATGCTGTTCGAACTCTTTCTGCGCTGGGGTTACATGGCCGGACCAAGCAATGGTCGTTTGAAGCCGCCTATAGTACGCGCCCAGAACTACGAAAACAGCTCATAACAGCGGCCCTTTGGTCAACACCGGAACGGTTTTACGGGCGCTATTTTTACAGCGCCCTATATTTAACTGAAAGTGACCTCGCATGGATATTACCCAAAATTGGTATTCAAGAAAATGAGGCAATTGATATAAGTCTGTGGGATTTAGCGCGGTCCTTCGTAGATTCAGAAGGTCTGCAAATACATAAAGAGCAACTATTGCAGCAATCTCGCGATAAACCTCGTCTACATCAAACACTCCGAAATTACCTCGATGCGCCCAAGCAACAGCCCCTTAAGTTGCCAGATTTAGGATCTCAATTAGAGTACGATATTCGCTTTCAAGCTGGCTTCAAACAGTGTCAAGAATTGCTTCCTCATCTTCAAGCCATCGAGACTGACGCAAAAGGGGATTTGTTAATGCGTGTCTGGGATTTTGCCGAGGAGTACCGAAATTTCTCGGGTTCAAACCGGTCAGAAATTCCTATCGACCGATTCGATTTTGAACCAAAAGAGTTAAGCCGAGCTTTCCGCAAGGGGCTAGTTTTTTACTTTGAACATTTTGCCGCCACGCAGCCGACACCAGACAGTTCCACTTACGGTGACGTGTTAGCCTTGGTAGCATGTCAGTTGATCGCTTCGGTAGAAGGTGTACAAGCATTCGACCAATATAGGGCTCGCAAGGCTCTGCAACTTGGTTTTTACGAACTCAACCAGTTTCCTTGGTGGTGGACATCACTAGCTTCTCGACATTTTGGGGTCCTTGAGGAAATCTTACCGCCTCTTTTCGAAGCAGAAATGAGAGCAACAGGGACTGAAGAAAGGCCGCGACATGCACAAGTACTCAATCATTTTTCGGCTCTAGCGCTTGAATATTCTATCAAGCAAGAAATGCCGAAGGAATCAAAGTCAGGAAACGACCTGTTTGGGCAGGAGGACCGTTCTCTCACAGAATCCGAGTTGGAGCTGCAACATGCATTAAGTGCCTGTGCAGCCTCCATGCTTTGGCCGCTGTTTCAAACTATCCCCCCAAAATCAGTACATATTTTGGAGGCTGCACTGGCCATTTTACTTCCTCATTTTGGGAGCGATCCAAAACTAGTCCAGTTAATTTCCCAGCGGGCGCAGAACGAAGGAACACCCCAAGACGGGAAAATCGCCCAAAAATATTGGTCTGCTTGGCTGCGGTTGGAACCTAAATCTTGTTGGATTGCGGTTCGAAAAATATTGCCTGAGGACCTTCCAGTTAAGCAGGCGGTTTTGGAAGCGGTTTTTGATCACTCCTACCACGAAGCACATGATCAACGGGTCAACTGGCTTGGTAGTCTAAGCGTGAACTTGCTGGACGAAATGCTGATTGCTTTTGCTACGGCATTTCTTTACGAGACGGATCCACGCAGAGAAAGAGTTCGGGTCCTTACCAGGACAAGGACAGGGATTGAGACTCGCGACCAGTTACTGCAGACTTTGGGTACGCATACCGATTCCGTTGCGGCCTACAACTCTTTGCTTGGTTTATTGCAAAATCCCCTTTTTCAGGGGAGGTATTACGAAATATCGGGGCATTTGGCGAGTATAAGAGGATTCCTATATTCACCAGCCCCCTGGAAGGCATCCGACGTTTTGGAGTTCGAGCACTCCCACACCCACCAACCTAAAGACGCTCAACAGTTCTTCAAGCAAATCTGCAACCGCGTTGAGATGGCTCAAGAGCGCCTCCTTATAAGCGACTTTGCGCCCATGTATTTGATCAACAACAAAGCCTCCGAAGCGGACTTTCAGTTCTGGCTAAGTGATCAACTGGACCACAACTCCAATGGGTACCATGTGGGGATGGAGGAGATGAAATCCAACCGAAACCGCCGTGACATCACAGTAAGCCGTTCAAGTGAGCAGGGCCACTGGACCGTTGTCGTTGAAGCCAAATTGATCGAAGGCTCTAGATACAGTGCAAACGATCTTTTTTCGGCGCTAGAAAAACAGCTAGTAGAGCGCTACTTAGTAGGACCTGAATCCGAGAAGAAAGGGGGCATCCTCTGGGTCGTCAAAAAACGCGATAAGACGTTCCTCTGGGAAGGCGAGACCTTGGAGTTTGCGGAGTTGATTGCCCGGCTCAACGAAAGAGCACAAGCCCTTGCCCGAGAAAAGGGGCTGGTGGGGTTGCGGGTTATGGGGGTTGATTTGAGGTCCAGCCGCATTTGACCGTATCGGTCTTACGCTTGGCTATCGAGAAGAAATGGCAAAATTCGCCACCTGCTCCCAAAATCCTACCGGATATTATGTTCCTTAAAAAGCGGAATGTACTTTTGGTCTTCGCCTAAGATGTGGCTGACGAGCCAGTCGGTCATGAAGGTCATGACGTCCACGCCAATCATGAAATTGCTGCTGCTGTCGAACTGGCTTTTTAACTCGTGCAGTTTGCGGGTGAAGCTTTCGTGCTTGGCTAAGTGGTCTTCGGCGCGTTCGTAGCCGATCTGTGCGAAGATTTCGGCTTCGTGCGAAAAGTGATCTTCGGTGTATTCTAGCAGCCCTTTAAAGATGTCTTGCAGTACCGCTTTCGATTCGCCTTGGCCCATGGCGGTCTGCAATTGCGCAATTAGGCCGAAGAGTTTCTGGTGCTGTTGGTCAATGGTGCCGATCCCTACGGCGAGGCTTTCATCCCACTTCATTGGTACCAATCTACAAATCTGTAATTGCGTAAAATTAGGCCGAACCCAAAAGGCCCCACCTTTGGAGAGAGCCCAGGCTAACCTACCCGAATCAGGCTGGCAACGGTCCAATTAACATCTAGTCAAGCAGATTACCTAAAGCTTTGAATCCGGGGGCCTTTTGTTAGCCTAAGCGGCCCTTGCCTGGACGCCTGTTTTTGCGGTAGGCCATAAGACACAAAGGCGGCAGTCGAGCCTTTTGCCAAAAAATTAGGAGCAACATGACCGATTGGATCAATCAATTAAACGGCCTCGTTTGGGGTCCGCCCATGCTGGCCCTGATCTTAGGCACCGGCTTGTTCCTCAGCCTGGGGCTCAAAGGCTTCCCGATCCGCAAACTTCCCGAAGGGTTCCGCCTGCTTTGGGCGGGGCGGCATTCACAAGAAAAGGGCGACATCACCCCTTGGGGGGCTTTAATGACCGCCCTGGCGGCAACGATTGGCACCGGAAACATCGCCGGGGTAGCTACGGCCATCTTTCTGGGCGGTCCTGGCGCGCTCTTTTGGATGTGGGTCACGGCTCTGGTCGGGATGGCCACCAAGTACGGTGAGGCGGTCTTGGCGGTACATTTTCGCGAGATCGACGCCAAGGGGGAGCATGTGGGCGGCCCCATGTATTACATCAAAAACGGCATGGGCCCCAAATGGGCTTGGCTCTCCTTCCTGTTTGCTTTCTTCGCCGCAGTGGCGGGCTTCGGCATTGGTAATATGGTCCAAGCCAACTCGGTGGCTGATGTGGTGCAGTCCACTACTGGTCTGGATCATTGGGTGACCGGTTTGGTGTTGGCGGTTTTGGTGGCTTTGGTGCTTTTAGGCGGCATCCGCCGTATTGCCGAGGTGGCCGGTCGGTTGGTCCCGGCCATGGCGATTTTATATATTTTAGGCGCCCTCTCGGTCTTGCTGATCCATTTAGACCAGTTGCCCGGCGTGATGGCCGAAGTCTTTGCCCAGGCCTTTAGCCCCACCGCTGCCCAGGGCGGTTTTGCCGGGGCTGGGGTGTGGATGGCGATCCGCTACGGTGTGGCCCGAGGCGTTTTTTCCAATGAGGCGGGCTTGGGCAGTGCCCCTATAGCCCACGCCGCCGCCCAAACCAAAGACCCCATCACCCAGGGCATGGTGGCCATGTTGGGCACCTTCATCGATACGTTGATTGTTTGTACCTTAACGGGCTTGGTGATTCTGGTCAGTGGCGCTTGGACCAGCGGCGAAACCGGAGCGGCTTTAAGCTCCATGGCCTTTGGTCGGGGCTTAGGGCCCACCGGAGAGTGGATCGTGGCCCTGGGCTTGGCCCTTTTCGCTTTCACTACGCTGATCGGCTGGAGTTATTATGGCGAAAAGGCGGTGGAGTATCTGTTGGGTGTGCGGGCTATCGTCCCCTACCGGATCGCCTGGGTGCTTTGCATCCCTCTAGGCGCGACCACCAAGTTGAGTCTAGTCTGGCTGATCGCCGACACACTCAACGCTTTGATGGCGCTGCCTAACTTGATCGCCCTCGTCTTTTTGGGGCCTTTGATTTTCCGGCTAACGGCCCAGTGGGCCGCACAACGCAAGTAACACGGCGGTGAGGCGATACCTTTTAAATGCGGCGCTGCTAAGCAGCGGTGCCAGTGGGGCCGTTCTTTGGATCGCCTCTAACCGAATGTTAGCCCCCTGGTTTGGCTTGAGCGACAGCGGAGCGGCCTTGACCTCGGTGCTGCTGCTGGCCGCCGGACTGGGCGCTTGGCTGGGCGGTTGGGCGGTCGAGCACAGGCCCCAGGGATTACTGTTAACCCACAACATGACGGCCTTGGCGCTGGCCTGCCTGGCGGTCCCTAGTTTACGTGCGGGACTTAGCTCACTGTTCGGGCAGCCCAGCCTGTTGGCTAGCCCCTGGTTGGCCTCGATCCTGCTTTTTGGTTTGCCCGCTGCGGCTGGGGGGTTTTTGATGCCTCTGCTGTTGCGCCTGGGTTTGTTGTGGCAAGGGGACCGGGCCTTGGGTGCGGGGCTCGGCAGGCTGTTGGGGAAGCAGTTGCTGGGATGCTGGCTGGGCTATTGGTTGGGACGGTATGGCCTGTTGCCTTGGCTGCGGATCGACGGCATCTTTTTAGGTCTGGGGCTCATTTGGGGGGTCTTGGCCTGCTGGGGGTATGTACTCTGGGCCCCGGGACGCTTTTCTAAGGGGAATTTGAGTCTCCTGGCGGTTTTGGCCGGGCTTTTGGCCACTTCCGGCGGGACGCTGGCCCGATTGCCGCTGCCCGAAGGGGTGGCTGCTGATCTCCAAGGGCCTGACGCCCGTTAACGATTGATCCACCGTACTGACCCCGAGGCCCCCAGTTGGACCTTGTGGCGCGACCTTGAGCGAGTCGAGCAGGTAGGTTCGGAACCCGAACTTTTGGCTTGGGAATTGGCCGCTTGGGCAGGCCCGATGCCTCGGCAGGTTTTGTTGTGGGGCCCCGGCAGTCTGGCTTGGGCGGTGCAAATCAGGTCCCGTTTTCCCTCGGCCCAGTTGACTTGGCTCAACCCCGAGGCGGCCTGGGTGGAACTGGCCCAGCGGCTACCGGGCGGGGAGGCCTTGGTGCGCCGCCAAGCGGACCCACGCCAATGGTTGGCCGGGCACCGCCAAAGTTATGATTGGATCTTATCGGCCCAGGGACCCCGCCCCCCGGCAGCTTGGGCGAGCCAAGAGTTTTACCGGCTAGTGGCCAACCGCTTGACCCGCGAGGGGGTGTTTTTAACCGCTTTGGAGTCCCCCCGTGCCAGCCCGCTGAGCCGGTCCACCTCGGCTACTTTGGGCCGCGTGTTTGGCCATCGGCAGGAGTTTTTAGGTCCCCTGGGGCCGGTATGGCTGGCAGCGCCGCGCCCCTTTGGTCAAACCTCGAGCCCCGAAGCGTTGTCCTTTAAGCCCCAACCCTTGGGCCAGGAATCGGGTGCGGAGATTTTTAGCGATTTAGAAGCGCCGCTTGCGCGGCTAACATTACCTTAAGGATTGGTGATGAAAAAGGCTCTTTGGCTTGGGTTGGTCTGGCTTTGCTGCCCTCTGGAACTTTGGGCCTTTGACGGGAACCAAGCGCTGCAACATATCCAAACCCAGTTGGATTTTGGTCCCCGTTATCCGACCAGTCCAGGGCACCAAAAGACCCGCCAATGGCTCATCCGACGCCTCGGCCCGCTGGCCGACCGGGTCGAAAAGGACCGCTGGGACCACGAAGATGCCCACAAAAAAGTTTATGCTTTGGAAAACCTAGTTTTCCGGTTCCAGCCCCAACGCAAGCAGCGGCTGATTCTAGGGGCCCATTACGACAGCCGCCGCTTCGCCGACAAAGATCCGGCCGATCCGTTCGCCGCCTTGGCCGGAGCCAACGACAGCGCCTCGGGTGTGGCGGTCTTGGTGGAATTAGCGCCTCAGTTGGCGGCCTTGATCAAGGGCAAGGAGTGGGGCTTAGATTTGGTGTTTTTTGATGCCGAAGAAGGGGAGCTAGACCCCAAGGCACGGCCCTGGAAACCCATCGGTTCGATCCATTTTGCCAGCCAACTAAGCCGTTTTTATCCAGAACTTAAGCCCCAGTTGGCGATTGTCGTGGATATGGTGTGCGACAAAGATTTGCAGTTGAAGTTCGAGCGCTTCAGTCTCGACTCGGTACCCAAACAGGTTTGGCGGATGTGGGAGCTAGGGGCCCAGCAGAGCGATGGATTTATTGCCGAATATGGCTACGCCATCTACGACGACCATTACCCCCTGATCCAAGCGGGTGTGCCGGCCCTGTTGCTGATTGATTACGACTACCCGGCCTGGCATACCCAGGCGGACCAGATCGACCAATGCAGCGCAAAGAGCCTGCAAGCGGTGGGGGACACGTTGCTTCAGTTCCTCAAAACCTATTAGGGGAGCTTGCGGTCCAGATGGGCTTCGTAGTTGACCAAGCGGCGGTCGTAGGTACCCTGCATCAGCGGCGAGCTGATCAGGAAATCGGCGGTTGCTCGGTTACAGGCCATCGGCAGGTTCCAAACCACCGCCAACCGCAGCAAGGCTTTGACGTCCGGGTCGTGGGGCTGGGCGGCTAAGGGGTCCCAAAAGAAGAAGAGGAAGTCCAAGCGCCGTTCGGTGATCATCGCGCCTACTTGGCTATCTCCGCCTAGAGGGCCGCTGGCTAGCCCGACCACTTCCAACCCGCAACGCTCACGCAGCAGCCGACCGGTGGTCCCGGTGGCGACCAATTCGTGGTTCATCAGCGTCCCTTTGTTGAAATTAGCCCATTCTAAGAGCGTCTCTTTGCGGTTGTCATGCGCCACTAGCGCAATCCGCTTGATCTTGTTGATGCGTATTTTGTCCATTTCCTGATTGCCGATTGTGTTATGCTTTGGCCTAAGATAGGCTTGAAGCCATCTTGGGGCAAGTCAAATGAGGTTTTTTTGGAATCCTGGTACCACCGTTATATCTTTCCTTCCTTGCTGGATTGGCTGATGTCCGGCGAGCCCTTCACCGGGCTGCGGAGTCAGCTCTTATCGCCGGTGCGGGGGCAGGTCTTAGAGATCGGCCTGGGCACGGGGCTCAATCTGTCCCATTACCCGGCCAATTTAGAGGCCCTAAAGAGCCTCGACCTTTCCCCGGCGCTGGCTCGCCTCGCTAGCAATCGTTTGGCTGCGGCCCCTTTTGAAGTGATCCATTACCTCGGCAGTGCCGAATCTATGCCCTTTGAGGAGCGGCAGTTTGATCAAGTGATCAGCACCTGGACCCTCTGTAGCATTGCCGACCTGGATGCGGCCCTGCGCGAGATCAAACGGGTGATGCGGCCCGGAGGGGTCTTCCGCTTCGTCGAACATGGAGCCCACCCGAACCCCAAAATCCGGGCTTGGCAAGACCGCCTCAATCGGCTGCATAATAAATTAGCTTCGGGCTGCAATCTGAACCGGGACATCCGCTCGGCCTTGCTGGAGCACGGCTTTTTCTTTGAGCAATTGGAATGTTGGGAAATGGCCCGCACACCTAAGATTTTAGGCTACCATTGTATGGGCGCGGCGCGGTTGCTGCGCCCCGAAGAGCCTTAAAAAAGCACACCAAGCCCGCTTGCCCAAAGGTGAAATGATGGCTGTAGGGGGCCGATAGATTGGCGAAACTTAGGCCCACTCTCGACTTACGCAAACCCACCAACATCTAATCGTCCTCTATCGGCACCGCCCAGTCGGCCCCCTAGGCGTTTGCGCTGATTCGGGTGAACTAGCTACCCTTGGGGTTCGCCTAGAGGCGCCCTGGTTCGGTCCCGAGTAAATCGCCAGAGCCCAACGTGAAAGGGCGCGTCTTTACCGAAGTGACCAAAAGCTGAAGGAACCCCAGCGGATGGCTCAAGGGTACTGGGGAACAAAGGTTTTCTGGCATGAAGGCCCCGATGCCCTACAAATTAAAAGTCTTCGAAGAGGCCTGTCGGCTTGCCGTCGATGCTGGTTTGGTTGTTCTGGGCCCGGTACTCGGCCAATACCTCGGGCCCTTTTTTTAGGCCCCACTGGGTCAGCTTTTCACGGTCACCTTGGTACTCAAAGAAGGGCACCCCATAGCCGCAAGAGGTCTGCGCCGAATCTAGTTGCACTAAAACGATTTGCCGGGCCGCCAAATGCGGTGTAAACTGGCTGTAAAGCTCTTCCCACTCAGGGTGCCGGGGGTAAACCGCCCGGCCTTGGCCGTAGAGTTTTAAAATTAAGGGCTTTTGGTCGAAGGAACAAAACATCACGGTGATGCGCCCATTCTCAAAGAGATGCGCCGAAGTCTCGTTGCCCGAGCCGGTGAGATTTAGAAAAGCAAAGGTTTTTGGGCCTAAAACCCGGAAACTATCGAGCCCTTTGGGGTTGAGGTTGATGCGCCCCTCAAAGGGTGCGGTAGCGACGAAGTAAACCTTCTGTTCCTGAATAAACTCAATGAGTTTATCCGACAAAGCGTCAAAGAATTGTGCCATTGTTTATACCCAATATCGCGTTTTTTCCAAAATTAGCCTAAACAGTCTAGAACCAGTCGTAAAGCCAAAGAAACGAACTTAGGAGATTTGCCTAGGGAGAAATTCCGTTTACCTGCGAGCGGCTTTGTTCTACACTCGTCCACAGCCTTAAGACCCAGTCAACCTCGAGGACTTCAGAATATGCGCGTCGAAAATCAAGCGCTAAAGCGATTGCTGGCGGTGAGCCCTCTCGCCGAGGCCTACGCTAAAGAAGCCTTCATCAACATGGGGGAGCAGCTCGACGAGAAGCTGGCTGACTACCTCCACAAAACCGTGGTTTCTTATTCCAAACTGACGACCATCAAGGACCGCATCTTCGGGGCCCGTGACATTGGCGACAAGTTGGAAGTGGCGCTGGACTTGATGCCCACCCTGATCTTTACGGCCCCCTTCCGGTTTAAAGCCGAAGGCCGTCCCGCTGTGGCGCTGCGGCAGCTTCACATCGCCGTATTGGACGCGGCCATGAACCGCTACCGAGAATCTACCAACTTCCAAACCGAGTTTTTTAAGTCCATCCCTTTTTCGATCAAACAAGCGGAATTGGACCAGAAAATGGACTTGGACAAGGGGGATGAGACCTTTTTGCCCCGTCAGGTGATGCTGGAGATGATCCAGGTAGCCCAGGGCTTTTTGCGGCTGCCCAAGAGCGGCAAGCGCAATGAGTTGATCGAGCAATATTACATCTACCAAGCGACGACCCAGATTTTTTTCCAGTTTTATTTTGAGCTGATCACCAAGGCCCCTTCGGACATGGTGGTGGCACTGATCGAAAAGATCTTTGCTTATCTTTTGGCGGCCCTGCGGCGCTTTGAGATCTTGCACTTCATGCAATCTGACGTCTCGAGTGATCAGATCGAATTTTGGATCGAAAAGGACGCCGCCAATGCGCGCCACCCGATGCTGCGCAAACACATCTTCTCATATGCCGCCAACTACAGCCCGCTACTGCGCGCCGGGGGGCAACAGGCCCTATCGGCGAACGGCCAGCGGTTGCTACAGATCCAAATCGAAGCGATCAAACAAATGGGTGTGGCCCGCTTGACCTTGTTGCTCAAAAGCCTGCGGCGCTACCGGGGAAAGGGGCCGATAAAGTTTATTTTGGCCCAGTTGCAACGAAGCCAGATGGACCTATTAGAATCGCTATTAGAACATCTGCAAAATACCGAAGACGCCGAGGAACAAGACATTTTGCGCATGGCCGCCGCACTGGGTAAAAACTTACGGGGCAAATCAGCGCAGAAACAGAATTCCGGAGCGACCGGTAAGGTGTTGGCTTCGGCCGAAGCGCAGCGACTGGTGTCCGCCAAGCGGAATCTGGCCAATATGGACACCTCGAAGATGCTCAACCAGCACAAGATTGCGGATTACCTCAAAGAGCAACTCAAGAAGGTCTACGAGCGGGCCCGCAAAGAAGGGGCCATGACCAAAGACAAGATCCCCAAGTACTTAGCCTCCTTCGCCGATAGTTCCTCAACGGTGCTTTCGAAGCCGCGCATGGCACCGTCGGAAGTCGAAGAATTTGTGGCCAGTACGGACCAAATATTAGAGGAAATCGTTAGTTCCGCAGGGCTGACCGAAGCCGAGTTGCAGGATACCCGCGAGAGCATCACGACGCAGTCCAAGGCCCTATTGACCGCCGAAACGGTCGAGGAAAAGGCCGAAATCTTAAACAGCATCGGTGATAAACTGATGGACGCCCAAAATCAGGCAGAAGAAAAACTGCCCGAAGCAGAGCGCCAGCAAGTTAAATTTGAGAAATTAAAGGACTCAAAAATCATCTCTATTGGGTTCGAGGAATTCAGCCCTTCGATTACCGTTGCTGAGCTCATGAGCTTTCCGCTAGGGACCAAAGAGGCGGCTAACGAAGAAGAATGGTTTAAGTGTCACTTAAGTTACTTGCATATCTTGGCAGACCATTCCAAAATCGATAAAGAGAAGTTGGACAACATCGAGGCCGTTAAAGACCGGTTCCCCAAAATCCGGTACAAAAAGTACTTCGATATTTTTCCTAACAATAAGTTTGATGACTCTGTTTTGAGCGCAGTTTATTCCTTGTGGGAAAACAACGGGTTAGAGCGCTTGAGACTGGACCAATCTGCCTGAGGAGCAGCTTTTGACCGTAAAGCGAACCAGAACCGTAATGATTGACGACCTAGACGCGTCGATGACGATCCAGGCTTATTTGGGCTTTTCTAAGCTGTACACCCCGGCGACACCGAAGTCGGCCCAGTGGGTGATGCATAACTTTAAGGGAAGCAAAGTGATGGTCGAACGGGGCGGCAAACGCGGTGCTCTGCCCATTGAAAAGCTGCGCCCTGGCGACAACCTCCTGCGTATTTACGAGATCCCCGCCGATAAAGCCAAACTGACCCAAGTCACTCCTCGCTTGGCCGCCGAGCTGAAGGCGCGGGGCTTTAAATCTTTTTTGATCGAAGAAGAGGTCCAGACCCTCCACTCGGCCGCTGCCGAACGCAAGGCGGAAACCATCGTTAGCGTCAAGAAGCTACAAGAAAAAATGGTCGAAGCTTCCCCAGTGCGCGAAGAGGCCAAAGGCGCGGTCGAAGACCTGTTGGACAATGCCCGTGCCGGTAAGGTGGACACCAAGCAGGTGATCGCTTATGTAGACCGGATTTGTGACGCAGGCACCTCTGAGGCCTTGACCGCTATGGTCAGCCTCAAACAGAGTGACCAGACCTACGCCCACTGTGTGGACGTAGCCTCGATCTTCCAGACCGCCTACTTTGACATGCTCAAGCTCGACGGTCGGCAGAGTGTTTTTCGCGACCCTAAAGAAATCATGCTGGCTGGGTTCATGCACGACTTTGGCAAGTCTAAGGTGCCCAAGGATATTCTTGATTCCACGAAGCGTTTCGACCGGGATTCTAAGGAAATGAACCTGTTACAGTCGCACCCCGTTTTTGGTGCCGAATTGCTCAGCCACATGGGCCTGCCTGACCATATCGTCAACATGGCCCACTACCACCATTGCAAGATGGACCCGGGCATGAAGAGCAGCTATCCGCCGGTTGAATACGAAAAGGTCTACTACGAGACCCGTATTTTGGCCTTGGTAGACGTCTATCAAGCCTTAGTAGGCAAGCGGAGCTACAAAAAATCTTGGACCCCGCCAGAAACCATCCGCTACTTAGGGACCTTGGCGGGCGTGGAATACCCCGATGAATTGTACGCCAGCTTTTTAGCGGTCATGGGCAAGTACCCCAAGAGTTCTTTAGTGAAGCTCAGCACCGGTGCCGCAGGCTTTGTGATGAACGTTCCGACCGACAAAACCCAACTGGACCGGCCCCAAGTCGCCTTGGCGCTAGACGCAGACGGGGAACGCATGACCCACAACGACCTAGTGGACTTGCAAGTGGAATTGGATCTTGAGATTGTGGGGGAGTTGGACGCTCAAGACGTCTTTGGCCAACATGCCGTAGACGTCTTCTGCGAATTGCACGTCGCTTAAAAAGGTCCCAGGAGCCTTTAAAAGGGTGCGTTTTTGTCGTAAAAGGCGCGCCATTTGGTGATCGGCATGAACTCCAGTTCTCCGCTGTCGTAGTTCATCATGATCCAGCCTTCGGTCATATCCCGCAAGTCTTTCAACTTCTTGATCTCGCTTTCTTCAAGCATCTCCGGTTCTTCGACCAGTTCTTTCCACAATTCGTACTCCAACTGGACCATCCAGCGGTCTGAATAATATTTGAGCGATAATTTGGCCATATACTCGGCCAGATTCTGCGCGATACCCTTAATCTGCATAGATTCCTCTGGTTTGCAGTCCTTTTAAGTGGGAGCCCCCTCCTGGGATTGTTTATCTTGTAGCAACAACTGCCACAAGGTCAACCCAGCAGCGCCCAAGATTCTTTGCGCCGGGCGTTGTAAATATAAATCAAGATATTGCACACCGAATGAAGGCGTCTCAAAGGCCACCAAGCGGCCTTGGGCTAGTTCCGGCTCGATCATATGGCGCGGCAGACTGCCCCAACCGGTCCCGTCGAGTAGGATCCTCTTTAATATCTCGAAACTGCCCACATGCCAGTGCGGGGCCCCTTTTAGATAGTCCAAGGAGCCTTGGGGCCCCTGGCGGGCGGTCTCGGCGACGAGGATCTGGGGCTGGGTTCTAAGGGCCTGATCGCTGAGCTGGCAATCCTTTAAGGGGCTTTGAGCCCCGTAGACCGGCAGTAGCGCTACCTGGGTCAGCCATTGGCGCTCGATCAGCGTCTCAGGATGCGACGAGCCGCCCTTGGGTTCGGCGGCAATGGCCAGATCGGCCTGCCCTTCCATAAGGCGTTCCCAGGTACCGCCAAGCAATTCGATCCACAACCTAACCTCTGTGTCGGCAAAGAGCGCTCCGAAGGTTTCTAACCGCGCTAAAAGCCGTTCTAAGGGGTACAAGGCACTGACCGCCAAGCCCAGGCGGGGCTCAAAGCCCCGCACTAGGCTTCTGGATAGGTCTTCAAGTCGCTCGAAGCCTTCGAGCAGCGGGCGGGCGCGGTCTAAAAAAACCTCACCCCGTTCGCTCAGGCGGGCTTTATAGCCCCGACGGTCGAGCAGTTCAAAGCCGACCTCTGCTTCAAGCTTTTGGATCATGGCGCTTAAGGCTGGCTGGCTTTTGTGCATCCTTTTGGCTGCTTGGCGCAGGCTGCCAGTCTCGCTTAAGGTCCGTAAAATTTCTAGCGGTTCTCGGTCCATATGATCAGTTTAGTGGATCATGTTGATCAAAACAAACGAATTTTTTCTTATCAGTATTTCGCGTAGACTGGGAGCGTATCCTAAAAGAAATAACACCATTCCTTAAGGACGCTCATGAAACGCTATCTGATCCACGGAGCCCGCATCCTCTTAGGTGCGATCTTTTTTATCCAAGGTCTCAATGGGTTCTTTAACTTTATGCCCATGCCCGAGATGCCTGCCGAGGCGAACGGATTTTTGGGGGCTTTGGCGGCGACGGGATATTTCTTCCCGATGCTTAAAGTCACCGAAACCCTGGCCGGTTTGATGCTCCTAAGCAACCGGTGGGTTCCTTTGGCTTTGCTGATGCTCGCGCCGGTGACGGTGAACATCATGGCCTTCCACCTATTCTTGGCCCCACTGGGGCTGCCTATTGCGGTGGTGGTGGTGGCTTTGGAGGCCTTGCTGGGCTACCTGCACTTTGACGCTTTCCGCGCCATCTTCGCCATGCCTGGGGTGGTGGACCGTCAAATGGAAGAGGAGGCCCATCCTCGACCCCATATCAAGGCCGCCTAGAGCCGCTTTTGATCTCAGTTGGGGGCCCTTCGGGGCCGCTATTTAGGGTTTGAAGAATTGTCCCCATTCTGGTAAGCCTGTCTGGACAATCTCTTAGAGCCTATGGCCCCGATGAAATACAAAACCAACGCAACTGCCCTTTATCTCAGCCTGTCCCCAGGCGAAGAAATCATCACCTGCCTGAGCGACTTAGCGCGTCGAGAAGGTCTTGAGGCTGCTTGGGTGGTGGGTATTGGGGTTGCCAAAGATTTGGAACTGGGCTTTTACCGAGGGCAAAGCCAAGACTACCTAACCCGTCGCTTTGCCGGGGACTACGAAATCTTGAGCCTAACGGGTAACCTCAGCCTCAAGGATAAGGTGCCGATGGTGCATTTACACGGAAGTTTCTCGGGTGAAGACTTTGGGGTCATCGGTGGGCATTTTATGGCAGGGACCATCTCTGCGGCCGGAGAATTTTGGGTTTACCCTGGTAGCGAACCGTTGCACCGGGCCTTTGCACCTTCGCTTAACCTGCATGTCTGGGATTTGGAATCATGAGAACCCTCTGGCTTTGCTTGCTAGCTGGGTTCTTGCTCGGCTCGGCTGCCTGTTCCTCCAACCCGGGGAACTCTTCCTTGGACTTTGGCGAAGACGCCCAGTTGATTTCCCAGGCCCGTGGCGGTGATGCATACGCTATGGCTGTCTTAGGGGCCAACTACCGGCGTGGCGAGGGCATGATACGCGACAGCGAAAAAGCCCGCATCTGGCTCGAACGGGCGGCTTCAAAGGACCACCCTGTGGGCCTGTATAATTTAGCGATCCTCTACCGCGAGGGCCACGTGGTGCCGAGGGATTTGGCCAAAGCCGATGAGTTGATGACCCGCGCCTTGGGTGGTTTGAAGCGCTTAAGCGAAGAAGAAGACCCGCGCGCCTGGGCTAACCTGGGGTATCTCTACGAGATTGGCTGGATCTTGCCGCCGGACCGTAAGTTGGCCTTTGAATATTACCAAAAAGCCGCCGAAGCGGGCTTTGCCCGGGCCCAAAATAACCTGGGCTTGATCTACCAATACGGCGAGCCCGCCCAGCTAGAACTAGCCGCCCATTGGTACCAGAAATCGGCAAACCAGGGCTTTGCCCGTGGCCAAGCCAACTTGGCCCAGCTTTATGACCTCGGCTACGGCCTGCCGCGTGACCTTGGTGAAGCGTTAAGGTGGTATGAACTTGCCGCCAAGCGGGGCAGTGCGATGGCCCAAAACCGGTTGGGAAGTCTCTATGAAACCGGCGAGGGCTATGACCGGGACTACCATGCCGCCTTTAAATGGTACCGCCGCGCCGCAGACGACCAATTCGCCCCGGCGATGATCAATCTGGGAAGGCTGTACGAGCAGGGTAAGGGCGTGCCCAAGGACCCCAACACCGCCTTCTTCTGGTACCTAAAATCCATCGGGGCTGAGCCCGAACTTGGCAAACAGCGGATCAACCGGCTGTTAGAAGACCTAGCGGAGCACAAAAAACATTTGGATTTACGGGGCTCGAAATTGGCTGGGTTGAGCTTGAAGGGGATCAACTTTTCTGGTGCCGATTTAAGCGGAGCGGATCTGGCCGGAGCGGACTTGAGCTGGGCTCAGTTTGTGGGCGCTAAGCTGATCCGTGCCAATCTGGTCGGAGCCGACCTGAGCTTTGCGCTGCTGCGTCGGACTGATTTGACCGACGCCAACCTGAGCCGTGCCAACCTCAACGACGCCCAAATGATGTCGGCCAACTTGACCCGAGCAAACCTAAAGGAAGCAAGCTTGAAGTCTACCGCCTTGGTGGGGGCTAACCTAACCCAAGCCAACCTATTTGGCATAGACGCCGCACGGGTTAACCTGGAAGGGGCCAACCTGAGCGGAGCGCACGAGGTGCCCAGGCTTTGGAAAGACCACCTAGGCAGCGACGGCATCTACCGCGCCGGAACTCCCTAAGCCGGTTCGCCGCAGTCTACCGAGCAGGTCCCCACGCGCCGGTACTGCATCCCCCAAGCGATCACCAGGGCCAACAGGCCCAATAGGGTGGCGTTGCCTAAGCCCCAAAACTTAAAAATCGTCGGGTGCATCAAGGTGAGCGCTCCTAAGAGCAGCATGGGCCGTTCGGGCCAGCGGTTGTCGGTGATCAGGTAGTTTTGTAAGAGCGAGGTGAAGGCCAGGGCCCCCAAAAGCGAACGCCCCAAGATCCATAGACCCTGGGTCCAAGAGGTGATCCCGTGCAGGATCAATTCGGGGTTGAGCACAAACATAAAGGGGATGATCACCGTACGCAGGTCGTAATAAAAGGCCTGCAACCCCGTGGCGATAGGGTCCGACTTGGCGATGGCCGCGGCCGCGTAAGAGGCCAGCCCCACCGGCGGGGTGTCGTCGGCCAAGATACCAAAATAAAAACAAAACAGGTGGGCTGCCATCAGCGGAATGGCCCAGCCTTCTTGCTGGCCCAGGGTCACGATGATGGGGGCGGTCAGGCTGGCCATCACAATGTAAGTCGCCGTGGTGGGTAGGCCCATGCCCAAGAGCAGGCTAGCCACGGCGGTGATCGCTAAGAGGGGCAAGAGCTGGCCGCCCGAAAGTTGCTCGACCCAACTGGTCAACATGCCGCCCAACCCTAAGCCGACGGTCCCGATCAAGATGCCCGCAGCCGCCGTGGCCAAGGCCACGGGCACCATATTAACCGCCCCACGTACCATCCCTTCGCCCAATATCCGCCCCGTATCGGCTAGGCCAGACCAAAGGCTGCGCCGTTGCACTTTGGCCTGGAAAAGCATCATGCCCAGCAGCAGCCCCGCAAGTGTTAAGATAGCGTTGAAGGCCGCCAGTTTAGGGCTGTGCCGCAGCACCACCAACTCCCAAGCCAAGACGGCCAGGGGGATCAAGTGGTGCCAACCGGCTTTCAGCAAAGGCCACAAGACCGGTCGGTCGGCTTTGGCTAGGCCTTTCATACCCAGCTTACTGGCCTCTAGGTGGGTCACATAAAAGAGCGCACCATAAGACAACAGGGCGGGGATGAGGGCCGCCTTGACCACTTCTAAGTAGGGCAGATTGACATATTCGGCGATGATGAAGGCTGCAGCACCCATCACCGGGGGCATCAACTGCCCGTCCGTGCTAGCGGCGACTTCAATGGCCGCCGCCTTTTTGGCCGGGAAACCGCTGCGCTTCATTAAGGGGATGGTGAAGGTGCCGGTGGTGACGATGTTACTGATCGAAGAGCCCGAAACCAGACCGGTCAGGCCGCTAGAGACCACCGCCGCTTTGGCCGGGCCCCCCTTAAATCGCCCCAGCAGGGCCAAGGCTGTTTGGGTGAAGAACTCACCGGCGCCGCAGCGTTCTAAAATCCCGCCCAGCAATACAAAAAGAAAGACCGTCGAGGCACTCACGTCCAAGGGGATGCCGTATATCCCTTCGGTCGATAGAGCCACTTGGTTTAGGTACCGGGGCAGGCTGGCCCCCGGAAAGGAAAGTGGGCCGGGCAGATAGGGGCCCAAGAAGACGTAGACCGAAAAAAAACCGGCAATCAGCGGGAGTGCGGGGCCGATGGCGCGGCGGGTCGCTTCTAACAGCACCAAGACCAACAACCCACCGATCCAAAGATCGCGGCTTAAGGGCAGGCCCGCTCGGGCGCTGAGCCCTTCCCAATCGAGTACTAAATACAGAGCCAAAAGTGCCGCCACTGTGGCGACCACCCAGGACCAGCGGGGGTCTGGCCGGTTGGCGCGGCGGCCATAGGGCAGGCTGACAAAAGCTAGGGCCAGGGCAAAGGCCAAATGAACCGACCGGGTCAGCGTGGGGTCTAAGATCACCCACCGGGCCACGGCCAGCTGGAAGGCCGCCCAGCCCAAGGCCAGCGGCCAAGCTAGCAGCGGTAAACCCATTAGCGTTGCAGCCGCTCGGGGACCTTAAAGCCCTTTTCGCGGTAATACTTCAAAGCCCCTGGATGCAGCGGTGCGCTCAATCCTTCCAGCAGGCTTTCGGGCTTAAGCCCTTCAAAAGCCGGGTGCATGGCCTTGATCTCTTCAAAATGCTCCACCAACAGTTGGGTGATCTGGTAGGCCAGTTGTGCGTCCAGCTTGGCTGAGGTGACTAAGGTGGCTTTGACGCCCACGGTATCGACCACTTCGGGCATAGCCGCCGCCGGGTAGTATTTGCGGAAGATTTGGGCCGGGGCGTAATAGGGCTTGGCGGAGATCAAGGCTTGGATCGGCGGGCCAGTGATCGCCAAGATGCCCACTTTCACGCGTCCGCTGGTCGCTTCTTTGAGGTTTCCGTTGGGGTGGCCGACGGTATAAAAAAAGGCGTCGATCCGCTCGTCTTGGAGTAGGCCGGGAGCCTCAACGGCCTTAACTTGTTTGGCGTCCAAATCCGCCTCGCTGATCCCGAAGGCGGCCAGCACATCGCGGGCATTGCCCAACTGGCCCGAGCCGGGATTGCCCAAGTTAACCCGTTGGCCCTTGAGGTCGCTGAGTTGCTGGATACCCGAATCTACCGAGGCAACCAGCGTCACCGCTTCGGGGTGCAGCGCGGCGATGCTGCGCAGGTCCAATTGGGGGCCGATGGCCTCCCATTCAGCTTGGCCGTAATAGGCTTGGTACTGCCGGTCCGATTGGGCGATGCCTAGTTGTAGGTCCCCTGAAAGCACGGCGTTGATGTTAAACACCGACCCGCCGGTGGATTGGGCGGCGGCCTTGACCTTATGCCCTTCGGACCCTTCGTTGAGTAGCCGGGCGAGACCCTGGCCCACTGGGTAATAGACGCCGCTCAAACCGCCGGTACCGATGTTGACGAAGCGGGTGCCCATTTCCTGGTCGCAGCTGGCCCAGAGCGGGAGCAGTAAAAAAAGTATCAAGATGCGTTTCATATTGGTCTCCTGTTGCTCGAATCCTAACCGCTTTGCCGGTGCAATTCAAGCCCGCCCGGTTGGGGGGCCGAGTTATGGGTTGTTTTGGGCCTAATTTCATCTTTTTTTGCTTGGTTTGAGCCGGTAAATCCGCTAACTTCGGGCCATAAGAGTTACTACTGTCTTAACGTTGCCGGGAAAATACCGATGCTCAAGAAACTATTGGTTCTGATCGCCCTGATGGGGGTTGTGGCAACCCCTGAACTCTTTGCTGAAGACTCCTGGGACATGGATTCTTACGGCCGAGTGCGGAGTACTGTTCAGTATAAAGATCAGGATGATGGTGCCAGTCATTATGCTTGGTACGACATGACCACCGACGCCTTTATCGGGATCAAGGCGACTAAAGACGTCGGCGAAGGCTGGAAATCGAGCGCTACGATTGAAGCGGAACTGCTCAGTGCCGACACAGTGGTACTGCCCCAGTACATGTATGTTACCTTGGAAAACAGCTACGCCAATCTATCGGTAGGCCGCCAAGAATCGAGCGGGACCAAGCTGGGCGGCAAATATATGGAAAACATCGACGAATCTTTGTCGATTGCTGAAACCATCGGCACCGGAGACTTCTTTAAGCTAGGCTTAAACCAAGCGGGTTTGACCTTTGTGACCGGGCGACACGCCAAATCCGACGATTCCGGCAACACAGTGGGCCCGCGCTATGACGAATCGGTCTTGGGGCTTTATTATGACCACAACATTGCCGAAACCTACCCAATCGCTTTCAGCATCGCGAACATCGACGAGGCCCCTTCTAAAAACCAATCGGCGGCAATCATCGCACAAGGCCATGGTGACGAACGCTACACCGCTTATTCCTTCAGCTTCGGGGTGCCGGTTTCGAATGTAGAGTTTTCCTTTAATTACGACCACTTCCACCAAACCCACCTAGATAGCTCAAGCACGCCGGATGTCTTAAAAAACACCATCGTGATGGGCTTTGATCTGGATCTACCCTACGAGTTGGGTTATTCCTTCCTTTATTCGAGCCAAAGCATCGACGACGGCAGCCCGGCGTTGACTGATTATACGGGCTACGACATGACACTGCTTTGGCCCTTTAAGGGGATGAACTTTTTCGGCTCCTACTCTACCCAGATCACCAAAGACGCCGACGAAGCAGATACTCGATATATCTTGTACGGTGCGGGCTTGGCCTATCATTTCGGCAAGTAGTTACAAGCGGTAGTCCACGGCCCGCGATTCACTGGCCCGCTGCTTGATGTATTGCACCACCTCTTGATGGGCCGGATGGATGGCGTAGGCTTCCAGGCCGGTCTCGTCTTCGACTAGGGCAGTTAAGACCAAGTCCGCTGAACGTTCGCTACGGACAAAGTCGAGCCCGACTTCTATTTTAATCAGTTCAGGAACCAGATCTACCAAGGCTTCTAAGCGGCGCTTTATTTCTTCAAGGTCCTTTTGGGCCTCGGGGCGGAAGCGGAACATAACGATATGTTTGATCATTTTTCTCCTGGCTGTAAGCTGAATCCTAGATGTTATGGGCACCCCTCTTTAGGGTGGGGGTGAAGCCAGACTAAATCAACCTCTCTTAGGGAGCAACATGAACCTTCCCGGCTTGGTGGACTTTCACTGCCACTCCACCGCCAGCGACGGAAGCTTAGCACCGGCCCAATTGGTCGAGGCCGCCGCCGCCCAGGGAATCGGTCTGATGGCCCTCACCGACCACGACACCGTTGCCGGGCTGGCCCCGGCCCGCGCTAAGGCCCAGGAACTAGGCATCGGTTGGATCGATGGGATTGAGCTGAGCGCCAAGTTTGCGGGCGGGCATCTGCATATCTTAGGTTACGGCTTTGATCCGACCCATCCGGGCCTGCTAGCGGGCCTAAGCGCCTTCCGTCAGGCCCGCAAAAACCGCCTCACCAAAATCTTAGATAAATTGTCCCACTGCGGGCTGCCGCTTGAAGAGGCGGACCTGGACCTTTCCGAGGGCACCAGTCCAGGCCGCCCGCATATTGCAGCGGCGATGGTCGCTAAAGAATATGTGAAGGACCAGAATCAAGCCTTTGACGAATATTTGGGCCACCAGGGTAAAGCCTATGCGGACAAAGAAATTTTTGGGCCCCAAGAAACCATTGCCTTGATCAAAAATGCCGGGGGCTTGGCGGTGGTTGCGCATCCCATCTCTTTGTATCTAAAGCGCAGCGAATTAGCGGACTACTTAGAATACCTTAAAGGCCTGGGGCTGGACGGAATTGAAGCTTACAATTCTTCGCACCAGAACGACCAATGCAACCGGCTGGTCAAGATCGCGGCTCAGTTGGACTTATTGGTAACCGGCGGATCGGACTTCCACGGCACAGCCAAACCGTTGGTACAGTTGGGACGATTAAAAAAAGGCCGGAAGATCCTCTCGAAGTGGATTTCCCCGCAGTTCTTTGATACTTTGGGGATCGAAACCACATAAGGGGGATCATGACAGACTCGGCGGGTTCGCCCCGAGGCTTTTTGCTGGTTGCGGTGACCGACGTACATGGGCGGTATATCTCCTTGTCTACTTTAGACATGAAGCCCCATGAGCGCGGTCTGGACCGTGTGCACAGCTATTTAAAAAAGAAACGTGCCGAAGGCTGGGATACCTTGGTCATCGATAATGGTGACAGCATCCAAGGCACCCCGCTGGTGGACCTGTTCCCCTACGGCACTGGCGGAGACCACCCGCTCAACCTGACCCACCGGACTTTGGGCTTCGACGCCTTTATTTTAGGCAACCACGAATTTAACTTTGGTTTTGATAGTTTGCAAGAGATCGCCTCAAAGGCTCCGGTGCCCTGGCTTTCGGCCAACATGACCTATGCCGAGGATGGCTCTACGGCCTATAAGCCTTATCAGATCTTTGAAAAGGGCGGCTTGAAGGTGGGCTTGATTGGGCTGATCACCGCCTATGTGCCCCGCTGGGAGCATAACTCGATGATCCCCGGCCTGGCCTTTGCCGAAGCCGCCGAGACAGCGGCCAAATATGCCCAGGAGCTGCGCCCCCAGGTGGATGTGCTGATCGCCAGCTACCACGGCGGCTACCACAAAGACCCCGAGACGGGCGAGCTTTGGTGCCATGATCCTTTGGAAAACGAGGGTGAGGCGATATTACAGGCTGCCCCGGAGCTGGATCTATTGATCACCGGGCACCAGCACCGAAGCACCGTGTTCCAACAGGAAAACGGGACTTGGAGCGCCCAGCCGGGCTGTTATGCCAACCAGTTCTTGAGCGTCGCCATCACCCCGCAACCTAGCGGAAACCGTTCGGTGACCCTGCGTCCTGAGTTGATCGAAACTCGGGGATTCGAGCCCCAACCGGAGTTGACGAAGGCGCTAGACCCTCAGATTGCAAGGGTTCGGCGAAAATTGGACGGATATTTGGGCAGTGCGGACCCGAGCTTTAGCATCACCGACCCGATGCGCGAGGTCTGGCTGAAGAAACACCCCATGATCCAATGGGTCAATAACTTGATCGCCGAGCACACCGGCGCGCCCATCGTTTGCACCTCCCTGCTCGACAGCGCTTTACCGGGCTTGCCCGAAGAGGTGCATCTGCGCGACATCATCCAAAACTACTTCTTCCAAGACAACCTCTGCTTGATCCACGTGACCGGCGAGGTTTTGATGGAGGCTTTAGAGCAGGTGGCTAGTTTCTTTATCCTGCAAACCGGCAAGAGCGGCGAACCCAAGGTGACCATCAACGCTGAATGGCGTGCCTTTCGGGTGCGCAGTTACAACTACGACATCTTTGACGGGATCGATTATGGCTTCGACCTAAAGCGCCCGATTGGTGAGCGGCTTGCTTACCTGCGCTTTAAGGGCGACGACGTCAAACCCCGCGACCGCTTGTTGGTCGGCCTGACTACCTACCGGGCCCAGGGGGCTTTTTATAAGATGTTTAATCCCGAGCAGATTGTCGAAGAGTTCCCCGAGAAGATCACCGACTTGATGGTGGCTGACTTAAAGCAGCGGGGCCACCTTTCGGTGGAGCCGGTGCAAAACTTTAACGTCTCTTACTGATGAGTTTGATCCACCGGGTATCGAATGAGCGCCAAAGCTTGGCTGAGCGTTTGGGCCCTGATTTGGGGGTGCGGGGCTATAGCTTGATCTTGATTGACGGCCGCGAGTTGCGCGGCGTGATCGAGTCCGTCGGCACGGACCATTTGGTGTTGTTGCAGGCCCAGGAGCGCGAACGCTTGATTCCGTTAAGCTCCATTTTGTTTTTGGAAGCCAAGGACGAGTGAGGAGCGGGGCTAGAAAAAGCCCCCGCGTAGCGAAAAGAAAAGCCCGCGCGCAGCGAAATAACCGGGGTGCAGGGGTTTTCACCCCTGCACCCCACTTGTTTGCGCTCCGCGCTTCTTCGCTGCGCGGGGCTTTTTTCTTTCGCTTCGCGGTCTATTTTTTCTTCAGGCCCTTCGCCAAAAACTCCTCAAACTCCTCCCCGCTACGCGCAGTCCCCACAAACCTTGCCCGTTCAGTCCCGTCGGGCGACAAAATAAGGTAGAGCGGCAAGGCCACTGTTTTAAAACGCTCAATCTGTAAATCCAGGTTGGCCGGGCCCCGCTCGCCGCCGTCGGTATAAAGCCGGGCCAAGGTGAAATGGCCCTTGAGCAGGCGGTGTACCGGCTCTTGGGCCAAAATATTCTGCTCCATCCAACGACAGTTCACACAGGTATAGCCGGTGAACTCCAAAAAGAGCGGGCGGCCCGAAGCCTGGGCCTGACCCATAGCCGCCTCAAAACGGTCATTCCAAATCAAGCTGGCCGCTTCCTCTTCGCTAACATATTCGGCCCCGACCAGAGAATGGCCATCAGGGGGCGGCAAGACCGAGTCCAATAAACTGCCCAAACTCCCGCCGCCCAGCCCTTGGGAGGTGTAAAACAAGATCCCGCCAAAAACCAAAATCCAAGTGAGCTGCCCCGGCGATTTGAGGCGGCCTGAGCTCAAGCCGGTTTTGATCAAATAAGCCAAGATCGCCACCAGTAACAACATCCAAGCCAAAATCACCCGGTCGCGGCTGAGTAGACCGGTCCCAAAAACCAAGTCGGCATTGGAAAAGAACTTCAGGCTCGCCGCTAACTCGATCAGGCCTAAGACCGTCTTCGCCCGGCCCAACCAAGCCCCGCTGGCCCCCTGCATCTTGCCCACCAGAGCGGGGGCCAAGGCCAACAAAAAGAAGGGGAAGGCGAAGACACTGGCGAAAACCAACATGCCCAACAGCGGCCAAAGCCATTCGCCCTGTGCCGCCGCGATCATCAAGGTACCCACAAACTGGACGGTGCAGGTAAAGGCGGTCAGGGTGAAGGTAAAGCCCATCAACACCACGCCCAAAGCCCCGCCGGTCTTGCGGGCCTTTTGGTCGAAGAACCCCTGGATACCCGCCGGAAGGCTGATCTCAAAAGCGCCCATCAAAGAGGCCGCAAAGACCACAAATAGGACAGCAATGGCCAAGTTCACCCAAGGATTCGAGGCGAGCTGCACCGCCGCGCCCGCCCCAAAGACCCAAGAAAGGATCAGGCCCGTACCCGTATAGGTGCCCACAATCCCCAAACCAAATAGGCTGGCTAACTTCAAAAGGCCTGCCGGATTGCCCTCGGCTTGCTTAGAAAAATAGCTGATGGTGATCGGCACCATCGGGAAGACGCAAGGGGTGATCAAACTAGCCAAACCCATCAACGCCGCCAAGCCGATAAAGGCCCAAAAACCCTCAGCGCCCAGCGGACTGCCTTGAGGTGCGGCCAAGTCAGGCAAAGCGTCCACCGAGCGGTCGGGGGTCAAGTATTCATCGCGCGGCGCGGCGTCCACCGCCCGGTAAGGGACGCTTAAGGCGATCTCTTTGGGTGGCAAACAAACCCGGAAGCTACAGGTCTGGAATTTGATCTTCAGGTCCAACTGGCGGGGGCCTACTTCGAAGTCTGTGCCGGTCCGGAAGTTCTGGTAAAAAAAGGCCTGACCTTCGTGGCTCGATAGGGTCATCTGGATGACCTTGTCGAACTCTGTCTTGGGCCGGGTCTCATAGACCGGGCCGTCGGGAACCAAGCCCGGTGCGGTGATCTTTACGCTGGTCGGCGGCGGGGCGTCTTCTTCGGGGGCCTCGAAGACCGAATAGATATGCCAACCCTCTTCGGTATCCACTTGAACCACCAACCGGGCCGCTTCGCCGGGGCGCAAATCCTGAGGCACCAAATGGGCACTAAAGCGGATCTGCTCCTCGCCAGGCACCGGAAGGCCGTCGGACAAGTGGGCGCTGGTGGCCCAGAGATTTATAGGTAGGAGCAACAGGCCTAGGGCGGCCAAAAGAAGGGGTTTCAATTGAGGTACTCCGGCGGTTCGTCGCCCAGGTCAAGCGCCTCAGGCGCAGGGGGACCTTCTAGAGAATAAGAGCCGTCCGCCCATTTGCCCAGGTCGATCAACTTGCAGCGCTCGCTGCAAAAGGGACGGTTCGCGTTCTTTTCCCAATGGGTCTTTTTTTTACAAATCGGACACTTCAATTCACGCATGATTCTAAAGGATAGGAGCAAGGCCCTTAAAGGCGAAAAACCCGGCAAAGCCGATCAAAAAAAGGCCCAAAGTACCCACCATAGCGCGGTAGGCTTCAAGCGATAAAAAACGTTGGCCTTTAAACATCGAGTAGCTAACGAGGCTGTACCATAACAAATCGGCCAGGAGGTGCCCCGTAAAGAAAGCCACCAGACCGCGCCAGCCCGCTTCGCTGGCCTGTAAGATATACCCTAAACCGATGGTCGCCCACCAAATACTCCAGTAGGGATTGGCCAAGCTCAAGAGCGCACCGCTGACCGGTAGCCCCCAAGGGGAGCTAACGGCCGGGCCGCAGGATAGGTCCAGTTCCAAACGGCCCAGGCCGAACAACATCGCGCCGCCCATCCAAAGCAGGATCACCGACCCGGCCAAGGCAATACTGCTAAAGGCGGCAGGGGTGGTGAGTAAGGGGGCGAGCCCGTTGAAGAGAGCCAAGATCAACAGGGCTTCTAAAATCCCGTGACCCAAAATCAACCGAGGGCCTGTCCAAGCACCGTGCCGCCCACTCTGAGCCAAGGTGGCCGAGAGCAGCGGGCCGGGCATCAAGGCCCCCGAAAGGGCGATCAAAAAACTACTAAAAAACAAGCCCAGCAACAACAAAATCAGTCCAGTTTGACCGAATAGGTCCACCCATAGGGGTCTTCCCGCTCACCGCGTTGCAGGCTGGTCAAACGCTGGTAGAGGTCGCTCATGACCGGGCCCGGCTGGTCCGCCTGAGTCCCAATCTGGTGCCAAGTACCGTCGATCAGCAACTTACCAATCGGGCTCAAGACCGCCGCGGTCCCGCAGGCGGCCATCTCTTCAATCTCGCCCTGTTCAGCCAAAAAGTCGATGGGGCGTTCTTCAAGGCTAAAACCCAGCTCTTTTTCGGCCAGCGTCATGATGGCGCGGCGGGTTACCGAAGGCAGGATGCTGGATGATTTTGGCGTGGCGAAGCGCTTGCCCTTGAGCACCATCACAATGTTCGCACTGCCCGCTTCTTCTAAGTATTTGCGTTCCTTGGGGTCTAGGTACAAGGCCTCGTTGGCACCCAAAGCCTGGGCCTTGCGGGTCGCCAAGAGGCCCCCGGCATAGTTGGCCCCGACCTTATAATGCCCCAAGCCCAAAGGCGCGGCGCGGTCGATGTCGATTACTGCGAGGCTGATCACGTTCAACCCGCCGCTTTTATAATAAGGACCCACCGGGCTGGCGAAGACCCGGAATTCATATTCCGGTGCCGGACGTAGGCCCATGTTCTCTCCAAGTCCCATTAAGATTGGGCGGATATAAAAAGCAGCGCCCGAGCCGTAGGGCGGTACCCAAGAAAGATTGGAGCGGATCACCGATTCAATGCCTTTCATGAATAGCTCAGTAGGCACCTTGGGCATCAGTAAGCGCTCGGCGCTTTCTTGCATCCGCTGGTTGTTTAGGTCCGGGCGGAAGAGCAAGATCCGTCCGTCTTGGGCGGTCTGCGCCTTAAGCCCTTCAAAACAGCTCTGGCCGTAGTGCATGACCGTCGACCCTTCGTGGACAGACATGACCTCATCGGTGACCATCTCCCCTTCGCTCCAGACGCCGTTTTTATAGGTCGCCTTAAAACGAAAGTCGGTCTTGAGGTATGAGAAGCCCAGGCTTCCCCAGTCTAAATCCTGTTTCTTGGTCGCGTTCATGGTCACTAAACCGCTAAAGGTGGAATAACTTCTGCCATATATTTGGGGCTATGGCGAAAACCCCGGTAGCCAGAGCCAAAAAGGGCCCGAAGGGAATGGCTTGACTTAAGCCCTGCCGCTTAAAGGCCAACCAACCGCCGCCAATCACCAAACCCAACAAGGAGGAAAGGAAGACAATCGGCAAGATTGCTTGATAGCCCAAGGCAAAGCCCAACAGGCCCATCAGGCTGGCGTCCCCTTCACCCAGGCCGGGCTTGCCTCGGATCGCCAAAAAGAGGGTGCTGATCCAATGGAACAAACCGGCCCCTACCAAGAGGCCGATCAAGCCGTCGACCAACCCCGTGGGGTCCACTAACCCATACCAGAGGGCTTGCAGGAAAAGAAGGCCCATAATGGGCAAAGTATATATTTGACCGCTGATTAAGTCTAGCCAGGAGATCAACAGCAATCCGGCACCTAAGCAGAGCCAGTATAGGCTCAACCAGAAATCCCCGGTCACCCACCAGAGGATCAGGGCCGCCAGTCCGGCCAAGGCTTCACTGAAAGGATGCAAGAGCGGGATGGGGGCTGCACAGTGGCGGCAGCGCCCCTTAAGGAGCAGCCAACCCAGCACCGGGAAGAGGCCGATGGGGCCGATGGGCTTGGAACAATGGGGGCAGGTCGAGCGCTGGAGCAGGCTGGCCCCAGCCAGCAGGCGCTGGCCGGTGGTCAAAGCGAAGGAACCCAAAAAAAGGCCCAGAATGCACAGGTAAAGGGCAACGGGCCAAGGGGCCATGTTAGCGCAGCGTTTGGAGGATCGCCTCGATCTGGTCGCGGCCTTCTAGTTTATCTTTTTTGAGGCGGTGCAGCCGGATTTCGTCGTCGTCGCTTAGCCCTTTGGTCTTTTCCATCGACTCCACCTCGGCTTCTAAGGCGTCGTGCTCTTTCATTAGGCGGTCTAAGTCGTAATTGCTTTTGCGGTGCTGGCTGATCAGTTCTTTATCTTTTGCTTCCATAGGTCCTCCTTAGTTGATGTGAGCAATCTGTTCGGTGATGTCGCGAACGTAGCGTTCCTTTTGGGCGTCTAGCCCCTGGGCGTCCTTGCCGGTCAGGTTAAAATAAAACTTCACCTTCGGTTCGGTCCCCGAAGGCCGCAGGGTGATGCGGCTGCCGTCGGCGAGCAGAAAGGCCAATACGTTGGACTTAGGCAGGTCTAACTGGCCCTTGGTTTTTCCCTGCGCATCCAAGACCACTTGATTTTGGTAGTCCCGGATTTCGTTTAACGCCACCCCGCCGATCTCTTGGGGGGGCTGTTTCCTAAAGTGTAGCAAGATTTTTTGGATTTGCTCAGCCCCTTCTTTGCCTTTATAGGTCTGGGTCAATAATTCGTCGCTATGGTAGCCGAACTGTTGGTGCAACTCGTCCAGCCGCACCATCACGGTCTTGCCTTGGGCCTTGAGGGTGGCGGCCATTTCGGCGAAGATCATGCAAGCGCTGACCGCGTCTTTGTCGCGGACAAAGTCGCCGAATAGATAGCCATGGCTTTCTTCGGTACCAAAGACATAGGTCTCACCGGGCTGAGTCTCTAACTCCGCCATCACGGCGCCAATATACTTAAAGCCCGTCAAGACCTCATGGGTCTTTAAGCCCTTGGCTTGGGCGATTTTCGCGCCTAAGGTGCTGGTGACGATGGTGGTGATGTAGTGCCCGCTTTGGGGCAATTTGCCTGCCGTGACCAGCGCCTCTAAATAAAAATCCAGCAGCAATTGACCGATTTGATTTCCGTTGAGCCGTAGCCACTCGCCATTCTGGCGGACCATCGCGCCGATCCGGTCGGCGTCGGGGTCGGTAGCTAAGATCAATTGATCTTCGGGTCCGGCGGTTTTGACCGCCTCTTCCATGGCCGCCCCTTCTTCGGGGTTCGGGTAGGCCACGGTGGGGAACTCACCGTCGGGCAGTTCTTGGCTGGGTACTACGGTGACCCGCTCGAATCCGGCTCGCTTGAGCGCCTCACGCACCGGCAGGTTGCCTGCCCCGTGCAGCGGTGTATAGACCACCCCAAAGTCTTTATAGTCCTTCACATCGCCTAAAGACAATTCCATCACCCGGCGGTAATAGGCCTCGTCTACCCCTTCACCGATGATCTCGATTTTTCCTTCTTTGACGGCCTGATCAAAGTCCAGGGTCTTTAAGGAGGACCAATCGGTGATTCCGTTGACCCGGTCGATGATCCCTTGATCATGCGGGGCGGTGACCTGACAGCCATCGTCCCAACTGACTTTATAGCCGTTGTATTCGGGCGGGTTGTGGCTGGCGGTGACCACGATTCCGGCGGTGGCCTTAAGGTGGCGTACCGCAAAGGAGAGCATGGGGGTCGGGCGTAGGCTGTCGAAGAGATAGACCTTAATCCCGTTGGCCGCCAAGACGCTGGCCGATTCGCGCGAAAACTGATCGGACATACGGCGGCAGTCGTAAGCGATCACCACCGAAGCGTTGCGGATGCCTGCTTGGGCCAGATAGTCCGCCAATCCTTGGTTGGCACGGCGTACGGTATAAATGTTCATCCGGTTGCTGCCCGCCCCTAAGATACCCCGCAAACCGCCGGTACCAAATTCTAGGTCCTTATAAAAGCGGTCGGTCAGTTCTTTTTCGTCACCCGCATCGATCAGGGCCTTGATCTCGGCCTTGAAGGCGGCGTCAAAGGCGGGCTCGTTCGCCCAAGCCTGGGCGGTTTGGAGAATTTGGGGGTCCATGGGTCTCCTAGGATTCAGAGGTGTTTTGGGTAAAGTCTTGGGCCACTTTTTGGGCCGAGGCAAAGGCCTCGGGGCGCACTAAAATCTCCATCGGCAGCCCACCTAAGTTCGGCAGCAAGGCCGAACTGTGGCGGTTGGCCACCTGGGTTTCGATGCCCTTTGAATCAAGCAGACTGGTCAAAAGCCCCACCTCGGCAAAGTCGTTGCTGCGGAATAGGGTCACCCAATTGGGCTGGGGTTTGGTCTTTTTTTCCTTATCTGCTCGGTATTGGTGCAGGTCCACCACCTTATCGGAACTGCGGTGGAGTTGCTGTCGGCGGTTGTCTTGCAGGCGGACCACCAAGGCCCAAGCACCCAGGTATTCCAAGGCGGCGATCCAACCGGGGAGGTCGGGTCCATAGAGCAGCAACAAAATATGAAGCGCCCAACTGATCAATAGCGCCCAGAGCAAATGCATCGGTTATAGCTTTGCGTAAAATTCTTTGATGGAAGCCACCATGGATTCCAAATCCAAACCTGCCTCGGCCAGTTGTTCGTCTCTGGTCGCATGTTCATAAAACTGATCGGCTAGACCCAGGTTTAAGCAGGGCTTATAGACCCCACGCCGGGCCAACATCTCCATCACCCCGGCCCCGAAGCCCCCGGCGATGGCGTTTTCTTCTATCGTGACTATCCCTTTGGCCGGGGCTAATTGGGCTAAAATCAATGCTTCGTCTAAGGGTTTGACGAACCGGGCGTTGATCAACCCTGCCTTGATTCCAGCGGTCTCTAAAGCCGCCAGGACCTGCTGGCAGGGCGCTACCATCGATCCAGCGGCCACCAAGAGCAGGTCCGTCCCCGCTTGGATCAACTCACCTTTGCCCCAATCGAGCAAAGGGGCCTCGCTGGGGTTTTCGTAAAAGTCGCTGCTGTTCGCCCGGGGGAAGCGCAATGCCGAGGGCCCTTGGTCGTATTGGTGCAACATGCGCATCATCGATTGCAGCTCTTTGCCGTCTTTGGGGGCTAAAATCGCCATGCCCGGAATCATCCGCAGATAACTCAGGTCCAAGACCCCGTGGTGGGTCGCCCCATCAGCCCCGACAAACCCGGCACGGTCTAGGATAAACCGAACGGGTAGGCCTTGCAAGGCAACGTCATGGGCAATATGGTCCACCGCCCGTTGCAAGAAGGTCGAATAGACCACCACAAAGGGCTTGATTCCCTGAGCAGCCAAACCTCCCGCAAAGGTAACGGCGTGCCCTTCGGCAATGCCCACGTCAAAGATGCGTTTTTCAAATTTTTTCTGGATCCGGGCGAGCCCCGTATTGCCCAGCATAGCTGCCGAGATGGCCACCACCTCGGGGTCCTGGTCCATCAACTGCTCGATGGCTTCGCTGAATAGGTTGGTGTTGCTTTTGCCCAGTTCGGTCTTCGTGATGGGCTTGCCGGTGATCGGCTCGAAGGCTCCTACACCGTGGTAGCTCAGCGCGTCGCCCTCGGCGGGTTGGTATCCCTTACCTTTTTGGGTGGCTACGTGGATCAAGATCGGCCCCTTGATGTTCTTGGTTACCTTCAAGGTACTGACCAAGTCACCGATGTTGTGGCCGTCTACCTGACCAAAGTAGCGGAAGTTGAGGTTCTCGAACCAGACGCCATGGGTAAAGAAGGCCATGAAGCTGTCGTTGATCCGCTTAAAGGTCTGGTGGATCGCCTTGGGCAAGAAACCGTCGTCCGAATGTTTGGTGATCTCGTTGCGGATCAGGTTAAAGGATTTACTGGCCGAAATGTTGATGATCGTCTTGGACAGGGCCCCGACCACCGGGTCGATGGACATTTCGTTGTCGTTTAAAATGACGATCAGGTTTTCGTCCAAATGCCCCGCATGGTTCAAGGCCTCAAAGGCCAAACCGCCGGTCATCGCCCCATCCCCGATGACCGCGATGCAGTTGTGGTTTTGACCCTTTAGGTCGCGGGCTACTGCAAAGCCCAAACTGGCCGAGATGGAGGTGCTGGCGTGCCCGGCCCCGAAGTGGTCGTAGGGGCTTTCATCGCGGTTTAAGAACTTGGAGATGCCGCCCTTCTGGCCCAACTCTTCTAAGCGGTCCTTGCGGCCCGTTAGCAGTTTGTAGGTATAGCCCTGGTGCCCGACATCGAAAACCACTGGGTCCACGGCGAAGTCAAAGACCTTGGCCAAGGCGATGGTCAATTCGACTGCGCCGAGCGAAGAAGCCAAATGGCCGCCCGTGCGGCTGACTACGTCGATGATGTGGGCCCGGCACTCTTCGGCCAGCGTTTCTAACTTAGAGATCGAAAAGGATTGGATCGATTTCGGATCGGATATTTGGTCCAGCAGCTGGGTCATGTAGGGGTATCTGCTTTTTTGATCATGAGGGCCGCCGCGTCGCGTACCAGCGGGCTGGGGTCGTGCTTGCTCAATTGTTCGAGTCGTTCCAACGGTGGCAGCGGACCGATTTTGTCATACAAGCGCAGGCAGTTCAACCGAATCATGGGATCTTTATGGTTTATTAGGGCTTTAATCTGCTTGCTCCACTTCGGCTGGTCGCAGGCGAGAAAATATTTTAACGCCGAAAGCAGGATATGCTCTTGTAAAAAGGATTCTTCAAAAAGCCCTTCAAAGCCCTTGATGGCGGGCTTTTTGACAAAACGAGCCCACCAAGTGGGTGGCTTGAGGCGTTTGAGCACCACCGAGGTGAAGTCCGAGCTACCATAGACCGCAAAGGCCTCTAACAGTTCTTGCAGCAAGATCGGATCGTGGCTACGCTCGAACAGGGCCTTTAGCGGCCCACGGGCGGCATCGCTCTTAAAGCGGGCCAAAGCGCCGATGGCGTGGTTGCGTACCACCGCCTCTTCGCTGGACAGAAGGTCTAAAAAATCGGCCTCCTTTAATTCGCCCATCTCTTCAAAGCGGATTAGGGCATCATGCGCGCTGCGCCGGGCCGCCGGATCGGTCCCGTTGGCAAGCTGGTCTAAGGCCAGGAGGTGCTGTTCTTTGAGCATTCAGTCCCTGTGAATTGACAACTGGGGGTCGAAGTCCTTAAATAGTAGACCTAAGAACCCATTCGTTCAAGTATCTTCAACTCCGCTCCGGTTCGGCCATGTCCACGCTGGTGACTCTCTCGGCGGTGACCAACGATTCGATCCTCGTCTTTCGGGAACAGGATTATTATTTTGGCATCAGCCCGGCTGACTTTGGCCCACCTTTTATGCTCGACCAACTTGAAATCGCCCCGACCAACGTGAGCGAGGCGATTTGGTACTACCGTGACAAAGAACCTTTGAGCGAAGAAGAGGCCGAGGGCATCTTCTTGCACCTCGGGGCGCTTTTTGGTTTGCGGCCCATTGGCTTCGGCTTTCAGGGGATGATCTTCTTAAATGAGCTGGCTCCGGGGCTGCGCCTCGGCCTCTTTTTAGACAACCTCACCTTCCGCGTGCCCATCTGGGAGGTTCCCAAACGTCTGATAGAGGTCACTTCGAGCGTCAAACTACCGCCCGAATTGCCGCCTAGAGCGATCCGGCAGGTGATTAGCTACAACCGAAAGCAGGTCTTATTGATTGATCCGGTACGCCTCTCGGAGGTTTATCAACTAATCGCCCCCGAACGCATCCGCAATCTGTTGAAGGCTTACCACCAAGAACTTTAGTCGGCCTGCAACCGCGCTTCGATAGCGGCTAGGACTTGGGGCCGGTCCAAGCGGCTGGTGTCAATCCGGTGCGCGTCGGGCGGGCAGACCAGTGGGGCTAAATCGCGGGTCATGTCTGAATGGTCGCGGTCGTTGATCTCTTTGACTAAAGCCTCAAAGGTGGGGCCGCTGGTGGGCTGTCCCAACTCCAAGGCTCGGCGTTCGGCACGGATTTTTGGGTCCGCGTCTAAATAAAATTTGTTTTTACTTTCAGGGAAAACCAAGGTACCAATATCGCGTCCGTCGACGACCACCGAATAAGCCTGGGCCAGTTCACGCATGCTGGCATTGACGTAGTCTCGGCAGGGCCCAAAGCCCGCCACATAGCGGATTTGGCGGGTTAATTCCGGGTCCCGGATGGCTTGGGTAACCTCTTCGCCATTTAAACGAACCACTTGGGCATGGGCCTCAAAGGACACTTGAAGGGCCTGGGGCGCTTGGGCAAAGTATTGCGCTATCTGGGCCTCATGGCCCTGGGCTTGGCCAAATTGGCGGATGCCGTAGAGCGTCAGGGTCCGGTACATCGCGCCTGAGTCGATGTATTCGATGCCTAAACGCTGGGCCAGCATCCGGGCGATGGTGCTTTTGCCCGAACCGGCGGGACCGTCGAGAGTGATGATCATAAGCTAGCTTTAAATAAGGGTGTTTTGCCGCCCCGCATTTTTTTTGGCTTGAACTTTGTGACCTAAAGGCCCCTAGCCATGCCCGATATGCCCTTTGTGGGATACCGAAAGATCTTGCACGTCGATATGGACGCTTTTTATGCATCCGTCGAGGTCAAGGACCGGCCCGAACTTAAGGGCAAACCGGTAATCGTCGGCGGGACGGGCAGCCGTGCGGTGGTCGCCGCAGCTTCTTATGAGGCGCGCCAAAGCGGCGTGCATTCGGCCATGAGTATCGCCAGGGCCAAAAGGCTTTGCCCGCAAGGCATATATTTGCCACCCCGCTTTGAAAGATACAAGGAAATTTCGGCTCAGTTGAGGGCCATCTTCGACCGCTATACGGACTTGATCGAGCCCTTGGCCCTTGACGAGGCCTGGCTGGACGTAACCGCCAACAAACAAAACATCCCCTCGGCCACCTGGGTGGCGACCCATATCAAGTGGGACATCGAAAACCAACTGGGCCTCACCAGTTCGGCGGGGGTGAGCTACAATAAATTCCTCGCCAAGATCGCCTCGGGCATCGACAAACCCAACGGGCTCTACATCATCACCCCCAAAGATGCCCCCGGTTTTTTAGAGGCCATCCAATTGAGCCGACTGCCCGGCGTGGGGCGTGTGATGTCTGCCAAGCTCAAGGAAAAGGGGTTAGAATATGGCTACCAACTACTTGAGTGGAATCGTGAAGATCTTCGGGCTCAGTTTGGCAAATTCGGCAGCCAGCTCTTCGACCTGATCCGGGGGGTTGATGACCGCCCGGTCAACAACCACCGCGAACGTAAATCGGTGGGAATCGAGCGAACCTTTGGGGTGGACGTGGGCTTCGGTCCTGCCTTGGACCGGGCCTTAGACGGGCTGCTGCGTGGCCTGTTCGAGCGGGTTAAAAAACAAGGGGCTAAGGGGCGGACCTTGACGCTAAAGGCCAAATTTGCGGACTTTAAACAGGTGACCCGTAGCGCTAGTCAGTCCAAACCCTTGAGCCAGGCCAAAATGCGCCAGCTAGCTCAAGAAAAGTTGGCCCAACTAGCAGCCCAATACCCTAAAGACCACCTACGGCTATTGGGGCTGAGTCTGTCGGGCTTTGAGGGGGAACCCAAAACCTCCCCGAATGAACAATTGTATTTACTCGACCAATTCCGCGAAACCTCCAACAGCGAAGCCGATTGATGATCCCTTTAACCCCCCAAGTGGCCGCACAGATTACCGGAGGCCGCTGGTTAAGAGTCCCCAAAGATTTTGAGCAACCCTTGGTTGGCGCCGCCTTCGACAGCCGTCGGATTGGTTCAGAACAAATCTTTTTTGCGCTGAATCAAGGGGGGGTGGACGGCAGTCGTTTTATCGACCAGCTACCGCCGACCCAAATTGAACTGGCGGTGGTGCAACAGGAGGTTCCTGCGCCCGAAGGTTTGGCGGTCTTATGGGTGCCCGACAGCCTCAAGGCACTGCACCAACTGGCTCGATGGCGGGCTGAACATTTTGGAGGTAAGATCCTCTCGCTGACCGGCTCTAGCGGCAAGACGACCACCAAAACTTGGCTGCGCCATTGCCTAGAGCCTCATCTGGCGGTTCAGTCGAACCCCGGCAGTTTCAATAACCATATCGGCTGTCCGGTCACGGTCTTGAGCCTTAAGCCTGAGACGGAGTTGCTGATTCTGGAGATGGGCACCTCGGGGGTCGGCGAGTTGGAGTTGTTGTGCGGCATCGCCCCGGCGGACGTGACCTTGCTGCTCAATGTGGGCCATGCCCATTTGGGCAAGTTCGGCAGCGCCGAAGCCCTCTTGGAAGCTAAATTGGAAATATTTAAACACCAACGCCTCGGCGGGCAGGCCATCGTCCCCGGCTGGGACCAGCGGATACAGGGCAGGCTCCCGAGCGGAGCCTGGACCTTTGGGCCCGGTTCGCCGCGCTTTGCCCGGCGCTTGGAGGCGGTAGGGCCCTTGGGTCAGCGTTTTGAATTGAGCGGGCCTTCGGGCTCGGTCCAGGTCGAGGTGCCCCACCCCGGAGACTATGTGGGGGACTTGTTGGCGGCAGTTTATGCGGTATTTGAGGCCCTGGAGCTGCCGGTGGAAACGCTGGCCGATTGCTGTTCCAGCCTGCCCCAAGAACGGGGCCGTAGCACGCTGGTCTGTGGGGCGCTGGGCGAACAACTGCTGGACGATAGCTACAACGCCAACCCCGAATCAGTGGTCAACATGTTGCAAACCCTAACGAGCCTAAAAGCGGATCGGTATATTGGGGTCGTGGGGAATCTGGCGGAGATGGACGAGGGCTTACAACAGAGCGGTGAGGTGATCTTGCGGGGCCTGCCTCCTAAATTGACCCACTTGTTTTTAGGCGGCCAATCGGGCCAAGACTTAGCCCCCGCGATCCGCCAAGCCCGCCCGGACCTGGAATTACATCTCTTTGAGCAGCCCTTGGAGCTGTTGCCTCTATTGGCACCGTTACGTGGCCCCGGTGCCGTGATCGGCATTAAGGGTTCGCGCAGCGCCCATATGGAACGACTTACCTGGGCCCTGAGTGGTCAAGACGCTGCCTGCCCCTTGCCTCGCTGCGGCCTGCTGCTCAACTGCGCCGACTGCCCCCAACTCAACGCCCATTAGAGTTCTTCGATCCCTTCGGTCGGGGCCGCGCCATAGGGGCTACCCGGCGGGGTGGCGACTGGCGGTGGCGCTAGGGACGGGCTGCTGTCCTGGTCGGCGTTGAGGTCCGCTTCTTCGGGCGGGGCCTCGTCGCTGGGTGCCTCGGAATCACCCTGGTCTTCAGGGGTGCTGTAGTAGTCCGTTAAGCCAGTGTCGGCGTCTTGGTGGCAGTGGATCGGTTGGGTGCCACCTTTAAAGAATTCAAACTCCGCTTTGGGATGTTCGTCGCAGTCCAGTAGCCCCGAATCGGGCACAATTTTGACCATCTGGATTCCGTTGGGCTGGCTAAAAGGCAGTACCGGAAGGGTCTTGAGGCTAGCGGTCATGAAGTCTACCCAGATAGGTGCGGCGGCGCGAGAGCCGGTCTCTAGGTTGCCCAAGCTTTTTTGGGTGTCGTCAAAGCCCACATAGACGCCCGCCAAAAGCTGGGGCGCAAAGCCCATGAACCAAGCGTCGGTATAATTGTTGGTGGTGCCCGTCTTCCCGGCGACCGGACGCCCCAGAGCTTGAGCTCTAAAGCCTGAGCCCCGCTTGACGACGTCTTGCAGGGTCAAGGTGGTCAAGAAGGCGGTCTCGCTGTTTAACACGGCCTGCTCACGGTAACTTTCTTGGTTGAGCAAAACCTTTCCCTCTGGGGTTTCGATGCGCCGCACAAAGCGCGGCTCGATCAGCTTGCCCCCGTTGGCGAAGACCGCATAGGTCCGAGCCAATTCTTTGAGGGTCACTGAAGCGGTGCCCAGCCCGAGGGTCAGGTCTTCGGGCAATTCGGCGGTAATGCCCAGTTTGCGGGCGTGGGCAATGATCTTGTCAATGCCCAGCGACATGGTCAGGCGGATGGTGGGTACATTTTTGCTGTGGGCCAACGCATTTTTCAGCGAAATCTTTCCTTTAAAGCTCTTAGAGAAGTTGCCGGGCCGCCACTGGGTGTCTTTAAAGACCAGCGGCGTGTCGTCTAACATGCTCGCACGGGTGAAGCTGCCGTCCAAGGCCAAGGAATAGACGATGGGCTTAAAGGCCGAGCCGGGCTGGCGTTGTGCCTGGATGGCCCGGTTATACTCGCTGCCCGCAAAATCAAATCCGCCAGACATGGCGTATACTTCGTTGTTGCGAGGGTCCATGGCCAGGATGGCCCCGTTGGCTTCAGGCGTTTGGGTCAGCTTAAGTGCAAAACCCTGGTTTTCGCCTTGGTGGTCTTCTAGAGTCACCTCAACCAAGTCGCCTTCCTTTAATATGTCGCGCAGGTCCCGGAGCCGGGTCCGCCAATTAAGCGAAGTTTGATAATCGACGGGCCGCGCCCAGCGGTGGTCCTCTAGATAGATATGGCCCTCCTGCTGGCCGAGATCGACCAGCGCCCGGTTAGGGCCCACTTCGCGCACCACGCCCACTGCATGGCCACCCAAGAGGAAGTGGTTTTCGAGGGTGGCATCTTCGATCTTGGCTTCGAAGGTTTCCTTAAGCTGTTTGCGGCTGTCTTCTTCGATAGACTTCCAGACTGACGCCACCCGGCCCGTTTGTTCGTCAAAAAAGCGATCATCTAGGTTGGCTTCGTCGCCCACTTCGCGCCAAAGGTTGCGTAGTGCCCCCCGGTATCCTTGGCGGTGGTCGTGATCATAAAGCCCTTTGGCTAGGGATTGTTGCGCGGCGATCTGCATCTTGAGGTCCATGAAGGTATAAATCTTCATGCCCCCGGTGTACAACATATCCATCCCGTAAAGGTCCAAGACCATCCGGCGGATGTGTTCGGTATAATAGCTGGCCTCGTTGCTGTCTTCGCTCTTGCCGAGTTTGAGCACAATGGGCTTTTCCTGGGCTTCTTTGGCTTGCTCTTCGGTGATGTAGCCCTGGTAAGCCATAGCTCCCAAAACTAAATTCCGCCGTCTAACGGCGTTTTTCATGCTCGCTGTCGGAGCCCAGCGGCTTGGAGCCTGCGGCAGACCGGCCAAGAGGGCGGCTTCTTCAAGTTCCAGTTCCCTTGCGGACTTGCTGAAATATCCCTGGGCCGCCGCTTCAATGCCATAGGCCCCGTGGCCGAAGTAGGCTTTATTGAGGTAAAGTTCCAGGATTTGGTTTTTGGTGAACCGGCTTTCGATTTGTACGGCCAGCAATAATTCACGGACCTTGCGGATGATTTTCTTTTCTGATGAAAGCAAAAACATCTTGGCGGTCTGTTGGGTCAGCGTCGAGGCTCCCTGGGCAAAGTCCATCTTGATCACGTCGATGACCACCGCCTTGGCGATGCGGATCAGGTCAATGCCGTAATGGGAATAAAACCGGCTGTCTTCAATAGACAGCAGGGCCTGGGTCATCACCGGCGGGACTTCGTCATAGGGGATCAAGACCCTCCGTTTGGTGTAAAATTCGGTCACCAAACGGCCATTGCGGTCGTAGACCTGAGTGGGGAGGTCGTACTTGGGCTTTTCCAGTTCGCTTAAGTTGGGCAGCGATAAAGACAGGTACAACAAAAAGACCAGCAACAACGAACCCCCCAGGATGGCCAAATAAACCAACCGCACGACCCAACGGACCAAAAGCGGGTGGCGGGATTCAAGCCGGACCAAGAGGTCCGGGCGGATGGGTAGATTCGAATAAGCCATGCTTAAAGCAGGTATAGATGGTTTTTATGGACCACCACCGCTCCTTGCGGTTTGGTGGAGACCAACTCTTTGGTGGTCTTGCTGTCTGCTTGGGCCAGACCGACGCCAATACGGATTCCAGCGGTATTTTGGATCATCAGCACCGCCTTCTTTTCAAAGTCCCCTTCGACTGAAGCCACGCCCACGGCGAGCAGGCTCTTGTTTTGGCGCAGCGCTTTCTCGGCCCCGGCATCGACCACTAAACGGCCCATAGTTTCGGCGTGGTGCAACATCCAGCCGCCCTTGGGCCCTGGACCGCGCTTGTCTTGGGGTAAGAAGAGGGTACCGATCTTTTCGCCCCGTACCGCTTTGAGCAGATTGCCCGGTTCTTTGCCACTGGTGACGATGGTGCGGATGCCCTGGCGCATGGCCAAATCGGCTGCCTTCAGCTTGCTGAGCATGCCTCCGGTGCCGCCCGAAGACAGTGAATCTTGGCAATATTCCACTAATTCTGGGCTGATTTCTTTTACTTCTTCGATCAACACAGCCTTGGGGTCTTGGCCCGGATCGCCGGTGTAAAATCCCTGGATTACACTCAGGACCACCAATAGGTCCACCTGCAACATAGCAGCGGTCAGCGCCGCCAGTTGGTCGTTGTCCGAAAAGGTGGTTTCCTCAAAGCTAACCACATCGTTTTCGTTGATGATCGGCAGGATGTCGTTGCGTAGTAGGCCTTCTAAGGTAGATAAAATGTTCTGGTGCGCTGCGGGGTGTTTGAAGTCGTAGCGGGTGATCAATGCCTGGGCGGGTAAGACGCCTTGCTCTTTAAAAAAGTCGGAATATACCTGAAACAAACGCCCCTGACCGATGGCGGCGAGCATTTGTTTTTTGACCACCGGGTCCTTCTCTTTGGCGAAGTCGTTAAATTCCTGCCCAGCGCCACAGGCCCCGGAACTGACCAAGATCACCTCGGCATCTTGGCGGATTTCGCAGATCTGCAGAACCAAGTCGGAGATTTGGTTGTAGTCGAGTCGGCCATCTTTGCGGGTGAGGACGTTGGTGCCTACCTTAACCAAAATGCGCTTTTTTTCTTTCAACGCTCGTCCTGCTGGGGCGGTTCGGGGTTTAAGTCTTGGTTCGCCGCCTCGGGTGCGGCCCAGGTTTCTGCTTCTGCTTCGGCCTCTAGGCTCTCGGGCGAAACCTGACGGTGTTCGGAAAGATCATATTCTTCGGGCCGGGGCAGGTCCTTTAGGTCTTTGAGCCCGAAGGCCTCCAAAAAGCGGCGGCTGGTGCCGAATAACATGGGCCGCCCCGGTGCGTCGAGTTTGCCGGTGATACGGAGCAGGTCGCGTTCTAACAGACTCTTGACGGCATAAGAGGAGTCCACGCCCCGGATTTCTTCAATCGCCGCACGGGTGACCGGTTGTTTGTAGGCAATGATCGCCAGGGTTTCCATCAACCCCGGACTGAGCCGCACCTGCCGCACCGATTTGGACTGTAAGACCCATTCTTTATAGGCCATTCGGGTGCGCAACAAAAAGCCGCCGCCCACCTCGACCAACTCAAAGGCCCGGCCCTGTTGGTTGTATTCCTCTTGAAGCCGCGCTAGATGGCCGCGGACTTCGGATTTTTCTAGCTCCAATAACTTGGCGATTTCCGGCACACTCAACCCTTGACGGGAGCTGAATAACAGGGCTTCAACAATTTGAGTAGTTTGGGGCCGATTCATCAGGTATTTGGGGCCTGGGTTAAAGGTCCCTCCTTCTTAACAAATCCACAAGAACCCGTCCATAGCCGAGCACTGCCCTGGCATGGACAAGGGCAGGTGGTTGGTCTATGCTGGTTCTTTAAGCGACCCATACATTTTAGGAGCAAGATGGAGTCAACCAGGGGCATCAATTTGCACCCCAGCGTCCGGATGGGCCAGAATGTGGTCACCACCGGCAATTTGTCGATCGGCGAGAACAGCTCCGTTTGGCATAATTGCACCCTGCGCGGGGACGTAGAGCCGATCACCATCGGCAAAAATTGCAACATCCAAGACAACACGGTCCTGCATGGCCAGTTGGGCAAACATGACGTCAAACTGGGCGACAACGTTTCGGTCGGTCATGGCTGCATCTTACATGGCTGTGAATTGGCGGACCATAGCTTTGTGGGGATGGGGGCGATTGTGATGAACGGGGCTTACATCGGCTCTTATGTATTAGTCGCCGCTGGGTCCTTGGTGCCTGAGGGCAAGCGTTTTGAAGACCCCTATACTTTGGTGATGGGCCGGCCGGCCAAAGCGGTCCGAGCGCTGAACGAACGTGAAATTGCCATGATCGAAGGCACCCCCCAGCGTTATTTGGACTATGCCCAACGTTGGCTCCCGCCTCAACCGGCTTGAGATAAAGCCCATGCCCAAAGACGCCCAGTACGATCTATATAAAAAACAAAAATCTACTGCCTTAAAGCCACTGCGCCACTGGGCCGAGTGGGTTTTATTGGCCAGTTTTAAGGGCTTTTGTTCGACCCTGTCGATAGGGACCAACCAGCGGATGGGGCGGGCTTTGGGGCGTTTGATCTATCGTTTTGCCAAGCGAGATTTAGGCGTCGGGCGTTACCAACTCTCCTTTGCACTGCCCGAGTTAGACGAAGACCAGCGCGAATCCTTGATGCTAGAATGCGCTGAAAATGTGGGCCAAACCCTCTTCGAGGCGTTGGCGATTGACCGCTTTGCTAAAGACCCGGACCGCTGGATTGAGCTTCAAGGGCGCGAGGTGGTCGAGTCAATCAAGGCCTCGGGCAGCGGGGCGTTGCTGCTCTTTGGGCACTTCGGCAATTGGGAGTTGATCCCGGTGGTTTATCAGATGTTAGACATCCATGGTCTGGCCCCCGAGAGCCCCATTGGGGCCGAAAAGCTCGACCGGATGCTGGTGGCCAACCGTACCAACGACCATTTTACCGTAATCCCCAGGGGTACCGGCAATTCGGCCAAAGAATTACTTAAAAGCTTCAAACACGGCGGTTTTTACCTAATGGCCATCGACCAAGACTTGGCGCGGGTTAAAAACCACTTTGTGGATTTCTTCGGAAAACCAGCGGCGACCGCCAAGGGGGCGGCGACCTTGGCCCAGAAATTTAAAGTCCCCGTTTTGAGCCTCTTTGGCCAGCGGTTGGCCGACGGACGGCACCTCTACCGAATTTGTTTGCTCGCTGAGCCGCCTTACCAAGGGGGTGAGGAAGAAAACCTCAGGTTGACCCAAAGTTTTTCCTCGGCCTACGAAGCCCATATCCGGACATCGCCCGGCCAATGGGTCTGGTTCCACCGCCGCTGGAAGACCCGCCCCGAAGACCCTGTGTCCGATTCGAGCGAGGAATTGCCATGAACCGGGTGGTCGTCATAGGTCTAGCCTTAGGCTTCTTGGTGGGCCTAGCCTTGTTTTTGGTGGAGCCCGAAGTGCCGGAACGCGCAGAGGACCCGTCGGGGCCCGAGCCGGCGGTTTTGAGCCAGATTGAGATCAAAGACTATGACCAATCGCGCCTTAAATTGCGGGTCTATGCCGCGCGGGCCGAGGTTTTTGAAGAAACCGAAGTGACCCGTTTGACCCAGGTGCATGGCATCCTTTTACCAGAAAAGCTTGGGGGCGAGTCCACCCGCTTTAAAGCCGCCTTCGGTAAACTAGAAGGCAAGACTAAACGGGTCACCTTGACTGGAGATATCCGCATCGAGTTACCCCGTGGCCGGGTGATCCTGACCCAGATTTTATATTTCGACCAGGAAAAGGAACTGCTTTGGGGGGATCAGCCCCTGCGGATGCTGGGCCCTGGGGATCAGGTGGACGCTGCGGGCTTGACCTACCAGCTCAAAGATGCCTTTTTGACGCTCGATCAGCCAGCGGTAGAGGTGGAGTTATGAAAGCTTGGCTTTGCCTCATTTGTTTGCTTTTGCCGCTGCCTGCTGTGGCCCAATCCAAGGCCAGTCTGGTGGGTATCCAGATGTTGGTGGATAAGGAAAAGGGGCACATGACGGTGATCGGGGAGGTGGTGGTGCGCCAGGAGGCCCGCGAGATGGTCTTAACGGCCGACCGACTGGAACTGGAGCGTGACACCATCAGCGACGAGATCACCTTTGCTAAGGCCAGCGGTTCGGTGGTGGTCCACCAGAAAGACGGCTTCGCCCAGTTCGACCAAGGCCAATTTGACCGGAATTTAAATCTGGTGCTGGCTGAAGGAAACTTGGTGCTAGGCGACCAGCAGACCCGAGTGACCGGGCACCGCGCCCGCTACGACTTGGACCGTAAAACCGCCCAGGTCACCCCTCTGCCCGGTGCACAGGTGCACTTTGAGCTACAAAAAAAGTCTCAGCTCAACCCGGGCGAGTATTCGCAGGTTAAGGGACAGGCAAGCGAGATCTTACTGTTTGAGGCCGTACGCAAAGCGGTCTTGCAAGGGGCGGTGGCTTTAAGGGACGAGGAGGAAATGGCCGATTTGAGCGCTCAGCGGTTGGTGCTCTTTTTGGACCAAAACGACGAACTTGAGGAAATCACCGCCTCTGGCGGATTCCGGATGGCCCAACCGGGGCGTAAGTCCAAGTCGGACCGAGCGGTGCTGGATTACCGCAAGCGGATTGTGACTCTTTTGGGTAATGCTGAGGTCTCTCAGGTGGACGAAGGCCGGGTGGAGGGAGACCGGATCGAGATGTATATGGATGTAGACAAGGGTCTGGTCCAGGGTAAGCACCGCCAGCCGGTGCGGATTGAAATCCCGCTCAACTGATGTCGTTCTGTCAATCGCCCGCCGAGGCCCGCGAACTGATCCGCCTTTGGAAGGCCCAGTTGCTGGTCGAGGAAGCACTAGGCCAGAGCTTGCTGCCCGTGCGGCCCGAGGTGGCCCGGTTGGAAGGGCGCAATTACTTTAAGTTGGGCTTGGGCGAGGAGGCCCGTAACTTTTTGTTGCGCCAAGACACCGAACTGAAGGTCCCGCTGGGCGGAGAAGAACTACCTTTCTTGGCCTATCTGCTCAAAGAAGACCGCATCCGCAAGCGGTACCGATTACCAACGGACCACGAAATTTGGGTTGGCTTTCCTAGCCTTTATTTTAAGGACCGCTATGGCAAAGCCCAATTGGCCAGCCTATTCCGCTTCCCGTTGGCTGAAACCAAGTACCCAGACCTGAATATTGAGTTGGGCCCTGAGGCCAGCCTCCCGCCGGGTGAACACTCATTAAAGCTGGTCCAAGAGGAACTGGCCTCCCAGGAGTCGCCCTATTTTTTAGATGAGCTGTTCCTAACCGAAAGGTTGGGGCTCTTGGACGAAGAGATTATTGCGCTGCGCCGCAAGGGGCACGCCGAGGACTCGGGACCGGAGCAACTTTTTTTGGCGCTCTTAGAAGCCTTGGACGGCCAGACCGCCGAAACCTTGGACTGGGATCAGGCCTTAGGCCGCCTGGGCACGGCTTTGGCCCAGCGGGCTCATTTGGGCGGTCCGACCCGCCTCTTTCCCTATGCGCTGGTCTATGAACTAGACCAGGGGCAACCGACCCGCAACCTGCAACGGGACCTGGACGATATTTTAGAGCTGGATCTGCTCGACGAGTTGGAAGACCTCAGCCCCGCCGCCGCCTATCTTTACGGGCACCACCAAGAAGAAGCTAAAGAGGTGCGCCCGCTGGCTCAGGTGGACCGCCACGAGCTGACCCCCAGTCAGGCCCAGGCCTTGTCCTTGGCCCTGGGCCGTCGCTTTAGCGTGATCGGTGGCCCGCCGGGCACCGGCAAGACTCAGGTGATCAAAAACCTGCTGGCCCACCGGTTGGTTAAGTTTGCTGCTTCTTTAGAAGACCCCTCGCACCGGGCCCTTGGGCTTAGCGCGGTGACGCTGGTGGCGAGCACCAACAACCGCGCGGTGGACAACGCCTTAGAAGGACTGGACGAACCGGATTTGCTACCGGTTAATTTAAGGCTGGGCAGCCGCCTGCTCTTGGTCCAGCGGACCTTAGGCTTTTTGAGCGAATACCACCGCCGCCTGGCCGAGGCTGACCCCGGCCAGGGCTTACGCGACTTTAACCGCTACCGCGACCAACTGGCGGCGGCGCTTAAATCAGCGGCTGAGCCCGAAGCCGCGCCTTCGCGTCATTTATATTTGCTAGGCCGGAAGCTGATCGATGCCTATGCCCGCGCCAACCAGACCGAGGCCCTAAAAATCCTAGAGGTCTTGATTGAGGATATCGAGGGCAAGCGGGGCCTCAAGGCGCTCAAACGTAAAGAAACAGCGGACCTGATTTTTGCCCTTTTCCCGTTGATCGGTTCGACCCTACTCTCGCTGCGTAACACCTTTGAGCTGGATACCGAGACCTTGGGCCTGTTGGTGATCGACGAGGCGGGCCAATGTGCGCCCCATTATGTTTTGCCGGCTTTGCTCTTGGCCCGCCATGCCGTATTGTTGGGTGACCCCCGGCAATTAGAACCCATCGCCCGGATGCGGGCCGAAGAGTTAGAGTCCTTGCGTAAGTCTCGTAAGATCAAGTTGGAACCCGAACAGGCTCGCTTCGCCTGCCTCTTTGTGGAGCAGCCCCGCTCGGCCCAATCGGTGGCCCAAGAGGCGGTTGAAGAGGTCTTCCCGCTGCGCGAACATTTCCGCTGCCGCCCCGAGATCATTGAGGTCTGTACCGATCTTTGTGGTTATGACCTGCACCTCAAACGCGAATCAGGGCTGTCTCTGACCGGACCGGCGCTGCAATACCTGGAGGTGCTCGGGCCTGAGCAGCGCTACGGTGGAAGTTGGTGGAATCCGCTAGAGGTGGATCATCTGTTGGTGCTTTTGGAACGCTTCCGGGGGATGGGGTTTGAATGGGGCCAAATGGCGGTGCTGACGCCCTTTCGGGGGCAGCTAGTGTTCATCAATCAAGCCTTAAGCCGCTCGCGCATCCCCCATCAGTCCGGTGAAGGCGGTGGCGAACGGGCCGACGCCGTGGCCACCGGGACGGTCCACCGCTTCCAGGGTGGCGAACGCCCCTTGGTCTTTTTCTCCCAAGTGATCAGTGACGGCGACCCGGTCTTCCTTAATTCGCGGGTCAACCTGCTCAACGTGGCCCTTTCGAGGGCCCAAGAGCATTTTTGTTACCTCGGCAGCCTCGACTCCTTGGCGCGGGGCCCCTTCACGAGTATCCTTGCCCAACACTTACGGGCTAAGGGCAAGCGTCTCAATTAGGCCGGAACAGCGCCCCCTCGTGATAGGAGAGAGGTTAAAGGCGGCCCAGAAAGGAGCAAGTCCCAAAAAATCCATTGCCTTTAGCGGTTTTCCAGATCCTGGATAGCGCAAAAGTGCGGATTCAAGAGAGCCCCAGAACGCCAGCCCCGCGCTGGCTTTCCCCCCGATCAAGCCAGCGAAGCGATGCTTAGGGGCGTATCGGAAAGCAAAATAACCCAATGCCCCGCTTGGCTGTTGCGCTTACAATAAAAGGTATTTCGATGGAGAATGGAATTAACCCGTCAGCCTTAGCCCCTACTATCCTCTCCACCCTCATTCCAGCCCCAAAGAAAGCCCCCGGTGATATTGCCGCAAAGAACTGGGTTCCAATTTATTTGACAAGGCAGTTGTCATAAAATATCTTGGACCCCAAAACGGAGGTGTTATGGAAACCAACCAACCGAAGGTGCAATCTTGTCAGGCCCTGGTTGCCGAGGCCGTTTCGCTCTTTCATGAGCTCAAGAGTTTAACCCAAAAGGTTCATGGTGAAGATGAAGCCACCGCCGCCCGGCGCGGTGTGATGCGTAGCCTGATGCTCGACGGCCCCCGCACGGTCCCTCAATTGGCCCGAAACCGAAAGGTAACGCGCCAATCGATCCAACAGGTGGTAAATCAGCTCAAGGAGCGGGGTTTGGTCAGTACTGAAACGAACCAGGACCACCGCCGCTCCCATCTGGTCACCCCGACCCAAGAGGGGAAAGCTTGGTATGATGACTTGATGACCCGCGAGGCTGAATACCTCTCGGCTTTGAGTTTGCCCCTGGCGACCGAAGAAATTTGGAAGCTCGTCTTTGGCCTCAAGCGGATGCGAGAATTCTTCGCTGCCCTACCCCCCGGCCAGACCCCTGATCTTTGACAAGCCGCTTGAATCCGAGGGGTTTGCTTTAAGATAGCCCATGAGTTTTTTTTGTACCTAGCTGTCAGCGCCGCCGGCACCCAGGCCAGGGCTGACAAAATATCCGCTTGGTACCACGCCGCCGGATTCGCCCCAAGTCACTACCCGAATCGAACCCTTCGACCCAGCCCCTGCTATCTAGGTGAGTGCTGAGGTGACCTGAGGCCATTGGAATCCCTCCTCTGGGCACGCCTCATGGTTGTCCGTGGCAGAGTTTATGCCTACTTGATGGGGATTTAAGGTACAAGAGGGTTGCCCAACTGGTCCTTTAAGTTTCTAACCCTAAGGTCTCGGTCTTTGCCGTTTTGGTCCTCGAAGAGATGATTGATCGGACAAAGACTCACCTGACGGTAGGCCTTCATGGGTTCAAAGGACGAGAAGAAAAAACCAACAAATTTTATTTTTCTTGACTCCCAGCGACGGTTATTAGAGGATCAAAACGAACATTCATTCTAAATGGTGCCAATGGCAAACATAAAGCCTTTCCAGCGCGAGAAAATATTAGATACTGCGCTGATTTTATTTACAAAAAACGGGTATTTTAATACCTCGGTGCAGGACATAAGAAGGGCCGGGGAAGTTTCGATTGGGTCCATCTATCATTATTTTGATAGCAAAGAAAGGATCGCCGCCCAGCTCTATTACGACCTCCTGGCGGACATGGAGCAGGCCATGGAGCGGATCATGTCGGAGTCATCCGGCGCTCAAGAGCGCTGCCGGAAGGTGGTCGCCCATTTGTTCCAGCAAGCTGAGGAGAATCCAAAAACTCTACAGTTCATTTTGCAAGGAAGGTTGAGTGATTTTTTACCAGACGAAAAGCCAATTTGCTCTTCGAGGCCCTTTGAATTGATGCGGCAAATGGTTGAAGAAGGGGTACGGACCGGGGAAGTCCGAGAAATCGACCGGATCGTTGGGGCCGCTGCGGTTTTTGGCGGGGTGCTGCGTATGATCCAATTGCACCTGGACGGGGTTTTACCCAAAGCCTTGCAGGAGTATGAAGAAGAGTGTTGGCGTTGCGCCTGGTCGGCCATAGCAGCTTGACTCGCAGTTCAATGACTTTTAGCTGTTTCATTCGTTAATTTAACGAATCCACCGGCCTTCGACTATTGGAGGCCCATTTTCGGTTGGGGAAGACCTACCGAATAAACTAAAACGATCATTCGTTTTGAAAAGGAGAACCTATGAAATCCATGGCTATCATCATCCGAGATGATTCTTACGACAAACTCTTGACCCCCTTGGCTTTTGCTTATCTGGAGGCATCTGGCGGAACCCAAGTGGACATGCTGTTTGTGAACTGGTCCGTTTTGGCACTCACCGAAAAGGGAGCCAAAGAGATCAAAATCAACGGCCCCCATGCCGATCAAGAGGCTTGGGTGCGATCGCAGACCGAAGCCGCCGGTTTACCCAGCGACATCAATACCATTTTAAAGGCCCTCAAAGAGACGGGTTGCGTAAACATGTATGCCTGTAGCTTGGCGGCCAAGATCTTTGGCGTCGACGAAGCCAACTTGATCCCCGAAGCCGAAGAAATCGTAGATGCCTCTTGGTTCCTACACGAAAAAGCAGTGAAAGCAGACCACTATCAGTACTTTTAACTAAAGGAGCGAGATGAGCAACGACGAGCAAAGAATCTTAGACACCTCCGGTTTGTGCTGCCCCATGCCGGTGGTCAAAACCAATTTGGAAATGAAGAAGATGGTTTCGGGCGAAAGCGTCAAGATCATCGTCACCGATGTAGGCGCTAAAAAGGACCTACCTTCTTGGTGCGAGCGTACCGGCAATCGATTGGTGAGTATGACTGAGGAAGATGGCGGCGTGAGCTTTGTGATTGAAAAAGCATAGCCACGGCTTTTAAGCATGTCAGAGAGCCGCCGGTTTCGGGGGCTCTTAGAGTATCATCTCGTCTTCGCGGCTGCTGCGACCACCGGTGCCGCCGCTTTCTTCAAGCTGCTTTTTGTATTCCTTTTCCTTCTCTTCAAACTCAACCATCTTGTTCCAACGCTGCACCAGATGTTGCAGATTGTCCTTTTGGTTGAGCGACTTATAAAGGTAAGCCAGGATCATGAAGATGTCCTTGTCTACCTTCATGCGGAAGGCCAGTTCGTAATTGTGGATCGCTTTGTGGAAGACCTTCTGCTTTAAGAAGGCTTGGCCCTGGACGATATATTCCTGGCGGATCCGTTCCATTTCGCCCTTCTTTTCTTCTTCTTGGATCTGATCGTATTCGCGTTGTAGCTCTGCCGCACGGGGCTTATTGCGCAATACGCGGTACACCGCTGCGGTCCGTTTGATGGTTTCCGGCGGACGCACCACGTTGAGTGCCTTTTCGAATTGGCCCACAGCGGCCTTGTACTTGCCCTCGTCGAAATAGTCTTCGCCTGCTTGGTAGAAGTGGTCGTGGGCCATCTGTAGTTCCTGCTGGGCCAACACCGACTTGGGGTTGATCTCTTGGATCTTCTTGAAGGCTTCCACCGCCTCGTCCCACTTATTGCGGCGCAGGTAGATACGGCCAATGTACCAGAGGACTTGGCTGTTCTTTTCTTCTTCGCTCAAAGGCTTAAGAAGCTTGAGCGCCTTTTTGTATTGTTCGGTCTCGAAGTATTCGACCGCCGCTTTGAAGATGTCTTCGCGCCGGTAAATTCCGTCCGAACGCTCCAACAACACCCCGCCTACCAAGAAATGTTTGTAGGCCATCAACTTGTTGCCCTCGATATTGAGCATCACGCCGAGGTTGATGTTGTAATAGCGGTCGTTGGGATCATCGCGGACCATTTGCGTCATTTGATCGATCGGGTCTTCATCAGCATAGGGGCTGTCTTCGGGATCGATCGGTGGCGGATCATCGGCCAACAGAGCATCTTTGGGCCGCCTGCGCGGTTGTTGGGCCAATTTGCGCCGGGGCACCTTGGTCGCATGTTTGGCCAAGATCAGCAACATCTCCATATAGTTGATGTCGTAGTTGGGGTCCTCTTTGATGGAGATGAAGCACTCCAAAGCATAGAGCGGACGCCCTTGCTCCAAACTGAACAGGCCCATGTTGTAGAGGTAGGTAATGTAAGACTTGCGCGACTCATAGTCGGTGTTGTCTTTGACCTCCAACATTTGGTTGTTCACATATTCTTTGACGTCTTCAAAGGTCGGCGCCGTCGGGCGTTCTTCGATCGCTTGGATCTCTCGTTGCAGTCGGTGGACTTCAAGCAACTCGTTGTTGTTGCTTTTCATGTCCATTTCCCGTTGCAACTCCATCACCTGCCGCAAGGCCCTTTCGGCTAAAATATCTGACAGTTCTTTGATCATCTTTTCGAACATCTCTGGCTCGCCCATATATTTAGGCAAGACATAGTCCGTTAGATTGGCAAAGGGTTGCAGCGTACTGGTGACCTTGGAATCATATTTTTCTACCCGTGCTAAGCTAGCCGCAAGGTTAAAAAAGGCGACCTTATAATCCTTTTTGAGCTTAAGGGCGTAACGGTAGAGGTTGTTGGCCTGAAGGTAGCTCTGCTGCTTGCGCGCGCAGTTGCCCAAGACGGTGGCCATCTTGTAATCTTGAGGGTCGATCTTAAGGAGGATCAATCCGATGGACAAGCAAGCCTCGTAGTTGGCTACGGTGCGGTATTGCTTGAACATGGCCTGTAGGTTCTCGTTGGCAAACTCCGGCGCTTCTTGCCAACACTTATTGAACTCGATCATGGCGCGCTTATAAAGTTTTGTCTTTAAAAGCTTTTTGCCGTTTTCGAGAAGTTCAACAGCCTTGGGCGAGGTCTGTTTTGAGCCTTTCGCTCCCAAAAAATTGAACATTCCGCCTTGGAACAAAATGCTCTCCCGAAGTGGAGGAATTTGGGTCGGTCTGCAGTATGCGGAACAGTCCCAATACAGGGCGGCTGGACCACGATAGCTGATTTTAGCGCCTTCTAGGCCCAAAGATCAATGGAAGAATTGGGCCAGAATGGAGCGGGGAGGGTAAAAAGAGGGGACAAGAGGTCCCCTCAAGGGATGTGGTTAGAGAACCACCTTGTTCAGGGGATATTCAACAATGCCCTGAGCGCCTGCTTCTTGGAGCTTCGGGATGATTTCGCGGACCACCGATTCTTCGATCACCGTCTCTAAAGCGAGCCAGTCCCCGTCGATTAAGTTGGAGACCGTGGGGTTGTTTAAAGAGGGCAGCAAGGCGACCAATTGGTCGAGGTTCGCCCGCTTGCAGTTCATCATCAACCCAACCCGAGATTCTGCCGCCAAGACAGACTGCAAAAGCAGTGACAGCTTTTCGATCTTGTTTCGTTTAAAGGGGTCCTTCCAAGCCTCTTTGTTCGCGATCAAGCGGGTGGTCGAGGTGCAGAGCGTATCGACGATCCGCAGATTGTTCGCCCTTAGTGAAGAACCGGTTTCGGTGATTTCGACGATTGCGTCGGCCAATTTGGGCGGCTTCACTTCCGTGGCCCCCCAGCTAAATTCCACGTTGGCCGTAACGCCGTGTTCGGCTAGGTACCGTTCGGTCATGCCCACCGCTTCGGTAGCGATGCGTAAGCCCTGAAGGTCTTTGGGTCCTTGTATTTTTGAGTTCTCGGGAACGGCCAAAACCCAACGCAGCGGCTTGCGGCCCACTTTGCCGTAGACCAATTCGCAGACTTCGTGCACATCAGCGCCGGATTCGCGTACCCAGTCCCATCCGGTCAACCCGGCGTCTAAAATGCCCTCGCCGACATAGCGGGCCATTTCCTGCGCTCGGATCAGCAGGCATTCGATTTCTTCGTCGTCAATAGAAGGGTAATAAGAGCGTGAGCTGATATTGATTTGATAGCCCGCTTTGGCAAACATTGCCTGGGTGCTGTCTTGGAGGCTCCCTTTGGGGATTCCAAGTTGTAAAATTGGCATGGATTTCTCCTGTAGACCAAGAGTTCAAAGTACGGTTTCCGTAACTTTGCTGTGCCAAGTTCAGGTTGTAAAGGGGGAATTGGAGTTGACCGGGCCCAGGGGGAATTCGCCCTGGGCTGGCAAAGGCCCCTAAGGGGGCTTAAAGGCTTACCACCAGGGGTTAATAGTCCACCAGGGGTTATCAGCCAGAATGATGTTGTAGTAAACAACAAAGTGGAAGGCCGTTGCGTAAGCGGACCACTTGAGCATTCTATAGGTTACTGCGTCTTCGAACATGGCTTCCTCCTAATGAAAGTTCTTTGGCGTTTGGTATTAATATATGCAACTTATTGCATAAGGTAAAGCAGAATCGGTTTCTGCTTTTCCCATCCTCTCGAGTACAGCTTAACAAGGTCTGCTAAAATCCAAAGTGACATAGTCACCTAGACCCAAATATATTTCACGCCCAGATATAATATAGTTAAGAAGCCTCAGGGGCCCTAGTTCGGCCAAATAAACTATTTTTAGATTGGGGTCTTCAAAGGGCCCAAAAAGCCAGTTCAGCTGGCTGTTTCATCTGGCGATTTGAAAAAAGTTTAACAAGGGCTTGACGATCATGCGATCGAGCGGCATGATGATCTTCTCTTCAGCGGGAAATTAAAAAACGCGCTGGGGGCGTTCATTGACAACAGAATAAGGTTGGAAACAAGAAACCGCAAAGTAGCGGAGTCTTAGTTTGGCTGGGCCTTCGGGC
>JAVVEA010000040.1:0-514 GCA_032250835.1 bacterium
GCTCTCTCCTCAATGGTCCGCATTTTCCGCCATTAGCAGAAAAACCTGGGGATTATTTTAAACAAAAGATCCAAAAGAAACAAGCCTAAGAAATTAAAAAGCAAGTGTAAATAGTTAATAAGAATATATAGTTTCATTAACACATGTCCCATGCGAGTAGCTGCTCCCGGCACGGGTCGGTCTGTTCGTCCTTACTGGGAGGTGGCCGGCGCCACTAAGTTCTTGAAAAACTGGTTAACTTTTGCGCATAGCGTATATGATGCCGATCATATTTTTGGCCCCGCAGGGCGGCCCAAAACCTGTTGCAGGGCTCTCTCCTCAATGGTCCGCATTTTCCGCCATTAGCAGAAAAACCTGGGGATTATTTTAAAAGAATACAAGAAACCTAAAGAACCATGAAATAAAGAAACTAAAAGGTATAAAGCATTAATGATCATAAGTTTCATTAACACATGTCCCATGCGAGTAGCTGCTCCCGGCACGGGTCGGTCTGTTCGTCCTTACTGGGAGGTGG
>JAVVEA010000041.1:0-512 GCA_032250835.1 bacterium
GCGGGGGGCGACGACTTCCGCACGCCCGAGGCCACCTACCGTGCCCTGTTTCAATCCACGCCCCCGCGCGGGGGGCGACAGAGGTGTACCCGCAGATTCAGCTGCGGGCGGTGGTTTCAATCCACGCCCCCGCGCGGGGGGCGACATTTTCCCCGAGTCGATGGATATCGAACTGAAAGTTTCAATCCACGCCCCCGCGCGGGGGGCGACTGTACATCCATAAACTATTGATTCTGCGAGCAACTTACAACAGTTCTTGCGAACCTGCCTTTGCCATGCATCCGAAGTTTGCCTCAGGCGCATGTTGCTGCCCCAACCGACTGAAATATCAGCAACTTTCAAAAACGCGAACCACCCTGTAAAACCTCGACTGCTTGCAGTTCGCTAAACAATCAGTGGACCCTCCTGATCGATAGCCGGCTTGGCTCCGATGTGTTCAACTTTGCGGCGCCAGTTCGCGCCCAGAAAATAGAATCGCAGACTGTCTTGAGCTTCGTCGATCACATTGATCA
>JAVVEA010000042.1:0-511 GCA_032250835.1 bacterium
GATGGCCGCGGTGCTCGACGACATCGGCACGGCCGACTGAGAGCACGGGTTCCGGTGGTTCCGCGGCGATGCCGGCGTCCGGGAGGGGACTGAACGCTCGTGTCCCGCGTCCCGCCGACACTCAGCGGGAGTCTGCGTCGCGCCCCCCGCGCAGCCCCAGGTAGCGGCGGATCAGGCGATTGGTGGAGCTGTCGTGGTCGAGTGTGCCCTCGTGGCCGGGGGCGAGCTCGGCTGCGGTCCGACTGGCCAACGCCTTGCCCAGCTCGACGCCCCATTGGTCGAAGGAGTCGATGTCCCAGACGACGCCCTGCACGAAGACGCTGTGCTCGTAGAGCGCGACCAGGGCGCCCAGGGTCTTCGGCGTGAGTCGCTCGGCCAGCAGCGTATTGCTCGGCCGGTCGCCCTCGAAGCTGCGATGCGGGATCAGCGCGGTCGGCACGCCTTCGGCCGCGACCTCCTCCGGAGTCTTGCCGAAGGCCAGCGCCTCGCTCTGGGCGAAGAGGTTCGCCAT
>JAVVEA010000043.1:0-502 GCA_032250835.1 bacterium
TGGAGGGCCAATGCCAGCTTCAACCCCGAGGCACATAGAGACAAACATGTCGTCTGGCGGGTAGTGACTCAGGTCGCCAGCCGCCCCCGCTACAACGCCCAATTCACGACCTATTGCCAGCAGTGGGAACCCTCTAAACTCACCCCCCTTGCCAGCACCCAGGTCGACCACATCAAGCCCCCACCGCCAGAAATCCACCACATAGCAAAGGATAGCATCTATTGCGCGACTTCCAGGCCACTTTACAACAGAGCTTTCGATATAGCTGTAGCTGGCGATTTTGAAGCCATGCAGGACCTAATGAGCACCAAGTCAGTGTTCTATATTGAAAAAGACCGGGAAGTATACATAGTGGATGACTCCGACAAAAAAGCTTTGGCTATCCGTCCCCAGGGCTCGAAAGAAGTATTTTGGTGCCTCCCTGGTGCCCTCAAAGACTAAATTCCCATACCGTCAACGAGGTAGTTTTGGGTTACTTTCGGGGCAAACGCGCTGGTGCCCC
>JAVVEA010000004.1:0-247669 GCA_032250835.1 bacterium
AACGGAATTATCTTTTTTAAGAGTATGCAGCAACAAGCTAAGTGCAGAGGTTGCGTTGTCGCAAATCACAGGGGGCTCTTTTATATTAGTGCCGTAAACGTCATTCAAGCAACCCACGATTTCTGTCCGCTCAGCCTTTATGGTCGAGTTATAGCGATATTCTGAAAGACTATTTTGGGGTTGGTTTGAAGACTCGAATAAAAATCTCCAAGGCAATTCTACTTCTTCTGAGGTGTTGTTCCAATCTGAAATAAAAAAAGGTTCGCGATTCCCATCTAATGGACGATTGTGCGCTTGCTCCATGTGCCAGTTAAAAGAGTAGGGCATAATAATTCCTAGTTATTTGATGTGAGAAACAGTTTTGCTGATAGGGTATCTTTGAATATCCCTATCGAACAGGACAAAAATAGGACACAGCATGTTTAATATCAGATGCTGCGGGATATGCCAAAGAGATAAATATTCCCCTCAGAACCTACCTACAAACCCGCTCAATCTCCATCCCCCATTTGTCCATAACCCTAGCGTGAACCTCGGGGTCGGACTCTAGGACCTTGGGGTACCAAGGTTTCATGCGGGCGTCGATGACCAAGGGGCCCTCGATGCCGACGTGGAAGCGCTCGACCAACTGTTTGCCGTAGAGGTCGGCGGCGGGTTCGAAGCGGGTGAAGCAGTGCCAGATGAAGTCCTCGTTGCTGGCAGAGCCCTCGGCGGGGTCGTCCATCAAGACCACCATGGCGAAGGGGGCGATGGCCGGTTCTTGGGCCAGCTTTTCGGCCAGTTTCGGGTCCATCTCATAACCCACGCCGCCCACGCAGATCACGCCGGGGCAGAATAGGTGAACGGCCCCCAAATTGGGGTCCCGCAAGTCACCGCGCCAGGATTCGGCCAGTTCCCGTTTTTTGTCCCCTAGGCCCATCAAGATCGCCTTGCTGCCTTCGTTGACCTTGGGGCCCGTGTAGTCTAGCGTGTCTTGTGAAATATTACTCAACACAAACAAATCGCGGCGCAGGTCGGCGCGCTCCAAAACGCAGGTAAGTAGGGCGGCGAAGTCCTTGACGTTGACATCCTGGTCGGTGACCACCAAAAACTTGGTCAGCGAGAGTTGGCCTTCGCTCAAGATGCGTAGCGCCGCTGTGAAGGCTTCTTTGGGGTAGCGGTTCTTGACGATGGTCCCGGCCAAGCTATGTACGCCGGACTCCTCAAAGGCCCAAACTTTCTTTACCTGGTTCATGACCAGCGGGAACAGGGGCTCTAACAACTCCTGCAAAAACTCAGCAATCCAGTGGTCTTCCTGGGGCGGGCGGCCCACCACCGTGGCGGGCCAGATGGCGTCTTTGCGGTGGTTGAGGCCGGTGACCTGCAAAAAGGGGTAGTCATGTTGCAGGCTGTAATACCCATAATGATCCCCAAAGGGGCCCTCGGGGCGGCGCTGGTGGGGAGGGATGCGCCCGGAGATCATGAAATCGGCCTCCAAGGCCATGCGGATGCCCAGGTCATCCAGCTTACCCACCTCCAATCGGCGGCCCGCCAAGAGGCTAGCGAAAACCAATTCGGGGATGTCCTCGGGCAACGGAGCTACGGCGGCAATGGTCAGCGCTGGGGGACCACCCACAAAAATCCGGGCCGGTAAGGCTTGGCCCAGTTTTTCGGCCTCGTGGTAATGGTAGCCGCCGCCCCGGTGGATTTGGATGTGCATCCCCGTGGTATTTTGGTCAAAGAGCTGGATGCGGTACATCCCTAAGTTGCCTTTGCCGGTGCTGGGGCTTTCGGTATAGACTAGCGGCAGGGTCACAAAGGCCCCGCCGTCTTCAGGCCAGCTCTTAATCTGCGGCAACTGGCCCAAGTCCACCGGGCTGATCTTTCCGGCCATCACCGGCCCGTTGCTCCGGTTTTTCAGCCCGATTTTTAAGCCTTCCAAGGCCAATCCCCGCGCTTCCCAAAGCTTTTTTGGGCTCGGCGGCATCAGGTTTTGGGCGGTGTCGGCCAGTTCGCGGATCAGCTTAAAGGGGCGGTCGCCGAAGGCCAATTCCATCCTGCGGGTGGAGCCGTAGAGGTTAGTGGCCACCGGGAATTGGGTGCCTTTGACGTTGCTGAAGAGAATCGCCGGGCCGCGACGTTTGACCACTTCGCGCTGGACTTCGGCTAGTTCCAGATTGGGGTCGATGGCGTCGGTGAAGTGCCAGACTTCACCAGCCCGGTCTAGAAGTTCGACCAATTCACGGGTAGATGCGGGGCTAGGCTGGGCCATGGGGTTTCTTGAAGCTTTGCCAAAGGACCAAAACAAATCCGATGCTGATCAGGTCGTCGGCGAAGTTGTTAACAAAAAAGCCTGTTTGGTAGGCATGAAAGTACATATAGTCGGTCACCGATCCCCGAAAGGCGCGGTCGATCAGGTTGCCTAGCGCGCCCGATAAGATCATGGCGAAGCCGTAACGTTCCAGGGTGGGCACCCGCTCCCAACGCCGCCAAAGGTAGACCGAAAGGGCCACCACCACGAGCGCCGAGACACCCGCTAAGACCGGTTGGCGTAATGTTTCAGGCAGTTCCGACAACAAGCTGAAGCTGATGCCACGGTTTTCCTGATAGATCAACCCAATAAAATGAGGGATCACCTCGACCACGTGGTCCGTCGGCAAGTACCGGCGGGCGGCCACCTTGATCAGCTGGTCGCTCAGGGTGAGCAATAAAATCAATGCTACATAAGGCATGGCTAGCGTTCTGAAGGCAGTTGGAGGCTGCGGGCCCTGTCGAGTTGCCCGGCCTTGATGTAAAATTCCCAGAGCCTAAAAGCAAAGATGTCGCTGTAACGGTGCTGGAAGCGCAACATTTCTTCTAACAGTGGGATCGCCGTCTTGTACCGGCCCAAAAAGCCCAGGGACGCGGTGTATAATTGAACCAAGTCGGGCTGGCGGGGCCAAGTCTTTAGCCCCTGGGCCAGCAGGTCCGCCGCAGAATCAATCTGGCCTTGGTCTAGACGGGCACGGGCCAGCAACAGATGCGCCCGACCTTCACCGCGGTGTTGGTGCAACATGGGCCCTAAAAGACGCTCCAATTCCGCGGTCTTCTGGGCGCGCAAGAGGCCCTTGGCCAGCACCAGCTTGCTCTCGAAGTCTTTGGGGTGGCGGGTGAGCAGTTCGCGGGCACGGGCAATGCCAGTGTCGAAAAGACCCCGCGCAATTTCCAGACGGGCCATGGCCAATTCAGAGCGGGCGTCGCTGCCTTGTTTTCGGGCCAGCCGGATTAGTGATTCGGCTTCCGCATAGTCACCCCGCATTTGGGCCAGATAGGCTTTGAGCAACATCATCCGGCGGCTTTCTTGGTCACTGTCCGTCTGGGCAATTTGGGCCTGGGCCTCTTGCCACAGCCCGCGTCGAATGAGGCTTTCTAATAAGGCCAAGCGCACTTCTAAGCTACCCGGAGCCAGGGTGCGCGCCTTTTGTAAGGCCATCTGTTCGCCCGCATAGTCGGCCTGTTCCACATAAGCCTTGGCCAAAAGAACATAAGCATCCGCCGATTTGGGTTCGATCTTTAAGACCTGCTGCAAGGCCCGTTCGGCGCGGTCCACTTGGCCCATCTCAAGCATTAATTCGCCTTCCAACAGCCGCATGGAAACGTTTTGCGGGTTGTTGGCCAGTTCGTCTTGCAACCGGGTCAATATTTCCCCCGGTTCGACGCGGCCCCTTTGTATGCGTAGCATCAGTGCGCGGGCCTCTGGGCCCGGTGATTTTTGGGAGGCCAGCAATTCTAGGGCTTCTGTTTCCTCACCTTGGGCGGCGTAGATCGAGGCCAACTCGGCAATGATTCGGTCTTTTTCACCAAAGCGTTTGAGCCAGTCTTCTAGGATCAAGCGGGCTTTAAATCCAGCCCCCTGGTCGCGGTAAAGCCGGGCCAACAGCAAGCTGCCCTCGACGCTGGCCGGTTTGATTTTTAGGGCCTGTTCCAACTGACCGATCATCTCGGCGCGGCGGGTTTGTTGGGCTTCTAGGGATTGTTGGACGTCGCCGTTGTTGACCGAGATCCGGACCCAGGCCAGCCGGGCGTCAAAGTAGAGCGGCTCGATCTCTAGGGCTAGGTTTAGTTGGTTGAGTGCTTCTTCGACCCGGCCTGTTTCTTCGAGGCTTTTGGCGAGATAAAAATAACCTTCTAAGAGCCGGTCATCAAGCTTCAAGGCTGAAGAGATCAGGTTGACCGCCTGGAAATGGTCGCCTAGTTCTTGGTAGAGCCTCCCTAAAAGCAGGCGGAAACGGGGCGACAAGGGGGCGAGCGCCACGGCTCGTTCGACTTCGGGCAGAGCTTCTTTGGTTTTGCCCATGTTGTGCAGCACCCAGCCCAACTGGTAATGAACTATCGGGTCTTGGGGGTCATGGGTGGCTTGGCGCTCTAAGTCTAGGCGGTATTCCTCGACATTCCCGCCGTGCTGTGCCAATTCGGTAGCCGGGTCGGGCACCGAAAAACTGCAAGCCACCAAAGGCAATAAACATAAGATCAGGACAAATCGGCTCTTCATCTTCCTCCAAATGGAAGGCTCAGCGTAGCCCCGGTGGGTGATTTTCTCAAGGGTTGATCTCCACGGCGCTCGAGAGGTTGCCAAAACGGTCTACCTGCCGGGCTAGGAGCTGCTCTTTGGGCAACTCCAAGTAGGCGGCACCGGTCAGCAAAATTTCTTTTTGGGCCGGTAGCTCTCTGCCCTCTTCGAGCCGAAAGAGCGCCAGTCCATAATGTTCTTCGGTGTGGTACAGGCCCCCTTCGGGGTCTAAATGATCCAAGCGGCGGGCCAGATCGGGCCGCCAGCGCAAATGCAGCAAGCCCATCTTTGGACAATCCTCCCCGCAGGCGGCCGCTTCCCAACGAGCCTCAAGGATGTTGGGCGGGGGTAACGGACCGGGGCGGAACAGCGGCTTGAGCGGGCTGGCCTCTGAAACTCGGCCCTCTGGTGTGCGGTAATCCAAATTGAGGTGCAGCAGTGCTGCCTGGGGTAGTGCCTGCAAAGGCAGCAGGAGGCTGTAATTACCTTTTGGGTCGATTTGGGCCTTTAAGTCCGAGGGTTCGCCTTGGAGTAAAACCTTCCCGTCGGGAAAGATCGAAATTTTTCCTTCCATCTCGGGGCGGCAAGCGGTACAGCCCGGTTCCGCTTGGAGAAAATGGATGCGGTAAACTTCGACCGGAAAAGCCTCCTCGCTGTCCGCGGGCATCGGTCGGGCCCAATCGAGCTTGAGTTGCCCACCTACAAACCGCACCTGGATCTCTTGGAGCGCAGGTAACCCGCCGATATCCCCATAGGGCACCGGCGGGGTCTTTTTGCCGCAGCCCCAGACCAAGAGCAGGGAAAATAGGATCAGTAGCCAACGCATTATTAGTACCTCACCATATAATTTACGCCCAAACGGGCCGAAAGCTCGGCCAGCCCGGCGGAGGCCGAAAGCCCGTAGGAGAAGAAAAAATTTCGGTCTAGATGAAACCGCAATCGGCTTTGCACCAATGCCCCGGTCTCTTTGCCGATTTCGCCGCGGGTCTCTTGGCTGCTCAGGCTGCCGTCAGTGGTCACAACGTTTTGGTAGGCCGTCATCTGGTAGCTTCCTGAAAAAAGACCCAGGCCTAAGTCCAGATAGAGCCGGTGGGCGGCCAAAGAGAAACTGCGGCCCGCACTGATTTGGTCCAGGCGGTAGCTCACGGCTTCCCAGCTTTGTCCGTCCAGCGGGACGGAACGATTCAGCCGGAAGGCACGGTCTACAAAGTGGTAATCGAAATAATATTCCCGCAAGAAACAGCCAAAACCCAAGTATCCCGCTTGGGAGAACTTTAGGCCCGTCCATCCGGCCGCTTGGTCCCGGTTGCGGCGCGACTGGTCATGCAGGTTTAAGACATCCGAGGCGACACCAAAACCAATATGACAAGCCCAGACCTGCTCGACCAACCGAATATCCTCACCGGCCGGACGCGCCACCGGCCTAAGCGGTTCCGCCCACAGCACCCCGCTCCACAACAACCCAAAAAGCAGCAGCCAAGTTTTCATTGGAAGTCCACGAATCGTTGGTAGGGGTTGTTTGATGAAGGCCATTTGGCCAACTCCATGCTGAAGGTAAGCCGCCGGTCGATCTGCTCGAAGTTTCGGCTGCCTTGCTGCACCGCCACCAATTGTTCCCTGTAACCCATGCGGTAGTCGAAGCATTGGTGGCCCAACAGTAATTCGGCACTGAAGCTGGTCAATTGCTGTTCGAGTCGGTCCCAGTTGGGGTCGCCATAGAGAAAACTGGGGTCCGAACGGCTGAGGTCCCAAACACCCGCAAAATGCAGCGAACGGCGGTCACCTAAGATCATGGTCTGGTCCAAACTATAGGATTTGGTTTGGGCGTGGTGGGTGCCGTCTAGTTCCATATAGGCGATGTTGTTGTCGCTGTAGCCCAGATAGAGTTGGTTGGCTCCGGCCTGCCCGGCGCTTAAACCCACCCGGTTTTCGATCATCCGACCCAATTCATGGTCAAACCGGTAAAACAGGTCCACCCCATAACCCGGAACGGGCGATAGGCTGAGGTTGATCCGCAGGGGCATCCTCTGGTTGCCCAGGCTGGTCTCTTGCAGTGATTCGGGCACCTGAGGCCCCACAAAGTCACGGTATATTTCCGCTTGGCTGTCTTTGCGCAGTAGATTGTAAGGTTGGGCCAGCGAAGCAAACAGAAAACGGTGCACCGCTTTGGTTTGCGGGTCTTTGGTTAGGTACAGGCTGTCTAATTGGTAGGTCATCACTTGGCGGCCATAGGCCGGTTGGGTGAACATATTGCCCCAGCGCCCGTAGTCATCTACCGGGCCATTGGTGTCGCTGGGTTGAGTGAGCTGGTAGTCGCCGGGTGAACGGGCCAGCCCTAAGCGCTGGTCCACGTCGGCCACCTCTTCGTAAACCACCCGGGGCGTAAAGCTCAGCCTTGAGACCCCGAAGCCCGCATTGTTGCGGTTCACCTTAAAGACCTCTAAATTTACTTCCAGGCGTTTTGAATCGATCCCCCAACCATAAGGGGTCGGTTCGGTTTCAAAACCCGCCGCAGCGCCTTCGGCAGGGGCTAAGGCGTAGGTTGGAGCTAATTGGTATTGGTCGCGCCTAACCGAGGGGACGAAATTTAAAAAATCTAGATTGAAGGGGTATTCTACTTCTAGGTAGCCGCTCTGGAAATCTCCGTTCCAGCCGTAGGTCCGTGAATATTGCGTCACCCCTGCACCACCACCCATCGAGAGGCCCGTATCCGCGATGTTTTGTTCCCGGTGGTCGACCCGCAGGGCATAGTCACGGTTTAGGTAGGTATCGGCGTCGGTGGCGGGATCGAAGGTCGAGGGGTAGAGAAAATTAGCCCCTTCGTCTCGTTCCAAAGAAAGACCCCCGCCGGACCAAGGATAGGTCCAAGACAGGGCACGGCGGTAGGCCAACTGGGTGCCGATTTCGACGTCGTTGTATTCCTTGTCCACTTCGTTGTCGCTTCGGGCTTCCTCGTGGACCATCAACTGACCGTCAAAGGCCTGCTGGCGGTGGTCGATCCGGTGCCAGTAGCGGGTCGGTTGGCGGTCCACTTGGTCCGCACTGAGGCTGCCTAGGTTTTCGACCGCTAGGTTGCGGTCTTGTACCGATTCGTCGATCCCCCAAAAGAGTGCTTCCCCATACATGCCCGGAAGGAAGGCCCAGCGATATTCCAGCCCTAAACCCAAGCCGCGTCCGCTAATGATGTCCGGGGTCACGGTAAGGTCTTGGTCGCGGTCAATGGCCCAAAAGTAGGGGAGCTTGAGGCGGCTGCCGTAGTTGTGCGAGTAGATGACGTCCCCGTTTTTACTCAAAAACTCAGGTGCCAATAAGCCCGAGGACCGCCCCCGGCGGGTTGGCCAAGCGACAATGGGGGTATAAAAGATCGGCAGTTGGTTGAATTCTAGCCAGGTATTGACACTGTAGGCAAAGTCGTCGATCTGGTAATTGATGAACGCGCTTTTAAATTGCCAGGCTGGGGCTTCGGGTTCGCAGAGCGTCAGTACTGCGTCTTCGATTTCAAAGTGTTGGGGCCCCAGTTGGGTGACCTTTTGGGCGCTGATGTAGGTCAGGTTTACATAGTCGTAAAGCGAAACCTCTTGCACCTCCAAACGACGGGTTTTGAGGTTGTAACTACCCCGTTGGGCGGTGATCAAGTAATCCTGGGCGCGGATCACAATGTTGCCCGCAAACTCCATCCGGTTTTCGTCTTTGAAGTAGGTCAGTTGTTGACCCATCAACTCGGCGCCGGGCAGCGAAGCACGCGGGTTTTTGTAGTGCAGGATTTGTTTGGCTCGGTCGAAGTCGTAGAGTTCACCTTCTAAGGTGATTTTTTCCCCCTGGGCCCAAATTTTTGGGGCCAGGAGGAGGCAGAGCACCAGAATCCAGCTGAATCGAGTCATTGGGTTCCTGGCGCAGAGCGCTAGGCCAGCGACTTAAGGTGCAGTTCCGCAGCCATAGCCATCAGACGATTTGCCCGGGGGACCATCTCGGTGGGGTTTTCCAGGTTTCCTTCGAGCAGTGCGGCCCCTTCATAGAGCTGAACAATCACATCATCGATCAAAGAATCAGCGGCGTCTTTTTCTAAGATTTGGGCCAGATTCTGGATCAAGCGGTGCGACAGGTTGATTTCCATCACCCGCTTAGAGCCTTGGAAATTCTGATCCATCATCTTCATCATCCGCTCCATATTGGCACCCATTGAGTCCTTCGGGGCCACCAGGGTCGCTGCACTGTCCACTAAACGCTGCGAGGGAATCACCTCACCGACGCGCTCGCCCAAGGTGGTTTTGAAACGCTCTAAGATCTGCTCTTTGGCCGAATCTTGTAGCGATTCCTTTTCTTCTTCGGGCTGGTTGTCTTCTAATTTTAGGTCTGCTTTGTCGATGGTGACCAGCGACTTTTCTTTGTACTGGCCTACGCCGCTCAAGACAAATTCGTCGATTTCTTCGATCAGGTAAAGCACCTCAATTTCGTTCTTTTTGAAGTACTCGATGTTCGGAGAGTTTTCGATGGCCTGGCGGTTCTTACCGAAGACATAATAAATCTCTTCTTGCTCGGGCTTCATGCGCTCCACATAACCTGCCAAACTGGTCAGTCGGTCCGGGTGGGCGCTGCTCTGGCAGCGGTAAAGCTCGAGTAGCTTGTCGCGGTTGCCGTAGTCCGTGTGGATGCCTTCTTTGACGTAATTACCGAAGCTCTTCCAGAAGCTCAGGTATTTTTCTTCGTCCTTTTTGGCCCAGTCGGCCAGTAGGCCCATCACCTTTTTGGTCAGGTATTGGTTGATTTTGGCCATCACCGGGCTGTGCTGGGTCACTTCGCGGCTGACGTTTAAGGTCAGGTCCTCAGAGTCCACCACGCCGACCACAAAGCGCATCCAAGCGGGCAGCAGTTCCTTGCAGTCGCTTTGGATGAAGACGCGTTTTACATATAAATTGATCTTGCTGTCGCGCTCTTCGGGGTTAAAGAGGTGCGGGGCCGATTCTTGGGGCAGGTAAAGCAGCGCTTTAAACTGCACCGGAGCCTCGGCGTCCAGATGCAAATGGGCCAGCGGCTCGCCGGTGCCGTGGCTGAGGTAGTTGAAGAATTCGGTATATTCCTCGTCGCTCACTTCGCTTTTGGGGCGCGCCCAGAGGGCCTTGGACTGGTTGGCTGCTTCGCCGTTGAGCTCAATGGGGAAGCTGACGAAGTCCGAATATTTTTTGATGATGCTCTCGACCCGGTACTTAGATCCGAATTCGGCGGCGTCTTCTTTGAGGGTGAAGCTGATCTTGGTGCCTCGGGGTAGGTCGTCTACCGCTTCGACGCTATAGGTGCCGGTGCCTTCTGAAACCCAGCGGTGCCCCTGGGGGTCGGCGTAGCTGCGGGATTCGACGCTCACTTCGTCGGCGACCATAAAGACGGCATAAAAACCCACGCCAAAGCGGCCAATCAATTCCACATCTTTCTTGGCGTCGCCGGTCAGTTGGCTGACAAACCCGGCGGTGCCGCTCTTGGCGATGGTGCCGAGGTTGGCCATCAGCTCTTCTTTACTCATGCCCACGCCGTTGTCGCTGATGCTCAAGGTCTTGTTTTCTTCGTCTAGGTCGATCTTGATCTTCAATTCGCCATCGTCGCCCAAGATGTTCGGGTCGGTGAGGCTGTTGAAGTGGAGTTTGCTCAGGGCGTCCGAAGAGTTACTGATCAGTTCGCGCAAGAATATTTCGCGGTGCGAATAGAGCGAATGGGTGATCAGGTGTAGCAGTTGGGACATTTCAGCCTGGAACTGGAATTCCTCGGCTTGGTGGTTCTTTTGGTTCATGGTCTACAAGTGGCGCTAAATTATGGTTGAACAAAAAGGTTGGAGTTCCCTGAGGGGGCCTGTTTCCCCTTGGCCCCTACGACCAACAAGCATATTTGTTTTTTTTTGATTCGTCAAAGACGCAAGGGGCTAGGCAGCGTCCTTGGCTTCGGATAAGATGGCGGCTATGGAATCTACGCCCCCGACCCCCGAAAATCCAACCTTAGACCTAGCCCAATTGGCCCGGTTGCTGCGCTACGTTGCGCGGGGCAGTGGATTGGTTTGGGTAGAAGACCCTGATCCGGGGCTGAGTGAGCAGGTCGAGGCCCATTGGGACTTTGAAGGCTGTTTTGAAGGCCCGCGCTCCGAGCCAGAGCCCCAGCGGAGTGCGATACCCCCGCGCCGACATGAAGCTCCGGCCCCGATGCGGGCTCGCCGCCCCGGTCCTAGTCCGGCCCCTCCGGTCGAGCCCAGTCCTGTTATAGACGAACCCGCTAAGCCCCCAAGCCCGGTGGTGCGGACCGAGAGCCCCAAGTTAGAGCCCATGGACTCCAAGAGTCTAGACAGCCTACATTTTCGGGTCGCCCACTGCGTTAAATGCGGCCTAAGCGCGAACCGGCGCGCAGTGGTCTTTGGGCAGGGGAATCAAAAAGCTTTTTTGATGGTTCTCGGCGATCAGCCGAGCAAGGAAGACGACCCCAGGGGGTTGGCCTTTTGCGGTCCCGATGGGGACATGCTGGAAAAAATTCTCTTGGCCTTAGGCCTCAGTAAAGAATCAGCCTATTTAACCAACGCCGTCAAATGCCGCCCTGACGGGGACCGCCCGGCACACGAAGACGAACGGGCCGCCTGCGCGTTTATTTTTGGCAAACAAATTGAATTGCTTGGGCCCAAGATGTTGTTGGCCTTAGGCGAAGCCGCTTTGCGTTCGCTGGTTCCGCAAGCACCCCCCTGGGTCGAGGCCCACGGAAAGGTCTTTCAGGTCGGCAATCTGGCGGTTGCCGCCATCGAACATCCCCGGGATCTACTGGCCGATAAGGCTCTAGTCGGTCCTTTGTGGGAGGATCTTAGGCGGATACGCCAGGAATTTAGAAAATGGGTCAATCCTTAAGAATGCAGGTGGATTGAGCGGCGGTCTCCGGTGGGCTTATAAGCGCCACCGTCGACGAACTGCTCAAATTCTTCGTCCACGGCTGAATAGCGGCGGATCGTCCCTCCTGACTTGAGGAATTGTTGCACGGCGCTGTCGATTTGCTGAGAATCGGGGTTGAAGCCGCGGGTGCGGTCACTGCGCCGGGTTGTACGTTGAGCCATGCTGCACTCCAAATTAATTTTGTGGTTACCGAAGATTCATGGGGGGCCTTGGTGGTTCCAAAGCCTTAACCCCCCATGAATCCGTTGCAGGGTACCGAAGTGGGTTGTGTCACAGGTATCCTGCCCCCTCCTGTTGCTTTAGCTGTGCCAAAGGGTTCAGTTTTTTCAGAATGTTTTATTATCTCTTTTATATCAAAAGCTTGAGCTAGCATCGGGTGAGGGCCTTAGTGCCCTTTTTCAGACGAAATCGACGTGAGGCCCCTTACGGTGCCCCCGGGCTTATTCGGTATAACCTTTCTGTTAGAGTATCTTACAGCCTCAAACCCCATTCGACGGAATGGGCGAATGTTGTCGAAAAGGGCCAGCAGAACGCCGAAAAGGGGGATGACTTCGGGGGCTTAAGCGGCTAGTCTGTAAGGCATCGCGAATGATTGGAAACCAGCTAAGGCACGTAACCCTTTATGAATGCACCGAATATCCAGGCAGGCGACCGCATCTGCGGTTTTAAGGTAGAGCAGGTCACCGACCTCCCCAAGTTGAGCAACCGGATGATCCGGCTCCGCCACGAGGTCACCGGCGCTCAGATGATCCACCTGGAAAACCAAGACGACAACAACCTCTTTGCCGTGGGCTTCCCCACCACCCCGATGGACTCGACCGGCGTGGCCCATATCTTAGAGCACACCGCCCTTTGCGGCTCCAAGCGTTACCCGGTGCGCGATCCCTTCTTCTCGATGATCAAGCGGTCTTTAAAGACCTTCATGAACGCCTTCACAGCGTCGGACTGGACCATGTATCCCTTCTCGACCCAGAACGCCAAGGACTTTGACAACCTTTTGGGCATCTATCTGGACGCTGCCTTTTTCCCGCTCTTGAGCCGACTGAACTTTTTGCAAGAAGGCCACCGGCTTGAGTTTGAAAACCCTGAGGACCCCGAGAGTCCTTTGGTTTATAAAGGCGTGGTTTATAACGAGATGCTCGGCGCGATGAGCCAGCAGAGCCAAATTATGTACCGTAATCTGGGCCGCGCCCTGTTCCCCACGCTGACTTATCAGCACAACAGCGGCGGCGATCCGGAGCGGATTTTAGACCTGACCCATGACGATCTGGTGGCCTTCCACCAAAACCACTACCATCCTTCCAACGCCTATTTCTTCACCTACGGAAACCTGCCCTTGGCGGGGCATTTGGAGAAGATCGAAGCCCAGGTGCTTTCGAAGTTTGATCCCATCACCGTCCACACCGCCGTGGGCCGCGAGGTGCGCTACCGCCAGCCCGAACGTTTTGACTTTACCTATGCCTTAGATGCCGCCGATGACGACGGCAAGAAGTGTCAGGCCAGCTTGGCTTGGCTGACCTCAGATGTACGCGAATCGGTGGAGGTCTTGACCTTAGACCTACTCAATCAGGTCTTACTGGGCCACGCCGGGGCCCCGCTGCGTAAGGCGCTGTTGGAGTCTAAATTGGGCTCGGCACTGTCCGACGGAACGGGCCTTGAGAGCGAAATCCGTGAATGTTGGTTTGCTGCGGGGTTGCAAGGGATTGCCGCCGACGACTTTGGCAAGGTCGAAGCCCTGGTGCTGCGGACCTTGTCTGAAGTGACCGCCAAGGGGATTGATCCCGAAGAGGTCGAATCGGCGCTGCACCAGATGGAAATGGACGCCCGCGAGATCACCGGGGGCCATTACCCCTATTCTATAAACCTGTTGTTCCGCTTCTTTGGCGCTTGGATTCATGGCGGCGACGCCGCCCAGGCGATTGACCTGGACGCCAGCTTAAAGGAACTGAAGCACCGCTTAGAGCAGCCGGGGTACCTCGAAGGCAAGATCAAGGAATACTTCCTTGAGAACCAACACCGGGTCTTGGTCACCCTGAGTCCCGATGTGACCTTAGAAAAACGCCGCGCCGAAGAACGCAAAGCCAAGCTGGAACAAATCCGCCAGTCCTTGAGTGCCGAACAGCGCCAGCAGATTTTAACCGAACAAAAGGCACTAGCGGACCTACAGGAAGCCGAAGAGGACCTAAGCGTCTTGCCGACCCTAAAGATCGAAGACATCCCCGAGGGGGTAAGGTTCCAAGATCCGGTTTTAGAGGGGCTTGAAGGTCATGACGTGACCCTGTACCAGTCACCGACCAACGGAATCAGCTACCTGCAATGTTATTTTAAGCTAGAAGGCGTTACCGACGCAGAACGCCAGTACCTCCCCCTCTTGGGCAGCCTACTGACCCAGACCGGTAAGGGAGACTTGAATTACGAGCAAATGTCGGCGCTGATCAACCGCTACACCGGCGGCTTCTCGGCGGGGCCTTCGCTGCGGCGCAAGCTTGAAGGCGAAGGCTTTGAGGAGTTTTTCGCCGTCGGCACCAAGGCGCTGCACCCGAACCTGCCCAAGGCCTTTGAGTTGTTGCTGAAGATCTTGAGCGAAGGGCACTTTAAGGAGGTCGAGCGCATCGCCACCTTGGTGAACCAGCGCAGCACCAACCTGACCAACTCGGTGATCCAGTCGGGCCACCAATACGCCAGCGCCTTGGCTTCGCGCAACTTCAGCGCCGCCACCAAAATCGACAGCCTCTATGACGGCATCTCTCAGGTGCAGTTCATGAAAGAGTTGGCCAAGGTGGAACCCCCGGTTTTGGTGGAACGCCTCAACCCCTTCTTGAGCCTGTTGGAGAAGTTATTTACCGCCAATCGCTTGACCGTCTTCGCCTTGGGTGAGGAAGAATCCTTAGAAACGCTTAAGGCCCAAATCAAGGCCCTTTACGCCGCCTTGCCCGCCGGTAGCGACCTGAGCGGCCCGCCGCCTGCCGCCCAAAGCAGTGACGCGGACCTACGCGAAGCCTGGGTGACCAGTACGCCGGTCAACTATGTAGCCAAGGCCTTTAAGGTGCCCCGTTACTTGAGCCAGGAAGCGCCCAAGTTGCTGGTGCTGGCCAACCTGCTGCGCTCCGAATTCCTGCACGGAGAAATCCGCGAAAAGGGCGGAGCCTACGGCGGCATGGCAGGCTACAATGCCAACGAGGGGATTTTTAACCTACTCAGCTACCGGGACCCCCAACTGAGCCGCACCTTGGGCGTCTACGAAAAGGTGCCCCAGTGGATCGCCGCCGGAAAGTTCAAGCAACAGGCCGTTGACGAAGCTATCCTGACCGCCGTCAGTAGCCTAGACACCCCCAAATCGCCGCTAGGAAAAGCTTTGGGCGAATACGGCAACCTGCGCAAAGGCAAGACCCACGACCAACGCCTAGCCTTCCGCAAAGCCCTTTTGGCGACGACCCGCCAAGAACTAATCGACCTGGGCCAAAAATGGCTCACCCAAGGCGGCTCCATCGCCACCATCACCAGCAACGACCAACTAGAAAAAGAGGCCCAAGCGCTGTCAGCGATGGCGCTAAAGAAACACAATATATAATCCCGCCTACTTCCGGTCGGCCCCGCTGGGGAAGGCCGGAATCATATCCTTTCGTAGTTTTACCTAGGTCCTAGATTCTGCCGGAGCTTGTTGCCTGGAGTCGGGGAAATCTAGGCTTATATCCCACTTGATAAGCTTCTAGGGCTGCAGACCGCTTCTGGTCCCTGGCGGTTCCTGGGGCTAGGAAGTTTGGCTTATTGTTGCCTCAACTAACTAGAATCAAATGAATATTAAAAATACTTCGCCAACCGCTATAAATGGTACTAGGGCAAAAACACTATGTTTGTTAGAATTTGGGAGCAATTATTTCAACTAGAGGAGGTTTTGATGAAAACTACTTGGATCGTGGCTCTGTTAGCCCTGGTAATGCTCGCTGGCTGTAAGTCGAGTGAAGAGGATGTGGTGACTAGCAGCACGGCACCGACCGTCAGCTCCACCTCGCCGGCCAGCGGGGCTGCGAGTATCTCGGTCGCCAGCACCTTGCAAGTGACCTTCTCCGAGGCGATGAGTACCGCCTCGATCACCACCAACTCGGCGGCTAGTACCTGTAGCGGCGCTATCCAACTGTCTTCAGATTCCTTTTCGACTTGCGTGCCCTTAAGCGGCACCGTAGACGCCAGTTCGGACAGCAAAACCTTCACCGCCACCCCCTCGGCGGAGTTGACCGGTGCCACCTCCTACATTTTAAAAGTCACCACCAGCGCAAAGAGTAACGCGGGGGTTGCCCTGTCGGCAGACTACACCATGGCGAACGCCTTCGTGACCAATGCAGGCCCAGCCCTTTCGTCGAGCACACCGAGCGACGGGGCCACGGGGGTGAAAGACGCAACGCTGAACATGACCTTTGACAAGGAATTGGATTCGACCACGGTCACCGGAAACACGACCGACACCACCTGCTCGGGCAGTTTTCAGGTCTCTACCGATAGCTTTGCAACCTGCATGAAATTTACCCAGGCCCCCAGCCTCTCTACCGACAAAAAGACTGTAAATCTTTACATAGATGCCAACAGTATCACCGCTACTAGTTTATCCATGAAAGCCACAACGGCTCTAAAGGCTACCAACGGAACGCCCCTGGCTTCGGACCTAACGGTCAGCTTTACGGTGGACGGGGGCTCGAGCACTACCACCACGACCACGACCACTTATAAAGCCCTGGCTTTTAATGGGATCGACAAATACGCCAAGAACAACACTGCGGTCGACATGGGGATTTCCAGCAGCTACAGCATGGCGGTTTGGATGAATGTCTCGGCCTATCCTGGTGCCACGTTCATGGGCACCATTACAGCCCTATCGGCGGGCTTGGAGGCCAACTCGGCGATCTTACAGGTGGACAGTTCGGGAAAGTTAAATGTGGTCGTCTATGACAATTTTTCGGGCAGCACCTACAAGCACTATATTTCTAGTGTTGTGCTAGGTACCGCTCGGCGGCATGTGGGCTTGACCTTCGACGGCACTACACTGCACGTTTACATAGACGGCACCGAAGACACCTCGGTCGTAAAAACGCGCGATGATACGCTCACGGCCCATACGGTTGCCAATAAGACCCTCTATTTGGGGGCCGACTGGTATGGGGCGAGCTTCTTCAGCGGTAAGGTCCATTCAGTGGCTTTGTGGAATCAGGTCCTGTCGGCCAACGAGTTTGTGACGCTTTACGCATCCGGCCAACCGGACACGGACCTAAACGTCAACAGCGGCTCTTACGTTAACAGCACCAATCTACAGCATTGGTGGCTTTTGGGTTACAACGGCTCCCTCTCCTTAGACAAGGGGGTGGGTACTGCGGTCTCCATCGACGGCGGGGCTAATATCACCACCTCCGATATTTACGACTTCTAAACACCCACTGAAAAGTCCAAAGGCCGAGACCCTCCGGGGCCTCGGCCTTTTTTTTGCCCAGGCTATGGGGGCCCTGTTACCGCTCAAAGGTAACGGATCGGCTGCTAAGGGACCTGAAAAAAGCCTGTAGAGGTAAAGTTCCGCCGTGAACTGGCTTGGGGCCCAAGGGTCTGCTCGCCCTAACCCTGGCGCTCTTTCAACTAGTTGGAGTCGGAGCCTTGCGGGTCCCCCGCAACGGCCCATTTCCTAAAAGTTCACCCCCAAAAAACCAGTTACCTAAAAGTTCCAGCCCACGCCCAAACTGAAGGTGGACATAGGGAACATGTTTTCGCGCCAGCTGACGTCGTCTTTGAGGTGGGCTAGGTCGGCCTCGCTGACGGTGCTGTCTGCGTTCGGGGTGGTGATGGTGATGGTTTTTTGGCGTTGGTCCACGGCGATTAGGCTGCCTGCGCTTAAGCTGAATCCACTTTCGCTCACCCAGACATAACCCGCGCCCAGAGCGGCTCCGCTGCCGGCCTCTCGGTCGATTTGAATATCCAAGTCGGTGGTATAGGCGTTATCGCCCAGGATACGCGCCCGTTTGTCATAGACGTAATGCTCGCTTTGGGCACCTAGACTCAGCCCGCCAGCCGAAAAGTAAAGCCCAAAGTCCCAGGGGGTCCAGCGCAGCTCCACCGTTTGGGTTGGCTCGCGGGTATAGGTGCTTTGGTCTAAGCCCTCTTGTTGGAACATCATCCGCTCAGAGCCCATCATCCAGCCCATGGCCGATTCCCCTTCGGCCCGGCCTCGCCCGCTGACGCCGAAATACCATTGGGGGTTAAAGTGGTAGCCCAAGGCCGCGCCTTGGTCATAAGCGGTGGCGTTGGGGCCCCAGTTGGAGGGCGTTAACCATTGTAGTTGGAGCGGGTTCTGTTCGCGCCCGTCGGCGAAGAGGGCCGGAACCCAGGCTAGTATAAGGATCAACAACGTTAGTCTTTTCATTTTATTTGGTGGAAATCTCAGCATTAAAGCATGGTCGTTGAAAGAACTGGACTTATCGGTTCCAGCCTAAGCCGCCCTTGAAGCTCTGGTGGCCCCGTGTAGGAGCCAAGGTAGCCAGCTCAAGGGATCACCCTCTTTGAGGTGCCAAGCCAAAGACGACCCCGCCGCCAAGGACCGCTTAAGCTTCCATAGTTGGGGCGGCTCCTAGTCCAAGGCATCTTCGGGTTAACAAAGGTCCCGAAGGGGTTGTACCCAATATAACGCTTATACGCCCTTTTCGCCAAATATCTTACCACGGGACTTTTTTTGGTCCTATGGATATTTGGCTCTAATTGGGTGCTTCCCTATAAGGGATAGGTATTCTGGGTAAAATGGTTGTGCTATTAACTATTAACCCATAAACTAATACCAAGGCAATTTTAATCGTTCTGCCAGGAAGGACATGAAAAACCAGCAAAAACACCTACAACTTCAAGATCGAGTTGGGTTTCTCATCAGCAATACGTCTTGGGTGATTCGTAGCCACATGCTCAAGCATATCCATGCGCAGGGGGTTGATGTAACACCCGAGCAGTGGATTATTCTTAATTGGTTGTGGAACTATCAATCGGCTTACCAACAAGAATTGGCCGATGCCATCCAAAAAACCAAGGCCAACGTGACCCGGCTGATTGATGGCTTGGTTAAACGCGGTTTTGTGGTCAGGGAACTCGAAATCGCGGACCGTAGAAAACACCGGTGTGTTTTGACTCCCGCAGGAACTGAAATGATGGGTCGGTTAATGCCTATCGTGTTGGCGGAGTATCAAGAGGTCATCAAAGACCTTTCGGGCGACGAGATCCAAGCCTTAAAGAGCATTTTGGCTAAGATCACGCATCGGGTCCAACAGCTCTCTGGAGATAAATCTTAATGTTAATCAAGGAAAAGATGCCCATTCAAAAAAAGTTCACCTTCAAAAAAGCCTTTGCCGCATTTGTCATTATTTTTGGGTTGCTGACCCTAAAGTCCGGTGGATCGGTGCTGCTATTTGAAGAATCAGCCCTTGCCGCAGGCCATTACATCCCCTTTATCGTCTGGCTTAATGTGCTGGCGGTGCCGTTTTATCTGGTGGCTGGCCTTGCTCTGTGGCGGAATAAGGGTTGTACCGCCAATTTGGGGTTGGTTCTTTTGACCGTCTACCTGTTGGCCGACGGCTACCTCTTCTTTCATATACTAAACGGTGGTCTCTTTGAAATGCGCACGGTGGGGGCCATGTTCCTGCGGACCCTTTTATGGGGCGGCCTTTATTGGGTTGCTAAGGCATCCGGCCAAGCTTGCGAAATTGCAGATCAACCTGCGGGGTAAAACTCGAATCATGGGCTTGTCTTTTGCGGTGTTTAACCTGCTACCCGCAATGGAATTGAGAATGATTAAAACAGCGCACTCAAATCAAGTGAGAGAATGCCTGCTACCTCTAGCCCGGCATTCTTTTGCTGGAACATAGAGATGTTCATCAAATGAAGGCTTTATGAAGCTATCGGCCACTACCTTAAGTGTTCTTTCGCCGTCGCACCCTCTTTGGCTGGTCGGGTTTCGGCCCTTTTTTACCCTCGTCTTCCTGTCCGGGGTTTTCTTGCCTTGGTATTGGGTGGCGGTCTTTTCGGGTTGGTTACACTGGGATTGGGGCCCATTTCCGCCAAACCGTTGGCACGGACACGAGATGTTTTACGGTTTTGGTTGGGCCTTGCTCGGTGGGTTTTTGCTCACGGCAAGCAAGAACTGGGTGAAGATTCGCGGATTGCACGGTGCCGGTTTGATCCTAGCCGTCCTTTTGTGGTTCGCCGACCGCGCTTTGATGTTGCTTGAGCCCGGCTACAGCCTTTGGGGGCGAGCGGTGGGGAGTCTGTTCCTGCTCTATGTGATCGGCTACCTCCTGTATAGCCTGATCCGGTTTCGGTCCAACGACTCCTTTGCCGACAATCCGCTTTTTTGGGTCGCGCTGCCCATGTTTTTGGTGGCCAAGCAGCTCATGTTGACCGAGGATTATTTTGATCAAGGGTTGGCCATGACCATCGGACTATTTCGAGTCGCTTTTGTGATCATGTTCGAGCGGACCATGACTCAATTCATGAAAAACGCCCTGAATTGCCCGCTGCCGCGTAGGCCGTGGCTGGATTACGGTATCAAAATTTCCATGCTTTTAGCCGTAGGTTCGATCTTTTTGCCCGCCATGCCCGCCGCTATTTTACTGCTGTCCACTGCCAGTTTGTTGCTCTTTCGGTTCCTCATCTGGAAGCCCCAGGTGGGGATGCGGAATTTTGGGATCGGCGTGATGTATTTAGGCTATTTCGGCTTGGTCGTTCACCTCGGCTTGGAAATCGTGCACCGCCTAGAGCCTAGTTGGGGAGTGGGGTCTTATTCCCTGCATATGTTCACCTTTTTTTGTATGGGGCTGATCATTCCTGCGATGATGATCCGTATCAGCCAAGGCCATACGGGGCGAAAACCGGTCTTTCGGTTTTGGGATAAGGCAGCCCTGGGGCTAATGCTTGCCGGAGGTTTGTTCCGTGTTTTGTTGACGCAGATTTGGCCACAGGCCTATTTGACTTGGGTGGTGCTGGCCGGGGTTGGCTGGACGAGTTGCTTTGCCATATTAGGAATAGGCTACACCCCTTACTTATTTCAAAATCGTATCGACGGCAAAGAACATTGAGCAGGCCTCTTCGCGTATCGATTCTGCTGCTGGCCTAGGTTTACGCTGGGGCGAGGCGGGGCCGAGGAAACAGCAAATCGCTCGCGGGTCCACTTCACCGGCTTACCTTCTTTTGGAAGTTCAAGTTGGCCACGCGGACCAGGGCGGGCAACATCAAGAGGTCCGCCAGTAAAGCCGCCCCCATGGCCTGGGCGCTGAGGCTGCCGAAGGCCGACATGCCTGTGTGGCCTAAAAAAATCATGCTGCTAAAGCCCACGGCGAGGATCAGGCTGGTGAAGCTCATGGCCTGCCCCACTTCGCGCATACTGCCCAAAACCGCTCGGTCCATGTCGCCTCTCAATTCAATGGCTTCACGCTTATAGTGTGATAGAAAATGGATCGTATCGTCCACGGCGATACCGATCACCACCGGCGCGATGATCAGCGTGTCGGCGTCGAGGGGTACGCCCATATAACCCATCAAGCCAAAGGTAGTGACCACCGGGAATAGGTTGGGGATCATGGCGATCAGGCCCACCCGCAGCGATTTAAACAGCAGCAACATGACCAAAGTGATCGAGCCCAAGGCCAAGGAGAAGGACTTGATCTGGGACCAAGCAAAGCGGTCCACCATGGTCATGGTCAGGGCCACCGCCCCGGTTAGCTCGATGCGGAGTTTTGGGTAGCGCTCTTTAAGGGCCGAAAATTCTAAGGCTGTCAGTTTTTCGGCTTCAGGCAAAAATTGGCTATAAAAGTCCGACCCCCCGTTGACCATGCGCAGATTGATGCGGCCCTGGCTGTAATCATCGGGCACCAACTCTAGGCGGTCTTCCCGGTTCGAACCGTCAAAGAGAAACAACACCTGAGCCAAGGTGTTCTGGTCGCTGGGTAGGCGGTAAAACTCCGGGCGCCCTTCGTTGAGCACTTGAAAGCTATATTTGGCCACCTCCACCAAGCTGTTGGTTTGGACTACCTGGGGGTATTGCGCTTTTAACTGGCGCTGTACCCGGTCCATCGCCGCCAGCACTTGGGGGTCTTTGAGGGCGTCGTTCTCATGGAAATTGAGGTAAATTTCTAGGCTGTCGCTACCGCCCATTGCTTGGTCCACTATGCGGAACCCCTCTTTGACGGGATAGCCGTCTTTGATCACCTCTAACAGGTTAGAATCGATCTTGATTTGGGTAAAGCCGCCGAGCGCCACCAGCGTCACTACCCCGAAAGCCAACAGCGTATAGCGCGGGTGGTGCAGTACCAGCGGTTCCATGTAGTCCAAAAACCGATCCACCAACCCCAACCGGCTGGCCGGAGTGGCCCGGTCCTTCTTCACCGGTGCCCAAAGGTCGATCAACATGGGCAGCATCACCAAGCTCAAGACCAACGCAATGCTGATCCCGCCCACGGCGGTAAGGCCAAAGTTGCGCAGCATCCGCACCGGAACCAGAGTCAAAGAAAACATGCCTAAGGCGGTGGTGAAACTGGCCAAGATGCAGGGCGGACCGACCCTGCGCATGGTCTCGGCCAGGGCCCCAGGATGGTCCAGCCCAGCGCGGCGGTGGAAGAGATAGCCCGAAAGGATGTGGACCGAGTTGGCCAAGCCGATCACCAAGATCAAGACCGACATGACTTCTAACATCATGCTCTGTTCGATTTGCAGCCAACCGACGGTGCCCACCGCCGCGAAGTTGGCCAAGACCACAATCAACACCGGCCAGATCACCGCCGCCCAACTGCGGAAAAGCAACCAGAGCATGGCCAACATCAGGCCAATCAAGGCTGCAAAGATGTAGTTTAATTGGGGGATTAAGACGTCGTTAAAAAAGCCCATCAGGACGGCGTTGCCTACGGGATGGAACTCTAAGGCGCTTTGGTAGGCAGGTTGTTCAAAGACTTGGCCCAGCGCTCTGTTGACGTCGGCATAGTCGCCCATTTCCACTTCCTTAAAGCGGATCGGTCCCGCAGGGGTGCTGGATGGCGAAGTTAAATCGGGGGTGTCTAAATCAAAGCCCGAGCCGCTGAAAGAGTCTTCAAAACCCTCGACGATAGGACCTCCGCCGATCCGCTCGCCGCCCAGGTCGGTTTTGAGGATCAAGGCTCCGTATTGGGAGTCTCGGCTCATCAAAAAACCGGGAAAGTCGGGGTGCGTTAAAATCTCCTGGCGCAGCCGCTCACGGGCTGCCTCGTTTTGGGGGAGTCTTTCGCCCACCAAATCGCGGCTGTTCAAGAGGTCGCCTTGGGATTCCAAATAACTGGCGTTGATCAAGCTAGTCACTTCGGTGAAGTGCTTGAAGGGTCCTTCGGTGGGGGTGCTGATCTTGCGGGACAGCTCTTGGTGCAGTGCCAAGAGGGCCTTGAGGGACGCCGCACTGAGTACGTCGCCGTCTTTGGCGCGGTAGGCTAGATAGATGGCCTCATCAGACGAGAAGGTGGCCTTAAACTGGTTGTAGAGGTCTAAGGCCGGGTCGTCGGACATGAAGTTGGCCTCCATGGACATATTCATCTTGATCCGAGGGGCCCCAGCACTCAAGAAGACCAAGGACAAAATGATCACCGGCCAAACCCATTTGCGGCGTTGGCGCAACCACCCAGGCAGTTGGGCGAAGAAATTTTGTGTGCGGTGGTTGGTAGCGTTCATCGGTTATTTCTCCGTTGCGGGGCCCCCGATTAGGGTCCGGATCATCTGCTCCATAGCCTCCCAAAGGCCATCGTCTTCCACTAGTTCGGGGCGCAACATGATTTGCAGGCCCATCCCGTCGAGGAGCGCGGTCAAGAGGTTGGGTAGGTAGTTTAAAGGGACCAGAGGGTGGGCCTTCCCTGAGGCTTGCATGCGGCTCAATCCGCCCAGCATCAAGCCCGGAGCGGCCAGCAGCATAGCCAGCATCTTGTCTTGCACCGGTCCTGGATGCCGGGCGACGGCTAGGGCTTCGATCATCAAGGCCATCGACTCGGGATCTTCGCGGACTGCGGCGCGGGTCTGGACCGTTAAGATATGGGCCAGTTGGGCCGCGTCTTCGGCTTGGTCGAAAAGCCCGCCCATCATCTCGAAGAGCGGACCAAAGGCTAGATCGGTGGCCTCGGCGAGCAACACTTCGGTGTTGTGGAAGTAGTAATGCAGCAGGCCCCGACTGACGCCTGCCGCCTCGGCCACCAGGGTGACCGTGGTGCCTGCATAGCCATACTTGGCTAGGGTCTTGATCGCTGCGGTGAGGATCAGTTCCTTGTTGTGTTGGGTCTTTTCGGTGGTAGTCATAGGGTGGCCTCTTTAGATGGACGTCCATCCAGTTTTCAGTTTAAACCAATGGGGCGGCCCGTCAAGTTTTTCTTGAATGATTTTGGTCGAGACGGAGGGGGAATCCGTCGGTTGGGGGCTTAGAAGTCGATAGAAAAGCTGAGGCTGCTGCTGGTGTCGGTTGTTTTGAGTCCCGTTAAGGGTTCGGTATCGTTGCTCCAGTCGATATTGATCTTTAAGGAGAGCTGCTCGTCTAGCGCCCACTTGAGCGAAAACTGATCTAGCGAGCGGATGTCATCGCCTCCGCCCAAGGCGGGTTGTAGGTAGTAGACATTGCCAATCTCTGGTCCACCCTTGATTTTATAAAAAAGGGACCAATAAAAGTTTCCCCGTAGGTTGTGGTCGTTGTTGGGGTCTACTGGGTCGGCGTAGCTTTCTTGTTCGTCAAAAAGGCCTGCGCCCAAGTGGTGGCTGTAGCGGCCCGGATCGTTGTTCAAGCGAAAGCGTAGCCCGCCACCGGCGACGATGCGCCGCTTGACCAGTAAATAGGCATTGGATTGGGCCTGAAAAAAGGCCTCGTACCCCATCACCCCATCAGTGGGTTGGTAGGCCCGCAAGTGTAGCCATATGGTGTCGTCGAGCTTGTGGCCCTCGCTGCTGGCATAATAGCGGCTCGCTAAGACCATATATTCCCGGTCTTCCTCGGCCCCAAAACGCACCGCCGCATCCCCGCCCCATTCGTCATAGACTAAGTTGCCTCGGTCTTGGCCTAGATCTACGCTTGCGCTGCCTTGTATGCCGGGCTTAAGGGGTTTAAATCGTTCTTGTTCTACGCTGACAATCGCCCAGACCGGTTGGGTAAGCAACAGGGCGCAGAATAGCAGCAAAGCCGCAGAAAAGGAGCGTTGCATATAAAAACTGGGGAAGGTCGATGGATTTGGGGGTCTCAGGCCCCTTAGAAATTCAAGATCAGTATAGGCAAAAGAATCTAAAAAGACAACGGATCAGGCCTTTTCAGGTTTTTGCTTATCGGTGAACTTGATGATTTCTCGGCGGGATTTTGGCATCATCACCTGCTCAATCCAGCTTTCGTCAGCGGTCACAGCGTTGCTGGTCAAGACTTTGATCACCATGCCGTCTTCTAAAACCTTATTGCGCGGGTAGCGGGTGTTGTTGATGATCCCGCCAATGGTCTTTAAGCCCAACTCGGAGTGTACCGCAAAGGCGAAGTCTAGGATGGTGGCCCCGTAACGAAGCTCGATCACGTCTCCACCGGGGGTGACGCATTGGATCACCCGTTCCTTGGAGCTGCGGAATACGTCGTCGATGCGGACGTTGTCGTCTCCGGTTACGTCCAGGTAGAGCTGGAAGAACTGGCGGTAGTTTTCGGATTGGTAGATTCCTTCTTTCATTAAGGTGATCAAACCTTTACGATTTTTTTGCTGGAATTCAGGGGTAACGATTTGCAAGGAAACCTGCTCCCCATGGACCATCACCTTGGTGCTCAGGCCGCGCCAGCCGTTGGCCCTGGGGTTGCTGATAAAGTCGCGGATCGAGAGGGGGATGCTACGCAGGTGGGTGTGTAGATGACCTAATACTTTATAACAACAAAGCGGGCTTTGGGTTTCGATGACCACGTGGTCCAGCAGGCGGTCCACCTCGTCGCTGGTAAAATAAAAGCTCTGGGGCGTTAGCTTGACGGCCAGTAGGTTGACCACCAAACTGGGCTCGATGGCGGCACGGACGGTGGCGGTGATCCGTTCGATCGCTTCGCTGCGGTCTAATTCCAACTGCTCTAGCTTTCGCTGCACCCGCACGAAGCGCTTGGTGTAGAGGTTTTTAAAGATCAGGTTGCGCATCTGTTCTTCGATCTCAATCAACCCTAAGCCGTGGGCTACCTCGGCATAAATGGCCAGACTCTCTTGGCAGATTCTGCGCTGTTTGTGGCGCGGGAGCGCCTCGATGTCCGTTAAATTATCCAGGCGGTCAAGCAGCTTGATCAAGATCACCCGAAAGTCCAGGTTGCCTAGCTGGAAGATCTTATACAACGTCAGGCTCTTAGAGGTCTTTACCTTGGTCAAGGCCTCTACCAACCGGGCCACCAAAGGCCCGAAGAGCTTGCGGATATTTGACTGAGTAAAAGAGGTGTCTTCGATCACGTCGTGCAGCAGCGCCCCGATCACCGTGTTGGTGTCTAGGTCGTACTCGGTGGCACGGATGGCCACGCGGATCGGGTGGACAAAATAGGGTTCGCCGTTTTTGCGGAATTGGCCTTCGTGGGCTTGTTGGCCGAAATCCAGCGCCGCCAACACTTGGTCCAGATCGACGTTGTCGCTCTGACCAATGCGTTGGATCAGCCGTTCTTTTTCAAGAGTTAGGCTTTCAAACTGGTTTTCAAGGCTGGTAACGGCGGACATTTCCCTCCTGCGGCGTTCGTTGGGTGCGTCTGTTCAAAAATCGCACCAAGAACCGGGCGGGTCTGTAAGATATTGGGAAGTTTCGAGCTGATAAGAGGCTTCTTGCAGAAGCTCGTAATAGTCACAGGCATAAATCCGTTTATTACGGGTCTGGTAATAAAAAGATTCCGTTTTTTTTAGGCTATTTTGGGTGTCATACAAAATCTGCATAGACCGCAAACAATAGTCAGCGGCCAAGCGCAAATAGCGGTATTCTTGGGAGCGCTTAAAGCTCTCGTAGTAAGTCTTTGACCAGCCCTGGGCCGTTTGGGCCTGATAAATTCGGTCCGCATAGGGCATCGGTGCCGCTTTGGGCTGTCCGTCTGGGCCTAGCTGCTGCTCCGCCGGAGCTTGGGCTTGAGCGGTAAAACCCAAGGGCATCAGCGCCAATAAGCCCCAGCAAAGGGCTAAGAAAATCCGTCTCATGTTCTATTCAGCCGAGGAGGCCGCGCCCTCGGATGGGGTAGGGGGATTTTTGATCGCATCGGCGACGGAGCTAGACAGATCCGCGCCCGAAAGATTGACCGCCTTGAAATGGCAGTTGTTGAATTTGCAATCTTTAAAGACCGCCGCAGCCAGCATCACGTTGCTGAAGTTGGCCTCATTGAACTCAATGTTTTCGAAATGGGCCGAGGTCATGTTGGCGTCGGTGAAGTTGGCTTCCTTCAGCTTAGTCTCAGACATCCGGGCCTTGACCAAAACCGCCTCTTTGAGGTTGGCGTTGTTGAGGAAACAGCCCGAAAGGTCGGCGTTGTTTAAAGCCGCCCCTTGGAAGTTGACCCCTTCGCCGCCCTCGACCTTCTTTTTGATCAGGTCTTTCATCTGCTGGCTGCTGCTGCGGTCCTTCTGGGCGGTCTCTTGCAGCTTCTCGTTGGTTTCGCGCAGCCGCCCGGCCAAGGTGGTGGCGAAGTTGCGGAAGAGTTTAAAAGCGATCAAGGTGTTGGACTGCGAAAGCACGCTTTCTTTGATGGTCAACATGACCGCCTTGTCACCGTCTGCAGTGGCGCGTGCCGAGCGGGGCGATTGGTCGATGATCCCCATCTCGCCGAAGCAGGCACCGGGACCTAGCTTAACCAAAACTTCTTCTTTGCCGCCGCCGATGGGGCGGCTGATGCGGACCGTACCGGCCAAGATGATGTACATCTTGTCTCCCCGGGTGCCTTCTTTGAAGATCACCTCATCGGGATCAAAGACTTCGGTCGCCGCGAGTTTTAAGAGCCCCAGGAGTTCGCCGTTGGAAAAAGACTTAAAAAAGTCTACCGACGTTTGGAGCTTCTGGAAGATTTCCTTGGTTAATTGCATGGACAGGCAAGCAGACTGAGGGGCTTAGTTGAAAGCGATCTTGGTTTTGCGGCGGATCAAATCCAGTTCAGCACGACTTAACATCACACGGCGGTTGTAGCACAAAGAAGGATTATACAAAAAAACCTCAACTGAGTCTTCGATGATATCTGCACCGATCCGGTTGCCCGGAACTTCGCAGGTGCGCTCTAGGTCTTCAACTAAAGATAACAGGAGTTTGGCCCGTTTAAAGCGGTTATACTCCTTGGCCCGAGCCAGGGTGTAAAAGTTTTTGTTGCGCGATACCCGCCCTTCGGCGATATCACCCATCAAGAGTCCTAATTGTTCTATTTCCGTGGAAGTTTGCACAACGCCTCCGGTCGGTCTGGGTTCTCAGTGTTTCTACCGACCCCATTATTCATGCAAGAAGGGCCCTTGTCCAGATTTTTCCCCAACTCTTATAGGTCCACCAGCAAGCTATAAATCAGGGCCATTCTTACCCACAGGCCGTTGGCTGCTTGTTCGAAGAACTTCATGCGTGGATCTTGGTCCACTGCCGTGTCGATCTCGTTAAGCCGTGGCAGGGGGTGCATGACGATGGAATTGTTTTTGAAATGAGACATCATCTCGGTGTCTATGCGGTATTTATCGGCTGCTTCTTGGTAGCGGCCCATATCCAAGAATCGCTCCTTTTGCACCCGAGTCATGTATACGCAGTCCGCTTGAGAGACCGCCTTAGCTAAGTCGGGCTCTTCGCTCCAGCTGATTCCTTGCTCGTCTAAGAACGAGAGGATGTCGTCGGCCATGCGGCAGATCGGCGGGGCCACAAAGAGCATCTTGACCTTGTAAAAACGCCCCAATAGGTAACAAAGGCTCCGCGTGGTGCGCCCATACAGCAGGTCGCCCACCATTGCGACGGTCAGTCCGTCGATCTCGCCGAAGTGGCGGCGGATGGTGTAGAGGTCCAGCAGCGCTTGGGTCGGGTGTTGGCCCGCGCCGTCTCCGGCGTTGATCACCGGAACCCGGCTGGCCGAGGCCGCCCGTTTGGCACCCCCGATTTCGTGGTGTCGCAGGGCGATCACGTCGGCGTAGGCGCTGACGATCTTGATGGTGTCTTCTAAGGTTTCGCCCTTGGAATGGCTGGAAAACTCCTTGGCCATTTCGGTGCCGATCACGCTGCCGCCTAAGCGGCACATAGCCGCCTCAAAGCTCAAGCGGGTGCGGGTGGAGGGCTCGTAAAAGAGCGTTGCCAACACTTTACCGGGAATCTGGTACGGCGAGGCATCGACCTGCATCTGGTCGGCCAGGCCGAAGATTTGCTCCAAAAAGGGGAGCGTAAACTGCTGGGATTCGTAAACGTGGCTTAGTCGGGTCACTGTAGATTTTGGCTTTAAGTCGTTGCCCCATCGGCGGCGAAGGGGTATGCTATCGCTGAATCGGACAGGGATTATTAAGACCGCTGCCGCTCTTCTCAAGTTACTGCAACCTCCCGGATTGAGCAATCCTTTTTCCCTCTAAGCCTTATGCAAACAGCCTATTTGGAAGTGATCGTTAAGGTAAACCAAGGCGATGAAGAGATGGCTGGGTGGCTGATGGCCGAAGAAGGTGCTTTAGGGATCGAAGAATTGGGCCTCGAAGCAGGCAAACTTACCTTAAAGGTTTTTTTTCCCGAAGACGAGGAACTCTGCCAAAGAGCCCTCAGACGCGCCCAAGCGGGGGTGAATATGGAGGTCGGTGAAAGGTTGCTTAAGCCGGTAGTGGACTGGCAGGCCTATTGGAAAGAACACTTCAAGCCGCTAGAGGTGGGCCGGCGTTTTCTGGTACGTCCGCCCTGGGAAAAGGCTGACCCCAAAGGCCGGGTGGAGATTGTGATCAACCCAGGCCAGGGTTTTGGTACCGGCTACCACGAAACGACGCGGCTAGCGATGCTTGCTCTAGAACAAATCGAGGGGCATCTAACAGAGCCCTTTTTGGACATCGGCACCGGCTCGGGTATCTTGGCTATTGCCGCCCTCAAGCTTGGCGCACCCAGCGGGGTGGGCTTAGAGATCGAGCAAGAGGCCTTAGAAGAACTGCCTAGTAACCTAGCGCTTTCGAATCTAGACCCGCAGCTTTTAGTGGGCCATCTCGCCAAGCCCAACCAATGGGACCAACCGGCCCAGACGGTGATCGCCAACATCACCGGCGATGTGCTGCTGTACCACCACGAAGACTTACGCCGCTTAACGGGGCGGCACTTGATCCTTTCGGGAATCTTAGAACCCTTCTTAGAACCCCTAAAAGACCGCTTCAGCGACTGGGAATTGGTCTACCAGGGCCAAGAAGGCGACTGGTTCGCCTTGTGTTTTAGGAGGCAGGGATGAAGTTAGTCAGCTATGTAGGCGATCCGAGGCTGTTGGGCGTCTCCCGAACCCGTAAGGGCCATAATTTTGCGATCTTTTCAGACCAAGCCGCCGGGATCACCCTTAATTTATTTGAAGGCGACAGCGCCCTGGCCGAAATTCCCTTGAGTCCCACCGAAAACCGCACTGGGGTGATTTGGCATATTGAGCTTTTTGGGCTGCCCGAGGAATTTACCTACAGCTACCGCATCACCGCCACCAATGCGGCAAAACAACCCTTTGACCCCGATGTGGAGTTAATCGACCCTTACGCCCTGGCTTTAAGCGGTCTGGAGCGTTGGGGACAAAGGAACGAGCGCCCGATACGCGGCGTTTTTGGAGATACCGAGTTCGATTGGCAAGGCGACAAACCGCTGGGCCGCCCGCTCAAAGACACCTTGATCTACGAACTTCATTTGCGGGGCTTTACCCAGCATGAAAGCTCGGGGGTAAAACATCCGGGGACCTATCTGGGGGTGATCGAAAAAATTCCTTACCTTAAGGAATTGGGGATCACCGCCGTCGAATTGATGCCGATCCACGAATTCGACGAAACGGACAATCCCTTCATCAACCCCGCCACCGGAGAGCGGCTAAAAAATTATTGGGGCTACGCGAGCCTTAACTTTTTTAGCGTCAAGGCCGCCTATGGTTCCGACGGAACCGCGTTGGGCGCGCTGCGCGAATTTAAAGAAATGGTGCGCGAGCTGCACCGGGCCGGGATTGAGGTGATCCTGGATGTGGTTTATAACCACACCGCCGAAGGGGGCCAAGGGGGAAGGATCTATAACTTTAAAGGGTTAAGTAACCAGAGTTATTATATCTTTGACGAAGCGGGCCACTACGCCAATTACTCGGGCTGCGGGAACACCCTTAACTGCAACCATCCGGTGGTCCGGCGGATGATCATGGACTCACTGAATTATTTTGTCAGCCAATGCCACGTGGACGGCTTCCGGTTTGATCTGGCCAGTATCTTGAGTCGAGACGAAACCGGGACGGTGCTCACCTCCCCGCCGGTTTTAGACAGCATCGCCAAGGACCCGATCTTAAGCCATACCAAGATCATTGCCGAAGCTTGGGATGCCATGGGGCTTTATCAGGTCGGCAGTTTTCCTGCTAGCGGGCGCTGGGCTGAATGGAATGGTCGCTACCGCGACTGCCTGCGTGCCTTTGTCCGTGGAGAGCGGCACCGTACCGCTGAAGTAGCCACCCGGATTACTGGTAGTGAGGACCTCTACGGCCATAGCCAGCGCAACCCCTACCACTCGATCAACTTCATCACCAGCCACGACGGCTTCACCTTGGCCGATCTGGTCAGTTTTGAACGCAAACACAACCAAGCCAACGGCGAAAGCAACCGCGACGGCGACAACCACAACTTAAGCCAAAACTTCGGCGTGGAAGGCCCCACACCGCGCCAAGATGTCATGGAACTCCGCCATCGGCAGCTACGAAACCTCCTGACCCTGCTTTTCATCAGCCAGGGCACCCCCATGCTGCCTATGGGCGACGAATGCGGGCGCAGCCAGCAGGGCAACAACAATGCCTGGGCCCAAGACAACGCGATTAGCTGGATGGATTGGACCTTGGTAGAAAAAAACACCGAACAGCTGGCCTTTGTGCGCGCCTTAGTGGCGTTACGCAAGGAACACCCCAACCTGCGGCGGGAGTCCTTTTTTGATGGTCAGGTCAACCGCACCAACGGCCTTCCTGATCTGAGTTGGCACGCCCAAAGGGCCTGGGAACCTGAGTTTGACCACGGCAACAACAAGCTGGCCTTTTTGGTCAACGCCTTTGAGGGGAGCCACCGGGTCGATGACTTCATTTACGTGGCCATGAACTTCGAGCGCGAGCCCAAATACTTTGAGCTTCCTTCTGTCAGTGCACACAGCCATTGGCTCGAAGTGCTCGACAGCTTCCGACCCCAGCCCTTTATTGAAGGCCGCCGGAGCCCCTTCAACGGAGACGCACGGTCACTGCGCTTAGAGCCCTTAAGCGTCCGCATCTTTTTGGGGCAGTAAGCTTAAAGCTCGGCGGGTGGCTTAGCGGATACGTTCGCGGGGCCGCCTGCAACCTTTTACCCCGGTCCGGTTCTTCTGGACCCGCCACGCCGAACGGCGCAGTACTGCGGGTTTCCTTCTGTATATCTACCGGCGCGCCCTTGCGGCTTGCTGGTATTTCGCTTGAGAGTTCTGCTGCTTTATCCCCCCCCTCAAGGCTTCGGTTGGTTTTTTTAGGCGAAGAGCTTTGCTTGTTAGGGACGGCCTTAGCGTTTTATGCGCCTCCATTAACGTCCAGGGCTCCCGGACGTGGCGGTTAGGCTGATGGTACCGGTGGACTGGATGTTCGGTCGGGCCTGGAGGAATTCGCGAAGATACCCCGACGGGGGATATTCTTACCATCCAGTCGTTAGCGATGCCGATGCTTAGGGGCCCAAAGGTCAGGCCGAAAAGTTGGCTAAGGCGCGGTGGATGCCTGTATTTTTATGATTTTGCTATCCTGCCCTTTAGTTTCAATGGGTACTGCGTCCATTTAGCCTTTGTTGGGGGCTTCCATCTCGGGTAGGGGCCAAAAAGCCTCCTGATTTATCCCTCAGCGAGTAGGTTATCCACCCCAATGCCTCACCGGTTAAGCCCCAGAAAGGCTTCGGGGGTTTGTGGATTACCTTTGGCAATTGTAAGATAGTTTACAAATAAACCGAGGAACCCCTTTCCTATACCCCCCACCTAACCTGTATGATGGAGTCAAAGTCGAATAAAGGAGGCACTCATGGAGTGGATCTTACTAAAAACCAGCCTCGGGCTGGGCTTTCTGGCTACGGTTATTACTTTAGTGGCTGCACTGGACTTGGTTCCAGTCTATTAAAATTTTTAACGTCTCGTTCCTGTGAGGGGGGCGTGTTTGACCGGGAGTCAGGCGACTGCTCTCGGTCAGCCTTTTGGTAGAGCGAAAGGCGAACGAAGAAAGGCCCCGGAGCGAAGGATCGTGACGGGGCCTTTTGCTTTTGTGGCATCCGCTTTGGGTCAGCAAGCCCCCGAACAGCCCCCAAGCAGCAGCAGAAGAAAACCCCTGCCTTTACGGTGCCCTGGCTATTCCCCCGAGGGGGTAGAGCCGCTCAGGGGGACCTAAAATAGAACCAACAAAAAAGGCCCCAGAGCGTTAACACGCGCTGGGGCCTTTTGCTTTGTTCGCTAAAGAAAGGTAGGGGTGTTTTAAGAAACCCCTTCAATCACCGCCAACCAATCTTTGATCCCGCCGCGGATCACCGTGGCGGAGTATCCGCAAGCTTCTAATAATTGCAGCGCCTGATGGCTTTTGGTGCCGTCTTCGCAGAGCAACAGGGTCTTCTTGCGGTTGTCGAAGCCGCCTAGTTCGTTGCTAAGGTCCGCAAAGGGGACGTTGCTGAAGCCGTTGATGGACTTCTTAGCGAAGGCTTCCTTGCTCCTTAAATCAACCAAGCGTAGGTTGTCGGCCGAGTGGATCAATTCGAAGGCTTCGATGACGGTGATCTCGTGGTCCATAAACGGATGGGTTTTTATAGGTTGATAGGGAGAGTGATGGTGAAGCAGGTGCCCTTTTCGAGCTCCGAAGTGACCTTTAGGTCACCTCCCAACTCCTTGACCCTCAAATAAACGGACTCAAGGCCCACGCCACGCGCATTGCTTTGGTCTTCGTCTGTGGAAAACAACAAGGCCAGCGATTGCTCGTCGTTCAGCGATTCGGCCTCTTCTGCGCTTATCTGGCCCCGTTCCACTGCTTCTTGCCGGATTTTTTGCGCGTTCAGGCCGCGCCCGTCGTCTTCGAAAGTCAGCACTAACTGGTCCCCTTCGAGGGCGGCGGCAATCTTCATATGCCCTTCTAGGTCTTTACCTAAAAAGACCCGTTCTTCCATTTTTTCCAAGCCGTGCTGCACCGAGTTGCGCACTAGGTGGATCAAGGCGCTGAAAAGATCCTGCATCCGGTGCAGCGGGACGTCGAGGTCGTGGCCGGTGACCTCGATGACCAGTTGCTTGTTGAGGCGCTTGGCAAAGTTTTCGGCGATGATGCCGTATTTCTTCAAAACCAGCCCAATGGGTTGGCGCATCATGGAGTCGAAGCCCTGGTTGATGCGTTCTAAACCCTTGGGGGCGATCTCGTTCCAGAGGTGGTTCTTGATGCTGCTCAAGCGGTGGCTGGTGATCTCTTGAAGGCCCGGTAGCTTGGTGAAGGGGCGGTAGTTTTTGTCGAAAATCTGGTCTAGTTGGTTTAAGGCACCTTTGAAGACTTCTTCTTCCATCATGGCACGGACTTCGGCGAAGCGGGCCTCGGGGACCTTAAAGATCGTTCGATCCATCAATTCATTGTCGGCGATCAGGCTGTCTAGATAGTCGATCTGCAACCGGTCAAAGCCATCTTTGACTTCGCTGGCCATCATCATCAACTGAGCGATGGCGTCGGCCCCAAAGCCTTCGGGGTTTTCTAAGATTTCCAGTAAAGCATGTTCAAAGTCCTCGGTCAGTTGGGACATCTCGGTGATTTCAAAAATCTCCGCGCCAGACTGTAGGGTATTGATGGACCCCAAAATGGAATCGGCCCGGATCTCGTCAGCCGGTTTTTCTAATTCCACGATGATCCCGCGCAAAATTTCCTCGGAAGTTTTGCGGTATTGATCATAGCCCTCTAAATCCATGGCGATTTTGAGGATCATTTCGTTGCGGTTCGCCTCTTCTTGGATGCGTCTTTCCAAGGCCACCTGGGCGGAGATATCGGTGATCATCACCAAAATCATGTCCTGGTCCATGTCTTGGGCGTCTTGCAGATAGCGGTAGCTGATCTTTAAAACCGAATCACCTTGGCGCAGTTCGTTGGGTAACATTTCCTGCAACACGTCTAGGTCCGTGATCCGTAAGAACACCGTCTCCATCAGGTCGCGCAACATGGCGATGTCCGGCTCGGACTTAGCGAAGCTGGCCGAGTCGCGGTTGTAGGGGGTCCAATGGTGCAGCAGGATTTCTAAGGCGTCGGTTTCGGCGTCTAACTGGCCGAAATAGGGGTGGAACCCGTTGGTGTACAGGGGAACCACCGTGCCTTTGTTGGTGAAGGCCAAAAAGGCGGCGTCAGGGTGTTCTAAGAAGGCCTTGCCATGCTGGGCCAACACTTGGTTTTCGCGGTACTGCGGTTCGGCTAGCTCGGCAGCGGCAGTGGGCGTGCTGTGGCCGATTCCTTCGATGGCTTCTTCTAGTTCGCTGGTGTCGGTCAGGTCCGCCCCGGCTGAAGCCGTGGGGCTGCCGTCGGAGATCGCTAACTGGACTGCGTTGGCCGGTGCCCAGTCTTCGAAGAGGCCCGAAGCCAGCAGCCCTAAAACGCTAACGGTGCTTTGCACTTCACTAGCCGCTTGGGCCCAAAGGGCCAAGACCACCTCATTATTGATCGCCACTGCCGCCAAGGCTAAGCCCTCGTGGCCGGGAATTTGGAGCTCGCGCACCAACAGGCCGTTGTCCAAGGTTTCTTGGTAGGCGCTGGCGCTTAAATTCAAAGAGAGGTCTTCGGCTTCTTCGCGGGTTTCTTCAGCTAAACAGCGGATGTCTTCGCCCTCGCGCAGGTAGATGGCACCATAGACCAAGCCGTGGGCACCTTCAAAGGCACGGCAGACTAGGGTCAGCAGTTCGTGGACAAAGGACGGGTCCGATACTGGGTTGGGGGCCATTCTTTCCTCATGGAGGTTTACAACCGAGTTTTGGGCAATGCTTTCTTATACGCCGATAGGCTCAAAGCGTCAAACCAAGGTTAACCCATGCTTTCAGCTTACTTGGGCAGTGCTTTGGCTAGGGAGGTCAGGTCCCTCTGGGCCTTTTGGATCACTCCTTTGGGGCCCTTGCTTTGTCCTAAATGGCGCAGTTCTTCGAAATCTGGGCCCACTGAGGCCTCGGGCCAACGCAAGAGCTTGCGGGCCACCTCGGCGTAGCCCAACCGCTCGGCGGTGCTGTGGCTTAAATAATGAACCCAGGCACGGGCAAAGGAGTAAAAAGGGCCCCGCTCGCCCAACTGGCTCAGCCCAAATCGGTGGCAAAGCTCCTGGGCCGCCAGTTGCCCGGCCACTATCGGAACAAACCATTCGGGGGCCATGGCGGGCAGGGCGTAAAGCTTACCGCCCAAGTGATAGACCGGATAAGCCCAGTGGATATATTCGTCAAAAAACTCCACCGGAAAGTGGGGGGGCTCTTCGCGCTGCATCCCCAAAATAATCCGCCAATCGAGCCGGACCAAGCTGGGCGGGATTTGGACCCGGTGCCCATGAGCCGCCAGAAAGGGACCCAGCGGGGCTAAGAGTTGGGCCAGTTGGGTCGAAGCGGTGACCAAGCGGGGCGCGCAAAATTCGCAGACCCCGCCGATGCCCGCAATGCGCTGCTTGATGGCAGGGAAGCGGCAGGTAAAACACCGCTGGCGGGCCTGATTAAAACAATCGATACAAACCTTAACGCCCTGTTCGGCGTAGAGCCGCTCGCCTTCTTTGATCTTGCGGCTACAGAGATGGCAAACGCCCTGATCGACTACCGGTCTTTCTTCCAGGCAAAAGTGGCAGACCTTTCCCAAGGCGGGGTGGTGGTGCAGTCTCTTTTCGGGAAAACCGCATTGCACGCAAGCTTGGCACTGGCGGAAGCAATTAAGGCAGACCTTGTGCCCGCGGCCTTCAAAGAACGACTGGGCCGCCGGTATCGGCTGATGGCAATGGTAACAGGAAGACTCGGGCATCGACTAACGGGGCGGTAGTTGCCAAAGATCGGGGCTTGTTTTAAACTAGCCCCTAGAACTTGGCATTGCAATGATTAACCCCATGGAAGGAGCGTCTTGCCTACCGATCTGATCAAAGTCATCCAAAGCCGCGAAGTTGAGGTCGCCAAAGATCCCGAACGTCTCCGGCGCGAAGCAGTGTCCTATCTGGGCCAAATCAAACAACACAAGAGCGACCCGGCCAAGATATATCTCTTGATCGATCCCTTGAGCAGTTCTTCGGTTTTAGTGGAGTTTAAAACCGCCGACATCCTCTACGCCGAAAACTACAATACGCTCAGCGATGCCCAAGGCGGCTCGGTTCAGTTGATCCAACTGTGGGTCAAGAAAGGGGCCGTGGGCTTGCGCTTGGTCCCCTTTGTGGTCGAAGACTTCAGCCGCTACTACGACCATCTGGACTAAACTGCTTAAAAAGCTCCAACCATTCGCTGGGCAGTAGGTTCTCGGGGCGGATGCCCTCAAGCCGCTCGACCCAGTCGGGGCTTAACTGCGCGACCAGGGCGGGCTCCTCTTTTTTGAGCCGACTCAAAAGCAACTTGCGCCGTTGGTTGAAGGCATTTTTAACGAACCGAAAGAAGGCGGTTTCATCGACGCCCAACGGGCCCTTGGGCGTCAATTGCAACACCACAGAGTCCACCTTCGGCGGCGGGCGGAAGGCCCCCGGCGGCACCTGAGCGACCACCGATACCTCAAAGCCCAACTGCGCGGCGACGGACAAAATACCGTACTCTTTCAGCGGCTTTTCGCGCCCCGAATGCAGCATCCTGACGCCCACCTCTTTTTGCAGCATCACCACCAGCGTCGAAAACCGCTGGCGTTCTTCTAAAAATTTAAAGAACAGCGGGGTGCTGATATTATAAGGCAAGTTGGCCACCAGTTTGTAGCTCCCGGGGCCCAACAGCTCCGCCCAGTCGCGCTTTAAGGCGTCGCCTTCGACCAAGGTGAAATTGTCATGGGCCACAAAACGCTGCTTCAAGAAAGCCACTAGGTCCCAGTCGATCTCAATGACGGTAACTTGGGCTTTGGTGCCCAGTAACTTTTCGGTTAAGACCCCTTGGCCCGGCCCGATCTCTAAGACCGCATCTTGAGGGGTCACTTCGGCAGCGGTGATGATGCGGCTCAAAACCGAAGGGTCTGCCAAGAAGTGTTGGCCAAAACGTTTTTTGGTCTGTGGTTTCATGATTTTTTTTGTTTTTGCAGGGCCCTAGCGCGGGCTTTGGCGAAGAGCCGCCGGAGTCGTTCGTCGTGGATGCCCTGGGCCGAAGCTTCGCCCGCCTTTTTGGAGGCCTCGTCTAAAGGCACGAAGCGGCGCGGCTTGGCCTTGAGGTCCGCCTTGTGTCGTTTGACCACCTGTCCGTCGGCGCGGATTTCTTCGACAAAATCTTCGGGGCCTGAGGCAAACAGCTGGGCGATCCGTTCGGGGGTGAGCCGCAGGCCGCCACCCTGGCGCAACCGTTCCAGTTCTTCTTTTTGTGCTGCTTGGCGCTCAACACTGCTGCCCAAGAGTCGCTCCACCTCACCGATTTTAAAGTCCACATCCCGTAGTTGGATCGGCTCGTCTAGCTGGCCTAGTTGTTCGATCAAGACCCGTTTGAATTTAAGCCGCAAGATCTGGGCATAAGCCCCATCGGGCACCAGAATGGTTAAAACCCCTTTGCGCAGCGAATAGGGCCGGGTCTTTAGGGCAAAGTTATGGTCCACCACCAAGAGCCAATATTTGTGGATTAGCGCCAGTTGCCAGATTTCCTCTAGGCCTTGGTCGAGCAGATAACCCTTTAAGACCAACTCCAGGCCGTCGAATCCGGCACCGAGTCCCTTAGAGGGGCGGCGCATCGGGCTCGCGGGTCGTCAGGTTGCTGAAGGTAGTGTACTTGCCGGTAAAGACCAGCTTGATGGTGCCGGTGGAGCCGTTGCGGTGTTTGCCAATGATGATTTCGGCGATGCCCTTGTCTTTGCTGTTCTCGTCGTAGACTTCGTCGCGGTAGATAAACATGATCAAGTCGGCGTCTTGCTCGATGGCGCCCGATTCGCGCAAGTCCGAGAGCTGGGGCCGTTTGTTGGTGCGGCTCTCTAAAGAACGGTTGAGCTGAGACAGGGCGATCACCGGCACATGTAATTCCTTGGCCAGACCCTTAAGCCCCCGGCTGATTTCGGCGATTTCTTGTTCCCGCGGTTGGTTGGGCCTGGAACCGCGCATCAATTGGAGGTAGTCGATGACCACCAAAGAGACGCCCTGGGGGAATTCTTTGTGTAGCTGTTTGGAGATGGTGGCTACGTCGTAACTAGAAAGCGCTGGGGTGTCGTTAATATAGATGTTACGGCCACTGAGCACGTCGGTGGCCATGGCCAACTTGTCCCAGTCTTCGGCTTCAAGATTGCCGGAACGTAACTTTTCGCTGTCTACCTTGGCTTCCGAAGAGAGCAGACGGGTCGCCAATTGTTCTTTGCTCATCTCCAAGCTGAAGATCAGCGTCGCGCCCGGCGTGTCTGAGCGGGTGGCCACATAGCGGGCGATGTTCAACACAAAGGCGGTCTTGCCCATGGCGGGCCTTGCCGCCAGGATGATCAAATCCGAAGGCTGAAGCCCGCTGGTCTTTTTGTCTAGGTCAATAAAGCCCGAAGGCAGACCCGTGACGTCTTTGTCATGCGCCGAGTTGCGCTCTAAGGTTTCGAAGGTTGCCGGAAGGATGTCGCGGATATGGCGGTAAGACTTGTCTGAAGAGCGCGAAGCAATCTCGGCGATCTTGGATTCCGCCTCGGCCAAGAGGTCGCCGATCTTTTGGTCTGGGTTGCGCGACTTGCGGGCGATTTCGGTGGTGGTGGTGATCAACTCCCGCAACAGAGCATGTTCTTGGACGATCTTGGCGTAGGCGACGACATTGTCCGAACTGGGCGTCTCCAAGAGCAATTCGGCCAGATAAACATAGCCGCCGGCTGTCTCCAACTGGCCTTGGGCCTTGAGTTGGTCGCCTAAGGTGATCTCGTCAATGGGCTGGTCCGCTTCGCCTAACTCAAGCATCGCCGCAAATATTTGCTGGTGGGCTATGCTAAAGAAAGACAGCGGGGTGAGCAGCGAAGCCACCTCAACCATCAAGCTGTTGTCCTCTAAGATAGAACCCAAGACGGCCTGTTCGGCTTCTTGGTCTTGAGGGATGGTGGTTTGGGTCAGTTGCGGGTTCATGGCCTCTTGGAGTTTGAAGGACTATGGAGCCTACCAATCTTCCCTACCGGCGGCAAGAGCCATGAGCTATCTAACCGAATCCAAAGGTTTTGACCACTTTTTTCCAAGCCCTATAAAGGGTTTGCCCTAAGCTCTTTAGGGGCTTTCCCTCACCCTGGGGGCCTGTTCGGCGAATTTACTGCTAGAAATAGAAAAAAAAGCGCGGTAGTATTCAAAAATACAGATACAGAAATCTCAGGGTTCTGTTTGCAGAAGCCAGAGGAGCATGACTTTAGCGTCCACACTTTCTTCTCTTGAAATGAAAAATCTAAAGATTAAGTTCAAAATCCTGCTCGGATTTTTGGCCGTCATCATCCTGTTCATCGCCGGGGTTAGTATCGGCATGAAAGCCGTCAACGGGGTTACCGAAGCGGCCAGTATGCTCGAAGAACGGTTGCAGCAAATACGCAGCCTTGAGGAATTAGAGAAAAAGAGCATCCAAATGACGCTCCTGTTTATGGACATCATCATCGACCGAGATGCGGGGGTGAGTGCTGAACGCAAGGCCCAGCTGGTCGAATTGACGGACTACATGAAGGGCCATGAAGCAGAGATGCGAGCCGCCGCCGACACACCCTTCGAGCAAGAAACGACCGAAAAGATCATCAAGAACTATTACAGCCTAGCTAAGGTCGGCTCTGATGAGTTGATCCGCGGCATCGAAGGCGGTAAGGCCAACGATGCTTTTTTCGATGAGATGGACGACAAGATCGACCGGTTTGGTGAAGGCAACGTAGAACTGATCGTCCAGGTGATCCAGAGCATCGAAGGCGAACTGGAAGAGGCCGAGGCCGAGCGGGTTTCCGCTGTTACCACTAGCCATAGCCTACAGATCGGCAGCTTGGTGGTGGGGTTGTTGATGGCTGGATTGGCCGCCTGGGTGATTATCGGGTCGATCTCCAAGCCCCTGGACAAGACCTTAGAACTGCTCCAAAACGTTGCCGAAGGAGAAGGGGACCTGACCCTGCGGCTAGACGAGGCCCGCAAGGATGAATTAGGCCAAGTGGCCCATTGGTTCAACCGCTTTTTGGACAACATGGCGGGGATCATTGGCGGGGTGCAGCAGGGCGTGGCCGAAATTTCGGCCGCTGGCGAAGAACTTTCCTCGGCCGCCGCCCAGATCAGCACCACCGCCGAAACCATTGCGACCGACGCCGAACGAGAGTCGGCGGCGCTGACCGAAGCGGCCAGCTCGATCACCGAGATCGCCGCCGCTTTTGAATCTACGGCAAGGCAGATGAACGAATTGAAGGGCTACGCCGATGATGCTCGCATGGCCGCCGACCAAGCGAACCAAGCGGTCAGCGAAACCCAGCACAGCATGGAAGAAATAGGCAACTCCAGCAAAAAGATCGTCACCATCATCAACGTGATCACCGAGATCGCCAACCAGACCAACTTGCTTTCCTTAAACGCCGCCATTGAGGCCGCCAAGGCCGGGGAATCAGGCAAGGGCTTTGCGGTAGTCGCCGACGAGGTGCGGCTGCTGGCCGACCGCTCCAATGCCCAGGTGACGCAAATCAAAGACTTAATCGAGATCAGTAGCGCCAATGTCGAGAAAGGCCGGGCCATCACCGACAACACGGTCCAGGTGTTGGGCAATATCACCCAACTGGTTGAAGGTATGGCCGAGCCGATCAACAACACCGCCCTGGCCATCGAGGAACAGCGTTCGGGCGTACAAGAGATGGGCAAGACCACCGACGAGATCAGCAAGGTCAGCGAAAACAACTCCGACGCCGCCAAGCAACTCTCGGCAGCGACCCAGCAGATTGCCCAGACTTCAGGTAGCCTAGCCGAAATGGTCGATGCGCTCAAACAAAAAACCGACCGCTTCAAGACCGCCTAACCCCCCCCGCTCATACTTAAGGTCAGCCCCTCTTGGGGCAGGCCTTGGTGCGCCTAGATTGCCGGTACAATAGTCCAACGGCAGGTCCCGCCAGGACCGCCAAACTTGAGGCAGACTCAGGAGGCTGTCCTTTTGGACCACGCTAACCTAGTAAACGGCTGATCCAATTAACCGCCGGTTGGATTGTTTCGACCCAGCTTGGGTTGAGCCAATCTGCCAGATTACGGAGCATTTCAGACAGGTCTTGTTTCCCTAGGTCCTCAGCGAACCACCAGAGGATCTTACGGGAAACCCGCAGCGTCAGTTTCCATTTGCTTGGATGTTTCATGTTTCCTTTCTTAAGGAGGTAAAAAAGGACAAAAAATGTTTTCGTCCTAATAGCAAGGTTTATGCGAGTCCAATTTGTCGTTTTGAGGTCATATTTTTTTAGTCGGCTGTAAAAACTTTTCTCGTGGAGCATAAAAGACTTTATCCAAATCTACTAAGATGAACATGTTCACAGCAGTTGGAATGGCTCTTTCCAACTAGAAGCATCCACTGGGAGCATCGCTTTATTTTCCAGCCTAGTGGTTGCCCCAAGGGGATTCGAACCCCAAGAGGGCGATTTTTTTTCTGATTTGAAGATAACCGGTAGGTTGGAGCTTGGTAACCGGGGACGATTACCCTAGCAAGCGGAGTCCTGATTTTTTCTGGTGCTAGGCTATCTGGACCTTAGTCCGTGGGCGCGTGGGCTATAATCGGAGAGCTTTTAGCGCCCTTCTGAGCCGAAAATTGAGCGTCTTGAGAGTGTCGTTAAACCGAGTTAGGACTTGAGCTTTGTGGCTCTGCGCCAAAAAGTGGGGGCTGCGGGGTCTTCAACGAAGGCGCCCCAAGGAAAGTCTACGATTGGGAAGGATCGATCCTTTTACTGCACGCCAATAGTGGGTGAGTCAGGGGGTACTCTGGGGAGGGCCACTTAGCTAGGCAGGCAAGAGCCCAAGCCAGTTGGGCTGCTTGGCGGATCAAGCGGAAAGTGCCCCAAGGGGGCTATTTCCAGTAGTAGCGGATTAGGTAGCGGAAGTTCTTGAAGCCGCCGGTTTCGCCTTGGATGAAGCCGACCCGGTCGGCGACGCGCAAGTATACGGGGCCCTGGGGGCTTTCGCGGAAGTTGTAGCGGATTTCGGTGCGGCGGGTGCCGATCAGGTTATATTGGTTTAGGTACTCGACCTCTTGGTCGTACAACTTGATCTGCGGCGAAAGGTCGGTCTTGCCGACCCGTCCCCATTCGATCACCAGCATCTTGGCCCCAACCTTGGGCTGGATTAGGAATAGGTCCTCGTCGGCTCGACTGGTCACCATGCCGTAAACCAGATGTTTAGGCCCTAGGTTGTTTAATTCATAGGCGTTGTTGTTGGGCTCCGTCTCGGACCATTTGGGTAATTGCTCTAGGGTAGGCAACTGCCCTTCAGGTAGCTCCAACATTTCGGCAATTTCTTTGATCAGGTCCGGTTGGGGCTCGAAGGGCTTAAGCTCCAGCAAGCTCCGTTTGGGCTTAAAGGCCGCTTTGATCCGCAAGCGGTTGATGCCCGGCTCTTCTAATTCAAAACTAAAGTAGGGACTCGGCTGGGCTAGGGCCGCCACCAGCCGCTTCATGCCGCGTTTGGCTTGGACCATGTACTCACTTTTGTCGCGCCCTAAGCCCGTCAGCCAGTATCCGCCGACGGCGGAACTGGGGCGCAAGATGCGGTTTTCGAATTGGCTGCGGTGGTAAGGGGAGTCTAGGCCTTCTACTTCTAAGTAGACCATCGACTTTTGCCCTTCTTCAAAGCTGCCCACCTTCAGCGAGCTGACCGAAAAGAGGGCCAGAAAGCTTTTTTGCCGGTCCTCCAAGGCGTCGTCCAGGTCGTCAGCGGCGACGGGGTCGATACCCATCGAAAAGCTGCCTAACTGGGCGTAGCCCGCTTGGCGATAAATCCGCAGCCCCACTTGGTCAAACAACTCCCCTTCCTTGGCGCGCCGGGCCTCGATCAAGAAGATCACCGGGGCTCCGTTGTAGGCCTCAAAAAGGGGTTGGACAAAATCCGGCTGGTCGTGGGGGCCTTCGGGTAGCTGGGCTTGATGGGGGCCAAGCAGTTCCAGGTGGAATATTTTTAGGCGCTCACGTAGCGCTTCCAAGGGAACCTGCAAGGGTGTTTCGACTACCAGACTGACCTTCTGCCAGGGGTCGCTGGCCAAGACCAAATGCATTTTGCGCAGTTGGTCGGCAAGGGGTTCCATCTCCACCTTGCCTTCGATTTTCATAAAAAACGCATCGCCCTGGCGCTTTTCTTCTAAGACCTTAACAGCGTTGATATAGCGGTCGGGCCGGATGCGGCGGCCAGCCAAACGAGAGTCGATGAACTCCTTGTACATCGGCTCGCCGAGCAAAGAAAAAATTGCCTGATGGACCACTTGTTCGCGCAGCGCCGAGAAGGCCCGGTTACGGGCGTAGACCACGTCGCGGTCCAAAACCTCGACCTGGGTTTCTACTTGATAACTTTTGATGGCTTGGGCTTGCGACAGCAGGGGGAACCAAAGAGCCAAGCACAGCAGGGCAACTAGCCTCATGCCTGTGACTCCAAGGCCCGCGCGAATTGTGCGAGCAATTGTTCCTGGTACGCCGGCAGGTTGGCTTCAAAGCCCTTGGGGTAAAAGCGTTCCAACCAAGCGTCGACATCCACCGGGCCCAGTTGGGTTTCCAACAAGTTGCGCTGGGCCCAATCGAGGCAGAGGCCGGATTTTAAAAAGATGCGGATCACCTCGGGGTCTAGATGTCCGTCTTTGACCATAAAACCAAGGATTTCTAGGGCCTTTGAGAGCGGCATAGGCTGTTTGTAGGGCCGGTCGCTGGCCGTAAGGGCCTCAAAGATGTCCACCACCGCGATGATGCGCGACTGAAGGGGCAGTTGGTTGGCCTTTAGCTTGTGGGGATAACCAGTGCCGTTGAGCGTCTCGTGGTGCGCCGCAGCGTAGAGCGGGAGCTTGAGCATTTTACGCGGAAAAGGCAGCTTGAACAGCCAGCGCCAAGAGCGGTCCGCGTGGTCGTTGATGATCTTGCGTTCGGCGTCTGAGAGCGTCCCTTTGCGGATCGAAAGCAACTCTTTTTCCTTTTCGTCCACCAACGCTTCGGGGCTGGGCTGGGCCAACAGCTCGACCTGGGCAATGTAGTCGACGTTGATGCCCTGCGCGGTGGTGGATTTAAGGAATTGCCGGTGGCTACGCGTGGCGGCGGCTTCGATCTGGGCAATCTTTTCGTCGGCCATAAACTCGCCGCCAAAGTTAAACTGCAAAAGCTGTTGCAGCTCGCCCACCAGTTCTTTGACCTGTTCGTTTTTGGTCCCTTCTAGTTCCTTGAGTTCGTCGGGATTGGTGCCCGTTTCTAAGGCTTTGACCTTGGCTTGCAGGAAGTCAATCTCTAGGTCTTTGATCTTCGAGTTGTAGCGCTGGACTAACATATCAAACCGGTCGACCAGCACCTCCATCTTCAACTGTTTGCTGACCACACTTTCAGGGGTGGTCAGCTTGCCGATGTCGTGCATCCAGCCGGAAAGCCGGATTTCTTCCATCTGGTCTTCGGTGAACATCATGGGGCCGTACATCCCCTCGGGGTGCTTGCTGACCATTTCGGCAATCTCGTAGGTCAAGCTGGCTACCCGGTTGATGTGACCAAAGTTGTAAGGACTTTTTTCGCCCAAACCTTCGGCCAAAACCTGCACAAATGCGGCAAAGAGGCGTTCTTGCTCAGATACAAGCCGGTCAGTGGTGAGGGAGACGGCCGCTTGGTAGCTGATCGCCTGGACCACCGCCTGATCGCTGGCGGCGAAGGGGATCACCTCACCATCTTTGTCTTTGCGGTTGATCAACTGCAAAACGCCGATGATCTCGTTTTCGTGGTCGCGCAGGGGGATCACCAGCATGGACTTGCTGCGGTAGCCGGTCTGCTCGTCGTATTTTTTGGTGCCTGAAAAGTCAAAACCCTGGGCGTTGTATACGTCAGGGATGTTGATTACTTGGCCAGTGTTGGCGCAGTAGGCCGAAACGTTATTGACGTTTTGGACGCCCTGAACCTCCAAGGGAACAGGGGGCAAGAAGAATTCGCCGGCTTCGGTGCGCTGGCGGTAGACGTTCATGCTGTCGTTTTGTAGCACCTCAAAGTTGAGGTATTTGGCCTTGAGCTCGCCGGGGTTGAGGGGCTCGTCGTAATATTCCAGGTCCACCATGTATAAGGTGCCCCCATCGGCATTGGTCAGTTTGCGCGCGGTGGATAAGATGATCTCCATCCCCTGGCGGCGGTCCTTCATGGTTTTGTTGAGGTCCCCGCCCGCTTCGATTAAGATGTCTACTTGCCGCTCTAATTCACCGATCTCTTTGTGGATCGACGAGAAGGCGCGCAGGACACGCTCATTGAGCCCCTCGTGCTTTTGCAGTAGCGTCTCAAACTGGATCAGACGGGTGGATAGACGCATGGGGTCTTAATTGTGGCGGATGTGCTCTTGCTGCTCTTGAACTTCCTTGCACTGTATGCACAGGGTGGTTACTGGCCGGGCCTCTAAACGCTGTTTGCCAATCGGCTCCCCGCATTCTTCACACTCATTATAAGCACCCTCTTCGAGCCGCGCGATAGCTTGGCGTACCTTTTTGATCAATTTACGCTCACGGTCGCGGATGCGCAGGGTGGTGTTGCGCTCGAATTCGTAAGTCGCCCGGTCGCCGGGGTCAGGGAATTCAAGGTCTGCGTCCTGCATCTCTTGCATCGTGCCGCCTGACTCTTCAATCAAGTCGCGGATCTGCTGCTCTAAAAGCGCCTTAAAGTGTTCAAACTCTTCGGGGCTAATATCCGGGTTGCTTTCGTCAAATCTCATAATGCCTCCTGGGTCAACGAACGGTTATACGTTCAACTTGTCCGTTCCCGTCAGTATATTGAAGCTGGTTCTCACGAATCCAGCGGAGGTTAAGGTCGGCGCTGTAGTTGACCACCGTGGGTGCGAGGTGGGTCACCTCGTTTTTGCCCTGCTCGACTACATGCAGTTTGAAGCTGTACTGATAGCGGGTTCGGCCATCAGAGGTTTCAACCTGCTTTCCACCGACAATGTGGGTGAAGGCACCCTTGTCCTTGCCGTTAAAGACAAAGTTCCCCGCCGTGTTCGAGCGGGGCAGCAGGTCTTGGATTTCACCATCTTCCAAGATACGGAACAGTCGAGACAAACCGCCTTTGACCTTGAGGCGGTAAAACCCGTCTTCCAAAGCTTCCAGGCTAACGTCCATTTCCTCACCGGGAATCAACTCCAGCTTCTTCTGGTTGTCTTCGTCAGTGGCGTAAACCAGCAGACCTTGCTTAATGACGAGCATACCACGTACAGCAAGGCCCTGTCTCGAAAAAATGCGCTCCCCATTTCGGTAGAGGCTGTTGGCCAACCGCTCGGCTGGGAATACCTGGTATCCCTCTTCCAAGGCCAATATAGGGCTGGCCGGTTCTTCTTGGGGCTCCGGCGTGGCGTCTTGGGCCCACAAAGGATTGCTGGCCAAAAGGAAAAGAGCGGAAAGAACTAGTACAAGGCGCATTACATTGCATCCATGCTGGGTTTAGACGCCTCCTCAGAGGGTAAAAGTCAGTTCGTACAATTTAGTGTCCTACAGAGAGCTTGTCAATCACTTCCATTCCTTCGGGAATCTCGAAGTAGAAGTCTTGAGGCTTTAAAGCGGGCTGAGTCTGGGGATTTTTGAGGTCAAAACGCCTCCAATTTCCCTGCTCATCAAACAAAATGAATGATTCGACCAATCCGCCACCGGGCTTTAGGTGCAGCTCCGCGAGGCCCGGCACCGGCTTTTTAGGGCTAAGGTAAAGCCAGCCAGGACCCTTGTCTTCAGTACCGAAGCGGGGCTTGTTTGAGCTTAAATAAGCCTCCGACAAAGGCGCCGAAGAAAACAAAAAAGCCAAACCTTCTAAGCGGTCCACTTCCGATTTGTCGGCGAGGGTGACGTTTTCTAAGAGCGGATCGAAGATCCAAACCCGGTCGGTGCCCACGATGATCAACAAAGGCTCCGGCTCGAGGTATTCAAAACGGATCAAGCCGGGGCGCATCCAAGCCAACTTGCCGCCTGAGGTGATCTTGCGGTCTTTGAGGCGGTTGTAGCTGCTTTGGATGAATTGGGCCGAAAACTTTTGGCTTTGGCGCAAGCGCTGGCTTAGCCGGTCCATCTCGTCGGCCCACAGGGGGGGGCTGATTAGGGCCAGCAGCAACCAACCGCAGGCGAAGCGGGCCAGCCTGTTGAGGGCTTTGGGGGTAGACAACTTCAAGCTAGGTTTGAGAGATGGCGGTTGAGGTTTTCCATGAACAAATACCAGCCTTCGCGCTCGCCCTGTTCCAAGACCGCTTTTTTGTGTTCTTCGGACTGGAAGACCGAAAAGAGCGAGAGCCTGGATTTGCCCGCCTCCAGGTCGTCAAAGACCACCACGTTGACCAAGGGGATTTGGTCGCGGTCGTCATCCCAGGTGTCGATGTATACTAAGCGCTGGTTTGGGGTTACTTCCTGGTACTGCCCTTGGGTGGGGTACAGGTCGCCCATTTCAGAGCGCAGGTGCAGTTTAAACTGCCCGCCTACTTTCGCGTCTACTTCGCAAAGCTCAACGCTAAAGCCCGGCGGTTTGAACCACTGGCTCAACTGTTCCGCTTCGGTCCAGGCAAGGTAAACCTGCTCTTTGGGGAATTCTAATTGCAGGGTGAAGATCAATTCGGCATCGGTACTGTCGGTCATGTCCGTCATATTCGCTCATAGGAGTCGCGGGTAAAGTACCCTGGGGTGCTCAAAGCGTCGGTCCGGGGGGGGCTGAGTCCCTGGACTTAGGTGTTGGGTTGGGCATGGGGCTAAAGCTTAGATCTCATTTTTTTTTCGGCCGCTTCTTTGAGCTAGCCGCTTTCATTCGTTTCCGCCCGAGACTTCGGTGATGGTGATCTGCTCCCCATCGACCTGATAAACAATCTGGTTGGGGTTGCAGCAGACCTCACAGTCGTAAATTTCGGTGACCGGCCCGTTGAACTGGTCGCCGGATTCTAAGTACACCTTAAAGGATTCGAAGCAGAAATAACAGGTCACCGTCTTTTCAACCATAAAGGGGCCTTTTATCGGATCGGCTTTTCGATTTCGAGGATAGCGTTTTCTACCTCTTCCATCTTTTTCGAGAGCACCGCTTGGGCATCAAAAAGTCCCCGGTTGTAAAAGTAGGGCCCCAGTTTTTCGGCAATAAAATCCAACAAAAACCCGGCATCAAAGGGCCCCAATTCGGTCTCCAACTCTTTGGCGAAGTAGGCCTGTAATTTCTCGATGATTTCGTCTCGGTTATGCTTGGTTAAGTTCATGGGCCTAGGTTTACTGGGTGGGGCCTTGATTCCTTTGGAAGGCCCCTTTTTGCTTAAATCTTCGTGGAGGCCAGGGGGCCTTGGCTTCGTCCTTTTGGCGCTGTTGCTTGGCCAGCTCTGTCTTGGTGTGGTGAGTTGGCACAATCTGTTGCGCCCGGGAGCGCCGCTATCTATTCCAAAGCTTTACCTTGGGACCGGCAAAGCGGTCAAACGGTTTAGTGTCGGGGTGAAACTTGAGCAGGCGGCAAAGCTTTTTTGAGGTGCCTTTAGCCAGTTTGCCTTTAATCCCCGGACAGACCAACGGTTATGGTTGAGTTTCTAGGGCTTGTGGCGGGGGCGGCTGTGAAAGACCCGTGCATAGTTGGGAGACCTTTTAGGGGCTACAATCAGCTAGCCAACGGAATGGTTAAGGTGAAGATGCTTCCCTTGGGGAGGTTGGGCTCAAAGGTCAATTGGCAGTCCATTTTGTCTGCAAACCGTTTGGAAACATAAAGGCCAACGCCGGTGCTGCTTTCCAAAGATTGGGGTTTGTTGCCTACCTGAGCAAACTTTTTAAAGAGCAAGGGCTGTTTTTCGCTGGGTATGCCCATTCCTTGGTCCATCACCTGGATTTTGTAGGAATGATCCTTGATGCGGCCGAGGACGCGAATTTTTCCCCCCGATGCGCTGTACTTAAAGGCATTTGAAATCAGGTTGGAGATAATGATTTCAGTACTTCGTCGGTTTAACCTACAGTTGCTTTCTTCAAAGGCGGAGGTTAATTCAATCCCCCGGATGATGGAGTCGGCTGGTTTTTTGTCGGTGATATATTCGAAGATCTGGTCGATTCCTATGGTTTCCATGGCAAACAATTGGCTGATGTCTTCGGCATCGGCTAGCTGTAAAATCTCGTCTATTTGGCCCAGCATATTTGAAGAGGCTTGGGCAATCATGCTTAAGTATCGCGCGCCTTCTTGCAGATCCGCTTCCCCGTTTAACAACTGAGACAATCCCGAAATGCCAATCAGAGGGGTTTTCAGGTCATGCACAATCGTTTTCAGGTCTTCTCTTTTTTCGGTCAGCGCCTTCGCACTGGATATGGCGGTGCTTAATTTCTGGTCGTAACTAATTAGTTTTTCTTTGGTTTCGCTCAGCTGTTTGAGTAGCGTTCTTTGGTAAATTAGTTGGGTACCCGAAAGCGTGATGGTCTCAATGAGTGATTTATTGAACCGCAAAATGGCCGATACCTTTTCTTTGGAATATCTGGGGATTAGGCTAATGGACGCTAAATATTCCTTTTTATCGTACCCGAAGCGCTCGGCTTGTGCCTCAAAAGAGGCCCAATCAATGGTTTCGTCTTCGTAGAAAAACTGGCCAAAATAGTAATTCGCCAGATGATAACCCCCAATATCGATGGGGATGGCCGCATCCCAGAGCCCATTTTGACATTTGTAGGCAGGATATTGGAGATCAAGGTCCTGGCTCTGCTTTTCGGCCAGTTCTTGGGTGTTCTGGGTCAAAAAAAGATCGCTCGCAAGGCAGCCTGTGCAGCTTTCGGCGTTCTTGCGGTGGAACTCGGTACAGGCCCTTTGCCCGCCAGCCTGGGCAATGAAGGTCCCCTCAAGATCCAGGACCGCAACGGGGATGTTAAAGGCCTCAGATAGGTCCGTCAGTAATCGTTGCAGGTGGGATTGATCGATTAGGTCGGTGAATTTAAAGGGCAGGTTGGGTCTAGACACAGGGGTTCCTTTGAATACCTGAATTTTCGCCTCATAGGGAACCAAGTGACTTAGGGTGTTACCTAGACGAGGCCTTGGTTTCAGTCTACCACACCTTGAACCAGGAATTTTAATCTTTATTATCAAAGGAACTAAAATATTGCCGCAAATGCCGTCAAACCGCTTGGGGCCACAGGAGGATTTTCTGAAACAACACAAAAAATGAGGTGAGTGCTGTTGAAATGAAAATTTGGAGGGTGATATTTGCGGTCCCGGTCAATGAAACGACTGAAACTAGCTGCCTGATTCCTAAATCAAGAGGACTTTGGTGGGAAATACAGGGGGCGTTGAATACAAAACTCAAGGCCCCGTTGCTCTGTGCGGGAGTTGAGGCAGAAGTAACATCAACCGTAGAGTAAGCTTGAAAGTTTCTTGGTGGCCCTTAGGTGTCTGCGGGAGGCGTGAATTTATGCCTTGGCCACCGCCATTAACACCGGTTTTTCTTCGCCGAAGAAAGGCATGGAAAAGGCGCGGGTTACTTGGGGTGATTCAAACCCTGCTTGGCGCAAAGCGGCCTCAACTTGGCCTTGGGTGAAGCCCGGCCCGGGCACCTGCTCAATGGTTTCCCAGTCCCATTGAACCAAGAGTCCCCCAGGCTTAAGCAAGGCCCTTAATTGAGCTAAAGTCGCTGCATAATCGGGCACAAAGGCGCAAACCGAAGAGGCCACCACCAGATCAAAGTGGGCTGGGTAGGGAGTTCCCGAAGGGTCTTTTAGGTCCTCCAGGGCGCCGCAAAAGGCCGTAACCTGGGGCAGGTTTTTTTCCTTTAAGACCCGGATCATCTGTGGAGATGTATCTAAAGACACCGCGCTTTTCACCAAGGGTGATAGTTTTTCGGTCAGTAGCCCTGTACCGCAGCCAAAGTCAAAAACGCTCAGACCGGTTAAGTCAATCAGCCCAGTCAGTTGCTCAAAGGCCTTACCGGCGTATTCCCTGACTACAGGGTTGCTGTCCCACTCTAAGGCGCTGTCATCCCAACTATCGCTCATCTGACCTCTATTTGAAGACTTGGCCTAAAACTGCGTACTTCATTGTGAAAATTGCCTAATATACTATTGCATAGGGGTCCAAAATCTAGCTGGCCAGCTCACCATATTCCGCGCAATCACAAAGGGGCTATTCTATTGCCCGCTTTAATCTCCACCCAAACACCCGATACGAGTGGGCGCTTTATGGTTTTTTAGCCAAAACGAAGAGCGAGTCATCAGGTTCAAACTCTTCGTATATGGTCTGTTCGAGAAGCGTAAATCTTTCTTCAATTAAAGCGATTAACTGATCCTTAGGGTGATAAATTGCCCGCATGTCACCTTCTTCAAATAGGCTATCGCCAATCCAAAAACAATGTATGATGAGCCCTCCCCTATGGAGGATTTCAGATTGCCGGTTAAGGGACTTTTTTATCAGGTCTAGTTCAAAATGCTGGAAGACCTTGCAGGAGTATAGGGCATCAAACTTTTGGTTGGTTTCAAGGGAAATCGCATCAAGATTCTCAAAGTGACCCCTTGGAAAACGAGCTTTTGCTCGAGCAATAAATTCTTCCGAATAGTCACTACCTGTAACTAGGTAGTGTTCGGACAACCATTTATAATCATTGCCCGGCCCCATACCGATTTCAAGCAGCGAACTACCCTTTTTCAGAAACTTGAGGATTGATTTTTCAAAGGCTGAGTTATCATAACCCTCACAGAGCTTGATGTATTCATCTACTCCTTGCGCAGTGGTATAGGTTTTCACTCAGCCCCCCGTTTCAGCGTCCTCGACTTTCCTGTTCCTTTTATTCCCGCTCGATCGTTTTGTTCCTTTACCTATCTATTTTTGCAGAAAAACCAGCTAGAGGTTCGTTGGCGGTAAGGGCCAAGCGAGTCTTAACTTCAGTCCAGATGCAAGCCATTAAGCTGATTGTTCGGTCGCCTTCAAGCCACCTCCTGCATTCTCCTGTTAACAATCAAACCGACCAATGCTTCGGGCAACGGTTGTTCGGGCAGAAAATGGATGGTTGCTCCTTGGTGCTTGATTCCTTTGAGTTGCGCTTTGAGTTCCATCACAAGAGTTGGGCTCATGGTATGCAATGAGCAGTGACTCTTGGATGCACTAATCCCAACCAAGTCCTTTCCCCGGCGAAATAGCGGAATTTTGTAACTCACCCGTTCTGAGCAATCAGGCGCAAATTTTAAAATCAAGGCGCGTAATTGCTCCAGGGCTTGACGTTTACTGGGCTCCTGCTCTGCCAGATAAACATCAATCTCTTCAGGAGAGTGCCTGTCTGCGTTGGGTTTGGCCAATTCACTCCCACTCAATGGTGCCCGGAGGTTTGCTGGTGATGTCGTAGACCACCCGGTTGATCTTCTTGACCTCGTTGACGATGCGGGTGCTGATGCGGCCCAGCAGCTCGTAGGGCAGGTGGGTCCAGTCGGCGGTCATGGCGTCGGTGCTGTTGACGCTGCGGACCGCCAAGGTCCATTCGTAGGTGCGCTCGTCGCCCATCACGCCCACGGTCTTGACCGGCAGGAGCACGGCAAAACACTGCCAGACTTTGTCGTACCAGCCCGCCTTTTTGAGCTCTTCTAACACAATGGCGTCCGCCTCTTGCAACACCGCTACCCGCTCGGGGGTGATGTCGCCTAAGATGCGTACCGCGAGGCCCGGACCGGGGAAGGGATGGCGGTTGATGAAGCTATCGGGCAGGCCCAATTTGCGGCCCAATTCGCGCACCTCGTCTTTAAATAATTCCCGCATGGGCTCGATCAGCGCCAGATTCATTTTCTCGGGCAGGCCGCCGACGTTGTGGTGGCTTTTGATCACCGCGCTGGGGCCCTTGAAGCTGACCGACTCGATCACGTCTGGGTACAGCGTCCCTTGGGCTAAGAACTTAACGCCCTTGAGCTTGTTGGCTTCGCGGTCGAAGATTTCGATGAACTCATGGCCGATGATCTTGCGCTTTTGCTCCGGGTCGCTCACGCCCGCCAATTTGCCCAAGAAGTGGTCGCGGGCGTCTACGTGGATTAGGTTGATGTGGTAGTGCTCCTTGAACATAGCCACCACTTTTTCGGCCTCGTCTTTGCGCAGCAGGCCGTTATCCACAAAGACGCAGACCAACTGGTCGCCGATCGCTTCGTGCAGCAAGATGGCGGTGACGCTCGAATCCACGCCGCCCGAAAGCGCACAAAGCACCATGTCGCCGCCCACCTGGGCCTTGATCTCCGCAGTCTTGGTTTCAATGAAGCTGGCCATATCCCAGCCCGCTTCGACCTGGGCGATTTCAAAGAGGAAGTTTTGTAACATCTGTTTGCCGAAGACCGAGTGGGTCACTTCGGGGTGGAACTGGATGCCGTAAAGCTTGCGGCTGCGGTCGGCAATAGCGGCGAAGGGGGCATGCTGGCTGACCGCCAAGATTTCAAAGCCTTCGGGGATGCGGACCACCCGGTCGCCGTGGCTCATCCAAACGACGCTTTGTTCGTCGATGCTGAAGAAAAAGCCCTGTTGGTCCCCGGTCACGCTCAGGTCCGTACGGCCATATTCGCTTTCCTTGGCCTTTTCCACCTGACCGCCCAAGAGGCTGACCATCAACTGCTGGCCGTAGCAGATGCCCAAGACCGGCTTGCCCCATTCAAACAGCTCTTTGTCCACCTTCGGGCTCGCTTCGCCCAAGACGGAGCTGGGCCCGCCTGAGAGGATGATGGCCTCGGGGTCCATCGCCTTGATTTGATCGGTGGGCAGGGTGCAGGGGTGGATCTCGCAGTATACCTGCATCTCGCGGATGCGGCGGGCGATCAATTGGGTGTACTGAGAACCAAAATCAAGGATCAAGACCATGGGATTATTCCTCGTCGTCAGATTGGGCGGTGATCTCGATCACCTGTGAATCGGTTAGTTCTTCTTTTGCACTAGGGATCATCATGGCCAGGGCCCCGCCGGCGATCATCACCGCGCCGATCCATTTGAGGGGCCAAAAGAGACCCCGCAAGGGGCCCAACAATAACACGGTCATCAAGACCGCCCCGGCGATGATGAAGAGGCCCTGGTTGTAGCTTCCGCTTTTTATCCAGCGGTAGACGCCGTACAGCGCCACCAAGGCCGGAGCGATGACCGGCGCGAACCATGCTAGGCCCGCTACCGCGCCGCCCAAGACAATCCATTCGGCACCCCGCACCCGCCAGCTTTTGCGTGTTTTGATGGCTTTTTCACTCATCGGTCGATCCCCACGGCTTTACGGGCGGCTTCTAAGGTGGGGCGTGCAAAGGCACGGGCCTTTTCGGCCCCCAGGGCTAGAATCCGGTCCAGTTCTTTTGGTTCGTTGATGTAACGCTCGTAGGCCTCACGGCCCGGCGCTACATAGGCGTCGATCAGTTCAAAGAGGGCCTGTTTGGCGTCGCCATAGCCTAAGCCGCCCTTTTGGTAGGCGGCGGCCATTGCGGCGGTTTGGGCCTCATTAGCGAAGAGCTTGTAGAGTTGGAAAACGTTGCAAGACTCGGGGTCCTTGGGCTCTTCGACGGACTTGGAGTCGGTGACGATGCCCATCACCTTTTTGCGCAGTTGCTTCGGCGGCACGTAAAGGGGCAGGACGTTGTCGTAAGACTTGCTCATCTTGCGTCCGTCGGTGCCGGGGATGGTCTTGACCGATTCGGCGATGATCGGCTCGGGTAGCGTCAAGATCGGGCCGTATTGGTGGTTGAAGGCCTCGGCGATGTCTCGGGCGATTTCTAAGTGCTGCTTTTGGTCTTGGCCCACCGGGACTTTGTGGGCACCGTACAAAATGATGTCGGCGGCCATCAAAACCGGGTAGTTGAAGACCCCCATGTTGATGCCTAGATCCGGGTCCTTTCCGGCGGCCTCGTTTTTGGCCACCGAGTCTTTATAGCTATGGGCACGGTTGAGCAGGCCCTTGGCGGCGAAGCAGGACAAAATCCAGGTGAACTCAAAGACTTCGTGGATGTCTGATTGCCGGTAAAAAACCACCTTCTCCGGGTCCAGCCCAGTGGCCAGCCAAGTGGCGGCGACTTGGTGGACCTGGCTCTGCATGGCCGCAGCGTCGCGGACCGTAGTCAGGGCGTGGTAGTCGGCAATGAAGTAGAGTGCCTGATAGGTTTCGGCCAATTGGAGCGCCGGTTTGATCGCGCCCATCAGGTTGCCGATGTGCGGGACGCCGGTCGGCTTGATCCCGGTCAGGGAAATGCTTTGAGTCATGTTCAATCGTTGGTTGTTGTGGTCTTCGTTTCTTCTATCGGATTTGGCGGGGATTGAAAATAGACAAATCCCAAATGTCCCTTTACAAAGGAGTTGAGGATTTAAGGTCTGCACTCCAATCGACGTACCCATGAGTTTACCCAGCCGCTTGCAAGGAACCGACGGAATCCGGGGGCGCATCCGCCCTGAAGAAGGTCCCCGTGGACCTTTGGAGACCTACCTGGGGGAAGGTTTTCTGACGCCCCATTTCTTTGAACTGTACGCCCATGCCTTTGCCTTGCTTTTGATCGAGCGGGGCTTAGCCAAGCCCGGTGACGCTTTGGCGGTAGGTTGGGACGGGCGAGACGCCGACGGGGTCTTTGACTCGGCTTTTATGGGCGGCCTGCGTAAAGCCGGTTTAAACGTTTGGGCCTTAGGCATCCTGCCGACCCCGGCGGCGCCGCTTTTTATGTTGGCTCAGGGCGCACGCGGTGCGGCGGTGTTGACGGCCAGCCACAACCCGGCGGATCAAAACGGAATCAAGCTGTTTTTACCTAGCCTGGGCCTCAAATTCTTACCGGCCGACGACGAAGCGCTGACCCAAAAGATTTACGCCCTGCGCGAGCGCGACCTGAGCCAGTTGTCGATGCGCGGCGACTTGGTGGGGCGGCATGAGGAAGCCTGGAAGTTTTTTGTGGACCAAAGCTTAAAGCCCGAGAACTCTTGGATCGAAGGCCTGGACTTGAGCCAGACGGTCCTGGTGGTCGACGCCAGCAACGGGGCCACCGCCGCTTTGGTGGAGCCTATCTTCGGCAATCTGGGGCTTAAAGACCTGATCTTGACCAATCTTCAAGGGTCCATCAACGCCAATTGCGGTGTGGCGGACATCGAAGGGCAAGAAGAGATCGGGCGCGACCAATTGGAGCAGCGTTTTAAGGGCTATCCTATGCTGAACGCCTTCTTTGAAGCTGCCCAGCGCCCCGAAATCCGTAGCGGTGCCGCCCGGTTGGTGGGATTGGTGTTTGATGGCGACGGCGACCGCTGTTACCGCCTAGACTACGACCCGACCAGCGACGCCGCCCTGGTTAGCTCCGGTGACCTGTTAGGCTTTCATCTGGCCCGGCATCTAGCCAAAAAGTCCGGACCGGGCCGGTACTTTGCCTTTACCGTCGAAAGCGATTTGCTCTTGGGCCAAGCCGCCGAAGCCTTGGGCTACAAAGCGCTCTTGACCGGAGTGGGCGACAAGTGGCTGCTGCGCCAGGGGGCCGCTTCGATCTTACGTTCTCAATTGGGTAGCGACCAAGCCGCCCTGGAACTGGGCAAGATGCTGGAAACTTGGCTGCAAGACCCCGCCGCTTCGGCGCTGGTCATGACCCAAGCCGCCGAATTGTATTTTGCTCAGCGCGGCTGGCACGAAAAGGGCGCTTTGGACTTTGCGTTGGGCCTCGAAGAATCGGGCCATGCCTTAAGTGCTTTTTGGCTGGAAAAAGAGGGCATCTTGTTGCCCGCCTTTGCGGGTAACGGGATCAAAGCGGGGCTTAACAGCTTGGCGGCCATGTCTGGGATCATCGAGACCCAGGCCCTTTCGGCCCCCTTTGAGGCGGGCTTGAAGGCGACCCATTATGTCTATTATGTCGATAAGTCCAAGTTAGAGCCCAACCGTAGCTTCCGCTTAGAGTTCACCAAATTTTTGCTCGAAGCCCTACCTCAGGTGTTAGGCCCAGGCTTTACGGGCCGCATAGAATCCTTTGCCGAAGAGCCCAGTCTGCTTTTCTGCCACCTACTCAAAGACGGGCATGCCTGGGGGGCCGTATTCCTGCGCAATTCGGGCACCGAAGATAAGTCGGCGTTGTACCTGCGGGGCCCCCATGCGGGCGCTGCCATCCTGGGGCAGTTGGCGGAACTGCTGCACGTTAAGCTGTTGGCGGAGCTCAAAGACCCCAACAAAGATTTGGCCCAATTAGAACAGGCCCTGTTAAAGGCCATTGCCCAGGGCCAAGACCCCGAAGCCGCCGCCGAGGCCTTTGCGGGGCTTCCCTTTGGGCGGGTGTTAAAAGAAATGGAGCTAAAGCAAGGCCTGATTCGGCGGACCCCGGCGGGATTGGAGATTGATCAAAAAGGGCGAGCCCTGTTATAACCAAGTCATTGTAACTTCTAGAGGAGACTTTCATGATGCGTCGGTTGCCCCTTTTCTTAGGCTTGTTTCTTCTTTTGGCTGGCCCTGTCTGGGCGGAAAGCAAAGTGGCCGAAGTGGCCGCAGACCACGAACCGGCCAAGCTGACCGGCAAAAATAAGCCCATCTTGGTGGGGCCAAAAAAGGTCTTGTTGGTGCCTCAGTCCTTTAAACAGGTCACCAGCGGCAAAGACACCCTGACCATCGAATACGAAAAGCTGCACCCCACGGACAAATACCCGATCGTCCGCATCCAGGGGATTCAGTTTAACGTCCGCACCCAAGGGGAAACCATCGAATGGACCTGGCAGGGTGCTGGGTACATGATGGTCTGGCCCAAAAACGAGGCCGAGAAGGTGACGCTGATGTCCAGCGAGCCCTTTGACAAGCAGGCCTTTACGCCTGAGAAAAAAGACGCCAAACATGCTTTGATTAAAGAAGGCCTCAAGGTCCAAACGAAGCGCCAAGACGGAACGGTGGCTATGTTGGAGATCACCGCCGTTGAGGAACAGGGCGGCAAGATGACCAAGTTTTCGGCCCGCACCTTTAGCGACGAAAAGCAGGCCGACCAGTTCCAAAACGAAAACAACATCCCCGCCCCGCCGGTCCATAAACAATACGAGAAGGGCGTCAACGGTGAGGTCTTATTCATCTTCACCAGCAATGACAAAGGCCAGATCTTTGTCTACTGGCGCTAGTTCTTTCGCGGTTGCGGGCGCTCGCCGCAACCGGGACCCCGCTCGATTCCCTTCTTGGTTATTCTGCGCCCTGCCTGGCCAAGTCTTGGCCGGTAAAACTCCCCTGCAACAGTCCCCTTGTTGCGCTGCTGCGGTCATGGTACAATAGCCAAAGTGCCATAGGGAGGCCCGAATGATTTCCATTTCTAAGGTAATTAAAGAGTTCCGCATCCCCAGCCTGCCTTCAGACCGGGTTCAGTTAGAGGTCTTGCTGGGTAAGGGGAGGGAATTGGCCTTGGGTGGCCATGATTCAACGGCGTTGTACCACTGGACTAGGGCCGCAGGGATTTCGAGCAGCGAAACGCTCGCTTTTGTCAAAAAGCTCTTTAGCCAATGGCGGATCGAAGGGCCCGAAGAAGCCCTACTGACCGCTGGCTTGATGCTGCTAAAATTAGAAAAGGCCGCGCCGCCGTTGACCAACTTCTTAGGCAATCTGGCGCGCCGCCAAGACAACCTGGGGCTGGCCAAAAAGCTTTATGCCGTAGGTGTCAAGGCCGCGCCGCTGCACAAACTCAGCCTCTTTAATCTAGCGGCAACGACCGCCAAACTGCCGCTCTACGATGCGGCAATCCCCCAACTCATAAAGAAGTGGCTGCCCACCGAAGAGGTGGTTTTGCCCGCATACCAGAGTGACCGGGAGGTGATACAAAAGATCACTGCAGCGCTGCATGAGGAAAAAAAGCTGGCCAAAGAAAAGCGCTTGGTCGAGTTGGCGGACCTGCAAGAAGAGGCGGAGCGCAACATGGACGCCCTCAAGATGCACGGCTACACCACCGAGGTCAAAACCCTGAGCCAGTCAGACTGTATGCCTAGTAGCGACGAGGTTTTGGCGGTGTTAGAGAAAGAGGTAGAACTGGACCAGCAGGACCCCGACCGGGTGGCCCCGTTGTTTGCCCAAAAGCGGCTCTACGACCTGGGGCTTTACGCCTTGAGCTTAGAACGCGCCGCCTTGGCGCGGACCTGCTTTGATCGGTTGGTTGCACTTGAGACCCCCTTGCCCCATATCCCCCTGCTCTTAGGCATGACCGACTACTTGGAAAAGGGGGTCGATGCCGGGTTAGAGGCACTCAATGATTGCCTGCACAAAGACCCCAAGGACCGCTACGTCACGGCCAACATTGGTTTGATGCACCTCAGGGAGGGGCACCGTTATTCAGGTGCGCTGTACCGCCTGTTGGCGGCGAACCTGCTTGAGTGCAGCAACGGCCACTTCCATTACCCCGACTTTCTGGCCGAGGCCCAGGCGGCCTACGAAGACCCAGACCGCCAACGCTTGGCCCTAAAGCTCTACAACCAAATTGCGTTAGAACGAGAAGACCCCACCGTCTGGGCCCGGATTGCCAAATTAAACTTCGACGCCAACCGCCTCAAAGAAGCGGCCCAAGCCTTAAAGGAGTGGCTGGTGTTGGAGCCAAACAATGCCTACGCTAAGGAAAAGCTGGTCGAGTTGAGTGAAGCCTTTTTGGCCAAAGGGCAGCAGCTAGAAACCGAAAAAAAATACAAGGCGAGCATGAAGGTCTACCTACAAGCCGCCGAAATCGCCAAGACGCCGGAATTGCTCAAGCGGATTGAAGAAGGCTTTTACCGCTTCAAGCAGCCTTTAAAGGCCAAACAGGCCGAGATGGAACGGCATGTGATGGTGATGATGGAGCAACGCAAACGGGCGGCAAAGCAACAAGAGGAGTTGCTCAAGGTAGGCATGGCCTACCTACGCAACGGGGTCACCAAAAAAGCGGCGACCACCCTGGAAAAGGCCCTGGAGCTTAAGGCAAACCTGCCGATTTACCAGACCCTATGCCTGCTGTATAAAGACGAGGGCAACGAAAAGGACCTATATGAGTTGGAATCCCGCTGGGCCGACATGCTGGCCGAAGAAGAAGAAATGGCTAAGCGGGAAAAGGAATTCCATTGGTATTATGCGGGGCTTTAGGCAGGGGACCGTAAGAACGGGCCCTTCGCGGAGGGGCCCCGCCTCTTTAGGTTGGCCCCTGTGCGTCATCTGTGCTCCTAACCGCTGAGGCCGAACGATCCCTTGAAAATCAGGTGGTAAACTAGTTTGCGGTCGGCTTGATAAAATCTAAGCGAAAATCCCGCTATGCAGGCCGAACTTCACATCAAAGTCGGTGTATTCAACGATGGGGCGGCTTTTGTTGTCATGTTTTTCAAAAGACACGATCCCATAATGAGACAATTTCTTTAGCGTCCGGCTTAAATTGGATTGAGCCCGCCCGGTTTGCTGGGCCAACTCGACTATGGAATTGGGATGCGTCTCTAGGATCATTTGCAACAGCTTTTGGTTCTCCTCGCTTAACAGCTGGGAAAGGGCCTTGACGGAGGGGAAAAAAACCTTCGGTTCCCCCTTGGCAGGTTTGTATTCCCCTTTCGCAATCCGAATGCTGCGCGCCTGATATTCGGCCAACGGCATGATCCCAATGGTAAGGGTTTTCGCTTTCATGGCTGTTTCTCCAAAAACTGGTTCACCTCGGCCCAAAAGTCTTCCAATAGCTGCCCGGCCGTTTTAAATCTGTAGGGGTACACTTTTTCTTGTTTGTGCAGATGATCCCATTCAACCCGGCGGTGTTCTTTAAAGCCATGGGCGTTGTCAAAGCCGATAACCCGGTGCTTGGTTTCGTCAAATAGGTTCAGGGCATATTTGATTCCATGGGGAACCTCCTTACGCACGGCAACCTTTTGGGCTTTAAAGCTCACAAAGTGGCTTGGCGATAAGGCAAAGGCCTCCCCGTCGAGGTCCAGCAGGTATTGCAACCCAGTTTGATCATCTTCCATAGCGTGATTATATCAGCAGGTGATATATATTTGGAAGCGAATTCTTGAAGCCCCTGCGAGAAAAATCAGGTGGTAAATTTGTATGCTGTCAGCTGATTTCAAGCTGGTTGGTGGCGTACTTGTGCAGGATCGACTGGATCAACGTCTGGTAGGGAAGCCCCGCCTTGGCGGCTTTGAGTTGGATGGCCTCTAGGTCGGAATCGGGGATGCGGATGCTCAAAGGATGGGATTTCTTCAACGTCTGGTCGACGATCATCTTACCTTCGAGACGTTTCAGGGCTTCTGGCGAAGACTGGGTTTTCCCCTTCTTCAGGTCGTCCATCCAAGCGGCTTCCAGTTCATCCAGCGGTTTTGGGCGGTCTTTCATAAATACGTCCACTTTAGCTTGCGCTCAGGCCAAGCAGTGATCAAAAAGATTTCATCCTCCGATTCCCGAAAGGGCACGCCGCAAACCTCTTCCCCTACAGCAACGGTGAATGCTTGCTGGTCCGGGTAGGCCGGGCGTATTTTAATGCCCAATACAGCCCCGGCTTGAATTAAATCCGCTATCAACTCCAGTGAATGCCCACGATCCGGGTTCTCTTGCAGGATGCTGCTCTTCTCTGGATTCCAGCGTATCTTTTTCATGAAGAAATTGTAGAACAACGTAGCTATAAGGACACCTAAAACCGCTACAAATCCGGTGACCCTATGCCTATTCCCTGAAAATCAGGTAATAAATGGGTATGCTGTCACCGGGTTTAGTTGCTACCCAAGCAGCCGTTTCCCAAGGAGTTCCTCCATGTTTCGCCGACCGTCCAAAACAGCAACGATGTAAACCGTCTTCGCTTGGATTTGATACAAGATGCGGTAGGGGCCTTCGTGGATTTCGAGGTGGCCCTGGTGGCCGACTGCTTCAAGTTCGGGCAACACATGCCCCCGTGCAGGGAGTGTAGATAGGCTATTGCAGGTTGCTTGGAGCTTTTGAAGGAGTTGGGTCGCTTTACCTATGGAGTCATTGGCTCCAACCCAACGAAAGACATCTTTTAAATCTTTAATGGCCGGTTCAGTGAATTCCACCCGGTAGCTAGGATTCACCGAGCCCGAACTCCTCACGAATTTCAGCAAACACCTCATCGGCAGGTCGTGTTCGCCCCTCTGCAATGGCTTTTTGGCTTTGTGCCAGCATCTTCAGCAAGGCCAAAGTTTCTTGGGTCTGCTCATAGCTGTGGATGTCTTGCAAGACGGCCTTGGCTTCGCCGTTTTGGGTGATCAGCAAGGTGCGGGGCTCCTGGCCCATATGGCGGATCAGTTCCGCCGCGTGGGCCTTGACGTAGCTAATGGGCTTGATGTCTTCGCTGGGTTTCATATTCGGCTCCTGATGATGACTGATTTTAGACTAGATTTAGTCCGAAGGTCAAGACCACATCAGGCAGAGCAAACGGGATGGGGACGTTAAGGAGAAGGATCATGCTCATATTCCGTAATCAGGTGACAGCATACCAATTTACCGTCTGAGTAAAAAGTGAAATATCTCCACCTGATTGGCAGGTGCTAAGGGCCTAAGGAACCGCCGCCGGAGCGACCCAAATGGCCCAGGCCAGCCCGCCGATCATCACGGCCAGCGCGGTGAAGGCTAAAAAGGCGGCGATTCGGTTGATCCGGTGGGCCCAGCGGCAGTAGAGCTGGGAAAGCCAGTCTGGGGGCCAGCTCATGGTTCGATCCGGCCCATCTTGCCGGACTCGTAGTCCTCGATGGCTTGCATGATTTCGCTCTTGCTGTTCATCACAAAAGGTCCGTAGCGGGCCACCGGCTCGTTCAAGGGCACCGCGCCGAGCATCAGCAATTCACAGGGTTCCTCGGCGGTCAGCGCCACCTCGTCGCCGGGGCCCATCACCAACCAATCCCCGGCCTCACCGTTCCAAAGTTCCGCCCCGAAGCGGCCCTGGCCGTGTAATATATAGAGGTATCCCGTCAACTCCGCATCCAGCGGCAAGCTCAGGTCTGCCCCGGCCTCTAACTTGACATGGGCATAAAAGATCGGGGTGGTGGTTTGTATTGGCGACTGCTGGCCCTCTAAGCTGCCGGCGATCAGCCGGGCCCAAGCATGGGGCCAAGTCAACTCGGGCAGTTGCTCTTTGGGGAATTCCTGGTAAGAAGGCTCAGACATCTTGGCGCTGGCCGGTAGGTTGACCCAGAGCTGGATGCCCTCTAAAACCCCGCCCTGCCGTTTAAATTCGGCTTCAGGCAATTCGGAATGCACCGCGCCGCTGCCCGCGTTCATCCACTGCACGTCGCCGGGGCCCAGTTTGCCGCTATGGCCTGCGCTGTCTTTATGTTCGAACTTGCCTTGCAGGAGATAGGTCACCGTCTGAAACCCCCGGTGCGGGTGCGGCGGCGCACCGAGGGCCTCACCGGGCGGCCAGTCTTTGGGCCCCATGTGGTCGAGCAACATGAAGGGATCGGCAAAGGCCAAGTCCGCCGTCGGGAAGGGGCGGCGCACCGGAAAGCCGCCACCTTCTAGGGTGGAGACGGAACCGAAACGCTGGGCGATGTTGCGTGGGGTGGTCATGGGGACTCTCCGGTAAGGTGATTTAGGTCAGGATACTGCAAAGCGATAAGAAACAAAAGCCAAAGAACCCAACCGATCAGGACGCGCATAGGTTGACTTGTGGTGGGCAATTCGGGCAGAATCGGGGGAAACTTGGTTTAGCCTACTTCAGGAGTGACGTTGCGACGTTTTGCCATCCTCATTACATTGTGCCTCTTGCCTGCCGCCGCTTGGGCGCAGCAGCAAGTCCCCATCCCCTCCTTTAACTTAGAGGTGGGACGGGGCGGCAACCCTGATCAGGTGGCCAGCACGCTTCAGGTGATCGCCTTACTGACGGTGCTTTCGTTGGCTCCGGCTTTTTTGATCATGACCACCAGCTTCACCCGCATCATCATCGTCCTGTCCTTCCTGCGTAACGCGCTGGGTACCCAGCAAAGCCCTTCGAACCAAATCCTGCTGGGCTTGGCGCTGTTCCTGACCTTTTTTATCATGGCGCCGATCTGGAAGGATGTAAACGATCAGGCCCTACAGCCCTATTTTGCCAAGAAGATCAGCCAAGAGACGGCCATCGACTTAGGCATACGCCCGGTCAAGCGGTTCATGGTTAAATTCACCCGAGAGAAGGATTTGGCGTTGTTCGTACGTATCGCCAAGATCCCCCGGCCCAAAAATATCAGTGAGGTCCCCATTTGGGTGGTGATCCCCGCCTTTGTGATCAGCGAACTGAAGACCGCGTTCCAGATGGGGTTTATTATCTACATCCCCTTCTTAGTGATCGACATGGTGGTTTCTGCGGTGTTGATGGCTATGGGTATGATGATGCTGCCGCCGATCATGATCTCTTTGCCCTTTAAGCTCATGCTCTTTGTGTTGGTGGACGGGTGGTATCTGATCACGGCCTCGCTGGTCCAAAGTTTTACCGGATAAAACGCCATGACCCCAGAATTCGTTACCTCTTTCGCTGCCGAGGCGATCATGGTTACCGTCAAACTGTCGGCCCCTTTGTTGTTGGTGGCCTTGGTTCTGGGTTTGCTGGTTTCGATCTTCCAGGCGGTCACCCAGATCCAGGAGATGACCCTGGCGATCATCCCCAAAATGGTGGGCGTGGCGCTGGTGTTGATGCTTTTCTTGCCCTGGTTTTTGTCTACCGCCGCCAATTACATGACTAAAGTACTGACCGGCTTGCCCTTCTATTTGGGCCTAGGTTGAGAGGCCTCATGAAAACCCTGCTTTTGATCGGCGGATTGTTGCTCTTAGGGCTCCCCAGCGCTTGGGCTGACGATTGGGAACTAGGCGTTACCTCGCCTATGCGGGGCATTTACCGGGACTCGAACCTGGATGCGGCGCAGATGAGCGGCGGCGGGGTTTACCTGAAGTTCCCCACCCCCTTCTTGCTGGGCGTCGATCAATTCACCGCCCGCAACGAGCCCTCGGAGGCGGTTATTGACCCGCCCCGTCTGACCCAAACCATGGTCAACCTAGGGTTCCAGATCCCCCGCAAAGAAGGCTTTGATTTGAGCTTGGGATTTGGCCTGGGCAGTGCGGCGGTTAGCTGCGACACCTGCGCCGACCAATGGGAGTCCGGCACCACCAGCCAGCTTTTTTTTAAGGCCACCGGCGGGCTCTTCGGCCTGCAATGGGGCTTTGGGGCTCACCGGTTGATGGGCCTGTTGCGGGGCAAGGATTCAGCAGGCGTCAAGGTCGCCGATTTCAGGACCGACGCCACCGTTTTCAGCCTAGGGATTGGTTACGCCTTTTAGCGGCACTGAACGCCCTTTCCCTGGCCGTCAAAGATTTGCACCATGGTGATGCCGCAGCCCGAGGTCCCGCAGAAGGCTGCGGAAGTGAACTTGTAGCCAGAAACGCAAAAGACACTGACATGCGTGGCCGGAACGGCTCCCTTGACCAACTCTTTGACCTCTTCGGCGGCCCAAAGCGGGGTGGCAAGACTGATCAGTAACAAGGCGCTAAGTAGGTGCTTCATCTGGTGGACTCCTAATAGAAGGTTGAGGTTTTTGGTAACTTCCAACGCTTGAACCTAGTTTGGCAATCCGCAAAAACTCCTGGTCCACTCTCCCTACCCCTTAAGATTAGGTTGGTGAACGCGTTATGATCCTCTTGATCGACAACCAAGATAGCTTTACCTTCAACCTATTCCAGGCGGTCGAGGCTTTAGGGCGGGTCTGTGTGGTGTTGTCTGCCGAAGCGGTGAGTCTTAGCGCAGTGCGGCAGTTGGTGCCCTCTGGGGTGATTCTCTCGCCCGGTCCGGGCCGCCCCGAAGCGGCCTTGGGTTCCTTGTTGTTGGCCCAGGCGCTTTGGCGCGAAGTCCCCTTGTTGGGTGTTTGTTTGGGACATCAGGTCTTAGGCCAAGTCTTTGGCTGTCCTTCGGTCGCCGCCAAGCGGCTAGTATACGGCAAGGCCGAGGCCATGTTACACCAAGGCCAACGCATCTTAGCCGGCCTGCCCCAGCCTTTTTTTGCGGCCCGCTACCATAGCTTGGCTCTATCCGGCCTGCCCGAAAACTTTGATGCCTTGGCCCGGACCGAGGACGGCGAACTGATGGCTATGGCCCACCGAGAGCTACCGGTCTATGGCCTGCAATTCCACCCCGAATCTTTTATGACCCCCCAGGGGGCCAATATTTTAGGGAATTTCCTTGCTCAGTGCCCAGCCCCTTGAGGGTTTAACCTATGCGGCGGCCTATGCCCGTTTGGCCGAGCGGCCCGAGGCGCTCTACGCTACTGCGGGAGAGGGCTTTGGGGCACTGCTGGCCCAGGCCCCCCTGGCGGCTGCGGTGGTGGGCAATCGGAGGCAGTTGCTGGAATTTGATTGGGCCCATAGCGAATTTTTGGTTTGGGCCTGCTTGAGCTATGATTTCGGCCACGCTTTGCTGGGCTTGCCCCGCGTTGGTCGCCTTGAGGGGCCCTGGCCTTTGGGCCGGGTGGTGGCCTTTGGCGCTTGGCTGAGCTTTGATGAAGCCGGATTGGCTTGGTTAGAGGGGCCCGACGCCCCGGCCCGTGCCCAGTTGTTGCAATCCCTTGGCGGACCCCTGCCCGAACCGCGCCAACCAGCTCCCTTAGACCTAAGTCCCCAATTGGACGCCCCGGCCCATCAAGCGGCGCTGGCTCAAATTTTTGACTGGATCCGCGCCGGGGAGTTTTATCAGGTCAACTACACCCAGACGCTCCAGGGCCAAAGCGCTGAGCGGGCCCGGCATTGGTTTTTGCCGGCTTTAGGGGAAGACCCCCCGGCCTACGCGGCGCTTTTCGAAGCACCCGAAGGGGATTTGCTCAGTCTTTCGCCCGAATTGTTGCTGGCCACCCAAGGGGCCCAGGCCCGGACCGAACCGATCAAGGGCACCAGGCCCAGGGGGAACAATGCCGCCGAAGACGCCGCCCTGCAAGCCGAGTTAGACGGCTCTGCTAAAGAAGAGGCCGAACTCTTCATGATCACCGACCTATTGCGCAACGACCTGGGCCGCATGGCCGAGATCGGCAGCGTTGAGGTAGCCCAGCGCAAGGTTTTGCGGCTCTTGCCGGGCGTGATCCACAGCCATTCGGTGGTCACCGCCCAACTCAAACCTGCCTACCGAAGCTTAGGCGCGTTGGTGGAGCTTTTGCCCGGGGGCTCCATCTCCGGTTGCCCCAAGCGGCGGGCTTTGGAATTGATCGACCGCCTAGAGCCGCAAAACCGAGGGCTATACACCGGCAGTCTCGCCTTGCGGTGGCCCGGCGGTGACTTAAAGGCCAATTTATTGATCCGTAGCCTGCAATTTACCGCCGGTCAGGTGAGCCTAGGGGTCGGCGGCGGGATCACCATCGAGTCCAATCCCCCAGCCGAATTAGAAGAGGCCCAAAAGAAGGCCCGTTCGGTGTTGATGCGTTTCCAAAGGAATCTATGAGCGTTTTGTTTAATGGCCAATGGCTGGAAAACCCGCAAATCTCTTTGCACAGCGAGGCGGTTCTGTTTGGGCGCGGCCTTTTTGAAAGCTTTGTGAGCCTCGAAGGCGGGCGTGTCTTTAATCTAGAGGGCCATCTGGCCCGTTTTCTGCCGGGGATGGAGGCCTTGGGCGTGGGCCGGGGGGCTACCGAAACCCAAATCCGCGCTTGGCTGCGCGAGTTGTTGCAGTCTGAGGCGGGGGCGGCGCGTAGAGTCAAGTTGCTGGCGCTGCCCGAAGGGTTGTTTTTGTTTGCTGGCCCGGTGCCGGAATATAAGGCCGGGCCCTTGAAACTGGTAACCTATAAAGGCAACCGGGGCCTTTGGCGCTATAAGTCCACCGCCTACTTAGAAGCGCTGCTTGCCTTTGAGGCCGCCCAACAGGCCGGAGGTGACGAGGCCCTACTGACCAACCACCACGGGACGATTTATGAGGGCAGCCGCTCTAGCTTTTTGTGGATCAAGGACGGCAAGTTACGCTCCAAACGGCGCGGCGTCTTGCCCGGCACCACCTGTTCCTTTTTGTCCGAGGCGGCCCCCCTGCCCTTTCACTGGGAAACCTTAGAGCTAGACCAGCTACCAGAGGTCGAGGGAGCGCTGGTCGCCAGCGCTGGGCGTGGCTTGGCCGAGGTGGGGGAGGTTGACGGGGTGGCCTTGGCCTGCAGCCCCCAAACGGCCGAGCTGATCCACTGGTTTGCTCAGCAGCGTGAAGAGCGGGCGAAAACGCCTTAGGGGTTTCCTTGTTTTGGGGGCTCTGTTAGGCTGGGCTCATTCCTGCAAACCAACCGACCCTGTTCCATGAAATACCGACGATTTGGCCAAACGGAACTGCAAATGCCGCTCTTAACCTGCGGTACCATGCGATTCCAGCACAAATGGCAAGACGTGGACCCTGCGGAGGTACCCGCTAAGGGCCAAGCGAATCTGGAGGCGGTGATGCGCCGCGCCTTGGAGCAGGGCATCAACCACTTCGAGACCGCCCGAGGCTACGGCAGTTCGGAGATGCAAATGGGGTGGGTTCTGCGCCAGCTCAACCGCCAGGATTATATCCTGCAAACCAAGACGCCGCCCACCAAAGACCCTGACGACTTCTTGCGCCGCTTTGACCAGAGCATGGACTACCTAGGCGTGGACCAAGTGGACCTGCTGGCGATCCACGGCGTTAACGATCAGGGCGGTATCGACGACACGCTCAAAAAGGGCGGGGCGCTAGAAAAGGCCTTGTGGCTTAAAGAACAAGGCCGGGTGGCGCATATTGGCTTTTCCAGCCACGCCCCCATGCCCCAGTTGATGCCGTTGATCGAGACCAACGCCTTTAGCTTCGTCAATCTACATTGGTACTATATCTACCCCAGCAATTGGCCCGCCGTTGCGGCCGCCGCCGAGCGAGACATGGGGGTGTTGATCATCAGCCCCAACGACAAGGGCGGCCAGCTCTTTAAGCCCAGCGACAAGATGCGCCAGCTCTGCGCGCCCTTAAGCCCGATGGCCTTTAATGACCTCTATTGCTGGGCCCGGCCTGAGGTCGGCACCCTCTCGATTGGTGCCGCCCGACCCAGTGATTTTGACGAGCATCTGGCGGCGCTGGAGCGCCTTGAAGAAACAAACAGCCTATTGCCACCGATTTTGGCCCGCTTAGAAGCGGCGCTACTCGAAACCCACGGCCCCGATTGGGCAGTCGATTGGTGGGAAGGGATCAAACCCTACTACCAGCAGCCCGGCGAAGTGAATGTGTTAGAAATTCTGCGGATTTGGCTCTACGCCAAGGCCTTTGGGCTAGATGGATTCGGCAAGAGCCGCTATAACATGTTGGGTAAAGGCGGGCATTGGTTTCCCGGAAAAAAGGCGGAACCTAAGGCTTTGGGCCCTGTTCTGGCCCAGCTCAAGGGACACAAACTGGCCCCGGCGATTGCCCAAGCCTTGGCTGAAGCTCATGAATTATATGACGACCACGCGGTGGCGGCCCAATCGGGGCCGCGCAACTCTAACTGAGGCACAATGAAAGCTATTGCCAGTTGGCTGGCGTTGTTTGGCCTGTTGGCCTGGCCCGCTCTGGGCTATGATCTACAGACCCAAGGGCTCTTTAAATCCAACTATGCCCTGCCCATGGCCTATGAAGCCGATAGCCCCGAAGGCCGCACCGACCAAGAAGCCAAGTACCGGATCAGTTTGTACCAACGGGTTTACGCCTGGGGCCCTAACGCCATTTACTTTGCCTATACCCAGACCAGTTGGTGGCAACTCTACGACCAAGAGAATTCGCGGCCCTTTAGAGAAACCAACTACAACCCAGAGTTTTTCTTGGCCTTGCCGCCACTGGACGTCTGGGGCGAGCCTTGGCTGCATCTGGGCTACGAACACGAATCCAACGGCGGGCGGGAGCCCTGGTCGCGTAGTTGGGACCGGATTTATGCTCGCTACGGCCTGGACTGGGAAGGCTTGCGGCTGCGGCACAAGGTTTTTTTCCGGCTGCCCGAAAAAGCCAAGGAATATCCCTCAGACCCTAAGGGGGACGAAAATCCCGACATCGTTGAATATTATGGGATCAACGAGGTGGAAGTGATCTTGCCCTTGGGGGATTTGGAAATCTATAACAAGATCCGCTACAACGCCGCCGAGGGCCGCGGCAGCAACGAAAGCAACTTAACCTACCCTTCGGGATTACCCGGAATATTCCTAATGTTGCAATACTTTCAAGGCTATGGTGAAAGTCTGATCGACTACAACCGACAGGTTACCAAATGGTCGGTCGGATTTTCTTTAAATCGTTCTTGAATATTCAAATAAACTAATCTATGGATAGTAACCAAAAGCACCTGCTCCATTGGAAGGACTGGGACGCAGGCGAGATTCGCGAGGTTCTTGAACTGGCCGTAGATGCCAAGCTAAACCCCGAGAAATACGCCGAGGCGCTCAAGGCAAAGACCCTGGTCATGCTTTTCCAAAAAACCTCGACCCGCACTCGGGTCTCCTTTGAAGCAGGTATGACCGAATTAGGGGGACACGCCATCTATCTGGATTGGCGCAGTTCCAACTTTGGCTTGACCCGTACTTGGTATGAGGCGGCTTATCTTTCGACCAACGCCCATATTTTGATGGCGCGGGTTAAGGAACACAGCGAGTTACAAGAAATCGCCAAAGGCTCTCGGGTGCCGGTGATCAACGGCTGCGACGACAAATACCACCCCTGTCAGGCCTTGGCCGACATGCTGACCATCCGGTTGGACCGGGGTTCCTTAGAAGGAGCCAAGCTCACCTACGTGGGCGTGATGAACAACGTGAGCAATAGCCTAGTCAGTCTGGCCCCGGTTTTTGGGGTACAGCTGACGCTGGTTTGTCCGGTGGCCCCTAAGGAAGACCGGGACCATGAAGTGCTCGAACAGGCGCGCCAAGCGGGGGTTTTAGTGGAAACGCTAGACGCTAAGGCGGCGGTGAAGGATGCGGACTATGTCTACACCGACACCTGGGTCAATATGGAATATTTTAACGACCCCAGCGCGAAAGAACTCAAGGAAGAACGAATCCGTACCATGCTCCCTTATCAGGTCAATGCGGACCTCCTAAAAGGGAGTGCAGCCAAGGTGATGCACGATATGCCCATCCATCCGGGCTATGAGATCGCCGAAGAATTGGTCGAGGAGGATCGTTCGATCATCTTCGAGCAAGCGTCAAACCGACTGCCTGCCCAAAAAGCGATTATGCTTCGGCTTTTGGGAAAGGCCTAACCGCTCCAAACCACGGGAGTGCCATGAGACGACTTTTTCTCGCGCTGTTCGCGCTGAGCTTCGGGGCTATTGGGGTCTTTGCCCTCGATAGTTCGGAGATCCGCTCGGACCACGATTCCAAACCGGCGGCCAAACAGTACGACGACCCTCGTGAGGCTATCGCTAAGGTTCCCGCCTTTGTCACCGACCCCAGCACCGACCGACTGATCTACTACCCCTGTAGTAACTGCCACGGCGAGATGGTCAAGTCCAACCCCAAGGTGCGCTCCTTAGCGGACATGCATGTAGAGGTCAAGCTCAACCACGGCCAGGGTCGCTATTGGTGTCTGACCTGCCACAACGAGAACGACCGCGACCATCTCTGGAGCCTTAAAAAGCAGCCGATCAGCTTCAATGAGTCTTATCTGCTTTGCGGCCAGTGCCACTTTGCCCGCCAGAAGGACTTCTTTTATGGCGGCCACGGCAAACGCAAGGCCAACTGGAATGGCCCCAAAAAGCTGACCAACTGTACCGAGTGCCACAACCCGCACAATCCGGCCATCAGGCCCCGGGTGCCGCGTGTTAAGCCCGTCGCCCGGATGGGTTTAGAGGTGGTGCCCAGTGAGATGCATGGTGTCCATAACCTTTGGGAAAAGCACCCCGGTAGCGAACCGACCGGCAAAGAGGAGCCTAAGGAATGAAGTTTCAAAACAACAATCAGCCGGACCCTAAACGCCGAGCTGCCTTAAAGGCCCTGGGCCTGGGGGCGGCCGTAGGGGCCGGAGCGCTCGCGTCTTCGGGCGGTACGCTCACCGCCGAGCAACGCCAAAAACATCATGGCGAAGAAACTTTCGAAGACCATTGGCATTCCTTCTTCCAACAGCACTACCAGCGCATGAGCGAAGAAGAAATTGAAGTGGTCTTGGAGCGCTTAGAACGCAAGTATAAAGCGATCTATGGCGTGGAGGTGAAGGTGGAGAATGAACAGCCTCTTGAAGGCGTGGTGTTCGGCTACGCGCTGAATATTTCCAAGTGCAAGGGCTACCGCGAATGCGTTAAAGGCTGCACCACCGAAAACAACCAGTCCAAGGACCCGGACCTGGAATACATCCGGGTGCTTGAGCTGGAAAAGGGCACCATGAATTTGGAGACCGCCGACCATTATTATGGCGACGGGGAAACCAAAGTGCCCCAGCCGGGTAAGTTTTATCTGCCCGTACAGTGCCATCACTGCGAAAACCCGCCCTGCGTTAAGGCCTGCCCTGTTAAGGCTACCTGGAAAGAGCCCGACGGGATTGTGGTGGTTGACTATAACTGGTGTATCGGCTGCCGTATGTGCGCCAACGCTTGCCCCTATTGGGCGCGCAAGTTTAACTGGCACGAGCCTAAGCTTCCGGTTGAGCAGGTCAACCCCGAGACCCACTACTTAGGCAACCGCCCCCGCTTTCAGGGCGTGATGGAGAAATGCACCTTCTGCATCCAGCGCACCCGTAACGGGCAGATGCCCGCTTGCCAAGAGGCCTGCCCCACCGGGGCCCGAGTCTTCGGCAACCTATTGGACCCCGATTCGGAGATCCGGTATGTGCTCGAAAACAAAAACGTTTTCCGCCTCAAAGAAGAATTGAACACGGAACCCAAGTTTTGGTACTACAGCGACTAGAGGTCTCATGAACTTATTGCGCTTCCTTTACGACTGCGGAAAAACCTCCCTTTCGGGCGGTCGCCTGTACTGGACTTGGATCGGGGTACTCCTGTTCTTCATTTCTATGGGCGCTTTTACCTATATGGGCCAAGCCCAGGACGGCTTGGTGGTGACCGGCATGTCCGATCAGGTCAGTTGGGGCTTTTATGTCTCTAACTTTACCTTTTTGGTCGGCGTCGCCGCTGCGGCGGTGATGTTGGTGATCCCCGCCTATATCTTCCACAACGACGACGCCAAACGGGTGGTCTTGTTGGGTGAGGGTTTGGCGGTCGCCGCTAGCTTGATGTGTATGCTCTTTGTGGCCGTGGACCTCGGTCGGCCGGACCGGATCTGGCACCTAAGCCCCTATCCGGGCATGTTTAACTGGCCCAGCAGCTTGCTGACCTGGGACGTAGTGGTGCTCAATGGGTATTTTGTGCTCAACCTGTTGATCCCCGGCTACATCCTTTACCACCAGTACCACAATCGGCCTTACAACAAGAAGTTGGTCTTTGCCGGGGCGGTGCTCTCGATGTTTTGGGCGATCTCGATCCATACGGTGACCGCCTTCTTGTTCGCTTCAAACACCGCAAGGCCCTTCTGGTCGAGCGCTTTGGTGGCTCCGCGCTTTTTGGCGACTGCCTTTTGCGCCGGTCCGGCCTTTATCATCATCACCTTCTTCATCATGGACAAGATCGCCAAGTACCAGATTGGCAATAAGGTGATCGACATGTTGGCGGTGATTGTGGCGGTGTCGATGCAGATCAACATCATCATGCTGATCGCCGAGTTGTTCGTGGAGTTTTACGCCGAGGGGCAACACTCGGCCAGCGCCCACTACCTGTTTTTAGGGCTCGGCGGGAAGAGCGGTCTGACCGGTTGGATCTGGACGGCCCAGGCCTTTAACTTGACCGCCGTGGTGCTCTTGATGATCGAAAAAACCCGCAAAAACCGCAAGACCTTGATCTTGGCTTGTGCTTTGGCGGTGGCCGGGATTTGGATCGAAAAGGGGATGGGTTTTGTGATCCCCGGTTTTATCCCCACCCCGCTGGGTGAAATCTTCGAATACAAGCCCACCATCAACGAAGTGAAAATTTCGGGCATGGTCTTTGGCATTGGTTTCTTGGTCTTTACTTTCATGATGAAACCCCTGCGCGCCATCCAGTTGGGCATCTTAAGCAACCCCGAACTAGACCGGATCGAGGCCGTCCGCATGCAGGACGAACAAGAAAAAGCTCACATGGAAGCCCAACTCAAGAGCTACGAAGAGAGCAGCAAGAGCTAAAGCTTCGTTAGTTTTTGTTCTAGCCTTCTCCCCAACAGCCCGCCCCGGATTCGCTCCGGGGCGGGCTGTTGGGGTTTGGAGTTTCGACAGATTAAACCGAATCACAGCTTACACCCGAATATCTCAATAAAAAACATTTTAAAGGGATCTAATCCTTTGACGTCTTTAAGTGGATGCCGACATAGCCGATTAAAACTTTGCCTTCCTCTTGCAAGGGTAGGAAGTGGATGCGTTGGTTTGCACTCATCATCTTTGTGTGCCGCTCGCATATCCTTTGACTCCCATCGGGGCACCTAAAAGTCCTCATTGCTTTTAGATCAGAATTAGTCATTGTGGGTTGCGATTCGAAGGACCAAGTCAGACCTTCTGGACTGAAGGGCCCGGCTTCCCAAGATTGCATTGTGTCGTTGAGTATCTGCAAATGTCGTTGGATTTCGCTAAAATATAGCTCGCTACCATTCAGTGCCATCAATTGTTTTTTTGCTGAATCGCAGAGTGCAATAAAGGGATAGCGTGATACTGCCTGTTGCACCAAATCAGCTCCTGATTTGACTTTTCCTTGCAGGTTTAGGATTTCCTGCTGTCTTTTTTGAGCCTGCGCTGCACAGCTCAAGTTGGGGACCAATACTAGGCTGGATTCAATCTGCTCATTACAGAATTGTATCATTTCCAGCTGCAACTGATCGGCTTCAAACCGCTGGTCACCCTGAAAAGACAACACGAAGTTGTTGGTCTGATGGGCTAGTGCTAATCCAAGCGCAGGTGCGTCATGGTATTTGTACTCTACCAAATTGTAATTCGCCCGATTTTCCAGTAGGTCCTCGATAAATGGCGCTTTAGAAACCATTGTGAGAAATAGTTGAAAGGTAGGGTCTCCTCGATTTTCGCGGTCATATATGCAATCGTAGACGCTTCGATCAGGGGTTAAGGGTCGTGTGGAAAAATCACGAGTAGTCCTGATACCAGTCGAAAAACCAAATTTCTTCAACAGCAAAGACAGCTCTACAAATTGCTTAATACCTTGTCGTGCCTTGCTTCGATTTTGATAAGGCTGCTCAAGAGAACGTTCATTTAGAATTTGGTCCATATAGCAAGCTGTTTACAAGAGGTCTGATAAGCTTTTTTCCCATTCGTCAAAGAAACCTTCCGGCCACTGGTCTAGCCTTCCGTCTCGGTCCAGTTTAGGGGTAATTCTGCAGGTGCTGTTGCGCTCTTTGTCGTGGTCAAAGAAATGAATTTTTACATCCTCGGGGCGGATTAGTTCTGTCTTGGCAGCAATCCGCACTCCGTTGAGGATGTGGTCACTGTGCGTTTCAACAATCACCTGAACGCCGTTGGCCGCCACCAAGGACAAAAAGCGTCCCAAGGCGGCTTGTCCCTTCGGGTGTAGGTGGGCCTCTGGGTTTTCGATCAGGATCAGGTCCCCTGGTTCAGCGCTCAAGCAGGCAACGAAGACGGGTAGGCTGTAGCTTAGACCGAAGCCGACATTGGTCGCTCGGTAGGGGTTGCTTTCCAGGCCTCCCCGGACGAATGAGAACTTCATGCTCACCAAGTCTTGGTCGTCTTGGGTGTTCAACCGAATCCTAGGTTCCTGTCCGATTTCGGACAGCCATGCCTCGACTTGAAAGCGTAGACCTGCCTCAGGCTGTTTCGGGTGCATTAATTCTTTTATCGCCAAAGGCTTGCGCTCGTTGGTCGCGAGCAGATGCGGCGCAAACTCGCCCGATTTTCCCACCCGACTATATTTGACCGCTTCCTCGGCGACCAGTGCAGCAGCGATTCGTGGCCCCAACCGTTCAGCCTGCAGGTAATAGAAACCGGGCTTGTTTATAAGCCCTAGGCTCTCGGGGGTGGGCGCATTTTTTAGGCTCAGGTGTCGTTTTTTCTTGTCGATTGCGTTCATGTCGAAGACCAACGAGCATCCGTCCGAACCGGTAATTTTCAGCCGAATCCGATCATCTTCGGCAAAATCAAAAAGCAGGTCGTCGGCTTGCCCTAGATTCACTAAAGGGCCGTTCAAACAGGCTCCCAATTCCCCTAGCCGGTCTACCACCGCCGATTGGCGAAGCAAGAGCAGTGATTGCAGCACAGTGCTTTTACCCATGCCGTTGATACCTGAGAGCAGAGTTAAGGGGCCCAAGGGGATATGCTCGTCTTGGTAACATTTGAAGTTCACCAACTGAATCGACTGGATCATTGCAAGGTCTCCTGAATGATGAGACCAATCTGCTCAAATCTCATTCGCACCCGTTTGACCGACCCGGTCCCCTGGGTGATGGCGCTTTCGAAGGGTTTGTTGTGCATCAAATTGATGAAGCGTCTCTTAAGGTCGTTCTGTCGTTCGATCAGTCGTTTCACCTCGTCTGAGTTCAAGGCACCGAGGTTGACGCTCCACGATTCAAAGAGAGCCTTGTTGATCTGTGAACGGCCTGCCTCCCAATCAAATCGTTTTCGGAACGCATCGTTTTCGAACAATTTATAGGCAGTCTCCATCGCTAATTGAAACCGAGTCTTCAACTGCGCCAAATCCTCGTCGCTACTTTCATTCAGACGGCTCATCGCTTGGTGTAGGAATAGGTCGAAGTTATCCTCGTCATACTGCTCTGGAGATGTCATCGAAAAGGCTAGAAAGCGCAGTGCGCATTCTCTGTCGTCCATTCGCTTGGAAGGAATGCTTCCCGCTGTAGCCTGTTTGAAACAGTCCATCTCAACTAATTCCTTCAGGAAAACGGTTGCTTTCCCTTGGTTAAGTGCATGCCGGATTTCCTGGGCTGAGAGGGGCTGACCGCCAGTGTTGATCCGTTTGAAAATGTCAAACTTCACCCGATGGGGGGTGCCTGGCTGAATGAGATAGACTACCAGGCTGGTCTCCTCAATCCGACGTTGCAGCGCTCGAGATAGATCATCAAAGCACTTGCCTTCATAATCATGCAGGAACTCTAGCCCCTTGAGCTGTAGGCTCTTGTCGATCACGAACTTCTTGATCGTGGTCAAGCGTTGCAAGCCATCAACCACCAACCAACGTTCATCGTCGCTGGCATCGAAGTAAAAAGCTGGTAGGGGTATCTTGATCAGCAAGGATTCGATCAATCGGCTTTCCGCCTCGATCCTCCAAACGCCGCCGTAACGTTGGAAATCTGGGGCCATATCGATCTCTTCATTCTTCATTCTGCGGATCAACACGTCCAAAGTGGGTGTTTTGGTGTCCACCCGAATTTGGCTAGGATCAAAGGGGGAGCGAATATCCACCTCGTCGTTGCTTGTATCGTCGCCTTCTAGCGGTGCTTGCTCTTCAGGAATGGTGACAAAACTTCTTTCTTCTGGCATTTGATTCGATTGAAAAGGTTCCGTTGGGATTTGCCCCCAGGTGGAAGCCGATCCCGAGCAAAGTCCGCGATCCCCTTTGATATGTATCTAATTTTTTCGTTACTTCAAAGCGAAAGTTCTTTGTATTGCTATTTGGGGATGTCAGATGTCACTGTTTTGATCTTTTCCCTTTTTGTACTTTTCCATCCGCTCTCAAACATCGCTGAACTCGCTTATTGGAGTAGGAGCACCAAGGGTCGATGCCCCCTGGACCCCTCTTGTTTTCGTCTCTTTCAGATTCTTGGGCACTCCCCTGGCTAGCTAGGCCTTTGTTTCCCTCCCCACCAACTCCCCTCAAGTTTAGCGCAAACTCGTTGCAATAAGGTGAACAAATGTATACTATATGGGTGAGATCAACGGACCTTTAACGAGGGAGCCAAACCGCCATGAACGCAGAACAGATCAGCTTTGAGTCACAACCAAAGGCCCAAGTGCTGCGCCAGCAGTTGTTGGGTCAGGGGCTGCGTCTGGGTCCGGCGGGGCGGCCCCGGCGGTTGCTTTCGGGGCGGCCTGGGTTAGACCAGTTTTTAGAGGGCGGGTTGCCCTTAGGCGGCCTGACCGAATGGGGCCTGCCGCTGGGTTCTGAGGGGCGGGCGCTGTTGATGCCTTACTTAGCGGCGGCGACCGGCACGGCCCAAGGGGGCCCCCATTGGTGTCTGTGGATTTCTTGCCATGACGACTGGAAGCCCTTCCCGCCTGCTTTTTTGGCCGCCGGGGTGGCCGCCGAACGGTTGGTTTTCGCCGAAAGCCGCGACCCGCTCAAGGACCTGCAACCAGCGCTGGTCCATCCCTTGTTCCGCCTGTTGGTCTTAGATAGTCCGCCCCGGCTGGGCCGGGGGGCCCTTTCCTTCTTAGAGGCCCGTGCCCGCACCCAGGGGCAGGCGGTTTTGGTGCTGCGGCCCTTTTTTCTGTCCAACAAACTGGGCAACGTCTGGGCTCGCTTTCGGGTTAACGGTTGGCGGCGTCCCGATGGGAACTGGCAACTCAAGGCGTTGCGCGGCCTAAGGGCCCAAGAAATGAGCCTGAGCGCCGAGGACCTGACCGGGCCGCTGGCCCCCACAAGGTAGAGGGCCTATGCTGCTGCGCCACCGGGGGGCCTTGGGCCCCTATTTAGCTTTAAAGTGCCACGACCTGCCCCCGGCCTTGGCCTTGAAGCCTCTGGCCCAAAATCCGGAACCCCAGGGGGCCGCCGAGGGTTTGGAGCTGTTGCCCTTTGCGAAGCAGGGATCAGAGGCCCCTCAGGCAGTTGTTTTGGGGCCTGAGTTGGGGGCTGAGCCGCCGCCTGAGGCGCTGTGGTGCTTGAGTCCTGAGGTGATGGATTTTGGGGATGGTTTGTGGTTGATGGCCTTGGGGCCGACCTTAAGTTATTGGAAGGGCCGGGCCGCCCAGTTGGATACCGGCTTGGCGGCACTCTGGCGGCGGGTGTTGGACCGGCTTTTTGGCAGCGCCCCGCCGGGCGTTTTGGCCCCAGACCCCGGCTACCGAGCGGCGATTGCCGGGCATCCTTGGGCGGCGGTGTTGTTGTTAGAGGCCCAGGCGGAGCGGAATTTGGGCGGCTTGGTGACCGCCGAGGGGCGGCGCGGGGGCGAGTTGTGGCAGCGTTGTTCTTGGGGGGCCTGGGACCGGGCCTTGGCCCGGCTCACGCCACACTTAGAGGAGCGCAAAGGCTTTAAGGCCGCCGGATTCCGCCGCCAGCGGACCCGGCTGTTGCAGGCAGTCCACCGGTTGGGTTTGGACCGGCCCCAGGAGGCGCGGATTTTACCGGCCCAGGGGATCGGCCAGCGTTACGGCGGCCTGTTAGCCGACCTTTGGGCCTTGAGCTTTGGCCAGTCGCAGCCCGAGGCGGACCCCTTTCCTTGGAAGCCGCTGGCCCCCAAGCCCCCCGCCCAGGTGCGGCGGGTCTTGGAGTACAATATTTTTGAATGGGAGGCGGCGGTTCCTTTTTTGATCGAAGACCTGGACCGCTTGGCGGACTTGGCCCCAGAGCGGCAGGTCTTGGCTTTAGGCTGGCGGGTGTGGCTTGAAGACGGGGACCCTTTGGAATTGGAGTTGGATTTCCGCCACCCCCATGCCTTAGAGGTCGAGCGGGGCCAGCAGAAAACGGCGCTGACCCGTGCGCAGTTGGTTTTTGAGGCCGCGCGGCTTCAGTCCTTTCGGGTTGAGGAAGGGCGCGAAGAGGTGTTTTTTGAAGCCCCCCCGATGATCGGTTGGGAGCTGTCTTTGTTGCGTTCCGTAGAAGAGCCCAACTTGATGTTGGATCTCTTTGGCGGTTTGGCGGCCGAGCGGAGTGAGTTGGAGGCTTTGGCTTCTTTGGAGAACCTTTTGGAGGTGCCGTTGCAGCGTTATGCACCGGTCTGGGACTGGCTGCCTGAGGATTCTTATGAACCCTGGGGCAGCGCGGGGGATAGCGAGGCGGTTTTATTTGAGCCCTCTTTGCTGGACGCCGCGCGGCAGCGTCCGTTATTTCTGCGGCGTGAGGCGGTTGCTTTGGAGGGGCCGCCTTGGGGGGCGGTTTTTTGTGAGAGTGTTTCGGCGAAGTGGTGGGGGCTTCCGGGGACGGTGGCGCGGGAGTATTTTCGGTTTCGGCGGGGGCCGAAGTGGTTTTGGGGGTACCGCGATGAGCGGGGGGATTGGTTTGAGCAGGGGGTGTTTGGATAAATTTTTAGGCGGTGCCACCGCCGCGAGCGTTGCTCACATAAAACCATCGGCGCAGCCGATACTATATAGGGACTTTAAGACGAAACTCAATCCAGCAAGAGTGATCACAGTTCTAGGTTCTAGGTTCTAGGTTCTAGGTTCTAGGTTCTAGGTTCTAGGTTCTAGGTTCTAGGGAGCATAAAGCTTTGGTTGGTTAATAGCTATGGGATTACTTTCTTTGGCTGGCAAAGAAAGTAACAAAGAAACCAGCCCCCAAATGGCTCGCCGCTAAGAGCCCCTACGCCTCACTCCGCTAAAATGCCAAACTCGCCCCGCCAAGCAGCACCGAACGAAGTGAGGGCTGCGGGCGTAGCGACGCGAGCTGGCGAGTGTTGCTCATGTAAGCCGTCGGCGAAGCCGACTCCCTAACGCTCGAAGCTCGAACAGGTGGCATTTTGGCCGCTACGCTTCGGCTAGGGGCTCTAAGCGGCTCACCAACGGGGGAACTTTAAAGCCCCTTGCTACGAGGGTTTTGGGGAGCACTAAGCCCTTGTTAGGTTAAAAGTGATGGGACTACTTTTTTGGCTCACTAAGGAGCTTCGAGGCCGTAGGCCGAGGGCGACGTGTGTGACGACGCGAGCCAGCGGCGGTTGCGCATCCTAAACCGTTGGCGAAGCCAACCCCCAACGAAAAAGTAGCAAAAAAACCAGCCCCCAAGTGGCTCACCGTTAAGAGCCAGTACGCCAACGGGGAGATCATAAAAGCCCTAAAAATCAGGGGACCGTTAGTTTTTTGCAGCGGGAAACCCAAAGCTTGCGGTGTAGGGCATTTGGGTTCCCTTTGGCGAGCGGCCTAGAGCCCCTAGCCGAAGCGAGCGTTAAAAAAGCCAAACTGTTCGAGCTTCGAGCGCAGCGAGGGCGAGTTTTTGGCTTTTAGCGAGTGAGGCGTAGGGGGTCTTGGTCGCGAAGGTGAGGGCTGGTTTCTTTGCTTCTTTCTTTGCCAGCCAAAGAAAGAAGTCCCATCCCTCTATTCTGCCCGGCAGCCTTGTGCCCCCCCTTGGCCCCGAAAAGAGGGAGTGCTGCTTCGCTTTTGTGTATGTAACGTTCAAAGGCTCGCATTGCTACCCACGCAGCCCTCGGCTTGACGGCCTCAAAGCTGCTTAGCGCGGCTAGGGGCTCTAAGTCGCTTGGCTCAGAGGGAACCTAAGACCCATACCCCGCAGGTCTGAGGACTTGGCTAGCTAGAGCGTGGAACGCAAAGATTGTTGGGGAAGAAAATAAGTGGGGCCGAAGGCCCCATGGCCACCATAACCAGCTATTTTTTGTTTTTCAGGCGAACTTGAGAAAACCCAGAAAGCCCCTAAAGGCAACATGAAGACACCCAACCAGCCCTGGGTTGAATGGCTCGGGCACAGCAATTTTAGTTTTTTGCAAGGCGCGGCCCACCCCGAAGAACTGCTGGACCGCGCTCTCGGCTTTGGTTACCGAGGCTTGGCGCTGACCGACTTCGACGGGCTTTACGGCACCGCCCGGCTTTGGCGTAAATGGCAGGAACGGCGGATGGACCGGCCCGAATTGGGGGCTTTCCAACTCTTTACGGGTGCCGAGGTCCATCTGAAGGCCGACCAAGACCGGCCCCTGTTGTTGCAAGAAACCCTGGCGCTGGTTGCGCTGGATGCCGAAGGCTACCACCAACTCTGCCGCCTGATCAGCCGGAGCCATTTGCAGGGCGGTAAACACCGGGCCCAAGTGGACTTGGCCGACCTATTGGCCACCCCGCCCCAAGGCTTAGCGGTGATCCAGCCGATGCGCGGGGCGCTCCGCCAAGGCAACGGAGAACCCAGCGCCGAGTTGATTGCCCGGCTGGGGGCGCTACGCGAACACTTTGGCGAGCGGTTTTTTCTGGCCCTAAGCCGCCACCTGCACGCCGCCGAAGACCGCTGGATAACGCCTACCCTGGCCCTAAGCCGCCACCTGGGGGCTCGTCGGCTCTGTGCCCAAGACCCCTTTTTCGCCTCACCGGACCAAAAGGACCTCTCGGACTTGGTTTTGGCCATGGGGGCGAACCGTCCGATTGCCCAAATTCCGGGGCGTCTCTTCCCCAATGCCCGCCGTTGTTTGCACTCCCCCGAAGCACTGGCCAAGCTCTATAGCGGCCTGCCCGATTATGAGCAGATGCGGGAACACTCCGCCGAATTAGCCGACCAACTCAACTTCGATTTAGGCCAACTGCGATACCGTTACCCCAAGGAGATGATCCCCCAAGGCCACAGCCCCCAAAGTTACCTAGAAGAGCAGGCCCGCCAAGCCGCCGCCCGCTTGCCTAGCTCCGTAGGGGAGCAGATCGAACGGGAATTGGGGCTGATCGCCCATTTGGGCTTTGCTGACTACTTCTTGACCGTCTGGGATATTGTCTCCTGGGCGCGGTCCCAGGGGATTGTTTGCCAAGGGCGCGGCAGTGCGGCGAACAGCGCGGTTTGTTATGCCTTGGGCATCACGGCGGTGAACCCCGCCAAGTTTGACCTGCTCTTTGAGCGGTTTATCTCCATCGAGCGCGGCGACCCGCCGGATATTGATGTGGATTTTGAAAACGCCCGGCGTGAGGAGGTGATCCAGTACGTATACCGGCGTTATGGTCGCCAGCGGGCGGCGATGGTCTGCAATGTGGTCACCTTCCGGGGGAGGGGCGCGCTGCGGTTTTCGGGCAAGGCCTTGGGCGTACCCGAGCCGATTTTAGACCGCGCCGCCAAGCGTAGTAAGACCTTAGAATTCCGCTCCCAGCCCAGAGGCTACCTGTTAGGGAGACTCAAAGAAGAGCTGGCTGCCGAAGGGGTGGGCATGCCCGAGCACCTCTGGGGCCTTTGGGAGCGCATGTCCAACCGGCTCAAGGGAGCGCCCCGGCACCTTTCGATCCACTCAGGGGGCTTTATGCTCAGCGACCAAGCCATCGACCGCTTGGTGCCCCAAGAACCGGCCAGCATGCCGGGGCGCAGCGTGATCCAGTGGTGCAAGGACGACCTAGAGGCGCTGGGCTTTTTTAAGATCGACCTCTTGGCGCTGGGCATGTTGACCGCTGCCCGTAAGTCCTTTGACCTGATCGAGCGGCACTACGGGCGGGCCATGGAGCTTAAGGACATCCCCCAGGACGACCCCGCCACCTACGAGATGATCCGCCGGGCCGACACCATCGGCGTCTTCCAGATCGAGTCGGCCGCCCAGCGCGCCAGCCTGCCTTCGCTGGCGCCCCAGCATTTTTACGATCTGGTGGTGCAGGTGGCGATCATCCGGCCCGGCCCGATTTTGGCGGGGGTGAAGCACCCTTATATGCGCCGCCGCAACGGCTTAGAACCGGTTGCCTACCCACACCCGAAGCTGGAGCCCATCTTAAAGCGCACCTTCGGCACCATCATCTTCCAAGAGCAACTGATGCGTGTGGCTATGGCGGTGGGTAATTTTACGCCCGGCGAAGCGGATCTGATCCGCAAGTCCATCGGCGGTTTTTCCTCGACCGGCAACCTCTCGCGCTGGCTACATAAGTTGATTGAAGGGATGGTACAAAATGGGATCGAGCCGCGCTTCATCAACGAGGTGATGTTGCAGATTCAAGGCTTTGCTAGTTATGGCTTCCCCGAAAGCCATGCGGCGAGCTTTGCGCTGCTGGCCTACGCCACCTCTTGGCTGAAGTGTCATTATCCGGCGGCCTTTTTTGCAGGGCTGCTCAATTCCCAGCCTATGGGTTTTTATGCGCCAGATACGCTGATCAAGACCGCCGCCAAGGCGGGGGTGGAGATCCGGCCTATTTCGGTCCGGTATTCGGGCTGGGAGGCGGATTTGGAGCGGAGCGAGAGCGGGCCTTTGGCGCTGCGTTTGGGGATGAACGGGGTCAAGGGGTTGAGCGAGTCGGTGGCCCGGCGGATTGTGGCCGCGCGGAGCCCGGCAGCTCCTTGGCGGCGGCTGGAAGACTTTTTGGCCCAGGTGCCGCTGGAGCGCGACCAACTCAGCGCCTTGGCGGCGGCCAACGCCCTGGCCGATCTGGGGGCCCAGCGGCGTCCCGCGCTCTGGCGGGCCGAGGCCCCGCTTTATGACCATAGGCTCAGCTACCTACCCCACCCGGCCGAAGTAGAGGCCCCGGTGCCCTTTGGCCTTGAGGGGGAAATGGAGGCAGTGGAGCTGGACTACCGCGCCACCGGAACCAGCCTGGGTCGGCATATGGCCGAGCTGATCAAGGAACAGGCCTGGGTCTATCCGGTACCCACCGAGCAACTGGCCGGTTTTGGCCAGTTGGACCGCTTCCGCCCCGGTGCCTTGGTGCCGGTCTTTGGGATGGTGCTGGTCAAGCAGTCGCCCGGTACGGCCAAGGGGATGTTGTTCATCACCTTAGAAGACGAGGCGGGCACCCTGCAATTAGCGGTAACGCCTCAGGTTTACGCCCTATTTGCTTCGGTTATCGACCGGCAATCCTTTCTTTGTGCCTATGGGAAACTGCAAGTCCGCGACGGGAGTTACGCCCTGTTGGCCACCCGGTTCTTTGATCCAGACCACCAGTTGGCCAGGGTATTACCGCTGAAGGACCAGCGACGCTTGGCCTCGGCCCAGGAAAACCCCTTCAAGGGGATAAGAAGCTATATGTAATATTTAGTACAATAAGCTAAGGAAAAGTCCCGAAGGAAAATAGCGTCAGGGACTTACCGGATTGCCTAGTTGCGTTTAAGGTGGCAAAGTGAAAGCGAAAGGAATGTCCCAGGAGGAGGGGGCCCCCATGTTAGCAGCGGCGATCTTACCAGCCAGCAAGAAAAAGAAGGCGGAGCAGTTGGTGATCGAAGGTCTGGTTAAGTTAGACAACCAGAACAACGATCAAGCCAGGCAAAGCTTCCGTCAGGCCATTTTATTGGGCCGTGAAAAGATTGCGCCTTATATGCTCAACCTCTTCAACGGCTTCATGCAAAACCAGCGCTGGCCCGACGCACTGGCCATCGGCAAGCCTCTATCCACCTTCTTCGAACAGGACCCTAAGCTCTATAACCAGCTAGGCAACCTGTACCGCCGCCTGGGTGAGTTCGAAGAGGCCCAAAAACACTACAAAAAATCGATCCAGATCAACAAAAAATTTGATCTGCCCTACCTCAATCTGGCGGCCTTGGGGGCCAAGGTGGACGCCTTTGATGAGGACATCAAGCCGCTGATCGAGCGGTTTAAGAAGATCAAAGAATTTGTTTTGCCCCAGTATGAAGGCGGGCGCAACATGTTGGGCCTGTTGGCGCGCGAGGTCTTGGTCGAGATGGGCGACCCCCACGCGCTAGAAGCTAATGAGCCCGCCCAACTGGTTGAGTTGGCCGATATTGAAGAGATGGTCGAGGCGTTACAAAACCGTGCCTTAGAGGCGTTGGACATGGCCACCGATAGCATCGGCATTGAGGCGGCGAACAAACATTTGGCCAACTTGGTGATCTATTCGCTGCACCATAAAAAGCTAGAGCACGCCCAGGATGGGCTCAAGCATATGGAGCGCATCGGCATCACCTACCATTACGCCCAACTGCTGCGGGCCATCTATCTAGCCTACCGCGACGAGCTTGAAGAGGCCGCCCTGATTTTACGGGCCGAACAGGCGGCCAAGCCGATGGACCGATACTATGCGACCAATCTAGGCCTCGTCTACCGCCTGATGAAGCGCCACCACCAAGCCAGCGTCTTCTTGATCCGGGCTGGGCATTTGCTTAAAATGTCCCATGGTTTTTATTCCGGCGAAGAGATCGAGCGGTTGGCTCGGGAATTTTACCAGGAACGTAAATTCCAAGAGGCCTTGGGCCTGTTCCAGATCATCGCCCAAACCGAACCAGAACCGCGTATTTGGCGGGCCATGGCGCGTTGTTCTTACTTCCAGCAGCGCTTCGGTCAGTCTTATAAGCTGATGAAAGACGGTCTAGAGCAGACCCCAGCAGAGCAAAGGCCTGAATATGAAGCCAAGGCCCAGGCTTTTTATCTCGAAGAGGCCACCAAAGCGGCCCAGTCAAAGCGCGGTGATAAGGTATTGACGCTGATCGAATATGCCCTGCACTTCAAACGCGACCCCGAAGGGCTGCTGCAAGCCAGCAAGCTGGCCTACCAAGTCAGCGACAGCTTTAAGTCGGCGGCTTATTTAGAGGAATACCACGAACTGCTGGGCAACGACAAAGTGGACCAGCGAGAACAAAAGCGGTTGCGTTACATCCAATTGGCCAAAGAATATTTGGCTAAAAAGGAATACCAATCGGCGATCCACCACTTTGAGTTGGCCTTTGACATGAAGTTGGACAAAGACGTCTTTGTCTTCCTCGCTTCCATCTACAAACGATTTAAACACCAACGGGCCTTGACTAGCTTAATGCAACGTTGGAAGTGGATGCTTGAACAAGAAAAAGAGCGCCAAATGGCCGCCGAAATGCGCGCCACCAACGAGGCCAGCGAATAGGCCATCGGCTTAGGCCTCAAGAACCTAGACAAGGGACTATAAACCTTTTACCTTCAATTTGACCTGCCCAATGCGCCTAACCGCATGTTGGCAACCTGTTGAATTGATATATTAAGTCCATGTCTCAACCGACCGATATCCCTGCCGAACGCTACGATCTGCGCATTCTCCAATCGCTGCGCCGCATCATCCACGCGGTGGACCAACATTCCAAAAAACTAAAATCCCAGACGGACCTGACCGCGCCCCAGTTGGTTTGCTTGGGCCAAATTGCCGCCCAAGGGCCTGTGAGTGTTGCTCATTTGGCCAAGGCGGTCTTTTTGAGCGCCAGTACCGTAGTGGGCATATTGGACCGCTTGGAGCTTAAAGGGTTGGTGCAACGTGCACGCGACCTTAAAGACCGCCGGGTGGTTTGGGTCAGTTTGACTGAGGCTGGCCAAAGCTTCGCTAAGACCGCGCCTTCCCCCCTGCAAGACAAACTTTCAGACCGCTTAGGGGATTTGCAGCGGGACCAGCAATTGGCTATTTGCCAGTCCTTAGAGCGGATCGTTGAATTGATGGAAGCCACCGGCATCGACGCTTCGCCTCTGCTGATCACCGAAAAAAAACCCAGCTGAAAGGGGGCGATAACATGGCCGGATTTCAAGGAGCGGGCGGCTTCAAACCCTGTAGCCGCTAAATAGCGCCAGGCCAATAAGTCATTAGAAGCTAATAATACCAAACAGATGAGTGATTTGTATTAAACCCAATGGATCTAAGGCCCTGATGCAAGACGGAATTTTCCTAATCCAAAAAGGTGGGGAACTGCTTAAGCTCCAAGCAGCGGACTACGACACCGAAGATGTTTTGCAGGCCCTGCTTGCCAAGTATCCCGAGTTGATCCCAGGTGAGCAGATCAACGGAACCGACCCGCGTAGGTGGCTTTTGATTGACCGCGAAGTGGGCGTTCCTGGCGAGGAAAAAGGAGGTAATCGCTGGGCCTTGGATCATCTTTTTGTGGACCAAGACGCTATCCCTACCCTTATTGAGATCAAGCGTAGTAGTGACACCCGCATCCGCCGCGAGGTGGTGGGGCAAATGCTCGACTATGCGGCCAACGCCGTGGTTTACTGGCCCATCGAGAAAATCCGTTCTACCTTCGAGACCCGTTGCGCAGCTGAGGGCGCTGAGCCGGAAGAGGTTTTGAGCGGTTTTCTTGGTAGCGAAGAAACCGAAACCTTCTGGGAGCAGCTAGCCACCAACCTAGGGGCGGGAAAAGTCCGACTGCTGTTTGTTGCGGACCAAATCCCTGATGAGCTCAAGCGCATCGTTGAGTTCCTCAACGAGCAAATGAGCCCCGCCGAAGTGCTGGCCGTAGCGATCCCTCAATATGTGGGCGAAGGGCTGCAAACCTTGGTGCCCCAGGTGATCGGCAAGACCGCCAAGGGCACGGACCGGAAGGCCCGCCGCCGGACCGGTGGGAACAAGTGGGATGAAGACAGCTTTTTCGATGCTATCACGGCCACTAGAGGCCCCGAAGAAGCAGGTATTGCCCGAGAGCTATTGAACTGGATTGGAACCTTGGTATCCCGCATTTGGTGGGGCGAAGGCAGCCAAACGGGCTCTTTCGTGCCCGTATTGGAGCATGGAGGAAAGAAGCACTACCCCTTTAGCGCCTGGACCTCGGGCAAGCTCGAAATCCCCTTTAGCTCCCATAAGGCCAAACCACCTTTTGAAAATGAGACTTTACGCCAAGAGCTCAAGGAACGTTTTGACCGCATCCCTAGCGTTGAAATCCCCCCGGACAAGATTGGCGCAAACCCCGGCATTCCTATGGAAAAGCTATTAACACCCGATGGATTGGCCGCCTTTAAGCAAGCCGTTGTCTGGTATATTGAGCAAGTTAAGCGGAGCTAAACAAACCCTTTTCCTGGCAGGCCCCAAGGCGGAGCCTACATGTCTGCGGGATGCCTCGAATCTTAAGGCTTAGCGGTCAAAAAGCTTGAGTCAGGCTGGTCTATTAGGTAAGATGAGTTTGCACCCATCTTGCCCGTAAGAGAATATGCGCCCGATCTTGATCATCGACGACAGCCCGTCGGTCCAAAATATTCTAAAACGCCTGTTGTCCCCCTTGGAGCGGCCCATTCAGCTGGCCAGCAACGGGGTCGAGGGGTTGCGTGCCGCGGCTAGTGATTTTCCGGGCTTGATTACCTTGGACCTAAACATGCCCCAGCTCAATGGGGCTTCGGTACTCAAGGCGATGGACCTGCTCAACTTACGCATTCCGGTGTTGTTGATCACGGGCTCGGCGGTATCGGCCGGAAAGTTCCAGCGCTTTTCGAATCTCGCCGGGTTTTGCCTTAAGTCCGAGTTGCGCGAACGGCTCTTACCGATGGCTCAAGAGGCGCTTAAAGACGACCGCAGCCGCATCTATGCGGATCTAGATTTCCCTTTAGACCAAGACGAATTGTTTTCTTTGCTGGCCCCGCGCGAGCGCAAGCGGATTTTGTTGGTCGATGATTCCCAGACCATGCTCAACCTATTCACCCGCGAACTTTCGCGCACCGGCTTATACGATCTCTTTACGGCCCACAACGGGCAAGAGGGCTTGATGAAAGCGGCGATGCTGCGCCCCGACCTGATCCTCTGCGATGTGGACATGCCCCAATTGGACGGTCCTTCGATGGCCCAGATGCTGTATATCATGGGCCACCCCTTCCCCATTTTGTTTATCAGCGCCATCCAGGACCGCGAAGTGGTCGAGCGGGCCCGTAGCCTCAAGGCGGTGCAGGGTTATTTGGATAAAGAGCGGTTGTTGTCAGAACCCGAAGAATTACACCGCCAGCTAGAAAGTTTCTTAAAGATCGGGGAAGCCGAGCGGGTCGCCTGGAATCAGGCCTACCAAAAAGTGGATTTGGACCGCTTGGTACGGGCCGTTCAAGGTGGCTTGATTGAGGAGATGCCATGATGCGGACCGAACCGAACCAGCGGGCCTTATTGGTGCGCCAGCCGCCGGTGGCCGAACTGGTGATGCTAGAACAGGGGTTTCAAGTCGCCACCGCCAAGGATGCGGTCGAAGCCTTACGCCTAGCGATTGGGCACCGGCCCCATTTGATGGTCGCGCCGATGGAGTCGCCTATGCTTGGCGGGTTGGGGCTCTTGAGTCTGTTGGAATTGATCGGCTCGCCCATTCCGGTGGTCTTGACCACCCGCAACGCAGACACGGAGCACCTCCTGGGTCGCTTCGCCAACTTGCTGGCCCTGGTGCCCGAAGATCAGTTGGATCAGGGCTTAGAACAGGTAGTGCTCCACCAGCTACCCCAATACCAACAACCTAAAGCGGGTTACCATTACCGGCTCAAAGAGCATGAATGGTGCTCGCTGCTGGCCCCGAGCTCAAGGCCAAGGATTTTAGTGGCCGAGCCCTCTGAGTGGTTCCGGCGGTTGAAGCTAATGCAGTTAGACGAGTCGCGGCAGTTCCACCTTTTTTCGGCGACTGACGGGCGCGCCGCGTTGCTTAAGGCGTTATTGATCAAGCCCGACTTGATCTTAGCGGACCTACAATTGCCCGAACTCTCGGGTCCCGAGTTGAGCCAAATTTTATATGTTTTTAACCGCCCCCACCCGATCCTCTTTTTGACGGCTGCCGAAGACCTAGAGGCCGAACGTAAGGCCCGCAATATTGAGGGCGTCTTAGGGGTGGTGAGCAAAAACCTGCTGCGTGATTCGGCGGCCTTTGTGGCCGAAATCCAGCGCAACCTCAAGTTGGCGGCAACGCTACATGACAGCCTAGAAGCGAGCTACCAACGCGGCGGGCTGGCCGGACTGCTCAAATCCGGGCCCGAGCGGGGGATTCTGAATTCCGCCACCGGCTTAACCCAACCCGGAGCGCCCTACCGCCGCAAGCGGGGGCCTACCTCCGGGACTTGGAGCTGAGGCTTGCTGGGTTAATAGCTATAACTCTCTTTAAGGTAACAAGTGACCCCGGCACTACAGGCGGTGGTGCAGGACCCGGTGTTGGCGTTAGCCACTAGGCATTGGGTGCCCCCGTTGCTGACCGGAACCGAGTGGGTCTCGAAGAGGTTGGAGTCGTAGTTATATCGGGTTTGATAGGTCGCCGTGGCCGTGCCGGCGGCGACGTTATAATACTGGACGGTGCTAAGCTGGTGGGCGCTGCCATATTGGTAGTCGGTGCGCCCCGAAAGCACAAAGACGCCGCCGCTATAGGTATAGCTCAATTCAGAGGTCAGCTGGCCCAAGCTGTTGTAGACTTTGTCCACCTTTGAAGCGGGCGTGCCTTCATAGGCGCTGCCTCCGGCGGCGCAGGCATAGGTTTCGGTGCTCTCGCTTAGGTTGAGGCTGCTGTCCTGGGTATAGCTATAAACCAACTTGCTGCGGCCGGTGCAACTGCGGGTGGCACCGGAAATATCCCAGATTTCCTTAGAGGCAATCCGTCCTTCGCTATCTTGGGTGTAGAGGTCTTGGCGGTCTTTGGTGTTGCGGCTCGGGTCCGACCAATGGTCCACCTGATCTAAAACCCCTTGGGCGCTGTAGCTATAAGTTTCCACAAAGCCCGTCCCGTCGGCGGCTTGGTAGGTATCGCTGACCAGCTGTCCCATTGAGTCATAAAGATAAGTGCGGTCCCAGTCGCTGGTGCTGCTGCCTGCTGAATACTGACTAACCGTTTTTTGGCTCAGTCGGCGCTGGGTATAGTTGGCGTAGGTCTCGAGGGTTTCTTGTCGCAGCTGTAAGCTCTCGGCGTTGTCGTAGTCCATCAGGCTGGTGGTCACCGTTGAGGCCCCCTGGTCGATCACTACCTGCTCTACTTGCTTAGCATAAGATCCGCTCAAAGCACAGGTAACGGTCTTGGCCGCTTGGGTGATGGTGGCGCTGTAGTGGTTTAAGTTGCCAAGGCCGTCTTCGCAGCGGGTGGTGCGGGTCCGGGTTTCTACCTGTCCGCTGGTGCTGGTGCTGCGGCTGGTGCTGGTGCGCCCTACTAAGCTAAGCGTCCCGGCGGTGCTGCCATCGTAATAATCCAGCTGGCTGCGGTACCAGCCCCCGGTGCCGAAGGGGTCGGCGGTGTAGTTGTGGATTTCTTGGTATAGCTTTTGGCCAGCCGGTAGGCTGGTCCCCGCTTTGGTGACCAGATAGGTGAGCGTCTTTGAGCTAGGCAGTCCGTTCGCGAGCGCAACAGATTCACTGCGGCTATATTCGGAGCCATCCACGGCGTTGTAGGCGACTTCAGCCCCGCTGCCGTCGATCTGCTGGGTTACGCGGCTCGAATATAGCACCGTGGAGACACCCTGGTAGCGGGTCACTTGTTCGGCCAGCTGGCCGCTTTGAAAGCGCCAAAGCTGCTCTCCCGAAAGGCTGGCATCAACGCTGGGCGAGGCGGTGCGGTCGATTTTATAGGCCTGAGCGCCTAGAGCGCGGTAACCTAAACTCCAGGCGTAGCCGGTGTTAAAGGCTTCGGTGCCGTTCACTTCGGTCTTGTAAATGCCTTTGACCCGGTTGGTGGAACCGCCGAAGTTACCATTACTGTCTGGGTTGGTGAAGATTTGGTCAACATAGTTGGCCGCCGAACGAACCAAGTCGCCCGACTGCAACCCCGCGCTGGCCCCATTGTCCCGCTGGCAACTGCCCGCTAGCAGGGCGAGCCCGCCTAAAATCCCGATGATCTGCTGTCCTTTGTTCATGCTCAGAAATGGTAGGCTGCGCCGAAGAGCAGTTGGTTGGTGCCTAAGGAGATTTTAGTGCCCCCTAATTCTGCGCTGGCCGAAGTGATCAGGAGATCTACGCCCATATCCAAATCTTCGATCAGCCCCACTTGGTAATGCAGGCCGCAGCCGAACAACCACCCGGCTGCGTTGGCCGAGGCATCGGCGGCACCCTGGTTGGTGGTCATTTTAGCACTCACCTGGGTCAGTCCCCATTGGCTGCGCAGGTCGAAACGGTCCGAGAGGGGGTAGAGGTGCAGGTAGGCTAGGTACCACTCGGTGACCTTGAAGCGGTGCGACCAGTCTTTGTTGTAGGCGGTATATTCTAGCTTGGCGCTATGTTGCAGGTAGCCTGCGGAAAAACGCAGCCAGTCGGCCAACCCTAAATCTCCCCAAAGGGCTTGGGGCAGGCTGGTCGCCTTGAGTTCCGACTCTTCGGGAATTTGGTTTAAGCCCACCGCCGCTCCGAGCGAAAGCTCCAGGCCGCCTGAGTGGGTTTTAGCCCATTGGGCCTGTGCGCTTTGAGCAAACAGCAGGGCTAGGCACAGGACGAAAATTCCTTTCATGTTCCATCTCCTTGGAAGGCTAGGTTCCAAGGTAGCCTTGAGATAAGCAAATCGTCTAGTGCTCTGATTGGGTGAATTGGTCGCCATATTGTTGCGCTATCGCCTTGATCTGCTCTTCAATCTGGAAGAACAACGTCACCAAGAGCGGGTCGAAGTGGCTGCCTTTGCCCTCGGCGATAATGTCCACCGCTTTCTGGTGGGAAAAGGCGGGCTTGTAGACTCGTTTGGAAATCAACGCATCATAGACATCGGCGATCGCCATCAGCCGGCCCGCCAGGGGGATTTCTTCACCCTTGAGCCCTCTCGGGTAGCCGCTTCCGTCCCATTTCTCGTGGTGTGTCCAGGCGATTTCTTTGGCTATCTTTAAGAAGCTGCTTCCGCCCAGGTGCTTTTCAGCCACTTCTAGCGCCTTGGCCCCCAACAGGGCATGTTGTTTCATTTGGGCAAATTCTTCGTCTGTATGCTTGCCCGGCTTGAGCAAGATCGCATCGGCTATGCCCACCTTGCCGATGTCGTGCAGCGGTGCGGATTTGTAGAGCAGTTCCACCACCGGGGGGCTCAAAGACCCGGCAAACTCAGGGCGCTGGGCCAGCGTCTCGGCTAAGGCCCGAACATACCTTTGGGTCCGCAAAACATGGGCCCCGGTCTCGTTGTCGCGGGTTTCGGCCAAGCTGGCGAGGGCCAAGATGGTTGCTTCTTGGGTGCGGCCTAGCTCTTGGTTAACCTGCTTGAGGCCAGTGATCATCTGGTTAGTGTAGTGGGCGATGCGGCCAAATTCGTCGTTGCTGGCCACCGGCACGTTGCGCTCTAAAGAGCCTCCGGCCACTTGGGCCAAAACGTTGGACTGACTCTCGAAGAAGAGCCCGAGGTTTTTTGCAAAGGACAGGATCAGATTAAATAGATGACCCAGCGCCACCAACACCACAAAGCCAAATTCCAGCAAGATCGCTCGTTGGGCCTCCTTTAGGGTCTCTTTATTGGCCCCCAGCATCCAGTCTAGGTCTTTGTTGACCACCAAAAAAAAGATGCTGCCCAAGAGCAATCCTAAGACCAAGGCCAAGGCAGAGAGCTTGCGGGGGATCGGCCAAAAACGGTCGGGCCCGCCCGCTTCGCCCGGTTGTTTGGAGAGTAGCTCAAAGGCTCGCCTGCCTTGAGATAAAGACAGATCCATGGCCGCAAAGAGGCCCAAGAAGGCCATGCCGCTGATGATTTTGGCCCCGCTGCCCCAGGGAAAGTGGTGCACTACCCGATTAAAAGCAGCCAGCAGGACCGCGGCAGTCAGGTACAGGCCCAAGTGCATCCAAAAGGAGCGGCGGCCCCAATGGCGCGGTGGGGCCGATTGCACCCAGCGCCGTTTTAGGGGATGTTGGGCTAACTACAAAACCCCAAAGGCCACCGCTAAGGGGAGCCCTAATTGTAAGGCCGTCAGGCTTTCTAAAAAGGGACAGACCTGAATCCCGTAAAGGGACATCAAGAGCCATCCGCTCAGGTAGTGGATCGAAGCGCGCATAGGTACCGACAGAGTTTAATTATCAAGCTAATCCCTTTTGACGTCCCCTTCAAGTTAGGCTTTAGTTTGGATGGTCGCAATGGATTATGGAGGACAAGCTGAGCGCCCTTTGGGCCGACTCAAAGGCCTCACCGCCGCGAGAACTGCCCAGTCCGGTTCGTAGGCCTGCTAAGGCTTGGTCGGGCAGGTGGTTGCAAAGATACTCTTGCAGACGCAAAGCCGCAACTTTAGAGCCCCCTCGGCGGGTCGCGGGCATCAAAAGGGCAAAGAGATCGTCATCAATGCGCGCCACTAGATCGGTCTTGCGGCTTTGGCGTAGTAACATTTGGGCGATCAATACCCGGGCTTGGTCGATTTCTGTCTCAGTTTTCAGTTGGGGCTTATAGACCGCCTCAATCAGCAGGATGCTATAATCGGAGCGGTAGCGGCTTTGGCGGATGCGCTCCTCGCCTATGCGCTGCATAAAATAATGCCGGTTAAACAGCCCGGTTAGGGGTTCTCGGGTCGCTTGGCGGGTTTGGTTGGCAATCTGTAATCCTGCGGCGATCTGTTCAACCAGTTCTTCGGGGACAAAGGGTTTGACTAGGTAATCGTTGGCCCCTTCGCGCAGCCCCGTGGCCCGGTCCACCACCCGGTCCCTGGCGCTTAAGAAAATAATATAACATTGAGACAGTTCGCTCTGGGCACGCAACCGACGGCAGACCTCAAATCCGTCCATGCCGGGCATCATGACGTCTAACAAGATCAAGTCGGGCAAGTGCTCGGTGGCTAGTTTCAGGGCTTCGGCCCCGTCGCCTGCTTCGATCACGTCGACCTCTAGCTTATGTAGCTGGCGTTTGATGGAGCGGCGAAGGGGGGCTTCGTCGTCGGCGATTAAGATCAGGTTCCGTTTGCTCATGGGTTTTCTTCCCTCGTGGATCGGTCGGCCTGAGAAATCGGTAGCTGTAAGGTGAACTCAGTGCCCTGTCCTAGTTGGCTTTTTACCTCTATTTTGCCGGAATGGCCTTTGACGATGTTGTAGGTCACCGAAAGTCCCAGCCCGGTGCCCCGGCCCACGTCTTTGGTGGTGAAAAAGGGCTCGAAGAGCTTGGGCAAATGCTCGGGCTTAATCCCCGCTCCCGTATCGGCAACCCGGATGCGGACCTCACCGCCCGAGCTTTCGGTGGTTAGGGTAATTTTTCCTTGGGTTTCAATGGCCTGAGCGGCGTTGATGATCAGGTTCAAGAAGACCTGATTGATCTGTTGGGGGTAACACTCCACCAGGGGTAAGGGGTGGAAGGCTTCGATCACCTCACATTTGTATTTAAGCTCGTTCCAAGCCAGCTGCACGGCCTTGCGTAAAGACTCATTTAAGTCCGTCGGGGTCATCTGGTCTTGGTCGGTATGGGCAAATTCTTTGAGGTTGCGCACAATCGCCTTGACCCGCTCGGTGCCCTCAATGGTGTCTTGAAGCAGTTGGGGGGAATCTTGGAGTATATAAGGCAGTTCCAATTCTTCTTTTAAAGCCTCAAGGCGTTCTCTTAAGCTGGGACTCAACTCCACCTGTTCTTCTAACTCAGCGTAAAAGGCCAACATCCGGTGGTAGGCCGTTAGGTATTCGGCCAGGGAATTTAGGTTGGAATTAACATAGCCGATGGGGTTGTTGATTTCATGGGCGACACCTCCCGATAGGGTGCCTAGGGCTTCCATCTTCTGGGACTGGACCAACTGAGCTTGTACCAGCCGGTCTTGGGTGACGTCGGCGCAGATGAAAACGATCGAGGCCAATCCGCCCTCAGGGGCCCGGACCGGGGAGATGGTCGCTTCGTAGTAGACAAAGCCACGCTCCGGATCGGGGCGCGAAAGTTCGCCCCTCCAATCGGCAAAATCCGAGAGGGACTGGCAGATTTCTTGGTAGATGGGCTCGCTCTGTTCCTCACAGGCGAGCTTGCCCGAGACGAAGAGTGCTTGGGGAAACACCTGGGGGTCTAAGGAAAAGGCGGGGTTTTGGTAGAGCAATTTGCCTTGGGGGTCGGTGATGAAGACCATGTCGTCTACTTGATCGATGGCGGTGCGCAGCCTCCGTTGGCTTTCTTCGGCTTGGCGGCGTGAACTGATGTCGCGCAAAATGCCCGAATAAAACCGGTGCCCACGCATTTCCCAGGAGGCCAAGGATAGTTCCCCAGGAAAATCGCTGCCTTCTTTGCGCCGGCCCAATACCTCGTCTACCTGCCTTAATCCCTGTAGGCTACGCCGCTGAGCCGCGGTTTTTAGGGCCTCTAGGTCATTGACACTGCGGTTGGGCGGGAGGGCCTCTTCGATGCTGCGCCCGATCATTTCTTCTGCGGTATAGCCAAACAGCAACTCGGCCCCTCGGTTCCAAAAGACCAAGCGCCCCTGCTCGTTGAAGGTCAAGATGGCGTCCATCGAGGCCTGCAATAGGGTGCGTAACTGCTCTTCGGAGTATTGGAGCGCCTCGGTGGTGCGTCTTTGGTCGGTGATGTCCTGGCCGCTGGCTAAAATCATCCTCGGTTGTCCTGAGGAGTCGAATAACACGCTATTGTGCCAAGAGATCAACCGTTCGGTTCCGTCGCTGCGGACAATCTTATTTTCGGCGTAGGTCCTTTTCTGGTATTGGTTCTTTAGTAACTTCTCGAAGATATTAGAGACCTGCTCAACGGCGCTTTTGGGAACACAATGTTCCAGCCAAGAGCGCCCCAATAGTTCCTTTTCGGTCCAACCCAATATCTTGGTTCCGCTGCGGTTGATCATGCGGATTCGGCCTTTTAGATCTAAAGAGACGATCATCACCTCGGCGATGTTGAGATATTCTTGGGCGAGGTTTCGCTGATCGGTCAGTTGGTCTTCGGCGGCCCGGTGGGCTTCGATCTCGTTGAGCAGGTGGCGGTTGGTGGTGCGTAGGGCTTCGGTGCGCCGGTCGACCTCGGCTTCTAGGCGGTCGGTAGCCTGTTGGATACGTTCCGTCATTTTGTTAAACCCCTGGGCCAAGAGGGCAAACTCATCTTTACCATGGACCGGAATGGGCCGGGGCTGGTCGCCCTGAGCTAGGTCTTCCATGGCCTCTTTCAGCTGGTTTACGGGCTTAAAGAGGTAGCGGCTCAGCCACAGGGCCAGCAATACCGAAAGGCCCACTTGAAAGACCAGTAAGCTCCAATAGAGTCCCCGCAATTGGAAAAGGTTATCCAGCGCCAAGGATTCCTGCAGCCCGATCAATAGAACCCATTGGGCCCTTTGTGCCTGCCCTTCTTTTAAGGTGACGAACTCGATTGGGAAGTGCGCATGGGCCACCATAAAGATTTCGCCTCCGAAACTTTGCCGGGTCCATTCGCCGCTGAGGCCCCATAGATCCAACGGCCCGGTCCAATGATCCATCTGCTGCTCAAAGGACGCTGAAGGCGAGAATAACTTGCCCGTTAGGCTCGAAAGGATGGCCCGCTCACTTTGAGATGCCTTAGGGATCTGGTTTAAAATTTGGGCTAAAAAACCTCGGTCAAGGACCACCAACAAGGTACCCATCAGATGGCCCTGACGCCAAATCGGCACCGACAAACCGATGCCCTGGTCATCGACGTTTTTTTGATTACTACGGTCGCTGTAGACTGTTTCTCCCTGACCTTTTGCGGTGGTTTCACGCCACCAGACTTGGTCGTTGTAAAGAAAATGCGGCACCCGGGCGGAAGCGGCGAGCAAGCGGCCTTGGCGGTCTGTAAGGTAAATAGAGGCAATTTGTTGGTCATGGATGGCCACATATTCACGCAGATTTCGAGAAACTGGGTGGTCGAAGATTTGGTCAGCCCACTGGCTGTTCCCGCCGGATTTTTCCCAGTCTGCTTCGCGCTGTTGGTCCTTGGGGCCCAGCGGGAGGCTTGGCTGGACATATAGGGAATTAAAATAGGGAGAATCGGCGAGGCGGCTGGTTTCCAGGGCAAACTGGTTGATCCGAGCCGCCAGTTGCCCGACCAAAGATTGGGCTTGGGCAGCCATACCCCGGCCCACGAAGTTACGCTGGCTTTCGACGGTCCGCTCGAAGGATTGGTAAGAAAACAGCAGCAGCGGACCGGTGGCTAATAAAAGTAAACTCAAAAAGAATTTCAGACGTAAGGACATGCAGAAACCTGGGGCTATTTTACTTCAGGGCATTTTACCCTTCCAAGGTCGCTGTGACCAGAAGGTTTTTTTTGGTTCCTTTTTAAAGAACGCCGACCCATTCTTCTAGGTCCGTTAACGACTTGAGGTAGGCGGCTTGCGCCTTGAGGTAGCGTACTTCAAGGTCCAGGAGTTGGGCCTTGGACATCAACACCTTGCCGATGTTTTTTTGCCCGGCACTGTACAGCCGCTCATTGAGGCTCCCGGCGCGCCGCGCCGGAGGTAAGATTTTCTCTTCAAACAGCTTGATCATGCGTTGGGCATTGACCACGTGGTTGTAGTGTTGGGCCACCTGCTCGCGTACCTGTTGGGCCATCTCTTCATATTCCGAGGCGCTCCGTTCTTGGGCAAATTGGGCTGCTTTAAAACGGCCTTGGTTTTTACCTGAACCCCAAGGGAGGCTGATCCCCAGACTTAAGTTGTAGGCGTCTTTGCCCGAGTCGGCCAAGCTGGCATTGGCGCTGGGGCCGATCTGGAAGTAGTTGATCCCGAGTTCAAGCGCCGGAGCGTTGGCTTTAGAGCCTTCGAGTTGAGCCTTTAATCGGTCTGCCTGCGCTTGGGCTTGTAAGGCGAGAAGGCCGGGGTATTGGGCTAAGGCCCGGTCGATGAGCGGCTCTAAGGGGCGCTCAAAGTGGGGCAGCGGGGGGGCGGCGACTTGTTCCACCAAAGGCTCACCGCCGCGTCCTAGCAGGTGGTTGAGGCGTACCTGGGCGTCGGTTAAGCGGTCTTGCATCTCCAGTAATTGATAGGCGCTCTCCCCGGCACGCGCCTGGGCTTCAAAGATGCTGTCTAAAAGGTTTTGGTTGCGTTGGCTTTCGATGCTGCCCATTTGGACGAGCCGCTCGATCACCTCCTGGATTTCACCGAGCAACTCAGGCATGGCCGCAAACTGCCAGAGGTCATAGTAGGTGGCCTTGACATCCCGGCGGATTTTCCGCTCGACCACCTTAAGGCGGTACTCCGCCGCCTGGGCCTCCAATTGGGCCGCATCCTCGGCTTTGCTGGTCCAGCCGGGGAAAGGGAGCTTCTGGCTGATGCTGATGATCCGGTCCTGGGGCCCCAGGCGAGTTTCTATCGGTTCGATGAACTGTTGGACCTTAAGCTGGGTGGGCTCCCAGCCCTGGGCTTCTTGCACCTTGGCTTGGCTCGCCCCCAAGGCGGCTTGGGCCGCCACGAGGCGCGGGTTTTGGCGCTCTGCGACTTCCAGTAACTGGTCCAAGCCCACCCCCCTTTGGGGGAGCGGAGCCGCCCAGAGCAGGGGGACCCAGAGCAAAAAAAGGCAGCTAAATACAGCTTTCATGGTCTATTTGGTGATGAACTTGAGGGTGGCTACGTCTTTGACCCCGCCCAAGTCGATATGTAAATCCAATTTCCAATAGCCGTCCATCTGTACCGGGAAGTTGAACCGGAACTTACCGTCTCCTAAAGCCTCTACCTGGACCTCGGGCAGTTGCATTTCCATGCCCGGCATGTGGTAGCTGGCCGAAGTGATGGTGGCCGCACTGGCCGGGGTGTTGTCGCGGGCCACAACGGTGATTTCGAAACTAGCCATGCCCTTGCCGGTGGGCACCAGCGGGGCAAGGACCTTAAATTGGCGGCGCTTGGACCAATATTCGGTCTTTTTGAAGGGGCCCAGCGGGGCCTTGCCTAGTTTTTGGCTCATTTGGCTGTTCCCGGAATGATCCATGCCTTCCATACCGGCCATGCCTTGGGCGAAGGCGGTTGGAGCTAGGCCCAAGAAGGTGAAACAAAGGGCTAAGGTTAAAGTTTTCAAGCTTCCTCCTGTGTTGATGGGGCTACGGTGAAGTTGCGACCGCGCCAGATTGAATAAATTACCGGATAAACTAACAATTCAAGGACCACCGAAGTGGCGATCCCCCCGACCATGGGCGCGGCGATGCGCTTCATGATTCCCGCCCCGGCCCCGGTAGACCAAAGGATTGGGAGTAAACCAAGCCACGTGGAAGCGGCGGTCATCAGCTTGGGCCGGATCCGCCCCGCCGCACCTTCGACCAAGGCTTCGACAAAGTCCTGGGGCGTCTTCAAGCGGCCTTCGGCAGCCCAGCGGCGGTGGCTCAGCTTTAAGTAAAGTAACATCACCACCCCGGTCTCGGCGTCCAAACCCGCCAAGGCGATGATCCCCACCCAGACGGCCACCGAAAGGTGGTAGTCTAACACCCAAAGCAGGCCGAAGGCCCCGATCAAGCTGAAGGGGACCGCCATCAGGACGATCACGGTCTCGGCGACGCTACGAGTGTTAAGATAAATCAACAGGACCACCAGGGCCAACGTCAAGGGCACCAAGGTGGCTAGGGTCTTTGCGGCCCGCTGCAAATGCTCGTACTGACCGGCCCAGGCCAAACTCACCCCGACCGGCAAGGGGACTTCGTTGGCGATCCGCTCTTTGGCTGCGGCAACATAGTCTCCCAAATTGGTTTTGTTTTGGTCGATGTCCACAAAAACAAAGCTCGCCAGCCTTCCGTTTTCGTCGCGGATCATCGGCGGGCCAGTGCGGACAAAGATTTTTGCCAGTTGGGCGATGGGGATGTGGGCCCCTTTGGGGGTGGGGATCAGGATTTTTTCAAGTTCCTCGATGCTGCTGCGGAAGTCGCGGGCATAGCGCACTTGGATCGGGTAACGTTCTCGGCCCTCGACGGCGATGGAGACGTTTTTTCCGCCTACCGCTACGGCCAAACTGGTGAGGATTTTTTCGGCACTGAGGCCATAACGCGCCGCCTTTTGGCGGTCGATCTCGAAATCAATGAAGTGGCCGCCGGTGCTACGTTCGGCGAAGGCGCTACGGGTGCCCGGCAAGTCTTCTAAGGTCTTTTCAATGGCCTTGCCGACCGCCTCCACCTGAGCCAAGTCGGCCCCTAAAACCTTGATGCCCACCGCCGAACGGATGCCGGTAGCCAACATTTCGGTCCGGGTTTGGATCGGCATCCACCAAATATTCGGCATGCCGGGAATCTGGACCTTGCGGTCTAATTCTTGGGTTAGTTTGTCTAGGTCGTAGCCTTGACGCCATTGCGACTTGGGTTTAAAAGACACCACCGCTTCGATCATCGAGAGCGGGGCCGGATCGGTGGCCGACTCGGAGCGGCCAATTTTGGTGAAAACATGATCCACCTCGGGCACTTCCTTGATCTCGCGCCCCACCCGGTGGGCGATGTCCACCGCCTCGCCGATGCTGATGCCCGGAACCGCCGTGGGCATGTAAAGTAGGGTTCCCTCATTGAGCGGAGGCATGAATTCACTGCCCAAATGGGTGGCCAAGGGCCAGATGCTCACTACGCCCAGGAGTGCCAAAATCAACACCCTTTTGGGCCGCTTTAAGACCCAGCGAACCAAGGGCGCATAAAAGGCAATCAAGGCGCGGCTGATGGGGTGTTTCTCTTCGGGTAACGCCTTGCCCCGCATCAGCAGGACGGCCAAAGCGGGGGTCAGGGTGATGGCCAGAATCGCCGCTGCGGCCATACTGAAGGTTTTGGTCCAGGCCAGGGGCTTAAAGAGTTTCCCTTCCTGGCCGGTCAAAGCAAAGATGGGCATGAAGCTGACGGTGATCACCAAAAGCGCGAAGAACAGGGGGCGCCCCATTTCGGCCATGGCCTTGGCGATCACCTCGGTGCGGGGGCCCGGTCTCCCTTCGTCCTCCCAACGTTCTAAGTGTTTGTGGGCGTTCTCCACCAAAATAATGCTGGCGTCTACCATTGCCCCGATGGCGATGGCGATGCCCGAAAGGGACATAATGTTGGCGGTCAGGCCGCTGTAACCAAAGGGGATGAAGCTGATCAATACCGCCAAGGGTAAGGGGATGATGGCGATCACGCTGCCCCGGATGTTCCATAAGAAGATCGAAACCACCAAGGCTACGAAGATCACTTCTTCGGACAACTTGTTGATCAAATGATCTACCGCCTCATTGATCAAAATGCTGCGGTCGTAGACCGGAACGATCTCAACCCCTTCGGGAAGGGCTCGCTGCAGTTCCTTGAGCCGCAGTTTAACGCGGTCGATCACTTCCTTGGCGTTGCCGCCCCAGCGCATCACCACAATCCCCCCGACAGTCTCCCCTTCTCCGTCCAGGTCGGCGGCTCCGCGTCTCATTTCTGAGCCAATGGTGACATGGCCTAGTTGCCGCACAAAGACCGGGGTGCCTTGGAATTCCGCGACTGGTACCAGTTCCAAATCTTCGGGGCTTTGGATGTAGCCCCGACCGCGGATGAAATGCTCGGCGCCGCTTATTTCTAAGACCCGTCCACCTACGTCTAGGTTGGACTTGCGGACCGCGTTGACCACCTGTTCGATGCTGATGTCGTAGGCCCGCAGCCGGTTGGGGTCTAGCTGGACTTGGTATTGCTTCACAAAGCCGCCCACTGAGGCGACCTCGGCCACGCCGGGCACGGACTTGAGCTCAAAGGCCAAGACCCAGTCTTGCAGCGAGCGCAGATCAGCCAAGCTGCGTTTGCCGCTGCGGTCTCTTAGGGCATATTGGTAGACCCAGCCGACCCCGGTGGCGTCGGGGCCTAATTCGGGCGAGACACCGGGGGGAATCTTTTGGGCGATACCCGAAAGGTATTCCACCACCCGCGAGCGGGCCCAGTAGAGGTCCGTCCCTTCTTCAAAAATCACGTTCACGAAGCTGAGCCCAAAAAAGCTTTGACCCCGCACGTATCGGACTTTGGGTGCCCCTAATAAAGAGGTGACAATCGGGTAGGTGACTTGGTCTTCGACCAAGTCGGGGCTCTGGCCGGGCCAGTCGGTGTAGACGATAACCTGCACGTCCGAAAGGTCGGGGATGGCGTCTAAGGGCACCTCATGCAGCGACTTGAGGCCCCAAAGCCCCATGCCTAGGGACATGACCAATACCATTGCCCAGTTTTTGACGCACCAGCGGATGATTTGCTCGATCATTTAGACTCCTCTGGCTCACCAAAGCGGGGCAGCGCATTGCGGAGTTGGGCCTCAGAACTGATCAGGAAGTTGGCCGAGAAGCTGATCATCTGACCGGCCTCTAAGCCTTTAGTGATCTCTACCCACTCCCCGTCGCTGACGCCGGTCTCTACCTCCTGGGGGATAAAATAGCCCTGGCCTTGGGTCTTAAAGACGTATTTATGTCGCCCCGAATACAGCACCGCGCGGCGCGGCACCGACAGGCGCATCCCCTGGTCACTGCGGATTTCCACGTCTGCAAACATGCCCGGCTTGAGCAGCAAATCTTCGTTGCCCACCTCGATGCGTAATTTTAGGGTGCGGGTGCGGGGGTCTAAGAAGGGGTAGAGGTAGTCCACCTTGCCTTCAAAGCGGTAGCCCGGCTGGTAAGGCAGGCTCAAAATCGCCCGGTCCCCGGCGTGGACCTCATAGGCCTCGTGTTCGAAGATTTCGGCGAGCGCCCAAAGCTGGGTTAGGTCCGCGATTTTAAAGAGCGGCTGGCCCTTTTTAGCAAAGGCCCCGTCCACCAGATTTTTCTTTAAGATAAAGCCCGTAAAGGGGCTGGTGATCACCTGTGCCCTAGGCGGGCGTTGGCGTTTTTGTAGCTCCGCCATCTGTTCGGGGCTAAAGTCCCAGAGCTGTAGTTTCTCACGGGCCGAGCGGTAAAGGACTTGGTCTGTTTTGCTGCTGCGGGAATCGCGGTGAAGTTGCAGGAAAATTTCCTGGGCCTCGAAGAGTTCGGGGCTGTAGATACTAAAGAGGGGGTCGCCTTTTTTGATGAACTCCCCTTCGCGGTTGGCGAAGAGTTTTTCCACGTCCCCTGAATACTTGAGCGAAACGTCGTAAACCTGGGTCTCGTCCAGTTCGATCCTGGCCACGCTGCTCAAGCCTTTGGAGAGGTGGCGTAGCTCCGCCTTGCCCAGCTCCACACCGATCATCATCATCCGCTTTTTGCCCAGGTAGACGTTGGGACCCGCCGGGAGGTCCGGGGCGTTTTCGTCGGGGCCTTTATAAAGGATGTCCGGGTGGCCTACGCTGAGCGCAAAGGGAAACTCGGCCAGGGTCTTGCCCTTCTTTTGGATGCGGATCGGCAGTTCCCAACCGCCGCCCATACTGAGAATCACTTCGGCTTGGTACTTACCGCCGCCCAAGGATTCGGCTTGGGAGGTGGTGGACATGCGCGGCATGGTGCCCATCTCGGGCATAAAGGCCTCAATCTCAATTTGGGCCTGTTCTACGGGCTTACCGGCAGCATCGTTGAGGGTAAAGGTCAGTAGGTTTTCGCCCACTTGCGGCGGGTTGGGGTCAATGGCCAGGGCGTCAATCACCCATTCGCCGCGTTTATGGCCCTTGACTTGGGCTGGGGGCGCGCCTTCAGGTGCCCCTTTATAGTTCAAGCCCGGCGCGCCGACGCTGAGCGCGAAGGGAAATTCTTTCAGCGTCTTTCCCGCCTTTTGGATGCGGATCGGCAGTTCCCAACCACCGGCCATACCCAGGATCACCTCGGCCTGATATTGCCCAGAGCCTAAGGATTCGGCGGTGGACTTGGTGGACATGCGCGGCATGGTGCCCATTTCGGGCATAAAGGCTTCTACCTCGATTTCCGCTGACTCTATAGGTTGTCCCTGAACATTGCTCAGCTTAAAAGTCAGTAGGTTTTCCCCCACTTCGGGGGACCCGGGGTCTAGCTTGATTTGGGTGATTATATAGTCGCCTTGCCGGAAGCTCTCGGCGGCCAAGCCGACATTGGCAAAGAACCCCAATAAGATCAGGGTCCATCCAAGGGATTTTAACAACATGGATTAATACCTATCCGAACTATGAACCAACGCGCTAGCGGGCTTATCCCACTAGGCTGAAACGCCGATGGTGGACAGACTAATTCAGCTGGACTTGCTTGAGCGAGACGGGGGTCTGGGCCGTAAGGGGCCGAGGCATTTCTTTGGGCTTTAAGCGGCGGGTCCAGAGCACCCAAGTCATGGGCAAGCTGAACAGCAGGGGCCAAAAAGGAAGGCTTAGCAGAGATGGGTCGATCTTCAGCAGCGTCAAGGCCGGGGAAATTTGTAGGTCCACGCAGCAGGGCAGGGCGCTGGAATCGCAGCAGTCCGGCAACGCCGCCGGGGTATGGCCATGCTCGTGGTCCATGGAATGCCCCAGGTGGACCATTGAAGGCGTAGGCGCAGACATCATGGCCTCATGTGCCGCAGCGCACTGCGCCGAGCCCAGCAACGCCATCGCCATCAAGGCAATCAGCGTATGCAACCAAAATGTAGGGACCTTAACCATCATCACGCACAACTCCAAAGATTGGCTCTATTATCTACCCCCTTAGGGTAGAGGTCAACCGAAATTTATTTTTGACGCCCCAAGCCATATTCGCCCGTCCAAGCACCACGGCGGAACCCCAGCTTCAACCATTTGGGCCAACAGGCCCGCTTCTTTTGCGGATCACCCGGAAAAGGCACCAGGGGAGGCTCGCCGCCTTTGACTTCACCAAGGTTGCAGGCCTTGGTCATCATCCAGCTATACCCAACCCGCAGTTTTCCGCCTTCGGTTTCGGCCCATTCTAGGTGCGCCGGTGCTTGCTCATGAAAGAGCAACCGCTTGCGGATTAGACAGCTAAAATAGAGCTCCATCTCCACGTAAAGGGGCCTTTCCCTTAAATCCAGCGCCTTTCGGGCGGCGGCGTCTAGTTGGATGTTCGGTAAAGGGTGCAGCGGATTCATGGTTCTTTAGGTTTTAAAAACCGACAGTTGGTCTTTTAGCTCTTCGGCCATGGCGGAGAGATCGTTGACGGTGTGGTCCACCTCTTTCATCGCTTCGGCCAGTTGCCCCATGGCGGTGCTGTTGGTGTAGGCCACTTCATTGATGTCCGTGGACATGCGGGCCACCTCGCTGGTGCGTCGTTTTTGCCGGTCCACTTCGCCGGCTAAAACCTGGGCCCGTTCGTCGATGGCGGTGACCTTGGAAATTAAGGATTCTACCGTATTGGTCGCCCCCATCACGGTCATGTTGCCCATGTTGACATGGGCGTATGATTGCTCGATCAACCGGTTGATTTGGTCGATGGTGGTCGCACTGCGTTCAGAGAGGGTTTTGACCTCCTGCGCGACGACCGCAAAACCCCGACCAAATTCGCCTGCTTTGGCCGCTTCGATGCTGGCGTTGAGGCTGAGCAACTTGGTCTGGGTGCCGATCTTGGCGATTTCGGCGGTGAAGTGGATGATCTTTTGGGTTGAGTCGGCGATGCGGCCCATGGCCTGCTCGATGTTTTTGAGCGCCGCGCGGCTCTGGTCCGTATCGGCCATGGCCGCCTTAACCAGCTGGATCATCTGTTGGGTTTCTTCGCCCATCCGCTGGCCTCCGGCGTCCAATTCTTCTAGCTCACGGGTGGCGTTCTTGACGGCTTGGTAAGAGCGGTCGGTACCCTGGTTGATTTCGGTGGCGTTGCGGTCCACTTCTTCGATGGTCGCGGCCAGTTCGGTGGTCGAGGCCGAAAGGGTTTCGGTGTGGCCGTGGACATTGCGGATCAGGTTGCCCACCGAGCAAACCAAACCCGCGAAGGCACGCTGGCTCTGGCCCACTTCGTCGGCGGCATCGGAGCCAAGGTCGCAGCGTAGGTCCTTAGAGGCTTCAACTTCGGCGACCATCACGGCCATCCGCTTTAAGCGCCCAGAGATCCGGCCGGTCACGAAAAAACCGAGCCCTAAAGAGATGAAAATCGCCAAGACCGACAAGACGGTGCTGCTGCGGTTGTAGCTCTGCATCCGCTCGATGGTGGTCCCTAACTGTGCGGTGGCTAATTTGACCTGTTCTTCGGTGAAGGGGGCCAAAACCTCGCTGAGCGCAGCGGCGGCGGAGTCGAAGTCCGCCATCATCAAATTGCCCCCGGCGGGGCCCCGGTCGATGTAAGCTTGGGCCATCTTTTGGCCCATAGCGTAATAGGCGTCCACCCGTAAAGACAATTGGTTTAGCTGGTCTAAACCTGCTTGGTTGCCTTCGGCTTGATAAAAGGCGCGGAATTTTTCGAGCCGTTCGTTAAATTCCTGGTAGTTTTTAGCGGCTTCATCAAAGCCGTCGTTGAGGCCGTCGAGCCCGCGGGTGGCGGAGATGTCGGTCAGCCACTGTTGGATTTGGACAATGTTTTTGTCCATTTGTTGGGCCAACAAAGCAAAGGGGACGTTGGTGCGTCCGGCGCGGTCCAGGGAACGTTGGATGTCGTTACCCATTTGGTAGGACCAAAGGCTGAGCCCGGCTAACATCAAGGCGGGCAAGGCCAATAGCGCCAGGATTTTATCTCTGATTTTAATGTTTTGTAACATCTTTATGCTATCCTAAGCCTGGGGTTCTCTTATAGATTATCCAGTAGAACCAAGAAAAGGCAATCTAAAGATCAGCCCCCAATCCAGCCGGACCCTGATCTAACAAGTTTCTGCCTCTTGGCTATTGAAAAATCAGGAGAAAAATTCATGAATTCTTTAAAGCTAATCAGCTTTGACCTTTGCCCCTTTGTCCAGCGTTCGGTGATCTTACTCAAAGAGAAAGGCTTGGATTTCGAGGTGGAATACATCGACCTAGCCAACAAGCCCGAATGGTTTTTGAAGATCTCGCCTTTAGGCAAGGTGCCGGTATTGCAAGTTGGAGCGACCATCTTGTTTGAATCGGCGGTGATCGCTGAATACCTAGACGAGATCAGCCCCCCTTCGGCACACCCGAAGGACCCGCTGGTAAAGGCCCAAAACCGCGCTTGGATCGAATTCAGTTCTAGCCTGTTAGGCTCTCAGTTCATGATGTGTTGCGCTGAAGACGCCGCCGGTTACAAAGCCAAGCTTGACGAATTACGCGCTGGGCTGTCGCGCCTAGACGCCCAGCTCAAGGGCGGCCCCTTTTTTAATGGTGAAAAACCCCATTTGATTGATTTCTGCATCGCTCCGCTGTTCCAGCGGATGGAACTGATCGAGCGGCGCGGCGGCCCTACGCTGACCCAAGGGATGCTCAAGTTGCGCCATTGGAGCCAAAACCTGCTAGAGCGAAATTCGGTCCAGGACTCGGTTCCCCAAGGCTTTGAAGATAAATTTGTCGAATACCTAAAGTCTCGGGGCGGGCATTTGGCCGGTTTGATCCGTTGAGCTGAGCTTAGCCTAATCGCGGAGAGTTCTTGAGCTTTACCCGGCTTTCTTGTAACCCATAGAAGCGCCCTGGGTAGTCTAGGGCCACTATGAGGTCTGATGATGCGCACAAACGGTTACCGCCTTTTTAGCACCGGACCCCGACCGGGCGGGGAACGGTAGATGTCTTGGCTCACCCAGCGCTTAAAGCTGAGTCCTTCGGTGACCACCTACCTCTTGGCGAGGACCTTTTCGATCTATTTGATCGTGACGATCTTGCTGACTGGGGTGCAGATGCTGTTGCATTACCAACAGACCGAGGCTTATCTAGCCGCCGACCGGGGCAGTCTGCAAAAAACCCTAGACCCCCACATCCGCCACAGCCTACAAACCCTTAACTACGATTCTTTAGAGGTGGCTTTAGAGGGCCTGCTGACCAACCCCGCAGTGATCGGGGTCAAAGTTACCGGGCCGCAGGGCGAGACGCTTTTTGCCGGCGGTATCCACCACGATGCTCAGGGGCAATGGACCGCTTTAAAGGGCATCCGGAATTTTTTAAAGAACCTGCCCACCGATTTCCAGTTGCCGGAACTCATCGGTCGTCCTATCGAACTGACCAGTCGCTACCGCCTAGAAGGGCGCTTGATCGGGGCGTTACATCTGTTTGCGGACCAACGCCCTGCCTTCGAACGGGTCCGGCGGGATTTTACCTTGATCTTGATCAACGCCGCTATCAAAACCCTAGTGATTTGGGCGGTCTTTATCTACTTCGCCCGTATCTTGATCAGCCGCCCGTTAAGGGACCTTGCCGCCGCCGCCCAGAAGGTGGATTTTAAAAACCCAGAGCTGGTGCTGGCCGATTTTTCGGCACCTTACGAAAACGAGCTGAAGCTCTTGGGTGATACCTTCAACCGCATGAGCCGCCGTCTGTATCAGGATTTTTTGACCACCCAAAGGTTGCAGCGCAACCTGACCGAGCAAAACAAAGACTTAGAAGATACCGTCGAGGCGCGGACCCTAGAGCTAGACGAAAAGAACCACCAGTTAGAAGAGGCCTTAGAAAATCTGCAACTCTTCCACCAGCAGATGGTTGACTCAATCCACTACGCCCACCGGCTACAGCAGGCGGTCTTACCCCACCCTGAAAGACTCAAGGAAATCTTACCAGAGAGCTACTGGTTCAGTGAGGCCAAGGAGATTGTGGGCGGGGACTTTTATTACCTTTGGACTGAGCCGCAATATTTGGTTTTGGGGATCTTCGACTGCACGGGCCACGGCATCCCTGGGGCTTTGATGACCATGACCGCCGCCACTGTGCTGCGCCATATTTTGGCCGATGGGACCGCGCTCGGACCGGCGGAGATCTTTAAGCAATTGGACCGCGGCCTGCGCGACGCTTTGCAAAAAAGCCAGCAGGCTGATGAAAATGATGAAGGGCTTGATGGGGCTTTGTTGGTGGTGCATTGGAGCCAGCGTCGCTTGGTCTTTGCCGGGGCCCATTTGCCGCTGGCCTACATGGACCCTGAAGGCCCCTTAGTCTGGCTCAACGGCACCCGCCAATCGGTAGGTTACCATAGCTCCCAGGAACCTTTGGAAATCACTGAGCAGGTTTTAGAGCTAAAACCGGGGCGCAGGTATTACCTTTTTACCGACGGCTGTTTTGACCAGAAAGGCGGCATCTCCGGGTTCCCTATGGGTAAAGGGCAATGGCGCAGTTGGCTGGAAGAAACGCGGCCCTATAGCTTGGCTGAGCAGGCCCGCCGCTTAGAGCAGTTGCAGTCTCAGTGGTCTTTGGGGCGAGGTACGACCGATGACCGCAGCTTGTTGGTTTTTGAACTGCCTTAAAACCTTGGGCTCGGGAAATTGTTGCCAACAGCGGCTAGGCAAGACGCCCGAAGGGCGCTAGAGTGACCGCAGAAATACCCAACTTTTAGAACAACCAAAAAGCTTTTATGTTTCCCTTGATTTTTGACCTCTTTGAGCGCGGCGGGATCATGATGTATCCCCTTTTGCTCTGTTCGGTCTTGGTGCTCACCCTCACCATCGAACGCGTCCTGGTGCTGCGCCGTCAGTCGCTGTTGCCTAAAAGCGCCTTGGAGCGTTGGCGGAGCTGGCTCGGTCAGGGGGTACCCGTACCACTACCCCCGTCCAGCCCGGCTTTGCTGGACCAATTGTTGTTGCCCATCTTGCCCTATTTTCCGATCCCTCTTTCGCGCCTAGAGGAGCGTTTTTCGGACCTCTCGCGCAAAGCCAAAAACCGCCTGGAACGGGGTGTGGTTTATCTCGACACCATCGCCGGAGTGGCCCCGTTGTTGGGTCTTCTGGGGACTGCGCTGGGTATGGTGGAGGTCTTTGCTAAGCTGAGTTTAGGCGGGCAAACCAAGATCGAAGCCCTTTCGGGCGGCATCAGCCAAGCCTTATTGACCACTGTGGCGGGCTTGGTGGTGGGGATTCCGGCGCTGATCGCCGCGAACCTTTTCACCCGGCAGATCGAGAACCTTTTACTCAGCGCTGAAGACCAAGTAAACGGCTTGTTGGATCAATATTTTGACCAGATGATTGATCATGAAACTCGTTGAGTTTAAAAAGCGGCAAACCCAAATCAACCTGACCGCCTTGATCGACGTATTGTTTTTGTTGATCATTTTCTTTTCGGTGAGCACTAAGTTTGCCAACCAAGAGGCGGTACCTATCGACTTACCCAAAGCCAAGACCGCTCAGGGGCTTTCGGTGCAGACCCGCTTGGTGATCGGCCTGAAAGACGAAAACCATCTCTGGCTCAACGGCAGCAAAGTCACTTGGGAACAATTAGACGCCGAACTGGCCAATCCGCTTTTTGACCGCAATGAAAAGGTGGTGCTGAACATCGACCAAAAAGTTCCCTATGGTAAGGTGATCTCATTGCTCGACCAATTACGGGAAAATAATTTCGAGAAGGTGGCCTTTGGCTCGGAAAGTCCCTGAAATCTGGATTTGGATCGCGGCCCTAGCTTTGGCTCTGGTGATCCATTTGGCCACGCTGCCCGGTGTGTCCCAGTGGATATCCAAGGCTTTTTTGGCCCAGCCTCGATCCGCTCCGATCACCTTAGACTTAACCCAAGCTTTGCCGCCTCAGGTCCAACCCAAGCCGCCCCAGCGAAAATCCCCCTCGAAGTTTGAGCCCCTGCCTGAGGAAGAGAAGGTCTTGACCGACGCACCGGACCATATCGACCCCAAGGCCATGAGCAGTGGGCCCAAAGCGGGCGGGGCACAGGACCAAGGAACCAAAAAGGCGCAGCGTAAGGGTGAGGGGGCCGCCGAAGCGGAGAAGTTCTTTAAAAATAACGGCCCCCTTTCGACCGGCGAAGGCGGCCTAAACTACGCGATCAACAATTACCAATGGAGCTATGAGCGGTTCATGAAGAACTGGGCGGTGGCTTTAAGCCAGCGTTGGCTGGCTCCGGCGGACTACCTAAAGGGCCTTGTGCCCGAAGGCGGTTATGTCTGGGTTAAGGTGATCCTGAGTAAAGACGGCGGGGTGCAGAGTTTTGAGGTGATCGAACACAACGTGACCGATGACATGGCGGCCATGGTGGTTTATGCCATCAACGGGGTACGCACCCGCCCCCCGCTCCCGGAAAATTTCCCTGAAGAGAAACTAGTCGCCTATTGGCGCTTTATCTATCCCCCCTTTGAACAACTCAAAGCCATGCTCGAAGCGCAACGCCAAGGTGGGTCATGAATCCCTTTGAATTAACCATCGAGCGCTGGGCTTGGCCGGGCTTAGGGATGGGGTATTTTGAAGAGAAGGCCGTCTTTCTGCCCAATGTCCTGCCCGGTGAGCGGGTGCGGGCTGAATTGATCAAAGCCGGAAAAAAGCACCTAGAAGCGCGCTTGGTCGAGGTATTAGACGCAGCGGACCAAAGGGTCCAGCCGGACTGTCGTCAATATCCGGCCTGCGGCGGTTGCGGCCTGTTGCATCTAAGCTACGGCGACCAACTCCAGATGAAGACGCAATTATTGGGCGAGTTGCTTAACCGCCACCAGTTAGAAGCTCCCTTTGAGGTCCGGCCCGCGCCCCAACCGCTGGCCTACCGCTATAAGGCGAGCCTGAAAAGCGATGGGGCCCTGATCGGCTTGAATCGCTACCGTAGCGAACAGTTACTAAAGATCACCGACTGTTGCTTGGTTTTGCCGCCCCAGATGTTAGAGGCCGTGGCCCAGATCGAGCCCCGCTCGGATTGGGACTTAAAGGCTTTGCTTTCGCGCTCCAGTGGCAAGTTGGCGCTGATCTGGGACAAGCGGGGACAGACCAAACCCCAGGTGGGCTATGGGCAGACGGTTATCGAAGATTATGGGGCCGGGCCGATTGAGTTGCAGGCGGCAAGGTTTTGCCAGTCCAACCCGATGGTGACGGAGCAGATTTTAGGGGACCTTAAAGAAGCGTTGGGCGGGATCACCCATTTGGTGGAACACTACGCTGGGGCAGGCACCTTGACCCTGGCGCTGGCACCACAGATGACCAAGCTTTGGGCCTTTGAGTCCGAACCGGGGGCCGCCAAGCTGGGCGCACGCAATTTGGGGTCTTTTGAGGCGGTGCGTTTTAAGGCCGCCCGCGCTGAGGGGGCCCAAATCCCCCAAGAGGCCGAAGCGCTGTTGGTGGACCCGCCCCGTGCCGGGATGGCATCCGCCCTGGTCGATGCGGCGCTGGTTTCAAAGTTAAGCCGGATCGTTTATTTAAGCTGCGACCCCCAGACCCAAGCCCGCGATTTGGCCCGGTTGGTTGCCGGTGGGTTTCAGTTAGAGTGGGTGCGGGGGTACGATATGTACCCCCAGACCGGGCACCTGGAGTCTCTGGCTTTACTGAGCCGTTAAAAATCCGGGGTCGGGGGGCGCAAAGCCTTGGCTTGGCGGAACTCAAAGATCCGCTCGATCCGCTCGACTAACATAGGCGCGTCGTAGGGCTTGGTCATGTAGCTATCGGCCCCGGCCTTGAGCGCTTCCATCATCTCGTCAGGTTCCTCTTCGCCGGTGACCAACAAAACCGGTATTTCCGCCAGCGCAGGGTTGGCTCGGATCGCTTCGAGCAATTCTAGGCCGCTCATCTTGGGCATGGACCAGTCGATCACCGCCAAGTCAAAGGGCTCCTCTTGCATACGGTCTAAGGCCAGAAATCCGTCTTCGACCACTTCTACGTCCGAATAACCTAAGCTTTGGAAGATCTTGCGCGCCAACAGGCGGATGCCTAAGGAGTCGTCGACGACGATGATTCTTAAATGTTCGATAGACATGCCCTCTCCGGCAAAGACGTTGAATTCAGGTGTGAAACAGGCTAGCTTGGGCTCATCCCGCTGATGAGCTTACGAGGGCCCAGCAGAAGAAGCAAGCCTAAGACCCAAAGGACCATGTCGAAGCAAAATGCGCTGAAGGAACAATACTTGGCCGCACTGGCCGAGCGGATCGAGTCTTCGGACCCCCAGACCCGCTTCGAAGCGGCTCAAGTGGCCTTCCAACTCTTCAGCCAACTGACCGAAGAATTAGCCCCCGAAGGGGCGGTGGCCTATCAGTTCGGCGAGCGCTTCGCCCAAGCGGACCTTCCCTTTTTTTCTAGCCCCGACGACGAAACCAAACAAAGCCGCGAGGCCGCCTTTGCAGCCCGCCTGGCGTTGATTTGCGGATTGCCGGGCCTACAATCGGCCAGCCCTTGGACCACCCACCTGTTGGCCTCGGTGGCCGAAGAGGTCCAGCTAGAGCCGGGCGAGGACTTCTTATCGCCCTACCGCCCGGTGACGGGGTTGTATCTGGTGCCCGGTGAGGTGCTTTCACCGGGCCTGGGGTTGCGCCTACCGCTGGCAGAGAGCGGTGGGATCTTTGGGGAGCAGTCTTGCCGGTTCGAGACGGTCCAAGCGGCGATGCCCTTGCAAGTCGCGCAGTCAACCGGGGCCTTACTGGTGCCCAAAGACCGGCTTTTGGCCCTGCTGCCCTGGAATCCGGAGTTGCGGGGGTTGTTGATCGAGACGGTGTTGGATAAAAACAGCCAGAAGATCAAAAAACTATCCCAGGAATTTCTGGCCTGTAACGCCGAGTTGAGGCTCTCCCAGCAGATTTTAGACAACATCGGTCAGGCCAGCCTTTCGATTGATGAAAAAGGCGAAATCGGTAGCCACTATTCCTCGGTAGCCGCGCAGTATCTGGGGCACCAGGAATTGGCCGGGCGTCCCTTTGCTGATTTGATCCTACAGGGCGACCGCAAAGCTTTGCGGTCCTATTACCGGGCTTTGGCCATGATCTTCGGCGGCAACCAATTTGACCCCAAGGTGGTTTTGGAACTGCTGCCCAAGCGCGCCAACCTCCATGGCCGTCAGTTCAGGCTGCATTATTATTTTACAGACGACCATTTAGGTTTTGTCACTTCCGTCTTTGTGCGGCTCGAAGACATCACCAAAGAACTAGCGCTGCAAGCCCGCCAACAGGCTGAAGCGGAGCGCGAAGAGCTGGACCGCAAGGTACAAGAGAAAATCCGCGCCAACCTGGGGGCCTTTTTGAGTCTTTTGGACTTGATCGAATACAACCAAGCCCACCTAGAGGACCTCAACAAAAACCTCTTGGCCCAAACCCAGCCAGATCCCCAAGATTTACGCGGGATGATGAAAGAGTTACACAGCATCAAAGGGCTTTGTGGTCAGTTTGGCTTGGGCGACTTAAAAACCCAGGTCCATCAGGCCGAAGAACAGATCCAGCGCTGTGCGCGGGGCGAAGGTGTCGCCGCAGATATGCTTGAGGCAATCAAAATCACCAAAAAAGGCTACCGCCGCGCCAAGGGCTTGATTGATAGCTTGGGGCCCGAGGTGGTGCGGATTTTAAGGGGAGTTAACTTTGAGCGTGGGGAGTACGACCTGCTGGTTGCCGCAGTGCACGCCAAGGATTGGGAGCAGGTCGGGGAGCTGGTGTTGTCGCGCGACCTAGTACCGGCGGCCAAGGTGGTCGAACATTGGGAAAGGGACTTAAAGGAGTTGGCCAAAGACTTGGGCAAACAGGTTTCCTTTACCTTCAACGCACCTGCAGACCTGAGCCTGCACCAGGACCTAGCCCGGATCTTAAACTTCGAGTTACGCCATTGTTACCGCAACGCCATCGACCACGGCATTGAGCTACCGGAGCAACGTCAAGCGGCGGGCAAGGACCCGGTGGGCCAGATCACCGCCAGCTTGGAAGTCAAGGCAGGGCGTTTGACGCTAAGCCTGCAAGACGACGGGGCGGGGATCGACTGGGAACGGATCAAAAACAAAGCCCTAGAGAAAGACCATCTGGACCACGCCGTGGTACAAGGCCTGATCGACCAGGGGGAGCCTTGGCGTATCTTATTGCTGCCCGGTTTCAGTAGTCAGGATATGGTCAGCCAAGTTTCGGGTCGAGGGGTGGGGCTAGATGCGGTGGAGTCTGCGGTCGGCGAGCTGGGCGGAACCTTGACGATCCAGAGCGAGTTAGGCCAGGGCACCTGCTTCTTGGTGGATTTGCCCTTAAGTTAATTTCAGCGCAGTGAAATGATCCAGCGCCTTGTCGCCTAAAACTTCTAAGGGGTCTAGGTCCTGTTTGATGCTCAGTTCGGTTCTGCGGGCTAGATCGACCAACTCGTGGGTTAAGTCCTGGCCTTGGCCATCCTGGAAGACCGCCACTTGGGGACGGTAAAGATCGCCTTTGGGCACGTTCATGACAAAGCCCATCCGGTTATCGCTCAGCTTCACCAACGAGCCAATGGGGAATAGGCCCATCACCGCCGAAAAGTCGTCAAACACCGCTTCATCATATTCCACCCCGGCCAGTGCGTCGATATAGCGAAGCGCCGCCGCCGCGGTCCAGGACTTTTTGTAATTGCGGCGTCCGGTCAAAGCTTGATAGATGTCTATGATCGCCAAGAGGCGGGCCTCATAGCTGGCGTCTTCAAACTTCAAGTCTTTGGGGTAAGAGGAATAAATCGACTCATCTACTTTTACGTGGTGGTAGTACCCCATATTCACCGCCGTTTCAGGCAACTTCAGCTCGGTCAACAGATTACGGCTCTTTTCGGCATGGCTGCGCAGTGCCTTCATCTCCGCACTGTCCTTCTCGAAGGGCATAGGAGATTCTAGAATATCTTTAGGCAGCAAGCTCTTGCCGATGTCGTGTAAAATCGCCGCCAATAAGGTTTCTTGCAAATCCGCAAATACGCTGGTGCGGCCGGTCTGTTCGCTGATCTTTTGGTAGACCATGGTGAAGATCGCCCCGACGTCTACACAATGGGCGTAGGTGTGGTCCGCTTGCTTGAGGGAGGCTAGGGCCGCCATGGCGTCTATGTTGGCATTTTCTACGATCTCTTCCACTAAACCTTCAATGGCCTCTAAATTGGTGACCCCTTGGGCCAAACCGTCAAAAAGGGCTTCTACGGCAACGGTGGCTCGTTCGCGGGCGACCTTACCGGCTTTAGCTTGGGTGACCAGCTGGTTGGCCTTGGCTATGGCTTGTTTGGGGTCTTCGCTGTGGCTCTGCAACACCTCAAAGGCGGTAAAGCCTTGACGGCCCAATTCGGCTAACAGGCGCTCGTTGACCTGGGTTAAATGGGCCAAGGCTACCGGGAAGGCAAAGACTTTTTGGGGTCGGTCACCGGGGCGCAACTCGGTGATGGCGAGATCCAGCGGCTGCCCGCCGCGCTTTAGGGAGACCCGAGCCCCCGGAAAGTTGTGCTGTAGCCATTCACATTTCTTGGCGTCTAAGGCTCCAAAACGGTCTTCTAAGTCCAGGTAAGACTGGATGGTCATGCCCTGTTGGAGTTCGTAGAGAGTCAGCTTCAAAGTGGTTGGGCTTTGGGTTTTTTTAAATCGGGTGCAACCCGTGTCTTTACAGTGTAAACGGACCGGAAGCCTCTGCCAAGCGCAAAGGGTATTTTGAAGCTGGGGGATTGGGCTTAGGGCTTAACTTGTTTTTTTTACGGACCTTTGACTTGGACTTGTTGGGGGGTAGGGCTGAATCGGGCATAGTGAAGTCATCTAAACTACCCCGATAAGAGGAGGGACCATGTTTGATGAATACGCCTTTAAGCAGGCCGCACGTCTTGGATTTTGGCTGCACCGAGAAAAAGGCGGCAATGTCCATTCTTTTTGGCCTAAGTTAGATTTCTTCACGCCGCTGCTCAAGGGCACCCGGTTAGAGGAGCTGCTGGAACGAATGCATTACGATGAATTGGGCCAGGTGGACGAAGCCTTTTTAGACCAGATGGCCCAAGAGATGACGCCCTTCCAAAAGACCCAAACCCTTTACTTTTTGGATCACTTGAGCGAACGAGACCGGCAAGACCTCCCGCTTGCCGAATTGACCAAGATGCGCGACCTTTACCACCGCATCCTCTTTGGCCGGCCTTTGTCGGCCTTAGGCTAAGTTCTGGGTCTAGAGGCCGCTCAGTAAGCGGGGGTCGTCGCTGAAGACCCCGTGCAGGCCTAGTTTAAACAGCTCTCGGGCCCGCTCGGCTTGGTTGACCGTATAGACCAAGTATCGGTAGCCGCCTTGGTGCAGGGCGATGGCATCGGCCTCTTGGGCGTGGGCTTGGTCCCCGTGGAAGGCATAGGCGTCCAAACGGCGCAGCATTGCCCAGGACTCAGCGTCCAGCGGCGACACGCTGAGTAAGGAAAGGGCCATTTGCGGCGCTAAGGCGCGCAGGCTTAAAAGGCAATCGGCGGCAAAGGAACTAACCAACACCGAAGAGGTCAAGTCCCGTTCGTTAAGGGCCTCCATCATCTGGCCCAAGACCCGATCCCCACCGGTTTTATAGGTTTCGGGCTTGATTTCTAGGTTCAGGGCAATCCGACCCTTCGCGAGGTCTAGTAATTCCTCAAAGCTGGGGATTAAGGTCCCGGCAAACTCCGGTCCCTTCCAGGCCCCGGCGTCGAGCTGGCGCAATTCCTGGTAACTTTTTGCTTGGATAGATCCCTGGGCCCCGGTGATCCGGTCCAAGGTTTCGTCATGAAAGACCAGCAACCGACCATCTTGACTTAAAGCTAAATCCACCTCGGCCATCGGGGCTTTGGCTTGGATTGCTGCCTCAAGTGCCGGTAGGGTGTTTTCGGGGAAGTGGGCCGAGTCGCCTCGATGGGCCACCACGCTGGCCCAAGGGAGTAAGAACATGGGTCTGTAGGTTAGGGTTTGTCTTTAAGTCTAACCTTGCCTTAAACTAAAGAAAAGTCCCAAAGCTTCCCCTTGGAATCAAGATGCCCTTACCGGACCTCACCCCCCAATCCCAAGACCGCCTCTGGCTGGTCAGTTCGCCGCTGCCTTGGCCTTTAGGGCCTATGGCTCGGCATGCTTGGCTGGTGGTCCAATTGGCCGATCAAGCGCCCCAACGTTGGGAGGTTTGGCAGTCCCCCCACCGGAGCCCCCTATCCTGGGGGCACGTGCATCGTGACCTCTGCGGCCCCTTTGAGGGTATGGCTCTTTGGCCGGGCTGGCGCTGTGGCCGCCGGGCCTGGGCGGCGCGGATCGAGGCCGAAGCGGTAGGCGAGACCGCCCGGCAGGTGGCGGAATTTTTAAATCACCAAGCACCTAACTATACCCACCGTAACCACTACCGGTTTTTTCCGGGCCCCAACTCCAATAGCTTTGTCGCTTGGGCCTTAGCCTCTTGCCGGTTAGCCTGGGTACTGCCTTGGACCGCTTGGGGGAGGAACTACCCCATAGAGGTATAGGGTAAAAATTATGGTTCCCATCAAGGACTTAGCTTGATATGGATTAGGGTCCTTTCCCTGGGAAATCAACCGGGGCGTCGGTTCTGAATTCTGCCTCAGGGTCTCGTTGATTATTAGCCGAAAAGCGCTCATTGCGTTGGTTTTGCTGCTGAATGCCTTGATTTTTGGGTGGGCTTACCAGCGTGAGTCTGCCGCCAAGCACCAAAACCTTAAACTCCAGGAAAAACAGTTATTGGCGATGCCTTTGGAAGACGCCGGGGCTTCCTTTGGATTGGCTTTAGGTGACTTGGCAATGCTGGCAAAACATCATGAAGTCCTGGCCTATTTAGACGGTGAGCGCGAGTTGCCGGCGGTGTTGGTGCATGACCTTAAGACGCTGGTTCAGGTTAAGCCCGCTTATCGGGAATTGACCCTGACCCGTCTGAGTAAACCAGACTTCCGGTTCAGTACCTTAAGCGGAGTCGGGCCCATTCCGGCCTATTGGCAACAGATGTTAAGCGGTGCCAACTTCCAGGCCCTGGCCCACAGCTCCCGTCAAAACCCTGAGTATTTCGTGGTCCAAGAGCAGGCCCCCGGACAGGGTGCGGCGCGGTTTGTGGTCGGTGTGGCGCTCAGCGGCCAAGACCCGAGCCGCAACAGCCTGCTGATGCTGCACTTAGACTTAGCGGCCTCCAATAGTCTGTCACGGCTGGCGGGATTCCCCTGGGCTGGGCATGTGGACTTGCTCAACGGACAGGGTGAGTCGGTTTTGACTTTGGGCTCAACCCAAAAGGTGCACCATGATCACCCCCACCAATGGCAGCGGATCTTGACCCAAGCTAAAAGCCGCGTGGAGTCTTTTGAAGACGCCGAAGGGTTGTTTACCTTCAAACGGGTGGACCTTCTGTCTGGCTTCAGCAGCCAGGAGTTGTTGCGTTTTAGCGAAGCCGATGCCTTTGTCTGGTATTTGATCCTCCATCTGCCGCCGGAAGTATTTGAACAGCAGACCCATGGCTTGGCGCGGTGGATTACCTTTTTATTTGTCTTGGTCTCTGCGTTGGCGGTCTTCGCTATCTGGCTTTGGGACTATTTGGGTCGCCGCTATCAGTTCAAGAACGACCAATTGAGGCAATACCACGACAACCTATTGGCAACGGTTCAGTCGGTCGGTGAAGGGATTGTGCTCTGTACCGAAGCAGGGAAAATCGAGTTTGTGAATTTAGAGGCCGAGCGGATCTTTGGGGCCCATGCCGCCGACTTGAAGGCCAAGTCGATGGAGTCCCTCTTTGTGGACGCCAAGGTATGGGCGGACGCACCTGCGGGCCTTTGGGTTCGGCTTGAAGGCCGTCGTCTAGGGGGCTCCTTGCCCTTGGAAATACGCTGGGAAGGCTTTGATGATGGCTTTGGGGGCAGTCTGAAAGCCGTTGCTATTCGGGACCTAAGCGACCGACTGGCCTATCAGGCGGCTTTGATCAAAAGCCGCCAACAGTTAGAACAGGCCCAACAGATCGCCGCCTTTGGCTATTGGACCTTCGACCCCCTCAAAGAGACCTTCTTTTGGAGTACTGAAGTCTACCACTTGCTAGGCTATAGCGCCCAAAAAAACCAGCCGGGCTTGGATGACTTTGTCAGTGGTATGCTCGCCCAGGACCGGGAAATGCTGGCGGCCACTTTTAAGCGCGGTGCCCAAGAGCCCTTTCAATTCCAAGAAGATTATAAGTTTAGGCGGCCCAATGGGACCCGGGTGGTGCTGCGCTGTCAGGGTAAATTTACCCATCAAGAGGGGCTATGGATCGGTACAGAAGGAACCTTGCAAGACATCACCGACCTCAGCGACGCCTTAGACCGCCTACGCGCCAGCGAGCAGCGTTACCGCCGGTTGCTTGATCTCGCCCCGGTTCCGGTGGTGGTCCAAATTAGGGGCCGGGTGCGCTACGCCAACCAAGCCTTTGCCGGTCTGGTCGAAGCTTCAACGGTCAATGACTTGATAGGCGTTGATTTCTTAAACTTCACCCAACCTCAGGCCCATCATGGCTTGATCAAGTGCTTCGAAAGCGTTAGGCAAGGCCAGCGGACCGAGCCCGAATTGGTCAAAGTAGTGACCTTAAACCACCAAACCCGCTTGTGCGAGGTGATCGGGATGCCCGTCGAATTTGCCGGTGAAGAGGCAATCCAGACGATCATCCTAGACATTACGGAGCGCGAAGAAAGCAAACGGGCGGCCGAAGAGTCGGCCAGTAAATATAAAGGGCTCTTTGTTAATGCGCCGGACCTGATTTTCCTGGTGGACCACCAAAGCGGCCAAATTCTTGACTGCAATCCGGCGACGACGCGCCAGTTGGACTTTAGTCGCGACGAACTGTTAGAAAAAAACATCTTTGAGTTGGACCGGGGGGTGCCTCAGCTCAGCTCCGCAGACCTAGAAGCCAAGTGCCGCGAACTGGGTAACTATAGCTTCGAAACCCGTATTTTGACCCGCGCCGGGACGTTGTTGGACTTTGAAGTCACCAGCTCGTTGGTTCGGTATGGCGATAGCTTTGCCTTCATGAGCATTTCGCGCAACATCACCGAGCGCAAGCGGGCGATGGAATTGTTGATGGCCAATGAAGAGCGCTTCAAACTCTTTTATCAGCAGGCCCCGATCGCCTACCAGTCACTCAACGCCGAGGGGGTCATCGTTGAGGTTAACCCCGCCTATTGCGAGATGCTGGGCTACCCTCGCTCAGACTTGTTGGGCAAGTGGTTCGGCGAGCTGCTGGACGACGAGAACCGGGCCCTATTCAATGAGCGTTTCGAGCGCTTTAAACGGGCGGGGCACATCGACGGGGTCGAGTTCCGCTGCCGCCGGGCTGATGGCAAGGAAATCTTAGCCGAATTAAATGGCCGCATCGTTTACAACCTACAGGGCCAATTCCAGCAGACCCAATGCGTCTTGTATGACATCACCGCCCACCGCGAACTGGAAAAGGCCTTAGAAGAGGCCAAACTAGCTGCCGAACAGGCCAGCCGCACCAAAAGCGAGTTTTTGGCCAATATGAGCCATGAGATCCGCACCCCCATGAACGGCGTCTTGGCGATGGCCCAGCATTTAGCAACCACTAGTTTAGATGAGGACCAAAGCGAGTCCGTAGAATTGCTGGGCCAGTCGGCCAAAAACCTCCTGGTGGTGATCAACGACATCTTGGACCTTTCGAAGATTGAGGCCGGAAAAATTGAGTTGGTCGAAGAACCCTTTGACCTGCGCCATCATGTCCAGCGTCAGGCTGAATTATTCCGGCATGACGTGAACGATCGGGGTTTGGAGTTGATCTTAAACTTGGATGAAACCCTGGCCCCGGCCTATTTGGGTGATGTTTACCGGATCGGGCAGGTGCTCAATAATTTCTTGTCCAACGCCATCAAATTCACCGAAGCGGGGCAGATTCGCTTGAGTGTATTGGTCGATGGGGATCATATTGTCTTTGAAGTAAGTGACACCGGGCAAGGCATCCCGCTTGAGCGCCAAGAGGCGATCTTTAAACCCTTTGAACAGCTAGACAGCAGCACCAGCCGGAGATTCGGCGGCACGGGACTGGGCTTGGCGATCAGCCACCGGCTAGTGGATTTGATGGGCGGGGAAATCTCTTTGCATAGTCAAGAAGGCCAAGGTGCGACCTTTAGCTTTTGGCTTCCATTAAAAGCTTTGAACCAACTGGAACAACGGGGTGAAAAGGGTCCTCAGGGGCCACCGGACCTGTCTGGGCATTGTTTATTGCTGGTGGAAGATAACCGGGTCAACCAGAAGGTGGCCCTAAAGATTTTAAAGAAGACCCAAATCCAAATCATCTTGGCCAACAACGGAGCCGAAGCCCTGGAACTCTTGCGCCAGGAGTCGGTCGATGTGGTTTTGATGGATGTCCAGATGCCGGTGATGGACGGCTTAGAGGCGACCCAGCAGATCCGCAGCGGTGCTGCGGGCGAACGGGCCGCCCAGCTGCCGATCTTGGCCTTGACTGCCTTTGCGCTCGCCGGGGACCGCCAAAAATGTCTGGAAGCGGGCATGGATGGGTTTTTGTCTAAGCCCTTTGACGCCGGCGATCTCTACCGCCACCTAGCCGAGTTGTTGGGCGCGTGATGGCGCAGTCTACCTAGCCCGCAGCGTTCTTTCCTAGGGGCGCCATAGCCACAAGGGCCCGAACCAAAAAAGTATCCTTACCGCCTAGTGTTGATTGCAGCGATGGTGATCGGCCCGGAAGCCGCCCTTTCCCTCTTGCGTTGGGGCGGGTTGGCTCGGTGAGAGGGACGCAAAATTTCATCTGGCTCGGTTGATCCCCTGTGGCGACCCATGGCTTGGGTGGGGGGCTTATGCGGATTAAGCGAAGGCGGTTGATCAGCGGAGCCGAGGCCTCCGCTTAGGAGGCCTCGGGATGTTCGCCTAGCGGTTTACCACTCCTTACCGTGGCATTGGTAACAGCTTTGCGCGATGTCGCTACCGCGTAGGTCGGTACCGTGGCACTCTTCACACACGCCCACCGGGTTTTTGTATTCCGTCCCGTGCAGATAGCCGTCCTTCTCTTTAGTGTGCGGGTACTCGCTCATGCGCCACCTGGCCCCGTGGCAGCTATAGCAACTAGGCGCATCGGTGCTGCCTTTGAGGTCGCTCCCGTGGCAGGCATCACAAGTCCCCACCGGGCTGTTTAGGGCCGCGCCGTGTTTCTTGCCGCCTTTGCTTACGTCATGGGCATAGCTTGAGAAAAGCCATCTGGCCCCATGGCAAGTATAACAGCTAGGTGCCGTCACACCGCCCTTCAGGTCGCTGCCGTGGCAGTCCGCACAATTGGTGGTGGGCTGGTACATCCCCAAGCTGCTGTGCATGTAGCCGCCTTGGTTGACCGTGTGGGTCTCCAAGAGGCTCCACTTGTCACCGTGGCAGTCATAACAACCGGGGCGGAAGGTCTCTTTGCCGTGGACGTTTTCTTTTTTGAGGCTGCTGCCGCCGTGGCAGTCGCCACAATTGTCCGGTGCGTTGAAAAAGCCCTTTTTGTGTTTGACCCCGGCGATGCTCACTAAGTGGTCGTCGTTGTTCCAGATCACCCCGTGGCAATCGTAACAACCGGGCACGTAGGCCTGACCTTTAAGGTTGACCCCGTGGCAGGCGGTGCAATCCTTGGCTTCTTTATAAAGCTTTTTGCCGTGCTCGGCTCCGTTGAGCACAATGTTGTGGCTGATCAAGCCGGGAATCTCTTTACAGCCGGCCACCCCGAAGAGAGCCAGCATCAGGCCCAAGAGGGCCATTCTTAAAACTTGACGCCGCATAATAAGCTCCCTCCAATCAAACCGCCAAATGAACCGCCGATGCCGTCACAAACAATGGAGCCCCAGGCCATACTAGCGCGCAGGCTGACGACCCCGTAATGGATGTCGTTACCGGTCAAGAAAGGGCTGGGGTCCAATCCATCGGTGTTGTTGCTGAGCTTTTCGGTAGTGCTGGCCACTCCGTAGCCGATACCTGGGCCGACTGTGTAGCGACCCAAGTTATAGGGCATAAAATACCCAATTTCCCAGGAATTAAAATCCACCTGCACGTCCGACGAAACAGCGCCTTCGCTTAGGTTTCCCTGGCCGGTGAGGTTGTGGTAAAAGAGCGTCACTTCTTGGCCAAATCCAAAAAAACCGTCGGCCTCATAGCCCAAAGCGGCACTAAAACCGGCCAGCGGTAGGACTTGGGTGGTCACGGTGGCGCCCCCTTGGAGCTTTAGGTTGCCCGCTTGAGCGGCGCTACCGAAGCTGATCAAGAGCCCGCAGACCGCGATCAACGAACGGCGGAGCCAAATGAAATGTGGGATGCTCTTCAAAGATTCCCCCCGGAATGGGTCAGATGGTTTTGGGTTAAGCGTAGTCAATTCTGCAATAGAACTTCGACTCAGTCTATGTTCGCTAAATGAACGGAAGATAAATTTCAAATTAAACTTTGGCTTATTTTAGGCCTCTCTAACCTAGACACAGGACCGGTAACGGGTTAGACTCCGCCGCGAAGAAGCAGAAATATCTTACTTAGGGGGCCCATGTTACCAGTGATTCTTGTTATTGAAGGCAGCGAAATCCAAGCCCGAATGATCGGTGACCGGGTCCAGAAGGACCTGGGCCTTGAGGTTTGGTCGGCCAAGAATTTGGAGGGCCTCGAAGACCTACTGCACCGCGCCCAAGGCCGACCGCTGATCGCGGTGAGTAATTTGATTCTGCCGGACTGCGAGCCCGGCCAAGCGGTCGATATGTGTTTGGCCGAAGGCATCCCTACGGTGGTCTTAACCAGTAGCTTCGAGCCCCAGGTCCGCAAAGAACTGCTCAAAAAACAGGTCGCTGATTATGTGATCAAAACCTCTAGCTCCTTAAGTGAGTTGACGGCGATCCTCAAACGCTTGGTGCATAACGCCCAATTTGAGGTCTTGATCGTTGACGACTCGCGGCTTTTCCGCCAGGAACAGGCCCGCTTGTTAAAGCTTTTTCGCTTTGTGGTGTTTGAAGCCAGCAACGGTGTGGAAGCCTTGGCGCAGTTGCAGGCCCACCCTGAAGTCCGCTTGGTCTTGACCGACCTAGAAATGCCCCAACTCAATGGGTTGCAACTAACCAACGAGATCCGCAAGACCTATCCTAAAGACAAGCTAGCCATCATTGGCCTTTCGGCCTACGCCGACGACGAAACCTCGGCCATGTTCATCAAAAACGGCGCCAACGACTTTTTGCGTAAACCCTTTTTACAAGAAGAGTTTAACTGCCGGGTCCAGCAGAACGTGGAGATGCTCGAATACATTCAAGAGCTTTATTTGGCCGCCTACCAAGACTTTTTAACCAACCTGCCCAACCGCAAGCACTTTTTTGAAGCCGGGGGCCAAAAGCTCGCCAACCGTAAGGCCCAGTGCCTGGCCATGTTCGATCTCGACCACTTCAAACAGATCAATGACCAATGGGGGCACGAGGCAGGCGACGCGGTGCTCTGCCATTTTGCGGCGCTGCTAAAAGAGCAATTGGGCGAGCGGGGGCTGATCGCCCGGTTGGGCGGTGAGGAGTTTGCCGTTATGCTGGATGAGTCGCTTGAGTCGGCGCGCCCGCTACTTGAAGGGTTGCGGCAAAAAACCGCCGAGAGTGCTTTGTTGTGGAAGGGCCAAGAACTCAAGCTAACCGTATCGGTGGGCTTGACCTTGATTGATGGCCAAAGCCTGGACGCCGGCTTGAGCGCCGCCGACAAGAACCTATATCTGGCCAAAGAAAGAGGGCGTAACCAATTGGTTGGTTAGCGCCGACCGCCGAAGCGAGTCCAGGAGGGCTCCCGGCGCTTAGGGGTAGGGTTGCGCCTAGGGTTCAGGCAAAATCTATCAAGCCTTTGGACAGGCTGATGGCGACGGCGTGCGGGGCGTTGTGGGCATCTAGCTTGGTGTAGATCTTGTTCATCAATTGCTGGGTTCGTGACTCGCTAATGGCCAACTCGTCGGCGATCATGCGGCGGTTCATGCCCCGTTGCAGCATCTGTAAAATCATCTTTTCGCGGTCTTCTAACAGGGTCTGCTCGCGTTTTTGACGCACCAGGGTAAAGGCCTTGTGGATGTGCGGCTTGACGGTATCCAAAATAAATTCGGTTCGGCGCTCAAAAGTCACTCCGCAGAGGTTAATCTGGCTATATTCCTTTTTATTGTGCGTTTGGGCGCGCACCGCGTACCCTTCGCCTAAACCCGCTTCAATCGCCTGCTGACGCCATTCGGGGTTGCCTTGGTAATCAAAGGCCTTCAAGTTCCAATAATGGTGCTCGAAGGCTAAGGGCATCAACAGCGAAAAGATCGGGTCGTTGTGTTCTAAGCCTGGGTTTTGTCCAGGGTGGGGCTGCTTCAGCGGCCAGTTTACTTGGAAGGACTCCAGGTCCAACAACATCCCCTCTTCATTAAACTCAGCGAGCAAGAAGCTAAGGCAGTCAAATTCTAGTAAGCCTCTAAGGGACTCAAAGATGCCTTCTAGGTCGGATTCTTGGCGGATTTGGATGCAGCGATTGATCAGCGTCAAAATGGCTACTGCATCGCTGGGACCGCAATAGGAGAATTGCTCGGCCGTGACTTGCTGTTCCAGGGTGGGATTCATGACGCCAGATTGGGGGAGCGTTTTGGTCATTGCAAGGTGACTGGACCTACCATAAAAAGTACTAGTCCAAGTCGGTCAGGTCCTTTATATCATTCCGAGGGCTTGGGGTATGACTATCGGGGGCAAGCTACCTGAAATTACCGTAAAAATCAAAGCACTTTTTGGTGACGTTCCCTGCTGGTATAGGGATTTTGTCGCCTAAAAGTCGCCTGCTGCACGCCTGAAGACCGCTAAAAGCCTATTTTTCCATCTTTAAAGTTGATTGATCCGATCAAGATTTCATACTATATGATTTCTTCAGGAAGAGGTCCAGAACAAGAAGGCTTTTGGTTATTTCCTTTCTGTACATCTAACGAACCTATGTGATGCGACTCAATCCTACGTTGGCCGTCTTTCAAGCCCTTTTTTTGGCCCTCTTTTCTCTGCTTATATTGAGCCTAGACCCCAGTGAATTATGGGTTGGGGGTCTGTTGGCTTTATTGGCAGGGGCCGGAATTTTTGGGGCCGCTCGTCTGGGCGCACAGCCGCAACGGGCCCAGGTCCAGGCCGAAGCAAGCTCCGCAGCTCCGGACTGGGTAGAGGAGGTGGACGAAAAACGCCGGATGATATTGTTGGCTGGGGACATTTTTTCGATCAACCAAGAACACCTCAACCGGGGGATCACCCGCCTCAGCAGCACCAGCAACCAAACCCATGATGCCGTTTCGGCCATTGCCGGGGCTTTGGCGCAGCTACGCCAAGGCTCCCAAAGCCTTTCAGAAAAGCTCAAGCAGATCAGCCAAGAATCTCAGGCCGCCCGTCAAGCCAGCGAAGCGGTGGGCCAGGCTATTGAAGAGAGCAACCAAAGGATGGCGGTCATCGCCCAGACTAGCGTAGAAATCGCTAAGATCGTCGACACCATCGGGGCCATCGCCAATCAGACCAACCTCCTTAGCCTCAATGCCGCCATTGAAGCGGCCAAAGCGGGCGAGCAGGGGCGCGGTTTTTCGGTGGTGGCCGAAGAGGTGCGTAAATTAGCGACCCGAAGCAACCAGGCGGCAGGCGAGATCCGAAACCTAATCGAGCGCTCTACCCAAGGGGTTGAGTCCGGCGTGGCTACCATTGGCCGCTTGCGTGAAGGGCTCGCCCCGATCTTTAGCCAACTGGGCCACTTGGCTCAAGATATGGTCCAGATAGACCGGGAATTGACCGAACAAGATCAGGCGATCCAAGAGATCCACCTCAGCAGCGAGAGCCTCAACCAGACCGCGAAGCTCAACCATAGTTACTTAAACGAACTTAGCCAGTCCGCATCGGCCTCTAGTGAAGGGGTGGCCTTGCTCGAAAAGATAGAGGCCTGCTTGAATCCCTTGGTACCCCAAGAGGTCCGAGAAAAGCGTCATTTCCCTTGGCAGTCCGGTTATTCGATTGGTTTAAAAACCATAGACCGGCAGCATCGGGTCTTGGTTGACTTGATTGATCTTTTGATTGCCGAAAAAAACCGGGACCGCGAGAAATCAATCGAGATGGAAGCGATCATGACCGCGCTGCTCAATTACTGCCAAGCGCATTTTGCCTTTGAAGAAGCGGTGATGAACCGGATCGATTACCCGGTACAGCGGGACCATAAAGCAATCCATGATCAGTTCTTAGAAGTGGCCTCCAATAAATCCGAAGGGCTCTATCGAGGCCAAACCCACCTGCCAGAAATTATTGATATTTTAGAAGATTGGCTGATCAAACATATCCAGAAAGAAGACGTCAAATATGTCGCTGCCTTCCGTAACGGGGGCGTCGAATAGTACGGCCCTTTGGCTGGTAGATAGGCTGGGGTGTTTTAAAAAACCCGACAGTCCCTAGGGGCTGTCGGGTTTTTTGATTTAGGCGAGGGCCTGTTCGAAATCGGCGATGATGTCGTCGATGTGTTCGATGCCCACAGAGACACGGATCAAGGCGGGGCTAACCCCGGCAGAGGCTTGTTCGGCCTCGGTTAGCTGCTGGTGCGTGGTGCTTGCCGGGTGGATCACCAGGGTCTTGGCGTCGGCCACGTTGGCCAAGTGGCTGGCTAGCTGAACCTTCGAGATAAAGGATTTGCCCGCTTCTAAGCCGCCTTGGACTTCAAAGCAGAAGATTGAGCCGAAGAGCCCGGCGCGGAACTGCTTCTGGGCGTTTTGGTGGCTATTGTGCTCAGGTAGGCCGGTAAAGATGACCTTGGCAACCTTAGGGTGGGTCTTGAGCCATGCGGCTAGCTTGAGCGCATTTTGCGAATGCCGCTCAACACGCAAATGCAGCGTCTCTAAGCCCTGTAAAAACATAAAGGCATTAAAGGGGCTCATGGCCGGGCCGATGTCGCGCAGCAAGGTGACCCTGGCTTTGATGATGTAGGCCAAGTTGCCCAAAGCGCCAGTATAAGAGATGCCGTGGTAGGCGGGGTCGGGGTCAACCAGCTTGGGGAACTTGCCCGAAGCGGCCCAGTCGAAGTTGCCCGAATCCACGATCACGCCGCCGACGCTGGTGCCATGGCCGCCGATGAACTTGGTCGCTGAATGGACCACAATGTCCGCACCGAACTCGATGGGGCGGCAGAGGTAGGGGCTGGCTAAGGTATTGTCTACCACCAAGGGGATCTTGTGTTTGTGTGCCATAGCAGCCAAGGCGGCGATGTCGGCCACGTTGCCGTCGGGGTTGCCGATGGTTTCGATGTAGACGGCTTTGGTCTTTTCGTTGATCAAAGCTTCTAAGCTAGCCGGGTCCATCACGTTGCCGAAGTGGACCTTGATCCCGTAGTGGGGCAGGGTGTGACTAAAGAGCGTGTAGGTTCCGCCGTAGAGCGAAGAAGCCGCCACGATCTCGTCGCCAGACCCGGCAATATTAGTCAGCGCGATGAACTCTGCTGACATACCCGAAGAAACGCCCAGAGCGGCCACGCCGCCTTCTAGCTCCGCCATGCGCTTTTCAAACACATCGGTGGTGGGGTTCATGATCCGGGTGTAGATGTTGCCGAATTCTTTCAGGGCAAAGAGGTTAGCACCGTGCTCGGGGCTGTCGAATACGTACGAAGTGGTCTGGTAAATCGGCACCGCCCGGCTGTTGGTGGTGGGATCGGGCACTTGGCCCGCATGTACAGCTTGGGTTTCGATGCGGTACTTATTCGTCATGAATTCCTCCTGTTTTGGGGCTTTAAGTTAAAAGCGATAAAAGCCAGTGAAGTTGAGCATGGTACCGGTGAATTCCAGGCTGGTGCTGGAGCCGTTACCTTGATTGAAGGGGTCATTACTGGTGGTCGCGTCGGGGATCGTGACGTTGCGCAGCTCTAAGACCATCCCGCCCCTGGGGGTGAACATTACATTGGTGCCGAAGGTGTTGAAGTGGGCTAAGCCTAGAAAGCTGGTCCGGCTGCGGTTGCCGCTGGTGTCTACGGAACTAAAGTCCCCGTTGAGCGCGCCGATGCCCATGCCTAAAAAGGGCTGGATTCGGTCTTCGGTGACACTGCGGAAGAACACCCGGGCGTTGACGGTGAACAGGTTAGCGCTCATCTCCACGCTAGAAGCAGCCACCGAACCTTGGCCCGCTAAGACGTCTTCACTCGTAGACGCGAAGTTGGCCCACTCTAGGCCCCAGGCCCACCCGCCGACGTAGTTCAAGACTTCAATCGGCGTGATGCGCAAGTAGTTGAGGTTCGCGAAGAAGCTTGAAGGCGCGGCACCTTTATCAAAGGCGCTTTCGCCGGTAAACTGGGCGTAAGGATGGCGGCTATAGCCATAGTTGACCATCCCGCTGGAGACTTGATGGTAAGCGTCTTTGACGAAGTTGGGGTCCACCGCCACCCGGCTGATGTTGATCCCTTGAGCCGCTGGGTCGTTGGCCAACACCGGAGGCGCGTCCACATATTCTTGTGCCCAGAGGGGTGCGGTAAACAAACAACCCAGCAAGGCCAGCATCCAGCTTAAATGCCGCAACATGGCTTACTCCAAAAACTTACCAATCCGCTCAAGGCGATAGCCCTCAAAGAGGCTCTTGTCTGAATGGTGGGACCAATAAATGACCACTCCCTTTCCCGCGACGGTGCTTTCGTCCACAAAACCCCAATAGCGAGAATCGCGAGAGTTGCGGCGGTTGTCGCCCATCACCCATATCTTGCCTTGGGGCACCACGAATTCGCGGTTCATGGGCAGGCCGATCAGGTCGGGGTCGTAGTAGGTAAAAGAGGCTTCTTCTAGCTCGCCATTGACGTAGACTTTTTCCCCTTCAAGCTTGACCCGGTCACCGCCGACGGCGATAGCGCGTTTGATGAAGTCCGTGCTGGGGTCTTCTGGGTAAGGGAAGACGATGATGTCATGGCGCTTAACGGGGCTGGTGGCCAGCGTGATGTCCGTTAGGGGAACTACATAGCCATAGGCGTGTTTGTTCACAAAAATATGGTCACCAATCTCGATGGTATGGATCATCGAGCCCGTGGGCACTCGGTAGGGGGCGTAAAGCCAGGTACGGAACACAAAAGCCACCACGGCGGCGAAAAGCAACGCCTCGGTCCATTCGCGGATGGTCTTGTTCTTAATGAACCGTTCCAGATTGATAATCTTTCTCATGTAGTTCTGGATAGGATGTTTGGGTCGAGTTTAAGGTTTAGTTTATTTGCCGGGCAAATACAAGCATTCCCTAAGGCCGCTTCCCACGCGCCCGCAGCAATCCCCAGGTTTCCTTTAACTCTGAACTTTTGAGCAAAACCATCAGGACCAAATATTGCCCCACCGCCACCAAAGAAAGGGCCAAAAAGCCCAAGACCAGCGGCCAACTGGCCACCAATGGCAAGAGCTGGACCAGTGTCCAGTAGATCAAAACCGAAGCCCCCAGGCTGCGCGCTAGACTCAAGCCAAAGGCGCGGTCCAGCAGCCCGGTGACCTTAAGCCGCTTGGAGAAGACCCAAAGCAGCAAGAGGTTTAGCCCCTGGGAAGCGCTCGAAGCCAAGGCGATGCCTAAGTGCCCCATAGACCGAGAAAGCCACAGGGCCCCGCCTAGATTAGCGAGCATCACGGCCAATGAGATCCAGACGGTGATCTGGATGCGCCGCGCCGACTGATAAACCGCCAAAAAGACCCGGTTGTAGGCAATGAAGCTTAAGCCCGCAATGTGAAAGACCAGCGCCCCGGCGGTCATGTCAAGGGAGCGTTGGTCGAACTGCCCGCGCAGGAACAATAGCTCGACCATCGGGGCGGCCAGTGCCAAGGTCAAGGCGGTGACCGGGAAGGTCACAAAGGAGATCACGCTTAAAGTACGGCGCACCGAATAGACGACTTTGCCGGGTTCCTCGTCGATGAAGTGGCCCGAGAGCCGCGGCAGGATCACGGTGGTGATGCTGACCACAAAGACGCCTAAGACCAACTCTAGCAAGCGGTTCGAGAAGGTCAGCGAAGATAAAGCCCCTTCACCGAGCGTCGTGGCGATTAGGTTGCTGATCAAAATATTGATCTGGTAGATGCCCACCCCAAAAAGGGTCGGCAAAATCAGCCGGAAGACCTCTTTGATTTTGGGGTCGTACAGCCCGGCCTTAAAGAGCCGGAACCCGGCGCGGTGCAGATAAGGCAACTGAAAGGCCAACTGCAAACAGCCACCCAGCATCACCCCGATGGCAAAAGGCAGGGCCGGGTTTTCGAACCAACCCTGCATCCCCAAAGCCGCGCCCAAGATGGCTAAATTCAGCAAAACCGGCGTGAGAGCCGAGACCCAAAAGGTCCCCAGGCTGTTTAAGACGCCCTGGGCCACCGCCGCTAGGCTGATTAAGATCATGTAACCAAACATGACCTGGGTCAAAAACACCGTCGCTTCAAGGGCCTCACCAGAAAAACCCGAAGCAAAAACCTGGGCGACCAGAAAGTCGGCCTGCCAAATAAACAGCAGGGTCAGCAGCGTCAAAATCAGCGCCAAAATCCAAAAGAAACTACGGGCAAAATCCAAGGCCCGTGCTCGGCTGTCCTTTTTGTCGGCTTCACAAAAGACGGGGATGAAGGCGTTGGACATGGCCCCTTCGGCGGTCAAACGACGGAACAGGTTGGGCAGCGAAAAGGCTAGGCTGAAGGCGTCTGAATAGAGGCTGGTGCCCAATAGGGCCGCCCGCACCATCTCACGCAGCAAGCCTAAGACTCGGCTGAGCAGGGTGATGGAGCTAACGCCCAAAATGGAGCGGAGCAGTGATTTGGGCCCGGTGGACTTAGGACTCATGGGCATAAAATTCAGTTGAGGTTACTTCGCCGAAGGTAACGGTTCCCCAAGGGATTGACCAGCCATCACCGAAAAAAAGATGGGTCTTTAGGGGGCAACCCCTTGCCAAGGCGTCGAAATGGTACGATTCTTTCTTTACCTACCGGGCTTGAACCGATTTCCCCTTGGTCAAAGATGCAGGTAAAAAAATACATCGCCAACGACATGCAAGAAGCGGTGCGGATGATCAAAGACGATCTCGGCAGCAAAGCCGTGATTCTTTCGACCCGCAAAGTCCGCAAAGGCTCTGGTGCCTTTGGGCTCTTCGGCAAATATGTCTTGGAAGTCACCGCTGCCAAGGACGAGAAGTCCCCTAGTTCGCAGGCCGCCCCGGCCCGATTGAGCGGACTGATCGAAAAACAGCGCCAAGCCGCACCCGCCTATGAACGCGAGATGCAGGCTAACTCGCCCGAGCCCCGGAGGGAACCTATGCGCGCCACTTCTGCCCCGGCCTATTCGGGCCTACAAGACGACATCGGAGAACTCAAAGATTTGGTCCTGGAGTTGCGCAAGGGTTCGCGCCGCGAGGCCAACTCCGAAGGCACCGTCAGCCATCTGCGCTACGAGATCCACGAGCTGAAACAGCTGGTCAACCAGTTGGTTTCTCAGTCCGGCGAACTGCGCAAAGAGGACCTGCACGAAAACCTAATCGCTCTATACCAGCAGCTGTGTTTTAACGGCGTCGAAGAAAAATTTGGCCGTAAGCTCTGTGAAGAGGTCCAAAAGAAGATCCCCCGCGAAGAAATCGAAAACTTCTCTTATGTAAAGATATACCTAGCGCGGATGTTCATGCAGGTGCTGCGGATTGAACCGGCGCCGACTAAAAAAGAATCTAAGTTTAGCCCCAAGGTGCTCACCTTCTTAGGCCCCACTGGCGTGGGCAAGACCACCACCTTAGCCAAAATCGCCAGTGCCGAGAAGATGAAAAACCCGAAAATCAAGATCGGGCTGATCACCATCGACACCTACCGGATTGCTGCGGTGGCGCAGCTGCAAGAATATGCGCGGATCATCAAGGTCCCCTGTAAGGTCGTCGCCGAGCCCGAACAATTAGAAGAGGTGCTTAAGGAATTCCGGGATATGGATTTGATCCTGATCGATTCGGCGGGACGCAGCCAACGCGACGAGATGCAAATGACCGAACTGCGCGACTTTTTTAAAGCCTACGACGAGTTTAAGAACATCTTAGTCTTGAGCGCGACCACCAAGGACTCAGACCTGATCGAGATCACCAAGCGGTTCTCCACGGTGCCCTTGTCTGGCGTGTTGTTCACCAAGCTAGATGAGTCCACCAACTACGGCTCTATTTTTAACCATGCGATCCGCTTTAAGTTGCCCTTGACCTACCTGACGACCGGTCAAAATGTGCCTGACGACATCGAACAGGCGAGCCGAGAGCGGTTGATCGATCTGTTGCTGAATATCTCCGGCGAGGTCCCCGAGCCCGCCAGTTAAAGATGAGGATTGATTTTTTGAAGACCTCCGAGTCTAATAGGGCCATGAATTACCGGTTCCACCTTTTGGGCAACATATGAGAGACCAGGCCGCAAATTTAAGGGAACAATTTAAGGAACCTACCCCCCAGAAGGTTAGCGGGCAGGGCCTTCGTTCCTTGAGCTTTACCAGCGGCAAGGGCGGCGTGGGCAAAAGTAACATTGTGGTCAACCTTTCGGTACAGCTGGCCAAGATGGGCAAGAAGGTCCTGCTGCTCGACGCAGACTTAGGGCTCGCCAACATCGACATCATGCTCAATCTGGTGCCTCAGTTCACCATTGAAGACGTCTTGACCGGCAAAAAGAACGTCAATGAGGTGATCATGACCGGCCCCGAGGGTGTGCATATCTTGCCCGCTTCCAGCGGCATCACCGAAATGAGCGAATTGACCGGCGACCAGCAACTATCGCTGATCCAAGAGTTGAGCCGCCTCAAAGACGCCTACGACTATATCTTGATCGACACCGGCGCGGGCATTGCCAGTTCGGTCTTGCGCTTTAATGCCGCCGCCGACGAAGTCTGTGTGGTGACCAACACCGAACCGACCTCCATGACCGATGCGTACGCCTTGATGAAGATCATGGCGACTAAGTACCAGATCAAGCGTTTTAACTTGATCGTCAATTCGGCGCGGGGCATGGACGAGGCCAAACAGGTTCACCGGAAGTTAGAGACCGTGTTCAATCAGTTTTTGCCCGTTGAATTGGTTCTGACCGGTTTTATCCCCCGTGACCCCAATATTTCTAAGGCCGTGCGGGCCCAGACTCCCCTCTCGGTGCTTTACCCCAACAGCCCGACCGCCAAGGCCTTTTACCTGCTGGCAAAGCATTTAGACGCCAACCCCGGCAAAGAAGCCAACCTAGACCGGCCCAACTTCTTCCAGCGCTTAGGGCTCTGGAACAAGCGCTAAGCCGTTCACTTTTCTGCATTCTGATCTTTAGCGACCCTTGCCGCCGCTTGCACCTGGGCCAACCGTTCGAAGTATTTGGGGTGGTTGGTGCCCATGCACCGATCCCAAAAATTAAAATACAAACCATAGTTGCAGCGCCCAGCCCCAGGCGGCACCCCCGGCTAGGACCAAATACCGCACCAGCATGGATAAGCCATAACCCAAAAAACCAAGCCCAAATAACCGCCCAGGCTCAAGCCAGGGGGTAGGTTGTTATGGGTCGGCGACTCCATGGGACTGGCCGTTAGTTGGGCGTAGTCAGTAACAAGGGGAGATCGATGCTGACCACTTCAGCGGGGTTTTCTAGGTTTTTCAGTTCCCCTTGCAGGCGGATGTCTAACATCGAAAGGTCGGCTTTGGCTTGGTTGATGGTTAGACGGAGGTGGCTGGGCAAAAAGTGCTGGCCCGCCCAGTTAGCGGAGACATCAAAGGAGCCTTGCGGGGCTAGAGCCTGTTGTTGGGTTTCGGCGGCTTGGGTAATCAAGGTTTCGGCCACTTTGAGGTCCAAATAACCTTGTGCGCCGTGAAGCCGTAGCCCAAGGGCCCGGTGCTGTCCAATCATTTGAGGGCCCACGAGGGCTTCTACTTTGGTGGGGCGGAAGTTGGCTGGTTCGCTGCGTCGTTCCGCTAAGCCCGGTTGACTGCCGCTGAGGCTAAAAAAAGCCCAACCAGCAAAGAGTATGATCAGGGCACCGATAACAGAATTTTTGGCTTTCATTTCTTCTCCTAGTAGGCCCCCGTTGTGTATAGTGATTGCTTGGGTAGATCGTAGGGGCTAAGGTATCTGAAACTACAGCTTACCGCAAATAAAATGGGCTGCTATTTAGGTTAGTACCCTAGGTCCCTGTCCGTATGGCTCGGTTCTATTGAGCCCTAGCTGATTCGATTGTAGGCTCTACCCGCTTGCTTGGTCGGGGGTGCAATCCAAAGGGCTCAAGAATGGGCATAGCGCTTGCTTTGTCAAAGCGATCCTTCAACCTAAAAGGCCGATGTACAACCCTTACGTTCAACAATCAAAGCCCAGCAAAGAAGACGTGGTCTTGGAATATGCCCCTATGGTCAAGCATATTGCCAACCGCCTCTCGGCCCGGCTGCCCGCTGGAATCCAGCGGGACGACCTGATCCAAGCAGGGATGATTGGGCTGTTGGAGGCGGCAGAAAAATTCGACGCCAGCCAGGGGAACCTCTTTAAGACCTACGCCGAGCACCGCGTCAAAGGCGCTATGCTCGATGACTTACGCTCCAAGGACTGGATCCCCCGTTCGGTGCGCGATAATTCAGCCAAGCTGGAACGCGCCTTTAGTGCGCTACGGGGCAACAACATCGACCACCCCAACGACAAACAACTTTCCGAAGCCTTAGAGATCGCGCCGAAAGAACTGCCCGAGTTCCTCAACAAGGCCCGCCCGATCCCTTTGCTTAGCTTAGAGGGCTTAGCCAGCCACGGCACCGGCGAAGAAGAGGAGATGAACCCCCTAGACAGCCTCAGCGACCCCGACGCCATCGGTGCGGACGAAGGCTTGCTCGGGATGGAAATGAGCGAGTTGCTGCAAGAGGCAATCGAAAAGCTCCCGGAAAAAGAAAAGCTGGTCTTGGCGCTGTATTACAACGAGGAGCTAAACCTCAAAGAGATCGGTGCCGTCTTAGACCTGACCGAATCCAGAGTCAGCCAACTGCGCACCAAAGCCATCGGCATGTTGCGCAGTTTGCTTAAAGAGAGCATGGAAGACTAGGACGGCCCCTCCGTCTAGGTCCCGGCGGCTTCTAATGCCGCCACATCCAGTTTCACCATCTTCAACATCGCCGCCATCACCGCTTCTTTGCGCTGTGGGTCTGCAAACAACTCGTTTAAGCGGCTCGGCACCACTTGCCAAGTAACGCCAAAGCGGTCGGTCAGCCAGCCGCATTGTTGGGCCTGCCCACCTTCAAGCAACGTTTCCCAATAATAATCGACCTCCGCTTGGTCAGCGCAGTCGATCACCCACGAAATTGCAGAGGTAAATTGAAAGACATTACCGCCATTGAGGGCCATAAAAGGCTGGCCGTCCAATTCGAAGTCGATGCTCAGCACCGAGCCGGGCACACCGCCGGTGATCTCCTGTCCGGTTTTCGGGTAGTAGGTCGTTGCGAGGATGCGGGAGTTCTTAAAAAGACGACAATAAAACTCGGCGGCCTCGGCGGCTTGGTGGTCGAACCACAAACAGGGGGTTATTCGGTTCATTTTGAAGCTCCTTCAAAGGGTTCTCTGTCAGTATAGAAAACCAGCAACCCAAAATCCACAATTGTTTAAAACTCCGCAAAGTAATCAAAAACCGCCAGGGCGTCTTTGTCACGGAGGCCCGCCTTGGTGGCCGCCTTGGCGCGTAGTTTGCGGTGGTGGGTTATGGCGAAGCGGTGGGCGGCAAGCGAGTCAAGAACCAAGTCGAACCGAAAGCAAACCTCTTGGAGCACCTGAAAAGCGCTCCAAAAGGAGTGCGAAAGTTCGGATTTTTTTAAAAATATTTTATGGGGCGTGAATAGGGAAATTATACGCTGGCCGGAGTAATGACCGGACCCTGCCGCAGCCTAAGCTCCGGGTTGGTCCGTCATATTGGAAGACTCCACATCAAGAACCATCAAGGGACGGTCCTCAAACAAGGTGGAACCCAAAAACAACTGGCCCTTGGCAAAGTCATCCAAGTCCGTGCGGATCGGCAAGGCGGCCTGATGCACCACCTCATCTATCGGCAACAGGAACCTACCGTTGGCTTCACTTTTGATCGCCAAAAAACTTTGATGCCCTAAGGGATTTTGGGCTTTCACACCCCCGCCGAACAGCCGTTCTGGATACACCAGCGGTAAACGTCGGCCCCCCCAAATTGCGGTCTGTTGGCCCGGCAAATGCTCTAGTACTTGGACTTGCTTGGGCGAAACCAACTGCAAGATTTTGGCTTCAGGTAGCGCGAGGCGTAGCGAGCCGATCTGAACCACTAGGCAATGCAGGGTCACTTCAGACTTGGTGAAGTTTAACTCCCAACTGGTTCCCTGTCCCAGTTTGGTGGAAACCACATGGGTCCCGTTGAAGCGGGCCAAGACCTCTTTGACGGCGTTCAGGCCCACCCCGCGGCCAGCGTTTTGGTCCAGCGTCTGGGCCGTTGAAATCCCCTGCAGGAAGAGCAGGTCTAATACCTGTCGTTCGTCCATCTGCTCGACCTCCGCCAACCCCACCACGCCAGCTTCCAAGGCCTTTGCGCGGACCCTGTCTAAATCCACCCCCCGGCCATCGTCTTCAATCCGAATCCACCGCGTTAAGATATCTTCACCAATGGTCAGGCCGATCCGGCCCTTTTCCGGCTTGCCTTGGCTACGGCGTTCCTCGGGCGTTTCCAGGCCGTGGACCACCGCATTTTTAAGCACATGGTTTAACACCTCATGGGCGGCGGTCCAAAACTCACCGCTGGCCATTACGTTGCCCGTATCGACCACCAGTTCGACCTCCTTGCCGTACTCGCGGGCCACCGAGGGAATCATCCTTAAATAACGGGAAACCTTGATGGGAACCTGATGGGCCGACTTGTGCAATTGCAGCAATTCGTTCAGCTGATGCCCGGCGCGGATTCGGCTTTCGGTAGGGATGTGGGGCCTAAGGTTGTAAAACAACGCCTCAAACCCACGGCGCAACTCAAAGTAACTTTGTTTGTGAACCGATAGATAAGCCTCTTCTTCCCGCTGTCTCAAGCCTCCGTCATCGGTGGACCGGCTTTCGACAAAGCGGCGGAACTCGGCGGCTTGTTCGCCGATCCAAGCCTTGGCTGAAAGGGCCTTTTCCTCGATTTCCTCTAGCCAAGCCGTCAGATCAACCTGGGGCACTCTGGCTTCGTTTAAGGCATCAATCCAGTCCTGTAAGGCGTCCACAAAGCGCGACAAGAAACGCCACAACTCGCCGGTCAGGACTAATTCCAACGCACCCAGGGGCTTGGTGATCTCTTCAATGGCGTGGCACAATTCTTTGGCCGCTGGAAAGATAAAGCCTAAACTCCCCTTTAAGCCATGTATTTTGTTGGAAACAAAGCGCAAGCGTTCTTGATATTTGGCCACCTGCTTACCCTTGAAGAAAGCGGCATATTCCTCGGGAATATAAGCCTCGCCTTCAAAGGCAAAGGTCTGCAATTTGGTCATCAACTTGGCGAGTTCCTCTGAAAGATTGATGCCATCGGCCAGAATGCTCTTTTGCGTTTCGGGATCTACAGTCACCGACATTTCCAAGATGCGCTTTTGCGCTTGGGCGTGTTTGGATAACACCACCACTTGGTCATCCAGATTGTCGGGCGTCAATTCCCCGTTCAAAACGCCCTCGGCGGCGTCGAAGCGGAAGTGGACCAAAAAACGGGTCTTCGGCTCACCGGGGCGTCCCAGGGCTAGCTTTAAGGGAAAGGGCGGGTCCTGCTGCTGTTTGAGCGCAAAATCCAGCAGCATGGTTTGGTCTGGGTCTTCAATGAATTCATTTAGCCTGGGGTAGCTGACCGGTTGGCCTTGCTCCAATTTTGCGCAAAGGTAGGGCTCTAGATCAAACCCGGCACTGATGATCTCAAAATCCGAGTTGACCTTGATGGCCATCTTATCCACCACCTGCTGGATGCTGGAACGTTTTTCGCGGAGCTGGCTTTGGTCGCGGATCATCCCTAAATAACCGGAGAAGCCATCGCGATAATCCACACAGGGGTTCGCCCGGAAGCAGACCCACCGGATCTCGCCGTTTTGTTGTTTTAGACGGACCTCAGAAAGGTTGATCGCGGTGGCCGGTGCCTGCGGAGCGCTGCGTTCCAATGCCGCCGCTTCGATCTGCTGCCAATCGTCGGGCTCGATCAACCTCGAAAGGCTCGACCCAAGTACCGCTTCTTCGGTATAGCCCGAGAGACTGGTCAACGAAGCGGAAACGTAGGTGATCCTAAATCCTTCGTCGCACTCAAAAAATAAGTCGGGCAACTCTTCTAACAACCGGCTGCGTCGGTCGGACTGGGTGAGTTGGCGGTGCAGTTGGTGGTATTTCAACCCCTGGCGCATGGCTCCTTCGATATCCGCCGACCGAAAGGGCTTTTGCAACCAATTTAAAATGCCCCGACTAGAGAGTGACTCGAAGGCCCCAAAGGGCTTCTGTTGCCCCAGGGCCAAGATGTAGTGGTGCTCTCTGGCGTGTTCGCCTAACAATTCCAGGTTGGTTTCGGCAGCGGGGTGGTCCAGATCGAGCAAAATGATCGCCGCTTGGCTGGCCGACATGCCATATTGCGCTTGTGATGCATCTTGTGGCCAGACCAAGGGGCAGCCTACTTGAGAGGCGCTTTGTTCGATCAAATCTTTGAGTTCCGGCTCCAACCCGGACATGCCTAAAATATGAGGTGAGTTTGCTTCAATGATTCGGTTCATGAGGATCAACCGGTTCAAAATTTATCAACTTCATAACTAGATTGGAGTCTATTTTGATCTCTAACTCTTTGTATCAATTTGCCGTTAAACCTCAGTTAACCGGTCCCAAACCCCTCTGCCATAGGCCTTGGGCGGATAAAGTTTGGGTTTCTTTGGTTGGGTACCAGGGCCCAAAGCTTAGACCAAAACCCAAAGTCTCAAGCCCTATCCGGTGGCCCATCCTTTGGGCTGGTCAAAGGTTTGTTCGGATTGGCCTGCAATCAGAAGGAAAGCCGGTGTTGGAAAAAAGGGGACCTCGGGCCTGGATCAAGCGGCTTTCGTTACCCCCAGACAAGCCCGACTTGCCTGGGGTTATGATCCGGCCAGAGTATAATTCCCTTCTCCTCGCCGCATAAAGTACCTGTATTTTTAAAGAAGTTGCGAACTTTCGCAGGTCTTTTGGTGGGCTTTTCAGGTGCCCCAAGACGTTTGCTTTCAGTTCGGCCTTGTTCCGGGCTCGCTTGTGACCTGACGCGTTGGATTTAACCTACTTATTTAAAAATGTAGATCCATGTGGTTATAGTGAATGGACCCATAACCACCCCTAAAGCTCCGCAAAGTAATCAAAAACCGCCAGGGCGTCTTTGTCGGAAAGGCCCGGCGTGGCGGCTAGGTCTTCGGGCATTGCGGCTTTGATGGCCCCGAGACTGCCGAAATGCTTGAGCAGGGCCTTGCGTTTGGTGGGGCCGATGCCGGGGATTTCTTCTAGGCCCGACTTGGTGGCCGCCTTGGCGCGTAGTTTGCGGTGGTGGGTGATGGCGAAGCGGTGGGCCTCGTCGCGGATGCGCTGCAAGAAAAACAGGGTGCTGCTGTTTTTGCGTAGATGGACCGGATTTTTGCGGTTCGGTTTGACCACATATTCATAGTCTTCTTCAAACTTCTCGACCCCCTGGCGTTTTTCGCTGCGCCCCTTGGCTAGGCCGATCACCTCCGTGTCGCGCTGGTCGAGGCCTAAATCACTTAAAATAGACATTGCCGCTGAGAGTTGGCCCTTGCCGCCATCGATGATGATCAAGTCGGGCCAAGCGGCGTCTTCTTCGCTAAGTCTTTTGTAGCGGCGCTTGAGTACCTCTTCCATGCTGGCGAAGTCGTTGGGGCCCTCGACGGTCTTGATTTTAAAGATCCGGTAGTCCTGCTTGTAGGGTTTGTTTTCCTCAAAGACCACGCAACTGGCCACCGAGTTTTTGCCCATGGTGTTGGAAATATCAAAACACTCCACCCGGTTGGGCCGGCGCGCAAGGTGCAGCACCTTCTGGGCCTCTTCTAAAATCAACTCTTCGGCCTTGGCCCCCATCATGCGCAGCTTGAGGTTGTCTTCGCCGTTGCGTTGCGCCATTTCCATCAGGCTTTTTTTGTCGCCCCGCTGGGGCGTGAGCAGGTGCACCTTGGTTTGGCGGCGCTGGACGAAGTATTCTTCTAAAATCTCCATATCGTCGTTGACCATCGGCAACAAGATCTCCTTGGGCAGGGGCTTGTCGCCTGCGAAATACAGCCGCGCCATGGCGGACCGCAAGAGTTCTTGGTCGCTATATTGTTCGCCTTCTTTAAAGAAAATAAAGTCGTCCGAAAGCAACACCCCGCCGCGCAAGAACAGCAACTGGACCCCCGCAAAACCGCCCTGGCGCACCAGTGCTAAGACGTCGCGGTCGGTACGGTCTTTACTCAAGACCCGCTGCTTGGTGAAGGTGTTGCGCACCGCCTTGAGCTGGTCGCGCACCAGCGCCGCTTCCTCAAAGCGCATAGCCTCGGACTTGGCCTTCATCTCGGCCTCCAAACGACCCAACAATTCCTCATGGTGCCCTTTGAGCAGCCATACCACCTTTTCGACCAACTGGCCGTAATCCTCGGGCGTTACCTCCCCGTCACAGGGGCCCAAGCAACGGCCCATTTGTTTGTTGAGACAGGGGCGGTAGGTCTTGGTGCCCTCTAAGTCAAATTTACTTTGGCGTAGCGGGAAGTAGCGGCGGATGGTGGACATCGCCGCGCGGGCCGTCTTGACCGAAACATAGGGGCCAAAATAGAGGGAGCCGTCCTTCTTGGGGTTGCGCACCAGATAGAGCCTGGGGAAGCGCTCCTTGATGGTCAGTTGGAAGTAGGGGTAAGACTTATCGTCCTTTAGTTCAATGTTGTACTTGGGCCGGTGGGTCTTGATCAGGTGGTCTTCTAAGATCAGTGCCTCCACCTCGTTGTGGGTGACGATCCAAGCCAGGTCCGCCACCTTGCCCACCCAGTGGGACACCCGGGGGTCGTGGGCGGCGGTGGCGGCAAAGTAGCTTTTGACCCGATTTTTGAGGCTTTTGGCCTTGCCGACATAGATGATCTTGCCCCGGTCGTTTAAAAAGCGGTAAACGCCCGGTTCGCTGGGCAGCAGCGCTAATTTTTCAGATAGGACGGTTTCGGCCATTTTTGGAGGCTCCTGGCGGTTTGGGCTTGTCCTTGGGACTCTAAAACGTTAGGCTTAATGGATTGCCTTGAAGGCAGAATAGAACAACCCCGAGCGGGCGGCAAGCCAAGCTTCGCTGCGGCGGTTTCCCCACCAATCTTATAGGACCCATGAAGGATCTGTACGTAACCTGCCTGGACTTAGAAGGCGTTTTAGTACCCGAAGTCTGGATCAACGTAGCCAAAAAGACGGGTATCGAAAAGCTCAACCTGACCACCCGCGACATCCCGGACTACAACGAGTTGATGGATATCCGATTAAAGGTGATCGAAGAGCATGGCCTTAAGTTGCAAGACATCCAGGCGGTGATCGCTACCTTGACGCCCTTTGAGGGGGCCCGCGAGTTTTTGGGCTGGCTCAAGGAGCGTTGTCAGGTATTGATCCTCTCGGACACCTTCATCGAGTTCGCTAAGCCGCTGATGGCCCAATTGGACATGCCCACCATCTTCTGCCACAGCCTCAGCACCCACCCCGACGGACAGATTGCCAATTATCATCTGCGCATCGACGACCCCAAACGCCGCGCGGTCCGCGCTCTGCGGGACCTGAATTTTAAGACCATCGCCGCCGGGGACAGCTTCAACGACACCAGCATGCTCGAAGAAGCCCATCAGGGCATCTTCTTCCGCCCTCCGGCCGCCATCGCCGCCCAATTCCCGCAATACCCAGTGGTGCAGGATTTTGAAGCCTTTAAAGCCGAGTTGAATAAACACCTCCCTGATCCCTACTAAGACGCCATGAGCCCCATCCAACGGCTCTTTAGCGAACCCCATCGTCTCTATTTCACCAGCGGCGCTTTGGCGCTGCTGTTGCCCATGGCTTGGTGGGGTCATTATCTGGCCCTACGGCTGATCCGCCCGCCGGAACTTTACGGCAACCCGCTGGCGGTGCACGCCTTTGGTCTGCTTTTCGGGGCCTTTCCCTTGGCGGGGTTGGGCTTTTTGTTTACCGCCTTCCCGCGCTGGTGTGATTCTTTAGATCATTTGGGCAAAAGTTATCTGGGGCCCTGGTGGACCTTGAGCTTTGGCCTGATCTTTTACTTTTTCCAGCTTTGGAGCCAAGGGCCCTGGGGGCGGATTGGGGCCTTTTTGCTCTTTGTGGGCTTACTCTGGGCTTGGTTGCACTTGGCCCGGCTTTGGAAGGCAGGACGTCAGCCCGACAAACGCCAACCGCTGTACCTGCTGCTGGTGTTCTTCGGCGGTGTGGCGGGCTCAGGTTTGGCCGCACTCTACCAATACTTCCCCAACCCGGCCCTGTACAACACGGCGCTGGCCTTGGGCGTCTATTTCTTTTGGCCGGGGTTGGTTTTGGTGATCGGCTGGCGGTTGCTACCCTTTTTTACTGAAAGCCGCTTAGGGCCCATCGGCTGCCGCTCAATGCCCTGGGCTTTGCCTCTGTGGATCGTCGGCTTGGCGGTCAAAGCGACCGGGCAGGTCTTGGACTTCAAGCAGCTTTGGCTGCTTTCGGACGGGCTCTTGCTGGGCGTGACGCTGGTTCAGTTTTATCATTGGAAGCTTTGGCGGCGTAAAGAGATGATGCTCTCGTACCTTTACCTTGCCCTGGCTTGGTTCCCCGTCTCCTTGTTGTTTGGGCTGGCTGCCGGTTGGGACCGATTGAGCGGCGGTTATGAGTTGCATTTGGACATGGCCGGGGTCCACGCGTTGACCGTGGGGATGATGGCCAGCATGCTTTTTGCCATGCTCAGCCGGGTTTCCATGGGCCATTTTGGTTTGCGTCCGGCGGCGACTTGGCTGACCAATACAGTTTTCTTTTTGTTGCAGTTAGCCGCCCTAAGCCGGGTAGGCCTGGAATTAGCGCTGATCGCCCAAGCCAATGTCTTGAGCTGGTTGAGCCTCCCGGCGGGCCTTTGGCTGGCTGCTTTTGGCCTCTGGGCCTTGAGGTTTTTGCCTTTTTACTTTAAACCTAGAGCCGACGACGCGCCCGAAGCGCCCCGGTCGGTACCACCCCAACCTTAGAGATTTATGACCCGCGAAGAGTTCCAAAAGCTGCTGGACAGCCAAGTATTCTTGATCGACGGTGCCATGGGCACGATGATCCAAAATTACGGCTTTGGCCCCGAGGTTTACGGTGGCGAAGTCTTCCAGATGCTTTCGGACTTGTTGGTCTTCTCTCGGCCCGATGCGGTCAAAGAAGTGCACTTGGCCTATTACCGGTCCGGCAGCAACGCGGTGGAAACCAACAGCTTCGGGGCCTCGCCGCTGCGTTTGGCGGAGTTTGACTTTTCTGGGTTGGACTTAAGCGAATTCCCCGAGGAATTTCAGGACATCAACCGCCTGCCCCTAAAAGAATTTGCCTATAAGATGAGCTATCAGGCCATCAAGATCGGCTTAGCAGCCAAAGAAGAATACGCCGCCAGCCCCGAATATGATGGCCGCTCCCTGGCCGTCTTGGGTAGCATCGGCCCCAGCAACTGGGTCTTGAGCCCCACCCACGCAGACTTGCACAAAGGCAAGTTCGACCAGATCGAAGACAACTTCTTCGAACAGGTGCGCGCCATGATCGACGCGGGGGTGGATATCCTGCTCTTTGAAACCCAACAGGACATGCTGGAACTGAAGGCCGCGGTCTTCGGAGCCCAGCGGGCCATGAAGGAATGCGGGCGCGAAGTGGCCATCATCACCCAAGTGACGGTGGACCAATTCTCGAAGATGCAGATTTTCCATACCGACGTGCAGGCCGCCTTGGTGACGCTGCAAGGCATCGGCATCAGCGCCTTCGGCATCAACTGCTCAATCGGCCCCGACCTGATGCGCCCTACCGTCGAAAAGCTGGTTAAATATTCTCAAATCCCTATTTCGGTGATCCCCAACGCGGGTCTGCCGGTTTCTGAGAATGGCCAGACGGTCTTTAAGCTGCAGCCCGAAGACTTCGCCAACTTCATTGAGCCCTATATCGAAATGGGCGTGAATATCGTCGGCGGTTGTTGCGGTACCAGCCCGGCGCATATCGCCGCCTTGGCCCAAAAGGTCAAAGGCAAGACCCCCCGCCCCCGCAAGCCTCATCAGGGTCTTTGGGTTTCAGGGCCCCAGCGGGCCATCGAGATTGACGGGGACGACGCCTTGGTACGCATCGGCGAGCGCCTCAACGTGCGGGGCTCCAAAAAGGTGCGGGACGCCGTGGAAAACGAGACGGGCATCGACCAATCGGTCTTAGAAGAGGTGGTCAAGGAGCAGGTCGAGGATTTAGGCATCGAGGTGTTGGACGTCTGTATGGACAGCAACCAAGTGAATACCGCCGAGACCTTGGTTTCTGTGATCAAGGGCCAGTGCGTGGACTTCTCCGGGGCCTTCTGTATCGACAGCTTTGACGTAGAGGCCCTAGCCGAAGCGATCAAGGCCTATCCGGGCCGCCCGATCATCAACAGTATTTCCTTAGAAGAATACGCCGAGGGGCTCGATAAGGTGGACGCCGTTTTGGCCGTGACCAAGGCCCACGCGCCGCTGTACATTGCCCTGACTACCGGCCCCGAAGGCCCGGCGGTGACCAAGGAACAGAAGATCGACTTGGCGAGCCAAATCCTCAAGAAAGCCATCGAGAAACATGGCCAGAAGCCCGAACAGTTTTTGGTGGACATCAACGCCTTCCCGATCGGTTCCGAATCCGAAGAGGGGATGAACTTCGCGCTCGAATCGATCCACTCGATCAAAGGGATCAAGGCGCTTTATCCGGGCGTAAAAACCACCATCGGCGTCGGCAACCTGACCAACGGCTTGGCCAAAAAGCCTTACATGCGCAAGGTTTTGACCTCCGTCTTCTTAGACGAGGCCCGCAAAGAGGGCTTAGACGCCGCCATCGTCAACCCCCAGCACTACGTCCCCATCGAGTCTTTGCCCGAATCGGACCGGGCCTTGGGTTTGAAGATTGTGTTGGAGCGGGACATGGACGCCTTTGCGTTGCTAGAGGAAATCGCCGAAGCCAAGAAGGGCGGCCCGGTAGTGAAAAAGACCCGCTACGAGGACCTAAGCGACATCGAGGCGATCTGCCAGAAGATCAAAGACGGGCACAAGGAACGATCCGCCGGGCAGGTGAGCCTAGACGGGGCGAGCTATGACTATGCCGATAAAATTGTCGAGCAGGTAGCCAAAGTGGTCCGCGACGGGATGGAGCCCTTGGTGATGATCAACGACCATTTAATGGTCGCCATGGAACAGCTAGGCGAAGGCTTTGCGGACGGACAGGTTTCGCTGCCCCACTTGCTCAAGGCAGCCGACGTGATGAAGCAGGTGATGGGCTTTTTGGAAACCTTCATGAAAGCCCGCCAAGGCCAGAGTGGCGACGTGCCGATCAAGGGCACGGTGGTGTTGGGCACGGTCTACCAGGACGTGCACAGCATTGGCAAAGACCTGACCAAAACGCTGATGGAAAACTATGGCTACCGGGTGATCGACCTGGGGGTACAGGTGCCGCTGGCTAAGTTTGTGGAGACGGCCATGGCCGAAGGGGCCACCACTATTGGGGCTTCGGCGCTGTTGGTGCAGACCAGCAACCACATGATCACCCTGTCTAAAATGATGGAAGAAGCGGGCTTGGGCGACAAGGTAGACCTGCTGATCGGCGGGGCTCCGGTGAGCCAGCGCCATGCTGCCCAGGTGGCCTTGGCGGGCCGCGAAGACCAGATGCGCTCCAATGTCTTTTACTGCGGTTCGGCGATGGACGGCGTCAATATCTTAAGCCAACTTTCCGAGGGCCCTCGGCGCGACGAACTGCTGGTGAAAAACAAAGAACGCTTAGAAGAGGCCTTGGTGACCGGAGCCCAACGGGCGGCCAATCAGGCGGCCTTGATGGCCAGCCTGCCTCACCGCGCCGTGAGTGAGCGGGCCGGGGCGGGGATCGAAAAGGCCATTGGGCCCCAAGAGGTCCATATCCCGCTGACCCAATTTGTAGAAAAGCTGAACCAGACGCTGTTGTTTACGCTGAACTGGAAGTACGGCGGCAAGGGCGGCTGGGCCAAGAAGGGGATCACCGAAGAACAACTCAAGGCGGACTTAAACGCTTGGGCAGAGCGCGCCGAGAAAGAAGGCTGGATTGCGCCCCAGGGCGTTTGGGCCGTTTTGCCTTGCCGCCGCGAAGGGGACCGCTTGACTATATATGATGTGAGCGGCCAGAAGGCCCAGGGGCAGTTGGAGTTTAACGACGTGATTGGTCAGGGGAAGACGGACCGGTTTAATGTAGCCCATTATTTCCGCTCAAAAGAATTGGACCTGATCGGTCTGCAATTGAGCACCGCCGGGAAGGCGGTCCAGGCGGCGTTGGCTTCCTTGAAAGGCGAAGACAGCGAAGCTGCTTGGCTGTTGCAGGGGTTATCGGACCGGGTGGCCGAAGACATGGCGGCTCATTTGGAGTCTTTGATCCGCGCCCACCTCTTTGGCTCCGGCGAAGCGACGACCTGTCGTTATTCACCGGGCTACCCCGCAATGCAGCAGATCGAAGGCAACGGCCCGATCTTCGAACTGACAGAAGCAGGCCCCCGGTTGGGCGTCTCTCTGACCGATGGCTTCGAGTTCGACCCCACCGGCAGCACCGCCGCCGTGGTTTGCTTCCACCCGGAGGCGGGGTATCATTAGCTGAACCGGCAGAGCCCAAAACCCGGCGGAGCCAAAATAAGCGGGGTCCAGGGGCCATCGGCCTCTGGCGCTCCCATCCCGTCGGGCTTCCCCCGACGCTTGAGGGTGTGAATCCCCAAGCGTTTTAGGCCCTTCCTTTCTTGGCCAAGGGGGGCACAAGGCCTCTTCAAGGAATTAAGATTTGGGACTACTTTTTTTGGCTGGCAAAAAAAGTAGCAAAAAAACCAGCCCCCAGGTGGCTCGCCGCTAAGACCCCGTACGCCAAGCTACGCTAAAAGCCAAAACTCGCCCTCGCTACGCTCGGAGCTCAGACAGTTGGCTTTCTTAACGCTACGCTTGGCTACGGGCTCTAAGCGCCTCACCAACGGGGGTATCAAAAGACCCTATCCACCAAGGCGTTTCGAAGCCAAAGGCCGAAGGTGACGGGCATGACGCCGCAAGCACTGCAAGTGTTGCTCATGTTAACTGTCGGTGAAGCCGACTCCCTACTGCTCGAAGCTCGAACAATTTGGCCTTTTGGCTGGGCAATACTCGCCGGCTCGCATTGCTACCCACGCAGCCCTCGGCCTGACGGCCTCGAAGCTGCTTAGCGCGGCTAGGGGCTCTAAGCCGCTCGCAAAAGGGAACCCAGGACCCTTATCCCGCAAGTCTTGGGATTTACCGGCGCAAAATTAGGCAACGGTCCCCTGAATTAGGGTGAACTATCAGGGAACTTTCTTGAAGTTTCGCCCTACTCCGGCTATTATATGGGGTAGCACAAGGAGAGCAAAATGATCCAACTTCATACCGAATTTTTGGTTGATGAGTCAGGGCAGAAGAAGGCCGTTCTTTTGCCTTTGAAGGACTGGGAGCAGGTCCTTTGCGAGCTGGAAGAGTTGGATGACATCCGCGCCTATGACCAAGCAAAACAGTCTCCCGAGGAATTTGTTCCTCTGGAAGAAGGTCTGAAGCTCCTCCGCAAGTAGGCAGGTGAGCTACCAAGTCCTGCTCTCTCGCAGCGCAATCAAATCCCTCAAAAAGTAACGCCAGCTGACCGACCGCGCCTGGCGCATCCGCGTCGGTAACTACCGAATCATCTACGAAATCAACGAAGGCGAATTAAAGATTTTGGTGATCCTGATCGGTCACCGCAAGGAAGTCTATCGTGAAATCAGGTGACTGAATACCAATAGACAGTTACTAAAGAAAAACAGCTGCAAGTCAGCATCGACTACTACCAAAATTTCAAAAATAGGTATACTGTCGCCTGATTTACAGGATTCCGACAGGGCTCTCAGACCATCGAGATCATCGACTGTCGATTGCGCTCGTTAGAATGATAATCAAAATTTCTAAGGTTTCCACGGTATGTATACCCTATTTTTCTACGCAATATTTTTCATCTACGTGGCTGCGACAGTAATTCTCAGTTGGCGTTGGCCTGCCGTTCGATGGGAATATGATTTGATTTGGAACTATTGTTTGATTGTCATTTCGGTCCTTACGGTAGCCGCGCTAAAAATCGAAATTAGTAAGCTCCAGACAAGCCTTTTGGCAAAACTAGTCGTTTTTTTAACCGTGGTTATAAACATCGGCTTAACGTTCAGATTGCTGACAGTCAGTGATCACGTCGAGGTTGATGTTTCGCTTCTGTTTAATTCATTTCTCCCCTTCATTGTTACCAATATTGGGGTGCTATTTTTTTGGGCGTACATCTTCGCACAACCAGGGACAAATAAATATGAAGTTGCGCACACAATGAGCTTCGGCGCTCCAATAATCTTGGTCCTCGGAATGGGGTGTTTCCATTTAACTGGACCCGGAATTAGTGAAAATTTTTTTGTTGCCTCAATGACAATTTGCGTAATCAATATGATTCCCTTCCTCGTTGCTGCAAGACGCCTAGCGGACAAAGATGAATGACAAAAAAATTAACATAACAAACAAGGCAAGACATCTTCTATCACTTCTATATTCTTTTTTCCGGGGAAAGGTAGTAGAAGTGTCTTCCTATCTTTTTAGGATCGCGGCCAAGTGGACAATATTATTGCATATTTTCAGGGCCATTTCTAGATGCTTAGAAAGCCGCTATCTTTTAGTTCTTTATATTGTTTGTTTAGAGTTCATTGTTGTTCTTATTCTAGCTATAACTGCGAGTTCTTTTTGGTCCTTTGATAACCGTAGAATTGATCAATACGAGAAAGTTTGCATTTTATACTTGGCTGTTTTTGGGGAGTCAGAAAGGTGTACGGAGGTGCTGGCCGAAGGAAACATGCTTGTGACGTTTCAAAACAACGAGACGTCAGGTCACTTTTTTAAGATCACTCACTCGCCACAAGATGGGATTCACTTAGATTTAAACGTACAGTTCTTTAACTATAAGGACTATCTTTCTGTAATGATATTTGTTTTTTCAATAGCAATTTACAACTTTTTGTTGCTGCAAACCCAGGTTCGGATCTTCATTAAAGAAATTGTATGGATGAATCTCTCAATAGCGGGATTAGGTTTTTTGGTTTTCTTTTTCGGTCAAGCGTGGCTGGATAATTGGCTGTTCATAGACTCAGCCCTGCGTTCCCCTTGGGTCGCCATTATTGTTACCATTGTGACTATGTATTTATTTTTAATGTGGTTTGGTCGGTATCAGAGGCTAAATCGGAAACAACTGATCGAGGCACTTATTGGTGGAATATCTTTGTTGGGTTTTTCTTTGTTCTTAAAGTATGGAGTTGTTGAAAATCGAATATCCCAGCAGGTGTATATAGATTTTTCAGAGGAATTGCCGGGTTTTGATGCGGGCTTCTATAAAGCTGATAAAAATCAATACTCTCAAATGAACAAGGTTTTATCAAGAATTCAGAAAGCCATTGCTGAATATGGATTGGAAGCGAACACTCTCGTAGTGGAAGGCCATACCTCTCCTGAGCAAATTAAGGATCAAAACCCATGTGGACGAGATCCAGAGCTATGTTCGAAATGGCGGAGCTATCGCATTGATAAGGCGGTTTCAGATAAACAAGGAAACTTAATTCCTTTAAAATCCAACATTGAGTACTTTTTTAATAGTAATATTGAGCTTGGTTTTTTGAGAGCTTATGTAGTTTGGGATTTTTTAAACCGCCAAAGAACAGAAAAACTACCGACAATACAAAGGATTTATCCAGTATCGGTTTCCCATTTCTATCCAAGCCCTAAAAAGACCAGGAGAGTGATTGTCAGGTTGATAAAGCAATAATGTTTACGCTAATCAGCGTTATTGTATATATTTTTCAGCCCCAAATCCCAAGACTTGCGGTTTACGATCTTGGGTTCCCTTTTGCGAGCGTCTTAGAGCCCCTAGCCGCGCTAAGCAGCTTCAAGAACCTCAGGCCGAGGGCTGCGTGGGTAGCAATGCGAGCTGGCGAGTAATGCCCAGCCTAAGGCGTCGGTGCAGCCGACACAAGTTCCCAAGGGCCCCTGGGCCCCGCTTACTTGACCTTTTCTAAGGGCAACTTAGGTATTTTAGTTCAGAATATTGGCCAACGCCGCCTCGGTCCGGGTGCCGTCCTTAAAGTCCTCATTGAGGTGCAACACCCCCGCTTGATCAAAAACCAAAGTGATCCCCATGGTCCCGTTAAACTCGCCCACCGCCGCTTGGTTAACGTCCGCAAGGGCGGTCAAGCCCGAGCTGGCAAATCCGCTTTCCACCAATTCGCGGGCCGTCGCCGCCGAACTCCCCGAGACGTAATCGATCAGGTAATAACCCGCCGTGGGATACATCGCCTTGGTGTGGTTGCTGAGGTGGTCCTGGTGGCTGGCGCAGATCGGGCACCACATGGTGAAATAAAAGACTGTAGCGGGGTGCTGGGCCACCAAGTCACTCAATTGCACCGCGTTGCCGCTGGTGTCGTACAAGGTGAGATTTAAATTGGTTCCCGATTGCTCCGTTTCGCCCTGGGCGTTGACCTGGGTTTGGTCGCGCTGGTCGGTGGCGCTGGGGTTGAGGTCGTCGGCTATATCCTTACAGCCCACCAAAGCGAACAACCCAAGGGCCACCCAAAGGGACTTGAATTTAGAAAAATACATGGCTTAAGGAGAAGCTAAGGGTTTGGGTCTTCGGGAAGTTTGTTCCCGAAAGGCTGTTGTTCCAACTACCTTTGACGATCCAGTCTTTTTCGCCAGTGGACCAAGCGCCGGTCAGGCTGAAGCTACGTTTGGAAACTTCCGTGCCTTCGGTCGGAACGCCATTGATCCGGGCGGCGGCCTCAACCATGTCGGCCATCGCCCCCGTTAAGGTGAAGATGTCGAAGCTGTAAAGCTGCCAGCTATAGCCCAAAGAAAGGCCCTGGGTTTGGCGGTCGCCCAAGACTTTGTCGTAAGGCTTGACCCAAGAGCCATATTCGCGGTTCACAGGACGGGTGAAATGTTTGCCATAACCGAAGTTGACCCCGGCATTAAAACCGCCAATGGATTTTTCGATGTTCACCGTCGCATCGGCGCGGTAAAAGCCCCGTCCGGTGATGTCGAAGCTGTTGCGGACGTCGTCGTAAGGAGAGATGCCAGTGGGGACCGTCAAGCCCAGCCCGAAATAAATTGCTGGGCGTAGGTCCGAAATGTCGCGCACTTCGGTCACGCAAGTGACCTCGTCAAAGGTTTCGTAGAGCAGGTTTACGGATGTATCACCTAAGCCCTGGGTGCGGCTGGTGATCCCCGAATAGCGGTTGTTGTTGTCAACATATGAGCCCACCACCGAACCCTGCCAACGCCCAGCAAAGCGGTAGCCATAGCCCGCCGAGATGCGGTTTTGGGAGAGCGAAGAGTTGGCCGGGTCCGGGCGGTAGGTGCCCGCGCCGTCCCAATAACCGTCGTAGACCTCGCGAGCCACCGAGACATCGACCATCTGCGGCCCGCCCTTGGGCAAGATCAACGCCCCCGCCGAGCCCCCGCCGCAGCAGGATGCGGCCTGTAAAGAGGCGGGCAGCCAAAGGGAAAGCGAGAAAAGCAAAACAAAATACTTCATATGGATTTTGGGCCAGGAGGCCGGGCCGAAGCCCGGCCCCCAAAGGGTTTACCTCTAAGGAGTGACCGTGAAGGTAGCGTAGCCGTTGCTGGTACCTACGGCGGAGCCGTCGGTGGTCAGTTGGCTGCTGTCTAGAGTCGCTTTGATGTAAATCTTGCCGCTGGTCCCGCTGGTCAACCCGCTGATCCCGCTCAAGGTCCAAACACCAGAGCCCGAGCTGGTCATGTTGGTCCAGGTGCTGGCGTCGGTGCTGGCTTGCAGGGTAATGGTCGTCGGGGTGAAGGCGTAGCTGGTTCCCGTGTTGTAAGTCGTTCCGCTAACAATCGCCGGGAAGCTCATCATCGATTCACGGGTGGCCAAATACACACTAAAGGTATGCGACCCGGTGCTACCGCTCAGGCTGTTTTTGAACAAGAAGAAGTAGCGGGCTTCGGTGCCGCCGGACATGGCCATGGTTAGGGCGGTCTGGTGGCGCAGTGTGGCGCGGGTGGTGTCGGACATCGAAGGCTTGACCAGCGGGTAAAAGACCGCCGATTCGGTGGCGCCGCTCTTGGTGACCTTGGCGGTCAGTTGCCAATAGCCCATTTGGGTGGTCCCCATGTAACTGGGCATCAGGTAATAGAGCGTACAGCTGTGGGTTCCAGCGGTGCTGCTTTCGGTGCAGCCCACCACCGGAGAACTGTGGCTGTAAGAATCCATATGCATCATCGGGGTCAGCGCCAAGCTGGCACCGCTCACCGCGTTGCCCGAGTGATCGGCAACCTTCAGGCTGAACATAGTCTTGCCCTGCATGGCCGCCATGCTGCCGGGAACGTAGGTGACCATATAGCTGGAGGTTTTGACCATTTTACCGAAGGCCGTATTATCCAAGTCACTGGCCACTAAGCCCGTTTTGTTTTGGGTGCCTTCAAAAAAGCCCCGGTAGGCGGTGTCAAACTGGCTGGGGAGCGCCGCCGAAAGGTCCGATCCGGCAAAACTTAACTGGCTGCTGCCTGCTTTGCCGTCCAGGCTGCCGTCGGCCAAGTCTTGGCCCAAGATAGCCAGAAGGCTGTCCTGATCACTGGCGGCACCGCCCAGATTTTTGTTCAGTTGGCTGAAGCTGGCGGCGCGCAGACCGGCCTTCTTTTGGGCAGTGGTAGCGGTAGCATCGGGGGTGCTGGTCGCTGAAATGGGCAGTTGGCTATGGTCGACGCTATAGCCAAACTGGTCGCTAAAGGCGGCGCGGGCGGCGGTTAGACGGTCGGCCAGAGTGGTGACGCTACTGTGGTGCGTTGCCCACTGCGCGGCGGCGGTGGCCACAATGGTGGTCTCGGGCGTTAGGCTTACGCTTGTGGCGGTACTGCTCAGCTCGTTGGCGGCTACGTAAGCCGAGAGCCCGTTGGTGGCGTTGACACTGCTGCCGGTGGCTTCGTCGGTATAAGAACCGCCGGTGGCGGTGAAGAGCAGCGTTTGGGCGCGTTGTTCTTCAGTTAAAGCTACGCTGTAGTTTCCGTCGGCATCGGTGGTGGTGGTCGTAAACCAAACTCTGCCTTGTTCATCGGCCACTTGTACCTGAGCACCGGCAGTGGGGCCAGCCATCACCCGGCCCGAAATGGTGACGTCGTTGTTGGTGCTGTCGTTAGCCGACTTACAGCCCACCGATAGGGCCGAGAGGGCCACAAGGCCCCAAAAGGTCATCTTAAATTGCATCGTTTTTTTCAGACAAAGGTCCCTCTACTCCCGGTTCATGCAGGAGCAGAAAAAATAAGGGTTTTTTCACAAGCTAAAGGTCGAGAATAAATTCCCGATTAGGCTTGTGGGGGACCTCGGTCGTTTGGATGCCGCTCGAAAGAAGAGCAAATATGCAGGGGAGCCGCCACCAACAGGGTGGGGACGAAAGAAAGTGAAGGCTGGTCAGTAACCTGGGCCGGGTCAACCACCAGCAACGCCGCACCGCAAAGGTCGCAGTCGCCGCAATCATGCTCGGTCGCTGGGCCGTCTTGGTTTGCCGTGGCACCGACGGAGCAGACAAACTGGTTGCTGCTAAGCAGTTCTTCTAAGCTGAGCTGAAAATCACCGGCCATCAACACCGTAGGCAGCGCAAAGACGCCATGCATCAGCAGGGCGAGCAGCAGCAGAGGTGTATAAAAGGGCTTTTTCAACGAGCGGGTCATGAACTCAGTTTTCGGCGGTTAACGGAACGCATTGGATAACCAACCTAAAGGCTCTCGGTCAAGTAAAGCTTTTTTGATGGGGTCGGTTGTTGAGTGATAGAACGGGGGGTCTTGAGTTTACTAAGCTTGGCGGCTTCTGCCAAGCGCTAGTGCCGAGTAGCGGCTCCCATCGTTACCAACGGCTGATAGATCGAATGACCCCATTGAGACGTTAGGGCAAAGAGGTAAGGAGTACGGCCAATTGGGTCTGGCTGCCGCAACCGGTCTTACCGAAGACCTGTTTGAGCTGTCCACGGACCGTTTCGTAGGCAACGCCAACGGAATCGGCATAGGTTCTTAAATCCGTCCCCGAGGCGACTGACCGGGCTAATTTAGCTTCCGCCTTAGTTAGGCCAAAAGCCTGCCCTATTTGCATGGTCGGAGCGATCCTGGCTTCACCCGGAATCCCTATCAATAGGATCGTTCCTGGATTGGTGCCCAAAAAATCTAAGTCCCAGGGCTGGTCTTCAAGACACAAAAAGCGGAGCAATAGAGGCGGCCCTGTTTCTTCGGTGCAACGCACCACCCAGTCACCCGAAGCGAGTCTTCTTTGATAAGGAGGTGAAAGCCGGCGTCTAATTTGCCGGTCTAGTTGCGGTGAGCTGGCCCTCAATTGCCTCTGGTGCAACCGTAAATCCCGCCGTCCCTCCAGTAGATTTCTGGCCGGTTCGTTCTGGTACTCAAGTTGGCCCTTTTCATCGAACACCATCGCCCCCCAGCGTATCTGGCCTAAGGTCTGTTCCAGCACCCGATTTTGCAACTGAAGCGAACCGAACTGCTGCTGTAGAATCAATGACTTTTGTACAAGCGGTAGTAATTGGCCAATGAACTGGACGGCCCAGGCCGGGTGTGTTTCTTGTTTTTGTGCCCTCAGAAAACCACCAATAAAAGAATGAGCGCCGTCTAGCTTTAGGGAAAAACCGGCGGGACAGGCTATACCTTGCGGGCGTACAAACTCTTGAAAGTATTCTTCTTGAATATACTCCCTATAGGTGCTGTTGATCTGGTCCAGATCCGCAAAAGTGTACACATGGTTAGCCGAAGGGTTGGCGACGATCATTTTTTGGAAGGGGTCTAATCTGGCGTAGTGCGCCCCGAAACGCTTTACCAAGTGCTCGTCGAATCCGTGGTGGTAGCCTTGTATGAAGCGGAAATCGGTCCGATCAAAAATCCGATAGTGGAAGATCGGGCAGTCTACCACTTGGGCAATCTCATGGAATACTTCTGGGGCAGCGTCTAAAGAATAGGACAGATCCATGATCCGTCCTCCAATCCGCATTAGAGTCTGGGCATCTGGAGGCATGAGAATCGGCTAGGGGACCAAGAGCTAAAGGGCTCAAGTCAAAATCATCGAAAGAAATTTTCCTATTCGATTCCAGCGTAACATTCTGATCAGCCAGACCAGAAATATTTATTTGGTCAATTTCGGTCAAAATATCCCCCAAATGGGGGATGAAACGGGTCGGCGGAGGCGTGTAGACTAGGTTTTGTTCCCCTTTCCGTATCGAAGGGAGGTACTGGCTCCAGGGGTGGGCGTGCAACCCCCTTAGGCACCCCGGCCCGCTCCTGGAGCTTGAAAACGTCAAGCCAAGGACCGCTGATGAAACCTATGCTGCTATTTTGGGCCGCCCTGCTTTGGGCCCTGCCCGCGCTGGCTGCCGGGCCGTCCGAGGCGCTGCGCTCGGCGGCGACGACCCTGGCCCGCTCGGGCCTGCAAACCCACTCTTCAAAGACGATTTTTATCAAGGTGGTCAACCGCCACTCCCAACTGCCCGACAGCAAGGCCCAAGAGATTCAGGTCTGGGCCCGCAAGGCCCTGGTCGAGGCGCTGCCGGACTTTAAGCTGGTGGTGCTGGAAGAAAGTCTGGCCGGGGTCAACCTGAACCGGGCGGTGCAGCTCAAGGGCGAATACGAACAGCAGGGCGCGCAAGTGACGGTGCGCTTCACCGCCCTAGACGGGGTGCAAGGATCGGTGCTGGCCCAGGCCCGAGCGATCTTCACCGAAGCGGGCCGCGACCGGCAGTTGATGGCTATCTTGGACCTTGAGGCCCCAGAGCTCAGCGCCAACCACCGCAAGGCCTATAGCGAGATCCTCAAGTCCGCCATCGCCGCCACGGGGGCCTTTCAGTTGGCCAGCAGCGCCGACGTGGACCGCATGAACGCCGACGCTATCCAAAAGGTCTACCAATGCACCCGCGACGAATGCGCCACCATCATCGGCGAACAGTTGGGCGTAGACCGGGTGCTGGCGACCTCCTTGATCCGCATGTCCAAGACCCAATACCTGCTCTCGGCCAAGATCATGGACATCCAGGATGGGCGGATCGAAAAGCAGGCCACGCTCCAGCACAAGGGCGGGCTGGAGTCCCTGGACCGTTCGCTGGGGGAGTTGGCGGCCAAGTTGACCGGGGGAAAGGTACCTCAACCCGTTTTGGGGAAAGGGAACGCTCAAATCCACGTAAAGTCGGAACCTTCTGGTGGTGAAATATTTCTCGACGGCATCCCGCTGAACCGAAAAACCCCCAGCCTGCTCAAAGACCTGCCCAGCGGGCAACACAAGATAGCCGTTATGCGGGACGACCGCGGAGCCAGCCAAGTCTTGGAACTGGAAGACGGCGGCTTGGCCAAAGTAAGCCTGACTTTGACCGACCAACTCGATTCGGAGGTGTTGCTTTTCTCCCAACCCTTTGAGGCCACCGTTTATTTAGACGGCAACCGACTGGGCACCACGCCGCTCAAGCAAAACATTTCGGCGGGCCAGCACCGCCTCCGTCTGACCTTGAGCGGTTACGCCCCGGTCGAGCGGGAGATACGGGTCAAACCCTTCGAGCGCAACGAGTTTCAGTTCAAACTCCTGCCGGGGCGGGACGTGATTTTGGAGGTCAAACCGGCCAATGCGCAGGTCAAAATGGACGGGGATGTGCTGCTTCCCGGCGGGCCGGAAAGCGTAGCCGACTTGGACCGGGCGGCGGCCCACCGTAAGTTTTTGGGTCAGGGGCTCCGCCGCTTTGAGGTAAGCCACCCCGGCGCGGCCCAACCGCTCTACCGGGAAATCGACATCCTAAGCGAGGGACAAACCGAGCGGTTCGACCTCCCCATCTCCCCGGCGTACCGCAAAAAGCTGGAATATAGCGAAGCGATGGAAAGCTGGGAATGGTCCTGGAAGGTGCCGCTCTACCTCTCGGCCACCGGTGCGCTGCTTTCGGCCTACAGCTACCAACTGGCGACCCAGGCCTGGGCGGAGCAAAGCTCCGCCGAAGACTCGCGGGACCAAGCTTGGAGCCAACACCAATCGGCCACTTCGGTCGAGGATGCCTTCCGCTACCAACAAGAAGCCCAAACCTACCATGAATCGGCGGTGGCCCAGTCCCAAAAGGCCGAGCAGCAATACCAAATCGCCCAAACCGCCGGGGCCGTCGGCGTGGTGGCAGCGGGACTGGCGCTTTGGTTTTGGGCTGGCGAGCCCGACCCACCGGGGCAAGTCTCCCTAACGCCGCCCCTGCCGGGCCGTTCGGCGCAACTCAATTATTCCTGGAGGTGGTGATGAAGCGATTCTTGATTTTGTGCTGGGTGCTGTTGGCGCTGGTGGGCTGCAAGAAGCAGATGGAGGCCCCCGCAACCGACTTTGAGGACTACGCGGGCAGCAACCCCTCCTCCCAGGCGGCGCTGCGCTCTTTCGGGTTGCGCAAGGCCCACAATGCCGCCCTGAGCGCTGATGCCCTGGCGGTCATCAGCGGCACCACCCTAGGGCTCTCCCTGCCCGATAACCTTGACCAAAGCGCCCTGGTGCCCAGCTTCGAGTTCACCGGGGCGAAGGTCACCGTTGACTCGGTCGAGCCGATCAGCGGTGAGACGGCTCAAGACTTCAGCAACGGCCCCACCTATCGCGTCGAGGCCTTCGATGGCAGCCACCAAGACTTTACGGCCGTCGTCACCACCTACGACCCCAACGACCCCCTGCTGGCCTCGGGCGAAAACGGCATCTCCCTGGCCAGCGGAGCCGACTCGACCCAAACCAAGACGGTCAGCGTCGCCCTGGCGGCGAACGACGAAGACGGCCTAGTGGGTTACTACCTTTCCGAATCCGCCACCGCCCCGGCGCTGGACGCCGAAGGCTGGGTGACCTTCGCGCCGACCGAAAATTACCTGGGCACCACCACCTTCACCTTGAGTAACACCGACGGGACCAAGACGGTCTACGCTTGGTTCAAGGATTCGTCCGGCGAGGTGTTGGGCGGGGTGAGCGACCAGATCAGCCTTTCGCGGACCTACTCGATCAGTTTGGCCGACGGCGCGGCGAGCACCAGCACCAAGTCGATCACCGCCAGCTTGAGCGCCGCGACCAGCGGGATCAGCGGTTATTACCTCTCCGAAACCAACTCGACCCCGACGGCGGATGCCTCGGGCTGGGTGGCCGTCTCGGGTTCGGGGACCAGTTGGAGCGGTACGGCTAGCTTCACCTTGAGCGACAACGACGGGACCAAGACGGTCTACGCTTGGTTCAAGGATTCGTCCGGCGAAGTACAAGGAGGGGTGAGCGACGGCATCACCCTAAGCCTGCCCAAGGCGTTGACCGCCTTCAGCTTCAAAAAATCGGATAATTCTCCGTTGCTGGCTGATGTGGACGCGACCATCAGCGGTACGGCCATTTCGGTTACTCTTTGGGAACAACGGGCAAATCAGACCAAAATGCTGGTGCCCAGGTTCGCCAGCACCGGCACCTCTGTTTGGGTCGGTTCGACGCAACAGTCCAGCGGGACCAGCAGCCAAGATTTCACCCATCCGGTGACCTACAAGGTCCAAGACACGGACGGGGGCACCCAGGCATACACCGTCTCGGTAACCGTCCATTCTCCGGTCCCCGACACGGGGCAGACCAGTTGTTACGACAATTCGACGGCCATCACCTGCCCCAGCGCCGGGCAGAACTTCTACGGCCAGGACGCCCAATACCAACCATCGCTCAACCAGCAGAGCTACACCGACAACGGCGACGGCACCGTGACCGACAACCTGAGCGGCCTAGTCTGGCAGCGCTGTTCGGCGGGCCTGAGCGGAGCCAACTGCGCCACCGGTACGGCGGCCACCTACACCTGGGCCGACGCAGGCACCTATTGCACCGACAACACGGCGGGCCTACCCGGCACGGGGTGGCGGTTGCCCACCAAGACCGAGTTGAGCTGGATCGTCCGCAGCCAGGGATCGGCCCCGTTCATCGACACCACGGCCTTTCCGGCCACTGTTTCGAGCGACTATTGGACGTCCACGTCCTACGCGTTGCTCACCAACAGCGCCTGGTACGTGCTCTTCAGCAGTGGTGACGTGCCCGCCAACAATAAGGCCAGCAACTTCTATGTCCGTTGCGTCCGTTGAGGGGAGCTGGTTTTGGAACGTGAATTCTGCTGGGAATGCTCCCCCCAGCGGAAATGCTGTTACAAGGAGCAAGTCAAAGCATTCTTTTTGGAGATAAAAATGAACGTGAAAGCGATCAGCGCAAAAATCAACGACGCCGGATTCGGCAGCAGCCGAACCCAAGTGCAATTCGCCGAGATCCGCGTGCAGGCCGGAGGCAACGCGGAGGAGGCGGTGTTCCGCTTCGAGGCGAGCGAGTGGACCGCATTGGACGACAAAATGAAGGGTATCCCGCTGCCCGATGGCGAGCCCATCCAGGTCTCCCTTACCCTGCTCTCCTTGGGCAGCAAAGCCTTGGACATGCTAATTAGGAACATTCTGCGGGGGAGCTTGGGGCAGGCCGCTCCATTGACGGAGGTGCTTCTCCCCAAATTGGACCTCAGTCAGGATGCAACGCAAACCTTCGACCAACAGGTCATCAATCCAGACGATGGCGGATTCTCGTCGCAGCAGATCTTGGTGGAGTTTCCGTCCGCGACCAGACGCATGACGCCGGACGGGATCCTCAAGCCCGGCGACAGTCTGGCCCTAGTCACCCTGAACTTGGCGTAAAGCGCCGCATCTCCTGGGCGGCTAACGCCGCTCCGCCTGATGCCCAAGAGGGAGGACACCGGGCGTAACTTCAGCCCCTCGTTTTTTTGGAGAACTGTTATGAATAGTCAAGAATCGGTTCATAAAATCGCCCCTATCCTCGCCAAAATAGCCCAACATATCCTCGCCGACTTGTTGCATCGTTCAGCGACCGGAGCGGCCAGGGATTTACTCGATGCGGTGCAGGATGGTGATCAGGACAAAATCAAGAAGCTCCGCACGGTCTTAGTGCATGACTGGGCGGACAAACTCGTTCTGGATCGAATTCCTGGTTTTGACCGCGAACGAGAGGAATGGGTCATTGGGCAAGTCCTCGACATCGTCTGTGAATCCATCAAAGCGAGCGATAAGGCAGTCAACGCTAATGGTGACAGCCTGGAATCAGTGTAACCGGGGCACCCGACTCCGCCTGACCGGCGGCGGCAGCCGACCCTGCCGTCGTCGGCTTCTCCAAGAACGGAAGAACGCCAGAACCTGGGATTTAAGATGAAAAAGAATTGTTTGCTTTGGTTGCTGTGGTGGGCCTTCGGGCTCCCGGCGCTCTGGGCCGCGCCCTACACCGGCCACGGCGACCAGACCGTGACCGACCAAGCGACGGGCCTGATGTGGGACCAACGGGAGACCTCGACCAGGACGTGGCAAGCGGCCCTGGCCTACTGCGAGGGGCTCGACCACGCAGGACACACCGACTGGAGGCTGCCCAACCGCAACGAACTGGAAAGTCTGGTCGATGACGCCAAGACCTCCTCCCCGGTCATCGACACCACGGCCTTCCCCAACGCCGTTTCGTACTACTATTGGGCGTCCACGTCCCACGCGTTGAACACCAGCAACGCATTGAGCGTGCTCTTCAACAGTGGTTACGTGAACCACCTTAATAAGACCAGCAACCGCTATGTCCGTTGCGTCCGTTGAGGGGAGCTTGGCACTTGGGGCCTTCGGCCCTTTTGGGGCGCAAAGCAGCACCGAGGCGAAGCCGAGGGCTGCGTGCGTACCGGTTCCCAAGCAAGCACAGCTTGCTTGGGGGCCCTGCAACGCGAGAGCGTTGCCCAGCCGAGGGGTCGGCGGAGTCGACTCCCCTGCCCCCGCCCCGCCCGCCTTAAGGCGGGCCGGTTTTTTCCGCCGCGCTCCCCAACGCCCCGGCTTGCGGTCCTCTAGGGAAACCGAAAAGCAGTCGTTCACAACGTCGCCTCGGAAAACAGGAAATCAGGGGATAGCATGCCCATATTTCCAAATCCGAATAGAAATCAGAGGACCGTAAACCTATTTTAAAATCCGCTAGCCTACGGTCGATTTGGATTTAAGCGAAGGAAGGGGGCGGGCATTGCTCACCCCAATCCCTCGGCGGCGGTTCAAGGGACGAGCAAAGGGATTGTCAAGGTTTGACTATTTGGGGCTCCCTAGATTAAACTGGAACAAACCAGTCAGGGAGGTGCGCCATGCAGATGAATGTTTCCATAACCGAACACTTGGGCCAGTTCGTTCAGGAAAAGGTGAAGGCCGGTTTGTATAATTCGGCTAGCGAAGTGGTCCGGGAGGCGCTCAGGCTGCTTGAGCAACAGGATCAAATCCGGCAGTTGCAGCTTGAAGCGCTGCGGTCTGAGATTCAAAAAGGGGTCGGCAGTGGCGAAGCTACGCCCTGGGATGCGGGCGAACTGAAGGCCGCTTTGTCGAAGCGGCACAAACGCTAACATGCCCCGAATCCTGAAAACTCCCTTGGCCTTGGAGGATACGCTCGAAGCGGCTGAATTCATCTACCGGGACAATCCCCAGGCAGCCGAGAGGTTCTTGGACCTGATCGACGAGAAATTGAAGCTGCTGGCGGAAAATCCCCTGATTGGGCGGGAGCGCGCCGAACTGCTGGCAAGTCTGCGCAGTTTCCCCTTCAAAAGCTATGTTGTCTTTTACCGCCCGCTGACCGATGGAATCGAATTCATTCGGCTATTGCACGCGCACCAGGACGTGGAAGGCCGGTTCGGTGGAGCGGAGCAATAACCTCGATTCCCAACTGGAAACTGATCAATCACCCTTTTGGGGGCAACAAGGGTGAGAACGGATTTAACCACAATCCAGCCAGCCAAACAGTTTTTTTTGAACCTCGTGGAAAAGTAATCAAATTTTTACCAACCAGGCGGATGGTAATCATATTTTTTGATTTGTAACGTTTTCTAAGGTCTGGTGGCGTTGGGCAAGACACAGAATTTGCTGGCGGTCTATGCGTTTCTGATAGATCAGCCAGACTTGTACTCCGGTGCCCGCACCCCTACCTTTTCAAGCCCGGCTTCTGATCACCGAGTCTTCATGGCCCCCAAACCAAACGGCTTTAAGGGCTCGTCATCCCAGCGCTAAACACCAGGAAAAGGGCGGTGCCCAGGAGGATTAAGCTGCGGTGCATGATCATTTTGTCGCCTTTATGACAGGCCGCTCAACATGAGGGCGATTTAACATCTTCTACAATTTCTGTACCAACGAGGCGAAGGGCCTGGTTTGCACCGCTTTTGCAGTAAAAAGGCGATCAACCAACCCTTGAATCTGGAGGAAGCGCCATGGAATTGGAATTTTTTGAAAAGCCGGGCTGTAAGAACAATACCAAACAGAAGAAATGGCTCGAAGGGGCCGAATGCCGCTTGGAGGTGCACGACCTCTTGGCCTATCCCTTTGCGGCCGACGAGTTGGCTCACTTTTTTCGAGGTCGTCCCCGGAGCGACTGGTTTAACCAAACCGCCCCCAGATTGAAGTCCGGCGAATTTAACCCCGAGGGGTTGAGCGATACGGAGGTTTTTGAGGCGATGCTCAAGGACCGCTTGCTGATCAAGCGGCCTTTGATCCGGCGCGGGCAGGTGCGTTTGGTTGGCTGGGACGCCGCCCAGTTGGCGGCGTTGGGGATCAACGGCTTGGCCGAAGCCGAGGCCGAGGAGATGAGCGCTTGTAAAGAGCACAAACCCTGTCCCCAGCCTTAAACCGGGTTACTTCAGGTTGCGCCGCTCGTTATAGGGCGGTGCGGTGCTGATCCGGTCATCGACCAACGCCTTGCCGATGGTGAAGTGATAAAAGCTCTGGAAGGGGCGTCCTTCGAGCTGTAAGTATTCGTGGACTTGGTTGTCGTGGTAACAGCCGATCCCGGTGCCTTGCAGCCCTGCGGCCTCGGCCTCTAGGTACAACACCTGCCCCACCATACCACACTCCCAAAAGAGCCTGCGGTACAGCGAGGGGTCTTCTTCTAAGCTCGATCCAAAGGGCACCAACATCCCCAGCGTAAAGGCCGAATGGCCGCCAATGGCCTGATTGCAACTGACCTGGGCCATCATCTTTCGGGCATTGCCGGTCTCTAATAGGTAAAGGTCCAGGTTGGCTTCGGTTTCGATTTTCGACCACATAAACCGCTGAGAAAAAGCCCCTTGCAAGACCGCCAGTTGGGCCTTGTCACGCACTAAGATATAAGTCCCCTGGGCCATGCCCTCGACGTTATGCACAAAGAGCAGCAAATCCGCCTTGGGGGCTGGTAGGTCTAGGTCAAAGGGCGCCGCGCCCGCGCGGGGGACCGTCTTTTCTAAGAGGCTGATGAAATGAGCCTTGTCGGTTCCGCTGGCCTTGGGGTCATAGGCCTGACCGCTGCGGCGGCGTCGGATCAGGGCTTCGGCGTCGGCGTCGGCGGCGGGGCCCTCAAACCAGGGGCGTTCGGGTAGCGGCTGGGGCCGGAAGGCGCGGTCCGTTTGGATGCTGTCGCTGACCGCTTCTTCGTTGGGCTGCCAGGGGAGGTTGTCTTTAGAAAGCGGCAACGGCTTGCCCACGAAGGTGAGGTCCGCTAACGCCTCGTCTAGGCCAGCGGGCAGGTCCTGGGGTGCTGCCACCTCTTTGGGGCCGATCCACAGCAGCGCTTCAGGCTCTTCGGCCTCGTTTTTGACCCAGGCGGTATGGTGGAAACCCAACAATTGGCCGATCCGTTCCTGGCCCAAACCGTTGAGCAGCCGCACCTTCCAGCCCAACATATTGGCGGCGATGCTGATAGCCGCCAGGGCATGGCCCAGGTCGTGTTGGACATAGCGGAAGGCCCGCACGCCGTACTTCCAAGATTCGCGGATCACGACACTACTTAAGCCCAATAAAAATCCGCCTTCCAGGGCTTCTAGGCCCGCCCGCGCCGCGTCGCTCAGTTCGGCGCGCCGTTCCAACTGGTGGTGTTCGGGTTGGTAGTGGAAGTGGCCGTCTAGTTGGGCGCTGATAATATGGGCTTCGGTGGGGTGCAGGTTGCCGCTTGAAGGGTTCATGCGCAGCGCCCAGCGGGCCCCGTCATATTCCTTCCAACAAGAAAGCCCCAAGGACAGCTCTAAAAGCGCGCCGATCCCGCGGGCGTCTACCGTCCAAGCGGGGGCTTCGGGCGGGATATATAGGTGCTTGCGGGCTAGATTTAAGGGCCCCTCTAAAAAAGGTAGGTCTAGGGTGGGGGCCCCTTGGTAGGTCCTAAAGGGGTTGGGTTGGTTGTCCCAGTCTAAAAAGGGGAGCGATTCAGCGTAGTTCCCCGGATAATGCTTGCTCGCTTCGTGGTATTCGATGATGTCTTTGCAGAGAGTCTGCGCCATGAATCGGGCCTTGTATTAGGTTAGAAAAAGTCCACTTCTTCGGAAAGATAGTCTCCTCCCAGCAGAATGTGTTCCTTTTCATAACCTGGGAACTTTCCGCCCAAGGCTTCTTCGTAACAAAACACCTTCTGGAAGGGCACGCGGATGCGTACGATGCGGTCGCCGAACTCGCTGGCCCGTTCGATATTGGCGCTGTAGGAAGTCAGACAATTGTTGCGCAACACCCACGCTCGAGGCCCTAAAGTGGCCACCCGTTCGGACTCGTCGGCGGCGCTGTTGTAGCCCCGGTACAGCTCTAGATAGCCCTCGGGAGGTCCAAACCGCTTGAGGTATTCTTGCACATATTCATAAACCAAGTCTAACTGGGCGTAGATGCTGTTGTAGTGGAACCGAGGGTGCATCTTTTCAGCAAGATAGGCGAGGTATTCGGGGGTGTTCAGCCCCGTCAACAGGCCGTTGTGGTATAGCGCCCGCAAACCGAAGCGCGACTCCACCCAACCCTTCATCACTGCGCCTTCGGGGCGGTTTGAGTCAAAAAACCAGCCCTTGATCAGCCGCAGAAAACCGGCGCGGTATTTCTTTGATTTTCCTTGAACTTCTTGGTCCTCCAAATTAAATAGGGCCCGCATGTGCTCAAAGAAAAGGGGCGCAAATTCCGATTGGGGGTAGCGGTCTAAGACTTCAAAGAAGGGGCGGTACATCTCGCGAACCCCATTGATATGGACTTCACGAGGTTTCTCGTTGAATTCAGTGGAAGCGAAAATCGGGGTGGGGACGCCGATCAGATTAGAATAGTGGATGTAAGGATTGTCCATGTCGTAAAGGAGACAATTTGTCGTAAAGGCGACAGTCTCCTCCAATCGAAAGAGAACCGCTTAAGCCCCGTTTGGCCGCGTTTTAGGAGGCAAACAGCCCGATGGCCCCAGGCTTGCTCTAAAGAGATTGTCGGTTCGCCTCGGCGGACCTCCCAATTTTTGGTTCTGACCCAATACTTGATCAGGAGAACGCCGTGAGCAGTTGCAACGTAAAATCGACGGAGATCGAAGATCCCCGTAACGAGGACCACCCCTGTTATTCCGAAAAGGCACACCACTACTTCGCGCGGATGCACCTATCCGTAGCGCCGGGATGCAATATACAGTGCAACTATTGCAACCGCAAGTACAACTGCGCCAATGAGTCCCGCCCCGGCGTGGTGGTGGACCAGTTAACGCCTAAAGAGGCGCTCCAGAAGGTCTATTACGTAGCCAGCGAGCTCAAGGAGCTTTCGGTGATTGGGATTGCCGGTCAGGGTGACTCGCTTTGCAGCGTGCAGCGCACCATGGAGACCATGGACCTGATCAACGAGCACTTCCCGGACCTTAAGCTTTGCCTCTCGACCAACGGCTTGATGCTGCCCAAGTACGCCGAAGAGATCGCCAAGCGCGGCGTGGACCATGTGACGGTCACCGTCAACACGCTTAACCCCAAGACCGCTCAGTTGATTTATGATTGGGTCAAGGTCGGCGGTAAGAAGCGCAACGACCTGGAGGCCATGGCCTACTTTGCGGCCCGCCAGCTTGAAGGGATCCGTTCGCTGATCAATCTAGGCGTGATGGTCAAGGTCAACAGCTTGATGATGCCCGGCATCAACGACGAAGAATTGCCCGCTCTTTCGGCTCGTTTAAAGAAGATGGGGGTGTTCATGCACAACATCATGCCCCTAATCGCCAAGGCCGAGCATGGCACCAAGTTCGGCTTAGAAGGCCGCCCGGAGCCCACCGAAGAGCAGATGAACGAAGTCCGCGAAAAGTGCGGCGACATGAAACAAATGACCCATTGCCACTCTTGCCGTGCCGACGCGGTGGGTAAGTTGGGTGAAGATAAGTTTGAAGAATACGGCAAGGAGCACTGGCGCAACCTGGAAATCCCCGAAGCCGGGAGCGATTTCAACGCCAAACAACGCGAAGTCTGGCGCGCCCGGATCGCCAACCACTTAGGCCGCCCCAACCGCGCCGAGGAGACCCCTATTTTGGTCGCCGCCGCCAGCGAGTCGATGGGCTTGATCAACCAGCACTTCGGCCATGCCAAAAAGTTTTATATTTACCATGTCTTTAGTAACCGCGCCGAGCTCAAAGAGGTCCGCGAAATCCCCGCGCCTTATTGCAGCGGCGACGAGACCTGCGGCGACAAAGACACCCTTTTAGACCTGATCATTCGCCGCTTGAGCGATTGTGAGGCCCTGGTCTGCCTGAAGGTAGGCTTCCCGATCTTTAAGAAGTTGGAGGCTGCTGGAATCCTTCCGGTAATCGACCAGCCCATGCAGCCCATGGTGCGCGCCGTCCAATCTGCCGCTGTGCAGGTCTTGGAAAAGGCCGGACCGGGGCAAACCCAAATGGCCGAGGAGGTCTCGTGAAAGTTATGGTAAGCAAAGCCGGAGACGGTTACAGCATCTACATCCCCAAAAAAGACCTTGAAGCTAAGGTGGTTTCTACTGAAGCAGGCGTAGCTTTCGGCGGCACTTGGGAACTGGAAAATGGCGATAAGCTTTACATTGAGCCATTAGATGCCGAGCCTAAGTTGCCGTTGACTATGGTCGCCAAGCGAGTGGACTAAACCAAACCGACCCGAATCCATGCCCTTTAATTCGGAGATCGAAGATGATCGAAATTTTAGATACGACGCTGCGCGACGGTGAACAGACCCCAGGGGTTTGTTTTTCCGCCGCAGAAAAGCTAGAAATCGCCCGGCGCATCAGCGCTTTGGGCGTCACCTATATTGAAGCGGGCACCCCGGCCATGGGGCCCGAGGAGCAAGCGGCGGTCACCCAGATCGTCCAAGCAGGCCTGAGCGCCAAAATCGTGACCTGGAATCGGGCCCAAGAGTCGGATTTGATCGCTTCCTTAGAGACGGGATCAAAACATATCCACCTTTCGCTGCCCGTTTCGGAGCAGTTGATAGCCAAAAAATTAGGTAAGGACCGCCAGTTTGTTTTGGACCGGCTCAAGTCCTGTTTCGCCTTTTTGGCCGGACAAGGGGCGTTGGAAATTTCGGTCGGAGCCGAAGACGCCAGCCGCGCTGAGCCCGAATTTGTCAAAGAATACGCACTCTTGGCCCAAGAACTGGGCGCTTGCCGGGTGCGGCTGTGCGATACGCTGGGGGTCTTAAGTCCCTTTAATTTAGCTAAAACCTTTGAACCTACCGTCAAGGCGCTAAAGGTGGCTTTAGAAATCCACACCCACAACGACTTCGGGATGGCCACCGCCAACGCGCTGGCCGCTGCTCATGCGGGCTTTACGGTGCTTGATACCACGGTCTTAGGGCTGGGCGAGCGCGCCGGAAACGCGGCTTTAGAAGAATTGGCCTTGGTGCTGATGTTCCATTTGAACCAACCGAGCATCCAGACCCAGGGGCTAAAGTCCTTGGCGGCCTTTGTGGCCCAAGCAGCAATGCGGCCCATTCCTTTTGGCAAAAGCATTGTGGGCGAGCGGATCTTTTACCATGAATCGGGCATCCACGCCGATGGGGTGATCAAAGACCCGCTCAATTACGAGCCCTTTGCGCCGGAATTGGTCGGGGCCCACCACGAGATTGTGATCGGTAAACATTCGGGCCGCCATTCGCTGGCCCACAAGCTAACGCAATTGGGCTTGAGCGCCCAACATGCCGAAGGCTTAATGGAATCGGTAAGGGGCCTGGCTAACGCCAAGAAGGGCCTTTTAAGCGACCAAGACCTAATGACCTTGGACCAGCAACTGGTCTAAAGGCCCCAGCACCCCGCCGGACCCTAATCCTTGGGAGTCCGTCCAACCAACGGTATCCGGCGGGGTACCTTTTGCCCCGTCGGCCTGAATCCCTGGGAGTCCGTCCAACCAACTGACCCCCCGGCGGGGCAATTCCTTCCTTTCATTCCCCTCGACTACTCACAAGAAGGCCCAAGATCTGAAAAAACGGAAGCTTTTGGGAGCCTCCTTTCGATCAGTTTTCCATTTTTTTTAAGGCCACCCCAGCGCCGAATAGCCCAGCTCGACGCAACCCAACAACGCTCTGCCTTCCCTAGAAGTTTCGATTTTATTTGAATTTTTCGGGTTGGTTTCTGTATAATGCTATACGAACCCCATTTGTGGAGGCGTCGTGGAACTGATCTTCAACATTCAAGGTATGCCGGTCTGGGATTGGCGGGTGGCGTTGGACCTTTTCTTTGGTGGTATCGGTGTTGGGGCCTTTTTGGTAGCCCTTCTGGTTGACTGGTTCTACCGCGACCAACAATCCCTGGGGCGCACTGCCGCCAGTTTAAGCCCGGCCATGCTCTTGCTGGGCTTTTTGTTTCTGCTCATGAAACTGGGCCGTCCAATGGCCAGTATCCATCTCTTCACCACCTATCAACCTCAGTCGGCTGTTTGGTGGGGAGGCTGGCTTCAGTCAGCGCTCTTGGCTGGGGTGCTGGTCTATGCCTTTCTTTGGGGGCAAGAGGCCAGCGCGTTCAGGCGCCTTTGGGGTCTTTTGGTCGCGCCGTTAGCGGTGGCGGTGGCGGCGTACCATGGCTTGTTGCTAGCCTCCTTTAGGGTCCGAAGTCTTTGGGTTTCGACGCCCGCCCTGTTGAGTGCCCTGTTCGCAGCAATCGCCACGGGCCTAGCCTTAACCCTGTTGGTGCATATTGTCCGGGCCCGTAGCCAAGGCCAGTTGCAAGGGGCTGAGTTGGTGGACTATTGGAGAGAGCTGTCGGGTTTGCGCAAACTGTTGGGTGCTGTTTTGATCCTGCAATTGCTGGTCTTGGCCTACTGGTGGCTCCGGTTAAGCGGTGGGGGCGATGCTGCGGTGCAGGCTTTGAGCGCTGCTACAGCCGCCTATGGCCTAGTCTTTTGGGGGGGCGGCTTGGGCCTGGGGTTGGTTTTGCCTTTGTTGATTGGCCTGAATCTAGCCCGCCAGGCCGAAGCTTCCGGTGAGATGGTCTGGACGGGGTTGTGGACGGGTAGTGCCTCGATCTTGTTAGGGGGCTTAGCGCTCCGTTGGGCAGTGGTCCTAGGGGGGCAATCGGCTCCCCTGTCGATGATCTTAGGTTAAGGAGTCGCCATGAGCACGAGATTTAGCCGTCGAGAATTCATCCAATACGGCAGCGCTGCGGGGCTGCTGGTTTCGGCCCAGAGCGGTATTCCGGTCAGTCGAGTGCTGGCCGAAGCTCCGCCAGCCACGGCCAAGCCCAGCGAGGAAGACTGGCGCAGCACAACCTGCCAAGGCTGCACCACTTGGTGCTCGGTGCAGGTACAGGTGGAAAAGGGGCGGGCGATTAAATTGCGTGGCAATGCCGCCTGTAAGGGGAACCACGGGGTAATTTGCCCAAGGCCGCATTTGGCTTTGCAACAGGTTTACGATCCAGACCGGCTCAAGGTCCCTATGAAGCGGACCAACCCCAAGAAAGGTCGCGATCAGGACCCTGGCTTTGTCCCCATCACCTGGGATGAGGCCTTGGACCTCTTGTCCGACAAGATGATGGAGTTGCGCGCCGCCGAATTGACGAACCAGTTTGCGGTGTTGCGTGGTCGATATACCTACATGCGGGACCTGATCTATTCGTCCTTGCCTAAGGTTTTTGGCTCGCCCAACGGCATCAGTCATTCGGCCATCTGCGCCGAAGCCGAGAAATTTGGTGCCTATTTTACCGAAGGCTTTTGGGACTACCGAGATTACGACCTGGAAAACACCAAGTATGTGCTTTGTTGGGGGGCCGACCCGCTGGCCTCGAACCGCCAAGTCCCCCATGCGATCAATATGTGGGGGCAGGTCCGCGATCAGGCCAAGATTGCGGTGGTGGACCCCCGGCTTTCGATCACGGCGGCTAAAGCGAACGAGTGGTTACCGGTCATTCCCGGCGAAGACGGGGCCTTGGCTCTGGCCATGGCGCATGTGATCTTGGTCGAAGGGCTTTGGAGCCGTGAATTTGTCGGTGACTTTAAGGACCAAACCAACCGCTTTGTGCCCGGTGTTATGGTGGACCTCGGCAGCTTTAACGAGACCGAGACCTTTGGTGTGGTGGCTTGGTGGAATATCGAACTGAAAGACAAAACCCCCCAATGGGCCTCTGAGCGTTGCGGGATTCCGGCTGAGCAGATTGCCCGAGTGGCCCGCGAGTTTGCCCAGGCGGCCCCGGCTTGTATGAGTTGGGTTTCTCCGGGGACGGCCATGCAGGTTCGCGGCGGGTACGCTGCCATGGCGGCCCATGCGCTCAATGGTTTGGTCGGTTCAACAGACCAAAAAGGGGGCGTGGTCCAAAAAACCAAGGTCCCCGCCAGCTCCACCCCGGACTATAAACCCTACCAAGACGAACTGGCCCAAAAAGGGTCCAAAGCGAAAAAAATCGACCAGCGCGGTACCCTGGAATTCCCGGCCTTAAAGGAAGGGAAGCCTGGGGGCGGGGTGGTCACCAACCGAGTGGCCGACGCGATCTTGGAGGGGAATCCCTATGACCTCAAGGTGGTGATTGCTTATTGGAGTAACTTTCCCTTTTCTTGCTCCGGTGCCCAGCGGTGGGAGGCGGCTTTGAGCAAAATTCCCTTTATGGCCCACGTTACCACCCATGCCTCAGAGATGAGCCATTTTGCTGATTTGGTGTTGCCTGCGGCGCACCATCTCTTTGAAAAATGGGGCTTCTTAAAGAGCAAACAGAATCTCCATGGGTACGCCACCCTCAACGAACCGGTGGTGGAGCCTTTGTGGGACGTGCGGATGGATGAAAGTGAGGTTCCCTGGCTGTTAGCCGAAAAGCTGGCTGCTAAGGGGTTTGATAACCTACTGCGTTACTACCGTGAATCCTTTAAGGACCCAGAATCTGGGCGCGAAGCGAAAGATGCGGCCGAATTCAGCCTCTTTGCGTTGAAGTATTATACCCGGCCTATGTGGGACCCCAGCCACGAAGACTACGGCAAATACGGCGATGCTATCCCAGGGTGGGATACCTTTGTCAAAGTCGGCGTGTGGAACTCCAAGAAATACGAGTTCAAAAAGAAATGGGGCCACTTCAAAACCAAGACCGGCAAGTTTGAGTTTTACTCAAAAACCCTGAAAGCGGCTTTAGAAGCCCACGGCGAAAAACATGGGACCGATGTGGACGGGGTGTTGGAGGCGACGCATTATTTAGGCCGAGGTGAGCGGGCCTTTGTGCCGCATTACGAAGAGGCGCTGCGCTGGGGCGAGGTGGAAAAATACCCCCTGATCTTCTTTGAACACCGCTCCCGTCTCAACCGTGAGGGGCGCTCGGCCAACTGTACTTGGTACCAGGCCCACAAAAATGCCGACCCCGGAGACGAGAATTGGGGTGACGTGCTGAAGATTAACAGTGTCGACGCGACGGCCCGTGGACTTAAAGACGGCGATGCAATCGAGATCATCTCCCCGACCGGTAAGATCCGCTCGACCATCAAGGTGTGGGAAGGGGTGCGCCCCGGCACGGTGACCAAATGTTACGGGCAAGGGCATTGGGCTTATGGCCACATTGCCGCAATGGATTTTAACCGGAGGCTTCCGCGTGGAGGGAACAACAACGAGATCCTCCCGGCCGATTACGAACGGCTAAGCGGCAGCACCGCGCGCCACGGTGGCGTGACTTGGGTCAATTTGGTCAAACTCTAAAAGGGGAGGCAAGATGTTAGGACAGCGATTGGCCATGGTCATTGACCTGCACCGCTGCGTTGGTTGTGCGGCCTGTGATATAGCCTGCAAGAGCGAGAACAACGTACCCCATGATTTTCACTGGTCTAACCACATCATTGAAACGGCGGGCAGCTTCCCTGAAGTGAAGTACCGATACATACCCACTCTCTGCAACCACTGCGGTGACGCGCCCTGTGTTGAGGTGTGCCCGACCGGGGCCATGTATAAGGATGACCGGGGCTTGACCTTGCATGATGCCCCGACCTGCATCGGCTGTCGTTCTTGTCAGTTGGCCTGTCCCTACGGGGCCATCTATTTTAATGAAGACCGACCCTTTCGTGCTTTGGAAGAAACCAAGCCGCTCATCAAAGGTTGCACGCCCGGCGGAGCTGAGTTGATCCAAAAAACCGGGGAGAACCCACCGCATTACAATCCCGACCGGGCCCGGACGGCGGACGGGGTGCGGCGCAAAGGGGTGGTGGAAAAATGCACCCTCTGCGACCACCGACTGGAACAAGGCAAGGAACCTTGGTGCGTGGTATCCTGTCCGGCCGAGGCCCGGACTGTGGGCGATATCAACGACCCCAAGAGCAAGGCCAGCCTGCTGTTGGCAAAACATTCACCCAGAGTACTCAACAAAGAACAAGGGACCCACCCGCATGTATTCTACATCCGAGAGTTCTGAGCCGATCGAAAGCCAAAGCGGGCAACTATTGGCCGCTGCGAACCTATCTCGTCTGTTGGCTGATGTTTTTTGGGAGCCTCTTTTGTTGGACGCTTCAAGCTTGGGGCATTTGCGACAAGCAGCGTCTAGTTTGGGGCCCAATTTTTTGCAGGCTGTTTTAGTTGCGGAGCGGGAGCAGGAAGGGCAATCTGTCCAGGAGCTCCGCCTGCTTTACGCCAAGTTATTTTTGGGCCCCTTTGAGTTGATGGCTGCGCCTTATGCGTCGGTCTATCTTGAGGGCGATGAGGCCTTTTCGGGAAACACCCGCGACTATTTGATGGACCTGTACGGGCGTGGAGGGTTCCGCCTACCGGCCAAGGCCGGTGACCTGCCGGACCACTTGGCCGTAGAATTGGAATTTGTCTATTTGATGCTTGCCCGGTATTTGCAGTTTGGCGATGAAGCGGCCTTGGGGCTGGCTCAAGAAATGGCCGAGCATATGGCTTCGTGGTTGCCCCAATGGCAGCGAACTTTGGTTTTGATCCCCCAAGCCAAATATTATTATCCCTTTGGAGACCTAGCTCTGTCTTTGCCGCCAGCCCTTCTGGCAGCCTTGTCTGCTTCGGGGGCTTGGGAATCTAACCCAGCCGGGGCAGGTCGAAGCTAAAGCAGCTGCCTTGGCCCAGTGTGCTGTCGATCTGTAGGCGGCTGCCCTGGGCCTTTAATAATTCGGTGATCAACACCAAACCCAAACCAGCCCCCTTTTCCCCTGCGGTCCCGTAGGCCGAGGGCTGCGGTTTGGCGAGGCGCATTCGCTCCAGTTGCGCTGTCTCAATCCCGACACCCTGATCGCTCAGGCTAAACATTACGCGCTCTGGGGTGGCTTGGGCCTTTAGGTTTAGGTTGCCGCCGGGAAATGAAAATTTGATCCCATTAGAGATCAGGTTACGCAACACCACTAATAAGCCGTGCCGGTCCACCAGCGCCTCGGGGTTGCCTAGGTCCAAGGTCACCTGGATTTGTTTTTCTTTTAAAAGCAGCTCTAACTGCGCCAAACACTGCTTGATCACTATCCCTATAGGCCTGGGCTCGGGTGCTTTGTTTTGGTCCGCAAAGGAGAGGCTGGCCCAGTCAAAGAGGTTGTCTACCAGCGCTTTGACCGAATGGCTGCCTTGGCGGACCAGCTCAATGGCCTCCTGGCCGCTGGTTGAGTCTAAGTCCTCTTCGTCGGCGACCATATCAGTGATCTGAGCAAAGTTGTTGATCGGCCCGCGCAGGTCGTGCGAAAGGATCGAAAACAGCAGGTTTTTGTGCTGGTTGGCCTCTGTCAACTCGGCGGTGCGTTGGGCGACCCGTTCTTCTAGGCGTTCGTTGGCTTCGCGCAGACGACGGTAAAGCTGTTTGAGTTCTTGCACCGAAGCGCAAAAGAGCAGGCTGGTTAAGGACATCAGCCCAATAAAGGCTTGGGCGGTGCTGAGCGGTTGGCTGTGGTGGCCGCTGCTAAAATGCCCGAAGCCATAACTGGTGCTGAGCCAGACGATCAAAAAAGCCAACAGGTTCCAACTGACGACCGCCCTGGGGCTAAAGCGGATCGCACCCCACAAAAGGGGCAGCAAGAGATAATAGGGTTGCGCCAAAGGGGCGAAGAAGGGGTCATGGGGCCCGAAGACAAACCAGCCGATCCCTAAAATCGCCAGGGTGATCACCGTCTTTTCGGTCTTGCGTTGGAACCCGATATATAGGGGATCTACACTGAGCCAAAGGGTGAAGGCCGGACCGGCCAGCAGAATACCGACCCAGTCCGAAACGCCCCAAAGCCACCAATCCAAGAAAAAGCTGCCCGGCCCTTGGGACCCACCCAGCCGAACGGCAATGGCCCCAAAAAGCGCGGCGGTGGCCGCCGCAGGTACCGCGCCCAAAAAACCAAAAGCCAGGATGTCTGGGTAGCGGCGTAGTCTCGCGTCAAAGCGGGGCCAGGATTTTAGGGCCATCAAGCCCAGGTAAGGAGACAGGATATTGCCCGTAGAGATGACCAAATCACGCGCCAAAAGTTCAAGGCTCGCCGAAGAAAACCCCGAAAGGTAGTGCCAATTAGAAAGGAGGCTGGCCAGGAAAATGGCCGGGGTCACCTGGGTTCCGTAGTAGAGCATCGCGCCAAAGGCAATGCCCGCTGCGGGCCAGACGATCCCTGTGTCGGATTGAAGACTGGAAAGGGAGATGGAGAGTTCCGCCGTACCTAGGTAGAGCAGAAAAACCCAAAGAGATTCTTTTATTTTGGACATCGATCCCTATAAAACGAATCACGTTATTGCGGGGGATCTAGCTTGAGATTACTGAAACTACTAGCGACTTTTTCCTTTGAAAGCGGTTTCACTAGGTAATAGTCACAGCCTGTTTCAAAACAGCGGTTAATTAATTCGCGGTCTTCAGAGCCCGTCAGCATGATCACCAACGCCTTGGGGCGGGCTTCCTCGGCCTCCAAGCGGCGCAACTCGACCAAGGTCTCGGGTCCGCTGATGCCGGGCAAACCAATATCTAAAAAGACCAGATCAAAGGGTTGGTTGGTCCAGCCCTCTTGAAGGCTTTTGATCGCCTCCTCACCGCTGCCGACTAGGGTGACATCTCCTTTGTCCTCTAAGACCTTGCGGCCCACATGGGCGACTAAAAGGTTGTCTTCTACTAGTAATATCCGCAAACTAACCCTCCTGATCGTGGCCCCCGGTAGTTTTGGCTATTGTAGGACCGCCACCCCGTTAGGTCAATAAGGTAGAAATGCCCAGCCTGAATGCTGAGGCGTTAGGCGGCAAGTCAGCGGACTGGGGTAAGGTCCTTGGAGTCCCTACCTGAGCGCGGGTTGGCAGGGCCAACCGCTCGCCCACAAGCTAGAATTGCTCGACCTGAATGTTGAGTTTTTTAAGGCGGTAGGCAATCTGGCGGGGTGTCATGTTCAACAGGCGGGCCGCTTTGGCCTGGACCCAACCAGCTTGTTGCAAGGCGGCAATCACGCGGTCGCGCTCGTTGGCGATCTCGTTTAGGGGACGGCTGGTGGCCGAGGTGGGGACCGCTACCGATTCGGCGGGTGCCGCGCTAGGCATCCCCATGCCCATGGGTTGCCCCGGCGACATGGGGGCCGGGCTGGTTTGGACTTTGTGCATGGCGGCACTCATGCAGTTGCCGGTAGTGCAGGGAAGGTCCGTCGGGGCGATCACTCCGTCTTTGGCGGTGATGGCGCAGCGGTGCACGCAGTTTTCCAGCTCCCGCACGTTGCCCGGAAAGTCACATTGCTCCAAGATCTGCATCGCCGCCCCGGTGATCGAAAGCTCGCGCCCCGTATCTTTGCGGAGCTGGGTCAAGAAATGTTCCACCAACAGGGGGATATCCTCTTTGCGGTCGCGCAGCGGCGGCAAGAAGATAGGCATTACGTTGAGGCGGTAATAGAGGTCTTCGCGGAAATGGCGCTCCGCTACGGCCTGTTCGAGGTTCACATTAGTCGCCGCCACCACTCGCACGTCTACTTTGATGGTCTCTTCCCCGCCGAGCCGCTCGAACTCGCCTTCTTGTAAGACCCGCAGTAATTTGGTCTGGAAGCTGGGGCTGGTGTCGCCGATCTCATCTAGATAAATGGTCCCCTGGTGGGCCATCTCGAAGCGGCCCAACTTACGTTTGACGGCACCGGTAAAGGCGCCCTTCTCGTAGCCGAATAATTCGGATTCCAGCAAGTTATCGGGTAGGGCGGCACAGTTGACCTTAACCAGCGGGCCGTTGGAGCGGGGGCTTTGGTAGTGGATGGCGCGGGCGACGCCCTCTTTACCGGTGCCCGACTCGCCCCGGACTAAGACCGTCGCGTCCCATAGGGCCACTTGGCGTAGCGTTTCAAAGACCTGCTCCATCAGCCGCGAACGCCCCACCATGTTCTGGGGGTTGAAGCGGTCTTTGAGCTGGCTTTTGAGCTCCTGGCGCTCTTTTTGGATCTTTAGGGTTTCCTGCTCGTGGCGCACCAGTCGGCTCAAGACGCTGCCGATCAAGTTAGCCAAGGTGACCACGATTTTTTCGTGTTCGTCTAAACGGAAGTGTTCCTTGGCGTCTAAGGTGGTGGTCAAGACACCCAAAATATGTTCGCGGTCTAAGATCGGCACGCCGATGAAGCAGTGGTTGGGGTCGTGCATCCCTAAGCGGTTTAAGAACCGGGGATCGTCACCGATGCGGCGGATGGTTAGGGGCTTTTGGGTTTTGACGATCAAGCCGGTGATCCCTTCGCCTTTTTTATAGCGCACCTGTCCTTGTCGTTCGGGCTCCAATCCGTGGGCGACCTCGACCAGCAAGCTGTTGGATTCGCGGTCAAACAGCGCCACCACAGCCTTGTGGTAGCCTAGGCGCTCCTCTAGGATCTCTAGGATGCGCGCCAAGGTCTGCTTGGAATCCAAATTTAGCTTAAAACACTGGGAGACCTGAAAGATGGCCTCCAAGGCTTTCGCGTTGAGGTCGATCATCAATCCTTAAGGGAAGGTCATCATCATCAAGGCACCACCCAGCGCCGAGCGGTTGATCTCGATGCGGGCTCCTTGCTGGTTTAAGATCTGAAAAAGCATGGTCAGGCTTAAGCCCTCGTGCCCTTCTTTGGTGGTGTGCAGCGGTTCAAAAACTTTCATGCGGTGTTCTTCGGGGATGCCGTCGCCGGAGTCTTCAACCGTAATGTGTCGCCCTAAGGGGTCTTCAAAGAGGCGTACCAGCACCTGCCCTTTGCGCCCTTCTAAAGCCTCGGTGGCATTGTCGATCAGGAAACCCACCAACAACAGCAACACCTCGCTGGTCATGGGGTAAGGGGTTTTGGGGTGGCCGTTTTCTAAAATGAAATCCAAACCCGCCTCTTGGAGGCGTGGGGCAAAGAGGTGGGCCAAGCCCTTTTCTAGGTCTAAAGAGGTGGCTTGCCCCTCGGCGTATCCTTTGAAGTCTTCGGCCCGCAGCGCATCGCGTAAGACCGACTCCATCTCAAACAACCGGCGGTTCAGCTCGACCATGCCCGGCTTTTGGTCTTGTGGTTGGGCCATTTGCAACCGCCCCAAAATTGCCTTACAGACGTTGAGCGGTTGGGAGAGCTGGATAGAGAGGCTATTGGCCAGCTCGCGCCGGGCCCATTTCTTCTCTAGGCGGTGGATGCTCAAGGCGCGGGTTTTGGTGTCTAGTTCTTCTTTCTTGGCCACCAACTCGCTCAGGTCCGAAAGATAGACCACATAAACGGGCTTTTCGTCGGTTTGGCCCAACAGGTAACTGGCGGGAACCTTCTGGCCTTGGGTGAGAAAGGTCTTCTCGCCCCGGCTGGTGGTCAGGGTCAGTTTCTTTTGGTCGAGCCGGTGTTTGCGGCCAAATTGATCAGAAAGGAGGGTCGATAAAAGCTTGGGGCCCTCTTTGCCTAAGTCGCTAAATAGCGTCTTGAGCGCCAAGTTTTCCATCAGCCAGCGCCCCTCTTGGTTAAACACGCCCACGGCATTATCCGAGAGGTTCACCAGCTTTTCTAAAAAGAGCTTTTGGCCCCGTAATTTTTCTTCTACCGCCAGTTCTTCGGTCACGTCGCGTAGCGTTAAGACCTGATGGATCATGCCGCCTAAGGGGTTCTGGGCCAATACGGCCGAGATCACCAAACTGCGCGGCCCCTCGGGTCCTTTAAGGTGTTGCAACATGCCCTCGTAGGTCTGCCCGGCGGCCAGTAGGTTTTGGATTTGGCGCCAAGCGGCGGTTCCGTCGCGGTCTAAAAAGCTTTCGAAGTTGCGCCCGATCAGGTCCGCACCGGCTATGCCCACGAGGTCTTCAAAGGCCGGATTGGCCAAGCGGATGCCCTGGTCAGGGCAGTAGACCGCCACGGCGTCGGTGGCGTGGGAGAGGGCCAGGGCCATTTCATGTTCCTGGGCCCGCAGACGCTCGCGTTCCTTTTCTAAGCTGGACATGCCTTGGTCCAGTATCTCCGCCAACTGTTGTAGGCTTTCGGCGCTGGGTACGGTCCCCGAATCCAGGGCTCGTTTCAAGCCTTCGATTTCATAGCGCCACTGCCTAAAGATCATGCCGGTTCCAGTTGGGGTTCGAAGAGCAGGCTCAGTTGAGAGGGGTCCTGATCGAAACGTACTTCGTATATATAGCCACGCCCGTCTAAGTAGGTGCGTACCGTGATCTTGCCTTGGGCCCCTTTGGGCCAGAGTAACTCACCGTTTTTGGTCAGGTCCGCCGTCGCCTTGATGCGGATTCCCGGCTCGTATTTGGGCGGCTCCCAGGGCTGTTCAAAGTCGATCAGCTCCCGTTCTTTACAGCCCAAAAAGCGGCCCTTCTCCACAAAATCGACCTCATAAACCAGATCGTCAAGGAAGTAGCCTACATTGCGCACAAACCCGAAGTCACCGGCCTCTTGTAATTGCTCCCCCCGTTTGGCCCCATATAGGGTGCCGTCGTTGTGGATCGGGGAGACCAAGCGTACCTTTTGGCCGATGGCGAATTTGTATATATTAGAATCGTCCATCTTTGGCCTCGGGGTTAGGCAAATTTGTCAAAAACGTCCATTGCGGCGAAATTGCTCGTCTCGGTGCTGCAACCGGTATTACATCCCATACAGGGGCCGGTCACCTCGAAGGCCTTGGGCGCGTCTTCTTTGGACTGCTCGCACCAAGCCTGGGCCAGGGCACTTTTGGCGGCTTGGTACATTTCTTCTTCACCTAAATCTTGGGGCACAACACTCAGCTTAGAGCGGTACAGCTTAAGCAGGTGTAAGCGGATCACATTAAGCCGGTCTTCATCGAAGGGCAATTCAAAATATTCGAAGTAGGCTTCGGCGGAGTCTAATTCTTGTAAGTCTTCCATTACGCTCATGGGGTCTCCTTTGGGGGAACGTTCAGGGGTGGCGGTTCGGTTTGCGAACCTTGATCGGTCCATAGCTGCAAGAGCAGTGCCCCTAAGTCTTTAGTTTTGGCCCAACTGAGTGGTAGTCGCCTTTAAGAGCGCATTGAGGGTTATCCTATATAGGTATAAAAGCGGACTGTCGCAGATGCGACACAACCCTCCAGACATCTTGTAGGGTTTATTGTCGCAAATGCGACAAATTGTCGCAAGGACTCCACAAAAGATTCCCGTCTGTTTTGGGACAAAATAAATTTAACCTATTGGTATCATGTATCAAAATATTGTTTTACGGCGGCGTGGCACGGCTCTGGCTCTAACCTAAATCAAATTGGATTTCATCAAACCCCACTAACGGAGCGAAACCATGGCTAAGATGAGACAATGTGCAATTTATGGTAAGGGCGGCATCGGTAAATCTACCACCACCCAGAACTTGGTAGCTGGCTTGGCTCAGCAGGACCACAAAGTAATGATCGTTGGTTGTGACCCTAAGGCTGACTCGACCCGCTTGATCCTGCATACAAAAATGCAGAACACCGTAATGCAATTGGCTGCCGAAGCCGGCTCGGTTGAGGACTTGGAACTTGAAGACGTTATGCTGACCGGTTACCGCGGCATCAAATGCACCGAAGCTGGTGGCCCCGAGCCCGGCGTTGGTTGTGCTGGTCGTGGTGTGATCACGGCGATCAACTTCTTAGAAGAAGAAGGTGCTTACGAAGAAGACCTCGACTTCGTCTTCTACGACGTTTTGGGTGACGTGGTTTGTGGCGGTTTCGCTATGCCGATCCGCGAAAACAAAGCTCAAGAGATCTACATCGTCGTTTCTGGCGAGATGATGGCTATGTACGCCGCCAACAACATCGCTAAAGGTATTGTGAAGTATGCTCAGTCCGGTTCGGTTCGCTTGGCCGGTCTGATCTGCAACAGCCGCAACACCGACCGCGAAGACGAATTGATTATGGCTTTGGCTGCTCGCTTGGGCACCACCATGATCCACTTCATCCCTCGCGACAACGTGGTCCAGCGCGCTGAAATCCGCCGCATGACCGTGATCGAGTACGATCCCGAGTCTAAGCAGGCTGAAGAGTACCGCACCTTGGCTCGCAAAATCGTGGACAACACCAACTTTGTGATCCCGACCCCGATCGAGATGGAAGAGTTAGAAGAACTACTGATGGAATTCGGTGTGATGGAAGTCGAAGACGAGACCATCGTCGGCAAGACTGCCGCTGAAGAAGCCTAAGTAATCGAAAAAACATCAGGAGGAACGCGATGAATGCTAAAAATCAGCCTCTGACGAAAGACGGTGCCGAGAAGATCATCTCGGAAGTCTTAGAGGTTTACCCCGAAGAGACGAAAGCCAACCGTCTCAAGCACCTGACCGTCAAAGAAGAAGGTCAGGAAGCTAAAGGCAACTGTGTGAAGGCCAACCGCAAGTCGGTTCCAGGCGTTATGACCATCCGCGGTTGTGCCTACGCCGGTTCTAAAGGTGTGGTTTTCGGTCCGATCAAGGACATGATCCACATCAGCCACGGCCCCGTGGGCTGCGGTCAGTACAGCTGGGGTACCCGCCGGAACTATTCGAAGGGCACCACCGGTATCGACAACTTTGTGGTCATGCAGATCACCTCGGACTTCCAAGAGAACGACGTCGTCTTCGGTGGCGACAAGAAGTTGGAAGTGATGCTCAGCGAGATCAAGACCCTGTTCCCGCTAGCCAAAGGGATTTCGATCCAATCGGAATGCCCCATCGGCTTAATCGGTGACGACATCGAGGCGGTCTCGAAGAAGATGAGCAAAGAATTGGAATTGCCGATCGTCCCGGTTCGCTGCGAAGGCTTCCGCGGTGTGTCCCAGTCTTTGGGCCACCACTTAGCCAACGACGCCATCCGCGACTGGATCTTGGGCAAACAAGAGCCCAGCTTCCAGCCCACCGATTATGACGTTTCGATCATCGGTGACTACAACATCGGCGGTGACGCCTGGGCTTCTCGTATCCTCTTAGAGGAAATGGGTCTGCGGGTTGTGGCTCAGTGGTCTGGTGATGCTTCGATCAACGAAGTGCAGTCTACCCACGGTTCTAAATTGAACCTGATCCACTGCTACCGCTCGATGAACTACATCTGCCGCTCGATGGAAGAAAAGTTCAACATCCCCTGGATGGAGTACAACTTCTTCGGCCCCACCAAGATCGAGGAAAGCTTGCGCGCCATTGCCGCCAAGTTTGACCAGAAGATCCAGGACAACGCCGAGAAGATGATCCTCAAGTACAAAGGTTGGATGGATCAGGTAGACGCCAAGTTCAAGCCTCGTTTAGAAGGCAAGCGCGTGATGTTGTATGTCGGTGGCTTGCGCCCCCGCCACGTAATCGGCGCTTACGAAGACTTAGGGATGGAAATCGTCGGTACGGGCTACGAGTTCGGCCACAATGACGACTACGACCGCACCATGCATTACTTGAAGAACACCACCTTGATCTATGACGACGTCACTTCTTATGAGCTCGAAGAGTTCGTTAAGCGGATCAACCCTGACTTGGTGGGTTCGGGCATCAAAGAAAAGTACACCATGCAGAAGATGGGCTTCCCCTTCCGCCAGATGCACTCTTGGGACTACTCGGGACCCTACCATGGCTACCATGGTTACCCGATCTTCGCCCGGGACATGGACATGGCGATCAATGCACCGGTTTACACCAAGATGAAAGCACCCTGGAAGAAATAACCTTAGGAGGACCAGATGAGCGACGAATTGATCGTAAAGGATCATAACCAGGTCTTCGAAGAAGAAGTCTTCCAGAAGACCTTTGCGGACAAAAAGGAATTTGAGTGTGGCGCTTCTGAAGAAGTAGTGGCCCAACAACTTGAGTTCTCTAAGTCCGCAGAATACAAGGAACTGAACTTTGGCCGCAAGTTCTTAAAAATCAACCCAGCCAAAGCTTGCCAGCCCTTGGGCGCTATCTTGGCTGCTTCGGGTTTTGACGGCTGCCTTCCTTATGTGCACGGTTCGCAGGGCTGTACGGCTTATTTCCGCAGCCACTTCAACCGCCACTTTAAGGAGCCTTTCTCGGCTGTTAGTGACTCGATGACCGAAGACGCGGCGGTATTCGGTGGGCACAAGAACATGTACGAAGGTCTCAAGAACGCGATGACCATCTACAAGCCCAAGATGATTGCGGTTTGTACTACCTGTATGGCTGAGGTCATCGGGGACGACTTAAACGCATTCATCGGCAACGCTAAAGACGAGGGGTACATCCCCAATGAGTTCCCTGTGCCTTTCGCACACACTCCGTCTTTCGTGGGCAGCCACGTCACCGGTTACGACCAGATGATGCGCGGTTTCTTGTTCTACTTCACCAAAGGTAAGCCGAAAGCGGCCACCAACAACGGTAAAGTGAACATCATCCCCGGCTTCGACGGTTACACCGTGGGCAACACCCGCGAGATCAAGCGCATGTTGGATATGATGGGTGCCGGTTACACCATCTTAGGGGACAACTCAGACATCTTAGATACCCCGATGGACGGTACCTACCGGATGTATGACGGCGGCACCACCATTGAAGAGGTCAGCGATGCCCACAACGCTATCGCCACCATCTCTTTGTTGGGCGACTCCACCTCTAAGGTCACCAAGGCCTGTGTGGAAGCTGACTGGGAAGCTCAGTACATGGACATCACCCCGCTGGGTGTGGACGGGACTGACGCTTTCTTGATGAAAATGTCTGAACTGACCGGCAAAGAAGTGCCCGAGTCGCTCTCCATTGAGCGCGGACGGGCGTTGGACGCCATGGCCGACAGCAACCTTTACCTGCACGGCAAGAAGTTCAGCATCTTCGGCGACACCTCTTATGTAGAAGCCTTAGTTGACTTCTACATGGAACTGGGTGCAGAGCCCTTGCACATTGTCTGCACCAACGGCACCAAGCGTTGGGGCAAGCAGTTGCGCAAGAAACTGGCCGCTACCGAGTTCGGTAAAGACGCCCAGGTTCATGACGGCGCGGATCTTTGGCACCTGCGTAGCTTGATGTACGAGACCAAGCCTGATTTCTTGGTCGGTAGTACCTACGGCAAGCAGATCTGTACTGAGATGGATGTGCCTTTGGTTCGGATCGGTTTCCCGATCTTTGACCGCCACCACCTGCACCGGTACCCGACCTTCGGTTACCAAGGTGTGATCAACATCCTGCAATGGACTGTTAACACGTTGTTAGACGACCTGGACCGCAAGGCCAGCGACTTCAACAATGACTTCGTAAGGTAAAAAGCCATGTTCCTGCCCAAACATGCTGAAATTTTTGAAGAACCTAGTTGCGATCATAACGCCAAGAAGGAAAAAGCCGGTTGCCCCAAACCCACTCCGGGTAAGGTAGGCGGCGGCTGCACCTTCGACGGTGCCTTCAGCTCGCTGGTGCCGATTGCCGATGCCGCCCATATCGTTCATGGGCCCATTGGTTGTTCGGGCAACGCTTGGAACAACCGGGGCGCTCAAAGCTCCGGCGACAAGCTCTACCGGCAGGCCTTCACGACTAGGTTCCTCAACAACGACGTTGTGTTTGGGGGGGAAAAGAAGCTTTATAAGGCGGTCCGGGAGATTATCGAAGAGTATAATCCCCCGGCTGTCTTTATCTACCAAACCTGTGTGACCGCGATGATCGGCGACGACATCACCGCGCTCGCTAAGGTGGTAGAGCAAAAGACCGGCGTCCCGGTGATCACCGTGGAAGCCCCCGGATTTACGGGCAACAAAAACTTGGGCAACCGCCTCAGCGGCGAAGCGATCTTAAAAAAAGTGATCGGCACCCAAGAGCCTAAGACTCAACACCCTTATAACATCAATCTGATCGGCGAATTTAACATTGCCGGTGAGTTTTGGTATGTCGCACCCTTGCTGGACCAAATGGGCGTACGGTTGATCTGTAGCCTCTCGGGCGACGCCCGGTTCCACCAAGTGGCGATGATGCACCGAGCGCAGCTCAACATGATGGTCTGCTCACGCGCTTTGCTTAACGTGGCCCGCTCTTTAGAGAAGGATTACCAGATCCCTTGGTTTGAAGGGAGCTTCTACGGAGCCAAGAACACCACGCAAGCGCTGATGACCATTGCCGAACATTTCGGCGAGCCTGCCCTGGTGGAAAAGACGAAACAAGTGATTGCCGACGAATATGGCTTGATCGAAGCCGAGTTGGAGCAAATCAAGGCCCGACTCAAAGGCAAGCGCGCCCTGCTCTACACCGGCGGCGTCAAGAGCTGGTCTTTAGTCGGCGCAATCCAAGAATTGGGGATGGAAGTGGTCGCCACAGGCGCCAAGAAGTCCACCGAAGAAGACAAACAGCGCATCCGCGAATTGATGGGCGAAGACGCCACGATGATTGAAGATGGCTCGGCCAAGGCGCTGCTAGACCTTTACCATGACCGCGACGCCCATGTTTTGATGGCTGGCGGACGCAACCAATACACGGCGGTCAAAGGGAAGATCCCCTTTGTGCACGTCAACCAAGAACGCCACACCGCCTTTGCCGGGTATCAAGGGTTCTTGAATTTAGCCCGGCAGTTGGACAAGGCGATCAACAGCCCGGCCTTCGCGCTGGCCAAAGCCCCTTTCCCAGCAGTCAGCTAGGATCGGATTTTCAAGCAAAACCTTTTACATGCCCAAGGTTTCGCCATGAGTAAAAATCGCATCACCAACCCCTTGCGGCTATCGCAGCCTGCTGGGGCGGCCTTGGCCTTTATGGGGGTCAAGGGAACCGTGCCTTTGTGGCACGGCGTCCAAGGCTGTACAGCCTTCGGAAAAATTCTGTTCATCTCCCACTACCGCGAACCGTTGCCCTTCCAGACCACCGCCTTAAGCCAGGCCAACGTGGTGATGGGCTCGGACGGGAACTTCTTTGAAGCGGTGGAAAACCTTAAAGACAGCTGCGAGCTGATCGGCGTCTTCACCACCGGCGTGGCGGAGACCTCGGGCGTTGACTTGCCCCGGCTGATCAAAGAAGTGGAGGCTAAGAAGCTGGGTGTTGAAGTCGTTGGCGTTAGCACGCCGGATTTTGAGGGCACCTTAGAGACGGGCTACGTAAAAGCTTGCCAAGCGATGCTGGACCACTTCACCCAGCCCAACCTACCCAAACGCAGCGGCGAAGTGGGTCTCTTTTTGGGGCCTTACATCCAGCCCGGCGAGGTGGAGGAGCTGCGCAAGATCGTTGAAGACTTCGGGCTCTGCCCGCGCATTTTCCCGGATTTGGGCGACAGCCTTTTGGGCTATTTGATGCCCCAGGACCATGCTTCTTCGACCATCGGCGGGACCAGCTTAAAGACCTTAAGCGAGTTGAGCGGCTTGGAACTGCTGGTTTCGGTGGGATCTTCGATGAAAGAAGTGGCCGCCCAGTTTGGCGAAGCCCAGGGAATCGAGACCTACCATTACGACAGCCTGATTGAGCTGAGCGAGATCGACCATTTTATGGGCCTCTTGATGCGCCAGACCGGCAAAGAACTGCCCCGGCGTTACCTAAAGGAGCGCCGTCATTTGCAGGACACCTTGCTGGATGTAGAGGTCTATTACTACGACAAGAAGGTGGGGCTCTTGGGCGACCCAGAGATGATCACCCGCTTCAAGAAGCCTTTGGAATCCATGGGCATCTCGACCTTCGCGATCAGCCCGATCAAAACCGATGACTACCCCGAAGGGGACCTAGAAGGCGCTTTGCGCCTGCTTCCCGTCGAGCGGCCCGATCTGCTTTTGGGCAACAGCCATGTGGCCCATCTGGCCGAAGATGAAGGACTAGAGGCGATCCGCGCGGGCATTCCCGTTGAAGACCGGATCGGTGGCCATACCTGGATCAGGTTGGGTTACCGTGGCGCGGCGGCCTTTTATATGGAAGTAGCAAACCAACTGATGGTTGCCGACAAGGGAGTCACTCCCTATGTCTCGACCCTACAGGCAACCTTGATTTAACGGAGCAGAACCATGAAAGTGCAATCCCAAATCACTAGCCCCGGCATTGTCGATGGGGCCCTTCGCATTGCCTTCGCTTCCACCGACGGAGCCAAGGTCAACCAGCATTTTGGCAAGGGCATGGAGTTTTGGCTCTTCGACGTTTCCAAGGAAGGCTTCAAAAAATCCGGCAAGATCACCTTCACGCCCGATGAAGACGACGACGCCGAACATGTAGAGAAGAATTTTGTTAAAGCCGATGCGCTCGCCGATTGCCATATCGTCTATTCCTTGGCGATTGGTGGCCCGGTGGCCGCTAAATTGACCCAACGCAAGATCCAACCTTTGGTGGTCAAAGAGGAAGACCGGATCGAGGCGCTGTTAGGGCAGTTTAAAGATATGTTGGGCTCGGCCAAGGTGCCACCCTGGATTGCTAAGATGGTAAACGCAGAGACCGACCTCAGTCGGTTCGATGCCTATGACGAAGACGACGACGATGAGGAGGAATAAACCATGAGTGATGTATTAGCGGTAAGAAAAAACGGGGAATCTTATATCCCTGAATATGTATCCAGCCTCAACGCCGATGAATGCATCGGTTGTGGTCGGTGCTTTAAGGTCTGCGGTCAAGGGGTCTTTGACCTCGTGGACCGTGCCGACTTGGCTACCGATGACGACGATGATGACTATGAAGACGAAGGAACCATGGTGATGACCTTGGCCAACGATGGCAACTGCATCGGCTGCAAAGCTTGCGGCCGGGTTTGCCCTAAAGGATGTCATGCCTTTGCCGCACAAGCGGCTTAAGCCGAGCGGGAATCCCGTTCGTGACCGCGCCTTGGCGGCCTATTTGGGGGTGGCGTTGGGCGATGCGCTGGGGGCGACCACGGAATTCCTGCGCCCTGCGGAAATTGAGTCCCGCTATGGCAAACACCAGGACTTGACCGGCGGGGGGTGGTTACACCTCAAGCCCGGCCAAGTGACCGACGACACCCAGATGAATCTGGCGGTCGGTTGGGCGATGGTCGAAGCCAAAACCATGGATGCTGTGGCGGTGGGTGAGAAGTTATTGGGCTGGATGAGCAGCAAGCCCGCCGATATTGGCTCGACCGTGCGTCAGGGGCTGCACCACTTCCGCCGGACCGGCGAAACGGAGGCACCGCACTCTGAATACCACGCCGGCAACGGAGCGGCGATGCGGATCTTGCCGGTGATTTTGGCCTGTTTGAATCGACCGGACGATTTAGAACCTTGGTTGGTCACCCAGGGGCACCTGACCCACAACCACCCGGAGTCTGACTTTGGGATGGCCATGTTGGGCCAGTTGAGCCGTGCGGCGATCTTGCAAGGCCAGGGGGCTCCCTTGGACAGTATCATGATGGCATGGGTTGAAAAGAATCCTAAGTTCGACCCCAAAAAGTTCAAGCGGTCCATCGACGGGTATATCGTCAACAGCATGCGCACGGCGCTCTATTACTTTAAGACCACCCGGGACTTTGAAGAATGTATGGTGGCTATCGCCAATGCCGGAGGGGATACGGACACCAATGCCACCTTGGCGGCGATGGTTGCGGCTCCCTTTTATGGGCTTGAATCCCTACCGCCCCGGTGGCTGAAGAAATTGGACAAGGCAGTGCAAACAGAGATAACTGACCAAGTAGAGCAACTGTTTGCCGTCTTTAACCCAGAAGCTTGAAGAGGAAAGATGAACCATGCCCCAACCGAAAACCTAGCCCTGAACTTAGGCTACGATCGCGAGGAAAACTTGCGGCAGCTAACTCAGGTGATGAATGAGCGCCCCGAAGCTCCCTATTTGGCCCAGTTGATGGCCAGTTGGGCCGCCGGGGTAGGTGTCCTGCCCGACGGAATGGGCCTGCGTGAGTCTGAGTTTAAAGACTTTACGCGCTTTTATTTTGGCACCGACGCGGTGGAATATAAGTCCGTCAGTGGCAGGGTCTTTGACGCGGACCGCATGCCCGAAACCGAAGACCTGCGGATACTGCTCAACCGGCACCGCAAAGGGGAGCAAGAGGCAGAGGCCTGGGTGGCCGAAGTCTTGATCTCTGGGATGTTGGGATATGACCACCTGTGGGAAGATATGGGGTATTGGTCGCGCAAAGAACTGAGCGCGACGATCCAAGAGGTTTTTCCGGCGTTGTTTGAAAAAAACGACCAGAATATGCGCTGGAAGAAGTTCATTTACAAGCAGCTCTGCATCCAAGAAGAGTTTGTTTACACCTGCCGTGCGCCCTCTTGCGCGGAATGTGTGGATTACTCGGAATGCTTTGCTATTGAAGAAATCAACCAAGTGAAGGATTGAGATGAATAAACAGGCCGACAGCTTATCCATGAGCGCGCAAAAATGTATGGAACGCCGCAAGAAGGAATACCCTCCCTTTGTGATCGACCTGCGCAGTGCTGATGAATATCGCGCTGGGCATATTGCCGGGTCGCGGTTGATTCCCGCCGAGAAGCTCGAAAGCCGTTTAGACCAATTGCCGCCCAATACGGCGGTGATTGTATATGACCAAGAGGGTGGCGAGAGCAGCCAAAAGGCGGCCCAAGCACTCAAAGACTTTGGCGTGCGCAAAGCCTTTTTTATTGAAGGCGGCTATGAGAGCTTCAGCGCCGCAGTAGATGCCTCGGATGATAAAATCGAAAAGTTCCCGGTAGATCAGTGGGTCACTGAGATCGAGAAGCTTTTTGAAGGAACCCTCAAGCCGATGCTGCAAGAACACGGCGGCGGGATCACCGTCAAGTCGGCCGCACCGGGCGACTTGAAGCTTCAGTACATGGGCAGCTGTGCTACCTGCGAAGACAGCATCAACGGCACCTTGAAGCTGATCCACGCTCAGTTGCAGGGTTATTTTAACCACGAGTTTAAGATCAGCCTCGTCTGATCTCCCGCTTGGTTCGGTAAGCGGCTTCCAGGCTTTGGGCATGGGGCCGGCGGTTGCTTACCGAACCATCGAAAGCCCTTCGGGGCTTGTTCGGCAGGCTGTCTGCAGACTTTGGGCATGGGGTCGCAGAGAGCTTGCTGGACCTAGGTCAGCCCTTCGGGGCCTGTTCGGTAGGCCGTCTCCAGGCTTTGGGCATGGGGTCGGAGAGGGCCTACCGGACTACTCAAAAAAAAGGGCACCGTAAGGTGCCCTTTTTTTTGCTTTGAAGCTGAGGCAATGCAGGGCTAGTCCGGTCTGCATGGGCGAAATGCCAACCCCCGGCCGTCGTTTGGAAAGTCCGCTCCCTAGCCTCAGGCCTGCGCTAGGTTGGATTGTGCCCGAAGCTCGGCATTGGGGGGCTGGGTTTTTGGCTGAATCGACCGGAACCCTGGCTTAGCGAGCCCGACCCACTAGCTTGGTCGAGCCCTTTACTGGTAAAGCAATGGGGCCGTAGCGGAACAAAAAGGCACCTTTTAGAGTTTCCAGCTGAGCAAGGATTCTTTGAGCTGCCTTATCAAACGCCCCAGTTGCCCCGCTTCTGAGGCCCGGTTCAGGTAGGCCCGCAACATCGCCGAGAGGATAGCCAACACCAAAGCCACCACCAGGAACAGCGCCAAGATCTTCTTGGACAAGATGATGGGCTTGAAGTCGTCGTAGGTCAACTGCTTCGCTTCGCCCGGGGTCTCAAAGTTACGCTTGAAGTTGAGGCGGTACGTAACTTCGATGGTGTCTAAACTAGGCGATTTGACTAAGTCAAAGGGCGCAAAAAGCAAGTTGTCGTATAGTTGGTATAATTCCTCTAGCCGGACTAAGTCTTCAAGCCAAAAATCCAGGCGTTCGTGGAAGCTGTAGTCGATCACCGCATCTTCGGTTTTGGCGGGTTGTTGTTCGGCACTGACCTCGACCCACTCGCCAGTCGTATAGTTGGCCATCAAGGCGCGGTGTCGCAAAACGCCCTCAAGCCGAGAAAAGAGCATCTCCGCGCTGTAGCCCCACTGGGAACGCTCGGATTCGAGTTGGAAGGCCACTTGGGCCTGTTGGGTCGATACCGCCCTTTGTTGTTTTAAAGCGGCGTCGTCGAGCGCTTCGGCCTGTTCCAGGGCCTTGATTTGGGCTTTGGACTCTTCTAATTGCCGTAATTGCTGGGTATAGCGTTGGTTTAGGGCAAAGAACTTTTGATAGACCTCCAGTGCCTTGTCGCCCAGTAGCCCGCCCTGCCGCTTGAGCCGGGCGATCTGGCCGGTAACTTGGCTGGCCTGGTTGCCCAATTCACTGCTCTTGGTGAATTTTAGCAACCGCCAACGCTCGCCAGCGTTGCGTTTCGGTGCTTGCTGCTTGGCACTATTGCTGGCCGCTACCGCTACATGGCGCAGCTCCATCAGGTAATTTTGGCCCTGGAATTCCAGGAAAAAACGCTCTACTCCGTTGGAACTGCTAAAGTAGATGGGGCCTGCCATGGAGATTTGCGCGAGCCGGTGCTCTGCGGCGTCGTTGATCTCGGCCTGCACCTCGGCGGCCAGTTTTCGGTATTGTTGCTGGTTCAGTTGCGCGTTGTAGGCCCGGTAAAACTGGTCGAACTCTTGCAACGCTTCGTGGGTGGCCCGAGGGCTGTTGGTGCGGACCAGCACCTTAGTGCCCAGGAGGCAGCCGTTACAGGAATCGAATTTGACGTAGTCCGCCCCATCAAATATCTGGCCTAATTGTTCGGCCGAGGCGTTGCGCGGAATGGGGAAGTGCTTTTCGAGCAGCTCGCGGGCCTCAAACAAAGACTGAGGCCGCATCAAGCGCTGGTCTGGGAAAAAGCTGTGGGGGTAGAAACTCTGCATTTGGATCGTGTCTTTGATCACTTGATCCTGATCCTTTTGGATCATGGCAGGTGTCACTGGGGCCCGGTGGAAGACCGGCGGGCGTTGGTAGTGGTAGACTACGTGGTCGGTGTAGAGTGTTTCCCCGTAACGTAGCGAAACGAAGATACCCAGCGCCACACCCAGAGCCGTAATGATCAGCACCTGCCACTTGTACCGCAGCGTCGGCATGACCACGTCCACCACCTGGATCTCCTTCTCTGCCAGTTTAGGGTGGGGGACCATGTAGACCGTCGGACGGGTCTCGCTGGTGGCGGTGCTTTCGGGAGAGGGCTTGGTTAAGTCGGTTTCGCTCATGGGGCCAAAAATATAGGGTTTGTGCCACTTTAGGCGAATTGCTGCTCGAAGGCAAGTGCCCTAGAGAGGCTGGTAGTGCATCTCGACCAGCCCGCTGGGGTAGGCCTTGCTGTCGATCAGCTGCCAATCAAAGTGGCCCTGATAAGCTCCGAATAAAGGGGTGCCTGCCCCTAAGGTCACCGGGGCCACAAAGAGCCGCAACCGGTCGATTAAGCGGGCCTCTAGCAACGCTCCGGCCAGTTGACCACCGCCGACCAGCCAGATAGGCCGGTCTTCCCAGCGCTTGAGTTGCTGGCAATAGTCCACCGGATCGGTGTGGACCAATTGTCCTTGGGCGGGGGCCTTTAGGCTTTGGCTGGTGAAGATGTAACTGCGGTGCTCCGGGTAGGGATAGTCCCCTTGGCCTTGGATAAACTGGTAGGTGTTGGCCCCCATGATCACCGCCTCGGTATCTTCCAACAGGCGGTGGTAACCGTAGTCTTCGGCCCCTTCTTCGGTATCGCTTGGGTCTCCGAAGCGGTCCAAGAAAGCGACCGACTTTTGGGCGTCGGTAATGTAGCCGTCGAGGCTGGCGGCGACGTAGTAGATGATCTCGCTCATGGCTCCTTTAGGCCGGGGTTTAGTAGTTGAGTGAGGCCCTGCTGCAGGGCCTGTTCGTCGGCATCGGCCAGGAATTCATAGGTCAGCCCCAACAGCGCCCATCTAAGGCGCAAAAAGTCGCCAGGCTGCTGAAAGAGCGGGCCTATCAGCTGGAATTCGCGGTCCATCTGAGCCTGGGCCTGGGCTTTTTGTTGGGCCAGCAACTGGGCTACTTCGGGCGTTTCGCTGAACAATAATCCGACCAGTAACCGCATAGCGGCGCGGTTGTTGGCCACCAACTCACCGGTTTGCAGGACCCAGGCGGCTAAACGTTGCTCTGGAGGGACCGCCGCTAAGGGCTCAAGCATCTCACGGAACCTCTGTTGCTGGGTCTCTAAGAGCGAGGCTAAGATGCTTAGTTTAGCTGGAAAATAGTGGTAGGCCAAGCCCTTGGAAATACCTGCCCGCTCTGCGATGGCGGCCATGCTGGTGGCTTGGTAGCCCTGGCGGCCAAATAGGTCCACTGCGGCATTGAGGATCGCCTCAATGGAGCTTTGTCTCAAGGCCTGATTTTGTGCGGAACTTCTAGCCATAGTTCAGGGTTTAATAAATTGACCAATCGGTCAATATGAAACCCCAAAAAAAGGCGTCCGGAGACGCCCTTTCAGGACCAACTACCTGGCTACTCGAATTCGTCGGCAATCGGCGGGACATAGACCAACTCGCTGATCTTGATGGCCTGTTTGCCTTTATAGCTACCTTGGAAGCCACGGAACTTAGCCACACCCTCGACCTTAACGTCCAGCGGACTGCTCGCTTCGTGGTTGAGCGGAACGATGTCCCCTTTCTTTAAAGACAAGAAATTGCGTACCGAGATTTCGGTACGGCCCAATTCTACCAAGAGATTGATCTCCGCCTCGGCTAAGTTGTCGCGGAAGCGCTTGCCCCAAACGTGGTCTTCTTCGTTTTGGTCGGACTGGAAACCGGAGTCTAATTTACCCCGGATCGGCTCGACCATCGAGTAGGGGATGCAGATGGTCAGCATCATCGGGGCCTTGCCCATCTCGACGTCAAAGGTGATCACCACCACCACTTCCGAATGGGGCACGATGGCCACGAACTGGGGGTTGATCTCCGTCCGGGTGTAGGCGACCTGCAAAGGAAACACGGGCTTCCAGGCATTTTGTAGGTCTTCTAAGGCAGAAATCACCACCCGCTTGACCATTTTTTGCTCGATTGCCGTAAAGTCCCGGCCCTCGGCCTTGACTTCCAATTCACCGGTGCCGCCGAAGAAGATGTCGATCAACGTAAAGACCAGCCGGGTCTCTAAAACCAAGATGGCGTTGCCCCGTAAGGGGTTCATGCGGAATAGGTTGAGTGACGAAGGGACGGGCAGGGTCTTGAGGAATTCCCCGAATTTGATCAATTCGGTAGAGCGCACCGAGATGTCCACCACCTTACGCAAGGCTGAAGACAGCGTCAGGCGGAACATCCGCACAAAGCGGTCGTGGATGATCTCTAGGGTCGGCATCCGGCCCCGGATGATCCGGTCTTGGCTGGTTAGGTCGTAGGGGATGACGGCGTCGGCATCCATGTCCGGCATGTCGAAGTCTTCATCGCTGTCCCCCCCGGCTATGCCTTTGAGTAAGCTATCGACCTCGTCTTGGCTGAGTACCTGTGACATGCTTCTGTTCCTGCGTTACCGGGCCTTGGCCCCTTAGGTTCTATGGTTCTCTGGGGGCGATTCTACCAAAGCGCCCAAGCGCTTCCAAGCAAAATTTGCCCTCTCTGCCCCTTCCTTGCAGGATGCTTACCATTTTGCTCCAGCGGCCCAGCGCGGGCCAACCGGTCCCCTAGTTTGCCGGGTCTTCGGGGCCTTTAGCTTCTTCGGAAGTCGCCGAATCAGCCGGGGGAGCGGGCGGTTGGGGGCGCTTGTGTTTGGCTTCTTGTTTATTAGACCAACTGACCGCCAAAGGCACTAAAACTAAAAACACAAATAGAGCAAGCATCCACCAATAATTTAGCTGGCTCGCTGCGGCTAATTGTTCGTTAGGCATCGTCTACTTAAGGGGAAATGATTGAGCGCAGTTCCTGCTTTTTCTTAGCCTAAACCAAGCCGCCGATCCCGGCAAGTGAACTAGCGCCCCTTTGGGCTTTGGGCCCTTTAAGACGCTAAATCTATGGGGTGGCGAAAAAGTGCATCGGTTGGGGGGGCTGGCGGGGCGAGTACGCGCGGGCAAGGCCCTGGCCCCCCAAAGGGGACTTGGAGGGCCACCTGCCTTGAAAAGGAGGGGCGGCTCGCGGATAATGGGGTTACGGAGCCCCTGAGGGTTGCCGCAACCTCGTCGGTTTATTTTACGACCACTTCAAAGAGGACGCGCATATTGGCCTTTGCCGCCTTGGAGTCGATGGTTTTCGGAGACTTTTCATAGCTCGCCGGCTTGGATTGACCGTAGCCGATGATCGTCAATCGCTTAGGGTCGACCCCCTGCTTGATCAGATACTCCCGCACCGATTGGGCTCTGGTTTCACTGAGCTTCTGGTTGATTTTTTCGGATCCGTTGGCCGAGGTGTACCCGGCCATGCGGACCTTGACCTGGGGGTTGTCTTTAAGCATCTGGATGTTATCGTCCAAAATCGATTTAGCATCCAAGGCCAATGCAGATTTGCCATATTCAAAATGGGTGTCCCCAAAAACCAGCACCTTTTCTACCGGCGGCTGGGACGCCGCCACCGGTTGCGGTGCTGGCTGGGCCATATAGCCGTGGATCTGCGCCATGCTTTTGTCGGACACCTCCAGTTTGGGGGCTTCTCGAAGCAGCATGACCAATAGGATCGAAATGATGACCGCTAACAGGAAGACGATGGTATATAGAATATTCCGGAATTGATTGTTCCGTACGATCCGGGCTTGTTTGCCGGTCAACCGTTCTGCTTCGAGCCAATCCACAAACTGGTTTCCGTCTTTAAAGCCGTGTTTCTCATACAACGCGTAGGCAATGTCATTGATCTCTTTGTTTTCTTCGTTCAGGTCTTTTTGTAACATGTTGCCTTCCTTCCCTAATCAAGGGTTTGGTGGTGAGGTTTATGGGTCATATCTCCGCTCGACCTTGCGTCCTTGATGATTTCCTGTGCTGGTTCATCAGTAGAAACTCAGAGGGCCCTGGTATTTTCATCTTTGAAAGAGCCGGGATTAAAAACTGAGTTTCGTCTTTAAAACCTTGTTTTTCATGAAGATAATTGATCTTGTAGTGGCTTTCGTTTTCCCTTTTCAAAAGTTGCGTTTCCATGTTGCCTACTTTTTTTTTTAGAAAGACAAGGCCTTTCAGGAATAGTGCTAATTCACTAAACTTGCCCAACCTAAAGCATTCTCTCTGCTAGCGCTCAATCGAGGCGTCAATAACCACGGCCCCTTCTTCCTTGAAGGAGACCTTGGTTAGCTTAGAAGGCCCAAGGTACTAGGGCTGAGTCACCGTGCTAGCGTCCAAGGTGACGGCGGTCTGGGCAAAGGCCCGGCCATTCAGCGTGGCACCGGTCTGCATGTCCACTGCGGTCTTGGCTAAGATAATCCCTTTGAATTGTGACGTCGTACCCAGCGTAACCTGGCCTCCAACTTGCCAGAATATATTCTCAGGTAGGGCACCACCGGCCAGAGTGACGATAACCCCATTGGCTACTGTTAGGGTTTCGGCGATCTGGAAAATCCAGACATCATTAGAGGCACCCGAAATGGTGATGGCCGTGGGGATGTACACCCCGGTGCCCCATTTGTAGAGGCCCGGAGTCAACGTCAAGCCGCTGACGGTCCCGGCACCGGTGTTGATGAAGTCCGGAATAGAGCGGCCAGCCGCATCGGTGTAGGCGATTTCCAGGTCCCCAATGGCGGTGGTCATGTTCGACGGCGTCGGCGGGGTCATGTCGGATGCGTAGAGCTTGCCCGTAACGACCGCTGCTGTTGCGTAGGTGTTACTGGAATGATTGGTCAGAGAAAAACCCGTCATGTAGGTCGTTGCCGCCGGGCTAATGCCCAAGTCACCGGTGATGGCGGTGGTGCCGGTGGTGGAGATGGCGGCTTTAGCTAGCAGCACAAAATTACCTGCCGTACCTAAGAACACGGGAGCGGGACCTAAGGCCGTGGTGGTACCGGTCGAGAAGGTCCAGACGTAATCTGAAGCCAGTCCGTTACCCGCAAGGTCGGTTGCCCCGGTGGTGATGGTGGCGGTGTAGGTTGTATTGAAGGCTAAATCACTTAAAGGCGTAAAGGTTGCCGTGCTGCCTACGTAGGCCACCGTTCCGATAACCGGAGTGGTACCCTTTTTGACCGTAAAGGTCGAAGTGGTGATGGACGTCGGGTCCATGGGCTCAGCAAAGGTAACCGCGACCGGGCGGTTGTTGGCAACGGCGGTGGTCCCGTTGGCCGGTGAGGTCAGGGGTACGGTCGGTGCCGTGGTGTCCGTCGTGGCTCCGGTGGTAAAGGTCCAGGTATTAGCCGCAGCCAGTGCGTTGCCAGCCAAGTCTTTGAACCCGGTGGTGACAACGGCGGTGTAGGTGGTGCTGGCTGCTAGTGCGCTCAAGGGCTTAAAGGTAGCCGTATAGCCGAGGTAGCTGACGGTGCCGCTGACGGCAGTGGTACCGTTTTTTAAGGTGAAGCTGTCGCTAGTTACGGACGTGGGGTCCATCGGCTCACTGAGGGTGGCCGAGACGGAGGTGTTGGTGGCAACGGCAGTGGCACCGTTTGCAGGGGTCATCACCAAGAGGGTGGGGATCGAGGTGTCCGCCGTGGCACCGGTGATGAAGCTCCAGGCATAGTCCGCAGCCAGTGCATTGCCTGCGGAGTCCTGGACGCCTGTGGTGATGGTGGCGGTGTAGCTGGTGTTCGCTGCTAAGTTACTGGAAGGCTTAATCAGCGCGCTGCTGCCGGTGTAGCTTAGCGTTCCGCTGACCAGCGTGGTACCGGCCTTTAAATTGAAGTTGGCAGCGGTGATGGTCGTGGGGTCTATGGGGGCGTCAAAGGACGCGGAGACCGCGGTGTTGATGGCAACGGACGTTGACCCGGTGATCGGGATGGTCAACGATACGCTGGGCGCTGTAGTGTCCTCGGTGGTTTTAGTGGTAAAGCTCCAGGTATATTTCTCTGCTAAGGCGTTAAAAGAAACATCCCTGATTCCGGTGTTGAGCGTCGCGGTGTAAGTCCTGTTGGTCTTCAGGTTAGTAGCCGGCTTCAGTACAGCTGTAGTACCTGAGTAGGATACTGCCGAAGAGACCAGGTTGGCACCTTCTGATAAGGTAAAGCTGGAGGTCGTCAGGGTTTTGGGATCGATGGCCTCGCCAAAGGTGGCGAAAACCGAACTATTGATGGCGACGCCCGTGGCCGCACTGACTGGAAAAGTTTCTGATACGGTCGGGGACGTTGTGTCGCCGCTCGCTGAAGAACTACTCTTGCAACCGGTCATTAGAGGGGCCAGAAGGAATAGCGTAGCGCCTAAAACCATAAGCCGTCTTATGCCTTTAGGAGTGAGGGGGAGATGATTCATGAGGACTTTCCAATTTGTTGTGCATTAAGCCTAGGGCCGGGTTGAGACACTAAGCCCATATTGATAATAATTAAAATACTTAAGGGGGTCTGTTCGGTGGGGCGCTTATAGACCCGAGGCATTACAATGGTCCTTTAGACAAATCCGCAGATAGGTACTCAATGGGCGGGTGCATCCAACAAAGGGCGAAAATCTTGAGCCCAATCGGCCATAGATGCGTAGACCTAAGGCTATTTCTTGGTCGACTTTCTGATTTTCTTTGGGGGAGAGGGCTGGCCGCATGCCCCGCCGTTGGCACGGTGGGTGTGATTCTCGAGGAAGGTCGATCAGAAAGCAAAAAGCCGCGCCCCTTTCTCCTTAGAAAGTGGTCGCGGCTAGAGTAAACGAGGCGGGTTGTTAAGGCTGGGTTACCGCGTTAGCGTCCAGGGTAACGGCCGTCTGGGCCAAGGCCCGTCCGCTGAGTTTGGCACCGGTTTGCATCTCGATCTTCGTTTGACAAAGGATGATCCCTTTGAACTCCGAGGTGGTACCTAGCGTTGCCTGGCCAGAGACTTGCCAGAAAATGTTCTCAGGCAACGCACCGCCAGCTAAGGTAACGATTACCCCGTTGGCTACCGTTAGGTTCCCGGCGACCTGGAAGATCCAGGTGTCATTGGCGGCACCGGAGATGGTGATCGCCGTGGGGATGGACAATGCCGTGGACCACTTGTGTAGTCCTGGAGACAGTGTCACACCACTGATGGTCCCGGCACCGGTGTTGAGGTAGTCGGGAGTTACTCGTCCCGCCGCATCGGTATAGGCGATTTCCATATCGCTGACCGCCGTGGTCATGGTCGCCGGAGTCGGCGAGGTCATGTCGGCCGCATAGAGCTTGCCGGTGACTACCGATGCGGTGGCGTAGGTGTTGGTGGAATGATTGGTTAAGGAAAATCCAGTGATGAAACTGGTCGCCGCAGGACTGAGGCCTAAATCACCGGTAATGGCCGTGGTGCCCGTGGTGGAGATGGCGCTCTTAGCGAGGACCACAAAATTACCAGCCGTACCTAGGCTCACGGCAGACGGGCCGATTGCGGTAGTGGTGCCGGTGGTGAAGGTCCAGACGTAAGCCGAAGCCAGAGCATTACCGGCCAAGTCCTTGGCATCCGTCGAGATCGTGGCAGTATAGGTAGTGTTGGAGCCCAAATCGCTTGAGGGCGTAAAGGTTGCTGTGCTGCTCAAGTAGGCCACCGTCCCGCTAACCGCTGCGGTACCCGCTTTGACCGTAAAGGTCGTAGTGGTCAGCGTGGTGGGGTCCATAAATTCAGCGAAGGTTGCAGAAACCGTATTGTTGATGGCAATCGAGGTGGACCCATTGGTCGGTGAAACCAAGGAAACGGTCGGTGCCGTTGAATCGGCTGTGGTCCCGCTGGTAAAGGTCCAACTCTTACTCGCGGCCAGGGCGTTGCCGGCTAAGTCTTTAAGCCCGGTGGTGAGGGTCGCGGTATAGACGGTGCTGGTGGCGAGGTTACTGGTGGGTGTAAAAGTCGCCGTATAGCCCAGGTAGCTGACCGTTCCACTGACCGCTGCCGTGCCGGCTTTTACGGTGAATGTTGTACTGCTCACAGTGGCGGGGTTCAGGTATTCGCTAAAAATTGCCGCAATGGAACTGTTGGTAGAAACCGAGGTGGCTCCGTCCAGCGGAGACACCAAAGATACGGTGGGTGCGGTAGAATCGGCCGTGGCTCCGGTAGTGAAACTCCAGCTATAGGCTTCTGCCAACGCATTGCCGGCTGTGTCTAAGACGTCCGTGGAGAGGCTGGCGGTGTAGCTGGTGTTGGCCATCAAGTTACTTGAAGGCTGAAGCACCGCAGTGAGGCCCGAGTAATTAACCGTTCCGCTAACCGCAGTATCACTCGCTTTTAAGGTGAAGGTGGTAGCTGAAACACTGGTGGGGTCCAAAGCGGCATCAAAAGATGCGGAGATACCCGTATTGATGGCTACCGCCGTTGCCTTATTAGCAGGAGAGATCAGCGATACAGTAGGCGCTGTGGAATCGGAGGTGGCTTTGGTGGTGAAGCTCCAGGTATAACTTTCTGCTAAAGCGTTAAATGAAGCATCCCTGACGCCGGTGGTGACCGTAGCGGTGTAGGTGGTACTAGCCTTTAGATTATTCGTAGGATTCAACACCGCGGTAGTGCCCGAATAGCTTACCGAAGCAACGACCTGGTTGCTGCCCTCTGATAGGGTAAAGGTCGAGCTGGTCAGGGTGCTTGAATTGATGGCTTCATCAAAGGTGGCGAAAACCGAACTATTGATCGCGATGTTCGTGGCCGCAGTGACCGGAAAGGTGTCCGATACGGTGGGTGAGGTTTGGTCACTGTTGGTTGAATCGCTACTCTTACATCCGACCATTAGAGGGGTCAGAAGGAAGAGAGTAGCGCCTAAAACCATAAGCCGTCTTATGCCTTTAGGAGTGCGGGGGAGATGATTCATGAGGACGTTCCAATGTGTTGTGCATAAAGCGTAGAGCCGGACTTAGAAGCTAAATCCATATTGAGAATAATTTAAATTACTTGAAGTGGTCTGTTCGGTAGGGCGCTTATAGCTGGGGGGGTATTTTTGAAAGTATTTAGATTCAGTAGCTAGTCGGATATGCTGATGTTATATAAGCGAATTTATAAAAAGCCCCTGGAATTAGGCATCTGTCGGACCTGCGCCGGAAAGGGGACCTAAGATAAATAGATTTAACTAGGGAATAATCCAGGGTACCTATCGATCTTGAGAACCTGCCAAGGCCTTGTTACCTTGGGAGATATAATGGGGTAGTGCGCTTTAAGGCAGGCGAGCCGTCTCCGGCAAATTCAAAAAATGGGGGTAGAAGGCGCGGGCGGCGGGTCTATTTCTTTGGACCTAATATAACAGTCTAGGCGATCGAGCCAAAAACAGGGCACCCGGTGGTGAAGCCTTTGAGGTAGACTCTGGTAGGACAAATTAGCAAGAGGCGCCGGTTAGGGCGTGGCTGCCCAGGGGAGCAGTCGCTCCGTTTCCTTTTTGACCACCGCGTAACATTCGCAACATAGTTTTTCCAACTTCGGGCGGTCCAGTACCGTGATTTTGCCCCGGACATATTCAATCACGCCCAATTTTTGCAACTTTCCCGCCGCCTCGGTGACCCCTTCGCGGCGTACCCCCAACATATTGGCGATCAATTCCTGGGTCATGACCAGCTGATTGCTTTTTAACCGATCCAGCGAAAGCAGCAGCCAACGGCACAACTGCTGGTCAATGGAATGATGGCGGTTGCAGACCGCCGTTTGGGCCATTTGGGTGATCAGAGCCTGGGTATACCGCAGCACCAGCACCATTAAATCGGTGTGGAGATTAAATTCCTGTTTGAGCAATTGACTGGGTAAACAATAGGCATAGCCCGCACTTTGGCAAATCGCCCGGTTGGGCGTTGTTTCGCCGCCCATAAAGACGGCGATGCCAATCAAACCCTCATTGCCCACAATCGCGATCTCGGCAGAAGACCCATTTTCCATCACGTAAAGCAGGGAGACAATGGCGTTGATCGGGAAATAGACTTGATCTAAGGTGTCTCCTGATTCGTAGAGGACCGTGCCCAAGGGGAGCGGTGTGAGCTTAAGATTTTTAAAAATGCGCTCCTGTACCCCTTTGGGCACCGTGGCCAGTAGGCGATTGAGGGTAGGTGAGAGGTTTTCTGGTAAATCCGGAGCCGGTATCTTTTCCACAACAAAGCCCTTAGAGTGCAATCTACAGGAAAGGCCATGTCTGCCCATCCACCATAGTAACAGTGGTTGAGACTAACAAAGTCAGCGGTAAATGAAAATGAAATAAGGTAAGTACCGTAGGCTTCCGTTCAGCTGTTCGGGCTGTGATTGGGGCGAGTTATTGGGGATCGGGGGCTGAGGAGTTGGGGCAGGTCGGCGGGCCCGGATTTTTATGGGCCTCGGGTCAAATTTGCGGTTCCAAGCGAAGAGGCCCGGACTTGAACGCCACAGGGTCCCCGCCGGGATTGTCCAAGGTGAGGCCGCCAAAAACCGCGCACCTCCGCCTTGAAAGGATAGAGTTGGTCCAGCGGCCCAGCGCGGGCCAACCGGTCCCCTAGTTTGCCGGGTCTTCGGGGCCTTTAGCTTCTTCGGAAGTCGCCGAATCAGCCGGGGGAGCGGGCGGTTGGGGGCGCTTGTGTTTGGCTTCTTGTTTATTAGACCAACTGACCGCCAAAGGCACTAAAACTAAAAACACAAATAGAGCAAGCATCCACCAATAATTTAGCTGGCTCGCTGCGGCTAATTGTTCGTTAGGCATCGTCTACTTAAGGGGAAATGATTGAGCGCAGTTCCTGCTTTTTCTTAGCCTAAACCAAGCCGCCGATCCCGGCAAGTGAACTAGCGCCCCTTTTGGCTTTGGGCCCTTTAAGACGCTAAATCTATGGGGTGGCGAAAAAGTGCATCGGTTGGACTACTTCAGATGATATGCTGATGGTTGCCTAAGATGTTTAGGAAGCTGGGGAAGCTAAGTTGTCAAAATTCTGTCAATTGAAAGGGTCTAGTTTTCAGGCACAACATCTGAAAAAATTCGTTTTGGGCCGCAACCAGTGAGTACAAAGAGGTTGCCTTCAATATGGACCTGATGCTTGCCTGCAGTCAGGAAAGCGCCCACCGCCTGTTGGGAGTCTCTAAGTGTTTTCCGTAGAGTGTTGGCCCCTAATTTAAGGGAAACCTACCTAACTGGATGCATTTGTTTTCAATTTTCTTGATCGGGGGGGTGTTTTTTTGATAAGAACTCGAACTGTTTAAACAATAGATTCCCGTGAGGACTGGACGCACAAAGAAGACGCGGTAGCCCCAAAGAGCAGTTAACGGAAAATATAAGTAGGAGAAAAATGGTCGCTGCGAAGGATTTGTCAGAAGAGATCAAACAAGCCATTGGTGCCCATGGGCAATGGAAAATGCGTCTTCTGGACGCCATTGAAACCGGACAAAGCGAATGGACGCCCGAAAAGGTACGGCCCAACTGCAATTGCGCCTTTGGGAAGTGGTTAGAGAGCTTTAACGAAACTGAAAAGACGACCCATTATCGAACCGTTTACGGTCTGCATACGGATTTTCACGTCGAAGCAGCCCGGATTTTAGAGCTTGCCCTCAACCAACTGACCGAAGAGGCGCGTATCGCCGTCCAGTCGAATTCAACCTACTCGGACCTTACCCAGAGTCTGGTCTTGGCTATGACGACTTGGATGAGGGCAGAAGGGGACCGTCAAACCCAATCTAGCTTTGATTCAGGGATTGACCGGCAAGTTGATCTGCCGAAGGATGCAAAAGCAAATAGCCCCAAGGAGAGTTCTGAGCGCGAACTACAGGCCTTCCTCGACCTTTTGAACGAAGTCGAAAAAATCACTGGCCCATCCATCCGGATGGCCGCCGAAAAAATGTATCAAATTAGGAAAGCGATACTGGACAAGCGAAAATAATCGCGTGCTCATCCCTTGAAATTTTAAAGGAACTTGAGGACTCCATAAATCCAAGGGAACCTCAGCAAAGCAAAGGCAACGTGATTCTAAGCTCATCTGCGACCTGAGTCTTGGGATGAGAGGATTCGGTCACCATGCGGCCAGCCTCCAGCTTGAATTCCAGACTGTAATTTTTCTCTCGGTACTTGTATTCATTTTCAGTCCTCTTGTTTGATCTCTATGAACAAACAAGGACTCTTTCAAGTGGGGGCAACCTCACTAGTCGGGCACGCCCAGTACGTCGCCCACCTTCAAGATGCTGACCATATTGGTCTGGCTCGGCAGGTTGAAGAAGTCGCCGACCACCACCACCTTCTCTTCGGGGTCTAGGTAGCCCATCTTATGGCAGGCCACAATCGCCGTTTTGATCCGGTTCAGGGTCTTGGCGGCTTGTTCTAGCTCAGGTAGGTGGATCGGCTCCACCGCCCAGAGCAGGCGCATCTCGCGGCAGGCGTGCTCGTCGGGCGTCAAGGCCAAGATCGGGAAGGGCGGGCGGTACTTGCTGACCATCCGGGCGGTATAGCCCGAACGGGTCAGGCAGATGATCTTCCCCTGTCCGTTGGCCCGTGAGGCGAGCTGCTTGCAGGCTTGGTGCGTCAAGTGGCCGATCACTTCACTGACCGTGTCTTCTTTAGAGTCGTAGTCGTCAGGGTTGCGCTCAGGTAGGTGCGACTCGCTGATGCGGATGATCCGCTCCATGGTGAACACCGCCTCGGCGGGGAACTCGCCGGAGGCGGTCTCGGCCGAAAGCATCACGCAGTCTGCCCCGTCTTCGATGGCGTTGTATACGTCTGAGACCTCCGCGCGGGTGGGGATCGGCGCTTTGGTCATGGACTCTAACATCTGGGTGGCCACGATGATCGGCTTGCCCACGGTGTTACATTTCTTGATCATCATCTTCTGGATCGGCGGCACTTCTTCGGGCGGCATCTCTACGCCTAGGTCCCCTCGGGCCACCATGATCCCGTCGCTGGCTTCTAAGATTTCGTCGAAGTTCTCCACCGCAATGGGGCGTTCAATCTTGGCGATGATCTTGATGCGGGTGTTGCCGTAGCTGGCTAAGATGTGGCGGATAGTCTCCACATCTTCGGCGTCGCCCACGAAGCTAGCCGCTAAATAGGCGGGGTTTAGGCGGGCGATCAACTTGAGGTCTTCAATGTCTTTTTCGGTGGGCACACGCAAAGACAGCTTGGTGGTCGGTAGGTTGACGCCTTTACGGGTGTAGATCGTCCCGCCGGTCAAGACTCGGCAGTGGACCTCGGTTTCTTTGATGTTCAGCGCCTCTAAACAAACGATCCCATCGTTGATGAAGATCCGGTCGCCTTCGCTCACCTCTTTGGGGAAGGGGTCGTAGCTGATGGTGACATGATTTTCGTCACCTAAGACCGACTTGGTGGTGAGGATGAACTTTTGGCCCCGCTTGAGCAAGGCTCCGCCCTCTTGGACTTCGCCAATGCGGATTTTGGGGCCTTGGATGTCGCAGAGAACGGCGATGCCGGGGTGTACGGACCGGACGTTTTCGATCAACCGCAGCTTGGATTCGGCGTCGCCATGCGAGAAGTTGATCCGCACGAGATCCATGCCCTGCTCAAAGAGCGCGCGGATTTCGTCGGGCTCGTTGGTCGAGGGGCCTAAGGTGCAGAGAATTTTTGATTTGGTCAGTAGTTCCGGTTTCATGCCCCTCCTAGGTGGCCTAGCCCGGCTAGAGAACCGCTTCGATGGTATCGAGCAGTTCTTGGGGATCGATGGGCTTGTGGAAACATTCCACCGCTCCCAGCGCGCGGGCGTATTCAAGATAGTCAAAGTCGCGGACCACAGCACCGCCACCGGAGATGGCGATCACCTTGGTGTCGGGCGAGGCTTTTTTTAGCTCCATTATGGCGGCGATGCCATCTTGACGGGGCATGAAGATGTCGACTACCGCCAAATCAACTTGGTTGGCGCTGGCTAGTTGGCTTCCCTCTTCGCCATTGGTGGCAATCCATACTTGATGTCCGGCGCTTTCTAGGGTGTCTTGCAGTGCCTGAGCCACCAAAACTTCGTCTTCCATGATGAGGATGCGGGCCATAAATTTAGCTCAAGTAAGAAGTTCGCCTAAAACCACCAAGAGGTAGTCTTGGTCCAAAGGTTTACTCAGCACCCGCACCGCACCGGCCTGATGGGCCTTGGCTTCGGTTAGTTGGTGGCTGTATCCCGAATAGATCACTACCGGAAAATGGGGCCGAAGCCCGGTCACCGCTTCGCTGAGTTGCAGGCCCGACATTTCGGGCATGGATTGGTCACTTAAAAGTAGATCAAAGGCTTCCGGGCTGGCTTGAAAACGCTTCCAAGCCTCTTGGGGACGGCTAAAGGCCTCTACCGAAAACCCCCGTGCCTCTAAAAATTCTTTTAAGGGCTCTAGCACCAAGGTCTCGTCATCGACAAAGAGCAGGCGGCCTTTACCCTTAGGGATACTTGGTTCTATTTGTACGGCTTCGGTCGAAGCCTTGGCAAGCTCCTTTTTGACTTTAGGTAGATAGACCAAGAACCGGGCTCCTTTGCCCGGTTGGGTCTGGCAGGTCAGCAGGCCCTTGTGCCGCAGCACGATACCCTGGGCCACCGCAAGGCCCAATCCGGTACCGTCTTCGGGTGGTTTGGTGGTGAAAAAGGGATCAAAAATGCGCGGCAAGACCGAGGGGGCAATGCCCGGCCCGTTGTCGCTCACGCAAAGACGTAAGTAGGGGCCGGGCTTGAGGTCTGAGGCCAACTGGTCGCTGGAAACCACCTCCCATTCTTCAATACTCAAGGCGACCCGCCCCCCCTCTTCGCGTAAGGAGTAGGCGGCGTTGTTGATCAGGTTCATGATCACCTGATGCATCTGGGTTGCATCGGCCATGCAGACGGGTTCGGCGCAGTTGTAGTGCCGCTCCATCACGACGCTTCTGGGGGTGGCCGCGCGGACCAGCTCAAAGGCCTCGTCGGCCACCTCGCTCAAGTCTACCGGGCCGATCCGGCGGTCTTGTTGCCGACTGAAGGCTAAGATCTGGCGGGTTAAGTCTTTGGCCCGGTTGCCTGCCATCATGGAGCGGTCAACATATCCTTGTACCTTAGGCAGGTCCTTGGTGGCCCCCTTGATCAGGTTCAGGTTGAGTAATATCGCAAAAAGTAGGTTGTTGAAGTCATGGGCCACCCCTCCGGCCATGGTACCTAAGGCCTCTAATTTTTGGGTCTGGTGGAGCTTGTTTTCCAGGGATTTTTTATCGGAGATGTCGAGCGCATAGCCCAGCAAGTGGGCTGAGCTCAAGCCTTCGATAAAGAAAGGGATCTTGCCCCGCAACAGCTCCCGTTCGATTCCCCCTAAGCAGACCCGTTCTTCTAGGCGTAGGGCTTGCCCCGATTCGATGGCTTGCCGGTCGGTGGCTTCGTCTTGGCGTCCGTCTTCGGTGTTCATCAGCGCCAAGGCGCCGCGGCCTAAGATTTGGTCTTTGTCTCGGCCCAACAATTCACAAAAACCTTGATTGACCAACACGTAGCGCCCCCGAGGTTCCTTGAGGTAGACCGTCAAGGGCAGCGCGTCGAGGAGGTCATCTAAGATGCGCTCTTGGACCAAGCTGGCGGTTTGTTGGTCTTCGGCATGGGCCTTGATCCGGCCCAGCTGTTCTAGGCTTTCGGCGAGCTTGCGGGTGCGCTGGGCGACCATTTCTTCGACTTGGCCGCTGATCTGATCGATCTGTTGTTGCGCCTGGGTTCGCGCCAATTCGCTGTTGGTAAGGCGCTCTTGCAGCTCTTGATTGCTGCGCTGGGCTCGGCTCAATTCCAAAACCAACCGCAAGCGCTCCATAAAGGCCCGCTGCCGCATGGGCTTGGGGGTCCAGAAGGTCTCTAGCCAAACTTCAGAAAAACTGGGTTCTTCTTCGCTCAACAGCAGCAAAATAGGCCGGTAACCTACCTCGCGGCCATGCAGACGCAGGGTTACGTCAGGCAAGCCCGGTTCGTCTAGGTCTAAAACCACCAACGGGGGGCGGAGCCGACGGGCAGCAAGTAAGGCCTCATTACCCTCAGAAAAAACCATGGGTTCAACACCCAAAGCCCGGCAAGGCTCTAGCATGGGAGCAAAGGTCTCTTCGTCACCGAGCAGAAAAAGGGGAGTTGCGGCCATGGTACCTAATAAAAAACGTTGATCGCCTTTAGTCTAGGCCATGGGCGGGGCAAAAACAACTAAACGACCCGGGCAGGGGCAAAAAAAAAGGCCGCCATCCCCAAAGGGACGGCGGCCTCTCCTTTTAAAGGCGTCTACTTAAAGGCTTACTTCAAAGAAGCCAAGTAGTTGGATACAGCTTTAACTTGCTCAGCCGTAAGGCCTTGCGCCATCGGAGCCATCATCATCGCTTCGGGGGTGCCGCCGCGAGTGGCTTTTTTCTCGGCTGCGCCGAAAGCATAAAGCTGGTTTGCGAGGTACTCAGGAGACAAACCGGCCAACTTGGGGTAGTTCGGCATGATCGGCGTCTTGGCGTCTTCGCCATGGCAAGCGGCACAACCACCTTGCATAAAGACTTCTTCACCTTCATGGACCTGGTCGTTGTCGTAGCTAGCGGTCTTGGTCGGCTGGTTGCTGGCCAAGTACTCAGCGATGGCACCGACTACTTCGGGTCCGTCTTTGGTGATGCTGTTAGCAAAAGGCACCATTTGGTTGGTATTTAAGGTACCTTGGCGGTGCTTGTTGCTGAAAGCCGCAATCTGGCTGACGATGTAATCCTTGTTCTGACCGGCCAGTACAGGGTACTGGGGGGTGATGGGGTTCGCACCAGCGGCACCGTGGCAGGTGTAGCAGCCTTTACGTTGGAACAGCCTCGAGCCATCTTCAGCATAGGCCGGCGCAAGACCCATAAGCAGAAGGGCCGAAATGAGGATTGCTGACTTCTTCATGTCTTTCCCTGAAAAAAATGTTGCAAAGCGAAGTTTTTGCCCAGTGTAAGCGACTTTACTTGGGACAAAAAGGATACTTGTCTCTTAATTAATTTGGCAGGCTTTGTCTAATTTTTTTTGCCTGCCAACCCAAGAATTTTCCTGAGATTTTTACAGCAAGTTGAAATGCCACAACTTTTAAAAGTCACGTAACTCGATCAACTTTACTGAAGTTCCTCTAGACCCGCTTGGGGCGGGGTGTAACGAGTCTATTTCGCTCCCTGGCTAACCAAGAAATCGGCATAAGACATGTCTGTTTTTTGGATATGGTTGGTCAACCAATCCTTTAAAATACCCAAGAGGTCCTCAAGGGTCTTGCGACCGGCCTTGAATTCCCCTAAAAAGGCCCCCACAGCGGCCAAGAAGTCGACGTGCGCTGGTTTGTGGGCCTCAAAGCCGGGATAGCCGTAGCTTTCCATCATGAACTCCTCAAAGGCGAAGTGGGCCACTGTGTAGTTGACCAGCGAATCGAGGATGTCCGAGTATTCTTCAAAGGGCTGGTGCTCTTCCTTGGCCCGGTGCAGGAGGTTGATCAGGTGCACCAGGGTCATGTGCTGCTCGTCGATCGAGGCTACCTTGACGCTAAAGGCCTTGGACCATTGGATAAAGGGGGCCGGGCCTTCGGCTTGTTCTAGTTTGTCTAAAGAGCCAATGACTTGATCTAGGTGGTCTGCCGCCTTCTTTAAGGTGTTGGTGCCCGCTTGGCTTGAAGAGACCACTTGGCGCAACTCCTCAATCCGCGTGAGCATTTCGGCGCTGGAGTTTTTGAGGCCCTCGGATTGGCGAGATATTTCTTCAATGCCCCGCTCCTGGCTTTCCATGGCATTGTTGAGGTCGCCCATTTCGCTGGAAACCTCGTGTACTTGCGCCACAATACTGCGCAAATCGGTGCCCACTTGATTGACCACCTCGGTCCCTCGTTTGACCTCTTCTTGGCTCTGGGCGATCAATTGGTTGATCTCGGTGGCGCTACGGTTGACCCGGTCGGCCAACTTGCGGACCTCGTCGGCCACTACCGCAAAACCTTTGCCTTGCTCGCCGGCCTTGGCCGACTCGATGGCGGCGTTGAGGCTAAGCAAGTTGGTTTGGTTGGCGATTTCAGAGATGGTGACCACGATCTTGTTGATCTTGTCCGAAGAGGCGGTGATTCGGTGCATGGTGTCAATGGCCTGCTCGACCGATTGGGCCCCGGCGGAGGTCTTTTGTTCTGCCTCGCTGGTCAGTTGGTCCATGCGGTGGATCTGCTCGGTGATAGTCTTTGAAGCGGCAGTTAATTGGCTTAGGGCCTCTGAAGACTGCTGGATCGCTTCAAAATCCGCTTCGGCGGTTTTATTGATCTTGCTAGTTGAGTTAAGGATGCACTTACCGTTGATGGTGAAGATGTTCGCGCTTAGGGTAAGGCGGTCCGACTGCGCCCGCAGCAGTTGGCTCATGGTCCCCACCTCGCGGACAAAGCCGTTGAGTGTTTCCATCAATTCTTTAAACTCGCCCTTTTCCAAATCCGCCATTTCTTCATCAAAGCTGGTCTCGCCCCGCAGCACCTTAAGTACTTTTTCCTGATACCGTTTTAAGGGGCTGTAGAGCACAGCTCGCCCATACCAAGCAATGAGGCTCAATCCAATGGCACTCAATAAGAAGGCGGAGATAACGTAGGCGCGGATTGATTGGATATGCCGCATCAATTGGGTATCTTGACCGGCTTGCGCTAAACCCTGAATATCCCCAGCGGCAAAGTAGGTTAACACTGCCGGGACAAAGAGAATCGCTAAGATGATGAGGCTGACAATAATCAGCTTGTTCTTAGGTGACACGTAGGATAACCCTCCAAGAGTGGTAGGAAAATTGGTATTGGAGCGGTCAGAAGCCGCTGTACCCTATTACAGGCTACCTAGGTGGCCTTGCAAGAAAAAAAATAAATCCAATTAAATGGAACTGGACTTGCCGATCCCCTAAGGCTATAATTTTACCAAAAAAATAGGTAATAACCCCTAGGGCCCTTTCGTTATGGGGAAGTTGTTACTAAGGCTTTTGCTTGGGCCGAGCGTAAATAAAACGCTGAAAAATTCATAGGAAAAGTTTGTTAATCTACCCCATAGGCCAATAAATGGACCCCTTGAGTCAAGGCTTGGTCGGCGCTGTTTTGGCGCAGGCCTTTGCTTCTAAAAAGAATCTGCGTTGCGCTTCGGTGGCTGGCTTTTTTGGCGGCATACTGGCTGATGTTGACGTTTTGATCCGCTCCGGTGACGACCCTCTCCTTAATTTGGAGTACCACCGGCACTTCACCCATGCGCTCCTGTTTATCCCCCTCGGTGGTCTGATCGCGGCCTTGCTGCTGTGGCCCTTTATCGGGCGTAAGCTAGGGGGAAAAAGACTCTATGGTTTTGCTACCTTGGGTTACGCCACCGCCGGGTTGCTCGACGCCTGCACTACCTACGGCACCAGGATCTATTGGCCCTTTAGTTATGAAAAGGTCGCTTGGAACCTGATTTCTGTGGTGGACCCGATCTTTACCCTGGTCTTGTTCTTCTTGGTGGGGGCTGCCTTCTGGCGGCGGGCCGTTGGGCGCGCTTATTTGGGGTTGGCCTTTGGGGCGCTTTACCTCACCTTAGGTTACCACCAACACCAACGCGCCGTCCAAGCCCAGGCGGCCATGGCCTTTGAGCGCAAACATGCCATGGTCAAAGCAACCACCAAGCCTACGTTGGGCAACCTCTTTTTGTGGCGCAGCGTTTATCAGTCCGAGGGCAAGTATTTTGTAGACGCTGTCAATCTGGTGCCCGGGAAAACCCCCAAATGGTACCGAGGGGAATCGATCGAGGCTTTGGCTTGGCAAGAACGCTTCGCCAACCTAGATAAGCAGACGCCTTTACACGAAGACCTAGCGCGCTTTGAGGAGTTTTCTCAGGGCTATGTGATCGCTGCTCCGGACCGGCCCAACAGCTTGGGTGACGTGCGCTACGCTATGTTACCCAATCAGGTGGACCCGCTTTGGGGCATTGAATACGATCCCGAAAATCCCAACGAACGGGCGGTCTTTGAAAATTGGCGGCGCGCCGAGCCGGATACCCTCCAACGCTTTTTTACCATGCTGGTCGGCGAAGAGCTTTAATCCGAAGTGCCCGGTATACCGCCAGTCCACTTAAGCGGTGGCAGGGTTGATGGATTAAGGAGCAACCAATGATTGAACGGCACACCGATTTTATCGTATGGTGTAGCTGTGCAAAATAACCGTCCTGCTTCCCTAAGCCGCCAAGGGCGGTTTAATTCGATCCATCGGTGCCATGAACATTACCCTTTGCGACAGCTCGCAAGCCCAAGCGGTGGAAGCATTCTTTGATGCTGTGTTCACCGACTCTGAAGATGCCACAGAAGGCCGGATTGTCGGCAGATTGGCCTTTGATCTTCTCACCCAAACCGAGCCCGAAGATTTGTTCGCCATTGCCGCTTGGGAAGAAGAAGACCTAGTCGGCTGCATTATCTTCAGCCGCATGAGATTTGAATTAGAACTCCCAGCCTTTTTGATGGCACCCGTCGGAGTGCACAGCGAACATCAAAGAAAGGGTGTGGGGCAAGGGCTGATACGGCACGGGTTGACCGAACTAGCAAAAAGAGGAATCCAGTTGGTGCTGACCTATGGCGACCCGAAATATTATGGCAAAACGGGCTTTCGGCAGGTAACGGCCCATGAAATCCCTCCGCCTTTTGAACTGAGCCAACCGATCGGTTGGTTGGCGCAAAGGCTGGACGGCCAAAGGATCAGGCCCATTGAGGGGAGGTCGACCTGCGTTGCGGCAATGCACAAACAAGAATACTGGTAATCAGTCCTGTCTCAATCCTCCGGCAAAGCCTGGTACGCCTTAGGCCGCTCGTCCATCCAAGCTTGCAAAGAAAGTATGTGCTTCGGCGGGCTTACCTTCAGCCGTACACCTGTTTGGGAAGCCACAGCACCAAATCAGGAACAAACCACAAAAGGGCTAAGACCAAAATCTGGATGCCGATGAAGGGCACCACGCCCTTGTATATCGCCGCGGTACTGACCTCTGGCGGGGCCACGCCACGCAGGTAGAAGAGGGCAAAACCGAAGGGCGGGGTCAGGAAGCTGGTCTGTAAGTTGATGGCGATCATCACCCCTAGCCAGATCGGGTCAAGCCCCATGGCCAAAAGGATGGGCCCAACAATGGGGACCACCACGAAGGTGATCTCGAAGAAGTCTAAAAAGAAGCCTAAGAAAAACATCACCACCATGACCAACACAAAGGCGGCGATCATCCCCCCCGGCAGGTTGGCTAAGAAGTGGGCGACTACCTCGTCGCCGTGATAACCGCGAAATACCAAGGAAAACAAGCTAGAGCCCAAGAGGATGGTGAACACCATGGTGTTCACTTCGGCGGTGCTGGTCATCACCTGCTTGAGGTTGCTTAAGCTCAGCTGACCCTTGAAGCCCGCCATCAAGATAGCCCCCACCGAGCCCACTGCGGCTGCTTCGGTCGGCGTGGCCACCCCCGCCAAGATGGACCCCAAAACCCCGATGATCAGCAGCAAAGGCGGGATCAAGACCTTGAGCACCCGCCCGCTTAAGTCGCCCGGAGCCAAGGCCGCCAGTTCTTCGGGCGGCACCGCCGGGGCCAACTCGGGCTTGGCCAAGGCGGCGAGGTACACAAACACCATATATAGGAGAACCAACAAAAGCCCCGGAAAGAGGGCCCCTAAAAATAAGTCCCCTACGCTAACCGCCGAGGGGGCAAAGTTGCCCAGCGAGAGTTGGGCCTGTTGGTGGGCCGAGCTGATCACGTCGCCGAGTAAGACCAAGATGATCGAAGGGGGGATGATCTGCCCCAAGGTGCCCGAGGCGGTGATGATCCCGGCGGCAAAGCTGGGTTGGTATTGGTAGCGCAACATCACCGGCAGAGAGATCAAGCCCATGGTCACCACCGTGGCCCCGACGATCCCCGTGCTGGCCGCCAAAAGGGCCCCGACCAAACAGATGGAAATCCCAATGCCGCCCCTAGTCGCACCAAACAGCAAGCCCAAGGTTTCGAGTAGGTCCTCACTGATCTTGCTGCGCTCGAGCATGACGCCCATGAAGATAAAGAGCGGTACGGCGATCAGCGTTTGGTTACCCATCACCCCAAAGATACGTTCCGGGAAGGCGGCAAAATAGCCAGCATCAAAGACCCCGAAGAGCCAGCCGCCCCCGGCGAAGATCAAGGCCGAGCCAGCCAGTGAAAAGGCCACTGGATAGCCCATCAGCAAAATGCCCATGGTCAGGGCAAACATCAACAAAGGTGCCCAGTCGCCCATCAGCTCTCCTCACCCAAAAGCACCAACCAAGCTTTAGAAGCCTGTGATAGCCCCTGCAAAATCAACAAAAGCGGCATCACCACCACCATGGACTTGATCAGAAACAGGCCCGGAATCCCGCCGGTTTCGCCGGAACCCTCAAAAATCCTCCAGGAATCGGCAGCATAGCCCCAGCCATGGAAAAGGATCAGCCCGCAGAAGGGAAAGAGCAGTAGGAGGGTTCCGGCCAGGTCGATCCAGGCCTTGGTCCGGGGGGTGGCGGGGCGATAGAAGAGGTCCACCCGCACATGCCCTTCGGTTTTTAAGGCGTAAGGAATAGCCAGCAGGAACAAGAGGGCGTGTAGATAGGTGACCGACTCCTGCATCCATATCCAGCCTATATTAAAGAGATAGCGTAGCAGGGCCACCAAAAAGGTGACCGCCACCATGCCCAAAATAAGCCAAGAGGCGGCCCTTCCGGTGGCCTCGGTGAGTCGGTCGATCCGCGTGATCCAAACTTTCATAAGAGCTAGCTGAGGGTAAGTTGGCGCGCTTGGGCAAAGCCCTGCTCACCCAAACGGGTCCACTTGGCTGCCTCAAAGCGGAATTTGGCAAAGGAGTCGTAAATTTTTTGGCTCTCTGGGTCCTGCTGGGCCACCTCGGCAACCACCGCTTGGGCCGTTTGGCCCAACTTGGTCAAGATTTGGTCGCTGAACTGACGCAGTTGGACTTTGTGTTGGGTGATCAAGGTTTCTAAGGCTTGTCCGTTGCGGGCCGTAAATTCGGCCAACATCTGGTCACGGGCGACCCGCATAGCCGCAGAGACGACGGCTTTTAAGTCGCTAGGCAGCGCTTCGAAGGTCTTTAAGTTGACCAAACACTCCATCTCCGAGCCCGGCTCGTGCCAGCCCGGTCCGTAATAGTATTTGGCGATCTTATAAAACCCAAAGGCTAGGTCGTTGTAGGGCCCCACCCATTCGGTGGCGTCGATGGCACCGGATTGAAGGGACTGGAAGATTTCACCGCCCGGCAGGCTGACGGGCGTGCCGCCCAAACGGGCTAAGACCTCGCCCCCTAAGCCGGGCATCCGCATCTTTAACCCACTAAAGTCGGCTAGGGTATTGATCTCTTTGTTGAACCAACCGCCCATTTGGACGCCGGTGTTGCCTGCGGCAAAGGGCTTGAGCCCGAAGGGGCGGTAGAGGTCATCCCACAATTGCTGGGCCCCGCCGAAGTTGATCCAAGCGCTCATTTCCTGGGCGTTCAGGCCGAAGGGAACGGCGGTAAAAAACTGGGCCGCCGAACTCTTGCCTTTCCAGTAATAGGCCGCCCCGTGACCCAATTCGGCGGTGCCTTTAGAGACCGCTTCGAAGGTGCCGAAGGCCGGTACTAGTTCCCCTGCGCCAAAGACTTTAACCTTGATCCGCCCTCCGCTCATCTGCTCCAACAGCTCGGCTAAATAGTTGGCGCCGGTACCCAACCCAGGGAAGTTCTTGGGCCAAGTGGTGACCATCTTCCATTCTAGGGTTTTGTTGAGGTTGAGCATCGGCGCGCCGGTGGCGGCCTGGGGCGCGCATTCTTTGGATTCGCAACCGGCCAAAAGGCCCAGCGCGCCCACGGCGGCACCGGCCCCAAGCGCTTTGACTAGGGTTCTGCGTTCGAGCGGTTTCTTTTCCATAACGAGCCTTTGGGTAAGGGGTCTGGGTCCTTCGGACCGGATCATTTCGACCCAAGACTAGCCGCATTCGAGGGCCTTTGAAAAGCCCCCAAGCAATGAAGGGGCGGCAAAAAGAAACCAGCGTCGGATGCTTGGGTGAGGCAAGGCACCCCAGCCGAATAGCTAGGTTTAAAGTGCTGTTAAATTAGAAAAAGCTTTTCAGAATTTTGTGTTTTAGGTTACCTTGCCCCAAACTAATTCTCTAAATTCCTGGAGTGAAAAGATGTCTACCTGGATTGCCAAGTCAGCCAGACTGACCTTTGAAGCCGGAGAAACCCGCTATTTCTGTCGCTGCGGCCAATCAAATAACCAGCCCTTTTGCGACGGCAGCCACCAAGGTAGCGGGCTCACGCCCTTGAAACATCAATTTGAAGTTGCAGGCGAATACAAAATTTGCCAATGCGGACGCTCCAAAGTCCTGCCTATTTGTGATTCTTCCCATAAAGACCGGCCTTAAACCCGTCGATGCCTAAACACGACGTAAAAACAGACCTGCTCTGGTTGGTTCTAGGGGTCCTCGGCACGCTGGCCATTGGGGCCTGGTTTGATCTTTATGAACTTTGGCACCAATGGGCCTCTTTGCACGAAGGCTGGGAGCTGGACGAGCTACCGCTGGCCTTTTCCTTCGCTGCCCTTGGGTTGCTGGTTTTCTCCTGGCGGCGTCAAGCTTCTTATCACTCCGAAATGCTGCGCCGCAAGGCGGCCCAGGAGGAAGCCGAACATTCCAACCGCATCAAAAGCCTGTTTTTGGCCAGCATGAGCCACGAGATCCGCACCCCTATGACCGGGGTGGTCGGCATTGTGGACCTGTTGGAGCACAGCCCCTTAAACGAGGACCAGCGGGAATTGCTGCAAACTATGGAGCATAGCTCCCGTAGCCTTTTGCGGATCATCAACAACTTACTCGACTATTCCAAGCTGGACGCCGGGGCTTTGGACTTGGACCGGTACCCTTTTAGTCCCCGCGAAGAGGTGGCTCGGTGCCTTGAGCTATTTGGGGTGGTCGCCGCAGACCAGAACATCTTGCTTTACCAGCAGATTGGCCGGGACGTTCCTTGGAGCGTCATCGGTGATGGCGAGCGCTTCGGCCAGATATTGGCCAACTTGGTGGGGAATGCGCTGAAGTTTACCCAGAGCGGTGAGGTGGAGCTAAGACTCGGCTGGAGCCCTAAGGGATTGGAGGTTTCGGTACGCGATACGGGGCATGGAATGGAGCCCCAGGAGCTAGCGCGTATCTTTGAGACCTATGCTCAAACTGCGAACCACCGCAAAGGGACCGGGCTGGGATTGGCGATTTGTAAAGGGCTCGTGGAGCAGATGGGCGGTGTGATTGGGGTAGAGTCCGCGCCGGGCAAAGGTTCACGTTTTTGGTTCCAGCTCCCCTTGCAATCGATCCCCGGACATCTGGAATTGTCCCAGCCGCAGGTCAGGCGGATATTGATGGTAGAGCCCCACGACGGCATTGCGAAGGCCTCAGCGGCCCTGTTGGAACCCCTTGGGGTGGTCTTTATGCGGGTTTTGGGCGAAGACGAAGCCCAGGCCGCCTTAGAGACCGCCCCATTTGACTTGGTCATCCTGGATGCGTGGTTTAGTTTGCCCCGTGCCTTAAAGCTGGCCGGAGAGCTAAAGGCGAGCCATCCTGGCTTACCTTTGGTGTTGCTGCGTGGGCACCGGCAAATGTTAGCGCCAGCCGACGGGGCTCTATTTACCATCCAGGCCTTCCACCCGATAACCCTGTCGGTCTGGCAGCGGATCGCCCAGCGTCCCCAGCAGAGTGCGGCGGACATTTCTTTGAGCGGGGATATAGAGGTCTTGGTGGTTGACGACGACCAAATCAGCCGCATGATGTTCAGCCGCTATCTAGACCGCGAAAACCTACAGGTGCGGCTTTCGTCCAGCGGGGAAGAGGCGCTGGGCGCATTGGCCCAGCGTAAGGCACATTTGGTTTTTGTGGATTTGCACATGCCGGGATTGCCCGGGTCTGAGGTCGCCCGCCAAATCCGGCGGGACTTCAGTCCCTCGCTGATCATCGGCGTCAGTTCGGCCGATGCTACCGAAGGGCATCGTTTGGTTCAAGCAGGGGTCTTCGACGACTTCCTGACCAAGCCGATGGATCATGCTGAATTGGGGCGCAGACTCCCCACCTGGCTTAGTCAGTTGGAGCTGGGGCCAGCGTAAAGTAGAACTGGGTCCCTTGACCGGGCGTCGATTCGACCCAAATAGGTTGGTCATGTCGGCTCAAAAACTCCTGCACCATCAACAACCCCAAGCCGGTGCCTTCCTCGCCCTGAGTCCCTGGGGTAGTGACCTGCTGGTCTAACTTGAATAACTTTGCCAGCACTTCGGGTTTCATGCCCACCCCCTGGTCTTTAACCGATACCTGCCAGCCCATTTCCACCGCTTCGGCCCCTATGCTGATCTGGCTTTGGCGGTGGCTGAATTTAAGCGCATTGGAGAGTAGGTTACGCAGGACCGTGTGCAGCATCTGGGCATCCGCAAAGACCGTCGCCTCGGCGGGAATATCCAGCGCCCAGGTGATCTCTTTGGCCTTGGCTTGTTCGTTGAGCAGGTCCACCACCTCTTGGACCAACGGGGCGAGCCCCAGTGAGCTTGGCTCAAAGGCGATGCGCCCCGTCTGGGCTCGGGCCCATTCGAGCAATTGGATCAGCAAGCGGTAGCCAGTCTTGGATGAGTGGTTGATCCCTTCAATTAGGGGCAACATTTCTTCTTTGGGCAGTTGGTCGAACTCATCGACCAAGAGGTCGCTAATACCGACCAGACCATTGAAGGGCCCTTTGAGGTCGTGGGAGATGATCGAAAAGAAGCGGTCCTTGGCTGCGTTGGCTTCTTTTAATTGGCGCAGGGCGACGCGTAGCTTGAGGTGCGTGTTGACTCGGGCCTGGATTTCGCCGGTGTTAAAGGGCTTGGAAACATAATCCACCGCCCCGGCGGCAAAGCCCAGGGCAAGGCTTTCTTCGTCGCTTTTAGCGGTCAAGAAGATCACCGGGATGTCAGCCGTTTGGGCCTTTGCTTTGAGCTGGCGGCAGACTTCATAACCGTCCATGCCGGGCATCATCACATCCAACAAGATCAAATCCGGTTGGATGCGCTCTACTTGCTGTAGCGCCTCGATCCCACTCTGGGCGAAGGCCAAGGGGTGTCCTTGGGAAGCCAAAGCCTGGGCGGCTAGCTGGATGTTTTGGGGGTTGTCGTCAACAATCAAGATCGGCGGTTGGCTCATGCAGTTTTTTGGGGCTCAAAACCCATTTGGTCCAATAGCCGGTACACCGTCGTTTCTTTGTAGGGTTTGGTGAGGTAGTGGCGCGCGCCGGCTTCGAGGCTCGCTTGGATGTCCGGCCCATCTCGAAGTGCGGAGACCATCACCACCTCAACCCCCTTTTCGACCTGTTGCTGCATTTCCCAGTCCCGAATCTTCTCTAGCACCTGGTTTCCCGTCATGCCCGGCATCATTACGTCCAAGAAGATCACATCCGCCGGCTTCCCTTGCTGGTAAAGCTCCGTGAATTGGTTGATGGCGTCGAAGCCGTCTACCGCAAAAAAACATTCCCCATAGCCGCGTAACAAATGCTCCAACAAGGATCGGTTGATCGTGTTGTCATCTACAATCAAAAAGCGTGGGGGCTGGGACATATTGAGTATCTTAAGATTGTGGTTTTATAACCCACAACCTAACAGACCTAGACGGTCCTGTTAAGAGTCAAATTAGAGGAAACTACGTAATCCCCGCACTAGTTTGGGGTAGGCGTTGAGGCTTAACTGGATTCCCGCTAAATCAAAGGATTTGGCTTGGTCGAGCATTTGACGGCCCAGTCGGGCTAAGGGCTCGACCGAAAACTGCTGCCCTAGTCCTTCTAAGAGGGCCCCGAAGGTTTCGATCTCGCCGAAGAGCTTGTTGGACTCCACTTGGACGTAGCGGGCCATCAAGGGGCCTTCGAGTTGCTCCACCAAAACACCCAAGCGACCAAAGGCGGCGGGGTCCAATTCGCTTTGCTCGGCTGCTGCTTCTGGTGCGGTCACCTGGTCCGGTAGCGGGTCCACAAAGCGGGCGATCTCTCGGGCCAGCCGGTCACGGTCCACCGGCTTGAGCAGAATACCGGCAAAACCCAAATGCGATAAGTCTTCTTCGGGCGCACCCAAGTTTGAGGCGGTCACCGCCACCACCGGGATCGATGCCCAGCGTGGGTCTCCCTTGAGACGCGCCATTAGCTTACGCCCGTCCAACCGGGGCATTTTGATGTCCGTTAAGATCAGGTCCGGCTTTTGGGCCTCGATCTTCTCCAACGCTTCGATTCCGTCTACGGCGGTTTCCAGCAGTAAGCCCGAATCACGGAAAAATTCGGCGATCAATTCGCGGATTTCTAGGTTGTCTTCGACCAGCAGCAACCTTGCAGCCACAAATTTCTGGGGTGCTGGGGCCAGAGAAGAGGCCAAGGACCTACCACCTTGGACTAGCTTGATCCCCGGCAAGTGGACCGTAAAGGCAGAGCCTTGGCCTAATTGGCTGACCACGCTGATTTCGCCGCCCATCATCTGCACCAGCTTTTGGCTGATCGCTAGCCCTAAGCCGGTGCCGCCGTATTTTTTGGTGGACTGTCCTTCTTGCTGGGTGAAGTCGTCAAAGATGCTTTGCAGCGCTTCGGGTACGATGCCCACCCCGGTGTCTTCAATGCGGATCGTCAGGTCCACCGTCTCGCCGTCGGAGTTGCGCTCCGGAGCGGCCAAAATGCGGATCTCCCCGGCTTCGGTGAATTTGATGGCGTTGCCGATCAGGTTAACCAAAATCTGCCGCAGCCGGATTTCGTCGAGCAGCAACGCTTCGGGCAAGCGTCGGTCCACCAGCTTGACCAACCGCAAGCCTTTCTGCTCGCTACTCAACTGGAATACCGAGACCACCTCGCCGATCAAGTCGCTCAGATGGGTCGGGGTGGACTCAAGCCGCATCTTTCCGGCTTCGATTTTCGACAGGTCAAGGATGTCGTTGATCAGGGTCAACAGACCTTTTCCCGCTGATTTGACGGAGTTCAGGTAGCCCCGCTGGCGCGGATCGTCGATCAGGCCGTCTAAGATTTCGGTATAGCCCAGCACCGCATTCAGGGGGGTGCGGATTTCGTGGCTCATGTTGGCTAAGAAGTCGCTCTTGGCGCGGTTCGCCGCTTCGGCGGTTTGTTTGGCGCTGAACAACTCGCGGGCCTGTTGCTTGCGTTCGGTGATGTCTTCTTGGATGCCGAGGAAGTTGAGCAGCTCGCCGGATTCGCTTAAGACCGGTGAGATGCTGGCGATGGCCCAGTAGCTGCTTCCGTCCTTGCGGCGGTTGTGGAATTCCCCCTGCCAGACCCGGCCCGAGGTGATCTGGTGCCAAAGCTGTTGGTAGTTTTCTAGCGGCATTTCACCGGACTTAAGAATACGAGGCGTCTTTCCCTGGGCTTCCTCTAGTTGGTACCCAGTGATCCGCGTGAAGGCGGGGTTTACGTATTCGATGATGCCGTCGGGATCGGTGATGATCAGCGACGCTGGGCTCTGCTCCACTGCCTGACGCAGCCGGTTGGCTTGGCGTTCGGCCTGTTTTTGGGCGCTGATGTCTAAGACAAAACCCAGGATCTGGGACTCTTCGTCATGCCGAGGCGTCACCATCCGCTTACCCACGATCAGGTCCATTCGTTGGCCCTGGCGGTAGATCGGGAATTCTTCAAGTTCCGTGTGGCCACTGACTAGCGCCGCTTGGTCGCTCTTTAAAATCGCCTGGGCCTCAGCGGCAGGAAGTAGCTCGTCGGGCCGTTTGCCCACCACTTCTTCGGGGGTTGCGCCCAAGAAAGCGGCCATTTCGTGGTTGCAGAGCTGATAGCGGCCTTGCAGGTCTTTGAGGAAAATGGCCACCGGCACGGAATCTAACATCTGCGAGGTCAGTCGGCGTTGGTCTTCTAACTCGGACCAAGCCCGGTCTTGCAGGGTACGCCCACGGGCCAAAAGGAAACAAACGTAGACCAAACCATCGGTCGCCAGTAACCAAAAGAGCCAAACGTAGTCTTCGCTGTTGCCCACGGCATGGTGGACCTCGGCGTGGTCGATAAAAGACACCAACCGCAGCGTCTCTAAGGCCTCTTTGGGCGCTTCGCTTAAGTGCTCTTGGCCGACCAGTTCACTTATCTGTAAGGTTCCCTGGGTGATGAGGTCATTGCCAAGCCAATACTGGCTTGGCATATCGCTCATTTTGGGAATTTCCTGGGTGAGCCGTTTGGGTATCGCGCTTCGTTGGTCTGTGCCGACAAAAACCAGCGGATTGCCCTTGCGGTCTAAGAGCACAAAACGCCCCGGAAGATCCGCCATATGGGTGCTTAAGTCGGATGCCAGGAGGCGGTGGGAATAGTAAAGCGCCAAGGCCCCAACCACTTGTCCTTGGTCAAATAGGGGCGCATCAAAATAGAGGCTGCTGCCCGGACCCATTTTGCCGCCCAGCAAGATGGACCCTGGCGCTAAGCTATACACATAAGGCAACACCGGCTGTCCGTCTTGGCCTAGCTGGGGTGGCTCTGTGGTGGAGTCGATCTGTCCGCTCAGGGACAGATGCAGCGAAAAAACCGCCGATTCTTGGCCGGGGCGGAAGAGCGCCAAGCCTCCATAAATGCTTTTGGCTTTCAAGAAGGTTTTTAACTCTTCGCGAACCTGCTGGGAGTGACCACTGGTAGGGTCTTGTAGGAGTTGCTTGAGGTCTTTTTGATTCGAAAGGTAAATTAGGTCCGATACCATCATGGTCAAGTCCTTGGCGATGGCCAATCGCTGTAGCTTGACCTGCTCTAAGACTTGGTCTTGTAGGCCCTGTTTGTGGTAGACCGAAAAATAGAAATAGACCCCCAGGGAACCTAAAGTCAGGATGACAAAATAAGGGATAAAGAGCGGAAAAAAATGCTTCTGGAAGGCCTTATGAGTCCACCATTTTTCCTTGGGGCGCCGCTGGGACATAACTCAACCGCGCTCTAGGGCGTAAAAGAGTTCGGTCGGGTCGGATGCTGCTTTTAAGGCCAACCGGTTTTCTTCGATGCTAATGAACCGGGCAATTTTTGAGATTTGGGCTAGGTGCTTCTCGGGCTGGTTTTCGGGGCTGATCACCATGAACACAAGTTCAATGGGGTCTTCGGACCATTTGGTTTGGATCGGTGTGGTGGCTTTGGCGACGATCATCAAACAATCGGGTACCCCCTTGCAGTAGACGTGCGGCAGGCTGATCTGGTAGCCCAGCAGGCTGGAATACTCCTTTTCTCGCTCCACCAATTCTTTGTGGAGCGAGACTTGGTCAAGGTTGCGCTGCTCCATCACGACGAGGCTCAACATCTCGCGGAATAACTCATCTAAGCTCTGGGCTTCTGAGAAAACCACCCATTCGGGCTTGGTCGGCCCGAGTAATTCATTTTTGGGCGGTTTGAGGTAGAGTACCTTGGCCATGCCATCTAGGTCCGCTGGTGGGTCCAGATAGATTTGGCCCCCGGCTTCGACTAAAAGGTGATGGCTCGGCGCGCGGTCTTGGCCGAGGTCGAACTGGTCTTCACAGATGATCAAGTCGCGCTGGTGCAGGTGCTTGGCTAAAATAGCCTTTAAAGCCAGATGGCTCCAAGCAGCGTGACCCACCATGTAGCTGCTGGGTTGTTGGGTTTTTTCCAGCATGGTGGTGGCCCAATAAAAGAGCCTCGGCTTGTTGAGTAAGTTGCCCCAGCGCTGGCAAACCAACCGGTTGAGTTCCTCGTTTTCGGTCACGGCAAAGACGGTGCCCACCCAGTTGAGCTCGATGTGCTGGTCCATCTCCATCGTTAGGGCGTTGTCATGTATCGCGTTGAGCCCTTCGCGCAACGAAATCTTTACCTCTCGGGGGTTTGAGTCGATTAAGATCACGAAGCGACCCTGGGTCTGTAGATAAAGCGCTAAGGTGCGCGATAGCTGGTGAGCGCCGACGATCAGCCAACCGTCCGGCTCCTTTTCCCAAACGTTCAGCAGCTTGGCCACCCATTTGGCCGTAAAACCCTGCACCACCACGGTGCCCGCAATCACTGAATAGGCAAAAGCCTGTAAAAAGGTGGCGTCCTCATAGCCCAGTTCGGCCAAATGCAGCGCGAAGATCGAGGCCATCGACGCCGCCACGATGCCCCTGGGCGCGATCCAGCCTAAAAAGGCCTTCTCGCGTTTGCGTAGGCGGCTGCCGGTGGTGCTGAGCAGGATATTGGCCGGGCGCACCACCAACATAACAAAGGCCACCAGGCCCAACATAGGCCAGCCGTAGGCCAAGAACTTGGCGGACTCTAAGTTGGCGGCGAGCAGCATAAACAACAGACCAATCAAAAAATCTTTTAACTCCACCTTATAGGCGATCACCCGGTCGATCTTGGGGCTCTTGCGGTAGCCTAAAATAAAGCCCGAAATAGTGACCGAAAGGAGCCCCGCCTCAGGTACCAAGGTGTCCGCAATGGCGAAGTCTAAGAGGGCGCAGGTTAGGACAAAGACGTTCAAACGCTCGTCGGGCACCCAGCCTTTTTTCATGATCAGGTCGATACCCAACCCGAAGAAAACACCCACCCCCAGGCCCACCACAAAGCGGTACAAAAAGGCATAAAAGGCTTCGGTGCCGCTGCCGACGCCGCTGCCTTGTTGGATAATGAACTCGTAACAGAGCAGGGAGATAAAGACGCCTATGGGGTCGATCAAGACCCCTTCCCAATAGAGGATTTGGTGCACCTTCTTAGGCACGCGGACCCGCTGCAACAAGGGCCCGACCACGGTGGGGCCGGTGACGATGATCAAGGACCCAGCGAGCAAAGAGAAGGGAATGCTAAAATCAAAAACAAAATAAATCGCCGTCGCCGTAAAGAGCCAAGTGACCAAAACGCCTCTGGTCAAAAGCCCCCAAATCTCTTTGGCCCCTTGGCGGTATCCCTTGATGTCTAAGGTCAAGCCACCTTCAAAGAGGATCAAACCTACCGCCAGCGAGATGATAGCACTCATCCCTTCGCCCAAAACCTCCGGATGGATCAACCCGGCCATCTCGGGCCCCAACAGGTAACCCCCGGCCAGCAAAACCACAATCGCACTGGTGCGCAGCTTGCTCGAGAGCACCACAAAGAGCACCCCAAAGAAGGCAGAAAAGACAAAGGTGGTCAGGATTTGGTGTGAGGCCATCGAGCGTTTCCAAAAGGGAATAGGGTTCTATAACTAGGTGGTCCCTATATACGCTATTTGCTGGCTTCGGGCAATCGGTTAGCGAGCGGGGTGGGGGAGGGTCTCTTGGGCCCCACTCGACTCGCAGGGGTTTTGTCCAGCGGGCCGGTAAACATGGGCTTAAGGGGTCCCAGCAGCGGGATCGGTGCCCCGGACGCATTTGATTTGGCAGGCTGCGGGTTGCAGGACCGCTTTGCCTGAATTGAGGTTCGCGGCCTTGGCTGAAGCTTTCTGCTCGAACCAATGACAACGCGATTGGGGCGCAAGCTGTCGGTAGTTGAACCCAAAAATCTGTTCTTTGCTGGTTGAACCCTGTGTGAATAACTGGGTCAACGCTTGGGGCAACATCGAGTCCACCGGTGGGGTGGGGCGGCCGATGATGCTGTATATTTCCTGGTCATTCGGCACGCGCCAGTCTCGATACCCGTCGATGATCAACCCCTGGCAGTAGAGCTGCGCCGTCTCAAACCGGTAGACGTTGGGGTTGGCCCGGCGTTCCCAGCTCAAACTGGTGGCGGTGTCGAAGACTCGATTTTCAGACAGGTAATAGTCGCCAAGGGCCGATCCAGGTTGTTTGGGGATATAGATAGAGTCTACGATGATCTGCTCGCTGGATTGGACCTGCGACACCCTGAAGGTGACGTGGTAATGGCCTTGCGACCAGGAATACTGCGGCGAAATCACCAGATCTGGGTCATGGATCGGAGACCCTTCGGTTTGTGAACTGTAGCTCGGTTGAGCTTCCAGCACCTGGTACCCCCCTTCGGGCGCGTAGCGCACCAAGTACTTGAGTAAAAGTGCGTCCATTTCTGAGGCAATAGGCCACTTTTCCTCGGGCTTGTCGGTGTTGACGAAGCCCTTGACCAGCAAGGCGGGACGGCCTTGGCGGCTGGTCGTTTGCTGGGCGAACTTTTTCGCCCAACGACTGATGGCCTGCTCTATGGGGGTATTCTCTCGGGCTTCTTGGCGGGTGATGATGCGGACCTTAGAGTTTTCGGCCTGCCGGTTCGGCGGCGGCCTATGGGTACCGCAGCCACTTAAAACCAGCAGCCCGACCAACAGCCAAGGGATGCAAAGTACCGCCGGTCGGGCCTCGGTGCGGCTCGACCGCGAAAGGAAAGGCCCTCTAGGTTGGGTTTTCATGACCGCACACCTATTGGACGTATTCGATGGGCCTCATGTTGACGTAACGAGGCTGGCTGACCGCGCCGAGTCCGAAGTTGATCGACAGGGCATTGATGTTTTGATCCGAAGAAACCGGGGTGGCGTGGGTCAACATGGAGTATTCCATCCCGATGGTCAGCTCAATGCCCAAGGAAACATCGAAGGTAGAGCTGGTACCGAAGGAAATACCGGTCAGTTGGGTCGGGACGGTGGAGACCGAACCATCGGAGTTGACCGTGGAAAGTTGGCCGGTAAGGTAGGTGTTATACATGGCGTAAACGCAGTCGAAACCTACATGGTAGCAATACCCGCCGCCTACGGCCACCGTGTACAATTGCGAGACGCCCAGGGTGTCCACAAAGCTCTTTAAGCTGGAATCGACGATCGTGCTGTCTACGCTGCTGGCCGAGGTGATCTCTGTTTTACCGGCGCGGGCCTTGAGGATCGGCGTCCCGCCTTCTAGCGCTTTCATGAGTACCGGGAACTCCCAGGTAACCCCGAAGTTGTAGCCTGAAATGGTCTCGAAATTGTTTTTCTCGCCCGTGAAGCCGCTGCTAGCGATAAATCCAGCGTCGAAGGACCTTAAGTCGATCAAGTTGACGTTCCCGTACATGGACTTCAAGGTCCTGGCGTCTTTTTGTTTGGCTGTGCGGTCTTGGTTTTGGAAGGTCTCAATCTTTTTGGGCGAGAACAAGGAGTTTTCTACTTCGTCACCGATGAGTACATCGGACCCGTTGTTGTTCAAGCGGTCTTGGGCATAAGCGGTGGTGCTCAATCCCACAATCAACGAGGCAAAAACTACGGTTTGTAGAATTTTCATGTTTGAATACCACATTCATGTTCAAATTCAAGAAAGCCCCACTCAAAATAGCTGGGCTGTTTATAACAAGGGGCGATATTTTTTTCAATAGTTTGCAACTTTTTATGCGCCCCCTTTAGCCAAGAGGAGCTGCCAAAGCAACTGGTTTAAGGGCAAAGATGGGTGCCGCTGGGCTGGGGCGGACGGCTTGGTCCAAGCGGGGGAGGGGTTGGGTCTTGAAGCCCGAACCAACTACCCAGACCCGCTAGCCTTTGTGGTTGCTGTTGGCGCAGAAGTTTGCTGCGTTCCCTTGTCCGAATTTGGGGACGAAATTTTCCTGATCACTGCTTGGCTGGATCGCAAATTCAAGAGGAAATCCCGATGAAAGACTAGCCGAATCCGCTGGATGAATTTGAAGCCCTTGGATGCAAGACCTAGAAGCCGAAAACCCCGTCTTCGCCAAAGGCATTAAAGGCGCTAAAGGACAAGACACTGGTGGACTCAAGTTTAAAAAATCCCATCTTTTCAGCATCTGCATCTCCGATTCAGACCTTGATGCCATCCAGTTCAAAGCCACCAAATCAGGCATCCCCTATCAAACCATAAACCATTGATTCCAAAACAAATACGTTACCGTTCAGGTAGAAGCCTGGTTTTTTGAGGGCACCCCCCAATCCGGCTCCAAAATTGCTTTGCCAAGGGGCAAGCTAGAGAGCCCGCCTGCAACGCCATGCATCTTGCAAAGCTGGGGTGAGTTGGGGTAGGGTTAGGACATCATAATACTGAGGAAGTTAGATGACCAAAACCGAAGATTTTTTTGAAGCCACCGAAGGCAAGCTGCTGACCTTCCAGTTAGGCGAACAACATTACGGCGTGCGGATCGATCAGGCCCGTGAGGTGGTGGGATTGATGGCCATTGATCCGGTGCCCCAGACGCCAGATTACCTGTTGGGCGTGATGAACCTGCGCGGCAAGATTGTTCCGGTCATGAGTCTGCGGCGCAAGTTGGGTATGGAAGACGCAGAGGTCACCGGCGAAACCTGCACCGTGGTGGCGACGCTGAACGGGGAAGAGACGGGTATCGTGGTCGACTTCTTGGTCGGCGTGGTGACCGTTAGTCCTGAGCAATTCCAGTCGGATATGAATCTGGGCGACCATATCGACACCAGCGTGCTGTATGGCATGGCCAAAATGCCTGACCGGGTGATTGCTATCTTGGAGCTAAACGCCCTACTAGAAAAGCTCGACGAGCACCACTCCGCCTAAACCCCGGCCCAGATATTTGGGCCCCCGGCCCGGCCCCTGCGGCTTTACAAAGCTTCCGCATTCTGCCATTGATGGGCGATCAACCCATTTTTGACCTGTTGACCCCTCTAAAATCCGACCCATGAGCCTGCTCGACGCGAAGCGCTACGACCACCAGGAAGCCGAAACCCTCTGGTCCCAATTTTGGGAAGAACAGGGAATCTACCGCTACGACCCCCAGTCTTCCAAGCCCCTCTTCAGCGTCGACACACCGCCGCCCTACGCCTCTGCCGCCCACCTGCACGTGGGCCACGCCATGAGCTATTCTCAGGCAGAAATCCTGATCCGCCAAAAGCGGATGGCCGGGCACAACATCTTTTACCCCATGGGTTTTGACGACAACGGCCTACCCACCGAGCGTTACGTCGAAAAGAAATACCAGATCAACAAGTCAAAGATCACCCGCCCGGAGTTCGTGGAACTCTGCATGAAGGAAACCAAGCTAGTCACCGAGTCTTACCGCCATTTTTGGCGCATGTTGGGCATCAGTGTGGATTGGAGCTTGGAGTATTCCACCATCAGCCCGCCGGCGGTGCATGTCGCCCAGTCCAGCTTTTTAGACCTCGTCAAAAAGGGTCTGGCGGTGCGCAAGAAAGAGCCCATTATGTGGGACGTGAGCCTGCAGACCGCCTTGGCCCAAGCGGATATTGAGGCCATCGAGCGCAACGGCCAGCTCAACGATGTGGCCTTCCATAGCGCCGATACCGGCGAAGAACTGGTGATCAGCACCACCCGCCCCGAGTTGATCCCCGCCTGTGTGGCGCTGTTCTGCAACCCCGCCGACAGCCGGTATCAGCACCTTTTGGGCAAAAAAGCCAAGGTGCCGCTTTTTGACTATGAGGTGCCCATCTTAACCGATGATTCGGTGGATTTGGAATTTGGGACGGGCTTGATGATGGTTTGTACCTTCGGCGACCCCGAAGACATCGCCAAGTGGCACAAATACAAGCTCGACACCCGGGTGATCCTCAACGAACGGGGCATTTTGGGTGAGTTGGCCGGGGAATTCGCCGGGGAGCATGTCTCCAAGGCGCGGGCCAAAGTCTTAGAAAAGCTGGAAGAACAGGGCTTCTTAAAGGGCCAAAAGCAGACCTTACAGCGCGTTTCGGTGGCCGAGCGCAGCGGCACGCCGGTGGAATACATCCCCCATTTGCAATGGTTCATCAGCCTGATGGACCATGCCGACGCTTTCTTGAAGCGTGCCGAGGAGCTCAACTGGTTCCCCGACTACTTCCAGAAGCGCTACGACCACTGGGTCGAAGGGCTCAAGTGGGATTGGTGCGTGAGCCGCCAACGCTTTTACGGCGTACCCATCCCGGTTTGGTACTGCGGCCAGTGCGATGCGCCGATAGTCGCCGAGCCCGACGAACTGCCCATTGACCCCACCAGCCAAGGCCCCAAGGCAAAAACTTGCCCCCACTGTGGGCACGGTGAATTCCGGGCGGAACAAGACGTTTTTGATACCTGGATGACCAGCAGCCTGACCCCGCAAATCAACAGCGGGCTTAAGTTGGACGCCGAAGGCAACTGGAAGGCCGACCGGCCCGGCTTGTTCCCTATGAACATCCGGGTCCAGGGCTTTGAGATCATCCGCACCTGGCTGTTTTACACCGTCGTCAAAGGCCACTTCCACCAGGACAGCCTGCCTTGGAAAGATGTGGTGATCAGCGGTTGGGGCTTGGATAAAAAGGGCCAGAAAATCAGCAAGTCCAAGGGCAACTACGAAGACCCCGTAGAAATCGTCCAGAAATACAGCGCTGACGCGTTGCGGTACTGGTCGGCCCTGGGCACCTTGGGCCATGACCTGCGTTACAACGAGGTAGAGGTCAAGAACGGCCAGAAACTACTCAATAAGATCTACAACAGCACCCGCTTTTTGAGCATGAGCTTAGGCGAAGACTACCAACACGGCTGGGACGATGCCGCCTTGTTGCCGGTGGACCGTTGGTTGTTGGGCGGTTCTGATCAGGTCTTAACACAGGTCCAGGCCGCCTTCGATAAGTACGACTACTCCAACGCCCTGCGGGCCGTAGAGCGGTTCTTTTGGGACGCCTACTGCGACAACTATTTAGAGATGATCAAGTTCCGGCTTTGGAACAGCGAAGACAACGCCACCAACTACACCGACGCCCAAATCCAGGCTGGTAAGGCCGTGGCGGTGGAAGTGTTGTTCCGCCTAGTGAAGCTTTTTGCTCCTTTCATCCCCTTCATCACCGAACAGGTTTACCAGGGCTTCTTTAAAGAGAAGGTCGGCGGCCCGGTCAGTGTGCATATCGCCGAATGGCCAGAGCCCCTGCGCCAGGGCTATGGCGAAGAGGATTTGGCCAAAGGGACCAAGCTGGACGAGGTTTTGGGGGTGATCCGCAAGGAGAAGATCGAAAACCAAATCGGTATTGCCACCAAGATCCGGGCCGCCCACTTGAGCGGCCCGGCGGACTACGTGGCCCTCTGCCGCGAGTTCGAGACCGAGATTGCCTCAGCGGTCCGCGCCGTGGCTTTCACGCTCACCGAAGCGCCGGAGCTGAGCGCGAAGATTGAGGCGATGCCCAAGGGGTAGGTTTTTTAAAAAGCCGCAGCAGGCAAATAAACGGGGTCCAGGGGCCTTTGGCCCTTGGCAGGGGAGAAGGCGGCTTGCCGCCGCGAGGGGGCAGCGCCCCCTTGAAGGAGCTTAAAGGGTAAAGATGAGCCCAAAAAGAGCAAGACTCGTTGAATTCAGCGCCTTTAGGAATTTTCTCAGAGCGTGGGAAGAGCAGAAGCTTTGGATTTAGTATCGGCCTTGAATCGGAGACAACGCGCTGGATTCACCCCGATAAGCGAGCGCAGCGATGCTTGAGGGCGTGAACCCCCACAAGGCGTCCCCTGCTGACAATCACTCCGATACTTGAAGCGAGAGCTTCAAAGTCTTCTTTTCTAAATGTTGGGGGGCACAAAGCGCATGGAAGGAATATAGGGCTGGGACTTCTTTTTTTGACTGCCAAAAAAAGAAGCAAAAAAAGCAGCCCCCAAAGGCTCGCCGCTAAGAGCCCCTACGCCAAGCTACGCTAAAAGCCAAAAACTCGCCCTCGCTCCGCTCGAAGCTCAGACAGTTTGGCTTTTTTAACGCTAAGCTTGGCTACGGGCTCTAAGCGCCTCACCAACGGGGGTACCAAAAGACCCTATCTGCCAAGAAATTTTGAGGCCAAAGGCTGCATGCGTTGTACATGGTAGCTGTCAGCGAAGCGCACTCTCTGCGCTCGAAGCTCGAACAGGTGGCATTTTGGCCGCTACGCTTTGGCTAGGGGCTCTAAACTGCTCGCAAAAGGGAACCCAAGAGCTGCACACCCAGGTGTGGGACTTGCGGAAAACACAGGAACTATCCTCTGCTTTCTTTGCTTAACTTGTTGCCCGCGCTACAGCCCGCCCCGCGTCGCCATTTCCTCAAGCTGTTTGAGTGTTGGGATTTTGGCACCATGCTTAATGCGCTTATTAACTCCGTTCTGGATATCAGTAACCGCTTTTTCAAGGTACTTAAGGGCAAGTGGCTGCCAGCCGTGCGCGGTGGCCAGATTTGTTACTTCATCGGGGTCGAAGGCGATCCCATTTTTGGCCAAGGCCTTAAATCCAGCAATAACCGCATCTTCGTCCAGCGGGTGGAGTCCGCTCTTATTGACAATAGCGGAAAGGTGAATCATGAGCGCTTCGGTTAGTCGGTCCAATTGTTTCTCCAAATCAAAAGATTTTTTGTAATCTACTAGCGATTTAACACACATACAGGAAAACAGGTGACAGCAAATCTGCTGTTTTGGTTGAGGTATGAAACGGCCTTGAAAGGAATTGGCTGCCCCCTCGCGCCGCCCGGTGCGTATGTTGGCTTGCTGCCACCAAGTTTCAGCGTCATTAAAAACACCTCGATGTCAGCAGGCGGGAGCGGGGTGGAGCGGGTTAATCTTCCTCTTCTTCTTGGGGCATTTCTTTCTTTTTAACCCGGTCTAAGCCCTTTTCTAGGGCTGAGCGGGTTTCTACCTGCAACTCTCCCTTTTTGCTGTTCCAGACCACTCTTTTGAAGCGGTCTAGGCCGCCTTCGAAGAGTTCGTGGATTGGGGAGGCGTGGTTTTTGTGGCCTTCGTAGAAACGCAGGGGGTTGTTGGAGAAGACCTCGATGGAAACCTTCATCAACTCTTTGGCCAACTCGGGGTCCAGTTTCAGGGCCTCTTTGCGGTAGCCCTCGTAGGCCTGGGCGGTGGAGAGCTTGAAAGCATAGTCCTGGCGGATCCGCGAAATGAAGCCGTAATTGCGGATGCAGACCCAAGCAAACCAGAAGAGGGGGGCGAAGAAGGGTAAGCGTTTGAGACTCATCAAGGGATCGTCGGAAAGATCGAGCTTTAGATAAAAGGCCAAGCCAATCATGCCTATGATGTTGAACAAGAAAAAGACCAACCAATTGACGCCAGCGCCATTGAGCTCTTTATGCATTTTATCGAAGGACGCTGACATTCCCTCCCGTTTTGCGTTGTCGCGATGTTTGTCGAATTGCTCATTGAGCACATCCAGCTTTTTCAGGTTTTCCTCAATCCGCTCTTCTTGTTTTGCTAAGGTTTCCTCCCGTTCCAAGAGGGCTTGGGCTGCCCTAATCGTTCGGTTAAATTTCGAGTTTTTATCGGTTTCGTCTCGGGAGTACTTTTGCCACTGTTTCGCTTTCTTCGCTGCGAAAAGATCCAGTTCTTCCATCAATATTCGCAGGGGTAATAAAAGGGCAAAGACATTCTCGGTGCTACGTTTGTCTCGGAAGCTGTTTAACGCTTTTGACAAATTCTTGGTCGCACGCAGTGCTGTCTCCAAAGTCTCGCGAGAATCAGGACCATAGAATTGCTGTCTTTTTGGGTAAGACTCAAGTCGATGGGAATATTGGGTCAACTCAGCCTTTGTTAATTCTGGAAAGAGGCTTTCATTGGCAGTAAGTATTTCTATCGTCTGTTCCGCAATTTCAATAATCTGATCAAATTCCATAGCCCCTCCAAGGTTTTCCTTAGAGTAGGCCCTGGTGTTAGTCCGTTGACCAGGACAAAAAGCGGACATTCGTCGGGATACAGGGAGCAAAGGCAGGAATGTTTGGCGGCGGGAAGGAAGGGCTCCCGAAGGGGAGCCCCCAATGAATGAAACCCACCCGGATTTCTAGCCGGAGGAACTACTCAGGCTTAGCCGGGGCCGGCTCGTGGGTCTTGATTTTCAAGCCGGAGCGGGTTCGGCACCCCTTTGGCCTTCGGGCGCAGCAGCCTCCGGCGGGTTGTGGGATACTTTGACGCAGTTGCGGCCGTTGGCCTTGGCGTCGTAGAGGGCTTGGTCGGCCCGTTCGGCCAGTTCGTCTAGGCTCTCGCCTTTGCGGCGTAGGGCTACGCCAAAGCTAGCGGTGACTTGCTCGACCGGGCCGATCTTGAGTTCCGCCACCATTTTACGCAGCTTTTCGCAAAACTGGCGGGCACCCTGTTCGTCGATTCCCGGCGCCAGCAACAAAAATTCTTCACCGCCCCAGCGACAGGCTACGTCGGTGCTGCGCGTACCCGCTTCCATCACCTGGGCGAAGGCCTCTAAGACCTGATCGCCCACATGGTGGCCATGGGTGTCGTTGACCCGCTTAAAAAAATCTAAGTCACACATGACCAGCGCCACCCCTTGGCCGTAGCGGTCGTCGCGGGCGAACTCCATCTTGGCCATCTCTTGGAGCTTGCGGCGGTTCAAGAGGCCGGTTAAGAGGTCGTGGCTGGCCAGATAGTCTTTCTGCTCGATCAGGCGGTCGGTGTAGGTCAGCAGTTCGTTGATGCTGTCGCCGATCACGCCGAATTCGTCGCTACGGTGGGCTTCGTTGACCCGCAGTTTGAAGTTCTGGGTGTCGATCACCTCGCTCATGGTTTTGAGCATCACCCCAAGGGCCTTTAAGATGCGCCCGATGGTCAGCGATACCAGCACCACCGCCAGGGACAACAGGGTAACCGCCACGGTCATGTAATTGGTCAGCCGTTCCTGGTTGAGGATCACTTCCTTTTGGATGCCTTCGCGCAGCAACAAGATACCCTGATCCAGCAACATTTGGAGTTGCTCGACCGCCAGTGTTGATTGATCCCACCACAGGACCGGGTGCCCGTTTTGGATCGAGTCAGGGTCTTGTAAGGTTTTTTGGATTTGAGCGGCGATCTTTTGCTGGTTGCCTTCGCTCAAGTCGGCAGCGACGCGGGCCCTCAACTCAGGTGGGGCGAGGCGCAAGAAACGATCTAATTGGTCTTGGTAAAGCGCCCAGTCTCCGGCTAGCGCGGCCCGTTCGCGGTCATCCAGATGGCCGTTTAGGTAGGCTAGGTAGAGTGCCGAACGGTTCCGGTCCATGTATTCGGCGGTCAGGGCCAAGTCGCTAAGGGCCAAGAGCGAAAGGCTAGAGATGCCTAAGGCCCGTTGCTGGACGTTGATCTTCGAGGCTTCTAAAAGGTCGTGTACCCACTGGCCATAGCTGGACCGGGCTTCGGGCCATTGGGTTTGACCGGCGTCGAGCCGGGCGCGTAGCCCTTTTAGACTAGTTTGGGAAATACTGGATTGTTTGTCGTAGGCCAGCAATTGCCGGTCCGTCTCTTGGCGCTGGGCGGCCAAGTTGGCGGTCAGCTCAGCGCCTTGGTACAGCAGCCAACCGGCGCTAAGGGCTCGCTCATTTTGTAACGCATGAACCAGGCTGAGGCTGCCGCGAACCTGCTCGACGCGTTCTAAATAAGACTCGGAAATGGAGATAATTTCCTGATGCCGCCCGTACTCGACGTACAGCAGCGCGATCATCCCCGCCAAAGCCAATAGGGCCAGAAGGAGAATTCGTAAGCGGATGGAAAGATTCATGGCCCCCGATGATTCGTCAGATCCCTTTCAAATGTCTGTGTTGATCATAACCAAAGCACCCCGATAAAGACAAGTAAAGGAGCGTCTGAGCGCCGGTATTGGCGGTTTTTCAAGAACTTAGCAGGTTGAGTACAACCATTTTACAAGGCCCAGAATCAGGGTAGGCGCGGTTCTAGCGACTTGCGATTGCTTTGACCAGAACTCCCCTTGCCTGTGGGTACTTGTGAGCGCTAAGTTCAAATAAACCCTTTCCCCAATGGTCCTATGAACACGCTGAACCGGCGTTTTCTTTTTTATCTGCCCCCCTTGCTGGCATTTTTGTATCTCTTGGTCCAAAGCGGGGTCGTGGATACGACCCTTTCTCTGACCCACTCTCAGTCCGTCGCGCTGGCCGTGTTGGTGCTGGCGGCGGTGCTGTGGGTTACGGAGTGGGTGCCGCTGTACGTGACCAGTTTTGTGGTGTTGTTCCTACAGCTCTACTGGCTGGTTCCGGCGATCGACCCCAGCGCCGGTAAGGCCGCGCGGGCCGCCTATTTAAGCCCCTTTTTCAGCGAAATCATCCTGCTCTTTTTGGGCGGTTTTGTGCTCGCTGCGGCGCTGCATAAATACGCTATCGACAGCCGTCTGGCCCATTGGCTTCTGCAACGCACCGGCACCGAGCCGGGGCGGGCGATGGCCGGGTTCATGATCGCTTCGGCGATGTTGTCGATGTGGATGTCCAACACGGCGACTACGGCCATGATGTTCGCCATCCTCTTGCCGATTGTGCAAAAGATCCCCGCTGGCAATCCCTTTGCCAAGGCTTTGGCGATTAGCATTCCCTTTGCCTGCAACCTAGGGGGGTTGGGTACGCCGATCGGAACGCCGCCCAACGCCATCGCCATGACCTACCTGACCAAAAAGGGGTACCATATCGGCTTTGCCCAGTGGATGGGCGCGACCTTTCCCTTTATGTTGCTTTTGCTGTTTTTGTTGTGGTTTATGCTGTTAAAGATTTACCCTCCCGGTAAGGGCTATCAGTTGGAATTGCCCGAAGCAACGACTGGGCCTTGGACGAGGCTACAAAAGACGGTTTTGGGCCTCTTTTTGCTCACCATTGTCGGTTGGTTGACCACAGACCTACACGGAATGAGCATCGGTGTGGTAAGCTTGATTCCGGTGGTCGTCGCCTTTGGCTCCGGCATGTTAAAGGTGCAGGACTTTAAGAGCCTGCCTTGGGACGTTTTGTTTATGGTCGGCGGGGGTATCTGCCTCGGTGTGGGGCTAGAAAAAAGCGGACTGACCGGGCATATTGTGGACTTGATCCCTGGCCCCGACCAATTTTGGATTGTGTTGATCGCCTTTGCCCTGTTGGCCGCTTTTATGACCACCTTTATGTCCAACACCGCCACGGCGAACTTGCTCATCCCCTTGGCCATTTCGTTGGATTACGGGGTCGGTTTGGTGGTTTTGACCATTGCCATCAATTGTTCGACTGCCATGGCCTTGCCGATCAGTACGCCGCCCAACGCCATTGCCTTTGGTTCGGGCATGTTGGAGTCGAAGGATATGGTCCGCCCCGGTGTGTTGATCACCCTACTTTCTTTGGTGCTGGTGTTGGCTTTGGGGAGTTTGTACTGGCCGCTATTTAACATTTAAAGGAGCGAGAATGGAACTGCACCGCCAAACCTGCCAATTGTGCGGCAGCCACGAATTGCGCAATATTCTGGTGCGCGAGCCCGGCGAGTATGACAAGGTTTTTGTGCAATGCGCTGGGTGCCAGGAGATGGTCGCGAGGTATGTGATCTCGCCCGGTGGCTATTACCATGCCCACAAGGGCTATGAATCCTACCTGCGCGGCATGGCCCGCAGCGGAGAAGCCATGAGCGGCAAGCGCATCAAAAATGAATTTGAACAAACCGCGGAAGCCTGTGAACAGCGCTTTGTGATCATCAAGGAACTGCTGAAAGAGCAGCATAAAATCGACTAGGCAGCATGGCCGAAAAACTCTCAGAAAAGTACGGCCTGCCGCCGGGCACGGCGGTTTATGTGGGTGATGAAGCTCCCGAAGGGGAGTTGCTCTACCGGTGCCTGCGGTTTAAAGGATTGGAGGTCGAAGAGATCGCCAGCGAATCTCCCCAGGCGGCCTTTGCCTTTTTCGACGAAAACCTAGCCAACTGGATCACCGTGCAAGGGGTCCATGACGCAGGCGAGATCGAGTCGTTGGGCAAGTTTTTTGGGCTGCACCCCTTGATGGTTGAGGACATCATCAACACCGAACAACGCCCAAAGATCGAATTTTACGGCGACCAAATCTTTGTGGTGATCCGCCTCTTCCACCGTGAAGAAGACGGGCTAGAGCCCGAGAACGTCAGCTTGGTTTTAGGTAAAAACTTTGTGCTCGCCTTCTTGGAACGTACCGAAGACTATTTTACCTTAGTCCGGGGCCGTCTGAGGCTTCGTAACAACCGCATCCAGGCCATGGGCGTGAGCTACCTGCTCTTTGCCTTAATGGACCTGCTGGTGGACCGGTATTACGTTACTTTGGACTGGTTCGAGGCCGAGATTATGGAACTGGACGATGAACTGTTCCACAGCACCGAAGCAGAGCTGTTGCACCGCATCCACGATCTAAAAAAAGACGTCACCGCTATGCACCGCAACACCCGCCAGTTGGTGGAAATCTCCGCCAGCCTGACCAACGGGGAGTTGGAGATGATCAACCCCGACGCGGCCCCTTATTTTCGCGACCTGCAAGACCATGTCAAACAAGTGGTCGAGGCGCTGGACAACTTCCGGGAGATGCTCTTTAACCTACAGTCCCAATATTTGGCGCTCTCGAGCCAGAAGATGAACGAGGTGATGAAGTTTTTGACCATGATGGGTTCGATCTTCATTCCTTTAACCTTCATCGCCGGGGTTTATGGTATGAATTTTAAGAATATGCCCGAATTGGATTGGGGTTGGGGGTATTATGGCTCCTTGGGCCTGATGGGCGCGGTGGCTGTGGCGCTGTTGATCTTTTTTCGGCGCAAACGCTGGCTTTGATTTATCGGGGCGGAAAGGCTTCGCCCTGATCTTTTCGCTTTTTACCTTGGTAGCTTCTCTGAAACTTAATTCGGAGCGTTGCCATGACCTGGACCCAATTCAGCGACCAGCCCAACCTAGGGCTCAACTCGCCTCATTCCCGCCCCTTTTCTAGACCCCATCTGCTAAGCTTTCAAGGCCATTTGTTAGCCACTTGGACCGAACAACCCGAGGGGCAAGCCCAAGGGGTGGTACGTGTGGCGCGGTTGGAGGGGGATCAGTGGAACTTTGTGGACGGCGGGGCGGGGCTCAGCACCAACGACTGCGCTTCGCTGCTCGGCCCCCGGCTGGTGGCGGTGGGCGAGGACCGTTTGCTGGTCAGTTTTTTGGAGTGCGAGCGCGGCGCGGTGCTGGGGCGTTTGCTGGAATGGGACTTGGAGCGGGACTGGTCTGAGGCAGACGAGGGCGGTTTGAACCTAGACCCGGACCAAGCAGCCCGCAGCCTTAGCTTTTGTAGCGACGGGGTCGGGCTATATGGCACCTGGATCGAGCGTTCTTCGTTGGGCTGGCGGGTGCGGGTGGTCCACACCGGGCTAGACGGACATTGGAGCTGGCTCGACGGAGGCGGCCTAGAAGGCTTAAACGCCCAGGTCGAGGGCGACGCCCAGCACCCGAGCATAGCCTTTTATGGCGGCCAACTGCACCTCTTTTGGGTCGAGCGGCGCGGATCGTTGCGTCTTTTTGGCAAGGTCTTTACGCCGCCCGGGGGCTGGAAGGATCACGCCCTTGAGCCGGCCCCCTTTGAGTTGGACCACCCCCAAGAAACCGGGGACCACTTGGCCCCACAATTGGTGGCCACCCGGCTAGGGCTGGTCTTGGCTTACGGTCACCAAACTGGGCGGGTCTGCCGCTGGGAGGCACTGCGTCTGAGCCCCGGAGGTTTTTGGCACCGCGAACCCTATGCCGCACTGCCCCAACGCCTAGGCTTCCCCGCCGCTGTTACCGCTTGGGGAGAGGGTTACGCCCTCGCCCACGGCATCCATGCGCTACAACTCACCTCCCAGGGCGGCCGCTCGGCCCCTGCGCGGCTTCTCCCCGCGCCGGGCGTGATTTTAAACCCCGAATCCCAACTAACGCACCGCGCCTTGGCAGCCCACCAAGGCCGCCTCTACGCCCTCTGGATCGAGTCCACCACCGACGCCCACCAAAACCAAGCCGCGCGGTTGTGTGGGGGGTGGGTTGGGGATTAGTTCGGGTTCACCAAAGCAATAGGCTGCGGCACCGCGCTGGTGGTGCCGCGACTAATAGTCCAAAGATCAACCAGAAAATACTAGGCCGGGAGAGTGTCTTTGGAGCCAAGCCGTCGTACTTAGTAAACTTTACTCTGTAGCCTTTTCCGAGCTAGCTTCATGGCCCGATTCATAAAACCTTACAGTTTCGATGAATTGGTCGGCAAATTTGTATACTTCATCCAAGGTTTCGATTTTTACCCAATTCCATTCTCGGGTTGCGCCCAATAAGCCCAAGCTAAGGCCCTTTGAATTGCTGGCTAAGCAGCAAATGGGCTTCCGGTTGTTGTCGTCCAACAACACGGAAAAATAACTTTTTGCATCGCGCCAAACGATTCTAGCGGAAGGGACGGTTTGCCGTAAAATCGCACGGACAATCCGGTGGCATTCCAATTCGTCTTCCGTTGTTTCGATGCTTTTTCCAGGCTGGCTCTCTTCTTCTTTGGTGGCGTTCTCCGTGGCTTCCACATCTGCTTGGGCTTCTCCCCTGATCTTTTTAATCATGGCGTCTAAGCGATCATCGATAAACTGCGACAGCGCCTTGCGAGTGATCCGACTGAATTGTTCTTTAACAGCCGCCGTCATTTTCCTGTGGTGCACGTTGGAGACAAAAAATCGGATAAATCCCTCGTCGGGATCGGTCATCTGTCGGGCGAGGAGTGATTTGATTTCTTTGGTGTATTTTAGCTCAACAGCACTGGAAAGGATTTCTTCTATGTTGAACTGTTCCTTTTGGAATCGCTCAAGCTCCTTGGGCAACGACTCGGACAGATCGCGGAGGCTGAACTCCAAGAAGGGCTTGTTGTCCATTTTGTTAGGTTCTTCTAAGTCGCTGTAAAACTTATAGACAATCCCGTTGGTTAAGATGGCCAATTTGGCGTCAACGGTAGAAAAATAGCGGTACAACTGCGACGCATGCTCTTTGTTTAGCTCACTTTCAGATCTTTTGCATTCGATCAGAATGATCGGTTGCCCGTCGCGCAAGATGGCGTAGTCAACCTTTTCACCCTGTTTGGTTCCAATATCCGCCACAAATTCAGGAACTACCTCGGTTGGATTGAAAACGTCATAGCCCAGTGCAGCAATGAAGGGCATCACAAAGGCGTTTTTTGCCGCCTCTTCGGTGGTGGTTGCTGAGGCCATTTTGCTAACTTTTGTAGAAAGCTCTTTGATTTTGTCAGCCAATGCCATGGGGTCCCCTATTTTAAAAAAATTAAAGATTTTGCCCAAGCTACCTAAAATTTCAGGGGTGAGCAAAGGCTTCTTTAGTCAAAAAAAACAGCAATAAAAGTTGCAAATAGGCAGGTGTTGTGGGAGCAGCTTTGGGCGGCAATGGGGAGCATTTAAGTTAAGGAATTGCCTTAGCCTAAAATCAAAGGGACGGGATTGGGGGGGAATGCGCAGAGAAGACCTGATCCTTTATGGTAGCCCCGAGTGGAATCGAACCACTATCTTGGGCTCCGGAAACCCATGTTCTATCCGTTGAACTACGGAGCCACCTAAAGGAACCACCGCCGAAGCGGGGGTTGGTCTACCATCCTTAAGGGGTTTTTATTCCTTTGTCTAGCCGCCAATAGCGCTTTCCCTTTGACGGCTTGGGGCCGCTTCTGATTCATTGGACCAAAGCAAACCCCCAAAGGACGATGACCCTGAAACTAACTGGAAAACAAGCCCGCCACCTCCGCGCCCTGGGCCACCACCTCAAGCCGATCATGCAAATAGGCAAAGGGGGAATTTCCCCGGAGTTCCTAGAAAAGCTGGATCAGGCCTTAGAACAGCATGAATTGATTAAGATCAAGCTGCTGCAAAACACGATGGTTGACCTGGATGCCGCCGGAGAAGAGATCAGCAAAGCGCTGCATTGTTATATTGCCCAAAAGATCGGCAAGACGCTGATGTTGTATCGTATGCGCAAAAAAGACTCCCGCATCCCCCTACCTACCGAGGCATGAACGCTGCGGGCCACCTGATTGGCGGGTTGGCCGCGGCGACCTTGGTCGAGGGGGTGGCGCTGGGCAGTGGGTACCTGCCGCCCTTGACCCAGGAGGTGCAGGCTGCTCATTGGGCGCTGCCCTTGACCGCCTTGATGATGTCCCTCTTCCCTGACCTGGACGTGGCTTCGCTGCCTCAACGTTGGTACTACCGCGCCGCCTTGCTGGCCCTTTTGTGGCTGCATTTTACAGGGCGGGACCTAGCCTTTGTCTTGCTCGCCCTTTTTTCTATTTTACCGCTGGTGCACCGGCATCGGGGCTGGACCCACGCAGTCTGGGCCCCCTTTGCGGTTGCCAGTCTTTTGGCGCTCGCCACCGAATACCGCCGGGCCGAAACGGGCTGGTGGGCCTCCTTTTCCTGGACAGACGCCGGGGCGTTGTGGGTGGAATATTTGCCCTATGTAGCCGCCGCTTGGGTGGGCCATGGGGTGCATTTGCTGTTGGATTCTTCCAAATTGCGGCTGGTCAAGGGAGCCCACCATTAGGGGGTGTCACCTTGCAATACGGAGTTTATTCAAGTGATTTTGGGTTTGGATCGGTAATTTCTTGTTTGAACTCATCTGATAAAATTTTTTTATTTCAGATGAATAGCCTGCCTAGATAAGGGGCTTGAATAGCTTGGCACAAAATTAGCCGATATGCTGCGGCGTACTCAAGGTGCATAGGCTCTAGCTTAAGGCCATCAAGGTTTGCTGCCAACCCAACCGATGTATTTACCGCGCATCGGCAACTGAACTGTACAGGAGTTGGGCAAGGGCAGGATCTTGCCGTCGGGCTAAGGCCATCAAGGTTTGCTGCCAACCCAACCGATGTATTTACCGCGCATCGGCAACTGAACTGGACAGGAGTTGGGCAAGGGGCAGGACAAAACAGGTCTTTGTGGGGCTTGCCTCCGGGCTGGACCGTAGCTTTTGGGCGAAGGGGCTGCGTGGGGTTTGAATCTTTGCACCGGCCAAGGCACCTCGGACCCGGTTTTGGGTGCCGATTACCGGGGTGTTGATTAGCTGCAATGTAAACAGGGACGACCGCGCAGCTCAGAGGCCCGTCCGGCCCAAACCGGCAGAGCTGAAATCATGGAGTTCCCGAGCTTTTCTCTAGAATTCCCCAATGCGACTTGACAAGCCAGCCCACGCTACGTACATTGTTTGAATCAGCCCAACAAGGCTGACACCAGCACGCCGCGGGGTGGAGCAGTCTGGTAGCTCGTCGGGCTCATAACCCGAAGGTCGTAGGTTCAAATCCTGCCCCCGCAACCCGATCAAAAGCCGATCTACAGAGAATGTAGGTCGGCTTTTTTTGTTTATGGTCTACGCATAGGTCTACATCGGCGGTGGTAAAATATGGTACTCAGTAATCAATTGTGTTTTGCCGAAATGAAAACTAGAAAGAACTAAAAAATGCAATAGGCTCTTAATGGACAATCTAGAGATTCAAAAAGGTTTTTATCATCCAGTATGTAATGAAAGTGAAATTGAACGCATTTTTAATGTTCAAAACTCAAATGACCATTTGTTAAAACTGCGAGCGGATACAATCGTAGATCATATGAGGTTATTTCGAGTGTATCGAAATAAAGCTATTCAGTTTGGTGAAAAATGGTCTTTAGAAGCTTCTTTTCAAGACTTACACTATAAGTCTGTTTTACAGAAACTTGGTCGTGATGAAGCCCAACTATGTGGAGGAATCGCCTTTGGAGGCATGTTTTCTAATGATCCCAATGGGTCCATATTTCAGACCGACTGGGGAATCGTTTCCACGATTTCGGAGTCATTGCAGTTCTTTCTAAAATTTTTGCACTTGGCAGTTCTGGAATTCGAACAAGAGGTACCTGATTATGTAAGGTTAAATGCTTTAAGAATTGCTATCCGGGTAATGCTCAAGACAGAAACTTTAGATTTTTTTATGGATCCAAGAGGAATAATTCCTAATAGTATAGAAAAGACTATTGCGAGCCCAATACCATATCAAATGCAGTTCATTGCTGGGCACGAATTTGCGCATTATTTGCTTGGACATTTATCAAATGGTCGTTTGTTAAATCAGCCGATTTTTCATGCGATTTCACCGAATGATACTGAATATGGGTCATTAAAGGTATTTAACCCATCTCAGCGTGACGAGTTCGACGCAGACCTACAGTCAATACTTTTGCCTAGTTACAATAGCTTCGAGAAATCTCAACTACTGGAGGCAGCGTTATTGTGGTTCGGTTGTTTGGAATTATTTGAGCATGTAAAAGACATCATGTTTCCAACCGGTTCAACAACCTATAAAACACATCCTAGCGCACGTGAACGCTTTGACAATCTATTGACAAATGTTCCAACGCCACAGGGATTCGAAACAACGAAGTGGAGTGGATTCCTAAAACTTGTTGATTCGATCTTACCACAACTAAGCGAAGATGTTTCTGTTAATTGGGAACATTATGAGTTTTATGGCTCCGTCTACCTCGACGAACCAAACTCTCAATGGAGAGGGCCAGAATTAATAGACCGAGTGGACTATTACTAATAAAATTACTTTGAATCGAGTTAAAGCCGCTTCGTATCGTTCAATTCCTCTTCCGTTACTAGATTATAACGCTTGAAAACAGAGGTTGTTTTGTGTCCGCTCTGGGCCATGATCTTGAAGTAGTCGTTCCCGGCTAGGCGCATGTTGTTGATAGCACAGTGCCGAAGATCATGGAAGGTGAAGTCGCCCAGTCCGGCTACTTTGACGGCGGTGGTGTAGGCGTGCTTGAACTCATCAAAGGGCTGGCCGTCCTTGAGAAATACCCTGTCCTCGCCTTTTACTCTGAGCAACTCAGCCAGCATCTGTGCAACTCTAGGGTGTAACTTCAATACCCGCCCCTCACCTGATTTGGTTTTCTTCCCCGAAAGCCGGATGAAACTCCGTTCCAAATCGACATGATCCCAAATCATCCCTTTTTTTGTATCCCCCACACAAGCCAACATTCCTCGTCGTGGGTAGTCGCTATCTTTGAATTAAGATTCCATAGGCGGCGCAACGGGCTAATGTTGGTTTGGTCGAGTGCTCCCGTCACCCTGGAGGTTCATGCCCTCGATTTGGGTCCAACGAACGTTGGGGGGCTCTGGTAAAGGCTGTTTTGGGAAAGCTTCATGCCCGGCTCAACGATTCGACTACCTGGGCCAAGACGCGCTCGCTATAGCTGTTGATCTTCCAGTGCCCTGGGCTCCAGCCCTTTAAGAACCGGTGGAAGTCGGCCCAGGCCACGGGGTACAGCCCGCGCCAATCAGCCTCCAAGGCAGGAAAATCCACTATTTATAGTGGACCCACTTGTCCAGACAACTTTTTGATTAGACGATCTTCCTGATCTTTTTTTCTAAGCAATCTTCAGT
>JAVVEA010000005.1:0-198401 GCA_032250835.1 bacterium
CGGTGGGGCAACTGCATCCAGGAGCCATACTGTCCATCCGTCAGGGCCCATGCGGTACCCGCCGACCAGCTACTGGCACCTAAGGTCACCTTATGCACCGCGTGCCCCGTCGGGTCCGTGAAGTTGGTCGGGTTGTTGCGCACGTAGGCGTAGCGGTTGAAGTGGACCGCGCCGGTTCCATCGCCGTCGATCAAAGTGTCCGGGCTGATGAAGCGGCCCAGGCTCGGATCATAGTAACGTGCGTTATAATAGATCAAACCGGTGGACTCGTCCAGTTCCTGACCCGTAAAAGAGGCGTATTGTTTGGCCGCCTTGCGGTGGTCCAAGGTGGACTGCACGTCTACCTCTCCGTATGGCAGGTGGCGGATTCTCGCCGCCACCTGGCCTTCTGAGTCGGTGATCAACGTCGCCGTTTGGATGTGGTTGGGGTGGAAGAACACCTTGTCGGTCATGGGCCGGGTCTGGACCATTTGGCCTAACAAGTTGCCCGAACTCAACGCCCTCGCAGGAGCGCTGAGATCTTCGGAAGTTCCCTCTGTACCTTGATCGTCGTCAACGTCAACGTCCAGCGTCTCGCCGCTGAGCGTTGTCGAATCACCTATCGACAAGGGGTCTCCGTTACCCTGATTCCCGTTCCCGCAAGAAGCCACCCAAAACATCATGAACACCATGCTCAACGACACCAAGCGGTTGCCCCAACCGAAACGGCTGGTTTCCTGGGTTTCGTTTCGCCAGTTCTTGAGTTGACTCCACAATAAGGCCATCAGCACGGCGAGGGACAAAAGTCCAAAGAAGGTATAAGGCAGGTTGACCAAGAATTGCGGTTCCGTAATTTTGGCCAAAAACCGGTAACCTACCGCTAAGGCAAAGCCCTTGGGCGTATTTTGGTCAAATATTTGTGAATAGGCGACCCACTGACCGGCTTCGTCGGTTTCTCCGAAGGCGTAATGTTCATCGAAGCTGGCCAACTTGCCGTAACTGCCGGCTGAGATGGTTTTGGTGATCACAAACTTGTTGCCCTCGTGGTCGTGCTTCACTTGCACGCCTGCAGCGGGGTAGAAGGTGGTGTGTACCTTGTGGTTGTGGTGACCTCGGTAGACCCGCTGCAAAATCCGCTGGCCCTTGTAGTCGTACGCGTTGGCCTGGAGTAGGCCTCCGTTTTTATAGACTTCCGTCATATGGCCCAAGGCGTTGTAGCGGTAGCCCCATTCAAGACCGTCCTGCAATTTGCCGGTCATCGCGCCGCTCCCATCATAGGTCACTTCGGTCCGCGTACCCGCAATCAGCTGTGTGCCGTTGTAGGTGAAGTCGCGGTCCACGGCGGCCCCGATATGGGTCATGTTACCGATCTGGTCATAAGCGTAGGTTTTATCACCATATGCGCCCGTGGCTCGGATCAATTGTCCTAAAGGATCATATTCAAAAATCTGGCTCTGTGAAAGGCTGATGCCGGTCGAGAGGATGTGGTCTCGATCTTTTTCGCGGTCATGATCCTCTGACTTACCGTGTTCATCGGATTTTTTTGACTCCTTATGTTCCCTTTCGTAGTGGTCTTTTTCCTGGCCATAATGATGGCCCTGGTCATGGTCATGGTCATCGTCTTCCTCACCGTAACGAGTGAAGTCGTCAATGCGGCTCACATTGCCCAGCACGTCGAAGCCGTAGCTCAGATTCTGCAGCTCCAAGCCCCTTGCGTTGGTGACCGACATGTTGGTGAGTAGGCCGCGCTGGTCAAAGCTAAAGCGGCTGACCACTTCAGAAGTCTGCCCTGGCTCCAAGGTCCGGGTGCTCGGTTGGCCGTAGGCGCTAAATCCGTCGTACTGTGCGTACACTTGCCCGTCGACCTTGACCTGGAACAGGTTGCCACCGGGCGTGTAATCGTAAGATTGCACCGTCGCCGGCGCGGGGCCAAATTTAGGGAAGCTTTCGCTGATCGCCCGACCCGCCAAGTCATAACTCCAATTACGGGTGAATACGGCTGGCAGGGCACCGAACTGAACCGCTTCGGCGGATTTGCGCCCCATGGAGTCGTAAGCAAATTCAATCGTCCGGGCGGGATCAACGACTTTCGACAGGCGGCCCAGCGAGTTGGGCATTGCCGAATCGTCATAGGTAAAGGAGGTCACCTCTCCGTCGGCACTGATCCGGCGAGTGATGCGATTGAGCTCGTCAAACTCAAACCGCAGGGTACGACCCATGTTGTCGGTTACCCCCACTTTGTTGCCGTTTCGGTCATAATCATAGCTTACTAAACCCACCGAAGGGTCTTGCATCTGACGCAATTGGCCGAAGTTATCGAAGTTTTGTAAGACCTGCTGGCCATTGGGCAGATCGATCCGGGTCACGTTTCCCTTTAAATCATAGCCATAGAAAAGGGACCGCCCGGCTTTGTCTTTGACCTCAACCAGCCGTCCACGCCGGTCATATAGCCTTGTTTCTTTCTGCCCCTTCGCGTTGGTCATGGTGACCTGCCCCAGCCCGTATGCGTAAGTGATGGTTTTTCCATCGGGGCGCAGGATGCTTAAAGGACGTTCGGCCAAATCTCGCGTTGTCTGGCCCCAAAGCACGGGGTCGCCCTGAAAATGGGGCAAGCTCTTTTTTTCGATTGATCCGCCGAATTGAAGGACCCGTTCTTTTTCGGCCACAATCAAGCGTCCCTGGTCACCACTTTGAATGGTCCGGTAGACTTCGGAGAATCCATCGAAGTATTCTGTACGTTCAGCCATCTGCAAGGGAGCACCGGGCTTTGAACTGGTGGTCCGTTGCAGAGTCCATTGCGTGTTGGGATCGCCTAGGGCCGAATAACTCTTGGTCGAGTAGCTGCCGTCTGGGCGGTTGACTTGGGTCAAGCGACCAAAAACATCGTAGCTGTAGCTGGTTTCATTTTGGTTGGCATCGCGCAACACAAGCAACTGTCCAGCGGCGTTGTATTCGCGAACGCTGCGTTGCCCCAAGGCATTGATTCCGCTGGTCAGATAGGCATTATAGATGGGGTCATACTCTAAGACGCTACGGTTGCCTTTGGCATCTTCCAAGGCAATCAAGTTGCCACTGGTATCGTACGTCATCCCCTGAGTCTTAGGCACCCACACCCCGCTAGCGGTGGTGCATTGGGTCGATTCAGGACAGAAGAAAGACTCGATCGCCGTGATTTGGTTACCTGAATACTGGAAACGCGAGCCCGAAACCACAAGGCTGCCAGCGTATTCCATTGACTCGGTCGGCTGCCGCAAAATCCAGTTGGAAAGATCGTCGTGGTAGCTCATCTTCGTCCTGCGACAATCGGTGTCGATGCAGTCTATCCGTTCGATGACGCTATCATAAGCGCCGAAGGTACTTTGGCTGGTCGAGGTCTTATATAAGGTGCCTCCTTCGTAGACTTTCTGCTCGCGGCTGGTCTGGTGAATACTGAAGACTTCCGGATAATGCTGCGCCCGGTCCCATTGATAGCTATCGACCGACAAAAGGCGGCCTAGATGATCGCGAGATTCCGAGCGAGACGGCAATCCATGAAAGGGAACGTCTTGGCGGAAATATTCCGTCTTGGAAACTCCCAAGGGATCTACGTGAGTCGTCTTCGAAGCAAATCCCAGATTCTTGGTCTGGCTGCGGTCACCGGGCAGATAGCGGGCATTTTGGTACTGATACTGGCGCGACAGACTCATCCCACGACCATTCGTTTGCGTCACTTTCGTGACCAAGTAACGAAAGGCCGTATCGGCTTGCCCCGGACCGGCTGCTGCTCCGGGCACAACGGCACCTGGATGGTCTAAGGTAGACTGGTAGGCCAGTTGCATCGAGCCGCCAGCACCATTGTCTAATGCGACCAGAGCATCACGCTTCCCAGCCGTGCTCATCCATAATTTGGTAGCATCACCCCCGGTTTTGCCTCTCAAGAGCAGGTCGATGTTGCCATCGGCATTGAGGTCAAGAGAGCTCATCAGGCTTTGGGCCTCGCTCCAATCGGCGCGAGAAAACCCCAACACACCGTCTAGGCTTTGGGGTGTTTGGTACCCACCCGAAGCGGCGGCTTTTGCCACAAAGGAAGGCTGTGCGGCATCTTTGGACAGAAAATAGAGGTCTAAACGACCTGCGCCTTTGGTGTTCAACCAGCGCAACGAAAAGTTATCGGTTGCCCATTTGTCGGCGCTAATGCCCCATTTATTGCTCAAGCTGGCTGCGTTGTCGAACCCTTGACCGTTTTGCCGGGCCCATATGGGCGCCAAGCTGGTGTTCTTGGGTAGGAAGATCAAGTCGTCTAGGCCGTCAGCGTCTAGGTCGCGGGTAAGCAGTGTATAGTTGGCCGAATTCCAATGGCTCTTGTTCAAGCCATAGGCATTGGTCACAACCGTTAATCCCTGGTAGCCGGTAGGCGTCGAAAGGGATAGATAAGTTTCGTAGAGTTCGTTGTAGGGAACAAACAGAAGATCCGGGCGGCCATCTCGGTTGAGGTCAATCCGTTGCACCCGGAAGTTTGGCGTTGGGGCCACGGTCACATCGGGTGTGGCCATCTGCGGCAAACCCCAGGAGCTATTGTTTCGATCAGCTTTGGTGAAGCCACCTCCGGTCTTGCCGTTAAGCATAAATCCAGGCTGATGCATGAAAATGGGCATCAGGTAAAAGTCCAGCATCCCGTCGCCGTTGTAGTCACCCAAGGCCCAGGTAACCGAGTCACCGCTCAAGGCGGCATTGCTCAAGCCCAACTGGCTGGCAATATCGACGGCTGATTTAAAACCGCCTTGTCCGTCCGCTTCAAGATACAAGGTCGACTGGTCTTGATTGAGCCCCTGCAAGAGCAAGTCGTCGAACGAGTCTTGGTTGTAGTCGACCACGTGAACAAGGTGGTTGCTTCGGTTCCAGGCGGCGTTGTTCATGCCGTAGCTGTTGGTGATGTTCTTTGCGTTGTCAAAACTGCCGTTTTGGTTGGCCAGCAGCAACTTCGCCTTTCCATTGCCCTTAGGCTGCAACAATAGATCCCTGCGGCCGTCACCATTGAAGTCGGCAAAGTGCAATTGACTCGCATCGATCGCCCATTCTGCTTGAGATACCCCCCAGACACCGTTCTGGTCACTCGGCACCGACGTTCCGGTCAACGTCGCATCCCGCCAGGTGAACTGATGCGTCCTCAACAGACTGAGCCCGTCCGAACCAAACTCAGACACACGATTCAGGCGGCTGTACCCCGAGTCTTCACTCTGTTCATAAGCTAATTGATAGCTAAAGAAGAGGCTGGCTCCGGCGTAGATATCGATGCGAGATAGGCGCTGGGTCCGTTTTATAGGTGCTCCGTACGATTGAATATCGGAATAATCTGGCCGTCCTTCATAGATAAATTCCACTCCTTTAGCGTGGTCGGCGCTTCGACCATTGCCCAACGTATACAGCATGCGCCGAACCCGGAAATCGCCCGTGGTGGTGTCTTCGTCATACTGCACCTCATAATAGTTTCCGAACCGGTCTTCTACACGGTTTAAGGCCCAAACGCGGACGGCACCACCACGGCCGCTTGCTTCGATCCGCGAATCGTTTGTGTATCCGAAGTAGGATTTAACTCCGTCGCGGGTCGTCCGAATCCATTGGCAAGGGCCAGCGGACCCACAGTTGCCTTGGGGCTGATACTGGGCCCAGTTTCCGATTCGGCGTGATATTGGGTTTTAGCCCCAGAGATGTCGACTAGCGGCCCATCGGGACCCACAAAGGAGTCTGCGGCGCTATATTGCACTCCATTCTCATTGGGCGTTCGCGAAATGGCTGAAAGCCCCCCTAGGTACCAACCGACCCCCAAAAGACCGTTCCCGCGTGAGGACGAATAGGCCAAAGCCAACTCAGGGCGCAGCTTCTGCGTTGCCTGAGGCAGCATCAAGGGGATGGCATGATTGAAATCACCTCGCGTCGAAACTTCGGCCTGACTCGGAGTAGAACTCAAGACCAGACACGCCACCAGGACTAAAATTGCGCTCCAATAACGCAGTCGTAGCTCCAGGGGGCGGTGTCTTTGAGTCTGCTTTTTGGGGGAGCAAGAGAGAGAGAGAGAGAGGATTCTGAGCTTTCAAGACGGTTACGATAGAATTAGACATAATTTCCTCACTTAGAAAGGGTATTCAGAAGCCTCACTAACTACCTAGCGAGCCAATTGCCTAGGAGTAAAAAACAACTATGGGACTTCACCCTAAAAGATTTCGGGTTAATTCCCTAGGCAATAACCTAATCGATTTCCCCAAAATGTCAAATAAAAAAATAACTCCGAAAAATGTTTTCCATAGGTACGCCAAAAACCAGGAGGACTCTTCAGGAATTTTATTTTATTATATATATGTTTCAGTTGATTACAGTGACTTTTTACCAAACCGTCCAAATAAAGAGTCAAAGATTCGCTTCATCTTAACAGTGGTCCAGGATCGCTTCAGAATCGCTGCAAGGTATTTTGTTAAAAAGCCGGAGATCCTCGTATGTTGCTTCATAACCAAGACCTGCGACCATGCACCCGAAACATGCCGGAGTGTACCCCCCAAAAACACAAAACCCCGCTCTAGGCGGGGTTTTGCTTTTAAACTAAATTTTCAAGGACCCTGACCCATCGCGGGGTTCCGAGCGGGCGTCATGCGGTCCCCATAGGGGGACTTGGCTTCGGCTTCCCATGGACGCAGGCATCTGGGCCGGGCGCGGGGAAGGCGCTGTTTTCGCTGCATGGCTCCCGCAGGAACAGGGCGGTAGGCCCAATATGCGGGCCAATCAACCAAAAGTCACGCGAGGCCCCTAAATTCAGTCCAACGCGGTCCCCATAAGGGGGATTTGGCTTCGGCTTCCTTTTCACTCGGGCCCTAAGGGCACCCTACAACTCAGGAAGGCGCTGTTTCTGCTGCGTTGGCCCTCACCGGGGCCGGGCGGGTGGTCCTCGGGACCACCGATCTACAAAATCACCAAAAGTCTGACTTCTAAAAGTCTCGCGAGGCCCCTAAATTTAGTCCAACGCGGTCCCCATAAGGGGGATTTGGCTTCGGCTTCCCACTGGCGGTGCCTCTGGGCCAACGCCGGGAAGGCGCTGTTTCGGCTGCGTTGGCCCTCAGCGGGGCCGAGCGGGTGGCCCTCGGGGCCACCGATCTACAAAATCACCAAAAGTCTAACTTCTAAAGTCACGCGAGGCCCCTAAATCGTTCCAACGCGGTCCCCTAAGGGGGATAAGGCTCTTCGGCTTCATATAGCCGGGCTCTTGAGGCCCGACGGCCAGAAGTCGCTGTTTCTGCTGCGTTGGCCCTAACCGGGGCCTTGCGGGTGGTCCTCGGGGCCACCGGGTTACAAAGTCACCTAAAAGTCTCGCAGGACCCTTAAAGGGCCCCCGTCACCTTAAAAAAGTTCCTTCGAAAAACCCCAAGGGAATCGAGCTAGCATCAATTCCCGTCAACCCAGCCCCCGTAGGGGCGCTGATCTTCCCCAAGCGGTCGGCGCGGTCCCCCTAAGGGAGACTTGGCTTCGGCTTCTGCCTGCGAGCAGGTCGAGAAGGCGCTGTTTTGGCTGCGCCGAAGGCCTAGAAAAATCAAGTTCTAAGAATGCTGAAGGAACCAGACCGGCTTCGTGCCGATCTCAAAAGAGCCAGAAATTGGCCCGCAAAACGAGGAGCTTAAACTTGCCCGTAGGAAGGTTCCCAGGGCGGTTTCACGGTCCCCTAAGGGGGACTTAGCTGGCTTCCCCAAAGGCTCCCGTCAGTGGGGCTAGGGGAGTGCGGTATTCAAGTGAATAACCGCCCTGCCGTGTAGTTGGGCGAATTGAACCTGAGTTGTCTCAGGTGGGAGTAGTATAACGGCGTCAGGCTTCCTAGCGAACCAGGCATGCACACTGCCGACAGAGACCAGTCCCTTTCTATAAGCATCGGCTCAATATATCCCAAAAAGCACGAACAGGGCAGTCAAGCTCCCATCTCTAATGAGCTTCTTGGGAAATTGCAACCTCAGAATGGGCAACCGCTTGGTTTCCCAGTAAAAGGTCCAATTCCCTAACCAAGGGCGTCAACCTTTCTTCGACCAGGGCCGATTGTTTTTTACGCTCCGCCTCCTCGCGGAGACCTTGGTCGGCGAGCATAATGGCGATTTTCATGGCCGCTTGGGAGAGATTGGGGTTCAGGCCCCCTTGGGCTAGGGCTCCAACGATTTCTTGGAGTCGCGACTCAATCTCTCGGACATGGGCTTCGCCATCACTACAACGCAGACTATAGCTCTGGTTATTCACCTCGATAGAGTAGGTCTGATTTTCCATGAACAAATTCTTCGGCCCTTGTGTTTAAGCCCTTACAGAACCCTTTTGGTTCTCTCGGGTAAATTATAGCACAGCCGCCGCCGCTTGCAAGGTCTATTTGTTCATAGCAGATGAATTTTTTTTAACTTGCCAGCAGGGGCTCATCCATTGTTACTTGGATTCCAGCGGGATTTCAAGACTTTTTGAACCCGAGGCATCATGGACCCTTTTTACTTGTCAGGCTCAAGTTCCTTCGGTTAATCTTGTACCCTTACCAACCAGCATAAGATCCAGATTCCCAATGCCCGAAATCCATAATCTCAATTACGTAGTAGCCTCTTACGGCATCACTTTTGTCGTAATCTTCGGTTACGCCCTTTGGGTCTGGGCCCGCATCGCTAAGGCGAAGCGGCAACAGGCCGAACTCAACCAAAACCAAAAATGAACAAACGCAGCATCAAGTTCATCGCTGGTGGGGTCTTAATCCTGCTGGTTGCCTTGGGGCTATTTTCTTCGCTTAGCTCCGAGAACCTCACCTACTACCAAACACCCAACGAAGTATTGGCCAACCCCGCTAAGTACGAAAACGAAAAAATCCGCATCATGGGTTTGATCGAAAAAGACTCAGTAACCTGGGAACCCCAGGACACCCGCCTTAGCTTCCGTATCACCGAAGACTCAGAAACCTTTTTGAGCGTCACCTACATCGGCAGCAAGCCGGACATGTTCAAAGAAGGTCAAGGGGTCGTAGTCGAAGGCATGATGGTCAGTGCCAAGGAATTTAAAGCCAACACCCTTCTGGTTAAGCACTCCGAGGAATACAAGGTAGACCCTGAGATGATGCACCAGATGAAAAAAGACAAATACTTCGACTCGCTGAGCGCTAACTGAGAACACTATGATTGTTGATATTGGTTATTACGCCCTGCTGTCCGCTTTGGTCCTCACCCTGTTCGGTATCTTCGCCGGGCTTTCGGGTATCCATAAGGACAGCAACAACCTGATCATTTCCTTTCGCTACTCGATCATAGCGGTTTTCGGTTTAGTTGCGGTTGCCTATGCAGCGCTTAGCTATGCGTTCTTGAGCAACGACTTCACCGTTAAGTTTGTCGCCAATAACTCCAGCACCGACCTCCCGATATTCTATAAGATAACCGCCGTTTGGGGCGGTTTGGAAGGTTCGCTGCTCTTGTGGCAAATCATCTTATGTTCCTTCGCGGCCATCGTCGCGATCCGCTACGCTAAGTCCAACCGGGAAACACTGCCCTATACGCTGGTGGTCTTGCAGTTAAGCACCCTCTTTTTGTTGTTCCTGCTGATCGGCTGGTCGAACCCCTTTGAGCGGATTTTCCCAATCCCCGCCGAGGGACGCGGCTTAAATCCGCTGTTACAAAACCCCGGCATGGTCGCCCACCCGCCTGCGTTATACCTGGGTTATGTGGGGTTTAACATCCCCTTCGCCTTCGCCATGGGCAGCTTGCTGTCTAAAAAACCCAACGATGATTGGATTTTAACGACCCGCCGCTGGACCCTGATCAGTTGGTTCTTTTTGACTATGGGTATGATCTTAGGCGGCAACTGGGCCTATGTGGAATTGGGCTGGGGCGGTTATTGGGCCTGGGACCCAGTAGAAAACGCTTCGCTGATGCCCTGGCTGACGGGTACCGCTTTCTTGCACTCGGTGATGGTCCAAGAAAAACGCAACGGGCTGAAACTTTGGAACTTGATGTTGATCATTGGGACCTTTGCCCTTTCGATCTTAGGCACCTTCATCACCCGCTCGGGCGTGCTCAACTCGGTCCACGCCTTTAGTAAGTCCAACATTGGCCCGGCTTTCTTGGTTTTCATCGCCCTCATCTTAGTCGGCTCTTACGCGCTGCTGTACGTGCGCCAAAGCCGCTTTGCCATCAAAGAAAAAGCCAAGGGTTTTTTGAGCAAGGAGAACGGCTTCTTGCTCAACAACTTGGTCTTTGTGGCGATGGCATTCACCGTCTTTTACGGCACCGTCTTCCCGCTCTTGGCCGAAGGCTTGGCCAACAAGAAAATCAGCATCCAGGCCCCCTTCTTTAACAGCATCATGTTGCCTTTGGGCGTGTTCACCATCTTCTTGATGGGCGTCACCCAGGCCTTAGGTTGGAAAAAGACCAGCAACCAGATGTTGCGGCGTGAATTAATGGCCCCCGTTATCCTCTCGGTGGCTTTTGCGGTAGTGATGCCTTTCTTGGTAGAGACCTCTTGGCAGATGCTGTTGATGTCAACCATGACCCTCTTTGCGCTGTACGTGAACGTGCTTGAACTGGTGCGCAGTTTCCGCGGCGGGTTCCAGCGCAAGACCAAGTCCGGCGGTGGGTCGAAGCTCAAATCGATCTTAACGGACCGGCGCAAGCGCGGCGGTTTGATCGTGCATTTGGGTGTGGTGGTCATGATGATCGGCTTTACCGGCAACTTCTTCGGCGAAGAGGGGGCCTTTACGCTCAATCGGGGCGAAACCCACGCTTTTGCCGGGTACCAGCTAAAATACACCGAGGCGCTTGAATATAAGCAGCTCAACGCGGAACATGTCGGTGCCCGCATCTTGATCAGCAGAGACGGTGTCTCCGAAGGGGAGATTTTACCTTCTAAGGCCTTCTACCCGACCCGTCCCGAACCGATGACCGAGGTGGCCATCCACCGCACCCTGGTCCACGACCTATATGTTAGTTTGGCTTCGATCAACGAGGACGGCTCGGCGACGCTGAATCTTTACTTCAACCCCATGGTCAACTTCGTCTGGGCCAGTATGGGCCTTTACATCTTAGGTTTGGCCTATAGCCTCTCCTACAAGCCAGCCCAAAAACGCGGCGGACACCTAAAGGAATAGTGGGAATGAACCGAAAGTTAGTCTTTGCCGTCGCTGGGTTGGTTTTTACGGGCTTTGTCTCCTTAATGGTCTTCGGGCTTTTTTATGCCTCCAATCCCAAGGAAATCCCTTCAGCCTTGATCGGCACCAAGGCCTCCAATTTCTCGACCGTTACCTTTAATGGTCAGCCCATCTCGCTCGAACAGTTTAAAGGCCACCCGGTAATTTTAAACTTTTGGGCTAGTTGGTGTGTCTCTTGCCGCCAAGAAGCCCATATCATCGAAACAGCGCACCTGAAATACACACCCAAAGGGGCTGTGTTTATCGGGATCGCCATCAATGACACCCGAGAAAAATCCTTAGGATTTATCCGCAAATATGGTAAAACCTATTTACTCGGGCCCGACGACGAGATCGGCACTATCTCCCTAAACTACGGCGTTTCGGCCGTACCCGAGACTTTCTTTATCGACCAAGAAGGCGTGATCCGTTTCAAATCACTCGGACCGGTCCAGCCGGGCGCGATCGATGAATTTTTAGATTCACAACTATAGACCCATCCACCATGAGAACGCTGATCTTCATTCTGACCCTGATGCTGCTGACCCCGGCGGTCTACAGTGCCAATTATACCGACGAAGCCTTGGAACAACGGGTACGCGAAATTTCCCATAAATTGCGCTGCCCAACCTGTCAGGCCATGTCGGTGAAGGAGTCCGAAGCAGGGCTTTCAAACAATATGAAAGCCATGATCCGCGCCCAGCTACAAGAAGGCAAAAGCGAGGAAGAAATCCTCAAATTCTTTGTCGCTCGTTATGGTGAGTGGATATTGCGCAACCCAACCAAGTCGGGCTTCAATCTGCTTTTGTGGTTTGGACCTGGAGTCTTGATGGTCTTGATTGGTATTTGGGTGGTCTGGCGCGCAAAACGCCGGGAATTGCATCTAGACCCTTACTCACCGGAATTAAGCCAAAGTGAATCGGCCGAGGTGGAAGCTGATTTAAAAAAACTTTCACAAGAGGATTGAGCCATGGGTACCTTGATTGTATGCAGTTTGCTTTCGGTGGTCATCGCTCTGCTGGTTGCCCGACCCTTTTTCTCGACCCAAGAAAAGCCCTATTTTGACCCCAACGCCGAAGCCCACGTTTTCGACGAGAAGATCTCGTTATTAGAGACGATCCAAGAATTAGAAATGGATTTTCGCATGGGTAAGTTGACCCGTGAAGAATTTGAAGCGCTGTCTAACGACTCCAAGCGAGACTACCTCAAGCTCAAGCACCAAGGCGACGAACCCCAAGCCTAATTGCTGCGCCGACAGTTCCAGGGTGATGCTCCTGGGCTTTGCGCTTGAAGGCTCCGCTTGAAGCGGTAGGTTTACAGCGATAGGAGACTTTATGGGCAGACCTACTGACGGCCAGATCAGCAGGCTGGGGCGAGCCCGAAGCTAGGTACCTTAGCGGCCAAAGGCCCGGGCTTCCTCCCCTCGAAATTAGGTCCGGGCTGTTGGAGCCGGAGCCGAACCTTTGGGTGGCCCTCCTGCTATCCTAATCCAACCGCACCCAGCCCTCATCATCTAATGCCTGGGCCTCCTACCTCAAGCCATTGGCCCCGGTGGATGCGCTTGCGGCAAGCCGGCTTGCATTTGCCCCCATTTGGCACCAGCATCGATTGACGGCTAATAAAGTCCATGGCCCGGCAAGAACTGGTTTCTCAAGGGGTCGGGGCAATGCTCTGCCTCCTTTGAGGACTGGTCAAAACCGGGTTTTTCGCCTATTCTTATCCAAACTCATTTGGATCTAATATGGAACTACCCATTTTACAAGACTTAGCCATCCTCTTCGGGATCTCGATTCTGGTGGCTTTCGCCAGCGTCAAAGCGAAGTTACCGGCGCTCATTGGCTACCTCTTAACCGGCGTGATGGCGGGTCCCTACGGCCTTGGGTTGATCCACGGGGTACATGACGTTGAAGTCTTAGCCGAAATCGGCGTGATCCTCTTGCTCTTCGCCATTGGCTTAGAATTTAGCTTTAAAGACCTGCTACGCATCAAGAAATCGGTCTTTCTCGGCGGCGGTCTACAGGTGACCATCACCCTGGGGCTGGTCGCTGCCTTTGCCCTAACCCTCGGACAGGGCTGGCAATATGCTCTATTCTTGGGCACCTTGGTGGCGCTTTCGTCTACCGCCATTGTTTTAAAGCTGTTCCAGGAAAAGGGCTGGATGGATAGCCCCTACGGTCAAAATGCCCTAGCCATCTTGATCTTTCAGGACATGGCCATTGTCCCCTTGATGCTGTTGGTGCCCTTTTTGGCGGGCCAAGGTGGCGAGGGAAATGGCCTCTGGCTATTGCTGGCCAAGGGCTTGGGGATCGTCGTCGGGGTCTTTCTTATGAGCCGTTATGTGGTTCCCTTCCTGCTCTATCACGTGGCGCGCACCCGTAGCCGTGAATTATTTTTGCTCACCATCTGCGCTCTCGGCTTGACAGTCGCCTGGGCGACCAATCTAGGGGGGCTCTCGCTGGGCTTAGGGGCCTTCATGGCGGGATTGATCATTTCCGACTCAGATTACGGCACCTATGCCTTAAGTTCGATCCTGCCCTTTAGGGACGTTTTCAGCAGCCTATTCTTCGTATCCATCGGGATGCTGCTCAACCTAAGCTACTTTTTTGAAAACTGGGTCACCGTTTTAGCCCTCGGTTTTTTGGTGGTGGTCTCCAAAGGTCTGGTGGTCGCCCTGGCCGGTTGGGTCTTAAAGCTTTCGGTCAAGACGGTGGTGATCCTCTCCTTTGCGCTAAGCCAAATCGGGGAGTTTTCTTTTGTTATCGCTAAGTCAGGCTTGGATTTAGGGTTGCTCGAACCGGACCGCTATCAGTTGTTTTTAAGCATTACGGTCATGAGCATGGCCCTGGCCCCCCTGTTGATCATGGCCGCTCCTCGTATGGCCGAGCTATTGGCGCGCGGCCTGATGCCGGTCTTCCGGCACAAGGACATAGAGCCCCATGGCCGAAATAAGCTAAAGGACCATTTGATCATCGTCGGGTATGGCGTAACGGGGCAAATGCTTTCACGGGCCGCTAAAGCCGCAGGAACCAGCTTTGTGGTGTTGGAGATGAACGCCGAGACGGTACGGCGCGAAAAGGCCCAAGGCCTACCTATCTACTTTGGCGATTCCACCCATGAGGAAGTCTTAGAACACCTAAACATCCACGCAGCCCGGATCTTAAGCGTCGCCATCAGTGACCCCATGGCTACCGCCGCCACGGTCAGACTGGCCAAGAGCCTCAACCCTTCGCTTTACGTGATCGCCCGCACCCGCTTTGTGAACCAGCTAGAAAAGCTCTACGAAGCAGGCGCAGACGAAGTGGTTACGGCGGAATACGAAGCCTCGGTAGAGATCTTTGCCAGGGTCTTGCATCAATACATGATCCCCCAAGACGAGATCGAACGCTTTGTCAGTGAAGTCCGCGCCGATGGCTACCGGATGCTGCGCAAAATGGGCGGGGTCCCGGCGAGCAACCTCAACCTAAAGACCCATTTAGTGGGCCTGGAAATCCGCAATTTGCGTATTGGTGATGGCCCTGGGGCTTTTTGCAGTAGCCTTAAAGATTTAGACCTTCGCGCAAGGTTCGGCGTGACCGCCCTGGCGATCCGCGATCATGAAGGCAAACTAACGGCCAACCCGCCGGCGGACTCGCCGGTTTGTCCGGGCGACGAGGTCTTGATTCTAGGTGAACCCCAACAACTAGCCCAAGCGGCCCTCTTCCTTTCACCGCCCAAAACTGCGGCAAACCCGGCTTAGGAGACTTAGGCTATGCGTATCGCCATTGTGATGGATCCCTTAAACCTGATCCACATCGACAAGGACACGACCTTTGCGCTCTCATTAGAGGCCCAAAATCGTGGTGATGAGATCTTCTACATCGCGCCGGAAACCCTGTTCGTTAAGGACTCACAGGTTTATGCTTTTTGCCTGCCCGTCCGGTTCGAGCGGGCCGATCCCTGCTGGAATCACCCCCGGCCCGGTCAGACCGAATGCCTAGACGACTTTGACTATGTCTTGATGCGCAAGGACCCGCCCTTTGACGAGCAGTATTTTATGCTCACCCACTTCTTGTCACTGGTCAAAGGAGCCCGCGTAGCCAACCGTGCCGAAAGCTTACGCAACGCGCCCGAGAAGCTCTATAGCCTCAACTTTCCGGGCATCTATCCCCCTAGCCTGATCAGCATGGACCCGCAGGAGATCCGGTCCTTCATGGAAGAGCAGGGCGGAGAAATCATCATCAAACCGCTGAACCGGGCCGGTGGTTCTGGGATCATTTACCTGCACGACCAAGACAAAAACTTTAACAGCCTAATTGAGCTTTCTACCCTTGAGGGTAAAGAATTCATCATCGCCCAACGCTACCTTCCCGAGGTACGGCGCGGTGATAAACGAATCATCTTAGTGGGTGGGGAGGCCTTAGGGGCGGTCTGGCGGATTCCGGCGGATCATGAACACCGAGGCAACATCCACGTAGGCGGCAGGGTCGAGTTAGCCGAAATCACCGAACGGGACCGATGGCTGATTAGCCACTTCGACAAGCAGTTGGTGGCCGATGGGCTCTTTTTTGTGGGCATCGATGTGATCGGCGATTACATTACCGAAATCAACGTGACCAGTCCAACGGGGATACAAGAGATTTTGCAGCTAGGCGGCGCGGATATTGCCAAAAGCTTTTGGGATAGGATCGGCGACTTTCCCCTTTAGAGGAAAAGCCGCCAAAAAAGGCGGTTAGACAGCCTGTACGTTAGTCGCGCAGGGGCCCTTGAGCCCTTCCGTGATTTCGTACTCCACGGCCATGCCCTCTTCTAGCCTAGCTCCCATGCCGAGCCCGGATTTATGAACGAAGAGTTCCCGTCCATTAGGTTGGATAATAAAGCCGTAGCCTTTTTTGACGTCGTACCACTTGACCTTGCCCTGTTCCATTGTTCTACTCTCCTGAAAACGTTATGCGGAGTGATGGCGTTCCGATTTTGATAGTAAGCAAGCTTTCCCCACAAGAGCAAGAAAAATGTAAAGAATCTTTCTATTTCTTCATTTTCTTGCGATAGGTCTTGAGAAGCCAGGGGCCGAAGCAGAGGCCAATTTATCCGAAAACCCGACCTATTTTACCGGTAATATGCCGATCTACCAACTGCCCAAAGAGTTCCTCTTCCCGCATCCAGAAGAGGCTGAAACTGAAGGGATTTTAGCCGTCGGAGGGGGGTTAGAACCGGAGCGTTTATTGCTCGCATACCAGATGGGCATTTTTCCCTGGTATGACCACAACACCCCGATTTTGTGGTGGTCACCTGATCCGCGGCTGTTGATCTACCCCAAAGAAGTGCATGTTTCCAAAACACTTAAGCGGGTGCTGCGTTCGGGAAAGTTTCGGGTGAGTTTTGACCAAGCCTTTGGCCAAGTGATCGAAGCCTGCGCGGTCACCAAACGTGAAGGCCAGGAGGGCACTTGGATTTTAGACGAGATGGTCGAAGCCTATACGGAGCTGCACCGCCAAGGCTACGCCCATTCGGTAGAATGCTGGGAAGAGGGCGTCTTGGTGGGAGGGCTGTACGGGATTTCCATCGGGGCGGCCTTTTTTGGCGAAAGTATGTTCAGCCATCGCCCCGACGCCTCTAAAACCGCCTTGGTTTATCTATGCGCCCAGTTGGACGCCTGGAATTTTGAGCTGGTTGACTGCCAAGTGCCCACGGACCACCTCAAGCGCATGGGGGCCATTGAGGTGCCGCGTAGACTTTTTTTAGAGCAACTGGGCCAAGCGCTCCAGCAAGAAACCCGACTAGGGACCTGGAGCTTCGATCTCAACCAGGACACTCTTGGTTTGTGCTTCCGAAAAATAGACTAAATAGTGCGGTGCTTTGGCAAAGTAGCCAAAGTTAAACTTCGACTGTTCGGGCGGTAGCAACATTTGCAACATGGGGTTGGTGGGGGTCACGACCAGTTCTAAAACCGCAGCCTTCCCCCTGACGGTATCCATCTGCACCTCTCCTTCAAGCTTCGCCACCACATCAATCTTCGCCATATCCCGGCTCATGCCCTTTTTTTCCAATTCAAAGGCCAACTGGGGTAGGTAGAGCTTAAAATTAAGGTCACCCTTTGATTTGATTTCGCTGAGGTGCTTTTGCAGGAAAAGGGTCAGCAATTCAAAGGGAACCAAATCCCCTGCTAAAGATTCGCCAAAGCTCCGCTTTTTACCCTCTAATTCCACTTGCGAAACCAACCGGCCTTTTTGCACCAAGTCCGTTACCTTTAAGCCCCTTCGGTGGTCGACTTCTTGGTAACTGAGCAGGTATCCCCTAGAATCAAAGAGGCTGTGTTTCTCCTGAAATAGCTTTCCTTCAGGCTTGCGGTTCAGCAGCCGCTCTTCAATACGCCCCCGGTCATCGCGGTGGTAGGAGAGCTCCGAAAAACCGGTGATCTGTTGACTCTTTTGATTTCGGTGTTCATATCTAAGCTTTAGCCCCCCCTCCAGCAAAGCGGAATAGCTTTCCGCCCAGGCTACGGAGTTCCAACAGAGCAACGCCAAAACCAACACTAAACGCTTCATGGGTAGACTCCGATTTACCAAAATGCAAGGAACGGGAAACGACTATGTTTACCTTAACCTCACCGAAGAGCAAGTGTCAAAGCCGCAAGATTTAGCTATCCGCTTGAGCGACCGGCGTTTTGGTATCGGGTCAGACGGTTTGGTTTTGATCGACCGGGGCCGTCAGGCAGACCTGTCGATGCGCATGTTCAATGCCGACGGTAGCGAATCGGAAATGTGCGGCAACGCCATCCGTTGCGTCGCTAAGTATGGCTTCGAACATGGCTTGGTTCAAAAGACCGAACTGACCGTTGAAACCTTAGCGGGCACTAAAGAAATCAGTCTGATTTTAGACGATTGGGGCCGGGTGGATTCGGTACGCGTCAATATGGGCCTACCGGAACTCGACCCCGCCCGCATCCCGGCTTTGGTAGAGGGCACCCGCTGCATCGACCAAACGTTCGATTTCGGATCTTTTGCCATAAAAGGCACCTTGGTTAGTATGGGCAACCCCCACCTGGTTACCTTCGTTGAAGACTTAGAAAACACGCCGGTCGGAGTTTGGGGCCCGATCATCGAAACCGACCCACGCTTTCCCAACCGCATCAACGTAGAATTCCTGCAGCTCGTCGACTCAGGCCACGCCAAGCAGCGCACCTGGGAACGCGGCTCTGGTGAAACCTTATCCTGCGGTACCGGAGCTTCGGCGGCCCTGGTCGCCGGGGTCTTGACCAGTAGGTTGACCAGCCCGGCCCGCATCCAACTGCTGGGTGGGGAACTCACCATCGAGTGGCCCGGTGAGGGCGGTGCGCTCTTGATGAGCGGGGATGCCGTCGAAGTCTTTGAAGGTCACGTAGAGCGCTAAAAATAAAGCAAACCAGATGTACAAACTAAAAAACTTTTTACCGAAAAAAATACATCTGGACCGCTTTGAGCGCCTCAACCGCTTGCTCTTGAAGCTACGGCTCTCGGAGACCAACGTAGAGCTTTTGTTGGCTTGTGTGGTGGGGATCGCAGCGGGGTACGCCTCGGTATTTTTTAGGGCGATGTTGCATTGGATGCACGGCGTCTTCTTCGGTCAGTTTTATCCCTTTTTGGCCGCCTATTCACCCTATCTGTTGCCCATCGTGCCCATGACCGGGGCGGTGATCTTAATCCCCTTTTTAAAGGGAACTTCGGGCCGCATCTCGGGCTACGGCATGCCCAACTTCCTGATTGCGGTCCACTTGCGCGGCGGTTTGATCCGCACCCGAGACATCTTTGTTAAGATGATCACCTCGGCAATCACCATCTCTACCGGCGGGGCCGCCGGGGTCGAGGGGCCGATTGCCCAGATCGGTGGTGCCGTGGGCAGCAGCATCGGGCGCTTCTTTTCAATGGGCAGCCAGCGGCTAAAAGTCCTGATCGCTTGCGGGTCGGCGGCTGGTATTGCCGCACAGTTCAATGCTCCTTTGGCCGGGGTGCTTTTTGCCCAAGAGATCATCATGATCGGCAACTTCCAGTTGCAAACCTTCGGGGTGATCGTGATCAGCTCCGGCTTGGCCACAGCCATCAGCCGGTCCTTCTATTCGGACCAACCGCTGTTCGGCAAACTGACCTACCAAATCCACAGCTACCACGAATTTGGGCTGTATATCCTACTAGGCCTCGTGATCGGCCTCTTCGCCTTTGCCTTCATCAAACTCTTCTTTTATATCTGTGACCTCTTTGAAGGATTGAAGCTACACCGGTTTGCCAAGCCCGTGTTGGGGGCCTTCTTGGTCGGTTGTTTGGGGTTGTTGAATATTGATGTCTTAGGCGACGGATACGAGGTCATTACCGACTCACTGCAAGCGAGGCCTAGTATGGCCTTCTGGGTGATCCTCAGTTTGATCTTTTTGAAGATGGTGGCCACCTCGATCACCCTAGGCAGCGGCAACGTGGGCGGCCTTTTTGCGCCCTCTTTGTTCATCGGGGCGATGATCGGGGCCAGCTTTGGCTTTATCGCGGACTGGCTCTTGCCGGGGATGAACATCAAGCCCGGCTCTTACGCCTTGGTGGGCATGGGGGCCTTTTTGGCGGCTTCGACCCACGCGCCGATGACGGCGATTTTCTTACTCTTTGAGGTGACCAATAATTATCAGGTCATCATCCCCATTATGTTCGCCTCGGTGATCGGCGTGATGGTGGCCCGTGCGCTCTGCCCCGATTCCTTAGACAGCATGGAGCTGAGTCGCAAGGGGATCGTACTGCATGCAGGCAAAGAAGAGAGCATCCTTTCGAAGGTGTTGATCGAAAAGGTGATGATCACCAATTTCGAGACCATCCAAGAAAACATGACCTTCGCCGAATTCATGGTCATCTTCCCGAACTCTAAAAGCCAATATTACCCGGTAATTAACGACGAAGGCAAGATGACCGGCGTGGTGAGTTTCCAGGATATCCGCGAAATTCTTCTTGAAGAGGGGCTGGAACATTTGGTAGTGATGAAGGAGCTAGCCGAAACCGAAGTGCTTAAGCTGTACCCCCATGACAACTTAACCGAAGCGATCAGGAAGTTTGGGCTTAAAGACATAGAAGCGATCCCGGTGGTCAGCCCCGACGATCCGGGCGTGATCTTAGGTATCTTAAAACGTAAAGACGTGATCGATGCTTACAACCGCGCGATCCTCTTACAAGCCATGGAAACCAAAAAGGACCTTGATGATAATTAAGATCGAATACTGCGGCGTTTGAAACTACGAACCCCGCGCCGCCGGTCTGGCGGACAAAATCAAACAGAAATATGGCGTCCAAGCCGAGTTGATCCGCTCCAGCGGAGGGGTCTTTGAAGTCAGTGTCGATGGATTGATGATCTGGTCAAAAAAGCAGCGGGGTCGCTTCCCGGACGATGACGAGGTCTTTGGCGCTTTGGACCAGCAAGGTTAACTATGGCTAAGGAGTGGAAAGCCCCCCTGGGGGAATTGACTTATCTGTCCTTTGAATCACCCATCGGCGGCCTGCGGCTCTTTGAGCGCAGGGGGGCCTTGGTGGCTTTAGAACTGTCTCCTTTCGGTAGCCCTCCTCAAGGTGCAAAGCGCGGAAACAATCCGCTACTGCAAAGCTCACAACGCCAATTAGAGGAATATTTTAGGGGCCAACGACAGCAATTTGACCTGCCCCTTGCGCCCGAAGGGAGCCAATTCCAGCAAGCCGCCTGGAAAGTGCTTTGCCAAATCCCTTACGGTCAAACCATCGACTATGCCGAAGAGGCACGCCGCATGGGCCGCCCCGGAGCCCAGCGGGCTGCTGGCGGGGCCAACCGCCGCAACCCCCTACCCATCATCATCCCTTGCCACCGCGTGATCCGCGCCGACGGAACGCTAGGCGGATTCGCCAGCGGAGACGCCTGGAAACGATCTTTACTGGAATTAGAAGGGGCCGCCGAGGGGCTTAAATAAGGCCTTACCCAGCGTAGTAACCGAGGTCGATCGGTCGGTAGAAGAAATGCAGAATATCTTGATAGCTATAGCCCTTTTCGGCCATCTCCTTGGCCGCCCACTGGCACATCCCTACGCCATGCCCGTTCCCCTGGCCGGTAAACAGAAAGCCTTCTTCGGTTTCGGCCACTTCAAATTTCAAGCTAGGCAGCTTGGTATACCCAAGATATTTGCGGAAATCTTTAGCCAAGATCGATTGGCGGAATTGGCCTTCTAAAATCAAGTCAAAGGCCCTGCCCGAGGGCGTACGCTGATTAACCGAAACGCGTTCAAGACGGTCTGGCTTTAGCCCTGCGGCCTTGAGTACTTGACTCATCTTCTCAAAACTGACCGGGTGCTCCCAAAAGTAGCGCGGGTCCTCGTAACCATAGGGCACATCAATGATCGGGTAGTAGGGCAGGGAATAGGCCCACAACAAACCGGGGTCTGCGGTGCTGCCGCCACAATTGCTGTGATAAAAAGTCTGGGCCAAACGCCCCTGATAACTGACCACAATCCCCCGAGTTTCACTGATCGCTTGCACCGCCCGGCGGTCCGCCGAATTGCGTCCTAGATACATCTGGTCGGCGGTGCTGCTTTTGAGGTGCCAAGCGGCATTGCGGCGTTCGTGGTGACGGTAAAGGGCGTAGGTACGGGCTAAAACTGCCTGAGCCTTGACGGCGGCCATAGACCAACTGGTCTTGATCTCCCCTGGAAGCACGCCTTCAAGGTAGGTTTCGGTGTCTAGGTGGTTGATCAGGTACACCCCGCCCTTAAAGGGCAAGACCTCAAAAAAGCCTTCATAGCGCTTGGCCGGTTTGTTGCCCCAACGCAAGACCCAATCACCTTGGGCATGTAGCCGTAAGGTACTGCGGGTTTGTAGGTGAGCCACCTGGACCAAGCCACGTCCCTTGGGAACAAAATCCAGCCTCTTAAAGCCCCCAGGACCGAGGTCGGCACCTTCAACCTGAATAGGGGACTTAGAGCTGAGCGTAAAGGGCTGCGAAGTGGTCAGGATCAGCACCTTCAGCTCGGGATTGGAATACCCAGCCCAGGCCCCTGGGACCCAGAGGAGAGATAGAAAAAGAAAGAGTAAAGGCTTCATAGACTCCATTCGGTAGGCCCAAGGGGGCTACCCATCTATTCCAGAAGCGTACCAACTTAACCGGCGACTCCCACACGGAGCAGTCTTCCTTTGCCTTCGATGGCCAAACCGTCCTTTAGATTCACCTGCCAACCGCCTTTGCCGCTCAGCACTAAGCGCAAAACATCTTCAAGCTGGTGCCGTCCGATTTCGCGCACCCCCTTATCCAATAAAAACCGGTGCAGCAACTCCATAGCAAAGAGGGGCTTTAGGTCGCTTATTTGATCATAAGAAAGCGCCGCCGAACTCCAAGCGGCCTCTTCGCAAAGATCCAAAAAGTGGGCTTCTAAATCCTGGGCTTCGCGGGCTAACTTGGCCAGCTTACCTGCCGACTGGGTGCCCGAAAGCTCATCTAATAGGGGTAGGAGTTGGTTGCGGATGCGGTTTCTTTGGTAATCGTTGCGGGCATTGCTGGGGTCTTCCATCCAAGCCTGTTCGCGCCGCCCCAGGTAATCGATCAAATCCGCGCGGGATAGCTCCAATAAGGGACGAAACCACGGGATTTCCAGTGGCCGCATCCCCTTTAGCCCGATCAAGGAGGTTCCGCGCAACATGCGCCAAAGCAACGTTTCGGCTTGGTCTTGAATCTGGTGCCCTAAAGCAATCCGGTGGGCCCCCCAACTAGAAGCCCGGTCTAATAAGGTTTGCCTCCTCCAGGCGCGGCTGGCGGCTTGGATGCCCGCCCCACCCAAGGGAGCCTCGGGGGCAAAAATCTCCAGCGGTAGTCCCAACTGGTTGGCCAATTTCTGGCAAAAGGCCGCCTCGTCTTCTGATTCAGCCCGAAGGTGGTGGTTAAAGTGGACCAGTAACAGTTCCAATTGGAACTTAGGTTTCCACTCTGAGAGAATGCAAGCCAGGGCGGTGCTGTCGGCCCCGCCACTTAAGGAGACCAATATCCTCTGTCCCGCCTCAATCCAGCCATGTTCTTGAGCTTGATTGGCTAATCGTAGCGCTAAAGCGTCCATTTCAAGCGCCTCCCTGCAGCCGGATGTTATCGATCAACCGCAAGGCCCCAAAAAAAACAGCCAATGAAACCAGCACTTCGCCGTTGATCTGCTCAACGGGCTCTAAGGTTTTCGGGTCATTGAAGCTAATGTAGTCCACCACCGCTAGGGGGCCGGATTCGATGATTTGGGTCATCTCCTTTAGCAGTTGCGGTGTTTCTTTCAGGCCTTCGGCCACCCGTTTTTCCGCATGCAACAAGGCCCGGTATAAAAGGGGGGCTTCGGCCCGTTGGTCTGGGGTCAAGCGAGCATTCCGGCTGCTCATAGCCAATCCGTCGGCTTCACGCTGGGTCGGGCAAGCCACCACTTTGACCGGAAAATTCAGGTCCGCCACCATCTTCTGGATCACCAGCAACTGTTGGGCGTCCTTCTCTCCGAAGTAGGCCCGGCAGGGCGTAAAGAGGTTAAAGAGCTTGGCCACCACCGTCGTCACCCCATCGAAGTGCCCCGGACGGCTGGCCCCTTCGAGCGGAGCAGTCAAGCGCTCGACCCGGACCAAAGCATTAAACTCGGGCGGATAGATGACCTCAGGACTGGGCAGAAAAACGGCCCCCACCCCAGCTTGGCGCAACAATTCCAGGTCCCCTGCTTCATTGCGGGGGTACTTTTCCAGATCGGCAGGGTCGTTAAATTGGGCGGGGTTCACAAAAATACTGACCGCCACCCGCCGGTTCTCAGACAGGGCACGTTTGACCAGCGAGATATGCCCTTCGTGCAGGTATCCCATAGTGGGCACCAGCCCTAAGTCCTGGGGTCCAGCAGGGCCGATCCATTGCCTAAGAGTTTGAATTTCTTTAATGACTTGCATATTGCCGGGCCGCCTGGGGTTTGGTAGTCTAGAATAACTTGCTTTGACCCCTTTTGCCAGCCCTTTTGGAAACCATGACCGCTTCTAATGGCCTCTTATTGATCAACTTGGGTAGTCCCGAAGCCCCAACGACCCCCGCTCTTCGGCGCTACCTGGGCGAATTTTTGTCTGATCCTAGAGTGATGGACATTCCGCCGCTTACCCGCAGCTTGCTGTTGCGGTTGGTCATTCTCCCGCGACGCCCCCAAAAGGTTGCCCCTAAATATCAGAGCATCTGGACCGAGGCCGGGTCCCCGCTGGTAGCATACGGACAGGAGATCCAAAAAAAGATCAGTCAGTCTTTAGGCGTTGATTGGCAAGTTGAGTTGGCCATGCGCTATGGTCATCCCTCGCTGATCGAAACCTTGGAGCGCTTAAAAAAATCCAGTTTAAAGCGGCTGGTGGTTTTGCCGCTGTTCCCTCAATATGCTTCGGCGACCAGCGGCTCGGCCATAGAAGCGGTGATGGAGCAATTAGGCAGTTGGCCCACGCTGCCCGATCTCTTGATCAAGCGCAGCTTCCATGACCACCCCGCCTTTTTAGACGCCTTCGCCAACCGGGGCCGTGTCTTGTGGCAGGAGGGCTTTGACCACTTGGTTTTCAGTTTCCACGGCCTACCGGAACACCAAATCCTTAAATCTGACGCCTCGGGCCACTGCCTGCAAAGTCCCGAATGCTGCGCCATCCCCGAAGCGGCGGGGCGGGGCTGTTACCGGGCCCAATGTTTCGCCACCGCCCGCGAATTGGCCCACCGGCTTGAAGTGCCGATGGAGCAATATTCAGTGGTCTTCCAGTCCCGCTTGGGCCGGGCTAAATGGCTAGAACCTAGCTTAAACCAAGAACTAGAGCGGCTCAGCGGGCAGGGCATCAAGCGGCTATTGGTCTACAGCCCCAGTTTTGTGGCCGACTGCTTAGAAACCTTAGAGGAAATCGCCCAAGAAGGAGCCAAACAGTTTAAAGCGCTGGGCGGTGAGCGCTTGCAGCTCGTCCCCTCGCTCAACGACGGAGCAGATTGGGCCGAGGCCCTGGTGCAGATCCTTCGGGAATTAGCTCCTTAAGTCGCCTCAAAGAATTTAACGCTGAAGGGTCGAAAAAAAGCCTTTGAAGCCAAGGGCGGCGGGGCTTCACCAAGGGTCCCTGGCTTGATCAAGGGGTAATACCGGTGCAGATGCTCCGGGCGCTTGCCATCTAGGTTTTCGCCACAAAACAAAAAAGCCCGCCTTGGACGGGTCCAAGGCGGGCTTTTTTTTAAGCTGCAAGCGGGCCCCCGAAAGGGGCAAGAAGCTTACTCGTCTTCTTTGAGCTTTTCTGCGCGGGCTTTGATGATGCCTTCTTGCAAGCTGCGGGGTACCGCAGCGTAGCTGTCGAATTCCATCGAGAAGCCGGCTTTACCCTGGGTGGCCGAGCGGAGCACCGTAGAGTAGCCGAACATTTCCGAAAGGGGCACCGTAGCGTTGATGACGGTCATTTCGTCGCGCACTTCAGAACCACCGATAATACCGCGGCGGCTAGAAAGGTCACCGATTACCGAGCCTTGGAACTCGCTGGGCGTTTCCACTTCCACTTTCATCATCGGCTCTAGCAACTGAGCATTGGCACCGCGTACGGCCTGCTTCATAGCCTGGCGAGAAGCGATGCGGAAAGCCATGTCGCTAGAGTCCACTTCGTGGAACTTACCGTCGTCTAACATAACCTTGACGCCAACCATGGGGAACGCAGCCAGAGGGCCTTCGGCCATGACGTCGCGGAAGCCGGCCTCACAGGCACCAATGAATTCGGTGGGGATTGAGCCCCCCTTGATGTTGTTCTTGAACTCAAAGTCCTGAGCGCCTTCAACGGTGAAGTCGACGGGCTCGATGCTACCGACCACACAAGCGTACTGACCAGAACCACCGGTTTGTTTCTTGTGGGTATAGTCGAACTTAGAGGGGATGGTGATCGCTTCGCGGTAAGCTACCTGAGGCGCACCAACCGAGACGGGCACTTTGTATTCGCGCTGCATCCGCTCGATGTAGATTTCTAAGTGCAATTCGCCCATACCTTTGATGATGGTCTCACCGGACTCTACGTCGGTCATCACGCGGAAGGTGGGGTCTTCTTTCATGAAGCGAGACAGCGCCTTAGACATACGGTCAGCGGCAGCAGCATCGGTACATTTGATGGCCAAGCTGATTACGGGATCGGCGATGTACATGGACTCCAACACGACTTTTTCTTTCTCGTCGCAGAAGGTATCACCGGAGGCACAGTCAACGCCAACCAAGGCAACGATGTCGCCACAAACGGCGGTATCGATGTTTTCGCGGTCATTAGCATGCATCCGCACAATCCGTCCAACCCGCAGCTTTTTGCCGGTCCGGACGTTGTATACCGTCGCGCCCTTTTCCAAGGTTCCTTGGTAGACCCGAATATAGGTCAACTGACCGAACTGCTCTTCGGTGATCTTAAAAGCCATCATCACCAAAGGTGCTTCGGGCTTGGGGTAAATTTTAACTTCTTCGCCGTTGTCTACCCGGGTCGCCTTGGTCGGCTGAGCTTCCATAGGGCTGGGCAGATAGCGGCAGATTGCGTCCAACAGAGGTTGCACTGCTTTATTTTTAAAGGCCGAACCCATAAAGACGGGGGTGAATTTCAGGCTATTCACACCGGCCCAGACGGCTTTATTGATGGCCTCAACGGAGATGTCTTTACCTTCAAGCAGGTCTTCCATCAACTGGTCATCAAACATGCTGACCGCTTCGAGCATCTCGGCGCGCATCTCTTCGGCTTGTTCTTGCAACTCAGCGGGGATATCTTTAACGATCACGTCATCGCCGCGCTCACCTTCGTTGTAGAAGGCCTTCATGGTGACCAAGTCGACCACACCGACAAAGTCTTCTTCAGCGCCAATCGGTAACTGCATGGGCACCGCGTTGTGGCCCAGTTTTTCGCGCAGCGCCTTGATCGCCTTGAAGGGATCGGCACCCATGCGGTCCATCTTGTTGATGAAGCACAGGCGGGGTACGTTGTAGCGCTTCATCTGGCGGTCTACGGTGATCGACTGAGACTGGACACCGGCCACCGCGCAGAGGATCATGATGGCGCCGTCGAGCACGCGCAAGCTACGCTCCACCTCAACGGTGAAGTCAACGTGGCCGGGGGTGTCGATGATATTGATGGTCTTGTCGTGCCAGAAAACGGTGGTCGCCGCCGAGGTGATGGTGATCCCTTTTTCTTTTTCCAACTCCATGTGGTCCATGGTCGCACCGGCACCGCCGCCGCGAACCTCTTCGATCTTGTGGATTTTACCAGCGTAATAGAGAATCCGCTCGGTCAACGTGGTCTTGCCACTGTCGATGTGAGCAGAAATGCCGATGTTCCGCAATTGATTGATTTCTTTCATCTTAAGCTAAATCCGTGGAGGTTGGAGTTGGAAAGGGTTAGCGGTGTAGTCCGTTAAACTCGGAATAATAAAAGGCCTGACCCACCTTGTCTATCCCTTTTTTTAAGGTCAAGCCTATTCTGGCAGCAGGCTAAGAGGGACGGCTCGCGGCAATTTGCCGATACCCACCATCTTCTCTTGAAACAACAAAAAACCCTCAATCGCCGCCGGACCTAAGTGGTGGTCTAGGTTGGCTAGGTAGTCCAGACAGGTGGCAGCATCGGGAAAGACGCCCTGGTGCCGGTTTTGGGCGATTTCTTCTAACAGCCCTTTGGCGGCGTCGCGGCTCTTAAGCAATTGGGCGTGTAACTGGTGCACTGCTTGAGGTTCACGCTCAAAGGCCTGACGGCGCACCACCCAAAGAGCAAACACAAAGGGCAGGCCGGTCCGATCCTTCCAAAGCTGGCCTAAGTCATATACATAAGCGTCACTGCGGCGGTAAAACCGCCGGATCGCCTCATCGGCAATCAGCAATTCAGCGGCATGTGGCTCTTCTGGGTCATGGGTATAGCGAACGGCCAAGTCTTGTAATAGATATTGGATCAGGTGCACCGAGGTGAGCGAAAACTCGGTCAGGCGGATGGTTTGACCCCGCAAGTCCCCTAAGGGCCGGTCGCTAAACAGGTAAATGGACTTAACCGGACCCATAGCGCTAATCGAGAGACCGGGCAGCACGTAATATTGATCGGCGTTGAGGGCGTACTCAAAAGAGGAAACCACCGAGAGGTCCAAGGCTCCCTGGTTGAGTTTCCGGTTCAGCTCTGTTACCTTGCCGAAGCAAGGCTCAAAAAGGCCTTCCGGTGGGTTTTCAATCAATTGATAATAGACCGGCAAGGCATTTAAAACGCCGATCACCCCTAACTTGAGCATAAGCCACCACTCCTTATTTCTTCTCGACTGAGGACTATCAATGCCCCCGTCTATTGACAAGCGCAAACTGGCTCTTCTGATCACCGGCGACGAGGTCCTTTACGGTGACATCGTTGACACCAACTCCAGCCTGATCGCCAAGGCGCTACAAGAATTCGGCATGCGCCCTTCGAAAAAGCGGGTCGTCGGTGACGACCTGCTGGCTTTGGTTACGGAGCTCAAAGAGCTATCTAGCGAGATGGACCTTTTGTTCATCAACGGCGGCATGGGCTCTACGGTGGACGACCGCACCAACGAGGCCGTCTCGACGGCCTTCAACCTCCCCTTAACCGAACACCCCGAAGCCAAGGCCCATCTAGAACGCCGCGTGGGTGCGCAGATGGACCCCCAGTCGGTACATTACAAGCAATGCCGCCTACCCGAAGGGGCCATCACCTTCCACAACCCGGTGGGCTCGGCCTTAGGTTACGCTTGCCTGATCGGGGACTGCCTTTTGATCGCCACGCCCGGCCCGCCGGCCGAAGTGGGCAGTATGTTTGAGCACCACATCATCCCCTGGTTACGGCTGCGGTTACAGCTGGGCCCCGCCGGAGAACTGCGCCGGTTTTTCATCTTAGGGCTCGGTGAATCGCGGATCGAGCGGATGATCATGGCCCAATACCGTGACCATAACCCCTTTAACGAATTGCGGCTAGGCTTCCGCGCTGTCGCCCCCTTCACAGAAGTAAAGATTTGGGCAAGGCCCGAGCAGAAGGAACTGCTAGAGCAGACCAACCAAGAAATCTTAGACCTCTTTGGCCCCCATTGTTATAGCCAGGGGGACGAACTGCCCGGGGTGATCGCCAAGCTCCTGATCGACCGTCAAGAAACCTTTGCCAGTGCCGAGTCCTGTACCGGCGGCCTGATGGCCTCGTTGATCACCGCCCAACCGGGGATTTCCTCGATATATTGGGGTGGCTTGGTTTCTTATGCCTATGAAGCCAAAGAAACGATGCTGGGCGTAGACCACGACTCCTTGGTACGCAACGGCGCGGTGAGCGAAAAAGTGGCCCGCGAGATGTTGCTAGGCTTACTTAAGACCAGCAAAGCCAAATGGGGCATCAGCATCACCGGCATCGCCGGGCCGACGGGCGAAACGGCAGAAAAACCGCTGGGCACCGTATATATAGGTTTTGGTAGCGCCGAAAATCCCCAGGTACGTCATTTGGTGATCCAAAGAGAACGGACACAGTTCCAGCGATTTACCGCTCTAACCGCGCTAGACCTACTTCGGCGGGAAATCATGGGGCTCGATCCTTACGGCCCATATTACTACGACGAACTAACCAAGGGACGGTTACCCCAAGAATAGTTGACAATTTCTAAGTCTCCAAGTTAGCTTGAGGGATAAACCCAGATTTTCGGAACCCTCTCACACTGAAAAGGAAGGTATTCGCTTCATGGAGATTAAAGTAGTCAACAACCAAGTCGAACGTGCCATGCGGGAGCTTAAACGCTTATTGATCCGCGAAGGCCTCTTTAAAGAACTCAAGAAGCGCCGCTACCACGCCAAACCCTGTGTGAAGCGCAAGCTCAAGCGCGAGGAAGCCGAGAAGACCCGGCATAAGGACCGCAAGCGCGCTGCCGCTCGTGCCCGTAACTTCCTGTAGTCAACAGACTTTTTGCAGTCAGCAGACTACCCGTAGGCTTCAGGCTTACAAGATATTGAAGCAACCTCGGTTGCTCCAGCCCCCTTTCTCTTCGGCCCCCCATTGGTGGGGCCGGAGCTGAATCCCAAAGACCCAGGAAACCCCCACTCCTTGGGCCAAGTTTTTGCGCTGGGCCGCCCCCAGCCCCTCTCTCAAATTCATGGTCTCCTGGGCTCCGTCTGGTTGCGCCTAGCTCCTGCAAATCGCAGATTCCCTATAGACCGGAACTTACAAGACGCTAAAGCGACCTTCGGTGGCTTTAAGCCCTTGACGCTCTTCGGCACTCCATTGGTGGGGCCGGAGTTGAGCCCCAAAAGCCAAGGCAAAGGAAATCTCTAAGCGCTTGGCCAAACCTTCGGGCTCGACCTCGCCTAAGATTTCCCCCAAATTCGCCGTCTCTCGGGCCCAATCCTGCGCTGCCCGTTGGGGCCAAACCCTTTGATGCAAGTCCAGGTCCAAGCCTAAGAGGATCGAGCCATGCTGCAAAAGCCTTCCGCGGCTGCGCCGCTGGGCCGAACCAACCAGCTTGCGCCCCTGATACAAAATCTCATGCCCCGCCGCTTTGGCGAAACAAACCGAACTAACCGGGCGGAATTTGGCTTCTTCAGGTGCCGCAGACAAGCTGAGGCCCAAAGTGCTGAGTCCCGTTAATAGAGGTTGACGGATGTCCCGGTAGCTTTGGAGAATGGAACGAGCCATAGGGGGGACCCCAGCGGCAAAAGAATAGGTCAGCTCTAAGTGATGCAAGACCGCTTGGCCCCCAGTGGCACGGCGCACGAGGTCAATCCCGGCAGCCCGCGCCGCGCTCAGATTCATTTGCGGATCCGGGCCCTGGTTGCGACCCAAGCTTAAGGTCGGCCTCAGCCAGCCGTAAAAACGCAGCCACGCGCCGGGCTGCTCAAGCATCCATTGATCGATCGCCATTTGGCGGGCCCCCGAAGCGACTTCAAAGGGCAAAAGACCGATTTCATTGATTAGGGGCATGTGAAAGAGACTCCAAAAAGACAAGCCAAGCCGGACTGGCTCAAGGTCAGCCTACCTAAGGGACCGGAGTTTAGGCAGATTTCCGAACTCACGCGTAAAGAGGGACTGGCCACAGTCTGCGAAGAAGCCAAGTGCCCCAACCTGGGCGAGTGTTGGAGCTCAGGCACCGCCACCTTCATGTTGCTAGGCGAGGTCTGCACCCGGGCCTGTCGGTTTTGCTCCGTCGAGACCGCCGCACGTCCGGCCGCACCGGACCCACAGGAGCCCATCAAAATCGCCCGCACCGCCAAGGCCTTAAAACTCAAGTATTTAGTCCTCACCTGCGTGGACCGGGATGACTTGCCCGACCTAGGTGCGGCCCATATGGCCAAGGTAGTAGAGCAGGTGCAATCAGCCAACCCCGAACTGATGGTGGAGCTGCTGGCCCCCGATTTTTCGGGCCGATTGGACCTCTTAGAACTGCTGTTGGAGCATCCTCCTTTGGTGCTGGGGCATAACTTAGAAACCGTCGAGCGCTTGAGCAAACTAGCCCGCGACCCGCGCTGTGGTTACCGACAATCCCTTGAGGTTTTAGGCCACATCAAAAAATATTCCCCCCAACAACGCACCAAGTCCAGCCTCCTATTAGGCTTAGGCGAAAGCCGCGAAGAAACGCTGCAAGCCATGAAAGACCTACGCGAAGCACAGGTAGACTTTTTGACCCTCGGACAATATCTACAGCCCACTAAAGCCAAGCTACCGGTTCTCCGCTACCTTAGCCCCGAAGAATTTACCGAATTAGGTCAGTTGGGACGGGAAATGGGTTTCGCTTACGTCGCCTCGGGCCCTTTGGTACGCAGCAGCTACCGGGCCTTTGAATATTTCATGGCCAAGCAATGAAAAGGCTTTTGCGCTCCTTTGCACCTGGGCGCTGGTGTTACGGCTGTGGCTTATTGATGGAGCCTAGCGAGCCGATGGGCATCTGCCCGACTTGTGTGGGGCGGTTGCCTTGGTTTGAAGAAGAAATTTGCTTTTATTGCGGCTACGCCCATCTCAAGGGAGATTGCCGCGAAGACTTTGCCCCCGACATCACTCAGCTAAAGAGCCTCTTTTACTACCGTGAGCCCGTCAACCAGTGGGTTGCGGCGCTCAAGTATTCTCGGGATCTGATTGCCGGGCGGCTGCTGCAACAGCTACTAACCCAGTGGATGGAGCGCCAGACCGAATGGCTCAGCCAGTATGACCTAATCCTACCGGTACCGATCCACCACGCCCGCCTGCGGATGCGGGGCTTCAACCAAACGTCTTACCTCCTACGCCAACAAACCCAACTCCCCTTAGGCAGCCAATTAGCCAAGAAGACCCGCTATACCAAGCACCAAGCCGGATTGAGCGGTAAGGGCCGTCTGACCAACCTCCACAAAAGCTTCGGGGCCCAAGGGGTCGAGGGACTAAATATCTTGTTGTTTGATGATGTCTGCACCAGCGGCCAAACCTTAGACCAGCTAGCCCATTGCCTTAAAAAAGAGGGCGCCGAGGAGATTGGAGCCCTGAGCCTTTGCCGCAGCAGCAATTAACGCTCAAAGGCTGCCGTTTCGCGGGTCATGCTAGATAGGCGGCGCACATGGGCCTGAGCCGCTTCGGTAAAGGCCTTGGTTTTGGTTTGGTCCTTGCGAACCAGCGTTTCGGCGGCGGTCAACGCGGTGGCCACCATTTTGGCCTGTTCGGCCGGTTGGAACAATCCTTCGCACTTGTAGGTAATCAGCCCCAAATTAAGGTAAGGATCTGCCTCAAAGGGCTGGTTCACGGGCTGGTTTTCCATCTTCAGCATCGCGCTGTGGTTTTCCTGGAAGATCACTTTAGCCACCCGGCGCATACGTTCTTCGTTTTTTTCGGCCTCTGCTATGCGGAAGAGGCTAAAATGTCGAACCGACTGGATCGACACCTTGCGGATCGCTAAAGCCGAGGTCAAAGAGGGGATCGCATCCATCAAGCGGTCTACCAGCGGATGTAACAGAGGCACCTTGGCTGCGGCGACGCCAAAGGCATAGGTAAAGGAAATCGTCTCGTTGGCCGTAAAATAGCCCACGGGCTCCTTGGGCTTACCGGCCTCAATCGACTGAGCGGCCCGCTCAATCCGCTCAAAGTTGATTCCGTGCGCGTAGGCATTGGCCATGATCTTCTTTTTCAGGTGGCCTACCACGGCACGGCCCTTGACCATTTCATCGGTCAATAGATCCAACATCGAACTACCAAACTCCATCTTGGCCCGGGCCAGGGCGGCTTTGTCGCCGCGAAATTCCCTGGAAAGTTTGTCAAACTGCCGCTTGTAGCGCTCCAACAGCAAATGGTAGAGCCTAAAGAAGTTTTCGAAGTTGTAAAGACTCATGCCGTCAAAGATCAGCGCCGAAGCGGCATCTTTGTTCGCCTGCTTGAGCGCCCCAAACATCGCCGAAGGGTTTGATGAGTTCATGTTGATGCCATGGGTACAAATCGCCGAAAGCATCAGTAAGTTGGGGTTGTAGGGGTGCATCTTCTTGAGCTTTTGCAACTGCGCCATGGTTTTACCTGGCGACTGGGCCGCCTCTTTGCGTAGCGCAATGATCTCGTCTTCAGGCAATTCCTTTTGAAATACCTTGAATATTTTCTTGCCTGAAAAGCGGCTGGTGCTAGGTAGCGAAATTTTCCAAAAGTCGTCGCGCTGGGGCAGGGGGAGTTGCAGCGCCTCTTCGAGCCGTTTGATAGCCGGACCCTCACTGACGATATCGTCTGGGGCTATTTCTTGTTTTGGGCTGCGTGCCATATAACTAGGACCACCATGGATCAAGATTGTTGCCCATAACCCGCCCCGCAACCGGTTATGTGGCCCCCATGGCCACTGGAACCGGCTTGAGGGGGAGAATATCTAGACTTTTGCGCCCCTTTGACGCATAGTGTGTAGCAAGGGGCAAGTAGCGCCCCAAAGATAATAAATCCAAGCGAATTGATCAAGGTAATCTTCCATCAAGGCTCTGGCCCAAACCCAAGACAAGCGCTTCAATGGCACCTACCCTGTCGGCGATCCGTATTTACATTTCCGGTCTAGTTCAAGGCGTATACTTCCGCGCAACCTGCCAACAAGAAGCCCGCCAACTGGGCATAAAGGGTTGGGTTAGAAACCTCCCTGATGGTCGGGTTGAGGTGTACGCTCTTGGCGAAGACAAAGACCTGGAAGAACTAAAAAAATGGTGCCGCAAGGGACCCAGCGGATCTCGGGTGGACACGGTGCAAACAAGTGAAGATCAAATCGAAGAGGGTTTGCACAACTTCAAAATCCTCTATTAACCCCAACATGAAAAGCATCAACATCTCGCTGGTCCGCCAAGCCACACAATACCAAATCCAGATTGGCACGGGTTTGATGGTGCAGGGCTTAAAAGACCTTTTGGCTGGATACAAAGAAACCTTCGTTTACATCGTCACCAACGACCGGGTCGATAGCCTTTACCCTATGGCCGTCGAGCAAGCCCTGCCGCAGGGGTTGCAGTCGAAAAAGCTGGTTTTGCCAGACGGGGAACTCTACAAAAACTTAGACAGCCTCAGCCGCATCTATGACTTCCTGACCCAAGGGGGTGCCAACCGCAAGAGCATCCTGATAGCCTTTGGGGGCGGCGTGATCGGTGACATGACCGGTTTCGCGGCGGCCACCTATATGCGGGGAATTGCCTACATCCAGCTACCCACCACCTTACTCTCCCAGGTAGACAGCAGCGTCGGCGGCAAAACGGCGGTAAACCACCGATTCGCAAAAAACAGCATCGGGGCCTTCAAGCAACCCATCGGGGTGGTGATCGACGTAGACTTCCTCAAGACCCTGCCACAACGGGAGTTTTTAGCCGGCTATGCCGAGTTGATCAAACATGGCTTCATTGCCGACGTTTATCTCTACCAGATTTTAAGCCGCACCACCCCGGCCGCACTCCACCAAGACCAAAACCTGCTGACCGACGCAATCTCACGTAGTTGTCAGGTTAAGGCCAATGTGGTGGAGCAAGACGAGCGAGAGCACTTCCAACGAGCTTTATTGAACTTTGGCCACACCTTGGCGCACTTCATCGAAACCTATACGGGCTATGATCAATACCTACACGGCGAAGCGGTAATCGCCGGGATGGACTTTGCGGCCTTTTGGTCCTGGCGCAAGGGGCACCTTGAACAAGACGATTGGCATCGAGTCCATGATCATTTAACGGGCTTGGGCTTAAAACTAAGCTATCCGGCGGTGGGCAAAGAAACCTTTTTGGAGCTGTTAGGCCACGACAAAAAGATGTCCTCCCAAGGGGTCTCCTTTGTGGCGTTAACCAGCATTGGGCACGCGCTAATTGTAGAGAAAGTCCCGCTCGAAAGCCTTTGGGACCAATACCAAGCCTACTTGGCCCTCGAAACGTCCTTGGTGGACGAGGTCGCTTGAAGCTAAGGGGCCGCAGCCGTTGGGTTCTGTTGCTTTGGGGACTGTTGGCCTCCTGTAGCCAACCTCAAGCCCAATTACACCCCAGGCTTGACCCCCAATCCTTTGACCCACCCCCCGCAGCGCGCGAGTTGTTCTTTGAACAAGGCCGGGTGCGGCTAGTCGACTTAACCACCCAACAAGAGGACTTAAAACTACTCAAACAGCTATGGTACGACGGCATAGGCCAGCGCCTAGACGAGCAACAACCGGTCTCTCGCTTGAGCCGAGACGAGATTTGGGTTTTAGACCTACTTTTGAGTGAGCATCTAAGCGCCTTTTACTTGTGGCCTGAAGGTAAGGTACCTATCGAGCAACTGACCGAGGAACTTTGTGAGCCCATAAGCCGGAGGCAACTAGACTTTATGTCCCAAACCCAATCCGAGGAATTCCGCAACCTGCCCAGCCAGTTGTTGCTGATCAGCTTAGCCGAACTCACCCTGCGCCAGGGAGCCAGCCCGAAATACCCTCAAATCTATTCTCAGACCTTACGCAAAGAGGCGGGCTTACCGCCGCGAATCTCCTTGAGTGACCTGTGGATTCCTGGTAATTTAAAGGAACTCAAAACCCAAGGGTTTTGGATCTGTCGCCGATAGCCATGACCTTAATTAGCGAATACCCACAATTCCAACTGATCCTCGATCACCCCTATGCGGAGCTGTATCGAGCCGAAAAAGAACATGGCCTGATCAAGCGGGTCATTCTCCAGACGCTCACCAACGAAGCGCGCGAGATCATCGAAGCCATCGACCCCAAGAGTTCCCTCCCCCAACTGATCCCTCCGCATCAAATTCGGCTTAAAAAAGGCGAGTTTTTGCTGGTCTATGAAAACTGCGATCTGCTCTTTTTGCCGCAGTACGTTACCGGCCCCATGGAAAGCGGGGCCTTTTTGGACTTGGCCGTTAACTTGGTGGCGGCCGTAGAAGGACTGCATAAAAACGGCCTGATCCATAAGGATTTAACGCCCTTTAATATTTTGATCGATCCGGTCGGCAGTAAGACCTACCTGACCGGGTTTTATTGCGCCCAAGGCCGCAATCTTTTGGAATCGGACATCAGCCCGTTCCATAACCTAGAAGAAGCCTTTGTCTATCAGGCTCCCGAACAATCGGGGCGGATCAACCGCGAGGTCGGCGCTTCGGTGGACCTTTACGCTTTAGGCGCGATCTTCTTTGAATTACTGAGCGGGCATCCTCCCTTTGCCACCAAAGACCAAATGGAGTTGATCCACAGCCACATCGCGATAGTGCCGCCTCCCTTATCAGTAGAGCGGCCCGATGTCCCGCCGGTGTTAGACCGCATCTTACAAAAGCTCTTGGCGAAAACCGCTCAAGAACGCTACCGCACCGCCAGCAGCCTTCTGAGCGACCTCCTGCATTGCCAGCGTGATTGGCAAGAAAAGCAACGGGTCGACGACTTCGAGTTGGATTTCCGCGCCACGGAGCATAATTTCCGCCTGCCCACCCGGATGTACGGCGTTGAGGAGCACCGACGCACCTTGACCGAAGCCTTCGATCAAGTGGCCTTGGGCGGCGTCGAGATGTTGATGGTCAAAGGAGCAGCAGGCTTAGGGAAGTCCAGCTTGGTGAAATTGATTAAAGGCCCCCTAAAAGAACGCGGTGGGTACTTGATCGAAGGCCGTTTCGAACGACAACATAAAGACACCCCCTATTTTAGTCTGCGCGAAGCCTTTGAAGACCTCGTTGCCCATCTCTTGACCCAAGAAGAAAAGCAACTAGAGGTTTGGCGCAAACGACTTAAATACGAACTAGGCGAGAACCTACCGATCTTAGCGGACTTACTACCCGACCTAAGGCTGATTTTGGGTAGCGACCTGCCTAACCTGCCGGTCGATCCGCTAGAGATACAAAACCGGATTGGCCATGCTATCCAGAAATTTTTAGGCTGCTTTACCCAAGAAGGTAAGCCGCTGGTGATCTTCTTAGACAACTTCCACTTTGCCGACTCGGCCTCGTTGCTGGCATTGCAGCAGTTTTTGACGGACGTCAACAGCCGCCACTTGATGCTGTTGGTGGCTTTCCGTGATTCACTGGCGCTTCAGTCGGTGAGTCTAAACATGTTTTTAGAAGAAGTGGAAAAGTCCGGGGTCCCGATCAAGGAGCTGCGGGTCCGCCCTTTGCGTGAAAAGGACCTCAACGCTATGTTGGCCGAGGCATACGGCTCGGAACAGGACTTTAGCGAGCTAGCCCACCTGATCTTAGACAAAACCAACGGCAACCCTTTTTTCGTCAAACAACTCTTAGAGCACCTCAACGAAAACTCCTTAATCTCTTGGGACGAAGCGGTCGGCACTTGGGTTTGGCAGATAGAAGACATCCACAAAACGGCGCAAAGCAAGGACGTAGTGGATTTATTGATCCAAAAGATCAATAGCCTCAGCCCCGAATCAGCTGAAACCATCAAGACCGCCGCCTGCATCGGCACCCAATTCGACTTAAACACCCTTGCGCTGTCCTTGGATTTGACGCCTCAAGTCCTGATGGAACGCCTAGAGGAGCCACTCAAAAAGGGATTGATCTACCGCGAGGTGCGCGCAAACGATGAGGAAATTTCTTTCCACTTCCTGCACAACCGCATCCACATGGCCGCGCTTAGCCTGTGGGAGCCTAAGGAAAAGCGGGAGCGGCACTTAATCATCGGGCGTCACTTAGTGGCGCACCGCCCCGAACACCCAACCGAAGATTGGGTCTTTAAGACCGTCAACCAACTCAACCTGGCCGTCGAGTTGATCAGCGAACCCTTTGAGCGGCATGAACTAGCCCGTCTCAACCTGATGGCTGGGGACTATTCACGGGCCATTGCCGCCTATGAAACCGCTTGGACCTACTATAGCCAAGGGACTGAGCTGCTGCGCGAAGACAGTTGGCGCAGTGATTATGAGCTGAGCAAAGAGCTGTTTGTGCGGCGCGCCGAAGCCGAATACTTTACCGGCAATACCGAGGCCTTCAAGCCCATCTTCCAACTACTCTACGACAATCTACGCTCCGACGAAGAACGCGAAGAAGTAATCAACATCAAGCTCAACCTCTTCATTAAGACCGGGGATCTCAAACAGGCTTTAGAGATAGGCGTCGATGCGATCAACCACTTCTCGGACGAAAAGGTCCCGCCCAATGATTCCGAAGTGACCATTGTCGCCCAAGTAAAAATGCAGGAGATGGCTGCCCGGTTGGCCAAACACAAGATCGAAACCTTGCAGTTTTTAGATCCCATGAAAAACGGCCGCAAGCAAGCCTTGATGAAGCTTGTGGGCAACGTGATCCCGGCGGCGGTGATTGCTCGGCGTAATCTTTGGGTCTATTTGACCTTAAAGATGGTCGAAACGAGCCTCAACGAAGGCAACTGCCCCAGTTCGGCCTACGGCTACATGAACTACGCGGTTTTGCTCTGCGCGGGCATGGAAGATTACCAACAGGGCTATACTATGGGCAAAATGGCGCTGGACCTGAACCGGCAGGTTGAAAACCGTGCCCTGAGCAGCCAGCTCAACTTTGTTTTTGGGGCCTTTGTCAACCACTGGCGCGCGCCCATTCGTGAAGGCTTAGAATATCTACAGAACGCCGCTCAATTGGGGGTCCGGTACGGCGACTTTGTCGGTGCCGCCAACGCCATTGCCTACCTATTGTTCACCCACCTTGCCAACGGCACGCCCTTGGACCTGGTGGAGTTAGAGATCAAAAAACACGAGGACTTTGCCAAGCAGGTCAAAAACGAAGACCTCAACCGGGTGATCCGCACCACCCGAATGTTCCTCACCTTAAGCGAGGTGGATGAAGCCGCCACCCCGCTCCAGCGGATCGGAGATCCCAGCGCTCTAGAAGCGGCTTTAAAGGCCGGGCGGAACCAACAGCCCAACCAATGGTACTTCCTATTGATGGCTCAGTTGCATTACCACCTCGCCCAGTATGACGAGGCCTTTGCACTGATCCAGAAGTCGGACCGGCTGACCCGTAACTACGCGCAATTGGGCGTGCCGGAACATTACTTCTATTTTTCGCTGATTGTGATGTCCAAATACCCCTCGATGAGCTTCGAGGAGCGCAAACGCTTTTGGGACATCCTGAAAAGCAACCGGGAAAAACTCAAAAAATTGGCCCAGGCCTGTGAAGCCAACTTCGAAGACCGCTACTTCTTAGTTTGCGCCGAAATGAGCGCCGCTAGCGGAAACTTCATCGAAACCATCGATCTCTATGACCGGGCCATCGACGCCGCCAAGGCTCAAGGCCGGATTCATCTTCAGGGCATGGCCAACGAGCTGGCCGCCCGCTATTACCTATCAAGAGACAAGGTCACTATCGCCCGGGCTTATCTACGTGAGGCCTTTTTGGCCTACCGCAAGTGGGGTGCTGCCGCCAAGTTAGCGGCCATGGAAGAAGAATACGGCCCCTACCTAGAAACGGGTACGGTGGAAGCGAACAGCGACGCACAGCCCCAAGTGGGCGGTGGGCAGTTACTTGACTTGGCCGCGCTGCGCCGGACCCTAGAAACGGTCAGTCTAGAAATTGACCCCTCTAGTTTGATCCGCAAGTTGCTCAAAGTGATCTTGGAGACCGCCGGGGCCCAACGGGGCTATTTTTTATTGGAGCAAGAAGGGCACCACCGCATCCGCGCCGAGGGTTCAGTTGACGACAGCCCGCCGATCCGTATCTGCTCACAGGCCTTTGAAGACTGCCAACGCATCGCCCAAACGGTGATCTCTTATGTGATCCGGACCCGCAAGAAAGTCTGGCTGGACGATGCCCGCAACGAGGCGATCTTTGGTTATGATCCCTATGTAGAACAGGCCAAGCCAAAATCCATTCTGGCTTTACCGGTGATCCACCACGGCCGTATGTTGGGTATTCTTTATCTGGAAAACAACCTGACCACCCACGCCTTCAGCCGAGACCGGGTAGACTTTTTGGTGCTGCTGGTGTCTCAGGTGGCCATTTCTTTGGAAAACTCCAGCCTATACGCCAGTTTGGCCCGTACTACTGAAGAACTCCGCCATTCCAAAGCCGGCTTGGAGCGCCGGATCAATGATTTGGAATCCAAATTGGCTGAAGCCCCATGAGGAACTTACAGTTTTATACACTGCAACGTTTCTTCCCAAAGCCCTGGTTCAATAACATCAATCTGGGGATTGCGGGACTGATCTTCGTCTATATGCTACTCTATCCGCCCTTTGTCAGCCATGTTGCTTTTGCGGCAGAAATTCGCTTATTCATTGAATTTTTTGTCATCCTCATACTCATGGGGCTTTACTTAGTCCGCAATGACTATAAGTTCAGCCAGCATTTTTTATGGACCATGATCACCGTAGGGCTCTACGGCTTTTTGGGCGGCGACGCCCCGCAACAGGTGCTGTCCTTTTTCCTAAAAATGCTGTTCCTGTTGGTGATCTTGCGAGCCCTAGACCGCAACTTAGGTGTCTACCTTTGGGTGCGCCAGCTTTGGATCTGGCTATGGGCCGCCTTTTTTTTCATGGCAGTGCTAGGCGTTTTGGGCAAAGCTGGGGGCCTGATCGGTTTTAGCGCCTTTCCGGCAAAGACCGCCTACCCCTACCAGTTCCATCCTCTAGTAGGTAATTTACTGGAAAAGAACGTGCTCGGGCGGCTACTTCCCCGCTATACCGGCTACTTCGATGAGCCCGGCTTGTTTGGACTTTTTGCCGGCATCAACTACTTTATCGCCCGTGACCTATTTACCGAAAAGAGCCGCCAAAAGGTCTGGGCCACCTTTGCTTTGGTGGCGGCGGTATTGAGTCTGTCTTACTCGCTTTATTTGTTCCTGGTGCTTTATTTTGGCTTTCTCTGGACTAGGCGGGTGCGTATCTCGGTCTCTTTGATCTTAACCTTAGTCGCCGCGATTGCGTTGCCGACCATTGCCTATATCTTTTTTAATCCCGAAGCGCTACCCAACTCCTCTGTGTTAGACCGGGCCCAGTCCATTTTTAACGCCTTGGGGGCATTTTTAGCGGCGGACTTACAGCAGATGATCTTTGGCATCGGCATCCTGCCCTTAAAAGAGTTGATCGAAGGCGGAGCCACCTCTGGGCTCTTGCAGATTCTTTTTGCTCGGGGCATCTTGCTAACGGGATACTTTTACTGGTTGATCTACCGAATGGGCCGCCACAACGGCCCTTTGATGCTTTTTGTACTCTACTATAGTCTCACCTTTGATTTTTTCTGGTACCCTCTCTTTTTAACTGGATTAGCCCTCAGCTTCCTGGGCCATCACCACCAATTGGAATCTCTGGACTTTGTTAAGGACCCCCATGACCACCGAAAAGAACCAAGACCCCAACCAGCCTGACCCCAATAAGGAGCAGCCGGAAGCACCAGTCGAACCCTCGGAGCCCCCAGTAGAGCCGCCGCAAGAAGAACCAACCGAACCCGTTCCTCCAGAGGAGCCAACTGGACCCGGTGCGCCCGATGAAATACCCCCGCCGCCCGAAGAGCCCTTGACTCCGCCGCGGCCACCTGAAGACGAGCCCTTCGACTTCACCAAGCGACTGCGGGAGCGCCCCTTTAACTTGATCGCCTTTTTCTTTGCGCCCTTTTATTATATCGGCTACGGACAGATTGTAAGAGGCATTGCCTTTTTCTTTCTCTCCTTGATTCCCGTCGGGGCCATTTTGGTGTCCTTCTGGGCTGGGTTCCGGGCCAATAAGGAGTTACCGATCGGTGAGGTCCCCTTCAATTGGCGCAATGTCGGCCTTTCACTGGCTGGGTTTACTCTATTGGTCATCCTTTTAAGGCCTCAGATAGAGGAGATGTTCGGCCCCAATCCCCAAGGCCCCCTGATGGGCCAGTCGACCCCCTCGAACCTTGAAGGGCGCTTGGGCTTTAGCCCAGAAATTTTCTGTAGTGGTTTGGCTCGAAGGGGCGGATTGCGCAGCGAGCCTATTTGCCTTAGGCTAGAAAGAGGAGCCTTAGAACAGATCGGCAGCCTCAACCCCAGCGCTGAAAACAAGCAACTCTGCCTTCAATATGCCCAAGCGGCGGGCGGGTCCAATCAATTGCTGCTGAATTGCCTGTTGGCTCCTCGGGTCAACCCCCAACCAGATCCGAGTCCCATAGAACCGCGCAATATGGCCCCGCGCTTCAGCGACCCCCTGCGGAGTAGGTAAGATGAACGCTTGGCTTTGGTTGCTTTTGGCGATTGCCGCTGAAGTGGGCGGGACCAGTGCGTTAAAGGCCTCCGAAGGGTTCACCCGGCCGGTCATGGGGATTTGGGTCTTTATCTGCTACTGCGCCAGTTTTTGGTGTCTTTCCAAGGCCATCACCCAGATCCCCCTAGGGGTAGCCTATGCCGTTTGGTCCGGGTTGGGCATGTGCGCCTTGGCCATTGTCGGATGGATAGTTTACCACCAAAAACCGGACCTCGGTGCCTGGGTTGGGATGGGATTGATCCTCCTGGGTGTGGTGGTCCTTCAATTATTCTCTAAAACTCAGGCTACTTGAGCTGCTTATGGACTTATCGCTAAAGGGCAAACGAGCCTTTCTTTCGGCCTCAAGCCGGGGCATCGGCCTGGGTGTCGCCCAGGTATTGGCCGCCGAAGGAGCTAGGCTGCACCTAGGCGCGCGTGACCTAGTCAGCTTAGAGCGTACCGCTAAAACTCTAGAAGACCAATATGGCCAAGCAGTCAGCTTTGCGCCCTTGGACATGTCCCGAGGCCCCTCGATTAACGAATGGGCCCAAATCGGGTTGCAACAATTAGGCGGTGCCGACCTGGCTTTGGTCAACGCGGGAGGACCCCCGGCGGGGGCTTTTTTGGGTTTCGAGGAAGCTCATTGGCAAGGGGCCTTTGAAACCAACCTACTCTCGGCGGTACGCCTAATCCGCGCCCTCTTGCCTTCGATGACCGCACAGGGGGCAGGGTCTTTGCTCTGCATCACCTCCACTGCCGTCAAGGAGCCTTTAGAGGGCCTGATTTTGTCTAATGTGATGCGCGCCGGGGTGGCGGCATTGGTGAAGAGTTTGTCCCGCGAATTGGGGCCCCAGGGCATCCGCATCAATAATTTGATGCCCGGCCGGATCGATACGGACCGAATCGCCAGTTTAGATGCCGCCCAAGGGCAAGCAAGGGGCACCACCGCCGCAGTACAGCGAAAACTCGCCGAGCAAAGCATCCCCCTGAGGCGCTATGGGACCATAGAGGAGATGGGCCAAGCAGCGGCCTTTTTGTTGAGCGACGCCGCCAGCTACCTAAGCGGCCAAAGCTTGGCGCTAGACGGAGGCCTGCTCAAGGCGCTTTAGCCCCCAGCCTTCAGGGCAACACGCAGGCGCTCGACGCCGTCGCTGATCGATTGGGCCTGAAGCGCTTGTAAGTCAAATTGCGAACGGATGGAGCTGATTTTAGCCACCTTCTTGCGGTAATCGTCGGTTTCAAAAATCAAGTTGATCTGGGACTGCTCTAAAAGCTTCAAAAAACCTTTGGCGAAGTTACGGAACACCGAGGGATAAGGCTCAAGGTTTTTTGCAATACTCCCGATGCTGATCATCGGCTTTTCAGTTAGCGACAAAGAGAAGTAAGACTCCTCCACCGGCTGTTTGAGCCGAAGAAATAAGCGGCGCATCTCTTCTTCAATCTGGTGGAATACCTCTACCCGCTCGGGCAGAGCCTTGGGGCCTGATTCATGGGCGCGGACTAGTTCGACCATTTCGGTTAGATGCAAGCGGAATTTGGTATAAGCTTGGTTACCTACCTCATCTAAGCTGAGGCTTGGGTTTTCGGTTTTGATACGCCGGATCAGCTGGTTATAGACCTGTTTTGACAGTTGGTTAGTCACCATACCTTCGGGGGGTCCAGCCTTGATGCTGAGCATATCACGCAAATAATGGATCACCGCCTTGCCCTGTACCGGGGTCAATTTAACCGGCTTGTTTTCAAACTCCTGCACCCGGCGCTCCAGGTCGCGTACCGTTTCGGCCTTGATCCATTTATCGTAATGCTGGTCCCGCTCTTTGACCAAATCACCGGCAAAGGACAGCATTTTGTCGCACAACCATTGCAGGATCAGAGTATACTGCCGGGTGATTTGGGCAACGTCCCACTTTTCCTTTTCCCAAGGAAGCTCTTGGCGAGGCAAACAAATCAGGCAGTAAGCCGTATCTATTGGGTCATTCTCCCCCCTAGCGGGCGTGACCACCTTCAGGGCCTTAGCCTCATCTTCGGCGATTCCGGCCCAAGCGGTACCGCCCAACAAAACGCCGGGTTTAAGAAAAAAGAGATCTTTATCGCCCTGTTTGAGCGTCAACCCGCTAGAAACAGGGAACCAATAGTTCGCCGCCAATTCACTAGGCTGCATAAAGTCGCCCGGCGTGGCGCGGAAAACATAAAACAGATTGTTGGCGACAGGAGCCGGGAGGCTGGGGATATTCAGCCCTAAGGTAGTCGCAAGGAAATTGTAGGCCTGCTCGATGCTCTGGCGCACAGCCTTCGAGCCCGAAGCCTTGACTAGGTCAATCCCGCGCGGAACTTCCTCATGGGTGTAATAAATCTCGCCCAGCCGCTTACCAACAGGAACCTCGACTTTACGCATGTGGGCATCGTAGCTGCGCATCATTTCGCGGGCCATGCGGTTGACTTGGGCCAAATCCACTGGTTTTTCTTCCTGGGCCTTGCCTAGGTCCAAGCTCATGCTGCGGACCCGCTCTAAAAAGCTTTGCATCCGCACAATGGAGCCGTTAAACTCATTTTCGCTTTTGGCGGCAATTTGGGCCGTCTTTTGGGCAAGCAGCGCTTTAATCCAGTTGGGCCGGGGGATCTTGAAGGCCGCTTCAAAGCTTTCCAGATAAGCAAAAAGATCTAAAAAGTTAATTTTTTGTCCCTTGCCGAAATGGGCTTCGGCTTGGTGTTCGATGCCCTCAATCAGCTCAAAGCGCTTTTCAAAGCTCCGCAGCAGGGTCAAAAGTTTGACCCGGAACAACTTGGGGTTAAATAGTTCGACTTCACCAATATCGATGGGCAGCGCCTTTTTGGGGAGGTGCTTGAGCACTCCTTTGGCGATTTCTTCTAGCCAACCTTGCCACAGCCGGTGCCGGGCCATGCTGTACTCCTCGGGCTTGAGCCGCTTCTTTAAAGGAGCCATCTTCAAGGTCAGAAATTTGGCCATCACCGCATAAAGATTTGGCCCCGTCGTATCTAAGTCGTCGGGCCAGCGGAAACCAATCAGTTTGTTGACCTGACGTTTGACATGTTCCCAAGTCTTGGGGTCCCAGTTGAGGTTTTTCTGGGACTCTAGGGATTTGGCAATCAGCTTGGTGTTGAGCGCATTCAAGAGGCTGTTCGCTTCTTCCCACAGGGCTTTCTGGTGAGCCATGTAGCTGAAGAGGCGGTCTTGAATGGTTTGGAACATGGCCGCGAAGATCGCCGATTCCTGCCCAAACTGGGGGTCTGGGACCTGGGCCTTGAAGTCTTTGATGAACAATCCCATCGGGATTTTTAAAAACAAACAAACCGACCCCTTGGCGACGCGGATGGTGGCGGCGCGTGTCGAGTCGGACTCGATAATGCCCTTATCCCCCAACAGCGTGGGGCCTTTCATCTCCACCACCTGCTTACCGCCCACTAAGACGTCAACTTTGCCTTCACAGAGCAAGAACAGATCTCGTCCTTTTTCCCCCTCGATGATGATGTCTTGTCCGGTGGAAAAAAAGCCGAACTGAACCGATTTGACCAAGCGTTTGCCCAAGACGCCCAGACAAGACCGAGTCAAGGGGTAGGCGGCCAGTAGCTCTTCGCCAAAAGCAGCGGCGCGGTCGCCTGCTTCATGCAGGGTGTAATATCGATTGTAATCCCAGCTCATTTCCTTGAGTCCCTTGGCCCGAAATCACGATGATCGAATGGGGTTCCCCTGTTATGCACGACCTATTCCGTTTCCTGAGCGGCTCGTTTTTCGGCGATTAGGGCACCTACGCTGGCCAGTTTGCCATAGATAACTTCTTGGGAAAAGGGCTTTCCCACGTAATCGTCCATTCCGCCTTTTAGATAACGTTGTTTGTCGTCATCAAAGACATTGGCGGTCAGGGCAATGATGAACGGGGCCTTGACGCCCATTTTGGCCTGTATTCGCTGGGTAGCGGTCAGGCCGTCCATCTCGGGCATCTGGATATCCATAAACACCAAGTCGTACTTCTTGATGGCCACGCGGCTGAGCGCCTCAAGCCCGTTGTTGGCAACATCGGGCTGGTAACCGGCTTTGATCAATAACTTGGCTAGTAGACGCTGGTTGATCCGGTTGTCTTCCACCACCAGAATATCCATCGGATAACTTTCGCCCATCAACTGGCCCAGAACCTCGGGCCGTTCTAGGTGGTATTTACCCAAAAGGTCGTTGAGCGCGCGCCGCAAGCTACGCTCACGGATGGGCTTAAAGAGGTGGCGGCAATGGTCGGTCAACACCTTCATCCCCGAGCCTTGCCCCATGCGCGTCACCAACAACAAAGGCAGTTTGGCTCTGCTGGGCAGTGCGGCAATTTGCTCTAACAGTCTAGCCCCGCTGGATTCGGTCCCTTCGAGGCACAGGATGGCCAAGTCAAAGCTCTGCTCTCCCGCTAAGGTTTCCATCAGCTCTTCACGCATGCGGATCAGTTGGACGTCCATGCCCCAGCGGCTGAGCCTTTCGACCAAGGCTTCCCCCTGCTCTAGGCTGCGTTCAAAAACCACCACGTGCTTCCCTTCAGGTAAGGTCCATTCGGGCTCCACCACTCTAGCCACCGGCTCAACGGGGACCGCAAAAAAGAACCGACTGCCCTTACCTTCTTCGCTCTCAAACCAAATACGAGCGTCCATCAATTCGCAAAGGTGCTTGGAAATAACCAGCCCCAGCCCGGTCCCGCCGTGGCGGCGGGTGATGGAGCTATCGACCTGATAAAAGGGTTGGAACAATTCATCCTGTTTGGGTTCCGGGATGCCAATGCCGCTGTCGCGTACCTCAAAAACCAATTCGTCGCCTGCTTCATGTCCTTCTTGGGCGATGTGCATCTCGGCTAGTAATTGGACGTCCCCCGTATCGGTAAATTTGATGGCATTGGAGAGTAGGTTGTTGATTACCTGAGCAATGCGCTTAGCGTCGCCACGGATGGCCAAGGGGAGATCGCCGGGTAAGCGGCTGAAGAGTTCTAATCCGCGGTTCGCCGCCGCCGCAGCGTGGATCGCCAAGCAGTCTTCAATGACCTCGCGCGGATTGAGTTCTTCGATCTCAACCCGTAGGTCTTCTTCTTCTAGCTGACTGTAATCTAAAATGTCATTAATGATCCCTAAGAGATTGCGCCCGCTCATCAAGATCGAATCGGTGAACTCACGCTGCTCTGAGTTGACTTCGGAACTTAGCAGCAATTCAGCCATCCCCAAAATCCCGTTTAAGGGGGTGCGGATTTCGTGGCTCATGGTGGCAATGAAGGCGGCCTTGGCGTTGGCCGCCGACTCGGCAATCTTCTTTTCCTTTTGCAGCTGCTTGTGTTTTTCCGCTAGCGCTTGCTGGGTCTTATTTAGGTAGATGTTGACGATTTCATACTGTTTGGCCTTGTAGGTGGTCAGCGCCAGCTTGTCGGTCAACACGGCCGCAAAGAGGCGGTAGAGAATATGGTTGATCCGCTCGACGTCAATGTCGGTGTACTTGCCAATATTGCGGCCCTTGACCGTAAAGACCTGTACCCGGGTCTTGGCGAGAACGGTGGCACTGGCGGGTTTGGAGCTGATCACGCTCATTTCGCCAAAGAGGTCCCCCTGGCGCTTGAGTTCTAGAATGAATTCACCGCCCGAATAGATTTCCACCCCGCCGCGGATCAAGAAGAAGACCCGGTCGTTCTCTTGGCCTTCGACTAAAATTTCATCGCCTGGCTCATAGGTGCGTAAATCGGCCAACGGAACGAGCTGGTTGAGCAAATCGCCGGGAATATGGCTGAACAAGCGCGAAGCGCGCATGTATTCGATCAGCTCTTCATTTCGGTTGTTGATGAATTCATCTTGGAAGGACATGGCTTCAGCCCACTTTTGGGTTTTAGGGCCAGTATAGCCACCTATCAAAGGGATTGAAAGGCTTAATTGCTTTAGCCATTACCGCAAAGACAACCGGGCGAGCCCAAACCAGCCAATGCCTAAGGGACAAGCAGGAAAGGCGAAGCACAAGAAAAACCAGGGGGACTTTGACGGGCCTTCCCTTAAGGGAGTCGCCGACTAAATAAGAAGAGATTGCCAATCTGGCAAAAGGCGCGTCTTTGATGATGCCGCTAAGATACGAATATCTTAGGAATTGGCATCCCCAAGGGGATTCGAACCCCTGTTACCAACGTGAAAGGCTGGTGTCCTAGGCCGACTAGACGATGGGGACGCTTCTGTTCTATCCGCGGAATGGTGAGCCGGGGGGGGGTCGAACCCCCGACAACCTGATTAAAAGTCAGGTGCTCTACCAACTGAGCTACCGGCCCCTGCCGCGTAATATTTCGCCAACGTACGGGACCGTTGTTTGGATGTCAACCTGATTTTTTCCGGTGTCTTTCCTCGCTCCCTGCGTGCTCAATAGCCCCAATGTTTAGGTGAACCTTGCTTTTCTGTAAAGACCTTTTTGTGAACATTTCTAAAGCGTTTATATTTTAGTCAGAACCAACTGGCCCCATTCAAAGCAACCGCACCTTCGGGGGAAAAGCTTATCCTGATTAGGTCCATTTTTTTTAAAAGGCACTGCCCAAAAAGCGGCGCACCCCCTTGGCAACGCCGCCAAAAAAGCAACCAGAACTGGGTTAGCGCCGGTTGGCACGATCCAATTAGGGCCCTCCAGCAACTGCGCAGAATGGTAAAGCCCTCTGGCGCTTCGCTTTTAAGGTCTATTATAAACTGTTGCACCCCTTTTACTCTCCCCAAGAGCGATAAAATCACTTATCCTGAACTAAACACTTAATTCTTTAACCAAGCCCTACAAAACCCCGTTTCAAAGGCTTTAAATAGAGCCCCAGGGCTTTTCGCAGACCAACATCCGCCTCGCGGAATAGTCACCACAGACCTAAGCGGATTTCAAACCGGCGGACCCGAAGCAGCCCTAAGGGGTCCTCCAAAAGCTTGATCCCCCCAACGATTTCTTATGAGCCAAATTTTCGGCCCTTTGGCCTATTTTAGTCTCTTCTGCTTCCTGCCCGGACTCTGGTTAGCGCGGTTAGGTTATCGTAAAGGATTTTGGACCAAAAATCGTCCGACTCTGGCCTTAGGGCTGGGGCTTAGTTGGCACCTATACAGCCTGCTGGCCTTTCATGCCCTTTCACTGCGCTTTGGACTAAGCCCCTGGATTTACTTTGGCAGCCATTTTCTTTTCCTGTGGCTACTGCGCGACTGGTTGGGGCCTAAGGGGCTTTCCGAGCGGCTGTTTCGGGTCTTGACCTACCACCGTCTTTCCCAGTTAGGTTTGCTGGGGGCGACGCTGATTGTGGTCGCCCTTTTAGCCAACCAAGCTCAATTGCCCAGACTATGGGACCGGCCTATGGTCGATTTGGAAAGCCTAGGCACCTTAGAAGCGCTCAAGCTAAATTTCCCGCCCCAAAACTTCTTTTTTGCCTTAACAGGCAAGGGATCGGTCTATCATCTAGCCGAACTCATGGCCCTCTATTTAAGCAAATTTCTGGGCCACCGGGGAGACCAAGCCTACTTCTTTGAACTCACGCTGCTTAACTGGGCCATAATCTATCTGGGATTCTCCGCCTTAGTTGACCGGTGGCCAGGGCGGCGTTTATTGGTTTGGCTGCTTTTTTGGTTGCTGTTGGCGGGATTTGGCTCCATCAGCGAACGCTGGCATCTCGCCCTGTTAGACCCCTCCTTTGGGCTCGCTTTGGCTTTATTACTGATGCAACTCTTCAGTTTATTAGAAGTGCGCCGAGGGAACCCTTCGGGCTTGCTACTGATCTCCTTGGCGCTAGGTCCGCTGGTAGTGATGACCCAGCCGGTTTTGGCCGTCGCGGCGGTATTGCCGGGCTTTTTCCTGTCCTTCTTTTGGTGGATTAGCAAAACCAGTTTACCGCCGCTGTTTTTTCTGAGTTGGTTTTGGCCCGCCATGTTAGGGTGGCTCTATTTCCAGGCCCAAGGTATGGGGAGCTTTCAGCTTCCAGTAGAGGTGGACCGGTGGAGTTGGAACACTGCGGCTGCTATGGATGCCGTTAGGCAACTGCCGGGACTCTCAAGGTGGGTGCTCGAAACCGCCTCGCCCAAGTCGATGGTCTTGCCGGGGATTTTATGGCCTCTATTTGCTTTATTGGTGAGCTTTAAAACCTGGTTCTTGCTGCTCGCCGCTCCCTTTTGGACCGGTCAATCTCGGGTCCATTCTGAGCCCGGCGTTTGGTCGCTATTCCTGGCGGCAGTGGTGCATCTATTCTTGTTCCAGCACCTCAACCTAGAACCCCACGGAATGGGCGGGTATCCCTTTTTGTTCCTCTTTATGTTGCTTTTGGCCTTAGTCGCGGCCATGCAGTTCCAGCCAGCGATCCCCCGGCGCAACCAGCGCCCGGCTTATCTTTTCTTAGTCTTTTTGTACCTGATCGCCTCGGCCCAATTTATCTTTTCCGACCGCCCTGGTTTCGGCCCTAAGCCTTCTGGGCTTGCGGTCAGTAGCCAAGAGATCTTAGCCTTGCAGGCCATCAAACGCTCCAGTCCACCGGGCCGACGCCTGTTGCATGACCAACTGGAAGCACCGCAAAGTTATGCCTTTGCTTTATTGGCCCAACGCCCCTCGGTAGCTAGCGCGCCCTCACCTTGGCCCCGGCCTGCAGAAGACTGGCTACGCCGACGAGCGCGCAAGATTTTATTTGAGCCCATGGCCTTGCCACTGCGCCGAGCAGCACTAGAGGAGTTAAAGGTAGGGGCTATTTTGGCTTACAGCCCCTTGGCCTTTGACCCAACCGAATTAGGCTGGCTGGAACAAAGCTTTGGGGAGGGCCTTACGATTTGGCTGCAACCAGCCCCCCTGAATTGAGGCCAAAAAAAAGGGCCCGAAGGCCCTTTCTTTCAATGATCTTGGTTTAGTTAACCAAAGATACTTTTGCCATTAGAGCGCAGCGCCTCGCAGGCCTCGACGATCCGTTTGGCCATGGCGTCCTCACCTTTTTTCAAATAAGCGCGGGGGTCATAAAGCTTTTTATTACCCACTTCCCCTTCAACCTTCAATACGCCGTCATAATTTTTGAGCATGTGGTCAACAATCGGGCGGGTAAAGGCATATTGGGTGTCCGTGTCAATATTCATCTTGATCACGCCGTAATCCAAGGTTTCACGGATTTCTTCTAAGCTCGACCCGGAGCCGCCATGAAAGACCAAATCCATCTTGGCCTTCGCGCCGTGTTTGCCGGTCACTACATCTTGCCCAGCCTTTAAAATCGAAGGCTTAAGCTTCACGTTGCCGGGCTTGTATACGCCGTGGACATTGCCGAAGGTGGCCGCCAACATAAAGCGACCTTTAGTACCCAACGCCTCATAGGCATTTAACATGTCTTCAGGGGTAGTGTAGAGCTTTTCTGCCGGTAAATTTTCGTTAGAAACGCCGTCTTCCTCACCACCGACGACACCAATCTCCACTTCTAAGATGATGTCCAACGCAGCGCATTCTTCCATCAAGCTTTGGCTGATCTGCATGTTTTCGCCCAAAGGCAACTCGGAGCCGTCAAACATGTGGCTGTTGAAGAGGTTGGGCAGGCCAGCCTGACGGCGGCGCTTGGTTTCTTCCATCAAAGGCCGCACAAAGCTATCGAGCTTGCCCGGTTGGCAATGGTCGGTATGCAGCGCAACAACAACGTTGTACTTTTCGGCCAAAAGGTGCACATGCTGGGCTAGGCTGATCGCGCCTAGGGCTGAGTCGTTGACCGAAAGTCCCGAGGCGAACTGTCCGCCACCAGTAGAAACTTGAATGATCCCATCGGAGCCCGCATCAGCCAGCCCTTTGAGCACCGCGTTGGCGGTGGACATGCTAGAAACGTTAATCGCCGGATAGGCGTATTGGTTTTCCTTGGCGGCGTCGAGCATCTTGCAGTAAGTCTTAAAATCCGCAACCGGCATTGATTCCTCCTGAGGAAATTGTTAAACAGGTTCGGTAGTGTTGTTGTCCCTTCACTACCCCAAATACCGGCCAAAGTACAGCCTTTTCCCTTAAGAACCCAGGCACCCACATGGAATACAGAGAAGCCAAACCGCCGGAAATGGAACCCCAAAAGAAGCGCGCCCTGTTGCGAGAAGCGCTTTCCTTCATCCAAGGATTTTCTGGAAGGATTGTGGTGATCAAATATGGCGGTGCGGCGATGGTCCAAGACCAATTTAAAACTAGTTTCGCTGAAGACGTGGTGCTGTTGCAGTCCTTAGGCTTAAAGCCGGTGATCGTCCACGGCGGCGGCCCCGAAGTCAGCCGAGTGGCCCAAACTCATGGACTTGAAGCTAAGTTTATCGACGGCCTGAGGATCACCGATCTAGAGCAAATGAAGGTCAGTGAGATGGTCTTAAGCGGTGCCGTCAACAAAGAGATCGTCACCCATCTGCAAATTGCCGGTGGGCTGGCTGTTGGGCTTTCGGGCAAAGACGGCAAGCTGATCCAGGCCCGCAAATTGGCCCATTCTACCCACGACCTGGGTTATGTGGGCGAAGTGGATCAGGTCAACCCCGATCTGATCTTCACGCTGATCGACAAAGGGTACATTCCGGTGATCAGCCCCATCGGCATCGGACATGACAACTTAACCTACAACATCAACGCCGACACCGCCGCCAGCGCGGTGGCCGCCGCCTTAAAGGCCCAAAAGGTGATTTTCTTAACCGACGTGAAGGGCGTCTTGCACCAAGACCGCTTGATCAGCAAGCTAAGCGTCTTTGAGACCCGCCAACTGATCGAAGACGGCGTGATCAAAGGCGGCATGAAGCCCAAGGTAGAAGGCATGATCGACGCCTTGGCGGCCGGAGTGGTCAGCGCCCATATCATCGGCGGCATGGACCACCATGCCCTTATCGCCGAGTTATTCACCGAACAGGGCATCGGCACCATGATCGTAAACTAAACTCCAGGGAAATTCCGGTTGAGCCCTACGCAACACCTCAGCCAAACTACTTGAATTTTCCGGGTCTAATTTCTTGAATAATAGCTAACAGACAGTTAAGATGAGGGGTACTTTGATTTGTTGTGCCCCATGGCCAAGCCAAAGTCCGGCCCAAGGGGGTTGAGGCGTCTTGGTAGTGCTGGCACCTACCTTAATCCCCTTAATCCAATGAAAAAAACCCTATTCACTTGGCTGGCCCTCTGTCTTGCGTTGATTCCCGGTGGCTGCGCCGACGAATCGGTGGGGGCCACCGGTGCCGATGGAAAAATCAACCTCACCCTTTCATTGGCCAGCGGACTTGCCACGCTGACCCCCACGGGCGATGCGGTCGTGGCCGCTTGGGGTTGCGTGGTCCTGACCTCGACCCTTACGGGTTGTGTCTATAACTACAACGGTACCATCCAAACCGATGCGACCTTATCTAGCGATGCTGCGGCTGCCGGACCCGGCACCGGTTCCGGTTACACCTTCGTTACCAACGGTTATACCTTTAGCGGTTACGAGGGCGGCAGCCGGGCCTATGCTTTTTATTACGCCAATACCAGCGCCTCCGCGACGGCCGTACAAACTTCCGGCACCATTGACCTCGCCGCCAATCCTGGCGATCCGGGCACCAAAGGGGCTGATGGGGCCGATGGGGCCGACAAAACCTATTTGGTAACCTTCGACGAAACCGGCAGCTACACCAGCAGTTCCAACTAAGCCGTCTCCCGCAACCAGCCGGGCAGGGGGCAGCCCTGGCAGGTGGGGCCGTAGTGGTGGCAGAGTTCGTCGTGGAACTGGATTAAGCCCTGATGGTAAGCCAGGTTGCGGCGTAGCGGCAGCTCCTGGCAGGCCAAACGGCGCTCTAAGGCCTCGGTCTTAAAGTTGGGCCCTTCGGCAGGCATCAACAAAAACAGCCCGAAGAGGGTCTTTTCTAAGGCCCGATCCTTCGAAAACAACGCCCAAGACAAAAAGAAGGGCATCAATCCGTTGATCAAGACCACCCGCTGGCGACTGGGTCCGATCAAGCGCTGGGCGTGTTTTAGGGTCTTAGAACTGGTCGGTGAAGCCAGCCAAGCTAAGGGTTCGTCGGGCGGCTGGGCAAACCGTTCGTCTAGGGCCTTGAGTAAGTTCGGTAAGGCCTTGGGCCCCTTTAAGAGCCCTTGGGCTTGATAAAAAAAGCGTAGCCAATATTTCACCAGACTTTCTCCACCCAACCCTTCTAGGTGGTGCGCCAAGCCCGTCAGTCGACGCAGCGGATGGTTGCTGGGGCGTCCTTTAAGCTTAAGCTGAACCAACACCTCGCCTTTAAAGGAGGCTTGGTAACTCCGGTAGATGGGGCGGTAAGCCTCATGCATCCCCTCAGTCTCGCTGCCCAACAACCCCAGCTCACCAAGCCAATCGGCCAACAGCCGCAGCCGCCCTTGGGGCTTTTTCAACCGTTCCATTGATTCCCGGTAGGAATAGCGGCTGGCCAGAGACTCAAAGGGTTCAGCGAAATGGGAGTAACCTAGGGAACGGAGCAGCAGCGCGAAAAGGCGTTGCTCCTGAGCGGCCAATCCGGCGGACCAATCAAGGCCCAAACGCCTTGCCTTTTGGATTTGGCGCTGTTCAGAAGCCTGAAAAATCAGGTTGGATAGCCGCGTAGTGCGGCCTAGCGCCAGGGCTCCACCGCAACAAGATGGCTCCTTGAATTTTCCGGCATCTTCCTTTAACATCTTGCGGACAACCTCTTTTATCGCGGTGCCATGCTAGACGACCAAATTACCCTGCTGGTGATTCCACAGAAAGACGGCCATGTCTTTCGGCTGAACCTTTCGTCGTTCTTAATCAAGAGCATGATAACCGGAGCGCTGATCTTGACTCTGGCTTCACTGGCCATATTCATAGACTATCTATTCATCATCGAAAAGGGCCAAGCCCAGCGATTGTTGGCAAAGGAACTAAAACTCCAACAGTTTCGCATCCAGTCGATCCACAACCGCTTAGATGACACGACCCAACAGCTCGTTAAGTTTGAGGAGTTCGACCGCAAACTACGCATCATCAGCGACCTGCAGGACACCCGCCCAGCGGTACGCTTTGCGGCCCACGAAGAAAACCTTAGCGAAGAAGAACAGCAAGACCCCAGCAACCAGATTCTTAGCCAGCTCAACCGGCTGAGTTACGACATCAAGGTACGCGAAGCCAGCTTCTTTCAGTTAGACGCCTTCTTAAAAGAACGTAAAGACCGCTTGGCGCGAACCCCTTCCATCGCCCCGGCTCAAGGCCACCTATCTTCCAGCTTCGGGCCCCGGTCAGACCCCTTTACGGGAAAAACCAAATACCACAATGGCCTAGACTTTTCCAACGGTCCCTTCACACCAATCTACGCGCCTGCCGACGGCGTGGTGGTCAACACCTTCCACAACGGCGGTTATGGCGAGTTTCTGGTGATCGACCATGGCTACAACATCGTCAGTCGCTATGGTCACCTCGCTAAATATGAAGTCTCGGTAGGCCAGCGGGTCAAACGCGGCGACCTGATCGCGCGGATGGGTAACACCGGGCGCAGCACGGCAACCCACCTGCATTACGAGGTCCTGGTCCGGGACCAGCATGTGGACCCGGAGAAATACATCCTCGAATGACCTTAAAAGGCGGCCTGCTTTGGATTTTTTGCCTATTTTTTTTGGTTGCCCCTTTGCTGGCGGCACCAGAAAAGCCCGTTTCGGCGATCCCCGAGGCCCAAGCCCTCTTCAAAGAAGCCACCGCCGCCCTGGTCAAACACCGCCCCGACCTTGCCCTACCACTTTTTAAGCAAGCTTTAAAGCTCGACCCGAAGAATCCAAAATTTTACTGGGAAATGGGCTGGGCCTATTGGCAGCAGTCCGACTGGGAAAGGGTTTTAGAGCGCTGGGAATGGGCCCAAAAGTATGGTTTTAACGGGTCTGAATTGCCCCGCTTCCGCAAACTGGCCCGCCAGTATTTAGCCTGGGAGCAGGGAGCCCAAAAGCGCCAAGTAGACCAACCTCCGCTACCGGCTTCCGCGCCCGGCGAGTTGGTTTTGACCGCCGTTGGGGATATGATGTTAGGTAGCGACTACGGCCCGGAGCCCAAACTACCACCCGACGAGGGTAAAGCCCTCTTTGCCGAGGTGCGCTACTTGCTCGACGGCGATTTGGTGGTAGGCAATCTCGAAGCGCCGATAACGACGGTGGCCACCTCAGACAAATGCAGCCAACTTTCGAAGTGTTACCTATTCCGTACCCCCTTGGCCTTTGCGGCAAGGCTCAAAGAGGCGGGGTTTGATCTGCTCAACTTGGCCAACAACCACATCAGCGATTTCGGCCTCCAGGGCATGAAAGACACCATGGCCGCCCTAGAAAGCGCCCAGTTACAGCACTACGGCCTTCGAGCACGCCCATCGGCGGATTTTAAAGTGGGGGATATTAGGATCACCTTCATCGGCGCTTCAACCACCGGCTGTTGCCAGCATATGAGCGACTTAGAGGGGTTGAGCGAAAAGGTCAAAAAGGCCAAGCAAACAGCCGACTTGGTAGTGGTCACCTTCCACGGAGGGGCCGAAGGGTTAGAGGCCGCTCACGTTCCGCTGGGTGAAGAACTGTACCTAGGCGAGCCTAGGGGAGACGTACGCCGTTTTGCCCACCGCATGATCGACGCCGGTGCGGACTTGGTTTTGGGCCATGGGCCCCATAGCATCCGGGGAATGGAGCTATACCGGGGCAAGGCGATAGCCTATAGTCTGGGGAATTTTGTGGGGTACCTGGGATTTTCCAGTTCCGGCCACTTGAAATATTCGATGATTCTGAAAGTCCGACTGAACGCGGCAGGGGAGCTGTTGGGCCTTAGGGTCGTGCCGATCCTACTCAGCCCCAAGGTGTTGCCCCAATTTGATCCACAGGGGCATAGCCTAGCTTTGCTTAATGATCTAAGTCGTCAGGACTTCGGCGAAAGGGCCATCCTCTTGGACCCCAAGGGCGACTGGCAGCCAAACCCACCTTAGTCGCTGGTCTGGGGCCCTCTAGGGCTTTGGGCGCTCACCCTCGGTTTTGATGGTAAAGCCTTTTTGGCCTTTGCGCCGGATGCCGATTACCACCAAATGTTTGTCTTTGCTCGGGGACATATAAACTCCTGGGTTGCGCTTTAAGCGCGTTTGGGGAACTGCTCCCTTAGATAGTCCTTCTTCAAATAGCGGACCAACCGAGTATTCCGAGGATAAATGCAACATTCGTTCACTTTATTCCACAAAAGTGAACTTTTGTGCAAGTATTTTTTAAGAACAAATATTCACCTTACGTGAACCGGCTCGCCCAAATGGTCGAAGTAAGCACCAAAAAAGGTCCTCTCTCCTTATCGGCAGGGGCGCAGAAAACTTTAGGGAAATTAAAAAAAAACGGCAGGATGACCGGGACGACCTAGAGAACTCAGTCCCCAGGCCAATCGCCCAAAGGACAGGGGAGGGAACCAGGGCGAAAAATAGGGAGGCTAGGGCCCCGGAAGCCCGCGACCATCTGGACGAGCCAACGGATTGGCCGACGGGGACTTTAAAAGAAGCGGGACCAATTAGACCCAAGCGCTGAGAAATGGCGGCCTAAGTACAGCGGTAGGGTTTTTAGATCCAATAGTTCGTCGAGCCGCTGCCGGTCAATTTCGCGGTCCAGCAAAAGAACCACCGGCCATTCGGCCAGCACCTCGCTTTGGCGGAGCAGGCGGAGCAGGCTCACCGCGACGTTCACTTCTTGATCGATCACCAGTAAATCGCCCTCTAGGGGTTTTAATTCTTCAAGGACCTGATTCAAGAAGCGGGCAACACGCAGGCCATTTTCCTTGGCCAAAGCCTCGGTGGCCACTTCGTCATCCATATGCCCTTCAAGACGTTCGAGCAATTCGGGGCGAGCCACAAAGCCCGAAATTTCCATGGGCTTAAGCAACCCAGAAATACGCTGGAAGCTGCGGGCGTCACGAGCCAGCAACACAACCTCACGCTCTTTGGGCTCGAAATTTTTCCGGACCCGGGCCTTGGCGGTCTCATCTAGCCGTTCTTCAACCTTCGGCAGCCAGTCTTTAAAGAGCGGCAGGCTGCGGACCCAGGCTTCCAAACAAGCCAAGGTCTCAAAGGACCATTGGAGCTGCTCGCGCTCGCTACCTAGTTCTTGCCCCGTTAAATCGCTCTGCATGCCCACTTGCCGTTTCGTTTCTTCGGCAATGCGGTCCAACTTTTTGAGCAAATAATCGCGGCTCTTGTCGGTTACCAAGACATGCCCGTGCTTTAAAAAGGGCACCAAATGGTCGGTCTTATAGGTGAGCAACGACTTCAGGTTGGTGAAGCCGCCGATATCAAAAAACAAATTTTTCCCGCTGCCTTGCAGGTGGCGGCTGATCTGCCGGGCCAGGGCCTCGTCTTCATAAAAAACCAAACAATCCTGGCCCAGCTTGAGGATCATTTCATCTGAGTTGGGCTCATAAATTTCGGCCCGATTCATCAACTGACCCAATAGCTCCAACTTGCGCCGGGCCATCACCTTAATATCCTCTTCTTGGGCCTTGAGTAGCTTGGCCCCTTCATAGGCTTTTTGGCGTTCGGTCAGTCGCTCTTTACGCCGAAAGAGCCCCTCGCGACTCCTAGCAATATCAGCCAACGTCATTTCCGTTGCGGGGGGCAGGTCCAACTCTAAGGCTTGGTCCTTGAGGTCTTCAAAAAAGGGCAGAGCCCAAAGCTCGGGAGGCCAGTTAAAATCGGCGGCACCCTGACTTAGGTCCAACTCCAACGTCCCAACCTGGGGCTGGGTTAAGAACCCGGCTTGGTTTAGATGGTACTGCGCGAATAGGGCCAGGGCTTGATGGTCACAGCGAACCGCCAAGGGGATGCGGGCCTTGAGCCAAGCATGGTCCGACCAGCGTTGTTGGGCCCAATGGAAATGCCCCAACTCTCGGATCAAGTCGTAAAGCTTCAAGCCGAAGACTTCGGCATTTTCGCTGTCCGGGTTTTGAGCGGCCATCAAATGCTCGATCCGGCAGCCGCCGGTTTCGAAGTAGTCTAGCTCGCGCAAATGGAAGCGGCGTTTAAGGTAGAGATCACCGCCAAAAACAAAAAAGCTCTGTGAAGCAGGAACGGGGAACTCACCTTCTTTGAGGTAGGCCATCAGCTCAAAAAACTCGCCCGGCTCAAAGGTCCGGCCCTTCCAATTAAACCCTTCGAAGGCTTCTAAAGGTAAGTTGCCCATCGCCCGCAAGGCTCCTTGCGCGGTCAGGCTCCAGGTCGGGGCTGGGTCGATCGGTTGGTAGTCTTCAGGGCCCTCGTCGGCCAAGCAGAGTTGTTCTTGTTGATCTAATTTGAAGCAAGGTAGTCCCTTGAAGGCAAAATCCTGGGCCTGTTCGATCCGGTAGCTGAGATAGCCCGGAAGGTCGTCGAGCATCAAAAACACCCGGGGGCGCGAGCGCTCGTTTAGCCCAGCCAGCATCACCAAAAAGGACTCGATCAACTTCCCCCGTTCGGCTCCGCCGCGGTCCCTGAGCAAGATAATCTGGGGTCGGTACTCTACGACCGCCGCAAACCATTGCTCGGGGCTGTCGCTACGGATCACCTCCCGATCCGGCGCAACGGGGCCGGTGGGGAGCGCAGCGAGCAGCGGCTCTAAAGAGGCTTCGATTTCAGGGCCCAGGCCCAGCAGGCAAAACGGCTGGCTCAATGTGATTTAGCGAACGAGGTTGTTGCGGATTTGCTCGAATCATAGAATATTCCTCCTCTGCCTTCAAGCCGTTAATCGGCCCGAGGCCAAATGAAGATGAACATTTTTTCATCCAAACTACCGCTTAAGTTCATCTTCAAACCTTAATTTGCGCCGACACCAAACTTAACACTCTAATGTTGGCTTTATGAAAACTAACATCTTTGTCCTGATCGGTCTGTTGCTAGCCGCTCTGATGTTCAGTTCCTGTAAGGAAGGGATCACTTCACACAACATCGACTTGGACGGTGTTGAACATGGCAAGAAGCTTTATCAGGGAGCCAAGGACTGCACCGCTTGCCACGGTATCGCCTTAAAAGGCAATGGCTGGATTCCAGGTTGTTACGACTGCCATGGGGTGATGTGGAACAAAGACGACCACCTCAAAGAACGCGGCGGTGTGATGCACAAACGAGGCTTTCAGGCGACTGAGAACTGTGGTTCTTGCCATGGTGGGGACGCCTTAACGGGAAAGCGTAGCCGGCCCAGTTGTTTTTCCTGCCACGGCGACAACTGGAGCGATTTGGCCTTCCATAACGTAACCAAGAGCGGCATCCAGCACGGAACTAACTTGTTCGAGCCCAGCAAATACTGCGCTGGCTGCCACGGCTCGGCCCTAGACGGCGAGGGCAACGCCCCCGGTTGTTATAGCTGCCACTACGACAAATGGAGCGCCAAAGTACCGCATACCACCATGCTCTACGGCTATGGCCACGCCGAGGCCTACAATAGCCCGCAAAACAACTGTAGCGAATGCCACGGCTCAGACCTGCGCGGCTCTAAGGCGGCACCTAGCTGCTATAGCTGCCACGGCCAAAAGTGGTAAAGTTTGGTTGCTAAAGGTCGGCCCCAAGAGATTGGGGTCGGCCTTGATCGCCCTTGGCTAAGTAGGCTATACTGCTGGTGAACCACTTCGGGTAGTACCATGCCTTGGATCCTACTATTCTTGTTCCTCTTAGCGCTGCCTTCTCCTGGCTCCGCCTATTTTGACGAAGACTGGGAGATTAAGCCCCACTACCTGGCCGAAGAAGCCTTCTTCGACCTTCTGGCCTACCAATATCCCGCTGATTGGGAGCAACGCTTCACCGCACAGCGCAATGGACTGCGTTCGACGGTCGGTAGCATCAGCATGGAAGATTTCTACCAGCACCTAGAGGTCCACCTTGCCCAAGATCTGGGTTCAGACCTGGACTTCGGTTACCACTACGAAGAAACCTCCTTATACAAACCCACCCGACCGAGCCAAGAAGCCTACCTAGCCTGGGGCCGTCCCTGGCGCTTCGACCTCTTAGGTTTTCCCTCTCAAGACAAATCCCAGGGCGACCTAGGCTGGGCCGTAGGATACGGCAGGCGGCACGAGACCAAGTATTTTCGGGCCTCAAGGCTCTACCAAAATGCTTTGTACAATGAAAAACGTAAAACCGACGAGGTCAGTGCCGTCTTAGACGAAGCAGTGGTCACTCCGGTGACGGACCGCGTCGAATGGGTCTGGCGTGAAGAGGGGGGCTATTTTCTGGCCGGTGAGGCAATCTGGGAACATAGGGCGGAGCACCGCTGGCTTGAGCCGGAACTAACCCGCAGCCACCAAGCCCAAAAGCTACGGCTGCGCGGCGAGTGGGGCGGGGAACAAGCTTTAGGGATCAAGGCCATCAGCGACCGGCAACGGCGCACCCAGGTATCTGCCGAGCAGGAGCGAACGGCCCAGGATCTTGGGTTTTATTGGTTAGAGGCCTATGGCCGCACAACGCTGTTGGAAAAACTTCAAATACAACTAGGCAGCCAGCGGGGCCGGTTTGAAAACCAGATCACCGCCGACCGGGCGGCGGATCGATACCAAAACAAACTAGACAGCGCCCAGCTCTACGGCCAAATCCGCTACCGCAGTTCTGCCCATAGCGAATGGTTCACCTCCTTGCAAGCGGGACCCTCACATTTAGTCAAGCGCTTCGACGACTCAAACAATGATATAGATTCCCAAACCACGCAGCTTAAGGCCAGTCTAGGGTATCTTTTAAGTAAGCTGGATCGTTGGCAACTTTATCTCAACAGCACCTGGGATTTGGATGTTATCCATTACCGGCAATGGGACGGCGGGAACCTAATGGTGCAGATGTTTTTTTAGTGCAGGTCGCCAAAGTAGGCCCCGAAGAGACTTAATCCCGCCAAAGCGGCCGTATCGGCGCGCAGGACACGCGGGCCCAGCTTTAGGTATTGCCCCTGGAATCCCGCCAATTCTTCTTGGGCAAAGCCCCCTTCGGGCCCCAACAACATCCGAGCCGCCCCCTCTAGGGCTAGGTCCTTCAATAACGGTCCCTCATGGTAAGGGTCCAGGACAAAACAAGGCTCACTAAAGCTCGATACCAGCGGGCTGGTTTCTTCTAATCCCAGTTCCGGAGGCCGCTGACGGCCCGATTGTTTACAGGCTTCCCATAAAATCTTTTGCCAACGCTCCTCCTTTTTTTCCCGGTCTCGTCCTTCGGGAAGTCGTTGGCTATGTTCGGATTCAAACAAATAGATTCCCGCCGCGCCCAGCTCTGTGGCCTTCTGTAAGATAAAGTCCAGCGCCTTTTCTTTGACCATCGCTTGGTGTAGGTATAGCTTAAACTCGGGCTCCGCCGGAGGCGTCAATGGTCTTTGGGGCAAAAGTTCCAAGGAGCGCCGCTCGCGGGCCAAAACGCGGCAGAGGAAGCGTTGGCCGGTGGGGTCTTGGATTTCTAGTTCCTCATCAGCGCGGATCCGCCTGGACTGGAGCAGGTGGGCCGCTTCTTCGCCTTCAAGACGAAAGGCCTGATCTAAGACCAAATTCAGATCTGCCAGGAAATATCCCATGCCGGTCTTGTCAAAGAAAGGTTGTCAGAATAACTTGGGGCCAACGCTTTTGCATATCTCACTTTAGACCGCAAGTCCACCTGGAGCCTAGATGACCGACCAGTTAAGCCAACTCCGTGAAATGACTCAGGTAGTCGCCGATACCGGCGATTTGGAATCGATCAAACGATTCAGCCCCGTTGACGCCACCACCAACCCTTCCTTGATCCTCAAGGCGGTCCAATCCAAAGCCTACGATCACCTACTTAAAGAAGCCTTAGATTACGGCGCAGGTTTAGGCACAGCAGAAAAATTTTCCGGGGCCATCGATTACCTAGCCGCAGGCATTGGCCGCGAAATCCTACAGGTCATTCCGGGGCGCATCTCTACGGAGGTGGACGCCCGGTTGTCTTTCGACACCCAAACGACCCTAGAACGAGCCCGCCGCATCATAGGTCTATACCAGCAAGCCGGAGTCGGCAAAGAGCGGGTCTTGATCAAAGTGGCCGCCACTTGGGAAGGGATTCAAGCCGCCAAGGTCTTAGAAACCGAAGGGATCAACACCAACGTGACCCTGCTCTTCAGCTTTGCTCAGGCCGTAGCCGCCGCCGAAGCCGGGGCCTATCTGATCAGCCCTTTTGTGGGCCGCATTTTAGACTGGTATAAAGACAACCAGCCCCAGAGCGATTTTGAGGGAGCACAAGACCCAGGGGTGATCTCGGTTACCGAGATTTATAAGTATTACAAGAAACATGGGTACCAGACCATCGTGATGGGCGCTAGTTTCCGTAATACCGGGGAAATCTTGGAACTTGCCGGATGTGACCGATTGACCATCGGGCCCGGCCTCTTAGAAGAGCTCCAAGCAACCAAGGCTCCGGTGGAACGCAAACTTAGCCCCCAGATGGATTTGGGAACGCCCGCTAAATTACAGTTGGACGAAGCCCAGTTCCGCTGGATGCTCAATGAAGACGCCATGGCCACCGAAAAGCTGGCCGACGGAATCCGTCGCTTTGGCGCGGATATCGTAACTTTAGAAGCCTTCTTGCAACAAAACAGCTAAGGACCCCATGGAACGACTGGCCAGTAAACCGATCCGCGAAGCTATTGAGGTAGACCTAAAAAAAGAGGTCGCCCGGATCAAAGAAGAAGCAAAAATAGAAGTTTGCCTTGCGGTGATCTTGGTCGGTGATGACCCGGCCAGTCACGTTTACGTGGCCAGCAAGGAAAAGGCCTGTGGCCGTTTGGGCATCAAGAGCATCGTCATGAGGCTCCCAGCCGAAACCAGCCAAGCCGAATTATTGGCGCTAATCGACCAGTATAACAAGGACCCGGACATCCACGGCATCTTGTGTCAAGTCCCCTTGCCCAAGCATTGTAACGAATCCGAGATGATCGAAGCCATCGCCCCCCAAAAGGATGTGGATTGCTTCCATCCCTACAACCTGGGCCTATTAGCGGCAGGCACGCCCAAATTCATGCCCTGCACGCCCTTTGGCGTCCTCCAAATTTTAAAGCGGAGCCAGATCCAAACGTCCGGTAAAAAGGTGGTCATCGTCGGGCGTAGCAATATTGTGGGGCGGCCTTTGTCCATTTTGTTGTCCCTTAAGGAATGGAATGCTACGGTGACGCTCTGTCATTCGGGCACCGCCGATTTGGCGGCCGAATGCCGCCAAGCGGATATTCTAATCGCCGCTATCGGGCGGCCTGACTTTATCACCAAAGAATTCGTCAAGCCCGGTGCCGTTTTGATCGACGTGGGCATCAACCGAGTTGAAGACCCCGAACACCCCAAGGGTGCACGCTTGGTCGGCGACATCGATTATGAAGGGGTCTCTTCCATCGCCAGCGCCTGCACGCCGGTCCCTGGCGGAGTGGGGCCCATGACGATCAACATGTTAATGTACAACGTGGTCAACGCCGCCCGCTTCCAGCTGGGCCTAGAGGCCTATAAACTTTAAGGAAGGTCTTTGAACCAAAGCGCCACCAAAAGCCTGCGGGTCCTGCCCAACGGATTGAAGCTTTATTGTTTGGCCCACCCGGGCATCAAAACCCTGACCATGCACGCCTGGGTATTTACAGGCTCGGCCTTTGAGTCGCCCGAGGTCAACGGGGTCAGCCACTTCTTGGAGCATATGCTCTTTAGGGGCAATGCCCAGCTAGGTAACTCCGTAGAGATGAGCTTGGCCATTGAGCGCCTGGGCGGGGAAATGAACGCCGCCACCGGCTTTGACCACACCGAATATTGGTTGGAGTGCCACCGGGACTACCTGGACCAAGCGCTATCGAACTTCGCTGCCTTTTTGTGTTACCCCAGTTTTGAACAGATCGATACGGAACGAGCGATTATTTTAGAAGAGATCAAAAGCGACTTCAACGAGAAGGAGCAACTGATCGACCCCGACCAGCTTTCTGCCCAAGCGATTTGGCCCGGTCAGGCCATGGGCCTTCCGGTCTCGGGCACCCAAGCTTCCGTTTCGGCCCTTGAGGTGCCTCACTTACGCGGCTGGTACGAGCAGTATTACACGGCCAACAACATGATCTTAGGCATCTCCGGCGACTTTGACCCCGCCCGAGCCGAAGAGATGTTTTCGCACCATCTAGCGCAACTTCCTCCGGGCCGCCGCTACCAATACCAACCGCCGGTTAGCCGCATCCTGGCCGAGACCCAATTCACTTGGTCGGTTGAGCCAGACAATCAGTACAACCTCGCCTGGAGCTTCCTGCACGACCACCTAACGCCTCGGCACCGGGTTTTGCTGCAATTGATCTCGCGCATGCTCGACGATGGGTCTTCTTCTAGGCTGCAACGGATCATCCGTGAAGAGTTGGGGCTGGTCTACGACATCCACCTCTCGCCTAGCTTTTATGACGGCGGGGCTGCTTTGGTCTTACAGGCAACGGTAGGTAAGGAACGTTTAGGGGAGTTGGTAGACGCGCTGGTGGTGCTCTTAAATGAAGTGATCCAAAAGGGCTTTGGCCCCGAAGAGCTACATTTATCAAAGCTCCGGTTACAGACTGCCTTAGACTGCTTTAGTGACACCGCCGAAGGGCGTTTGCACGAAATGGTGGCCCCGGAGTTGTACCCCGCTTACCTGCCCTTAGACAGCCTGACCCATTTATTGGCGGAAATTGATCTCGAAGAGGTCAACCAGATGGCCGCCAAGGTTCTTTCCAACAAAGAATCGGCCTTCGTTTTTGTGGGCCCCGAACCAGGACCGCTGAAAGGAAAAATCCAAGACAAACTAGCCCCTTGGAGCCTTTAAACAACATCCCGCCTTAACTTGGCGCTACCGACGGGCAAGCTAGCCTAATGGCCCTCAACCTGACCCACAGTTAACCCTATGTCTTTGTTTAGAAAAGCCGCCAAAATCCAGAAGCCGAGCCCCAGCGCTACGGCTGCTTTAAACAGCCAATTGGTGCTGCACATTTCGTCGATCTTTTCCTTGGCCGTTGATTCGGGCGACGACATCACCATGCTCAAGGACCGGGTTGCCAGCACCTCGGCCCAAACCACCGAGCTTTCAGCGACGACCGAAGAGTTAGACCGCAACACCCGTGACGTACTAGAATTAGTTAAAGAAACCAGTGAATCAGCCCGAGCGATGTCCGACGCTTCGAAAGAAGGCGGCAAGGTAGTTAACGAAATGTTGACCGCCAACCGGGCTCTGGCCGGGGCTACCGAAGAGTCCACCAGCCTGATCCACGAATTAAGCCAAGACAGCGAGCGGATCGGCAAGGCCGTGACCATCATCGATTCCGTGGCCAACCAGACCAACCTACTCAGCCTCAACGCCGCGATTGAGGCGGCTAAAGCGGGAGAACAGGGTAAGGGTTTTGCGGTGGTGGCCGACGAAGTCCGCACCTTGGCGGGCCGGGCCGCAGAAGCGAGCCGTAGCATCCGAGAATCGGTGGAAGTGGTCCAAGATAAAGTCAAAAAAACCTTGGCCAAGTTTGACCAGATTTCACAAATGGCCCAAAACAACCTCACCCATTCGGATGCCATCCAAGAAGCCTTTGAGGCGATCATGCAGATGGCCGACAGCGTCACCGAGGTGGCGGGTAAGTTAGACACCAGCATGGAAGAGCAAGCCAGTGCGATCAGCGAAACGGCTCGCACCGTAGAAGCGCTTTCCGAAGAACTCCGCGAAGAGGCCGACCGACTCGAAGACAGCTTAGACCCGGCGGTCCATCAGATGGTTAAAGAGACGGGGTTGATGGACCAGGCGGTCTTTAAACTAGATATTAGTGACAAAGACCTGCTCGAAACGGCGATCAAAGACCACCAACGTTGGGTGCATCGGATAAAGCGGATGTTAAAAGGAGAAATCCACCTAAGCGCCGATGCCAGCTTGGCAGACCCGCATAAATGCCGTTTAGGGAAATGGTATTTCAACCTGGAGCACCCGCGCATTCAAGCCCAAGCAGAGGCGAAGCGACTCTTTGAGGCAATGGACGCGCCCCATGCCCGCATCCACCAAACCTTCTACAACCTGATCCAAGCCCACCAACAGGGTAAAAACACCTCTTCGCTAGAAGCGGATTTGAAGCAATGCTCTGAGGTGATTGTGGGCAACCTAGAAAAGCTGGCGGAGATCATCTAAATTTTTTGCAAAATATAGGCGCGAAAACAGGGAAACAGGACCTTCTTCCAAGCCAACCGCTTCAGGCCCACTTCAGCAAACCGGGCTTCGAGTTGATCAAAGTTAAAGGCCCCTTCGGGCGGGATGCCAAAGCCAAAGACCCGCCGGAAGAAAGCCGCCGAAGTCCCATTGGGCTCTTCGATCAGCAAATAGCCGCCCGGCTTGAGCAAACCGGCAATCTCTGCTGCGGCGCGCCGCCAATCTTCTAGGTGGTGCAACAACCCAAAAGCAAAGGCAAAATCAAAAGATTCGGGCTTTAAACCCAATTGGTGGACATCGGCCAAAACCCACAAGGCTTCGGTGGGGTAGCGGCGGGCTAACTCTAGTTGCCGGGGCATGACGTCGCAAGCAACCAAACGGTTCGGGCGGTAGGTTTGCGCTAGGAAATAACTGCTGTAGCCGGAACCGCAGGCTAGGTCTACCAAGGTCTTGCCGCTGGGGTCCACCTGTTGATCGGCCAGCAATTGGCGGAAGAGGCGAAATTCCAAATGCCGTAACAACCCCTTGCGCAGCGGGTTGTTCATGGCCAGCATTTCTATAAAGTTCAGCTGCATCAGCCCATTTGACGGACTAAGACACGGTCCTGCTCGGTGAGCGGCTTGAGCAGCGGGAAGAGGGTCTGGAAATAGCGGGGGAAGGTCTTGGTGACACAAGCGGGTTCCAAAAGCTTCACACCCGGCAGCTTCAGCCCCGCCAAGGAAAAGCACATGGCCATGCGGTGGTCGTCGTAGGTCTCCAACTCCGCGCCTTGTAAATTACCACCGCCGGTGATGGCCAAGCCATCCTCAAACTCTTCGGCCACCGCCCCCAGCTTACGCAGCTCTGTGCAAACCGCTGTGATCCGGTCACATTCCTTGATCCGCATATTGGCCACATTGCGGATCACCGTGCGGCCTTCGGCGAAGAGAGCGACCACCGCCAAGGTAGGGGCCACGTCGCTCATGCTGTTCATGTCCACCTCAACGGCCTTTAGGGGCCCGCCCTGAAGGACCACGCCGTCCGACTCCCAGCTCAAGGTACAGCCCATTTGCTCTAAAATGTAAATCAACCCCAAGTCTCCTTGGGTGCTATCCCTTTGCAGACCCCGCACCTTAACCCGTCCACCGGTAACGGCGGCGAGGCCGAAAAAATAGCTCGCCGAACTGGCGTCGCCTTCAATCTCATAATCGCGCCCCTGATAGCCCTGACGCCCCGGAACCCGCAAGACCTGTTCACCTTCCCAATGGCTTTGGGCCCCGAAATCACTCATGATCTGGCGGGTCATCTCGACGTAGGTACGAGAAACCAAAGGGCCGTCGATCTCGATGCGGGTATCGCCTCCGGCGCAGGGGGCGGTCAACATCAAGGCGCTTAAGTACTGGCTGGACTTGTCACCGCGGATGGTGACCTGCCCGCCGGTGAATTTCCCTTGCACCCGCAACGGAGGGCAGCCAGTCCCTTCTAGGTCCAAAACCTCCACCCCCAGGGGCTTAAGCCCCTCAATCAAGTCCCCAATGGGGCGTTGGCGCATCCGCGCATTGCCGTCGAGTCGGTAAGGCCCCTGACCGAGCCCTAAGGCAGCGGTCAAAAAGCGGGCGGCAGTACCGGCGTTTTCTACATATAGTTCTCCCCCAAAAGGCGCAAAGGACCCCGCCGCGCCCAGCACAGACAACCATTCGCCTTGGGCCTCTAGATCGACGCCTAGGGCCTCTAAGGCTTTAGACATATAGTGGGTGTCGTCGCTGTGCAACATGCCGCCCAAGCGGCTTCGGCCCTCGGCCAATCCGGCGATCAGCAAAGCGCGGTTGGTCAGGCTTTTGGAGCCGGGCACACGCAGGTCCGCGTCTACCGGTCCCGAATTGGGGATGATCAAACTGTTGGGAAGGTCCATTAGGGCTCCATGGGTTGGCCCCCAAAGTAGCCCAAGACCCCTAACTTGGCAAGCTGTCAGGGGATCAAGATATGCGCGTCGCCGAACTCAGGCTGGCTGGCAAAGGGGATTTGGGCGGGGTCTAAGGGCTGGCTGGTGTGGCTGAACAATAACGTCGCCGAGCCATCCTGGGCAAAGTCCTGGGGCTCCCCATGCACAAAGCCGCCGCCGACATCTACTTTTTTCAGGTCTAGGGGCTGGTCATAAGATTCTAACAGCGCGTCTTTGAATTTCTCAAAGGCTTTTGGGTTCGGTGCCGACCTGGCGAAGTCCTCTAAGACCTTACGGCTGGCAATATCCGTCAAATGGCCATAGGTCCGGTAACCTTCGGGCCCTTTGGCGCGCACCAAAAACAACGTAGTGTCGATGGGGTGGGCCGAAGGCAGGGCTTTAACCTCCAATCCCTTCAGGCGATTCCAGGCCCCAGGGATCAGGGGTTCAAACTGCAACTTTGCCCGCAGGCGGCTTTCGGCGGTGCCCGTTAAGGCGGCATATTTTTTCAGCAGACTCAAAAAAATCCGTGGCGTCGCCACAATTTTCAACTCAGGATTGCGCTTGAGCAACGAGAAAAATCCACCAAAATGGTCGTCATGAACATGGGTGACCAGCACGCCTTCTAAGTCCTTGGCGCTTAGCCCCAAAGCTTTAATATTCTCGGCCACAAAAGGTCCCGCATCCATCAGGAACTTGCGGTTTTTATATAAGATCAGGCTCCCCATACAGGGGCGGTCTGGGTCCCATCCGTCCCCGTTGCCCACGTGAACCACTGCAAAACGGGCTTGGGGTAAGGCGACTTTAGGCAACCGGTAACTGGGCGCAAAGCGTTCGCCCCGCTTTAGGCTGAGGTCCAGTTCGGCCCGTTGCCCTTGAAAATCCACCACGAAGCGGTTGCCGCCTAATCGGGTGAGGATCAGCCCAGGGGCAAGCTCAAGCGTTTCTTGGTCGAAGGCCACTAGGTCCATCAGGTCCCCGGTCTCAGCGAACCGACCGTAGGCAAACTGCCGCTTCATTTCCAGATACAACTGCTTCTCCGCTACGGGCAGTTGCAATTCATCGTATTCGGACTCTAAATACAGCCCATAGTTGCCCCGCTTGATGTATTCGGCCTGGGCAGCCAAAGCATTTGAGGCCCCAACCAGCCGAGGACGGCCAAACTTTTTTTGGGCCGGATGTCCCGGAATGCCAAGCCCCTGCTTGTAAAGCATGTGCAGCACCGGGAACTCCGCTAGGTTGGCCACTTCGCCTGCCTGGATCAATTGTTCCCCTAACAGCAAGGCATTAGGACCGGTTTCGCAAATCACGCCGCTTAAGTTTTGTTCGCTCACAAAACCTTGGACCCGCAGATGTTTGATCGCATCGGGCGGGGAACCGCAGAGCATACGTAGGCCTACTGCGGGCACCTGCAAATAGTAGCAGCCCGGCTGGATGCGGTCGAGTTGGAGGGCGTTCGCAATCGCCTTAGAGCTCATCTTTTAAGTATTGATCCACCAGCACACTGGGGGCAAAGGTGGTTTCGCGGTATAGGGTGATGTGGTCCTGACGGGCCCAGCGGAAGAAATTATCAAAAATATAACCCAACATGGGGTCCATATTCTGGGGGTCTTCTACGTTGCGCGCCGCCTGGGCAAAGTAAATGAGGTTGTGGAAGTCCGCTCTGGGGATGCCCACTAAGTCGTTGATCTTGGCCAGATAGACCTTTTCTGCATCGTGCAGCAGTCCATCGGCCATGGCCATCGAAATTAGGTCCAAAAGAAAGCTGTACTGCATCTTCTTTTGGCGTAACTCCTCAAAACCCGACTGGATCTCGGCTTCACTCAATTGTACTTTACTTACCAATTGGTCGTGTTCTGCCGCCGAGATACCGAAGCGGGTGAACATGCTTTCGAGTAGTTCCACTTCAGATTCATCTAGACTGCCGTCTACCGCCGCCATATGGGCCACTAAACGTAGGTAGAGGGACCTGGTTTGGGCGGGAAATTTCGTGATGTCGGCCAGCGTCATGGTTTTCTTGGGTTGGGGTTGGTAGTTTTGGCTTGGTGGATATACAAAAATTCTGCCATAACGGAGCCATCAGCCCGGTACGACCCAACTAGGGCAACTATATATGATGATTTTCTTTTTGACCTCCCCCTATTTTACCAATGACCTTAAAAGAATTGGCAAAGCGGCTTAACCTGGACTTTCACGGCGACGAAAATCTGGTTCTGACCCATTTAAGCGGCTTCGAAGAGATCAGCGCCGGGGCCTTGGCCTTTTTGATGGACTCTAAAGCGCTACCCACCCCTGGCGGGGTCTTCAACCAAAAACAAAAAGACTTGGCCCAAGTAGCCGCCGACCAACCCTGTGCGGTGATCGTGCCCTTAGGGACCGAAGCCCGTGACATGAACTTAATCTGGGCGGCAGACCCCTTGGCCGCCCACTGCCAAGCGGCCAATATCTTACAATCGCCGCCCCAAGCCAGCGGCAAAATCCACCCCCGGGCCTGGGTTGACCCGAGCGCCCAAATTGGTGAAAACGTCACCCTTGACGCCGGGGTGGTGGTCTACGAAGGGGCACAAATCGGCCAGGGGAGCGTGCTCCGGGCCAACGTGGTGGTGATGGCCGGAGCCCGATTGGGCGAAGATTGTTTGATCTACCCTAATGTCACCATCCGCGAGGGCTGCCAATTGGGCGACCGGGTGATCTTACACGCCGGGGTGGTAATCGGTGCCGACGGGTATGGCTATTACCAGCGCGAAGGAAAAAACCACAAAATCCCCCAGGTTGGGGTGGTGGTGCTCGAATCGGATGTTGAGATCGGTGCCAACAGTTGCGTGGACCGCGCCCGGTTCAGCCAAACCCGCATCGGCGCGAACAGTAAATTAGATAACTTGGTCCATATCGCCCACAACGTAGAAGTCGGGGCCGAGTCGCTGATTACCGCCCAATCAGGCATCGCCGGCAGCACCAAAACCGGCACTCACTTGATGATGGGCGGCCAGTCAGGCATCCGCGACAACCTAAGCATCGGCAACCGAGTGACGCTGTTAGCGCGCACTTTAGTGACCGCCAAGGCTCAGGACGGCGAAACCCTGGCCGGTATGCCCGGACGAGCCTTTGACAAATGGCGGCACCAGCAAGCCAGTTTGGCGCATTTAGACCGGCTCTTAGAGCGGATCAAGGCCTTAGAAGAATGGATGCAGCACTGGCGCTCTACGGAGCCCAAGTAATAACTCGATCTAAGGTTACCCTTGGATTTTCTGGTCCAATTGCCTATCCTAGAAGGAACACACCAAACAACTCCTACTGATAGGTTCCATGAATCTGCAATTGATCGAAAAGGTTGTCCCCGCTGATGGGGAAGTATACAAGCCCAGTGACCCCTTCTTGGCTCCGGTGGTCGAGAACCGCCGCTTAACCCCGGAAGACTCTGAAGACGTGCGGCATATTGTGCTCGACATCAGCCGTTCCGGCATGCGCTACGTTGAAGGCCAATCGATCGGCATCGTCCCCCCCGGAGTGGACGAAAAGGGCAAGCGCCACCGCCCACGCCTTTACAGCATCGCTTCGGCCCGTTGTGGAGAGATCGGCTGCGACATCGACAACAAAGCCACCACCGTTACCCTCTGCGTCAAGCGGGTGGTCTATCAAGACGAATCGGGCCAGGAGGTGCGCGGCTTAGCCAGCAACCACCTCTGCGACGCGCAGCCCGGCGACGACCTTCAGATGACCGGCCCCATTGGGCGCAAGTTTTTGTTGCCCGCCGACGACTCCAACCACTTGATCATGATCGCCGTAGGCACCGGCATCGCCCCCTTCCGCGCCTTTGTGCAATACATCTACGGCGACCATGGCAGCTGGGGCGGTAAGGTAAAGCTTTTTTACGGTGCCAAGACCGGCCTAGAGACGCTCTACATGAACGAACAGAGCAACGACATCGGCCAATATTACACCCAAGAAACCTTTGAGGCGATCCGCGCCCTTTCGCGCGAAGAAACCACCGAATCGGGCAAGCGAGTCTACGTACAAGACAAAATTGCGCGGCAAAAAGACGAACTTTGGACCCTGATCAAAGAAGGCCATTTTTGCCTCTATATCTGCGGCCTCAAGGGGATGGAAGAAGGCGTGGACCAAGTTTTAAGCGGCTGGGCCAGTGCCGAAGGTTTGGATTGGGAAGAAATGAAAAAAGGCTTTAAGGACAATGGCCGGTGGAACGTTGAGGTATACTAGTGTTGCAAGACCAATATGATGTAGTGGTGATCGGCTCGGGCCCGGCTGGCGAAAAGGCAGCCCTCGAAGCCGCCGCGCTGGGGGCCAAAACCTTAATTATCGAGCGTTGGGGCGCGCCGGGCGGAGCGGGGACCCTTTCGGGGACCTTGCCTTCAAAAAGCCTGCGTGAAACGGTGCAGTACGTAGACTCCCTCACCCATGACGAGATCAACGGGATCGCCAGCGAATTGGGCCGCCCGCTGACTATCAAAGAGCTGATGCACCGCAAAAATCGGGTGATCGACCAGCGGGTGGACAGCATCTACCGCGCCTATGAGGGTGCTGGGGTCACCTTCATCTCAGGGGCCGGGAAGCTGGTGGGCACCCATCAGGTAGCCATCACCCCCCGCCCTAGCCACGGCCCCTCCCAGGTTACCGCCAAGTCGATCATCATCGCGGTGGGAACCTCCCCCTACCACCCACCGGACATCGACTTCGACCACTTCCGCATCTTAGATTCCGATAAGATCTTAAACCTCGAAGAAATGCCTAAGAGCCTAATCGTCTATGGTGCCGGGGTGATCGGCAGCGAATATGCCAGCATCTTCGCCAAGTTGGGCTGCTCGGTGACCATCGTGGAGCCTCGGGGTAAGCTGATGGACTTCTTAGACGCCGACCTTTCGGTCTCGGTGGCCCGCGCCTTCATGAACCATGGGGTAGCGCTCAAGCTCGGGCGGCACTACAAAGCAATCGAAGGGAGCGCCGATCAGGTCTTGCTCCGCTTAGAAAACGGTGAAGAGGTGCGCGGCGACTATTTGCTCTACGCCAATGGCCGCCAAGGACAGGCCGAGGGAATGGGCCTAGAGGCCCAAGGGATCGAGCTCAACCACCGCAAACAGCTAAGTGTCAACGAAAATTACCAAACCAAACTGCCCCATATCTACGCAGTCGGCGACATCATTGGCTTGCCCAGCTTGGTTTCGATCAGCAATGAAGAAGGCCGCATGGCCGCGCGCCACGCAATCTTAGGCGAACCGGGACACCGGATCACCGGGCACTTCCCTTGCGCCATCTACACCATCCCCGAAGTCAGCATGATGGGCCCCACCGAACAGGAGCTTGAAGCCGACGGGGTGGACTATGTAGTGGGCCGCGCCTTCTTTGGCGAACTGGCCCGAGGCCTGATCATGGGCGTTCATGAGGGGATGATCAAATTGATCTTCGAGCGCAGTAGCCGCAAATTACTGGCAGTGCACCTCTTCGGCGAGGGCGCTTCGGAATTGGTGCATATCGGCCAAGCAGTGATGTGCTTCGGCGGCAAACTGGACTATTTCACCGACGAAATCTTCAACTTCCCCAGCCTAGCCAGCGGTTACAAAGTCGCCGCCCACAACGCCTTGCAGCATTTTTAGGAGGTTAGGCTAGCGCCGTTAAGCCACTCGCCAAAGGGAACCCAAATCCCCCTTGACCCTAAATTCGGCCTAGGGGGCATACCTATTTCCTGTTTCAAGCAATAAATTGCTATACTGTCACCTGATTTATGGATAAATACCACCGCATATTGGGCCGGATCGTCGCCGACGGCGAAGACCTCACCGCCTGCCTGATCCGCCGTAGCCTAGCCCACCCCAACCACAGGGAGCGGCGGGCGGGGTGGTGCGGGTGAGCCCACTTGCTCCCCCATGCGATGTTGCTTTGGTTTGCTTCTTTGATAAGCCAGTACTCACCTTGCGTTCCATTGCCGAACCCAACTTTCGACCCATTAGTATGCCTCTTTTTCCTTTGGCAGCAAGGTTAATAGCGTTGGAGCCGCCCGGTTCAAATGCTCAGCATGAAACGTGTACGTATCGGCTGGTACGCCGCATAAAATCGAGTTTTGTAGGCAATCGGTTGCTGTGTGGTAGGCCGACTTCACGTGTTTCTGGAAGTCGGGGGAATTCCTTTCAATATCAGAGAATGACGGCATGGGGCTTACCTCCCAAAGATTCATAGGAAATTTGCAGGATTGACCTAGCACCAGTTAGTGTATTTTTTGGCTAGAGTCATTCACCCAATGTTTTGTATTTTTATGGACCTCAGGGAATGCTTGTATCGCTTGGGCACGAGCCACAGCTTGCGCACCCTCCCTTTGCTCTTTGAGGGTCCATAGGACGCCGATGAACGCCATGAAGCTCAAGAGCGGGTTGGTGATCCCGCCAAAGAAGTCTCCGATTGTTCCCATCGAAGGGGGGCGATCCGGCCAAAGGCCCTGCTCAGGTCGCCAAAACCAAAATGCGACAAAAGGCGCAAAGAAGGTAAAGGCACCGCCTACTCCCAAAAGATGAAGCGCTCGCCGGTTTACCAAAGCCTTCAATTTTCCCCAGAAAATGGAAATCGCCCGCTTGTCCAGCCACTTAAAAATCTTGTCCCGCATCAAGCCCCCTTCTGTTCCAACAGCATCCGGGCCCCTTCGGCCAGCAACGCGCTGCGGTCTTCTCCGGTGGTTGCGCGGTAGGCGTCCAAGTCGGCCAGCACGTCGGCGGGCAGCATGATGTTGACGCGCTCCTTGGGGCGGTATTTGTGCAGCAGCTTTTCGTCCACCGGGATCGGCACCAAGAACTCGCCCGGCTCCAAGGTGGGGGCCAAGTCTTCGGACTTCGAGGCGCGGGGCAATTTGGGGAACTCGACCAAGATCAAGGCCAGCGCGTCGGTCGCCATTTCAAAGCCTTCCTCTAGGTCGTGCCCCTGAGTGAGTGCGCCTTCCACATCGGGGAAGCGGATAAAAAAGCCGCCTTCTTCGACGGGCTGAAAAATGGCAAGATAGGTTTTCATAGCTTCCTTTAGTTTAGGGCCGGACCCCTATTTCAGTCCGGCTTGTTTTTGAATCGCTTTGGCCAGCATTTCGTTGATTTCCCGGTGCCGGGGAACCGAAACAGCTTGGTTGTCTTTGGTCCACTTGCTGTGGTTCCCGCCTTCGGTCTTGATCCATCCGGCCTTTTTCAGTTGTTTTTCCAAATCTTTCAGTTTCATTTCTTCCCTTGTTGGTATGCCTTAATAATACACAAATACACATAAGACCACAAGCCTTGTTCTGTGTATTTGTGTGTATTTTCCAGGTTCAACAAAGAAGCCCCTGGAAGGTGAAAATCTACTGGGGGTTTGGTCACGAGAAACAGGGGGCAAACAAAAACAAAGAAATCTGGTGGCAGTATATATATTTTAGGCCCCTGGACATAGGGCGATTTGGGTTCCCTTTGGCGAGCGGCTTAGAGCCCCTAGCCGCGCTAAGCAGCTTCGAGGCCGAATGCCGAGGGCTGCGTGGGTAGCAATGCGAGCCAGCGAGTATTGCCCAGCCAAAAGCCAACTGTTCGAGCTTCGAGCGTTAGGGAGTCGGCTTCATCGACGGTTAACATAAACAACACTCGCCGGCTCGCGTCGCTACGCCCGCAGCCCTCTCTTCGTTCGGTGCTGCCTGGCGAGAGCGAGTTTTGGCTTTTAGCGTAGCTTGGCGTAGGGGCTCTTAGCGGCGAGCCTTTGGGGGCTGGTTTTTTTGCTTCATTTTCGTTGGGTGTTGGCTTCGCCAACGGTTTAGGCTGCGCGACACTCGCTGGCTCGCGTCGTCACACAAGTCGCCCTCGGCCTGCGGCCTCGAAGCTCCTTAGTGAGCCAAAGAAAGAAGTCCCATCTCTTAATTTCTTCCAGCAATTTTGTGCTTCCCATCGCCTAGAAGGGAAGAGTCTTGCGCTTTTTTGTAAAATCAAGTGACTAAAATCAGGCGGCAGTACACCTATTTCCAATAAATCAAAAATCCGCCACCTCACCGATAATTCCGCTCTAACCCCCGCTCAATTTGGCGGGCTAAATCGACGGAGCGGACCAGTAGGCTCATTTCGTGGTTGTAGCGCAGGGCGGACTCGGTCAGGTTGTGGCTGCCCACAAAACAATATTCGCCGTCCACCACCGCCACCTTGGCGTGGCTGCGTCGTTCGGGGCGGTCAAAATGCACCAGAATCCCCCGGGCCTTGAGCCATTTGGCGGCCTGTCGGTTGGAGCGGTCCAAGCTGTCGTTTTTTCCGGTCTCCTCTAAAAACACCTCTACCTTCACCCCCCGCTTACGGGCCGCCGCCAGCTCATGCGCCAATTCTGCCGTGCGGCCTTTGGGGCGTAGCCTGAAGACGTAGGTGGCCAGCACCACCCGGCTTTGGGCCGAGTGGATCTGACGGATTAAGGCGGGCGCGAAGTCGGCGGCTTCGAGCAGTTGAGCTTCCTGAGCCTTACCCGAGCCCGCCCAGAGGGCGCAGAGCAGGATTAGCAGTAGCTTTTTCTTAAGTCTCATTGTAGCCTTTATACATGGAAAACCCCTTGCCCACACAACCAGAAATCCCCTCTAAAGAGTCGGTCACCAGCAAACTGCTGCGCCTCGTCTGGGCCCAGAAGACCCGCCTGGGCTTCGGTGTGTTGTTTATGCTGATCTACGCCCTTTTTACGGTAGCACCAGCCAAGTACATGAAAGACATCGTCGATGCCCTAGGCTCCGGCGAAGTACCCAGCCAAAGCAAGTTTATTCTGGTGGGCTTGGGGATTATTCTCGTTTATTTCTTTAAGGGCCTGTCCTTTTATGGGCAAAACTACCTGATGAACAGCATGAGCCAGCGGATGATCCGCAAGCTCCGGGGCGATATGTTTGAGCGGGTCTTAAACCTGCCGGTAGCCTTCCACAACCGCTCTACCACCGGCGACCTGCTCTCGCGCTTCACCACTGACCTCTCGACACTCTCCGAAGCGGTCAAAACTGGCATCTCCGGCCCGCTGCGTGACCTGCCCCAGATTTTGATTCTTTTAGGCATTATGGCCTACCGCAGCTGGCAGCTCTTTTTCCTGACCTTAGTCTTGCTGCCGCCTGCGGGCTTTTTGATCCAAAAGTTTGGCCAGCAAAACAAAGAAGTAACCGACAAGCGCCAAAGCAAGTTTGGCGAGTTGACCAGCCTGCTGAACGAAACCATCAGCGGCATCCGCGTGGTCCAAGCCTTTGGCATGGAGCACTACGAATCGCGCCGCTTTAAGGCCGAGAACCACCGACTTTTCCGCTTCTTTTTGCAGACCGTACGCATCAACTCCTATTCTTTCCCGATTTTAGAACTGATCGGCGGCATCTGCGGCGCGGCCATTCTGACCTACGGCGGCTATTTGATCATCCACGACGAGATCACCGGCGGCGACTTTGCCAGCTTCATCGTCGCCTTTTTCATGATGAACGAGCCGATCAAGAAATTTAACGGCTTCACCCTCAAGATCCAAGAGGGCTTGGCCGCCGCCCAACGGGTATATCAGATTCTAGAGGCCAACAACCCGATCAAGGAAGGGGCCGGAACTGCCCTCTTGGCCCCTTTCAAAAAAGATATCCGCATCCAGATCAAAGAATTTTGTTACGATCCGGGCAAACCGATTTTGCGCAACATCGACCTGACCTTGCCCTACGGCAGCATCACCGCCTTGGTCGGTTCTTCGGGCTCCGGTAAAACCACCTTGGCCAACCTGCTGCCCCGCTTTTACGACATCCCCCGTAGTCAAGGCGGGATTATGATAGACGGCGTAGACATCCGCGACGTCACCTTAGACAGCCTACGCGCCCAAATTGCCCTGGTCACCCAAGAGATCGTGTTGTTCAACGACAACATCAAAAACAATATCTCCTACGGCAAACTCGGTTGCACCGAAGCCCAACTGGTACAGGCCGCAAAAATTGCCTATGCCTATGACTTCATCATGGCTTTTGAAAAGGGCTTTGAAACCGAAATTGGCGAAGGCGGGCGGTTGTTATCGGGCGGGCAGCGGCAGCGGCTTTCCATTGGCCGGGCTTTGGTCAAAGACGCGCCGATCTTGATTTTAGACGAGGCCACCAGCGCCTTAGACACCGAGTCCGAAAAGGAAGTGCAGGCGGCCATCGAAAACCTGATGCGCAACCGCACCAGCTTGGTGATCGCCCACCGCCTTTCGACGGTGCAGCACGCAGACGTGATCCACGTCTTAAAAAATGGAGAGGTGATTGAGTCCGGCAACCACCGCAGCCTGTTAGAGCAAAAAGGAGAATACTTTAGGCTCTACCAGATGCAATTCCGCGACGAACCCACCGAAAAGGCTGGCTAAGTTAGCCGAGCCACGAACTCCGCCCAATCTAAAACCCGCTCCCAATCTTCATCCGGTAAGCTCTGGTTGTGCGGGCGCTGCATCAGGTAAACCTGCGCTTGGGGGAAGGCAGTCTTTACATCGCGGCAGTTTTGGGGATGGTCGTCTAAGAAGACTACCTGCCGGTTTTGGTCGCGGATTTGCTCGATCACCTGGGCTTTGCTGGGGTAATTTTCGATCCCAAAGCTATAATGGCCCCCCATGTTCAAGCTAACAAAGTTGAGCCCATGGTGTTGTAGGTTATCAAACCGGGGGGCATATTGTTCTTGGGGCAGGTTGGTCACAAAGTGGACCGGAAAACGCGCCGATAACTGATTAAAGCTGTTCTGGTCGGCGAGCAACTGTAACCGGTTGAACCGTCCCGAAGCCATAAAGGCATCCCAAGTCACTTGGATGTCCAGGCTACTCAAAGCGTCATCCTCTAATTCCCAGCTCGTGGGCCGGTAACCTAAAGGCAAATCTGGCAGCAGGGTATCGCGGATGTAATCCATAAAGGTGGCCTCAAAGTCGAGGATCACGCCGTCTACATCCAGAAACAACTCAAACATGTTCGTCACCCACAAAGGTCAATTGTCCGCCGCCGGAGACCGGCTCGATCATATCGGGGCGGTCATTGCTGGGGTTGTTGACCGCGCGGCTCACTTCAAAGGCCTTCATCTGTGAAGCGTCGAAGGGTCTGAAAATATTGGGCAAGTCCGCAGGTTCTAGGTCGAGCCAGCGCCGAAAGTCCTTAGCGCGCAATATCACCGGCATGCGGTGGTGTAGCGGACGGACCAGTTCGTTGGCTTCGGTGGTCAAAATGGCGCAGGATAGACGCTCGCTCTTGCCGCCCGGAGCGGTCCAACAATCCCACACACCAGCCATCACAAAAGGTTCGCCGTCTGTCAGTTGGAAGAGGAATGGTTTCTTGCCTTCGGAGCTTTTTTTCCATTCATAAAACCCATCGGCAACGACCAGACAGCGGCGCTTGGAAAAGGACTCTTTGAAGCTGCGCTTTTCATGGAGCGTTTCGCAGCGGGCATTGATCAGCGGCTTCGCGCTAGGGCCTTCGGCCCAACGGGGGATCAGGCCCCATTCAAACCACCCGGCTTGGTATTGGTTAGGGACGCGGTCCTTGGCTAGGCTCAATACCTCCTGACCTGGGCTCACATTAAAGCGCGGCACAATCGAGGGGTCAAAGTCGATCTCGCTGAAGGCCGCTTCCAGTTGTTCGAGCGTTTTGGATAAAGCGTATCTGCCGCACATAAAGGCTTCTTTAAAAGGTTAGCCTTTAGTCTAGCTGGGCCGATGCCTTCGGGCAAGCCTTGAGCAGCGCTACAAAACCGGGATCAAGCCCAGCGAGACGGCGCGGGCAACAGCGTGGGTCTTATTAAACACATCCAAACGTTCGTAGATCGCCGAAAGGTGGTTGTGGACGCTGCGTTCGCTATACTGGGTCACTTCGGCCACCTGTTTGATGCTCAAGCCGCGTTGGGAGAGATTCAACACTTCCTTTTGGCGTGGGGTCAGGAGGCTTTGGTGGCGGCGCTTCTGCTTGCGCCGCAGGGCGTCAAAGGCGAAAGGCAGGGTCAGTCCCAACTGAGCCAATCGGCCCGGTTCGGGCACAAACCTCGGGCCCCATACCGTGCAAAATAAAACCTGAGCCCCTTCTTCGCGCTGCAACGCGGTCGCAGCTCCTTGGTAAACCCCCAGCTGGGTGCACAGGCGGTTCATGAAATTTTGGGCCCCTTGGCCAGCCAATTCGTCTGGTGCTAAGGCCGAGTTCTGTTCCAGCCAATATTCCCAGGTCCGCACCCGGCCATCTTGAGGCCCTGCCAGCAAAGCAGAAAAGATGGGGTCCTCACACCAATAGGCCTGAGAAACGTATTCCTTACGCCAAGGGCGCGGGACCTCAAAGCAGCTATTTAGTTCTAGTAGTTGGCCCTGATCGCCCCGGCTAGCTAACATAAAGGCCCATTGTTCAAAGCCAAGCAAATGGCCTAAGCGCAAAAAAGCTCTCTGAAGGGCTCGATTGCTCTGGGCTTGGGAAAGCTCTATGGAGGCTTCTAGCAAAACACCCGAATCGGGTAGGGGGGATAAATACTTGGGGTTTAGTGGTTCCACAATGATTCCCGCAGCGTCTTAAACAATTAGCTAAAATAAAAAACCATCTATTTACACCCGCAGTGTTACAAATGTTGCGGTCCTCTACAAGCTTTTCTCGATAGGACTAAGTGAATCCCCACACAGCCTTTAAGGGTGGATAATAATAGCCTTAAACACAAAAGTTAATCTAGTTAATCGGAGCTTAACAAAATGGCTTCAACAAATACTTCGATAGCTGTTAGCCTCCGTAAAAAATACTCAGGGGATTTAGATGGCTCTTTCGGAATCCGAAAAAATAGAATTTGAGGAAGTGGTTTCCCGCTTTTTAAGCGCCGACAGCCCCGAGGCATTCCGCGCCGCTACCGACTATTTAAGATCCCTGGTCCCCTTCCGCCATTTTGCCACTGCGTTGATCCCGATTGAGCCGTCAGGGCTCAACATGGATCTTGAATGGGCTTTTAGTAGCTATCCCCCGGACTTTGTCCAAGCCTACCTAGAGAACCACCATCATCTGATGGATCTTGCGGTATTGGAAAACTTTCGGCCCGAGCAGTTTGGACAGGTGCGCCGCTGGAGCGATATCTACCAGCTAGTTGAAGACGAACCCGACCGCTACCCGGCCGAAACGATGCGTATGCATTATCAATTTTTGGAATTTGTGGCCCAATGGGGAATTTTAGCCGACGGCTACACGATGGGCTATAAAGGCTTTCATGCCGGAGTGGGCAAGGAGCTAGGCAGTATCTTCTCCATCGCCGACGACCTAGAGTTTAGCGAGCGCAACCAAGCCCTGTTAGACCAGCTGCGCCCCCATATCCACCAAGGCTTGGTGCATGTGTTTTTACGCTAAATATAATACTCTAAGATTTGGAACTGGTTGAGTAGTTCCAACACCGACCCGACCGCGCTGCTAGGGTCCGCCTCGGCAGCCAAGCTCAAATCAGGACGGAATTTGTCGGAACCGTCGGCCCCGACCTGTACCACCAAGATTTCATTCGGCGCGTTCAGCGTCTTGAGTTGTTCTAAGTCATAATCATCCACCCCAGCCAACGCGGTGATGAAGATCTGGCCCGAGTCGGTCATGATCCGCGCCAGTTCGCCTAAGCGACGGATTTCTTCGGAGCGGTCCTTTCCTTGGGCCGCCAAGTCGCGGTCCAAGCCCTCGTTGAGATTGCTGTCGGCTAGATAATAGGCCTTGCGCCCCTCGGCGAAGAGACGGCGCTCTAACTCTACGGCAATTTTACGCTTGCCCACCCCTGGCGGTCCCGAGAAGACCACAAACTTGGCGCGGTGCAAAAAGGCGGCGGCCCGGTTTTCCGGCGTGATTTGTCCCCGCTGCCAAGCGGCTTCACGCTCGCGCACATGGGCCTCGGCCAGGGTTTCTTCAGACTCCGAGGCCTCTAAAATGATCCCTCCGCCAGCGATCTCAAAGCCATCAACCAACACAAACCGCCCAGTACCGTCTAGTTCGGCAGCTCGGTCGAAGGCGATCGGTTTGAGGGCTTCAAAAATACATTCGCCCACGTCGTGACGCTCCACCACCTGTTTGTTGACCACGCTCGACAGGTCCGATGCGTCCAACACGTTGCGGATCTCGACCAGCCGTACCGGCACCCGCCGGGTCGCCAGTTTGAGTTTGTAGTTCTTACCCCGGATCAGCGGAGCCCGGCCCATCCAAAAGAGGTTCGCCCTAAACCGGCGGCCCATTTGGGGTTGGGGTTCGGACTTCTTGCACATCAGCTCCCCAGGCGGCACATAAACCTGGGTTGCCAGGGTGAACCCCGTTGCCTCCCCGGCTTTTGCTTGGGTCGCTGGGCTCGCGTTAAAGGATTCGATGCTGGTGATACGGCTTTCTTTACCTGAAGGCAAGAAGATCACCTCGTCACCTACCGCCACCTTGCCCGTCTCGATGCTGCCTGCAAAGATGCGGCGGTCGTCGCCTTGAGCGGTGAATTTATAGACATCTTGCACCGGGAAACGCAGCGGCAGTTGTTCTTTGACGTCTTCGGGTTCCGGCTCAAAGGCGTCGAGCTGCTGCAACACGCTCAAGCCACTGTACCAGGGCATCTTATCCGAAGGCCCCACCATCAGGTCCCCTTCGCGCGCGGCGATGGGGATGAAGGCCAAGGGCTCAACATTGAGCTCTTTAAGGAACTGGGCATATTCCTGGCGGGTCGACTCGAAGGCTGCTTCAGAATAGTCCACCAGGTCCATTTTATTGACCAAGACCACCAACTTTTTGATCCCCAACATGCTCACCAAATAGCCATGCCGACGGCTGTTCTCTTGCACCCCTTCTTTGGCGTCAATCACCAACAGGGCGGCCTCAGCGGCAGCGGCACCGGTGACCATGTTTTTGAGGAACTCGATATGCCCCGGTGCGTCCAAAACAATGTAATGCCGCCGCTCGGTCTTAAAGAAACAGCGGGCCATGTCGATGGTGATGCCTTGGGCCTGCTCATCCGCCAAGGCATCTAATAAAAAGGCGTATTCAAAGGGCCGAGCGTTTTGCTCGCATTGACGCCGAACCTGATCCAACTTACCCTGGGGCAGGCTGTTGGTGTCCGCCAAGAGGCGGCCAATCACCGTTGATTTGCCGTGGTCCACATGGCCGACGATCACAATATTCATTCGTTCTTGGGCTAACATCCTGGCTCCTACATGTATCCCTGGCGGCGCAGCGACTCAAGGCCTCCGGCCCCTTCTTTGTCCTGGGCACGTCCCGAGCGTTCGGCAATATCGGCAAACTTGCCGGTTTTTAATTCGGTGATGATTTCGGGCACCGTCGTGGCGGTGGACTCGACCTTGCCGGTGCAGGGCCAGCAGCCTAGGGAGCGGCACCGTTCGCCGCTGCCTTGGTCAAAGTACAGATCAATGATGGGGATCTTTTCGCGTTCGATGTATTCCCAAATGTTCAGTTCCGTCCAATCTAACAACGGGTGGATACGCAAGTGCGTGCCCGGCGCGAAGTCGGTCTTGTATTGGTTCCAAAGCTCCGGCGGCTGGTCGGCCACGTCCCAATCGTTTTCTTGGTCCCGGGGACTAAAGACCCGCTCTTTACTACGGCTGCCTTCTTCATCGGCGCGCACCCCAACGATCACCCCGGTATAGGCCTCATGGTTCTGATCCGGCACATAACCGCCCTGTTGGTGGTTGTAACGGTAACGCGGCCATTCGCCCGAAAGGGTGTGCTTGAGTGCCTCGGTTTTGAGATTCTTGCAGCAGGCCAACCGGTCGACATTGCCGTCTGGGAAGGTAGCCTTGGCGTCGAGGGCGTCACGGTTTTCGCCGTAGACCATATTTAAGTTCCACTCCTTGGCCGCCCGGTCGCGGTAGGCGATCATTTCGGGCATTTTATAATGGGTGTCGATATGCAGCAACGGGAAGGGCACATGACCAAAAAAAGCCTTGCGCGCCAACCACAGCAACACCGTGCTGTCCTTGCCAATCGACCAAAGCATCACCAGATTTTTGATCTCCCGGTAGGCCTCACGTAAAATATAAACGCTGTGGGCCTCTAATCGGTCCAGATGGTCCATGGGTTCCTCTACTGAAAACAAAACACCGCCAGCCGCCGGGACAATAGGTCCCAACGCTGGTCAATGCATTAAAATAACAATGAAAATGAATCTTCTCTTGGGCCCAAAATTTAGGCCAAAAACTCCGCTAGTTTCTCCTTTTCTCAGCTAGCCCGGTTCAAGCCGTCTGGGGGCGGTGGTGCAAACCACATTCTTTATGTTCCGGCTCTTCCCACCACCAACGCCCCGAACGCAGGTCTTCACCGGGCGCTACCGCACGGGTGCAAGGTTGGCAGCCGATACTAGGATAGCTGTGGGCATGCAACGCATGGGTCGGCACCTTGGCGCTCCCCAGGGCCTCCCACAACGTCGCTTCGGTCCAATCCACCAGCGGGTTGATCTTAAACAGCCCGTTGCCTGCGTCCCATTCCACCCGTTCCAAAGAGGTCCGGGTTAAGCCCTGCTCGCGGCGTTGTCCGGTGATCCAGGCCTTGGCTCCCGCTAAGGCGCGCTGAAGCGGTAATACTTTGCGCACCCGGCAACAGGCTTGGCGCGCGGCCACGGAACGATAAAACCCATTGGCCCCTTGGGCCGCCAAGAGTTCTTCCACATCTGAAGCTTCGGGAAAATAACTTTCGTAACGAAAGTTATAGGCCCGTTCGGTGGCGGCCATTAGGTCGTAAGTTTCCTGAAAATGACGCCCCGTATCTAAGGTAAAGACACGGGCCTTGGGCTCCAAGCCTAAGAGATAATGGGTCAGCATTTGGTCTTCGGCCCCCATACTAGAAGCCAAAACCAAGTCTGGGGCCCCAAAGGTTTTCAACGCCCAAGCCAAGGTTTCCAAGACCGTCTGCCCTTCGGTTTGGTTTTGAAACTCCGCCAATCTATGCTTCATCTCATGCCTTTAAGATCAATACAGACCAATGTCCGTCGGCGGTCTGATCTTGGGCCAAAATTTCATGGCCCTCTAACTTGACCGATTCGGGTACGTTGATGATCGGTTGCCCATCGTCTAACAAGACTTCAAGGGTCTGGCCTGAAGGCATCGCCGCCAGGGCAATCTTGGTTTTAACAAAATTCATGGGGCAACCAACGCCCCTAAAGTCCTTATATACGTCGGCGCGGGACTCGGGCTGGGCCGTGGGGGCCTCGGCTTCGGCTTTGGTTTCGGGCTCTTTTTCCTCCACCAAATCTAACCCCTGTAACTGCTCGAGGTTAAAGCGCAAGCTGTCGTCCATGGCTTCGTAAAGCTTCTTCATGTGCTCGCCTAGATTAATCACCTCACCGGCCCATTTGTCTAAAGCGTCCAGGTCCTTCACCTTGGCCAAATCAACGGGCTCCTGGTATAGCTTGGGCACCAATCCGGCCCCAATGAAATGCTCCGAAAAGGCGTCGAAGATTTCTTCATCGCTAAAGGCCTCCACCCCACGGGTCACCAACAGCGAATGGGCCGCCGAGCTAGCCAAGCGGTACAGGTGTAGCTTGCGCTCTGAGCCCCTCAGACCCGCTTCCAAAAGCTTAGTCGCCTGCTCGATGGTTTCGAAGTCCACTTCGATCATGTCGAACAACCCCGCCGAGCATTCGGCCTTGCGGCCCTTAAGCAGCGTGAAGCGTTGTTCGTCGCCCCAATCGGTATAATAAGAGGCATCTTCGCTGGCCGCAGGGACGGCGTCAGTGAAGCTTGCCGCCAAGTTCAACAGGTCTTCGACCGCTTCATCGGCGTTTAGGTAGTCTCGGATCACCGGCCACTGAGCCTTCTTGTCATTCCAGCCCTTTAAGAAGTCCACCGTAAAGGCGGGCAGGTCCTTAGCGGGCACCGAAGCAATACGGCGGGCTACTTGGATCGTTTCGGCGTCCAACTTGCTGCCAATTTGGATCATATAGGCCGGGTAGATGTCTTGGCCGACCTTGCCGGTCTTGCCGAAGTAACCAATATCCCCCACATGATTGTTACCACAGGCGTTAGGGCAGCCGGAGCTGTACAATTTCAAGTCCCCTAGGGCGTCTAAGTCCAAATCGCTGGCCAATAGCGCCTTTTGTACCGCCTCTAAGGCCGGCCGCGATTGGGTCATACCCAAAGAACAGGTCGCAGCACCGGTGCAGGTGACCATGTTGCCCAACAACTCAGGTTCGGCCCGCAAAAAGAGGCTGGACAGGGGCTGTAGCGCATTAAACAGGGTCCCCAAATGAGCCTCGGGGATGTTGCGCAGATAGGCATTTTGTTCCGCCGAAAGGCGCAGGCTGTTTTGCCCGAACTTGGCGGCCAATTGGCCCAAGGCCTTGGCGTCGCTATTTTGCAAGTTCCCGTGGCGCAGCGGCAGCCGCACCTGGAACAGGCCCGCTTGTTTTTGGTGGCGTACATTGCGCTTGCGCCACAGCGAGAAAGCATGTTCGTCTACCGGCCGCTCGGCGGCCAAATCGGCCGACAATTCAGCCCGATTTTCAAGCGGCTTTAAGACCAGCTCTTTGCCCGGTTCCTGCTGTTCCATGGCGTAATAATAAAAGAACAGCCGCTCAAACTCTTGTTTGCCTAGCTTTTCATAGAGCCATTTGATCTTGGCTTTGCTGCGTTGGCGGCGGTTGCCGTGCTGGTCAAACATCCTTTTGAGCGCCTTGGTCACGTAATAGACCCGGTGCTCAGGAATCCAGTCCAGCAACAAATGCCCGGGCTTTACCGACGATCCGGTACCGCCTGCCACCCAGACCTCAAAACCTTGGCTCCCCTCTCTTTCCTTAGCCCAAAAGCCCAAGCAGGTCAGTTTGACCTTGCCGGGATCACTCTTCTTGCCCGAGAAGGCTACCTTAAACTTACGGGGCAGGTTTAAGCTGTCCGGCTCCGCGACCATCCGGGTGGTCAGTTCGAAGAGGTAAGGACTGACGTCAAAGACCTCATCAGGGTCCACCCCAGCGTCATGGGGGGCCATCATGTTACGTACCGTGTTGCCTCCGCCCGCGCGACCCGAAAGCCCCACTTCAGCGAGGCTGTGGACCACGGTCATGACATTTTCTAAGTCCACAAACGAAAGCTGCAAGCCGCCGCGAGTGGTCACCGCCATCTGGGGCGCGCCATATTGGGCCGAAACCTCGGCCGCGCGGACCAGTTGCTCGGGGCTCAAGGCACCACCGGGGCAGCGCAGACGGATCATGAAGGTTCCTTCTTGGCGCTGCTCGTAGACGCCATGGGCCACCCGTAGACCCTTAAACTTGACGCCGCTCAAGGTACCGGATTTAAAGTCGGCCACCTGCTGGCCAAAGGCCTTAAGATCCTCGCCCAGTTGGGGCGGTAGCTCGAAAAATCTCATCAATCCTCCAAGATTTCGATCAATTCCGGTTCCACTTCTTGGCCCCGGATTCGAAAGGACTTAACGTCCGGTTGCTCGGCAGCTAGCGAGACGATCACATAACTGATGTTGGGATCGTAGGCTAAGCGCTTGTCTTCTTCGCTGGGCCGCGCCGGAGTTTCCGGGTGGCTGTGGTACACCGCCGCTTGTTTGAGCCCCTTAGCGCGCATGTCTTTGACGGCGGCAAATTGTTCTTTAGGGTCCATACTGAAATGTTCATTGGACGCATCGGTATTGACCAGTTCGTAGTGCGCCGAAACCACTCCGTCGGCTTCAGCCAGATAACCACAAGCCTCATTGGGCAGTTCCCGTTGGGCCTGGGCAATGATCGCAGCCCAGACCGACCGTTTGATCTTCATCTTCAAGCCTTCAGTTTTAAGTCACAAAGGGGCGTTTCCGCTTCGGTCAACTCAGTGATCACCGGGTGCTCCCCACAGACCGGGCAATTTTTTTGTTTCTTCAGCTTCACCTTGCGGAAGTCCATATCCAGCGCATTAAAACTCAAGAGCGCATCGGTGCACAGGTTGCCCGCGCCGGTGATGAATTTTAAGGCCTCGGCGGCTTGCATGGTGCCCAACATCCCGGCAATGGCACCCAAGACACCGGCCTGAGAGCAGGTAGGGACCGATCCGGCTGGAGGCGGCTCACGAAAGACGCAGCGATAACAGGCGCTTTGGCCCGGTAAGATGGTCATCATCTGCCCCGTAAAGCGCAGGATGCCGCCATGGGACAGGGGCTTTTTGGCCATCACACAGGCGTCATTGATCAGGAACTTGATCCCGAAAGTATCGGTGCCATCGATGATGAAATCATAGGGTTCAATCAGCTCCAAGATATTTTCGGCGGTGGCCCACAGCTGGTGCTGGTTGACCTTGAGTTCCGGATTGATGGCCAACATCTTTTCAGCCGCCGACTTAACCTTGGGCTGATCCACGTCTTTGGTGAAGTGGATCACTTGGCGTTGTAGGTTCGAAAGGTCCACCACGTCGGCGTCCACCATGCCGATCTCACCGACCCCGGCTGCCGCCAGATACAACGCTATGGGGCTGCCCAGCCCGCCCGCGCCGATCACCAAAACCTTAGCTTGCATCAGCTTAGCTTGGCCTTCGACACCCACTTCTTTTAAGATGATGTGCCTAGAGTAGCGCTCTAATTGTTCTTCCGTAAAATCAATCATAACTGGTCTAACGCTTGGGTTAAGTCGTCTTTAAGGTCCTTTAGGTCTTCTATGCCTACGGACAGACGGATTAGGGATTCCCCTACGCCCATCACCTGCCGCTGTGTTTCGCTATATTCACAGAAGATGGTCGAAGCGGGGTGCAGGATCATGGTCTTATTGTCGTTGATATTGGTTGCCCGCTTAATCAAGTTGACCCCATCGATCACCGCAAAACAAGCCTCTTTATCCTTTAAATCGAAGGTCAACAAACCGCCATAACGCCCACCGAATTGGGCCTTGGCTAGCTGATGGAATTTTGAGCTAGGCAAGCCGGGGTAGTTGACCGAAGCCACCTTTGGGTGGGCCTCTAACATCTCGGCTAAGGCCAGGGTGTTTTCGCAACTACGCTCGATGCGCAGCGCCAGCGTCTCTAAGCCCAAAGATTGCTGGGCGGCGTTGTGCGGTGCCAGACAGCCGCCTAGGTTGCGGAAGACCTGGGTGCGCAGGGTTGCCAACATCGCCATCGGCCCCATCCGCTTGGCCGCTTCGCCCAACTTGGGGTGGCGCTTCCAGTCGAAGGTTCCGTTGTCGATCAACAATCCACCCACCGTGGTGGCCCCACCACTGATGTATTTGGTCGAAGACAGCAGATCCACATCGACCCCGTGGGCCTTAGAGTCAAACAGATAGGGGGTGGTTACGGTGCTGTCCACCGCTAAGGGCACGCCCTTGGCCTGGGTGATCGCGCTGAGCGCCTTCATGTCGGCCACTTCCATCTGCGGGTTGGTGATGATCTCTAAAAAGACCATGCCCGTCTTTTCGTCTATAGCCGCTTCCACTTCGGCGGGGTTGGTCATGTCCACATAGCGGACCTCTAGACCCCAAGGACCCAGGCTGTGCTCAAAGAGCGAAACGGTGTTGCCAAAGAGGTGGCGGCTGGTGACGAGGTTGCCGCCTTGCCAACAAAGGGTCAGCACCAAATTACTGATCGCCGCCATCCCCGAAGACAAGGCCAATACGCCCAAACCACCGCTGAGCAAGCGAACTTTTTGTTCCAGCTCTTCGATGGTCGGGTTGCTGATGCGGGTATAGACGTGGGCGGCCCGGCGGCCCTGAAAGGCCTGAGCGATCTCCTGAGCGCTGGCGTGCTCAAAGGAGACGGTCTCGTAGATCGGCATGCGCAGGCTGCCGTGGCTATCTGCCTTGGGCCGCTTCGCGTGGATTGCTTTGGTGGTGAACCCGTTCATGGCTTTATGCCCCTCCGCCCATAAAATAAAGAAAGTCCACCTCGGCACCATCGGCGAGGGGGGTGGTGGCGTAGTTTTCTTTCTCTACAAATTCGCCGTTGAGCTGTACCGAAACCATATCGGGATTTTCTACCTTTTGTTCACTCAGCAACTGAGCCAAAGTGATGCCTTCGTTTACTGCCGTGGTTTCGCCGTTCAACTGGATATTCATGCTGCAACTCCGTTACTTGATTAAGTTGATCAGGTTAGTCATGTTTTAGACTAAAGGAAAATAAATGTCAATCCATTTTTCACCCCAATTAAGCAGGGACAAAAAAAGGAGGACCTACCGTAAAAAGCTTCCGGCTCGCCGTCTAAGTATAGATCAGACTTCGGGCTGAAAGCTCTCAACCAGCTTGACAAAGGGGTCCAATTGGAAAGGTTTGGAAATATAATCAATACAGCCTGCTTCTAAGGCGGCGCGCTTATCAGAAGGCATGGCGTAGGCCGTCAGGGCGACTACCGGGATTCGGGCGGTGGTGGGGTCGGTTTTGAGACGGCGGGTCGCCTCAAGCCCGTCGATGGTGGGCAATTGAATGTCCATTAAGATCAGATCCGGCTGATTCTCTTGAGCCAAGACCAGCCCCGCTTCGGCTTCCAGCGCCCAGAGTACTTCGTGCCCTTTGGCCTCTAAGACCGTGCGCACCACCAACATATTCGATTCGTTGTCTTCTACTAGAAGCACTTTCATAAGAGGCCCTTTAAGCGGGATTTTTAGACCGGCCATCTAGCACCTGACGCACCAGATTGACGAACTCGGCCGGACGGTGGGGGCTTTTTTGTAAAACCGCGCTGACATTGCTTTTTAGTTGCTTATAGTCAGAGGCATCTAAATCTTTTGCCGTCAAAATCAAAATCGGGATTTCGGCAGTCTTGGGGTCGGCCCAGAGCGCTTGGGCCATTTCAAATCCGCTACGTCCAGGCATCATCAAGTCCAAGACCACCAAATCAGGCGGGGTTTCTTTTAACATTTCTAAACCCTGGTTGACGCTGGTCGCCGTAAAAACTTGGTGCCCCTGTTCGCGCAGCAGCTCCCCAAAGAGTGTCTGGATGTTGTTTTCATGGTCCACAATCAGCACCTTCTCGGCCAAACCGCCCCGGCGAGCGATCCCAAATTTTGATAACGCTTGGATCAGTTCGGGACGATTTAAGGGCTTCGGTAAGATCAAGGTCGCTTGGTCTTTAGGGGCTGATTCTTCGCTCAGGTGGCTGACCACCAAGACCGGCGTGTTCGTTAAGCTGGGTTCGGCGCGTAGCCTCTGGAGCAGGTCCCACCCATCTCGGTCAGGCAGCCGAATATCTAAGCTGATCAAATCGGGGCGGTGGCGTTTGGCTAAATCAAACCCTTCAAGGGCGCTCGCCGCTTGTAAAGCCACAAAGCCCAGTTGCTCAAATTCTTGGCGGATTTGTTCGCGATCCTCGGCGGTGTCTTCAATCAGCAAAACCAATTGACGGCCCGAAAAATCGACTTCCCCAGCAGGTTTTTGCCTCGATAGCAGTTCCGCAGGCGGGAAGACGCCCGGCAACATCACCGAGAAGCGGCTTCCCTGAAGGGGTTTGCTTTGGAGTTCCACAAAACCGCCCATATGCTTGACAATACGCTGCACCAAAGCCAAGCCCAGACCGGTACCCGCGAAGCGCTTGGTGTAAGGTTGCTCCAGCTGAACAAAGGGTTGGTAGAGTTTGATTTGGTCTTCAGGCGCGATGCCGATGCCCGTATCACGCACCCAAAACTCAAGCCAACCTTCTTGAGGCCCCAGACTAGGAGCCTGACCCAAACGCTCATGCCACCTGACGCCCAGTTCAACCTCGCCGTGATCGGTGAATTTGACGGCATTGCTCAAGAGATTGAGTAACACCTGCCGCAATAGGTTGGGGTCATACCAAAAATCGACCTGCAACTGCCGGTCATTTGGCTGCGTTACCGAGAGCTTAAGCCCCTTAGACTCGGCCTGACCGCGCAGGTGAGAGGCGCAGTAGTCCAACAGCTGATCCACCCTGAGCACCGCTGGCTGAGCATGCAACTGACCGGCTTCTATTTTGGAAAGGTCTAAGAGATCGTTGACTAGGTTTAAGAGATGTTCGCCGCTTTGGTTGATGTTGTTGACGAACTCTCGCTGTGTGTCGGACAATTCACCGCCCAAGCCGCTGAGCATGATTTCCGAAAAGCCGTTGATGGAATTAAGCGGGGTGCGGATCTCATGGCTCATGTTGGCCAAAAACAAGCTTTTTTGGCGGTTCGCCGCTTCGCTCAATTCAACCATCCGGCGCGACTGCTCGCCAAAACGCTGCATCAGCCAAAACAACAAGCCCCCGAAGAGGGCCACTAAGCCCAAGAGAAACAAAACAGCATGACCGATCTGGCGCTTGCTCCTTTCAATGGCCATCTGCAATTTGGTTTCGACCAAATCGGCCTGCTCGATCAAGCGCTCGTAGGTAAGGTCAAATTCTTGGTCCAACTCAGAGCCAATCCCGCTAGTTGAAGCGGCGTTCCAGCGTTGCTGGGCCAGCTTGCGGAACTGGGCCAAAAGCACTTGGGTGGCCTTAACCTCCTGGATCACCGGCTCGTCGCCTGAAGCGACAAAACGCCCCTCAAAGTTGTCGCCCCCTTGGAGCATCGCCTGGGCATACCAGTCGGCCTGATCGAGCATATCCCAAACAATCTCAACCGAGCGGCTTTGGTCCCCGCTCAGGACTTCCTCCAGCCAAAGGTGGGCGGTGGTGACCTTTAGCTGGATCTCCATGGCTGCGTCCACCAAGGGCGCGTGTTTAGAAAGAACGGATTGGGCCAGCCAAAAACCGCTAAGGATGAGCAGGAAGATCCCCGCAAATAGCGATGCGGCAATGAGTCGATACCGATTTAGCATGGGATCCTTTAAATCATCGGAACATTCCAGCCACAGTATAAACGAAACCGGACAAGCTTTCTAGGGTAAAGAGGATTGCCGTAGAACAACTTGGATTTTAGATGTGGTACATAACGTTTTCCAGCAGGGCTTGCTGGCGGAGAATCAAATCGGCCAAGGTGATGGAAAAATCCTTACGGATCTTTTCTTCGGTTTGTTTGAAGAGTTCGTTGATCGCGTCTAGGCCGCTGGTTGAATCTCCCGAAAGCTGCACACCGCCTTCTAAGATGTCGACCAAGTCCAAGACGGTGACCTTTGCGGGGTCTTGGGCTAGTTGGTAACCGCCTTTTTTGCCACGGACCGAAGAGACGATTCCGGCATTTACCAGACGGTTAAAAATTTGCTCAAGATATTGGCGGGGTATGTTTTTTGAGGAGGCAATATCCTTGATCTGCACCAACCCACCCCCGTGGTTTTCCCCCAGGGCGAGCACCGCCAAGATTCCGTATCTACATTTGCTGCTGATCGACAACATGCCAACTCCTTTTACATGATCAGAATACTCTAATTTAACTGATCACGTCAATTTTTACACTTTCTGACTGGACCGACGCCGCTGGTCGGCAACGGCTTTGACTCGCTCACCTAGCTCCCAAAGCTCTTTTTCTTCGTCTGTCTCAACTAGAAGCGGCGGGATCGGCTGGGGTTGGCCTGCTTCGTTGAGTGCTACGAAGTTAAAGAGCCCGGTATTGCTAAGGACCTTTGCTTTTCGGTGCTGTACATCCTGGCAAAACACATCCACCTTGATCACCATAGAGCTGCGCCCGGTGTGGATCACCCGCGCGACGATGTCTAAGACATCGCCGACCTTAGGCGAATGGGAAAAGTCCAAGCTCTCTACCGAAGCCGTGACCGCCGGAAAACCGGCGTAACGAAAGGCTGCATAATAGCTAACTTTGTCCATCCAGGCCAACAACCGCCCCCCGAAAAGGGATTGGAAGTGATTGCTGTCTTCGGGGAAGACAATTTCAATGGTGCTGACCGGTTCGGCTTTTTTTAAACTTTGGGTCATGCCTTTAATTCGAGATGGGGTTAAGCTCCCAGGGGTAATCGATGAATACAGTAGTCGCCGTCCCTTCTTCGCCGACGGCTACGTCAAAACGATAGACCAGACCGGAGATCACCGCGCGTAATCCTGCGCCTATTGAAGATTTCATATTTGAGTTGAGTTCGTCCACTCTATCGGACACGGTCCCCCGTTCGGCAAAGAAGGCGAACTGGAAGATGGTGCGGATGCCGCCTAAAACCCAAAAGTTAATGGGTTTTTCTTCATCCGAGAAGTTCAACCGATACTCGACCCCTTGGAACATGGCGTTACCCGCCCGGAAGCGGCTCTGCGGGTAGGCCCGCATTTGGTTGGTGCCGCCTAAAGGGTTGGCGGTGCCCCAAAGATTGGCGTCACGTTGCTCGCTCACCTGGGCCGTTTCGGCAGCATAGCAGGCTTGGTAATAGGGGCTGGCGGGGTCGCAACTCAGGCCATATTTAGCCCGCAGTTGGTCCATATCGGTGATCCCCGAGCGGGTCACCGAAGCGTGGCTGCGGAAGGCATTGAGCACCAAGGTGTCGCCGTTAAACATAGGAATATATCCGGTGTAATTCCAACTGGTCACAAAATAGTCGGAGCTATCTGGATTGGTTACTTGGGGGTCATCGATGCGCACCCCCATCCGGTAGCCTTTGCGCGGGTCTAAGCGGTGGTCGGTCAGGTCCAAGATCAACCCGTAGTTTTTGCCCTGGCTAGAGCGCACGCTGTTGTCGATGCTGGCAAATTCATTGCCGTCGGCGTCAAAGACTTTGGTCAACTGACTCTTAAAGTCACCGAGTTGATAAAAGCCTTCGATCCGTCCGTCCCAAAGACGCAGCTTCAGTTTGGCGAAATTGCCCCAGCTATGCGCTTGGGGTTGGATGTATAGTTCCGGGTCCGAATCGATGCCTCGATTGAAGCTCTTAAAGGGAATCTCCCCGTCAAAATGCCCGGTGGAAAGCCAGAGCTTGTCGGTAAAAAGCGGGAGTTGGTCGACCAGATAAACCAGCAGGTCAAAGTCCCCGCCCGGTGCCGACTGAACCACCATGGCATCGGTGGATTGATAGAAGTTACTGGCCAACCCGGTAAAGGTCATGGACTGGCCGATCCCCTCAATGGCGATAGGCGTCGGCGCGGCCATCCAGCCGAAACTATCCTGGTACATCATGCCGCGCCGCTCGGGCACATAGTCCTGGGGCTCCCAGGCCGAAGCAGTACCGACCAGACACAACCAGAACCCAGCCAACCCAACGATTCGTTTCCACATCTTTTTTTAGACCGGTTATATATCTATTGAGCCTCCAAAGCCCGCTGGACCATATGGACGCAGCGCTCTTTACCGAAAATATCGGCCACCAAGGGCAACTCGGGGCCATGCTCCACTAAGGTGATCGCTAAGCGCATCGGCACCCAGAGGGCTTTTCCCTTTTGGCCCGAAGCCTTCTGCACCGCCTTCATCACTTGACCGAAGTTTTCGGCATTGAGCTGCTCTAGTGAAGCGACTTCTTCTAAGAAAGCCCGGTAGACGGCCTTGCTTTCTTCGGTTTTGATGGTCGCTAAAAGTGCGGGGTCTTTGACTTGGGCCTGATCGTTTAAAAACAATTCAAGTCGGTCGGCAATGTCAGACAAGAGCACCAAAGAGTCGCGGCTGACCTCGACCATCTTCGCCAATTGTTCGGCTGGCAGAGCTTTGGCGGCTTCAGGAAGGTAGGGAGCCAGCAGTTCCATCAGTTCCTCTAAGCTTTTCAGCTTTATATGCTGCTGGTTCATCCAACCTAACTTTTGTAGGTCAAAAACCGAGCCCGCCTTGCCCACTCGGGACATACTGAACTCTTTAACCAGCTCGTCCATGCTGAAGATTTCCCGCTCGTCCCCAGGGTTCCAGCCCAAGAGCGCCACAAAATTAACCAACCCTTCCTTCAGGTAGCCTTTATCGCGGAAGTCTTCGGTGGCTACGTCTCCCTGGCGCTTGCTCAGCTTGCTGCGGTCCGGGTTGAGCAATAGCGGCAGATGATAAAACTTCGGCGGCTCCCAACCAAAATACTCATATAGTTGTAAATGTTTCGGCGTCGAGGGCAACCATTCTTCCCCACGGATCACGTCGGTGATCTGCATCAAGTGATCGTCCACCACGCTGGCCAAGTGGTAGGTCGGGAACCCGTCGGTTTTTAAGATCACCTGGTCATCAATCTGGGAAGGGGCAAAGCGCACCTGACCGCGGACTTGATCGTCTATATAATAGTCCCCTTTAGAGTGGATGATTTTCATCCGCACCACATAGGGCATGCCCGCGTCCAGCTTTTCGGTTACCTCGCCTGGCTGCAACCGGCGGCAGCGGCCATCGTAGCGGGTCGGCTGCTTGCGCTTTAGTTGTTGCTCGCGCATTTCGGTTAGTTCTTCTTCACTGCAAAAACATGGGTAGGCATGCCCTGCGTCCACCAACTGGTCTACATGCTGGCGGTAAAGCTCTAGGCGCTCGCTCTGCACATAGGGGCCCAGCTCGCCGCCTTGGGTGGGGCCTTCATCAAAGGTGATCCCCGCCCACTCTAAGGAGCGGATTAGGTTTTCTTCGGCTCCTTCGACCTTGCGGCTCTGGTCGGTGTCCTCAAATCGCAGGATCAGCTTACCCCCCAAAGAGCGCGCAAACAAAAAATTAAAGAGACAGGTGCGCAAACCGCCGACGTGCAAAAAACCAGTCGGGCTAGGAGCAAAGCGAACGCGTGGGGCCATGAGTCTCCTGAACAATCAAGGGGTGTCAAAGTTGGACTGCTTTTTGAATAGCTAATAGAGAAATCGAGTCTATTGGCAATGGGCAAAAAAGAAAACCCCCTCCCCGGGTTTTTCCTTAAACCTTACGAATCCAGAGTGTGGGGACCTATGCATCAGTATATTGAATCGGTAAGAAGCGAAACCGAAGCGGCCTCTGGCCCGGAATCTTATCTGGCCGGGGCGCTCTTTATGCGCCTGCAGCAAGCCTTTGAGTATGAGGACGACGGCGAAAACCGCTTGGAAAGCCGTGATGGCTATGAGTTGGTCCAGCATAAAGCGATCAACTGCCTCAAAGGCCGCCATGAATTCAAGATTGCCGACGAGGTGCTCTCTTGGCAAGCTTCGCTGCTGCGCCATGTGACCCATGAGCTATACGATTGGTGGATCCAGTATAAAAACGACAAATTCCAGGCTCCGAGCTTTTTTGCCGACGGCCAGGGCTGTATGGCCATTGAAGCGGCCTGTGAAAAGATCGGCCTGAACCCGACCGAAGAATTCACCCAGGTCTTGGAAGTAGAGCACCTGTTGGTGAAGCTAACCACCGGGCCCAACAAGATGTTGCTGGAGCTCAAGCGTTTTTGGGAATTTAAGTGGTCTAACAAAGAAGCCAAGACCTCGCCTTTTACGGCAAAACGGATCGAAGCCGAGCGCAGCCATGTGACGCTGGCGAAGATCGCCAAAGTTTTAGACGACATCGCCGACCGCTTCGCAGGCCACGCCCGACGCCAAGCCGGCGGACATCACCTCATGTGGATCAACGCGGCCACCGAGCTACGCGCCTTGACTGCATTGCTCAAGGGCTTCTTGGATTTTGAACACCATGAAAACCTAGAATCTTCTTTAAGCCAATGGATCGACGGGCTCTTCCCGAACCGCTTGGCCGACGGCACGCCCAATCCGCTCTTCCAAAGTGAATTGCACCACGAGGTGGTCCAGAAGATGACCCAAGCGACCCAAGTATTGGTCAATTTTCTGCTAAGAAAAGACGACTCCTTTACCCGGCGTGATGAGATCATGGTGCCCTTTGTGTTGGAGAAACTTGAGGCAATCAAGCGAACTTGCTTGACTTTTCTGCCCCAAGCCGAGGTAGGAGAACAGGCGGGGACCCGCATCTAATCAGCTGAACTGGAAGGAGTTTTCTCCTTCCAGTCGCAACCTGCCCGGATCACTGCGCTTTTAAAAATCACCCAGATTTTCCTTTGACCTGCCCCGGCAATCTGCCTATTCTGGGGGTCAACTTCCACTGACCCCTGATTTATGCTGCACTTTCAAGGAATCCGAACCAACCGCCAAGGTGTACCCGAACGCTATAGCGTCCGCTATGACCTAATGGCTTCGCTCGAAGCGCTCCTGGTGATCATCGAGCACCACCAAGGAGACGCTGAGGCGGTGATGGCTTCCATTGACGCCAGCCTGAACGACCACTTCCGCCACAGCGCTCCTTTAGGCAACGCCAGAGGTGAGCACCGCCGCGCGACCGCCCAGTGGTTCCGCGCCCGCGACATGGCTCAATTCCTTTTTAAGGAACCAGCGCTGCGCCGCCTGAAGCTAAACTCCCTACGTTTATTATTGGAGCCGCGCCCCCTAGAAGATAAGTGGCAGCTGATCAAGGAAAGCTTGGTCCAAGGGATTCAGGAGCTTGAGCCCCAATTTGCTCATGCGCTCCTGCTTGAGCCCGACTCAGACCTACACCGCCTGCTCGAAACCTTGGGCCTGTTCTTTTTGGATCAAGACCCCGAATTGCCCCCCATGAACCTTGAGATGGAGTTCCTGCGCGGCGACTTCCCCAAACGCATTTGGCGGCGCAAAGGCAACCTCAGCCCAAGCCCCAGCCCCTTCTGGCAGCCCCAGAACCGGCTTTGCGATGCGCTGGTTTTAGAGCAGCTGGTCTTAGAGCAACTCTTTGAAGAGCGGGTCCATCAGGCCTTAAGCCATGCCTATGAGCCCGAAGGGACCATCACCCAGAACACCGGACCCATCTCGCTGCGCTTTGAAGAGGAGGGACAAACCTTAGAACTGATCCCCCAAAGCCCGGCGGAAACCTTGTTGTTATTGCAGCGCGAGGTCCAACGCCAGCACAGCTTTGAAGGCAGCAAGCACCTCTTGGCCCTGATGCGGCAACTGGCCGAAGCCCAAAGCCCACAGTTCCGCTTCGACAAAAAATCCCACTTCGAACTCTTAGGCCGCCTCAAACAGGGCCAAGAAATCAGCTTGCGCCAACAGCAGCTTTTAGACGACGTCTTAGCCGCCATGAGCCGCGTCAAAGTACGCCGCCAGCAGACCCTCGAGACGATCGAAACCCCGCTATTGATGCGCTGGGCCGAGATCGAATCCCCCCAGGGTCCCGGTGCCATAGAGCTACTCTTAGACCCGATCTTATACCACGGTCTTGGGCTGGGCCAACAGCTGCGGCTGATCCCGCGCGAGGTTTTCTTAGAAAGCACCCAGAGCCACGGCTTAATCCCCGGCCTGATGGCCTATTTGACCGGTTGGTGGTTGGTACAGTATCCTGAACGCAAAGGGGTCTTTAACTGCCGTGCAGACAAGCTAATCGAAGCCTTTACGCTAAAAAAGTCGGCGACCCAAAAGGCCAAATTCCAAGCAAAGATCAAATCGGAACTGAAATATATGGCCGAGAAAAAATATATTGGTGCCTTTGAAGTGAGCCCCCACGCCAATCCCTTTGAAGAGGAATACCAGATCACCGCGCCGCTCGCGCTGCTGGAAACCCTGCGCCCGGTTGGGCCTGCCGCACTCAACGCCTAGTGGCCAAAATTCTCTTCATGGGCACGCCGGACTTTGCCCTGCCTTGCCTGGACGCCCTGATCCATTCCCACCACCAAGTGAGCTTAGTGCTCTGCCAGCCGGACCGCAAGAAGGGCCGGGGGCATAAAATGCTCGCCCCGCCGGTCAAGGAACGCGCGCTGGCCGCTGGGATCGAGGTCTTCCAACCCGAAAAAATCCGCCACCAACCTGAGGTCTTAGCGCGCCTGCAAGCTGAAGAGGCCGACTTTTTTGTGGTCGTTGCCTATGGGAAGATTTTGCCCCAAGAGGTCTTAGACCTGCCCAAAAAGGGTTGCATCAACGTACATGCCTCCTTATTGCCCAAATTGCGCGGCGCAGCACCGATCCAATTTAGCCTTTTAGAGGGCCACCAGCAGACCGGTGTCTGTACCATGTTGATGGACGCAGGCATGGATACCGGGGCTTTGCTGCAATGCGCCGAAACGCCTATCGGCCCCAACGAGACCGCCGAAACACTGACCCCGCGTTTGGCGGGGATGGGGGCCAAATTATTACTCGAAACCTTAGACCGCTTCGACCAACTCACGCCCCGGCCTCAAGCCGAAAGCGAAGCAACCTACGCCCGTTTGATCACCAAAGAAGACCGCCAGCTTGACTGGAGCCAACCGGCCCGCGATCTCTTCAACCGATTCCGCGCCCTTAGCCCGGTTCCGGGCGTGGTCACGCAGTTTAAAGGCAAAGGTTTGGCCCTGTTGGACTGCCGTCTGGCCAAAGGCCACGGTGCCCCTGGCGAGGTGATCGAGATCGGCCCCGAAAGCTTTAAGGTCGCTTGCGGCAGCGGAGCCTTAGAAATCGTCGAACTACGGCCAGAGTCCAAAAAGTCTCTTTCGGCACAAGATTTTACCCATGGTTACCAATTACAGATCGGCCAGATCCTGGGAGGGCAATGATCGATGAAGCGGTGGGACCACAACGCGCGTTGTTGGTGTCGGTGCATATCAAGGGCGAAGACCTCTCTTTAGCCGAGGAATCGCTCAAAGAACTAGAAAACCTAGCGCTCACCTTGGATTTTGAGGTCGTCGGGCAGGTGATCCAATCACGCAGTTCGCCGGACTCAAGGACCTTTTTAGGCCAAGGTAAGCTTGAAGAGATCCAGCAACTGGCCGAGTCCGCTGAGGCCAACCTGCTGATTGTGGACCATGAGTTGAGCCCGAACCAGGGTAAGAACCTGGAGCGAGAAATGGGTTTTATGGTGATCGACCGGACCCAGCTGATTTTAGAAATCTTCTTTGATCACGCCAAAACCCCCGAAGCCAAAGCCCAGGTGGAGTTGGCCCAACTCAAATACATGTTGCCTCGTTTGGTGGGCATGTGGGCCCACTTGGACCGTGAAAAAGGCGGCATCGGGGCCAGCCGGGGGACCGGGGAAAAACAGATCAACATCGACCGGACCATCATCCGCAACCGCATTGCCAAGCTAGAAAAAATCCTCCGCCAAGCCCAAAAAGACCGCGGGGTTCAGTCCAAAAGCCGGCGTGACTGTTACCAAGTAGCCATAGTGGGCTACACCAACGCCGGCAAGACTACCTTAATGCACGAGCTTTCGGGCTTAAACCAGACCGGTGAAAACAAACTCTTTGCGACCCTAGAGTCCCGCACCCGGCAGTTAGAGGGCTTTTCAAACCCCGATCTGCTGCTTTCGGACACCGTTGGTTTTATCCAAAACTTGCCCCATGGCTTGGTTGCCAGCTTCCGCTCGACCCTTTCGGTGGTCCGCGAAGCCGACCTGTTGATGCACGTCGCCGACGCCAACAGCCCCATTTTAAGCCAACACCTTGAGACCACCTTTAACGTCTTAGGCGAGATTGGTGCCGGCGAGGTGCCCCAGATCTTGGTCTTTAACAAAGCCGACTTGGTCACCGATCCCGAGCGACTGGTTTGGCTCAAGAGCCGCTACCCCGGCAGCATCGCCGTCTCTAGTTTTGACCGCGAGGGTTTGGCCCAACTCCTAAAGCTTATCCAGGGGCATTTTGCTAAGAATTTCATTTCCCAAGAGCTGCTCATCCCCTATAATCGCTCCGAATGGGTGAACCGGGTGCACCAGCTGGCCCAGGTGAAATCTCAGGCCTATGAGGAAGAAGGGGTGCGCATAACCTACCGCACTACGGCGGCGAACCAGAAGATGCTCGAATCGTTGATGCGAAATCAGGAGAACAAATGAAATATTGGTTGATTGCTTGTCTGCTTTTATTGCCCAGCTTCGCTGGCGCGGCCCCCCAAGAGGGCTCTATCTTGCCCCCATTGGTCTTAGAGGGTGACAATGGCGGCTTGGTCCAAGGCGGAGCCTTCCGCTCAGAAGACTTTAAAGGCAAAATTGTGGTCCTTTTTTACGTAGATCCAGACGAAAAAGACCTCAACCAGCCAGCCGTAGAAGCCCTAGCTGCACTGCCCAAGGTAGACGCGGTGCAGAGCGTTGCGGTCATCAACTTGGCGGCCACCTGGCTGCCCAATTCGGTGATTGCCAGCAAGCTGGAAACGAGCCAAAAAGAACACCCTTTGACCATCTATGCCAAGGACTTGGAAAAAGTTTTGGTGAAGCAGTGGAACGCCGGGGACGACACTTACATGATCGCGTTGATCGGTGCCGACGGCAAAGTGCTCTTTGCCAAAGATGGCAAGCTGAACGACGGCGACATCAACCGGTTGGTCAATACCCTCAAGCAGGCAGCTCAAGCTTTGACGGGGAAATCCATGGAAGACCTTCCGCCGAAAGGCTGATCAAATACCCCCCCTCCTTTACTGAGCCTCCGGCATTGACGGACCAAAAGTCCGTCTCTGCAAAGGGCTGAAAGGCCCAACTGTGGTGGATATGGCCATGCAAATAGCCCCGCACCCCCGGCTGCTTCAGCAATTGAAGCACTTCTTTTCTGCCCGCTAAGCTGTGGCTAAAAGCTTCGGACTGCCCGCCGGGGTAGACCAAGGGATAATGCCCGTACAAAAGCTTTTGGTGGTTCGGGTAGGCGGCCAGTAGGTCACGGTAGGCCTGTAGATTCCAAGCCAGTTTTCCCTTCGAATGCAGTCCCGTGGGCCGCGACATGGGCAGCTCTAAAAACATCCACCCCTGCGGGTCGATCAAGAAGTGGGGGCCCTGGTGTTCGGTGTCGATGAAAGGGAAGCAATCGCCAAAGTGCAACTCTAATAGCTTTTCTTGCGTTGCGCTGCGGGTGTAGCGGTCATGATTGCCCGCGGTCAGCAGGACTCTACCGGGCACTTTCGAAAGCAGGGGTTCGAGCGCCGCGCGGGCTTCTAAAAATTCAGCCGAGGTGGAGAGATGGGTTAGATCACCCGAGAGGATCAGGTAATCAAAATCCAGATCCATACAATATTCAATCAGCGCCAACTTGCGCTCCTCAGCAAAGCGCCGTTTGCGGTTGAATTTACGGTTGGCAAAGCCCAGCAAGCGTTTATTAAAGAGCCCGCCTTCGCGCTGAAGTAAACCCAAGCTCAGCTGGCCATCGCCAAAATGTAAATCCGAAAGGTGTAAGACCTGGAGCATCGTTAGCGCCCTCGGTCTGCGCTGATCTTATACCGCCGATTTGCGATGCGAGCCCCACTTAAGCCCAAACTGGATTTGCGCCGCGCCAAGTCCAAGGCCTTTTGCGCTTCCGCCTGACTTAGGTAAAAGCCCGCCTCTAGTTGATAAAGATACCCATTGGCATCTTTTTTCTGGGAAAGATAAAGCACGTCAAAATACCCGCCCACCTGGGCCATCTCGCTCAAGCCTTCACCTAGACTGCGGTAGCTGGCCAGATCCAGGCAATAGGGGCGGCTGCGCTGCACCCCAAAATCCATCACCTCTAAATCCACCTCATCGAACTCGGGCAACACCGGCCAGAGTTGGTGCTGGATCAAAGGTTCTTCAGGGAAGGCCCCTTGGATTTCGTTGGCCAATTGGACCGTTTCATATTCAGACTCGTAAAAGCCCACCCGCAGCTTGTATAAAAACTGGTCGCCCTCTTTGGTCGGCCGGGGTTCGTCGCTGCGGCTCCAATAGACATAATATCCCTGATTAACCAAGGCCTCAGCTAAGGGCCAAGCCTTGGCGATTTCCTTGGCTGGCAGGCTAACTAGCTGGAGCGCGTAGCGGAACTTACGGGAGCGGTCAAAGCTGATCTGGCCGTTTTCGCCGCGCCCCTCTTCCTGGCTAACGATCAGCCGGGTTTCATTTTCAATGCGGTAGCTAAAATGTCCGGGCTCCACCGAGGCCAAGGGCAAGAAGGTCTTGCGTTGGCGCATCACCGCCACCACCCGAGGCTTGGACAGTTCGGTATAGACATAGGGCCGCTGCTGCAACTGCCAATGCCCTGAAGAAACCTCAAAAAGCCGAGCGGCGATCAGCTCGGCCTCGGGGCGCTCGGGCAGCACTTGATCCTCTCCGGGCAGCGGTTCGGCAGCGACCACCCGCTTGGGCTTGATCTTAGACCTCAAGATTCGCACGCCCGAATCAGTGGTGATGTCGTCGATGGCATCGCTACTCGCCTCATCGCCCGCCAAAGCGACCGCCGCATCGGCGCTGGCCTCGACCGGGGACTGAGCTTCAACCAAGCTGGCATTGGGGTCTTCTTTGCCGACGATCAATAGGTTCGCTAACAGCAACAAGCCCAAGGTCGAGGCGATTGCCAGCGGAATCCCCCAGACCAGCCGAGCGTCGCCGCTTTCAAAGGCCCTCAGTTTTTCTGCCAAGATTTTGAACATCTATAAAAACTCCGGTTCCACTTCCATCAACCCCAAGGCACTCTTGGCGCTAGCTCCTAAACTCAAAGGCTCTTCGCACTTCCCGCGCCCGGCCTGCAAATAGGCCCAAGCGGTGCGCCCGATCATGGCGGCGTTATCGGTGCAGTGCACCCGGCTGGGGTAATATAGCTCTAAACCCCGCCGCTGGGCCAAAGACATCATCGCCGCACGGATCCCGCTGTTGGCGGCGACCCCTCCGGTCAAGACCAAGCGCTTGGCTTCGATGCGCCCTAAGGCCTGCTCAAAACGTTCGGTCACAATCTGCGCCACGCAATTTTGGAAGCTCGCCGCTATATCGGCCAGCGCCAAGCGGTGGGACGCCTCAAAGTTCAGGTAGTCAGCGTATCCGAGCAGCCGTTTTTTTTCCACCCGTAATTTGCGGGCCTCCGCCTCGTTTCTAACCGCTGTTTTCAGGCCGCTAAAGCTGAAGTTAAAGGTCTTTTTCCCTTTAAAAGGGATGGGGAACTGGATGCTAGCGCTTTCTGATTCTTGGGCGATTCGGTCGATGATCGGGCCGCCGGGGTAGGCAAAACCCAGCATTTTGGCCACTTTGTCGTAGGCCTCGCCCAGGGCGTCGTCTAAAGTTTTGCCCAACAACTTATACTCGCCTAAGCCCTCGGCCCAGACTAGATGGGTGTGCCCGCCTGAGGCAATCAGGGCCAGATAGGGAAAGTCCAGTTGGGGATGGTCCAAGAAAGGGGCCAACAAATGCCCCTCGAGGTGATCCACCGGCACCAAGGGGAGATTCCAAGACCAAGCCAAGGCTTTAGCCCAACTTAAGCCCACCAAAACCGAACCGACCAATCCCGGCGCCTGGGTCACCGCCACCGCGCTCAAGTCAGCAGGGTCTAGGCCCCGCTCCTGGCGTAGGTGTTCCATCATCAGCGGTAAGGTGACCAAATGTTTGCGCGAGGCAATCTCCGGCACTACGCCGCCAAACTTAGCATGCCAGTCGATCTGCGAACTGAGGGCTTCAAAAACCACTTGGCCCTGTCGGTCGATCAACGCCAAGGCGGAATCGTCACAGGAAGTTTCAATGGCCAGGATCATGGGCCCTCCGGGAATTGCCAAGCGCCGATGTAGGACGTTAATTTTTTATCCATTTCCGAATAGCCTGGATAAGCCCGTTCCTTGGCCCGGAACTCAGGCGTGTGGGCCAAGATCCGTCCGTTCTCGCGGCGGATGCCAACCGACCGGTGCAGCAACTCATGAAAGGCCAAGTAATCCAAGATTTCCAGGGGCGCGTCTAGGCGGTCAAAGATCAAGGAAAAGGCGATCTCATCTTTGGTTGAATTAAAATGGGCCATTTTACGGATCGTGAACTTGCCCAGCCAACGAACCTGCGGATAGCTGGTCATCTCGGGAAAATGCAGCTGTTGGACCCGCAAGACCCGCGCCGTCAAATCCTGGAAAACCCCCTGGCCCCGGCAGCGCTTTTTGGCCACTTCGGGCTTAAAATCAGGCCGCAGAATTTGTACATCCCGGGCGAAGCCATAGGCAAAGCCGTCGGCCGGATGCAGGCGACGCCGCTTGACCCAAGGCTGCCAGAGCCCTAACATCTGTTGGTTGGTTTTATGTAAATCCAATAGCCCTTCAATGGGCCGCCCTTTGAGCAATTGACGGCGCAGGCCCGTGGCGTAGGGCTGGAAGGAGGGTGTTTTGGTCTTGAGCAGGTTCATGGACTCAATGTAAAGACTGGCGCAGTGCCGGTCAAGGAAAGCAATATGGAAAGCCTCTGGAAAGGGAAAGCCGGTCCGCCGGAGCGGGAAGTGCGGTTAGAAATCCTACGATTTGGCCGAGATTATCTGGCCTGTCTAGGCGGCGGCGAGTCCCACTTGGGGGCGGTCGCCTGGGGCGGGGGTGGCTCCTTGGTGGATTACCCCCACAAAGAAGGTCCCATCGCCCGCGCCCTGGCCGCTGATTTAGGCCAGTTCTTAGACGCCCAAGTCCTAGTGGTCGCGGGATTACACTTTGCCGATCTCACCAAGCCGGGCATCCAAGAGGTCTTGACCAACGCCCGCCTGATCTGCCAGCGCTTTAAAGAGGATTGGCAGTCTGCAAAAACTGGGTCTTAAGACCCAGTTCCTGTTCCAAGTACGCGCCTAAGGCCTTGATCCCTAAGGTCTCGGTGGCATAGTGCCCCGCGGCGATGTAGTGGGCCCCGGCGTCCTGGGCCTGACCGAAGTTAAATTCACTGCCTTCGCCGGTCAAGTAGGCCTGGGCCCCCGCTGCCACGGCAGCCTCGAAATATTTCTGGGCTCCTCCGCTGCAAATCGCCAACCGCTCGATTTGCTTGGGCCCGAAATCAAGCCAAACCGGGGCGCGGCCCAAGGTTTCGGTGAGCCGCTCAGTAAGGCTTTGTTTCTGGTTATATGCCGGGCGGCCCATCAACAGCATGGGACGGCCCGAATCACCTAAAACCCACTCTAAATCTTGCATCCCCAAGGCTTCGGCCAGTTGGGCGTTATTACCCAATTGGGGGTGATAGTCCAAAGGCAGGTGGTAACTCGCCGCCGCCACACCCGAAACCAACAGGGACCGGAGCTTGCGGGCAAAGGGACCAACCACCCTGGGGTCGTTCCCATCCCAAAGAATCCCATGATGCGTGATCATCAACTCGGCACCTAGGTCTAAGGCCTGCTCGATCAATTCAGAGGTCAGCGAAACCCCTAGAGCCACCAAGCGGACCTCGCGCCCGTCTCCCTCGACCTCCATTCCGTTGGGGCAATAGTCTTTAAACTCTTGGATCTTGAGCAGTTGGTCGCAGAATTTGATCACTTCGGCTTGGTTCACGGGACCTCCTTGACGCAACGAAAGCCCAAGTAGCTAGCCTTATAGGTTGCCGGACTAGGGGCCTGTTCCTGGTTTTTTAATTGTTGGGGGGTGGAGCCGTAAGATCCGCCTTTGATCACCATTTCCGCGTACAGGTCTTCGCGGGGTTGGTCGTCGCCCCGAAAGATCAGCGGTTGCCCGTCACGGGCGCGGGTATGGGTCCATTCCCAAAGGTTTCCGGTCATGTCCAGCAAACCTTCTGGCGTGGCCCCTTGGGGGTAGCTGCCCACCACCGATTCTCGCTCATGGCCGTCATCGACACGCCAAAGGTGCCAGGGGGTTTTGCAGCGTTTGTCACAGATATTGGCTTGGCTCCCGTCAGGAGCGCTATCGCCCCAGGCATATAGACGGGTCGGGCCTGCCGCCAGGGTCCATTCGCGCGCGCTAGGTAGGCGCTTGCCCAAGTTTTGGCAAAACTGGGCCGCCTCGAACCAATCCACTAAGTTGGCCGGGGTCCGGCGTTCCTTAGGGAACTTGTGCTGGTATTGGGGCACGTCCTTAAAGCGGGTTTCTTGGCGGAATTTGATCAATTCGCCGACCGTCACCTCAGTGCGGTCCATCAAAAAGGGCTTCACGTCGCTATAAGCGGCTCCCCCCTCAATCTGGGCCGGGTCGATCAAGACCATGTCCGCCGCCCAAAGAACCGGGGCGCTCCAAAGCCCGATCAGACTAATCAACAGGCCATAAAATTTCATCGATGCATTCCAGGCTATGGTTCCAGGCGTCTTGTTGCTTTGCTAAAATCTCTAAGCCCCTTTGGGCCATCTGTTTTAACCTTTCGGGCTGGGCGGCCAGCGCGGCCAACTCGGCCCCTTGCTGCAACTGCACCAAGCCACCCCCCTCACAGAGCAGCGCCACCGCTTCGGTAAAGTTGGCCGTATTGGGCCCCACCACGGTGGGTTTGCCTAAGCCTACGGGCTCAATCATGTTTTGCCCACCCCGTTGGTTGAAACTTCCGCCCACAAAGACCAAGTCGGCTAAGGCATAAAGGGTCTTTAAAACCCCTATCCGGTCCACTAGGTAAATCCCGTGCCCTGGGTAGCGGCCCTGGCTGGCTAAATGAACCTCAAAGCCCGCTTGCTCCAACTGAGCCACAAACTCCGGGGCTTTCTCGGGGTGCCGGGGCACCAACAGGGCCCGAAACTGGTTCCGCTCTTCGCTCATTTGGCGGATCGCCGGGATCAACTCGGGCAGTTCGTCGGGCCCGAGGCTACCGCCGACCCACACAAACTCGCCGCCCTTTAAGCCACAGGCTTGGCTCCACTCCGATACCTGGGCGGCAGATGGCGGTTCGGTGAGGCCCAATTTGAGGTTTCCGGCCAATCGGCTCTGGGCCCCAAAGGCCAAAAAACCTTCGTGGCTGAGTCGGTCACAAGCCAAAATCAATTGGATTTTCTGCAACATAGGCCGGTAGGCCCAGTCTAGTTTCTGGTAGGTCTTTAGGGCCTCAGGGCCCATGCGGCCATTGACCATCAAGATCGGGATCTTTAAGGGGCCAATCAAGTTGGGCCAAAGCTCCGTCTCCACCAGCACCAAAAGGTCGGGTCCTAACCGCGCCACCAATGACTGGGTGAGCCAACTAAAATCAAAGGGTTTATACCAGACCCACTCGCCCCGGCTTTGGGCCATCTCTAAGGCAGGCTGGCGGTTGGTGGTGAAGAGGCAGGTCACCTCGCGGCGCTGGCGCAACCGGCGGGCCAACTCTAAAGCTAAGCCCATCTCGCCCACCGAGGCGGCGTGTATCCAAATCCGGGGCCCCGCTTTGGGGCCTAAGGGCCGGGGCAGGCAAAAGAAGCTCCGCCTAAACTGGTGGCGCAGCTTCGGCACCAGCAAGCCGCCCAGCAGCAAACAGGGCGAGCAAGCCAGCATCAGGATCAGATACAATCCATCAAAGAGCGTCATGCCCTAGCGGACCGAAAGTTCCTTCACCGCCCGGACCATCGCCCGCAGGTGGTCAGGATTCACTTCTTTGTCGATCCCGTGGCCCAGGTTGAAGATATGGCCCGAGTCTTTGCCCCATTTATCGAGCAGAATCTTGACTTCGGCGCGGATCGTTTCGGGCTTGGCGAAGAGGATATTGGGGTCTAGGTTTCCCTGAATCGCCACTTTGCCGCCAATGTTCGCCTTGGCTTGGCCTAGGTCGGCCATCCAGTCCAGACCCACCACGTCGGCCCCGGTCGCGGCCATTTGGTCGTGCAAATGGGCACCGCCGTTGATGTAATAACAACGGGGCACCTCGCCTTGTTTCTTGAGGCCCTTGAAGATTTTCTGGACCCAGGGGAAGACCAAGCGGCGGTAATGATCGGGGCTCAAGCTACCGGCCCAGGTATCAAACAACTGGACCATCTGGGCCCCGGAGTCGATCTGGTAATTCAAGTAGTTGATCGTCATGTCGGTGAGCTTATCCATCAGCTTCGCCGCCAATTCGGGCTGGTCAAAAAAGAGCGCCTTGGTCTTAGCGAAAAGCTTGCTGCCTTCACCTTCGACGGCGTAACAAGCCAGCGTAAAGGGAGCCCCGGCAAAACCGATGACCGGCACCCGACCGGCCACTTCCTGGGTCAAAAGCTGGAGGATCTTCCCTACATAAGGCGTGCCCTCATCGGGATCGGGCACCCGTAGAGCCTCGATATCGGCGGCGCTGCGCAGCGGGTTGGCGAACTTAGGCGAGGGGTTAAAGCTCAGCTCCATCCCCATCCCTTCTAAGGGGGTCAGGATGTCCGAAAACATAATCACCGCGTCCACCTCGATCAAATCTAAAGGCTGGATGGTCACCTCGGTGGCCAGTTCTACGTTCTTGCAGAGTTGCAGGAAACTTCCGGCCTGAGCGCGGGTGGCCCGGTATTCGCTCAGGTAACGTCCCGCTTGGCGCATCACCCAAACCGGGGTCCGCTCGATCGGTTGTTTAAAGGCCGCACGCAGCAGCAAGTCGTTTTGGATCATCTTATTCCTCAAAATGATGGGCTTGGTAACAATATAGGGTAAAAGGGCCGCTGCGCCAGTAATCACCGGGAAGTGAGGCCTTTTGGCACAAGGCCGTCATAAACTCTTCTTTGCTGGCCACCTTCTCCCATACCTGGGGCAAAAAGGTGGCGCGGTGTCCCTGGGCCTCTAAGATCACCCCGTCCACATGGGGCCGCAGGGCTTCTAGTTGGCCTTCGATGCCTTCAGCTTCCACCGGTTCTGGGTCGCTCAGTAAGGAAATCTCCAGGCTAATTTGGTTCAACTCGCTGCGGTTCAAGGGCTCAAAACGCGGGTCCTCAAAGGCGGCGGCGCGGGCCATCTGGGGCACCAGCTCGATCAAGGGCGACTGGGCAGCCAGCTGGCCGATACAGCCCCGCAGTTCACCTTGCAGTGTCAGGGTCACAAAACAACCGCGGACCAGTTCAAAGTCCGGTTCCCAATAGTCCTCGGCGTCATACTCTTTTTGGAGCAACCGGTGCTCCAACTCAGCGCGGGCCAGGGCTAGCAGTTTCTTTTTCTGTTCATCGTTGAGAAATTTAGGCTTCAAAATGATATGTTTCACCTAAGTGTTTTACGCTCAACCGGTTGGCCCCATCGCTGGCTTCCACCCGGCCCGCAAGCAGGGCTTCGATCCCGTCGGCTTGAGCCATGGCCACCAAGGCTTCGGCGATTTCAGCCGGTACAAAGGCCTCTAAACGTGCGCCTAGGTTATAGACCGGCAACATATCTTTGAAGCTATAGCCATTGGCCTCTTGGATCAACTTAAAGATCGCCGGCGGGTCAAAGAGTTGGTCTTTGATGTAATGTAACCCTTTACCGAACTTAAGGCATTTGGTCTGCCCCCCACCGGAGCAATGGACTAGGCCGTGGATCTTGGGGCCATAAGCGTCCAGCATCTTCTTGATCAAGGGGGCGTAGGTCCGCGTCGGGCTTAAGAGCGCTTGGCCCACGCTCAGCGGGGTGCCCGCCAAGGGGTCGCTCAACTGGGACTTTCCGCAATAGACCAATTCCTCGGGTACTTCGGGGGCGAACGTTTCGGGGTAGCGGGCGGCGTAGCCATGAGCCAAGCCGTCGTGCCGGGCGGCGGTCAAGCCATTGGAGCCGATCCCGCTGTTATATCCTGATTCCCAACGGGCTTGGCCAAAGCTGGCAAAGCTAACAATGGCGTCACCGACCGAAACCCGGTCCAGGTCCACCACTTGGGCGCGGGGCAGCCGTACCATCAAGGTTGAATCAACGATCAAGGTCCGCACCAAGTCGCCCACATCGGCGGTCTCGCCGCCGGCTAAGGTGATGCCGATCCCTTCGGCGCTTAAGCGCTCAATCTGTTCTTGGTAGCCCTGGATCACCTCGGCGATCACCTCACCGGGCACCTTCAGCTTGTTGCGGCCAATGGTATTGCTTAAGATGAAGCCGCTGGTCGCGCCCACACAGGCCAAATCGTCTAGGTTCATGACCAAAGAGTCTTGGGCAATGCCGCGGAAGACCGATAGGTCGCCGGTCTCTTTCCAGTAGAGATAAGCCAAGCTCGACTTGGTCCCCGCCCCGTCGGCGTGCATCATCATGCAGGCCTCTGGGTCCCCTGCCAGCAGGTCCGGCAAGACTTGGCAGAAGGCCCCCGGAAAGAGGCCCTTGTCTAGGCCTTGGATGGCCGCATGGACTTCGCTTTTGGCCGAGGACACCCCTCGTTTGAGATATAGATCTGATTCGCTCATCCTGCCGCCAGTTCTAGGGCTTTGTTTTTAAATTCTGTTTCTGTCTCGCTGGCCATCAGTTCCTTACGCGCTGTCTTGGCGTCGCGGAACCCGTTGATGTAGCCGCCCAAATGTTTGCGGAATTCCACCAAGGCCTTGTGCTCGCTTTGGGTGCGGCGCAGCAGGTTGAAGTGCTCGATCATCACCTCCACCTTGTCTTTTAAGCTCACGGCTTCGCGCGCTGCCTGGGGCCAAAAAACCCAAGGATTGCCCATCGAGGCCCGGCCAATCATGTAGCCGTCCAAGTTGCCCAGTTGGGCCAGGGCCTGCTCGGGACTTTTCAGGTCGCCATTGCCCACCACCGGGATGCTGAGCGCGTCTTTAGCCCGGTAGATCGGTCCCCAATCGGCGACACCTCGGTAGGCCATCTTGGCGGTCCGGCCGTGTAGCGTCAAGAGTTGGCAGCCCGCATCTTGCAATTGTTTGGCAAAGGGGATCAAGCCTTCGGCATCAGCCCAGCCCAGCCGGGTCTTGACGGTGACCGGGAGTTTGGTGGCCTTGGCCGTGGCTTCGACGATCCTCAAGGCCAAGTCCGGTTCCTTAAGCAACGCTGCGCCGGTTCCATTTTTGACAATCCGCTTCGAGGGGCAACCAAAGTTGATGTCGATGGCGGTAATGCCCATGTCCTCAATCTGCTTTGCAATCAAGGCAAAGGTATCGGGGTCGCGGCCAAAGAGTTGGACAATATAAGGCAATTCACGGGGCTCAAAATCCAGGCGGCTTTTGACGAAGTCGCTGTGGACAATGCCGTTGACGTTGGTGAATTCCGAATAGAGCAATACCTCCGGGTTCAGGCGGCGCACCACCTGCCTAAAGGCCATATCGGTCACACCGTCCATCGGGGCCAGAGCGACAATGGGGCGTTTTAAAGAGTCAATCGGATGGGTCAAGGTTGCCTTTCACATACTCCTCCCACTCAACGGGCAGGAGGTATTTTTTCTTGTTGTTACATTCCTTACAGGCGGGCACTAAGTTGCCTTTGACGCTCAACCCACCCCGACTGACGGGGATCTTGTGGTCCATCGTCAACTCGGTGGCGTTGACCCTTTTTCCGCAATAATAACAAACGCCGCGCCCGCGCAGGTTCTTCCACCATTGAGAATGCCGGAGCTCGCGTGCCTTGGCTTTTTCTCGTTTGAGGTGGGCTTCGTCAACGGAAATAAAGTCGCCTTCAAATTTCACTTACATTCCCCCACCGAACCCAAGCCGCAGACCTTCCCATCGATCCATTGGGCCCCTTCTAGCTGGGCCCCATCAAAATGCGCTCCGGTGATTTTGGCGCCGGTCAGGTCGGCTTCGCGCAGGTCTGCACCCGTTAGGTTGGTGTTTTCTAAACTAGCCCCGACCAACTTAGCGCCCCGCAGGTGGGCCCCGATCAGGTTGGCATCGCCTAAAAAGACGTTGCGCAGGTTGGCCCGTTTGAGCCGGGCCCCTCGCAGATCAATCCCCAGCATCTTGGTTAAGGGCGCAATCAACCCATCCATCCGGGCGTTGTTCAATTCGGCGTAAGAAAGGTCCGAGCCTCCCAGATCCGCACCGACCCAGATGGAGTTTGAAGCACTGAGCAGGTTTAAGTCCGCACCGGCGAACTGGGCCCCAGACAGGTCGGCGTTTTCTAGGTTGGCCCAGCGCAGCAGGGTCCCCTTGGCGCGGATCCCCTTGAGTTGTGCCCCTTTCAGGTCAACCCATTGCAAATTGGCCCGGTCCAAATCGGCTTGGTTGAGGTCCACGCCGCGTAATTGCCAGCTATTCAGGTCCGCTTCGGCCAGGTTACACCCGGCGCACTTGCGTTCCTTTTCCAGGCGGTCCACATCTTCGGGGAAATAGGCTTGTAGACTCAAGGGCATGATGACCACCAAAGCGGCCAAGAGCAGTGATTTCGGTCCCATAGATTGATCTCTCGAAGTTTTCTTATCCTCTCCGAAATTGCTTCTGCTCGCAACCCTTAAAAGGTTAGGTCCACTTTGAGGCCCCCTTTGGGACTCAGGCTTTGGCTTGATTCGCCTAGCTCTAGAACCCCCCATTGGTAGTCCTGATATTCACCGCCCACAAACCCGCCTAGCGACAGGTCCAAAGGCAGCGGCCAGCGCAGCCATAAGGCCAAGGTGGTGCTGGTCCCCTTAAACCGCATAGCAGGCTCATTGGCTGGGGCGTCGGCTTCGCGGGTAAAATCCATGCGGCGGTGGATCAGGCTGATTTCGGGCTCTAAAGGCAGCGTTTCAGAGAGGTCCAAATTGAAGCGGTAATGGCGGATTTTGGTCAAATAGTTGGGAGCCGCCGCGATTTCGGCGCGCAGGCGTTCTTTCTCGGCGATTTGTTCGGGGCTATCCCCTTCGCTGATGATGATGTTATCCACCTTCCCGTCCACCGACCAGCCAACGTGCAACTCTGCCTTTAAGTCTAAGTCACGGTAGCTCAGCGCCATTTTGTTGATCTCCACTCGGTGACGGAAGAAGGCCTCGTCAATATTAACGCCGTACTGCATGGGCATCCACATATATTCTATGGCCCAGGCATCATAGTCAAAACCGCCCATAATATGGTGCAACTCATTGAGCCTAAAGTCCACCGCCCCCATGTCTTCAGGCTTCCATTTATAGCGTTCCTCGCCCAGTAACAGCCGGTCAAAGTCGTACATGATGCTAAAGTGCACATAGTCCGCCTTAAGGCGGTAGTAAAACTGGCTCTGGGGCTCTTCATGTAGGCTATAGGGCATCGGGTGGGTACCGGTGACCAAAACCCGCTGGAACCCAAAGGGCCCTTCGGACAACTGTGACACGAAGCTGGGGATGAAGCTATTGACCCGAGAGCGACTCGCCCCGTAGCGGGTGCCCGAAACAAACCAAAGGCCGAGACTGTTAAAGTTTTGGTAAACCTGAGGAACAGCGTAGAAAACCTTGTTTTCCCGGTATTCTTCCACCACTTTATAGGCCCCTTGCATCCGGTCTAATTCCCGGCGGATCAACAGTGGATCGCCCAAGAGTTGCTGCGGATTGATCCGGTTTTCTTTGGGTTGAGCGGCGCAATGGGCAAAGGGATAGGGATGGGCAAAGCTAGCCTGCTGGCCGCTAGTGGAGCCAAAACTAAGCGGTTTAAGTTCTTCTTGACGGACGATGTCCCAAATTGCGTCGCGCCGGATAATGGTTTCGCGGCCGTTGAGGCTCAAAAAGCTAATTTCTTGTTCGCTAAAATCTATCGGCCAGCCTTGCACCAATGGCTTTAAAACCCCCTGGTGCCTTGTGCGCACCTCCAAGGGGGCTAAAGCCGGGCGGTCAATCTGAGGCAAAAACAACTCACCCATAGGGTAAGAGGCCATGTAGATCACGTCGAAGCGGTCGATCTCTTCAAACTTCCCCTTTAAATCTAAAAGGGTTAATTTCTCTTCCCCAACATCCAAAATCACCCCAACCGAACGGTTGCAGGCTCCTTTGTATAAGGCGGTGATGTTGAGCGCTTGGGCGGCCTGGGGGAGGCCTACCGCCCAAAGGAGCACCGCCCCCAGCGCCATGGATTTATAAAATAAATTCAATGGACCCCACCAAGGAATACTGGTTTTCCTGGAACCGGCTCGAAGAACCAAAATCCAGTTGGTAGTCGCGCAAGAAGAAATTCAGCTGGCCAGTCAAGACCACATAGCTCCCAAAGCGTTGTCTGGCATACATCAACGTCTTGATCTGATTTCCTTTAAAACTGCGGTCCTGCTCTTTAAAGACCTCTCGGTAATCTACCTGCTGCAAAATCGCCGCACCGCCAAAGGTGATTTCGGGGTCCCAGCGGTAGTCATAATTGCTTCGCAGGTAAAAGACATCAAAACTGAAGCGTTGCAACTGGGCACGCAACTGGGATTCTGAATCTAAGGCCAAGCTCGCGCTGATCATCGCGTCGGAGTCGTTTAGGCGCAGCTGTCGCTCATCGGGTTCATCCGCCTCGGCGTGGCTTTTGGCCCAGATCAGCTTAAAGGAGGATTTAGGGTGCTGGAACATAAACCGGAAGATCGGCGTGGCCTCGGTAGCTAAGACTTCTCGAAAAAGCCCGCCTGCGTTGAGCCCATAAATGGGATAATATACCCCCGCCGCCAGCGAAAAAGGCCCGTAATCTATCCCCGAAAGGGCTAAATAGTTGAAGCTTTCATTAACCGCCGCTTCTTTAGCGACGACCTTTTTGTAATAGTCCAGCGCAAAGGCCCGATTGGCGACCATGAACCCACTACCCGCCGCCAGGGCCATCGGGTTGCCCACAAAGCTGGCGTTGAAGAAATGGGATTTTAGGTCCGTCTGCATCACAAAAACCGGCTCTACTTGGGGCAGCCATTCTACCTGCTTGGTGCCCAAAACCGTCAGGCCTTGGTGGCTGTAAGGACGACCGGCGGACCATTGGAAGTAAAAGGGGAAAAAGGAGGGGAGTTCCTCATTGCTGTTAGGAACCGTCAGCGGCAGGCCAAACTTGGTTTCCTCATCAAAAACAAAGGGCCTTGCGTAAAACTGGGTGCGTTCTTGAAAACGCCGCAAATTGGTGAAGCCCTCTTGATAGGCCCCAAAGAACTGGCTGATGCGGATTTGATCGCTGATCACCCGGGTCGGAAAGAGCGGCTCGCCGGGTCCCGGAGCCTCTTGGTCGTGGCACTGCGAAAGCCCCTGACCCAGACGGGGCGAAACGGGCTGGGCTTTGGTCGGCGCTAGCTCGGCGGTGAGATGGACGGGCGCTTTAATCCGCACGATTTGGTCGATGCCCACCAAGGAGGTCTTGCCGTTGGTGTCGTAATAAACCACCAACTCTTCTAAGAACCGGATGGGCCAGCCAGTGAAGGCCGGACCGCCCCGGTGCTTTAGGTGGATTTCGCGTAACTCCGATTGCAACCGACCGGTCAGGCGGACTTGGGAGATCGGGTTTTCCAGTGCATTGTAGACTAGGATATGGCGTACTTCTTCGCGCCGGATACTGTTGAGGCGGCCATCTAAGCCCAACAGGTCGATTTGCTGGGCGTCTGTGTAGATGATCAACCCAGCCGGGCCTTCGCACTGGGCGTCCAGCAATCGATAGAGTTCGATGGCCTGCGTGGCGGGAACCTGGACCAACAAAAGCGCCAGGAAGGCTAAAATTATCCGGTTCATGGTAAAGTGATATTTTTCACAAATCGTTCAAATAAGTCGTCTAACTGAGGCAATACCCACTCACGACCGGGCAATTCCGCTGTGTCCCAGGCCTGGGCTACCAATTGAGGGGTCAAGCAGGCTAAAGCGGGCCCAGAGATTTCGGCGAAACTGACGTGCCAAGGTTCGGGGGCCACGCCGCCTAAATCACGGGCATAGGGGCGGAAAAAACCAAAGGGGCTTAGGTTATGATCCAGCCACCGGTTTAATTTTTCGAAAACCCCGCCGTTGGCGTATTCTTCGGGCAGTAGCTGCACCTGATAACCCGGCGGGAGGGCGGCCAAATCGATCAAGTCCAATTCGCTGCCCCAATGGTGCCGACTAGCACCGGGCAGAGCCGACCAACGCAGAATCGCCAAAACCAAGGCCTCAGGGGAGAGGGACTCAAAGTCCAGAACCTTTCCCTGGGTATCATAAAGCGGGCGTTGGCCCGTTAGCTTAAGCCGCCAGATTCTCGCCTGGCTCTCAAAATCACGAAAGCCCGAAAAGACCCCTAGTTCGATCCCTTCCTTGCGGGCTTTTTGACGTAGGTCGATAAAAGCGCGCACCGCCAAGGGCGCGGCGGCAAAGCGCGGCTCTTGCACCTGAAGTATATGCTGGCGGGTTTTCCCGGTCAACTCGGCGGGCGTCATGAGGGATATAAGACCTCTTTTAAATCGCGCTGGGGAAGTTTGGACAGTTGGCTGAAGATGGCTTCGACCTGTTGCCGCGTTTCTTCTAAGCTGCCGGAGTTATCCACCACATAGTCGGCGCGGGCTCGCTTTTCTTCGAGTGGTAATTGGGCCTGAATGCGCCGCTCGATCTCAACTAGGTTCATGCCGCGCCCCTCGACCAACCGGCGGACCTGTTCGGCAGGCTCCAAGGCAACCAAGATCGTGGCGGCAAAGCGAGATTGGAGGTTTTTTTCAAATAATAGGGGGATTAGGTAACAGACCCGGGCGTCGGGGTCTTGTTGGAACAACTGCCGCAACAGCCGCTTTTTTTCATGGGCGATGCGCCGGTGGGTGATCGCTTCTAGCTCGCGCAGTAAAGGCAGCTCATTAAAAACGATTTCCGCCACCCTCTGGCGGTCCATTTCGCCGTTGGGCAAGAGGATCTTAGGACCTAACAGGTCGACCACCTCTTCTAAGCCCTCACTCCCCTTGGCCACCACCTTGCGGGCTAGTTGGTCTGAATCAATGATGCGCCAGCCTAAGGCTTCAACCATCGGGGCCAGCGTGCTTTTCCCCGAGCCGATTCCTCCGGTCAAGGCCACCAAGATCATCTCAGTTCTCCCGTAGGTACCCAATCAAAGACCCAAACCAACGCGTCAGGGTCAGGTAATATTTAACCAAAATCAAGGCCAGGAAATACCAAACCAGCAGACTGTGGGAAATATGCAGTAATTCTAACCCAGGCCATCCGCCCAGGTGCAGACGGGTTTTAAGGTGCAACAGTAAGCCCAATAGGGCAATCAAGCCGAGGGTAGAAAAAAACATCAGGTCCACCCAATGCCGGGGGCCTCGGCTTTTTATCTCGCGGATTTGGTCGCGGGCGGCGCTGCCTGCTTGTTTGAGCGCCACCTTCGGCGCGGTACGTCCCTGTATCCGGTCGTAAACCAAAGCGACCAATACGGTGATCAACAAGATGCCAAAGGCCCGGTGGAACAATTGCATCTCGATGCGCCCAAAGGACTCTAAGATTTCTAAACGCCGCAGACCCAAGGCGGTCAGGTAACAAAGCAGGATCGCCGAGGGCAAGCCAAAACGGCGGAACTGGCGGATGCCAAATTCGTAGGCTGAAAAACGCAGCGATTGGAGATTCATCGGCTCCTATTGGGTAGCGTCCAGGGCCATCGCATAATAGCTATGTAAAATGCGGTTGGCGGTCAGCGGTTTGATCGGGTTGTTCTCACTCAGTCGGTTCAACTCAGACTCGACCAAGCCGGTCTTGCCGAATTCGTCACGGCTGCTGAGCGTCCAGTTGGCCGGTGCCACGATCCGGTATCCGGTGATGGCTCCTTCGCCGATAAAGACCTGGTGCATCAAGCTACCCGAAGGCGCTTCGACCAGCCCCGTCCCGGTCCCACGCCCAGAGAAGGCAAGGGGCCGTTGTAGGTTGAGCTTTTGGCTAAAATCAAAACCCATCAGACTCTTAAAGAGGCTTAACATCAAAAAGCGCCCTTCAAAAGCTTCGGCCAGCAAGCGTGAGGCCGCGCTATTAGCGCGGTCGGAGCTAAGGCCTAGGTCTTCGATCCAAGCCGAGATGCTGTCGGAAATCTGCACGTTGCCGCCGCCGTAGTGGGTCACCAACATCCGCGCCAGGGGACCGGTCTGCATCACTTCGATTTCGTACCGGGCGGCTTTGATCCAGGTTTTCGCCTCTTTTTTGTTGAGGTCATAAATCAGATCGTTGGACAGGCTCTTATTGTCCGCCGAACGGTAATAAGTGTCCACGAAAGATTCGGTCACCTTAGCGGCATTCAGGGGCTCCAATTTACCGTCCAGGTAAACACCGGAGGTATAATAAGAGGGGTCATCTTTGGCGTTTTCGATGTCCATGGAACCGAAGCTGATGAGCTGTTGGTTCTCGCCTAGTCCCTGGGCCAACTCCGGGGTTGCGCCGATCAAGGCCCGCAGATCGCCCGGCCAAGTTACCTCTACTGTTTGTTTGATGCCTTCGAGCAGCCGCAACAACCGCATCACCTGGTCTCGACTGACTTGCTGGTTAGTCACCCCGCCGGGGATCAAGTTCATCACGATCGGGAACTTTCCGCCTAGAAGCCCCAAACATTGTTGTAGCTTGCCTAAACAGGTCACTACCTGGGGCAAATGGCTCAAAATCAGCCGCCCGCTTTCATGGCCTAAATCGCCCGGGGCTTCTTCACGCATCGCTAAAGCCGGAAAAAAGCTAGCCCGCAGCAGGCCTTGGGCCTTAAAGTGACGCTGGTTCAGATAGTCCGGCAGGACTTCAAAATAGAAATGAGAAATATGGGCGTGTAAAGTGGAGAGCTGCAGCATGATCTGGCGGATCTTCTGGCCCCCGTAGGTAGGCTTGATCTGGAGAAAGTTTTCCAGCGCTAAGGCAGCCGCCAAACCGTGAGCCACCCCGTTTTTGGCCGAAAGGGTCTGGGTCAGTTGGACTGCCTCCAAAGGAGACTTGCCAAAGAGCCGCCCTTCCATGTGCAGGGTGCGGCCCGACTGCAATAAAACCCGCCCTTCTTCGCCGTCGGTCTCCACCGAAACCTTCAACAGGCCTTCAATATTAGGAACCCGTTCGATCAATGATTTCAAGACTCATCCTCCCGGTCGTCGATCTGGTATTTGCGGGCCGAGCGTTTGGTTGCTCCGTGGATTCCTAAGCCCACCAAGGTTACCCCAAAGGCCCCGTAGGCCAAATCTTCGGCATGACGGACCCAGCCAGACTGGACCCCGGCAATCCGGTGGCTCAGTTGGCCGAAAAGACCCTGACCATGGTGCGAGGGGTAGTCGGGTTCCGAACAGCCGGTGCAGGGGCTGCCTACCGAAACACACCATTCATCGCTGCCGTTCCATTGGACGATGGGGCAGTCATTATAGGTGACCCGGCCTTTGCAGCCTAAGAGATAAAGACAACCTTCGCGTTCGCCGTGGTAGCGTACATAATCGCCCTTTTCAAAGTCGCCCCGGTATTCACAGCGGTCACAGACCAACTGTTCAAAAAACATGCGGGGCCGGCGGTGTTCGTCTAGTTCAGGTAGGCCATACATCAACAAATGGTTGAGTAAACCCAGCAGATGACGAGATTGGGCCGGTTGGCCAGGGATGCGGATCACCGGGGCGGGAGCACCCGAAAGAATCTGTCCGTTGAGGTCTAAATACCCGCCGGGCTTTTCGGCCAAATAGCTAGCTTCATTCCCCAAAAGGACCACGACCTTCGCGCGGGTGATCCAAGCATGTAAGATTTGGTTGACCCGGTCTAAGGCATCGTCGGGGAAAGCGCCTTCCAAAATGAGGATCGGTGGGCTTTGGTCTTCCTGGGGTTCTTCTCCTTCGGCCTCTAGACGGCGGAAGTAGCGCGCCAAGAAGGAAGGATATTCCTCTAGGCCCCACAGCCCGAGGCTGTGCGTCTCTGCGCTGTTGCCTTTCAGCCAGACCAAGGGTTCGGCTGCGCCCACTTCTTCCTGGGCCAACAAGTTGCTCAAGTTGGCGCTGAGGAAAGAAAGGCTCAAGGCCCCGGTGCCCAGCAGGCGGATAAAGTCTCTTCTGTTGTGTTGGTGGCTCATAGAATTTATTGACCGGTTCTTTCCCTTTGATACCGGTACAAAGGCGCTCCGTAAAGGTCAAAAAACCGCGCCGAGAGCCGCTCGCGATTGGCCTGAAGGTACAAGAAACCCTGGCCGGGGTGTAGGAAAAGCGAGCCGGAACGCCCCTGGGGCGACTGGGACCCCTTGTAGGGATAACCGCCACCACCGGAGATCAAAAAATCGGTGCCCTCAGGATTGAGCTGAATATGCTCTAAATGATGTTCATGGCCCGAGAGCAACAAATCCACTTGCTCCCCCAGCCAGACATCCCAAAGCCAACGCAGCATCGCCGGTGCATCGCCATGATCCCCTGAACCATAAAGATTGTGGTGGGCAAAAACCAAACGCCAAGACTGAGCCGGAGCCAAGTCCAGTTGGTCCTTGAGCCAACCCCAACCGAAGGGGCGGCAGTTGGAGTTGAGTCCATACAACTCCACCGGTCCCGCGCTGAGGTGGTATTTAAAGTCCGGCATGCGCCACTTGAGGCTATGTAAGCTGTATTCACGCTGGGCCAGGACGGAGCCTTTGGCGTCGTGGTTGCCTAAAACCACCAGAAAAGGCAGGTCCAAGTCGGCGTAGACCGACTCAAAATGACTGACCCATTGGGGGTCGGCTAGGCTGGTGACTCCTTTGGGGTAAAAGTTATCGCCCAAATAGAGGACCAAGTCGCAGCCCAGTTCAGCGCAAACCTTGGCGATTGATTGGGCCACTTGGGCTTGCAACCATTCGCCGGTACCCGCGTCGCCCAAGACAATCAACCGCAGCTCCGCTTTGCCCTTAAAGGTGTCTAGGGACATCAAAGCCCCCTGATCGGCGCAGCCCTTAGCCTGCCATTGGGACCTTAGCTGCAGCAACGCCCATAAACCTAACAACAGCAGCACAGCGGCCAAAGCCCAGCGGAAGCGGCCTTTGGGTAACATGGGGATTTACTGGGGGAAGTCTTTAAAGATCAATTCCATCTCCGCTTCTGCCTGGATCAGCGAGAAGCGTTCCTCTACCGCTTGGCGTAAGAATCGATTGATGGCGTCGATTTTTCCAATGGCGTAGTCGATCATCTTATTGGAGCCCTTTACATAAGCCCCGATGTTGATCAAATCCTCGGCTTCTTTGAAGGTCGCCAAGGTTTGGACCATCCGGCTGGCGTTTTTCTGCATCGCCTTTGAGGTTACCTCTACCATCACCCTGGATTTAGACCGCAAGACGTCTATGGCCGGGTAATGCCCCTGGGCGGCGATTTCTCGGTCTAAGAGGATGTGGCCATCGACGATAGAGCGCACGGCGTCGCCGATCGGTTCGTTGGGGTCGTCGCCTTCGACCAAAACCGTATAAAAGCCCGTTAACGAGCCCGATGCCTTGGAATTACCGGCCCGCTCTAAAAGCTTAGGCAGCAGCGCATAGACCGAAGGGGGGTAGCCCTTGGTGGTTGGCGGTTCGCCGACGGCCAGACCAATTTCGCGTTGGGCCATCGCAAAGCGCGTGACCGAATCCATCATCAAAATCACATCCTGGCCTTGTTCGCGGAACCATTCGGCGATAGTGGTCGCCAAATAGGCGCCGTGCAGGCGCACCAAAGGGCTATGGTCGCTGGTTGCGGCAATCACGATGCTACGCTTAAGGCCCTCGGGCCCCAGGTCGCGCTCAATAAATTCCCGCACCTCTCGGCCCCGCTCGCCGATCAGCGCGATCACGTTGACTGCGGCGGTGGTGTTACGGGCCATCATGCCTAGCAATACGGACTTACCCACACCCGAACCGGCCAAAATAGCCATCCGCTGTCCCTTACCGGCGGTCAAAAGGCCGTTGATGGCCTTAATGCCCACGTCTAAAGGCTCCTCGATGCGGCGTCGGTGCATGGGGTTGATCGGATCAGCGTAGAGCGGGGCTTTAAAGCGGGTGAAGATCGGGCCTAGATCGTCAATGGGTTGGCCCGTACCGTCCATGCAGCGCCCCAATAGCTCGGGCCCGACGGGCACCAAGGTCTTTTCGACACTAGGGCGGACCACTGAGTCCGGGCCGACGCCCCGGATATCGCCTAGGGGCATGACAAAAACATACTTCCCCTTAATCCCCACCGCCTCACCGGCCACTTTCTCGCCGGTCTGCCGATCTAAGATGTGGCAGCGCCCGCCGATACGCATGCCGGGGTTGTGGGCGCGGATCATGAAGCCCACCACCTCGTCTACCTTGCCTTCGGGCTGATCGGTGTGCAGTTGGGAGACGCGCTGGCCATAGTCGTCTAAGGAAAACATAGGCTCCTAAGGATTGCTGGGGTCGAACTCAGGAGGCGCTTTCAACTCATTGGGGACCGGGCCTGTTGGGGCGGCCTGCTCGGCGGGAGCGGCCGGGGGCGCGGTTGCTGGCCCTTGGGCCTTTTCGGCGTTCCGCTCGGCCACAAAATGAGGGTCGAACAGTGAGCGGCGCTCATCTAGGCAATCACCTAAGACCCGCTCGATTTCTTCAAACTGCTGGTTGAGGTCCATCTGAACGCGGGCGAAGTCAGTCTCGACCACCGGACCGCTGGCTGAAACGCTCTCGCTTTTGCGGAAGGTCAAATATTGCCCTTCTTCCAGATAGGCTTCTAATTCCGGCTTGTGTTTGGCCAAAAAGTCGTATTCCACGGGATGCACGGTGATGCGCACCTTGCCCAGGCCTTCAAAGTGCTTGAGCGCTGTTTTGATCAGGTTCAAAACAAATTCAGGCCGGGTCTTTAACTCTTCATGGACCACCTTCTTAGCCATCAACAAAGTCTGTTGGACTATTTCGGTTTCGTGCTGGTGGGCCAGGGTGATGCGGAGATCTTTCAACTCGGCCAACAAGTCCGTCACCTGCACCGCCAATTCAGCGCTATCCTTACGGGCTAATTCCAGCCCCGCTTCATAGCCTTTGGCGTGGCCCACTTCATAGGCGGCCCGTTCGATTTCCTCTACCGAGGCCTCGGCCTTTTCCACCATCGCCAGGGCGTCTTTTTCGGCTTCTTCGCGCCGGATCTGGGCATGAGCTAAGGTTTCTTCAGCCTCGGACAAGGCTAAATCGGCATTGCGCATGATCAGCTTCGCCTGTCGGTCGGCCTCGCTGCGGATGCGCTTGGAGTATTCCTCGACGTTGGTCAGTAAGCTGCCCTCTTCAACAAAGGCATTGGAGGTAAACTTGCTGGCGTCGCGGGTATCTAGGCGGATCGTGGCCTTGGCGCTTTTGGTGATCAGTGATTCGGGCTCGAAGGCCCGGACCTCTGGGTCCTCCTCGGGGCCTCCGAAACTCTGCATCACCTCTACCTGCGGGGCGTCGTCCTCGCTGATGTCCTCGAATTGTGGGGGAAGGAACTGGTTTTCCATAGTTGCTTAGAGCCGGTGCTTTTAGGGTCCCTTCTTTTCCTTGAGCCAAGTCCGTACCAAAGACGCCGTCTTGAGCGGGTCCTGCTTGGCGATTTCGATGATCTTGTCGCGTGGCGGAATCCCCGTTTCCTTTTCGGTCGGGATTTCCAATTCTTCGCCTTCTAGTTCGCCGATGGTAGTGGGCAGACCCATGAGCAGGTCCAAATCCTCGGGCTTGGCCGAGAGCTTCATCACCATCGGGCGGATCACCATGAAGACCAGGACAATCACAATCAAGCCGACCAAGACGTAGCGGACCAAGTCGATGATGAACTTGCGGGTCGCTTCGTTTTTCTGCTGCTTGAGGCGTTCCTGCTCGACCAAAGGCTTGGTGAAGCGGATGTTTTGCACCGTAATGGTGTCGCCCCGTTCGTTGTTAAAGCCCACGGTCTGTTTAGCGATCTGTTCGATCATCTGCAGGTCGGCGGGGCTCCATGACTTATATACAGGGCTACCGACCACGTCGCCGTTTTCGTCGCGGACATACTCATACTTACCGTCCAACAAAACCGCCACGCTCATGCGCTTGATCTCGCCGGGGGCCTTTTTCTTGACTACATGCCGGGTGGAGTTGACGTAGTTGGTGCGCTTGACCCGCTTGTCTAAGTCGCTGACGTTGGCGATCTCGCTGGCACCGGCGCGTACTTCGGGGCTGTTGCTGGTTACGCCGGGCACGCCTACGGGAATGCTGCGGCTACCGGTGGCCTTTTCGTTGGTCGCTTCTTCACTAACCACCGCGCTTAAGTCGGGGTCCACTAAGTCTTCGGTGATTTCAGAGATATTAAAGTCCATCTCCACCGAGGCGCGCACCTCTACACGGTCCTTGCCGGTCACCTTTTCCAGCTGGCTTAAAAGCTTTTGCTCTAAGCGCAGTTCCACCAGCTGCTGGTGGCCAAAATTCTTATTGCGCATCTCTGAGCCGTCCTCGTCACCTACTTTAGAAAGCAGGTTACCGCTGGTATCCGAAACGCGTACATCCTCCATAGACAGGTCTGGAACAGCACCGGCCACGAGGTTAACAATGGTGTTGACGCCCTTGCTGTTCAGGCGGTTGTTCGGGGCCATCTCGACCACTACCGAAGCGGTGGTGCGGCGGTCCTCGTCAATGAACAGGCTTTGTTCCGGGATGGCGACGGAGACCTTGGCGTTCTCGATGATGTCGATCAGGCTGATCAACCGGGCCAATTCCCCTTCTAAGGCGCGCTTGTACTGGACTTTCTGTTGGAATTCGGTGGCACCGAAGTTGGCTTCGTCGAAGATCTCAAAGCCCACCAAGCCACCCATCTGGAGGCCCGAAGAAGCAATCTGCAGCCGCACCTTGTCCACATCATCCACTGGCACCAAAATACCCCCACCACCGGGCTGCAAGACATACTGCACGTTCAGTTCGTCCAGTTTCTGGACGATCTTGGCGGTGTCGCCTTGCTTGAGGCCCGAAACCAAGGGTGCGTAGGTGATTTGGGAAGAAAAGAAGACGAAGGCGATCAGGCCTAATACAATACCCCCAAGGCTAGAGAAGAGGAATATCTTCTTACCTGTGGTCAGGCTTGCAAAAAAATTTTGAAACTGGGACTGAAAGTCGTCGACCAGTCCTACAGTCTGTTCGGCCATGAGGGCTCTGCAGAAAGGGGTTTACCGATCCTTGCCAGAAATCGGCGTCAAAGCAAATGGTTTCTGCCCGCATCCCTTCGGGTCTGGCTCAAATCAAGCCTTGCCAATCCGTCGGCTTCCTTGCCGGTCGGGCCCCGTCAAGAGCCCGAAGATTGGTCTATAGTCTATCGTTTGTGCAAACAATAGGCCAACAGGTTTTTTTAAAGATCCTTAAACCTGCATCCGCATCATTTCCTCATAAGCACTGACCACCTTGTTGCGGACGGCCATTAATAACTTCAATGAGGTCTCTGCTTTTTCCATGGCGACCATGGTGCCCGGGATGTCTTTATTGCGCCCGGCGGCCATCTCGGCAATTTTATGGTCCGTCTGGATCTGATCTTGATTGACTTGATCAAAGATGTCTTTGAAATTGTCAACGATCGCTTTACTGGCCCCAGATTTCTGGTGGGGCTGGACTTGATGGGCGGTGGATATCTGGCGGATCATGTTTCCTCGGGGCAAATTTTACCGGTTAGCTCAGGACTTTTTAAGGTCCATTTTGCCGTATTTATCGGCGGCCTGCTTGGCCGTCGGTCCATGGTGCTCGCCCTTGGCGGGCTCAAGCTGTTTGACGATCCCTTCTAGGGATTCTAGCGTCTTACCAATCTGGGTCACTTGGGTGTCCATCGAAGCGCTTTGGGCCCCTTCAACGGTGCGGTCCACTTCGGCCGAAAAGGCCTCGGCTGACTTAAGTAGTTCCCTAAATTTCTCGACTTCGTTTGGCTGTGGCTTTTTGGCCACAGCACCCTTTTTGGGGTCCATCCCGGTAGGGCCGATTTTGTTGATTTCGTTCATCTCAGACTCCTAGTTTACCGGCCTCCGATTTCCAATGACTTGGAAATCAGGTTCTTGGTTGCGTTCATCGCAGCCAAGTTAGCTTCGTAGGAGCGTTTAGAGACCATCAAGTTGGTCATCTCCTCGACTATATCTACGTTAGGCAGCGCCACATAACCCTCTTCATTGGCGTCGGGGTGGCTGGGGTCGTACTTCATCTTGGGCGGGCGGCTGTCTTCGACGACGCCCAATACTTTGACCTCGCGGATCCCCTTGTCCTGCTCTTGGTTTTGCAATTCCTGCAAAAAGCTCTTTTGCTGGGGCAGGGCACCAAAAATCACCTCGCGTCTGCGGTAAGGGCCACCCGAAGGGGTCCGGGTCGTGTTGACGTTGGCGATGTTACTAGAGATCACCTTCATCCGGGTCCGCTGTGCGGCCAAACCCGAAGAGCTGACGTTCATGCTATCAAATAAGCTCATTATCTACCTCCTTCCGTGATGGCGCTCTTGAGCATGCGGAACTTCCAGTTCACCGCTTTGGTGGTGGCCTGGAACATCAATTGGTTTTCGGCTAACTTGGCCATCTCTTGGTCCAAATTCACCGTGTTCCCATCCATCCTTGGATCGGGATTAAAGCTGTTGATCTGTTGTCCCTGGACGGTCTCCAGGGGTTCGCGGTCTACACCGTCAAAGTGGCGCGGGTCGCTGGTCTTTAGCGGTCCCGGCTGGTCTTGATACAGCGCCTTGGTCAGTTGGTCTTCAAAGACCAAATCTTGGGCGCGGTATCCCGGTGTTTCGCGGTTGGCTAAGTTAGAGGAGATCAGGCCGTTACGCTGGACGCGCATACCCATAGATCGCTCTAATAACGTAATATTTTTATCGAACAGTCGAATACTCATGGCTTCTCCCAGGTTCGGCCCATGAGGGCTTTAGGGAAAAGAAATGCAAGGGAAGGGCCAGAATGAATGGGGCGGGGATTTGCGGCGAAGTGGCCGCGGAGAATCGGGCATAAAGGCCCAAAAGACGGGCTTGGAGGGCTCAGAAAATGAGCCTCCAAACCCCTCTCGATAGCCATGCAATCTAAAGGCCCAAGCAGGGCCCCAAAATCACTCCTGCTCGCCTAACCAGCGTTCGGCATCGATGGCCGCACGGCAGCCCATCCCGGCGGCGGTGACCGCTTGGCGGTAGTGGGGGTCGGCAACGTCACCGGCGGCGAAGACGCCTTCGATGTTGGTCTTGCTGGTAATGCCCTGGGTGACCAAGTAACCCTGTTCGTCCATATCCAACTGCCCCTTGAAAGGCGCGGTGTTGGGGCTGTGGCCGATGGCGACAAACAGGCCGGTGGTGCCCAACTCGCGGGTTTCACCGGTTTTAAGGTTTTTCACCCGCAGATCGGTCATCAATTTCCCGTCGCCCATCACCTCGTCAATGGCCGAATCAAGCACTAGTTCGATCTTGGGGTTCGCCTGAACCCGCTTCTGCATGGCCACCGAAGCGCGGAACTCCTGGCGACGGTGGATCAAAAAGACCTTCTCGCAGATGTTGGCCAAATAGCTGGCTTCTTCTAAAGCCGTATCCCCGCCGCCGACAACGGCCACCTTTTGTCCCCGGTAAAAGAACCCGTCGCAGGTAGCACAAGCCGAGACGCCGTGGTTGCGGTATTTATCTTCGCTGGGCAGACCTAAATACTTAGCGCTCGCGCCGGTGGCGACGATTAAGGCGTCACAAGAATAGGTCTGGTCGTCGGTTTTGAGGTGGAAGGGGCGCTTGGACAGATCCACTTCATGAACCTCAGAAAAGACCAATTTGGTCTCGAAACGAACGGTCTGGGCTTCCATGTTCATCATCAACTGGTTTCCGTCGATCCCTTCAGGGAAGCCAGGGAAGTTTTCTACCTCGGTGGTGGTGGTCAGCTGGCCGCCCTTTTGGGGTCCGGCGATGATCAGCGGATTCAAACTGGCGCGGGCGGCGTAAATAGCGGCCGTGTAACCCGCCGGGCCAGAACCCAAAACAATGACGCGGTGGTGTTCCGTTTCCATTTCCTCTTCCTCCCTTTCAAGTAGGGGATCGAGCTTACCGGCCCGATCCAAGTCAAAGAGATCGTCGCAGCCGCCGACATGAAAATCGCCGATAAAAATCTGAGGAACGGTACGCTTGCCCCCGCTCTTTTCAATCATTACGTCGCGCTGCTCGGGATGCTCGTCGATCCAAATTTCTTCGAATTCAACGCCCTTGCGAGCCAAAAGAGACTTGGCGCGGTCGCAAAAGGGGCAATAATCCTTGCAGTAGATGACGACGTTTGGTTTGCTCATTACATGTCCTTGGCGATTGATTCAGCAGCCCGATATTTTGGTTCGCAGATCATAACCCTTTGTGCGAACCCAAGCAACCGGGCAATTTTGGAAAGTCTTTTTTTGGGAAAGCTTCTTGCAGTCCTTGCATGGACCTGCTGGGAAGTGGCAACTTAAACCATGAGTTTACCTGAAGAACCGGTAGGAACTTGTAAGTGAAGTTACGATGGATAAAAACTTGGACCTTTCCTCCTTGAATTTAGCAGAAAAGCAGTTGCTTTCGCAGGCTTTCGAGACCTTTAACCGAAGCATCGAAAAGCTACGCACCTATCAAGCCAAACTACAGGTGCAGGTGCAAACCCTCAACGAGGAGTTGCGCGACAAGAACCAAGAACTGACCAACGTTTTACAATCTTTAAAGTCCGGCCTGGTGGTCACCGACCTTAAGGGACGGATCTTGACCTTTAACCGCGCCGCTGTCGCCTTGACGGGGATCGAGCGCGAAACGGCTTTGGGCCAAGAGCTCAACGGCCTCCTGAAGTTGCCTTTGCTACCGGAGCCGATGGACAAAGCGGCCTTCGCCAAGCTCAGCGACGAACCCAAAGAACTACGCTACCGCCGCGCCGATGGCGGTGAAATCTTGTTGGAAGTGACCACCACGCCGATGGAGTCGGAGGACAAAGAGGCCCAAGGGGTGATCTTAAACCTAAACGACGTTTCTTTGCTTAAGCGTCTGCAAGACGAGGCGCAGCGCAAAAACCGGCTCACCGCTATGGGCGAGATCGCCATGCAAGTGGCCCACGAGGTCCGCAACCCGCTGGGCAGCATCGAGTTGTTCGTTTCGATGATGAAAAAGGACTTCACCGAGGATTCGGGTGAGATGGAATTGCTCAACCACATCACCTCGGCAATCCACAGCATGAACCACATCATCTCCAACCTCTTAGAATACTCTCGGCCCAAACCGATCCAGTTAGAACCGATGGATTTGGCCCCTTTGGTGGCCGAGTTTGTGGCCTTCAGCCAGCATACGGCCGACCAACAGGCCGTCGAAATCGACTTTGAAGGACCCGAACCAGACCTCTGGGTTAAGGGCACGCCACAGTTGGTCAAACAAGTGATGCTCAATATCTTTATGAACGCCTGCCAAGCGATGGACGAAGGCGGGCAATTGAGCATCCGCGCCCTGGCCTACGAAGAAACGGACCCCTTGGTTTTAGAGCGCTTCCAAAAGCAGGTCCTAAAGGACCGCGAATCCTTGCCGGTAGTGCGGGTTTCTTTTAAAGACACCGGCCGCGGCATGGACGAGGAAACGCTACGCCGCCTCTTCGACCCCTTCTTCACCACCCGCGAACAAGGTACCGGCCTGGGCATGTCCATTGTCCACAAAACCATGACCAGCCACGGCGGCACCATTGAGGTTAGTTCCAAGTTAGGCGAAGGAACCCAAATCGCCCTGCTCTTCCCGCAGCATCAAGGGCATTGATTCAACGAGCAAGCTAAGGTAAACTCCCCCCAAAAGCTTAAAGGAAGTTTATGAAAGCTATCTATCTGCGGTGTTTTACCTGCCTCTTATTGCTCTTGGCCCAACGGGCAGAGCTCTTCGCACACGCCCAACCCCAGGGCCTAGTTGAGCCCAATAGAAAATTCCAAGTGCTTCATTTGGACCGCCAAGAGGCCCAGCAGCTCAAGCAAGAGTTGAGCAGCCAGGGCCATCAAATCCTTGAAGGTCCTCAAGCCCAAGCGCTTTATGAAAAAAGCCTCTATGCCCAAGCAGGCCAGTGGGACGATGGCTACGCCCCCCAAGATTACCAAGAACCGGCCTACGCGCCTGAACCACAATACCAAACAGGCGGGGTGGCTCGGTTAAACTGGTTCTCGTTCAATGTATTTGATGACGATAACTCCGCGGTGCTCTTCATCTTGATTGGACTGGTGGTGGTCTTTGCTTTTGTGTTTTATGCTGCCTATTATCTGGCGCGCCACGGCCTGTACGGCGACCGAGGCAAGGGCTGGTTTGAGTTCGGCGTTGGTGCTTGGGCCTTTGGCAACCAATCTGAAATTGGCCATATGTTAGCCACCCGGATCGGTCTGGGCCAGCAAGAGCAGGTTGTGGGATGGGGTCTGGGGGCCGAGGTGGGAAATATCAATGCAACCTTGGATTTAGACCCCGAACAGAGCACGGGCGGACAAATCGACCTAGAGGGCAATTACCTAATCGCCGGTCCTCGCTTAACCTTTAATACCCGCAGCGGGTCCCGCTGGTTGATTGAATTAATGGCTGGAACCAGCGAGCACCCCGAAGTAAACCAAGTCGCCAAGGCACTGGTAGGTTATCGTTACCAGTCACGCCGAGGACCTTATATCGGTTGGAGCGTCGGCAGTTTGATGGTCAGCCTAAACAATCAACTAGGCTACGTCCGCAAACAAAACCCCTACAACGCCCTTTTTGGCTTGGAAATGGGCCTACATTTTTAAGATGCAGCCAAAGCACCGCCTCGTACTCCGCCAGTTGGTTTGGCTGGTCTTGATCTTGGTTTTCCAGCGTGCCGAGTTGTGGGCGAAGGCCCAGGCCGATGGCAGCCAGCTGGTGGTCTCCAAGGTTCAAACGCTCCAATTAGATACCCAGCAGGCCCGCCAACTGAGAATGGACCTGGAGGCCCAAGGGGCCCAGGTGATCGAAGGCCCACAGGCCCAGGCGCTTTATGACCGCCAACTATACGCCCAGGCGGGACAATGGGACAATGGATACCCCCCAGAACGGGAGCAGAAGCGGGAGGCGCAAGCCAGGTCCAGTTCCGGAAACGGCTTTCCTGCGCCTAACTTGGGGTCCGGCGGAGGTGATGGAGCGGCGGTTTTATTTGTCATCATCGGCTTGGTTGTGGTTTTCGCCTTTGTCTTTTATGCGGCCTATTACCTGGGACGCCAAGTTGTATACGGCAATCAAAGCCGGGGCTGGGTCGAGCTAGGCCTGGGCGGTTGGGCTTTCGGCAACTCCACCGAGTCCGGAAATATGACGGCCCTACGTTTGGGGTTGGGCCAAGAGATTCGATCGAATGGCTGGGGACTGGCGGCAGAGATCGGCCAGATCGACGCCACGCTGGATTTAGACCCCGAGGAAAGCACCGGGGGGCAGATCGACCTAAAGGGGGCCTATGCCATCGTCGGTCCCCGCATCACCTTTGGCCACCGGGGCAACTCCCTCTGGTTGATGGAGCTAATGGCCGGTACGAGCGAACACCAAGAAGTGGAGGTGGTCGCCAAAGCCCTGATAGGATACCGATTCCAACCGCCAAGGGGCCTCTATTTCGGGTTTAGCCTGGGCAGCCTGATGGTGAGTTTAAAGAAAGACCTGGGGCTGGTGCGCCAGCAAAACCCCTACAACCTCTTGGGAGGCCTGGAAACGGGCGTCCACTTTTAACCTAGGGATACCCTATGTCTCGCCCCTTTAGACAAATATTCTGGCTGCTCTTGATCTTGGTTTTCCAGCGCGCTGAGTTGTTCGCCAAGTCACAGCATGGAGCACAAACCGAGCCGGGGCCGCCCCGGCGGGTATTGCATCTGGACGCCTCAGAGGCGGCTAGCCTAAAGGCCGACCTAAGAGCGCAGGGGGTAGAAGTCCTGCCCGCAGCCCAGGCCCAGGCGCTTTTTGACCGCCAACTATACGCCCAGACCCCTCCGCGCCACAGCGATGACGCCAGCGCGGACCCAGAGCAAGACCGGCTAGAGTCCTACCGCAGCAATGAGCGGCCCGCCCCGGCCTATCAGCCCGCCCCCAGGTTCAACTTCAATCTAGGCTTCCATTTCAACGGCCCCATCCGGGGCGGAAACGACGACGCGGTGGCTCTCTTTTTTGTGGTCGTCGGCTTGGTGGTGGTCTTTGCCTTTGTGGCCTATTCGGTAACCTATCTGTACCGCTATTTGGCCCATGGCTACCGAGGGCAAGGTTGGTTTGAGTTAGGCGTCGGGGCCTGGGGTTTTGCTAACGCCCAAGAATTTGGCGGGCTGAAGGCCGCAAGGATCGGGATGGGACTCAAAGAACGGGGGTTCTCGTGGGGCCTAGGAGCCGAGTTGGGCCGGATCGACGCCACCTTGAGTTTAGAACCCAAAGACCAAGCAAAAGACTTGGCCCTTTCGGGGGCCTACGCCGCCGCCGGTCCGCGCCTCAACTACGCCACCGACTGGGGCCCCCAATGGACCCTGGAGTTTTTAGCGGGCACCAGCGAACACCCCGAGGTGCACCTCTTAGCCAAGGCTATGCTGGGCCTACGCTGGCGCTATGGTAGTGGGTTATATTTCGGCCTCAGCACCGGCAGCCTGATGGTCAGTCTCAAGAGCAACCTAGGCTATGTGCGCCAACAAAACCCCTACAACTGGCTGAGCGGAGCCGAGACAGGCTGGCGGTTTTAGCGGCCTTTAGGGCTGGTTTTCGGAGTCTTGGTAGACACGAGTGCCGGTGGCGCGGCGTTGGCCTTGATATTTGCCGTCGTAGGGGTTTTTGGCGGCTTGGTCCATTTCGGCCAAGACCAACTGACAGATGCGGCGGCCTGCCACCAAGCGGATGGGGACGTTGTTGGCGTTAAACAACTCTAAAGTGATTTCGCCTTCAAAGCCCGGATCGACCCAACCGGCATTTTGGATGAACAAACCCATGCGCCCAATCGAACTGCGGCCTTCAACGAAGGCCGTCAGGTTGTTGGGCAGGCCGATGTATTCCATGGTAGTCGCCAAGATGAAGCTGTGCGGCGGCAAGATGATCTCTTCGCGCTCGATGGTCACATATTCAGGCGGCGTTTCTAGGTCGAGGTGGGTGACGTTGTTTTCGCTGATCTTTAAGAAGTGGGTACCCAAGCGCAAATCCACCGAGGCCGGTTGGATCTGGTGTTCCACTAAAGGGTCGATCTTCAACTCGCCCTTGTCGATCAGTTCTGCAATCTTGTGGTCAGATAGGATCATGAGCCCAATTTCCCTTTACAAAGCACCAAAAAAAGCCAAACCTAACTGGCAAATCCGCAGGGCCGAACGCTTTGCGGTTTGGCCATCCTGTATGAAATTCCCCCAAAAGGCAAGCTTAGCTCCATGACCCAACCTCTGCGTTTTAATTTGCACCAAACCGACCCCAGCGGCGCGCGCCGGGGTGAGATCGTCACCGCCCGCGGAACGGTACAAACGCCCATCTTCATGCCCGTCGGCACCGCTGCGGCGATGAAGGCACTGACCCCCGCCCAGCTTAAAGACTGCGGGGCTCAGATTGTCTTATCCAACGCCTACCACCTAGAAAACCAACCGGGCAGTGAGCTGATCGAAAAGCTCGGCGGCCTGCATGAGTTCATGAAGTGGGACGGGCCCATGCTGACCGATTCGGGCGGTTATCAGGTCTTTAGCCTCAAGAAAAAGACGGTCGAAGAAGAAGGGGTGACCTTTGCCTACGCCCTTGAAGGTAAGCCCGTGCGCCTCAGCCCCGAGATCAGCATGATGATCCAAAACCGGCTGGGTGCGGACATCATCATGGCCTTTGATGAATGTGTCGAATTCCCGACCACCTATGGCTACGCCAAGGAATCCCTGGAGCGCACCCTACGTTGGGCCAAGCGCAGCAAAGAGGCCCACAACAACCCCGCCCAAGCGCTCTTCGGCATCAGCCAAGGAGCCCTGTGGGAAGACCTGCGCCAGCGCAGCATGGAAGGCCTGATTGAACTAGACTTTCCGGGTTATGCCATCGGCGGGCTTTCGGTCGGCGAGGGGCTGGAACACATGAAAAATGCGCTGGACTTCACCACGCCGTTGATGCCCGCAGACAAGCCCCGCTACCTGATGGGTATTGGTCTGCCTGAGGACATCTTAGAAGCCGTAGAACGCGGCATCGACATGATGGACTGCGTGATCCCCACCAAGTTCGCCCGTAGCGGCGTCTTGTTCACCCACGTAGGCCGCCTCCGGGTGACCAACGGTGAATTCCGGCGCGACAAGTTCCCGGTGGACACCAATTGTGAATGTTATTGCTGCCAAAACTTCAGCCGTGCCTACCTGCACCACCTCTTTGCGGCCAACGAGATCTTAGGGGCGACCTTGACCTCGATCCACAACGTCCATTTTTACATGACCCTTTCTACCAAAATGCAGCAGGCCATCGAGCAAGGGCGCTTCGGAGCCTTTAAGGCCGACTTCTTAGAGACCTACCAGCGGGCCGAAAAGAAGCAAGCCGCCAAGGGCTCGAGGCCCAAGCCCATCTCGGGCAAGCGGAAGAAAAAATAATGAAGCTCGACCCCGCCAACCTATTCCGGCTCCTCAAGAATCACCCAGGGGGCCTAAACAGCAAAGAAATCCTGACCCAAATGGGTCAGAAGCAAAAGATGAAGGCCCAACTGCGCAAAATACTGCGCCATATGGCCCAGGAGGGTTGGGTTTTTAAAGACAACAGCCGCTACCAACTCACCGACCAGGGGAAAGAGGCCTCCGGGGCCTTTGCCGCAGCGTCAGAAAAGAAAAGGGAAAAGGAAAAACCAACCGCCAAGCGACGCATCCAGGAGGCTTTTTTCAAGGCCCAAGGCAGCTACCTCTTGGCGCGCGGCACCGGCCAGCGCTTGGAGTTGGCCCCCAGTTCGGAGCGTGAGTTCTTGACCGGCGACTTGGTGGGCTTTGAAGAAACCCCGCAAGGGGCGAAGATCAACCGCTTTATCGAACGCAGCATCGAGCAAATCAAAGGGCGGCTGCGTTTTGAAGGTGAACAGCTTTTCTTCGACCCCCTCAGCGCCGACTTCCCCAAGGGCTTTAAGGCCAGCGGCCTCAAGCCGACCGAAAAGCTCGACGGCCAAAAAGCCATGGGCAAGGTCTTGGCCTTTCCCGACGCGCGGGTCCGCATCGAAGGGTTGATTTCAAAAGACGAAAACGATAAAGCCGCCTACCGCAGCATCCAGATCCAAAACCAAATCCCCTTTGAATTCCCCCAAGCAGTCGTCGAGCAAGCCCGCTCCTTTGGGACCGAGCCAAGCCCGAGCCCAAACCGGACCGACCTGCGCGACCTACCCATTGTGACCATCGACGGAGCCGACGCCAAGGACTTTGACGACGCCATCTGTGGTGAAGAAACGCCGGACGGCGATTTCCGCCTTTGGGTCAGTATTGCCGACGTGGCCGAATACGTGACCCTCAAGAGCGACCTAGACAAAGAAGCCGCCCAGCGCGGCACCAGCGTCTATATGCCCGGCACGGTGGTGCCGATGCTGCCCGAGGAGTTATCCAACGGGCTGTGTAGCCTCAACCCCGAGGTCAACCGCTTAACCTTGACCGCCGAGATGCTCTTAGGCCCCAAAGGCGAAGTCAAGGATTGCAAAATCTATGAGTCCACCATCAAATCCCGCGCCCGCCTGACATACGGCGAGGTGGACCAGCTGTTTGAGACGGGAAGCTGGGACAAGGATGCGGTCTTAACCGAAAAGCTGATGCTCTACCGCAAGTGGGCGCTGATCTTACGGGGCAAGCGTGAAAAGCGCGGGGCCATTGCCTTTTCACTGCCTGAAGCGGTTTTTGACTTTGCGCCGACCGGAGAGGTGACCGGTATCCACCAATCCTTCCAAAGCGAGGCCCAGAAACTGATCGAGCAGTTTATGTTAGAGGCCAACGAAAATGTGGGCCATTTCTGTGAGAAACAAAAGCTACCGATCCTTTGGCGTAACCACCCGCCCCCGCTGCCGGCCAAACAGGAACTACTCAAAAGCCTGTTGTGGAACCTAAACATCCGCGTGCCCTTCTTGCAGCGCGGAAAGGACTACAACGAGGTTTTGGCCCAAGCCCATGACAACCCCAACCGCATCTTTGTGGAAAACGCCCTGCTGCGCTCCATGTCGCTGGCTAACTATGGAGCCAAGCGCGAGGGCCACTTTGGTTTGGCGGCGACCCATTACCTGCACTTCACTTCGCCTATAAGGCGCTACCCGGACCTAGTGGTCCACCGCGCCCTGAAGGCCCATTTGGCGGGAGAAAAGCCCCCCGCACTGGCCCGCTTTTTAGGCGAAACGACCAGCGAACGGGAACGCCTGGCTAAGCAGGCCGAGCGCGACGGGGTCAAGCTCAAGCGGATGGTCTATATGTCCGGCTTTATCGGGCAAGACTATAAGGCACGCATCACCGGCTTGAACCGAGCGGGCATCTACTGCGAAGTCGCCGAACCCTATGTAGAAGGATTCATCCCCTTTAAAGGCTTGGTGGATGACCACTATGATTGGGACGACCAGATCCAACGGGCCCTAGGCAAGCGCAGCCACCGTAGTTTGGCCATCGGTCAGGAATTGCAGGTCCTTTTAACGGGCTTGCAGTTGGACTATAAGTCGCTGAATTTTGCTTGGATTGCCTGGATTGACCCGGCCTGAGGCCGCTCGACCCTGGCCTAGTAAGATTCCAGCAAATTAGCTTATCATATCGGCCAGGATCGGATACCCTAGGGGGACATTTGACCCCAACTAGGAGCTATCCAAATGACTCAGAAAATTGCCTTCGGGGCCCGCGTGATCATGGGCCTGATCTTTGTGGTTTTTGGCCTAAACGGCTTCCTCAACTTCATGCCCACCCCACCGTTAACGCCCCCGGCGGCGGCCTTTTTAAACGCCATGATGGCCACCGGCTATATTTTGCCGATGGTTAAGGCGACTGAGATCATCGGGGGCGCGATGCTGCTAAGCGGCGGACTGGCCCCCTTGGGCTTGGTCTTTTTGGCTCCGGTGATCGTTAACATCCTGGCCTTCCATCTCTTCTTGGACCCGGCGGGCCTGCCTATGGCTACGGTATTGACGCTCTTAGAAGCCTTTTTGGCCTTCGCCTATTTTGGCCGCTTCCGCAGTTTATTCGGCTAGGGTCTTGGGGCTGAACCGGCAAGGAGCAACCCCGCAAGGGGCATAAAGCCTGTGCTGGCCCTGCCCTAAAATAAACTGAAGCTACCCTTACCCCCTAGGACCTTGTGAATTGGGTTAACCCGGTAGCCTTCGGATGCGTTGGACGTTAAAGACCTGATAGACCTTGAGTTTCACCAAGCGCAGCCGAACAGAACCAATGCCTCCTTGGGTATTTTGTTCCGCCGGAGCCTGGACCTTGTCATTCGGAAGACCGCCTGATAAAATATTGTTGTGGCAGGCAAACAAATCACTGCTTCGCACAAGTTTTACAGGATGAATGATTGACCTAATCGCCACCTTTATCATTTTCTTTTCTGTTATTGACCCCATTGGGTCAGTACCAGTTTTCATTGCCGTTACCGCCAAGCACAGCGAAGAAGAACGGACCAAAATAGCGCTTCTGTCTACCCTAATTTCAGCAGCTATTCTTTTGGTCTTCATTGTCGCTGGGGAAATTATTTTAAAGGCCATGAAAATTCCGCTTTCTAGCTATCAAACAGCTGGCGGGATTATTTTGTTTTTATTTGCTCTATCGATGATTTTTGGTGAAAGTAAACCAGAAGAAGAGGTTAACCTAGCTAAGAAGTATCAAGATACGGCTGTTTTTCCTTTAGCTGTTCCCTCCATAGCTGGCCCAGGTGCCATGTTAACGGTGGTTCTATTGACGGAACATTCTCGTTTCAGCTTTTGGGAGCAAGCACAAACAGCGGCCGTAATGCTGTTTGTCTTACTTTTAACCTACTTATGTATGTTAGGTGCCAAGTGGATCAACCGAATCATCGGTAGCACCGGAGCCAGTATCATCAGCCGCGTCTTGGGGTTAATTTTAGCCTCCGCTGCAGTCGCCCATACCTTGGCGGGTATTAAAGCCTATTTTGAACTCTAGCCCCCGCAAAACAGGCAAGTTCGCCCAAGAATAGGGGAATTTGACGGATACACCTCTTTAAAAAACCATGGAGAAGCCGTGTTCATTGACGTCGCAATGTTGTTAGGTGGGCTGGCGTTATTGGTTTTTGGAGCCGATTTGCTTGTGAAAGGGGCTTCTGGAATTGCCCATCGTTTTGGGGTGCCCCCTTTAGTGATCGGCTTAACGATTGTCGCCTTCGGTACTAGCGCGCCCGAGGCTTCCGTGGGCATCCAGTCCGCCTTATTGGGGCAGGCAGGGATTACCACCGGAAACGTAATTGGCTCCAATTTATTTAATACCCTGGCTATTTTGGGTGTAGCGGCACTGTTAGTCCCTCTGGTGGTATCGGCCCAGATCATCCGCAAAGAAGTCCCTGTAATGATAGCGGCTACCCTTTTAGTGCTGCTATTAGGCCGTGACGGGTATTATGGATGGTGGGATAGTTTGCTGCTCGTCAGCCTCTTGGTAGGTTATACCCTCTGGACGATCACTGAGGCGAACAGAGAAAGCGCCAAATCCAGTCAGCCCAAGGAAAAAATCAACTCCAAGGGGCCCTTAATCTTGTTGCTATTTACTTCCAGCGGGTTAGGTTTGCTGGTTCTAGGCGCTAATGGGTTAGTCACGGGCGCTTCTACTATTGCGAGTGCCTTAGGGGTTGATGAAGTAGTGATCGGCTTAACGATCGTCGCGATGGGTACCTCGCTTCCCGAAGCGGCTACCTCAGTGGTGGCGACCTTAAAGGGAGAGCGGGATTTAGCGGTAGGTAACGTGATTGGTTCAAATATTTTTAACTTAACCGGCGTGTTGGGACTGTCGGGCTTGGTAGCACCTCAGGCTATCCCAGTACCCACCAGCATCCAATCATATGATATTTGGGTCCTTTTAATGGCAACCTTGCTCTGCCTGCCGGTTTTTATTTCCGGTGCCGAGATCTCTCGGCGCGAGGGACTTTTGTTTTTGTTTTTTTACTTGGTTTATATGCTTGATTTGGTTTCCGAGGCCACCGGCAATCCTCTGCATTCCCAGTTAAGAAATTTTGAACTGTTTGTGCTTTTTCCTTTGGTCGTGATAGCTGTGGCTCTAGAGTCCTGGTTCCTATACCGGAAAAAAAACTTGTCGAATAATAGCTAGCGAATAACCTGATGGTGAGCAGCGATAGACACCAATGCGTAGATTAAAAAAAACCTAACTAGCAAACCTGAAATTAGGCTAAGCGATATTAGGCCGCCTTCATTCAAAAACCCTTTTTTTTGGGGGGGCATGGAGTCTCTGGTCGAACAGGCTAAAATCTATTCCCAGCACTTGCTCGCCCCCAATCAATTTGGACCACAGCCTAGCTCCATCGCAGGCCAAACAATATTGAGGTTTTTCCTATGACCGACATCAAATTTGACCCCAAAAAGCTGGCCAAGCTCAACAACCCAGAGCGCCTAAAGGCCCAAGACCCCGATAAATATTGGGACCAATTGGATTTACCGGAAAATCCGGTGATCGTTGATCTAGGCTGCGGGACCGGCTTTTTTAGTGTGGAGTTTTTGCGCCGAGCGAAAGGGCCGAACGCCCAAGTTTTCGGCTTGGACATTGCCCAAATCATGCTCGATTGGATCGCGGAAAACCGGGCCGAGTACCAGGAGGGGCGTCTGGTCACCGGATTGATGCAAGAAGCCAACATCCCGCTTGAAGACGACTTAGCCGACTTGCTGGTGATGATCAACCTCCACCACGAGCTGCACCGCCCCACCCCGCTGCTAGAAGAGTGCTTCCGGGTGCTCAAAGAGGGCGCAAAAATCTTGATCATCGACTGGAAACCGACCGAAATGCCCCAAGGTCCGCCGCTAAAAATCCGCGTGGCCCCCGAGAAAGTAGTCGAGCAACTGACCCACAGCGGCTTTGAACAGGCCCGTGACTTACAACTCTACGAAAATTTTTATGCGGTGTTGGCTCTTAAGCCTGAGGCTTGAAAAAAGATCACCACTCCGCTAGATTCAAGGGGCAAACCACCAACCGTCAAAGGCGCCTATGTTTTCAGTCAAAGCCACCTTCCACAATGGCCAGTTCCAATTGGAAGACCCCTTGTTTTTTAAGGGTAAAGCCAAAGTGATCGTGACCCTACTTGAGGGCGACTCGCTAGATGCCAGCCAGTCCATCGAAGTAGACGACGAAGACAACTTGAGCGAAGAAGAACTCCGCGCCCTGCGCCGCTTCGAGCGCCACCGCGCCCGTGGCACCATCACCATCAATGAAGAAGGGACAGAGGAAGCCTTTAAGCTCTTTGACTACTCCAAAGGCGGCCTCAGCTTCATTTCCAAGCGGCCTTTTGAAAAAGGGCGCTTGCTCACGGCGCACCTTAAAGATGCCCTAGACAGCTCTTCTTCGGTTTTGGAATTTGAATTTGAAGTAGCCCGCTCGGTGGAGCATGGTCAGGAATTCAAAATCGGCTGTAAATTTACCGACGACATCGACGAAGGCCTGTGGCACGACTTGATGCGAACCAGCGGTTGAGATGGAACTAGTCATCGGTTTAGCGGACTTCATAAAGTGGAGCTGCGTCATCTACGGCTGGATGATCCTTGGCGCCTTCCTGCTCAGTTGGATCCACGCGGACCCCAACAACGGCATGGTCCGTTTCATCAACAACGCCACCCAGCCCTTCTGGTACGCCGTCAGCCACAAGCTGCCCCTTTCGCTGGTGCCCTTGGCCCCGATTGTGGCCCTATTTTTGGTGGATTATGCTGAGGTTTTCTTGCCCGGCCTAGTGCGTTCGGTGGGGGCCATGTTGGTCGCGGGATTGCCACCCGAAACGGCGGCGCTGAACATTGGCGTCTATGCTTTGTTGGCCGGTTTGATGGTGCTGCGCAGCATCATGTTTTTCCTGGGTTTGCTCTGCGTCTTGTATTTTATCTTCGGCGTGGTGGCTCCTTCTCTGGGCAACCCCATTGTCCGCAGCGTCACCTTCATGATCGACCCCTTTTTACGGCCCCTACAGCGGCTCTTGCCCCGCGCTAGCGTGGACCTTTCTCCGGTGGTTTTGGGGCTGGGGCTCTACATCGGCATGACCGCCATGATGCCCCTCTTTGTGACCTTGCAGCGGCAATTGAGCATTTAACATGCCCGAAGCCCGCGCCTCTTTAGTCCGGCGAATCCAACGCCTCGCCGGAATCGACCCCTTAGCCGATTTTGACGAAAGCTTTTTCGCCCCGACCGGTAACGATCAGGGGGCCCAGTTTTGCTTAAAAAACCTGTCGCCCGAGTTGTTAGAATTAGACCCCGCCGATGCGCACCACTTTCTTTGCGCCGAATTGGGGGCCGCTTTGGGTTTGGAATTAACGCTAGACGAGTCCGGCCTATTCGCCGAGGTCAAAACAGAGCCCCAAAAGGGTTCGCCCTTACAATTGGTTTTGGACCTCAGCGACCCCTTGCTGGTGGTGGCTCATTATCTGGGCGACGCCCGCGCCATAACGCGCCTAAACGCCCAATTAACGGCCCAGCCAGCACTCCCCCCGGCCCGTTTGGGCGGTCAAGGTTTGAGGGACCTGCGCGGCCTTTGGACCCGCCTGTTCGAGGCCCATTTAAACTTCGAGCAATCGCCCAAACTATTTAATTACCCTCAAGGCCTCAAAGCGCAGCTCAAGGGAGCCACCGCCAGCCAGCTCTTTGGCAAGTTGCTGGGGCCCGAAAACCGCTGGGTAGAGTTGGAATTATTATCCGGCGAAACCGACCAAGGGTCCGGTGCTTGGTTATCGGTCAACGAGTCGGCCTATCTGCTTGGCCGGGGCATGAAGACGGGACAATTCTTAGAGCCGGTCCAGGCAGCAGCAGAGCGCTTGCAGCGACGCTACCAGAGCCTTGAAGCGCTCTACTGCGCCAAACTAGAACCCCAAGGTTCCGGCTGGTTTCAGCTAGACGACCCCTGGGTAAGCGCTCGGCTGGACCAGCCGATTGAGCGGATCGACCAATTCTTGCGCCTGCTGGGCCAAGAGACCAAGTCCTTGGAACTAGCCGGACAGTCCGAACGACTGACCCCTGAACTCTGGAGCCTATTGCTTTGTGACGCCCGAGGCGGGCAGTTGAAGCTAGAAGTGAGCCGGCAAAAACTACGCGCCCAGCTAGAAGGGCGCGCTTCGATTGCTCTGTTAGACCGCCTGGAGCGATTCTTAGCTGCTCAGGTTTGTGCTGGATTGAGCTTCCTTGAGGCCCAAGATGTTTGAATTTGCCGCTAACGAACAATTGCTGGCCGATTGGGTGTTGGATCAAAACCACCATAACGGCCTCTTCCCCCCGGCGAAGGGTTGGACGCTGCGTTTTAAGCTCTTTGAGCCCAAAAGTGAGCTACGCCCGCTCTTTTTGTTTGAAGCCTTAAGCGAAGGCGAACGGGTGCGTTTGCTTCCCTTAAGCCCCCTGGTATCCCCAAAGCTTTACCGCGAATTGCCCGCCTTGTGTGATGGTGCGGACCAGTTGGTGTTGCTTTGTGGGCAGGCCTATAGCGAAGAGCTGAGCGCAAAGACCGAAGGCCTACCGATCCGGCCCGTACAACTAGCCTTAAGCGAAAGCGGGATGAAGTTGGTCGGTGGAGAATTCAAAAACTCCCGCTTGGAATTCCGGTTAATGAAGACCGAATCAAAACCCCAACTCTTACCGCACCGCATGCCCCTGAATCCAGGCCTGCATGAAGACGAGGCCATCTTGGCCCGCTGTTTCCACGCCCTCTTCCACCAGCTCAACCGCCTCTGGCTGGCTGGAACGACCCAGGCCAAGCTAGATCCCCTTTGGGACCTGGCCCTACCCCTCTTTCCCTTGATGGGTAAGGCCCAGCGCAAAGAAGCCGCGGGGAGGCTGGACGAACACCTATCGCTCCTGACCCAAGCGGGGCCGTTAAAGGGCTGGTTGGACTTAAAATGGCACCAAAAGAAACCCCAATCCCAACCGGTGCGCCAGTTGTCTTGGAGCGGCCCGCCAGAGAACCGCGCGGTTCTCTTAGCGGTGCTACGTCGCCAGGATCAGGCCCTCCATTTGCTGCGCACCCAATCCCAACAGACCAGCTATTATGACCCAGAAACTGACGCACTTTGACGAATCGGGCCGGGCCCGGATGGTTGATGTTTCGGCTAAATCCGAAACCAGCCGATTGGCGCTGGCCCATGCGGAAATAAAGATCAGCGCGGAGTTGGCACAAATCCTTGCCGAAGGGAGTCTTTCCAAAGGAGACGCCTTTACGGTAGCTAAAACAGCGGGCATCCTGGCGGCCAAGCGTACCGGGGAGTTGATCCCCATGTGCCACCCTTTGGGCTTAGATCAAATTGAGGTAGAAATCCGGCTGGATCAGCCGGGCGGTCGTATTTTCTTAGAAGCTACCGCCAAGTGTCAGGGTAAGACGGGTGTTGAGATGGAAGCCTTGGTGGCCGTTAATCTAGCGGCTTTGACGGTCTACGACATGTGTAAGGCCGTAGACAAGGGGATGTTGATCGAGCGGGTCGGGCTGGTGCGCAAAGAAGGGGGCAAATCAGGCCTCTACCAGAACCCAGAGTTCGCTTAAAACTTCAGGCTGGAAGAATCAAAGACCAAGCGGCTGGCCAATAATTTGCCTTTAGATACCTCAAACCACTGGGCTACGTCCAAGGTGGCCCCTTCCTTTTGGTAGCGATAGAAAAGCGCTACCTGCCCACCCTCTTCTACTTCTGCTAAAATCAGGGCTTCGCCGGGCTCTAAGGGGTTGGCCTTGAGGTTCGCTAAATAAGCCGGGGCGCTTTCGCTCCTCAACAGGGGGCTTTCAAAACGGAAGTCATCGGCCAACAACTTGGCTACGCCTTCTAGGTCACGAGTGACTAAGCAGCGTAGGTATTGTCGGGCTAGTTCTAAAGAAGTCATCAGGCACTTTTAGCTAAGAGGATGGAAATTTCATAAGCAAAAGACAGGGCCACCACGATGAAGCCAGAAATAGCCCAGATGGCGGAAGCTTTGCCCCGCATCCCTTCGATGCTGCGGTCTAATAAGAAAACGGCGTAAATAGCCCAGGTAGCAACGGGCAGGCCCTGACGCAGGTTCACGCCCATCCCACCGGAATTAGCAAATAGATTCATCCCCACGCCAGACAAGAGCCCAAAGGTAACCAGCAGGAACCCTACCGCGATTACCTTATAATTCAGTTTATCCAGGTAACCAAGGCTCGGCACCTTGCCGCCGCGTAAGTGCAGCGTCTTGGCCTTGAGTTGGTGCTCTTGGTAGAGGTAAAAGATGGAGGTCACGCAAGCTACCGCAAAGAGCAAGTAGCCAACCATCAGGTTGCTGGCATGAAAGATCAAGATCACCTTGCCGAAGACCGGCGAACTAGAAAGATACCCCTCGGTTCCGATCTCCCGGTGGGCGACTAGGTCCGAAAGCAGCAAAAAAAACAAGGTGAGCGGCGGGAAGATGACCTCAAAGATTTGGTTGGTATAGTAAAAATCCAACACAAAATAGAGCGTCAAGACCAAGAGGGACCCAAAGAGAAACAGCCCTGCGGTGCTGCTAAAGGGGTCTAAGCCCAGCTCGATATAGCTCGCCACCGCGTAGACTAACTGGAACACCAAGCCCACGAAGAGTAAACGTTCGCCGACCCGATGACTCCTTTGGCTGTCTTTAAAAAAGGACAAACAACTGAGCACCCAGCCCAGAGTGATCAGGGCGAAAAGGGTCCAAAAAAAGAGGCTTAAGCTCACGTTGACTTTGGGGCTAAAGGGTTCGTCAGACATGATGAGAAATCCAAGGGCCCCTGTCCACCCCTTTTTCGGTAGGCTTTTACCAGCCCTTGGGACGCTTAGATGCGCGGCCCATGGCGGCCAATAGGTCTTCACGCATTTCTAAGGTGGCGCGCCTCGCCGCTAACCCATAATCTTCGGGGGCCATATTCAACCGGTCCCAGGCGAAGAGGATGCCTCTAGAGGAGTTGATCAGCGCCCCGTAGCCCTGGTCATTGAAGCTGGGCATCACATCGTCTCCGGTGCCGCCCTGAGCGCCATATCCGGGCACCAAAAAGGGCACGTTAGGCATCAGTTGGCGCAGCCTAGCGGCCTCGTCGGGCCAAGTGGCTCCCACCACCGCGCCCAGCGGCGCAAATCCATATCCACCGGTATGTTGGGCCGCTTGGGCTTGCAGATCTAAGGCGATCCGCTCATAAAGCGGCATCCCATCGACCACGGCGGTCTGGTATTGACCTGAAGAGGGATTGGAAGTGCGCACCAGCAAGAAGACGCCCCGGTCTTCGGCTAGGGCGACTCGGTAGAAGGGATCGGTGCCGTCGCTCCCGAGGTAGGGATTGACGGTCACAAAATCGGCCAGCGCTTCGGGGGACTTCCCTTGGAGCAGCGGAGCCCGACCAATATGCCCTAAGGCATACAATTGGGCCGTACTGCCGATATCGCCGCGCTTGCTGTCGTCAATGACGATCAGGCCCATCTGGCGAGCTTGGGTACAGGTCGCTTCAAAGGCGGCCAAACCAGCCGGTCCGAAGAGTTCATAACAGGCCATCTGCAGTTTCACCGCAGGCACCAAGTCGGCGACGGCTTCTAAAATGCCTAGGTTAAACTCCAACAAAGCCTCGGCTGCACCTTCTCTGCCCCCTTTCCTCCCTTGGGTTAAAAAGGGCGGCAAGCGGTCTAACAGAGGGTCCAGCCCGACCATAATCGGGCTGGCCTTGGCGTCTACTGCTTGAAACAATCGGTCGATCAAAGACAAGGATTCAGCGTTTCTTGAGGTTGTCGATAAAGCCATGGATCTTGGCAGTAAGGGCCTTTTGAAGATCATCAAGCTTGGCCAAGTCGCTGGGCATAGAAGCGGTTTTTTGTTTGAGGAACTTCATCAAGGTTTCTTCTAGTTCCCTAAACCGTTTGTCAATGGGGTTAACCCGGCGGCCACGCTTGCCGACTTGAACATCCAAGGTTTTGAGCAATTGGTCCATCTGCTTTTCTAAATTACCGACCCGGCTTTCTAGGTCGCCGGTCGTTTTGCGCGGGCGGCCGCGCTTTGCCTTCGGGGCCACCTCTTTCTTAACTTTCTTGGCCTTGGCTGGAGTGGGGGCAAATTTGCTGCGGTAATGGCGCAGCGTGTTTTGCCTTACCTTCGGGAAAGCCTCGTAAAGTTCCTTATTGCCCGCTTCTGGGTTTTCTTTAAGATAGTCTTGTACTTCTTCGGCAATCGACTTAGCCATAGTTTTCTCCCTCAGTGCCTCAAGAACTGATCAAAAAAACGGGGCGGCAATAGGTTCGCCTCGTAGAAAGCCCCTAAAACTATTTGGGGATAGTTGATTTTATATCAGCAAATAAGAGTTTGTACAATAGGCTAAGCTTGCTCCTTTTTAATAAAGGCGGTATAAATAGCCCCTGATATATTTTCGAAAGCGCTAAGGAGCTTATGGAAATCCCCCTCTTCGAAGCCAGTAACGGTGCCTGTCCCTATTTAAAGGGCAAAGAATGGCTCAGCTACTTGACCCACGCCGACCGCCTCGACGAGTACCTTTACGAAGCGTTGCTCAACCGCGGATTCCGGCGCAGCGGACACATTTTCTATCAGAACCAATGTAAAGGCTGTGACGCCTGCATTCCCGTCCGCTTAAGCGCCGATAGCTTTGAGCCCACCAAGTCGCAGCGCAAGGTTTGGCGTAAGAACCAAGACCTACGTTTAGAAATCCTGCCCGCGCGCTTTGATGAAGAGGCCTACAAAGTCTACGACGCCTTCACTAAAAGTCGCTACAACGCCTCAGCTACGGCCGAAGAGTTCCAGCAATTCCTCGTAAAAACCGCCGTAGACACCCAAATGGTCAAGTATTACCTAGAAGACCAAATAGTTGCGGTTGGCTGGCTAGATATCTTAGCCAACTCGGTCTCCAGCGTATATTTCGCCTTCGATCCCTCCCAAGCAAAGCGCAGCCTGGGCACTTTTAGCGTGATGAAGGAGATCGAAATCTGCCGCGAAATGGGCAAAGATTATTTGCACTTGGGCTTTTGGGTTGCCGACTGTCAGGCAATGGCCTATAAAAGCAAATTTTATCCTCACCAGTTCCTGATAGACGGCGAGTGGTGCGACCCCATCCGCTACAGCGGCCAAGAACCCAACCTCCCTTATGAGCAATAGCTTCGGACGACTTTTCCGGATCACCACCTTTGGCGAAAGCCACGGGCGTGGCCTAGGTGTGACCTTAGACGGTTGCCCCGCCGGGCTGGCTATTGACGCCGCCTACATCCAAGCCGAACTGGACCGCCGTAAGCCCGGCCAAAGCAAGATCACCACCAGCCGTAAAGAAGAAGACCAGATCGAGATCCTTTCGGGGATCTATCAAGGCCAAACTTTAGGCACCTCGATCGGGATGGTGGTCTACAACGCCGATGCCAAGTCAAAGCATTACGACGAACTCAAAGACCTCTACCGGCCGGGCCATGCGGACTATACCTACCAAAGCCGCTATGGGCTGCGTGACCACCGCGGCGGCGGTCGGGCCAGCAACCGTGAAGCAGTAGGCCGCGTCGCCGCCGGAGCGGTGGCCAAGGCTTTTTTGCAAGATCTATTGGGGACCTCTTGTCTTAGTTGGGTAGAGCAAGTCCACCATATCGAAGCACAAATCGACCCCGATCAAGTGCGCTTTGAGGACATTGAGGCCAACATCGTACGTTGCCCCGACCCCGCCAAAGCCCAAGAGATGATCGCCGCCATCAGCCAAGCTAAGACCGAGGGCAATAGCTTAGGAGGCAGCATTGGTTTCGCCGTCAAGGGCTTGCCCGCAGGCCTGGGTGCGCCGATATTCGACAAACTGACCGCCCTTTTAGCCCAAGCCTTAATGTCGATCCCCGCAACCCGCAGCGTCTCCTTTGGCTTAGGCGAAGGAGCGACCCGGCTGAAGGGATCCGAGCATAACGATGCCTTTATCCTTAGAGACGGACGGGTCTCCACCAAATCCAACCGAGCCGGCGGGATGCTCGGCGGCATGACCAACGGAGAGACCCTCTGGGGCCATGTGACCTTCAAGCCCACCGCCACCTTGATGATCGACCAAGAAACGGTCACCGCCGACGGCCGAGAAGTTATCTTCAAAGCCCGTGGCCGCCACGATCCCTGTGTATTGCCTAGGGCGGTGCCCAATGTAGACGCGATGGTGAATTTAGTGTTGGCTGATCAGCTTTTGCTGTATAGTTGCGCCAACATGGACCGACTACGCCGATCTTTGCGGCAGTAAATCAAAAATTAACGGCTATTTTAGTTGATCCTAGCGGTAAAGTCCTTTAGGATTCATGCAAATTTCGGCAACCAAAATATATAGGGAAGGCCTGAGTCATGAAAGAGATCAAGGAAATGCTGATCGAGATGCAGCAAACGATCATCGATGAAATCGAGCAGGACCGCCGCTACTCGGACAATGCCATCACCAATGACATTGGCGACGACATCGACCACGCCAGCGAAGAACGCGACCGCGAGTTATATCAACTGCTAGGTGAGCGGGACCGCCGCAAGCTAGAGCAGATCGCTTCGGCTTTAGAGCGCATTGAAGACAGCACCTACGGGGTCTGCGAAGATTGCGGTGCCAAGATATCCAAAAAACGCTTGATGGCCCTGCCCTTCACCGAACTCTGCATCGATTGTAAAAACGAGGAAGAACGAACCCGTGGCAAGTCCGATCTAGCCATTGATTCAGGCACCACCAAGTTCATGGATGCCGACGACGACCTCTAATCTCCCCTAAGGGGTCGCTAGACCCCGAACCCCACGCCCCCAGGCCCGGCCATGGAAAGCGTGCTGCAGTTTTCTGCGGAACAGTATTTTACCTTCTTTTTAGTGGTTTTGCGCGTCTCGGGAATGTTTGTGACCGCGCCAATCCTCTCTTCCGCCTCAGTTCCGCGCCAGCTTAGGGTCTATATGGCCCTGATGGTCTCTATGATCCTCTTCGCTGCAGTCCCGTTAGGGAACATTTACGGCAATTGGACGGTCGCCGGTTTTTTGTCTATCGCCCTGGCCGAAACCATGGTGGGGTTGATGCTGGGCATAGTACCCCGGGTGATTTTCGCGGCCGTAGACTTTTCGGGTACCATCATAGGTTACCAAATGGGCCTATCTCTAGCTAACGTGATGGACCCCCAGACCGAAGTACAGGTCTCGATTATCTCGAGTTTTAAGGGGCTTTTAGCAACCCTTTTGTTTGTGACCATTGACGGCCACCACATCTTTTTTGAAGTCTTAGGCACCACCTACGAGCAAATCCCCATAGGCGGGTTCAGCTTCGCCGCCAACAAGATCGACTACCTCTTACAACTCGGCGCTTTGGTGATCACCCTAGGGGTAAAGATCGGGGCACCGTTGATCGTGTCTTTATTGCTCGCGAATATTATCTTGGGCTTTATGGCCCGCGCCATGCCGCAGATGAATATCTTTGTGGTCGGTGTCCCCTTGACCATTCTTTTGGGCTTCCTCTTGTTGTTCACCGGTATGCCCTATATGATGACCGGCATGCAGCGGGCCTTCGACGGCATGGGCAAGCAGGTTCTTGAACTGATCGGTATTATGGCGCACTAAATGGCTGAAAGCGGCGGACAGGAAAAAACAGAGGCCCCAACCCAGAAAAAGCGCGACGACGCCCGCGAAGAGGGTCAAGTTGCCTTTTCCAAGGAGTTGTCCAGCGTAGCCCTCTTGGGCAGCTTTTTGTTGCTCTTCTGGTTTGCCAGTTCGAGCATGCTGGGCGCTTACCGCGACGCCTTTGTCCATTCCTTCACCAACTTAGATCAGGGCGAGTTCAACCCGGCGTTGATGGAACAAATGGTGGACTCGATTTTTGAAAGCGCCACCATCCTGGTCGGCCCTTTCTTCTTGACCGCCTTGGTCATCGGTGTCTTTGCCAGTGTGGTCCAGGTGGGCTTTAAGATCACCGGCAAACCCTTGATGCCCAAGCTAGACAAGCTCAGCCCCCTCAAAGGTATCCAAAGAATTTTTTCCAAGCAGGCCTTAAGCGAACTCTTTAAATCGCTCTTTAAAATGGGTCTGATCGGTTATATTGGTTGGTACACCTTCATCCAATATGATCAGGAAATGCATAACCTGATTGATCAAGACCCGGTTGTCTTGTTGGGCATTGTGGGTAAAATCACCGGAGTCTTTACCTTCCGTCTCTTTTTAGCCCTATTGATTTTGGCTTTGGCTGACTACCTGTTCCAGCGTTGGGATTTGGAACAGAAGCTGATGATGAGCAAGCAGGACGTAAAAGAAGAAATGAAGCAGTCCGAAGGCGACCCTCAGCTAAAGGCCCGCATCCGCCAAATCCAGCAGTCCATGAGCCAAGCGCGGATGATGCAGGAGGTGCCCAAGGCGGATGTAGTGGTCAGCAACCCGACCCACTTCGCCATCGCCATGAAATACGACCGCGAGACGATGGTGGCTCCGCAGGTGATGGCCAAAGGCGCGGACCATATGGCATTAAGGATCATCGAAATCGCCCAGGAAAACGGCGTGCTGGTCTACCAATCGCCTCAGGTAGCGCGGGGCCTATACTTCCAGGTCGAGGTTGGCGACGGTATCCCCGAAGGCTTTTATAAAGCTGTCGCCGAGATCCTGGCCTTTGTTTTCAAAGCCAAGGCCAAGACAAAGGGCAAAAGGCGTTAGCGCCCCCTGGTTTTTGGCCTAAATCTTTCATACTCCCCTCATAAGACCACTGCCGGATACCCGGCAGGACCACCCAAGGAAGGGCGGGTACAGGTATTTCAAGGATGTGCCGCAGGAATTGCCGCAAATGGATGCAGGTTGCCGACTTTGTACGGCCCTTGCATGGATGACTCTTAATCAAGACGACTCTGGTTCGATCGATTCGAGCCGCCCTGGCGACCAACCAACTACTTAGAACCCGGCATGGCCCTATCACTTTCCAGCGCAACCTCCGCCGCCCCAAAGAATCGGTTTTTAAGTCCAGACTTCGCGCTGGCCGTCGGGTTGATTTTGATCTTGGCGGTGATGATTCTCCCGCTGCCTGCGGTGATCTTAGACGTGCTCTTCGCGTTAAACATCACCTTCAGTATTTTGATCCTCTTTGTGGCCCTTTATAGCCTCAAGCCCCTAGACTTCTCGGTCTTCCCCTCCATCTTATTGGTCACCACCCTGGCACGGCTCTCACTCAACGTGGCCAGTACCCGGGCGATCTTGACCAACGGCAAGCAAGGCACCGGCGCGGCGGGGAATGTGATTCAGGCCTTCGGCTCTTACGTAGTTGGCGGTAACTACCTGATCGGTATCATCGTCTTCTTGATCTTGGTGTTGATCAACTTTATCGTGATCACCAAAGGTTCGGGCCGTATTGCAGAAGTGGCCGCTAGGTTTACCTTGGACGCTATGCCCGGTAAGCAGATGGCCATCGACGCCGACCTAAACGCAGGCATTATCAACGAAGTCGAGGCCCAACGCCGCCGCCGTGAAATCCAACACGAAGCAGACTTCTTCGGTGCTATGGACGGTGCATCCAAATTCGTCCGTGGTGACGCCATTGCTGGCTTGATCATCACCACCATCAACATTATCGGCGGTTTGGTTTTAGGCGTGCTCTTTTACAACATGAGCCTCGCCAATGCGGCCACTACCTTCACCAGCCTAACCATCGGTGACGGCTTGGTGGGTCAGATTCCCGCCCTGATCATCTCGATCTCGGCCGGTATGGTGATCTCCAAAGCCGGTGCCCAAAACCGTTTAGGGGTAGATTTTGGCCTGCAACTTTTTGGCAACCCCTTTGCCATGATGCTGGCGGCTGGTGCCTTAGCTATGTTTGCCATGGTGCCGGGCATGCCGAAGGCGACGTTCATCTCCTTGGCTGCCTTGATCGCCTTTGTGGCCTGGAGAACCAAAAACAAATATGCCGAAGCCGAACGGGTCCAACTGGTCCAGACTGAGGCCGCCGAGGCGACTGAGGCCGAGGAATCTAGCGAAAGCATTGTGGATCTTTTGCCCATCGACACTTTGGGCTTAGAGTTAGGTTACGCCTTGATCCCGCTGGTTGATGCGGACCAAGACGGGGAACTGTTAGAGCGGGTCAAGGCAATCCGGCGGCAGGTGGCCTTGGACATGGGCTTTGTGGTGCCTCCGGTACACATCAAAGACAACTTGCAGCTTGAGCCCGGCGCGTACAGTGTCGTGATCAAAGGCATCGAGGTCGGCAAAGGCGAAATGATGATCGACCACTTCTTAGCCATGCAGGCGGGCGAAGTGGACGAAGAGGTCGACGGCATCCCCACCACCGAACCGGCCTTCGGCCTGCCAGCGCTTTGGATCAGCGAGGCGGACAAGGAAAAGGCACAAATCGCAGGTTATACGGTGGTTGACATCCCGACGGTGGTCAGCACCCATTTGACCGAGATCATCCGCAGCCACTCGCCGGAGTTCTTGGGCCGCCAAGAGGTCCAGAAGGTACTCGACAAAGTGGCTTCTACGGAGCCCAAGTTGGTCGAGGAATTGATCCCCGATTTATTGGGGTTAGGTACTATCCAGCGGGTTCTTCAAGCTTTGCTCAAAGAAAACGTCTCGATCCGCGACATGAACACGGTCTTGGAAGTGTTGGCCGACACGGCTCAATACACCAAGGTGCCCGAGATTTTGGTGGAGCACGTCCGCGAAGGACTAGCCCGCAGCATCACACGCCAGTACCAAAACCAAGAAGGGATTGTGCCAGTGATGACCTTGAGTCAAGACATGGAGCACATGATCGTCGAGGCGATCCAAGACACCGGTCAAGGGACCTTCTTAGGGATTGCGCCCGAAGACGCTCAGCGCATCATCGAAGCCATCGAACAGGGCATCGAGGCCTTCAATATGTACAACTACCAACCGGTGATCCTGTGCGGCCCTCAGGCCCGCATCCAGGTCAAACGGCTGACCGAACGGGCGATCCCCAACTTAGCGGTGATCAGCCACAACGAGATTGCCTCAGAAGTGCAGGTCGAATCGCTAGGCAACATCGACTTTGTCAGCTAACAGGCCCCAGCTTTAAAAGAGCCCCCTACCCTGGGGGCTTTTTTTTGCCCAAAAATCGGCAGTGCCCGCTTAATGGGCTCAAAAAACTCTGCGCTAGGGCCTCTAGGCGGCTCTAGAAAGCAAATTCCCTGGTCCGCTGCACTCACCATCATCAGGACAATTTGCCGGTCCTGGGGTGCCGAAAAGTTAGGTGAGACCAAAGCGTCTGGGGAGAGGGATCGTTGTTGGTTGGTGAGCCCCCCCTGCGTTTGGGGCGCACAGCAAGCAAAAGAGCGATTTGCAGCCCCTTGAGCAAGGGGCTCAGCAGAGCATTAGGCGAGGACTGATATCTTTTGGGGAGGCGGCATTCCACCAGCAAACAAGCCGGCGGCAGACGACCACCCGGGCCAGGGCATCGGAGCCATCAACGCGGTCGAAGGGGTTTTTATTGCAGCTCCCAAAGCAAGGCTGGCAAGGTTGTGGTCACGATTTCGGGTCCTTTGGTTTGACCTCAATTGTGTTTGCGCTCTGCAAATCCAGGAGGTCATTGAGATTGCCAAAAATCTGTCGGATGTCTTTCGGCGGGTTTTTCATGCTGCACCGCCGCATCAAATCCCCATCGCGGAAAGCGATCACCACCCGGTCAATCTCCAAGATCGGCTCTAGAAGATTCTTTTTTACAGACCGCAAAAAGATCATACCCGCCATAAAGGTGGCGGTCGCCATAAAAACGACGCCCCAAGCCCCAGCATATCCTAATTGCTTGGCCTTGGCGTCTGCCCGGTGCATAGCCGCTCGGTTGATGGCCCCTAGCTCAACGATGGCCTCCACCGTTTGTTTGAGCGCCCGGTCGTTGCCCTGGAAAGCCGCTTGATAATGCTGGGCTATTTTTTTTATGACCCTAGGTTCTTCTTGCTCAGTGATATTGTTGGATGCTTTGTTCAAAGCGTCGCGAAAAGATTCAATGGAAAACTCCGCTCGGTCCTCATCACTCTCTGTCATTAAAAGGCTGGACAGCATCCCCTCAGAAGCTTCTAGGGACACCTCATTCTGGTTGATAATGACGTCGATTGCCGGAGCCATCCGCATAAAGACCCAGATAGATCCAAAAGCGATCAAGAGATTGAGGGCGATCAGAAGCCAGGCACCGACTTTCACGGATTGTGCGAGTTTCATGATTGGAAGCTCTTAGTCAATTTGGGGATAGCCGCCTCATTGGAGACAATGATCAGGTGGTCATTTTCCTGCAAAGGATCGATCGGTGATGGATGAAGAATTTTGGGCGGAATTCCTCTGCGGATGCCAACCACCATGATACCAAAATGCTTCGGCAACGAAAGCTCGATGAGGTTTTTGCCAATCATGGCCGGTTGCACCCGAATCTCTGTTAGATTCAGGTCTTCCCCTAGATTAGTATCGACCACCACATCTTTATACAACAGCCGGTTGGCAAAGCGTTTGCCGAACTCACGCTCAGGGTTGATGATCTGGTGCGCACCGACCAGCTTCAAGATGCGCTGGTGCATCTTGTCATTGGCCCGCGCAATGACTACCGGAGCGCCCATCTGGCGCAACAGAGCGGTACAGATGATGGATGCTTCCTTTGAGTCATCGCCAATCGCGCAAACCGCAGAGTCCCTCTTAGCGGGCTCTAGGCGCGCCAGTTCAGCCTCGTCGGTGCCGTCAACAACCAAGGCCTCTGCCACAAAGGCCGAGGCCTCCTCGACAAGATTCCGGTTGGTATCGATGGCCAGCACCTCAGCTCCCTTTTCGGAGAGCGTTGAGGCCAGAGACATCCCGAAATGGCCCAGGCCGATAATCAATATTTGTTGTGCCATAGGTGGATCTCGCTACTTAAGTGATGGATACGCTGATCATCGGATGCCGGTTATCGGCAATGGCCTGTTCATCGTTTAAAAGCATAAATAAAGTAATCGGCCCGATCCGCCCGGCGAACATGGCAAAGATGATGATAACCTTGCCGATGGCGTCCAGCAATGAGGTTGCTCCGGTAGACAGACCAACGGTGGCGAGGGCCGAGGTGGCCTCAAAAATCAAGTCCCTAGCGGGGATTTCCTGGGTCACTTGCAGCATCAAGACGACCCCAAACCATATCGCCCCCCCTGCCCCCAGAACGGTGATGGCGCGGTAGATCGTCGCCGATTGGATCCGCCGGTTTTGGAAGATGATCTGGTTTCTATTGGTGATATTGGACCAAAAGGTCAGGGCCAAGATACTGATGGTCGTGGTTTTTACGCCACCGGCGGTCCCTCCTGGACTGCCGCCGATAAACATAAAGGCGGTCATGATCAGAAACATGGGGCCTGATATACTGGCGATATCGACGGAATTAAATCCCGCAGTGCGCAAGGTAACGGACTGGAACCAGGCATTCTGTATTTTATCGCTTAGGGACAATCCCCCCAAGACGCCGTTCCATTCGAAGGCGAGCACAAAAAAAGTCCCTCCGGCCAGCAAAATAACGGTGGTGATCAAGGCCAGCCTGGGGGCAATCGGAACGGGCTTTCGGCTCAGCCATCTAGGCACCATCAAACTAGTCGCCGGTGCCATCCCCCCGGAAACGATCAGTCCCGCCACAATATGCAGGACCCAAGGGTTGGATTGGTAGGGAATCAAGCTGTCGGTTTGCAGGGCAAATCCCGCATTGCAAAAGGCCGATACGGCAGTGAACAATCCCCGCCAAATAGCTTGGCTGATGGGATCTCCCTCGGCGTAAAACAGTAGGCTCAGGAACAGGGCACCTAAAACTTCGGCCACCAGAGTAAACTTGAGGATCGTGGCCAGCGCCTGGAGCAGGTCCTGATGGCTGGTATCGGTCATCGCCACCAACAGCCGCTCATGTCTAAGGCTCAACCGACGGCCCATAACTTGTAGGGCTATAGTCGTGATGCTCATGATGCCAAGACCACCAAGCTGGATCAGCAACAAGATAAATATCTGGCCCAGGAGCGTAAAATCGTTGGGCGTATCGAGCACGATCAGGCCGGTCACACAGACCGCACTGACGGCGGTAAAGACCGCATCGATCAATTCAATAGTACCCCCTTGCGTCGATGCTGGAATCATGAGCAACAGGGTACCGGCCAGACTAAGGAGAAAAAAGGTGGCGAACAAAATTCGTCCTGGGTGGTCGCCTAACATGTCCCACCAATGATCTTCGCGACCCTGTTTGTTGGGCTTTCGCGGAATCATTAAGAAGCTGATGAAACTCGTCAGGCTAACCAAAACCGCAATCACCTGGACCGAAGGCCAGAACAACATGAGGGCGAGGGCCCACAGGGTGAAGGCCGCAGCAACAATGCGCCACTTCAACCGACCATTCACCGCCCAATGGAGAAAAAGAACTTGAGCAATCAACGAGGAGGCGGCAACGCTGTAGCGTGCTGGAGAACCGGCAGGCAACTCTAATAACAGAAAGGCGGCCACTACGGCCGGTACGGTCAGGGCCGCCCAACGAGCGCGCTGGAGGCAACGCGCGGCATGATTATTCCGGTCTTCGTTTTTGCTGATGTCAAAGTCAAACAACAAGACCAGGACAAAAACCAGACCAACCAAACCGGTAAGCGCAGCAAAGGGATCTCTTGAAAGGTAGGGGAAGGCTGCCGAAAAGCTCGCCACCGAAGCCCCTGTAGCTAGTACTTTAGCGAACCGGGGGCGACGAAAAATGGTCAAAGCGAACAGAAAGCAAGAGGCCACCGCAAGGGCCGAAAAGGCCCCCCGCCAAACCGGTGGATATCCCGATTCAACCCCGAGAAAAGAGAGCACAAACAGGAAGGGAGAAAAAACCATGAGGGTTCCTTCTAAACCTATCTTTGAAATATATGCTCTTGATTTCATGACAATAGTAGTCCTGCTTCCTGCTTCTGTGAAGACTCTAGTTGACTACGACCCTGAAACTTATCCTTATAGTTTTATTTATGCCTAGTGTCAAAGTGCTTTCACCTTTTCCTCCGTCCCATAGCTCAGCGCTGTGGTGCCCTTCGGGGTCCGGTCTTTGGGGTTTGCCCAGGTCTGCCTATTTCGATTCCAATGGGTGACTGCATCTGGTTTTTGGCTTAAGCACCAAGGCCGCCCAATAGCCGCCAAACACCTAGGTTAGACTGCAAAGGTTTTCTTTTTCCCTTATCACTCCCCGTAGGCTGTTAGCTTCGCGGAAAGACCGCGCGGGCTGTCCGCTTGCTTTGCCAAAAGTATAACGGATTCATCGTGGCTGGTGGGCTGAGGGCTCATCAATCAATCCCGGCCCTGGGCTTGGGTTGGTTTAGAAAAGCCCGAATCCAATCGGTTTGCTGGGCTACAAAGGCCTTTGAAAGTCAGCGGAATACTGGGGGCAAAACAAAAAAGCCCAGTAGAGCCGGGCTTTGGTGCAGCTAAAAAGAGGGGGCCTAGGCTATTCTCCGTGGTCACGTTCCAAGCGAGCTTGAACCAACTCCAAGGCTTTCTTACGCACCGCAATCTTGGGCGAAAGCAAGGTTTTAAGGCCTTCACGTTCCTTTTCGTCACCCCGCGAATAGAGACGCAAACAGACCCGGAAGATGGCCTGCAAACGACGCTCTAACATCGAAGGTGACACCCCTGGATCAGAGATATCTTTACCCAAAAGTTTGACTTCGTCCAAAGCCAGCTTCACAATCAACCGCTTCACCGTGGCCGCAAAAGCCTGGGCTGCCTCTTCGGCCATAAAGTCATCGGCTACGGAATAAAAGACCTCGATCTGTTTGATCCGGTTCATCACCCGCTCGCCCGTATCCCCTACAATTTCGCCTACCTGTTTAACTAGGCCTTTTAAGACGTTGGGCTGGGGAAATTTCTTGATTGCCTGGGCGGCGAAGTCCTTGGGGCGTTCGGTCTGGCGTTGGAAATAAGAAGCGGCTACTTTGGGGTCTAAGAAGACCCAAAATTTGGCCTTTTTATTGACGATCCCCATCACCGGTTTTTCCAAAAAGAGATAGAGATCTCTCTTGCCTGCTAAAAAGTCAGCAAATCCAGGCCAATCATTGGCTAATGCAAAGGGCTTCAAAAAGTCAGTGGCCTGACGATTATCAATGATCAGGTTCCAGCCGCTTGAAGTGATGTCTATATTCAGCGCCTTGGAAAACTGCTTGGCCAACCCCTCACAGGTCTCAATCAGTATTGGGCTGAATATGTCGTAGAGCTGTTCGGGGGCAACCCGGATTTCTTCCATTCTTTTGGGGGAGGGGCGGTCAGCCGGTCCAGACTAAGCCGGACCGGTAAAAGAATTCACCTAAAGGCCAAAGCGAACTTACTGCATACAGATCAATTCTTCAAAGGAGATTTTATTGTCTCCTTTGACCGTAGGCTTGGTGGCCCCTGTGGCATCAAGGCGGATGTTGACCAAGCTACTAAAGGTGGTCGAGATCCCGCTTTTTGCACTCCCGTAGTCCGGCGTATAAGTCGCGTTGTCTGACTTCTGGAAGACCAGCCGGGCATCCAAGTCCGCAGAGTTAGTGCAGGAAAAGGTTACCGTGCCAGCCGAGAAGGCGGTGGGAACCGTCACCGATTTATCTGAAGCGGTGGTCAAGCTGCTGGCCTTGATCTTGTTCGTACTGGCATAGCTGGTGATGGCCGAGCTATTGGCCGAATCGATCAGCGTAAGCAACTGGTTGACCTCGGCGTAGGTGGCGTTGCTGGTGCAAGCGCCGCCATTGTCGATCTTGGTGGTAAAGTCCGATAGCCCTTCACGCAGGTCTGAATCGCTAGGCAAACCTAGCGAATTCGAATCAGCATCCAAGGAGTTGATCGCGCTCACAATCGAATCGGTTAGCGTCAACACCGCACTACCGGTGCTGATGGTGGCGGTGAACATATTCTGGACATCGTTTACCGTCGCAACTACCGCGCAAGTTCCCGAAACCGTAGCCCCGGCAGCCAATTCAGCGGTGGTTACTATGCCGCAGGTGTCCATGTTGCTTCCGGTGGTCCCGTTCAGACCTTCGATACCGTCATAGTTCGTATCAGACCAGCAGTTGGCCGTAGTCTTACTGGTATCGATCAAATAGGGCGTGGTGCCGTCTTTGACGAATTGTAGGTAATTTGAAGTCGAGATGTCGTTGCTGCCGTAATTGGCCGTATCGCTGCTGCTGCGGAGCTTAGTGAAGCTTTGAGTCTCCGATTCGGAAATGGTCCCGTTTTTATCGGCATCCAACTTGATATAAGTTTCGGCGAGCAGGTAACCTAAGGTAGCAAAGAAGTGGATTTCAATATCCGGGGTGCTACGGGTTTTGCCTTCGTAGGTATCACCGGTTCCATCACCCGAAAGGGTCCGTGCCGCCTCGTAATAGGTCTTGCCGTCCCAGGTGTCCCAATCGGTGGCACTCGAGGGAATGCCTAGGGCCGTGTTGAAGTTATCGGACGCCCCATCGGCCAAGAAGTTGGTGAACAAAAAGCCCGCCCGGCCCATATAGGCACTGGCTCGTTCATAGGTAGAGCAGCTAGTGTCTTCGCTGACAGTCACAAAATCGCTCTCGTCCAGCTTTTGGGTACAGCTGGTAGAACTGGTCGAATCAGCGCAACCGCTTAGCAACAGGCTTAACCCAACAGCCAAGGGCAGGAGGGCCCGGTTCGGCGATTTGCTTAAGGAGCTCAAATTAAATTTCATGGTCTATTCCTCTTTGCCTTTCCGGGGTTGTTATTGAGCTTGGGGTTCTTCCCCTGCGGCTTCACCGCCGGTTGGTTCGGGCGTTTCAGTGGCTGCGGGTTCGACGGCTTCGGTAGTAGCTTCGGTAGCTGCTTCTTCTTTGGGCATTTCAGGAGCCTTAAGTTCAGCTACCCTAGCGTATAGATCTTGGCCGCAGAACTTGGGGTTCTCCACCAAGCTGTCTTCTTTGGTTTGGACCGGTTTGGCGTAAGCTGGATAACCTTGTACCTGAAAGAAAGCCTTCGACTGGGCGGCTAGGTCACCGTAGGGCAAACTCAAGCAAACCTCTTTTTCCTGTTCCGGATAGGCCTTAAGCGCCGCAACCAAGGCGAGCAGGTAGCGGGTTTTCAGGTAACGATCCTCTACATTACGCGCCATCCCATTGCGCAGCGAGGTGGCCACCCGGATGAAGCTGGCCCCACCGGCCTTCAGGCTCGGCCAAGCAGCCGACAGCAAGGCCAGTTCGCGTTCTTGCTCCCATACCTCAGCACCTGCCAAAGCGTCGATCCGAGCCCGAAACTGAGCTTCTAAGGTCCGGGGATTCTCGATCAGATAACCGCGGTTCAAGGCATCGATCATGTGGTAATATAAGATCGACTTTAATTCTTTGGCCGTTGGACTTCCGTCATAGCCGCGGTAAAAAATCCATTCCTGGGGCACCGTGAAGCCTTCGGTTTCCGTAGGCTTAGGCCCTTGTGTGTAGCGGCTGCCGGGCTTAAAAAGCTGGCGGTCTAGAATGGTTGCGGCATTGTTCAACCAGAACGCAGCCCCCAAATAGGCTCCGGGATTCGCCAAGTTAGCTTTGGGCGCGAAGCGCACCGAGGCCAACATCTGAGAATCCGCCTCCTTTTCTGCCCGCCGCTTAGCTTCTAGCTGTTCGGCAATGGCCGTGGCTGGTTGGTTTTCGTTGATTTCGGTCTGTTCCTTGGCTTTGGCTTCAAAGGCGGCTCGGTTAAAGTCCCCTTGGTATAAGTCAGGGTGATAACCTTTTAACTTATTGGCAGCCGCAGCGAGCAGCGGCAGGCGGTCCTGGGGAAAAAGCCCTTCGTCTTCCAAGCCCTGGACTTGTTCGGCCAAATCCGCCATATCCTCGACATAAGCCACCGAAGCCGCAGCCATCAATAAACCGGAACTAACTTCCGGGGCCAAGTCGCTGTAGGCTAGCAATTCATCGAGGTCATCAATCAAGTCTTCTTTCCACTCCACCTGCTCTGCCCGGTCGTCTTTACGGCATTGCATTTGGGATTTATCTTCCTCGGTGACGATGCTTTTTTTAATGATCGTTGCGGGAATCCCTTTGGGGCGATTGGCCTCGGTCAGACCCGCCAAAGCAGGGTTGGGGATCTCTTGGGAAATCTCTCGGGTAGTGGTCTTATAACCCATCTTCAAGCAGACGGGCTCAGCACTCAATACATCGGCAAAGGCCAAGGCCGTTTGGTATTGCAGATAAGAATCAACTTGGCCGAAGTGGTCTTTCAAAAATTCCACTGCCTCGGCACGTTCGTCTTCATCGGCTAAGATCAGTTCCTCTTCTGTGCCGTCGATCAGCGTCAGTGAAAACTGTCCGGTGGCAATCTCGGCTTTGGCGCGGATGGCTTCAACCGCCAGGGCCACATCCCCAGAAGTCAAAATTGCCGAAACCCGGGAATCGGCTTTGTCGCGTACGTCGCCATCGCTAGCGTAAGCTGCGATAAAGACCAAACCGCGCACAGCCATTTGGCGTTTGGCGGGATCATCGGCCCATTTGGCTAAGTGGCGGAGCGAACGCACGGCGTTAAACTGTTGGGCCGTGTTGCCATCTGCCACTTCTTCGTAAAGCTTCTGCATCGAGAGGTCCAACTCGCGGTAGCTGGCGTCCTCACGTTCAAAAACGGCGTGGGTCAAGTATCCTTGGCTAGAACATCCAGCCAACACAAGGGCGCTCAGGGCGACGGCGAGAGAAGTTTTGAACCGGTTCATCGTCCTATCCATGATCAAAAGTTAAAGGAGATTTGCACAGAGGTCCGTTTGTCTTCTTTGGCACCGGCGGCGGCGCCAACCTCTTCGGACCAGCTAGCATAATCGATCATAAAGGGCAGATAGGGAGGGTTCAGCGACAGGCCCGTGGTGGTATAGGGTCCCTTGCGCCCAAAACGCAGCGCCAGCGCATGGTGGTTGTTTGAACGGGGCCAAAAGCCCAGTTCCATACCCATGTTCAGGTTGCGTTGGAAGGACTTTTTCTCGGTAGCTTGGTAGGTTGCGTCCACCAAGTCCACCGCGCCAATAACGTCAACACCCAGGACTTCGGATTCCGATGCGACACCAAAGTCGATGGTGGTCGGGAGCGTTCCCGTACTGCCAAAGTCCATGCCTCCGATGTTTTTCATCACCGCCGAAAAGCTTAAAAAGGCATTATAAAAACGGTCGTAATGATAGGTAACGCCTACGTCTGGGGAGATGCGGGAGGTATTGACGAACTCGTCTTGGATATTGTCGGCAAAGTCATCATCCAAGAGGTCTACGATATGCACGGTCTTACCGATACCGGCTCGTTGCACGTATTTCATCGAGACGCCCACATCCAATGACTGATCCCAAAGGGTGAAGGCGAAGCCGCCGATCAGGCCCGCTTGCACGTAAGCCAGTGTTTCAAAGTAAGGGACGGTAGGGTTGTGCACCTGTTGGTCCAAGACCAAGTTATTAAAGAAAGAGTAACCCCAATAGGGTGCCGTAAAGCTCAGCAACCCGGTGCCCGCTTCTACGTACAGCTTTTCTCCCACAAACTCGCCCATCTTAGCCGTTGACTCATCGGAATCCGCTTGGCTCAGGTCAATCAAGTTTTGGTTTAAGGTCGCGTTGACCGAGAGAATCTCAAACATACTCCGCTTGACTGAGGCCAACCCGGCGGGGTTGTAAAAGAGGCTTGATTCGTCGTTTGCTGCGGCCACAAAGGCGTTACCCATACCCAGCGCGCGGATGGACAAACGCAGGTGTTGGGGCTCGTCTGCTGTGACTTTGGGGGCCCCGTAGAGAGCCAAAGTACCAGCAAGGAGCAAACAGCTGAGGATCGGTCGTATTCGTGCCATAATCGGTTCGCGAAGATAATCCTATTACAGCGCCAGCCATTGCTGCGCCTGTGTTTATAGTTAAAGCTTGCCCGATGGTAAGCTATTTTTTTTCATCCTGTCAATTTAACAAGTTACTCGAGAAGCTGCATTTGCCTCTACTCTAGGCTCCCGCAATGAATCCGCCGTCCTGTTGCGCCAAGCTCACCAAAAGCCAATATCCGGCACTAGGGCACTTGCCAAGGGCAGAGTATGCTGATAGCCAATATGCTAGGGGCTCAGCCCCATCCAACAACCCAACGAAAATAAGTTCAGCATGAAAATCAATCTACCTGATTCCTCCATTGAAGAGCTACCCGAAAATGCTTCTGGCATCGACTTAGCTCGCAAGGTAAAGAAGTCCTTCGAAGGCCCCGCTTTGGCGGTGAAGATCAACGGCCAATTAAAGGACCTCAACACCGCCCTAAAAGACGGGGATCAAGCAGAGATATTGAGCTTTTCTAGCGACGAAGGCAAAGCGCTCTTCTGGCACAGTTCGGCGCACCTGATGGCTCAGGCGATCCAAAGACTCTTCCCCGAAGCCCAACCAACCATCGGCCCCTCGATCGAACAAGGCTTTTACTACGACTTTGCGAACCTAGAGATCCATGAAGAGGACCTAGAGCGCATCGAAACCGAGATGTTAAAAATCGTCTCGGAGCGCCCCGAGCCCCAGCGTATCGAATACACTTCAAAAGCCGAGGCCCTGGCCCAGTTTGGATCAAACCCCTTCAAACAGGAAATGATCGAGCAGCTAGAAGAAGGGCTTTCGGCTTACCAACAAGGCGATTTTGTGGACCTCTGCCGGGGACCGCACCTACCGCACCTAGGCCTCGTACAGGCCGTCAAGGTACTTAAAACCTCGGGGGCCTATTGGCGCGCCGATGCCACCAAAGAGCAGCTAACTAGAGTTTACGGGATCAGCTTCCCGGACAAAAAGCAGCTCAAAGCCTACTTAACTTTTTTAGAAGAAGCCAAGAAACGGGACCACCGCATCTTAGGTAGGCAATTGGGCTTATTCAGCTTCCACCCCGAAGGGCCGGGCATGCCCTTCTTCCACCCTAAGGGCATGATCCTTTGGGATGAGTTGATGGCTTATTGGGAAGAAGAACACAAAAAAGAAGGCTACCTCAAGATCAAGACCCCGGTCATGCTGAGCCAAGAGCTTTGGGAACGCTCGGGCCACTGGGGCTACTACCGAGAAAACATGTATGTCTCGGAGATCGAGGACAAACATTTTGCCATCAAGCCCATGAACTGCCCCGGAGCCATGCTCTTTTACAACGAAGGTCAGTACAGCTACCGCCAGCTCCCCCTCCGCATCGGCGAGATCGGCAATGTCCACCGCCACGAGATGTCCGGCGCCCTTTCGGGCCTCTTTCGGGTCCGCAGCTTCCATCAGGACGACGCACATATATATATGAAGCCTGAGGATGTAGAGTCCGAAATCTTAAATGTACTGCAATTGGCCGACCGGATGTATTCCACCTTCGGTTTGACCTACCACTTAGAGCTTTCCACCCGTCCCGAAAAGTCCATCGGTACCGACGCAGATTGGGAATTGGCCACCAACGCCCTAATCCATGCGCTCCAGCAAGGCGGCCATGATTACGTGGTTAATCCAGGCGACGGGGCCTTCTATGGCCCTAAAGTGGACATCCACATTAAAGACGCCATCGGACGGACTTGGCAGTGTGGGACCATCCAGCTAGACATGTTCCTACCCGAACGTTTTGACCTCTCCTACATCGCTCAAGATGGCAGCAAAAAACGACCGGTGATGATCCACCGAGTGGTCTACGGCAGCATCGAGCGCTTTTACGGAATCTTGGTGGAGCATTACGCCGGAAAGTTGCCCCTTTGGCTCGCGCCGGAGCAACTCCGGATCATTGCCATCAGCGAAACCCACCACGACTATGCCCAGCAAATCCTGGCCCAATTCCGAGCGGCTGGTTTGCGGGCCGAAGCGGATTTAGAGAGCGAGTCGGTGAACAAAAAAATCCGCAGCGCCCAGGTGGACCAAATCAACTATATTTTGGTCGTCGGCGACCAGGAGATTGAAGCAGGCACCGCCACGGTACGCGCCGGGAATCAGGTCTTGGGTGCCCAGCCTATCGAGCGGATCATCGCCGCACTGACCGACGAAATCATGTCCCGCGCAGATCGCCGCAACCTTGTCTGAGCCGGTTTCGGTCCTGATCACCTGTTACCAGGGGGCCCCCTATTTGGCCCCCTGTCTTGAAAGCGTCTTGACCCAAAGTTTAAGCGATTTTGAGTTAGTTGTCATCGACGATGGCAGCGACGACCAGAGCCCTGAAATCCTCCGTGCCTTCGCCGCCAAAGACCGGCGGGTCCGCCCCTTCTTCCTCCCCAAAAACACAGGCGTCCCCGAGGCAGCCAACTTCGGCTTGGCGCAGTTAAGGCACCCTTGGGTCGCCCGATTAGACGCCGACGACCTGATGTTACCTGAGCGACTTGAGGCCCAACGGGCCCTTGCCGAAGAAACCGGAGGCCTAGTGGGCAGCCAAGTGCAGTTGATCGGCAAAACCACCCGAGGCCAGCGAGAATATATTGCCTGGAGCAATGGCCTGCTCACGCCCGAGGACATCAGCCGCGAAAGCTACCGCGAACTGCCCTTACCCCACCCTAGTTGGTTTGGGCCTAAGGAGTTGTTCAGCAGCCAAAATTACCGCCAAATGTCTTGGGCCGAAGATTACGACTTACTGATGCGAAGCCTACAAGCTGGCTGGCCGGTCCACAAAGTACCGGAGCTGTTGACGCAAAAACGTGAAACTGGCGTCGGGTTGTCCTCCTGGGCCAGCCCCTACAAACGACCCGCCATGTTCTCGGCCAAGGCCCACTTCTTGGTCCGCTCTGGATTGGGGTCGGAGCGACCCTGGTGGGTCTTTGGCTCCGGTCCTTCGGGCCGACTGCTGGCCAAGGCACTGCTGGACCAAGGCCAATCGGTGGCCGGTTTTATGGATAACGTAAGCGGGAAGGGTCGCCGGGTTTTGGGGTTGCCGGTTCGGCATTTGAGCGCAGAGGGCACTGAGTTAGAAGACCTAGATTCGGCCTTTAAACTGCTTTGTATCGGCCAGCCCAAGGCCCGCAAACAAATGATCCGCTTGCTAGAGGCGCGCGGCGAAAGGGAGGGGCAGGACTGGATCGCCCTGCTTTAGCCGGTCACCTCGTTGGCATGCTCCAAGACCTTAGGAATCCGCAAGATAAAACGCGCCCCTTCACCGAGCTGGCTTTCCACCCGGATATCCCCGTCCATCTTAGCTCGGACTAGGTTATACAAGATATGTAACCCCAGGCCGGTGCCGCCACGCCCCGAACTGGTCGTGAAAAAGGGTTCAAATATACGCGGCAGGTTTTCTGGGGAAATCCCTTTGCCGTTGTCTTCGTAGGTCAGTTCGATCTTTTGTTTTACCTCAAATACCTTCACGGTGATCTTCGCTGCTTGACCTTCTTCAAAACCATGGCGGAGCGAGTTTTGTACTAGGTTTACGATCACCTGCCCCAAAGCGCCGGGATAACCGCGGATAGCCAACTCTTCGTCGCATTGCAGCAACACCTCAGGTTTAAAGGCCTTCATTTCCGGCTCTAGGCTTTTGAAGGTAGCCCGCAGGTATTCACAGAGCTTAAAATCTTGTAATTCAAAACGGGTTTGGTCTACCGCCACCCGCTTAAAGCCTTGGATCAGTTCGGAAGCACGTTCCAAGTTGGCCAACATAATCTCGGCCATCTCACGGTTTTTCGTAAGGTAAAGCTCAAAATCCTCTTGGCTCAAATCGCCCTTCTGGTGAGCCTCTTCTAGCTTAACGATTCTCGAAAGTACCGAACTGGCCCCTGTAACCCCAATGCCAATCGGCGTATTCAACTCGTGGGCCACCCCGGCAACCAAGCTCCCCAAGCTGGCCATGGTACGCGATTCGATCAAGGCATCTTGGGTGTTTTTTAATTCCGCTAAGAGCTGTTCCAGCTCCACGTTGGATTCCTCCAACTGGGCTTGATAGGCTTGCATCTCGGCCTGTCGGCTTTTGCGTTGCACCAACTCGACGGCCAACCTTTCCGCCTCCCGTTCTTTAGAAATCCGGTGGTCTATGTGCCCGGCAATGGACTCCAAAAGATAGTTTACCCGCAACACGATCAGCGAAAACTCGTCCGACTCGTGCCCCAGGGGTACATTCAACCGACCGGATTCAGGCTTTTGGGGGTCTAGGGCGCTGAGCTGCTCGGTCAGGTCCACAAAGGGCCGGGTTAAATATCGATTAAATGCCCACAGCAACACCCCCGCTAAGGCAAGGTTGCGTAAAACCCCGGCGGTCAGAACCCAGATCACTCGATTTAAAAACAGCTTCCCCGAGTTGTAGGTATCGATCCAAACCTCAACTTCCCCCACCTCCTGCACGTTGGCCATAGCCATCAAAAAATCGGGGGCCGCCTGATAGTTTAGGGTTTTCTTAAAGGAGCGGAAGGGACCAAAAAGCCAATCGACCAAGACGCGGTAAGGCCCCTGGCGTAACGCTCCGGACTGCGCGGCTAAGATTTCCCCGTCTGCATCTCGCAGTTCGGCGCGGTAAACTGGCTGGTAGCTAAAATAGCCAACGATCAATGCCTTGGCGTATTTTGAGTCCCGGCGGTAGGCGGCAAAGGAGGCCGGTTGGTCTAAAATCTCAAGGAACTGCCGGCTAGTCTTCTCCAGTCGCCCAACCTCCTCATCTAAATCCAAGGCCAACTGCACAAAACTAAAAACCAACCCCAACAGCACCGCAGCCACCAAGGCCCACCTAGTTTGGCGGACCGATAGGCGATTGCGTCGGGAAATTTTTACGTTCAGCGGTGTGGTTTGTAGGGGGTCCATGGCCGCAAGATAACCTAACCCAAAAACTTTTCCAAGTATTTTACCATTTTAGCTCAAGGTATTATTGCTTCGCTGGATGCGCTGTGTTAGTCTCGCTCCAGAAAGGATTTCCAGGTTAAATTAAGAGAGCTGGCTATGCCCAACGGACCCACCCCCTTCACTTCGCCGCAAGCCCCAAACCAAGCCCGCCTAGCGAACAAAGCTGGAAGATTTTACTGGTAGACGACGAACCCTCGGTCCACCAAATCACCGAAAACGTTTTAAGCGACTTCAATATTCTGGGCCGTTCACTGGTTTGCCACAGCGCCTATAGCGAGTCCGAGGCCAAACGTCTTTTTAAAGACCACCCTGACGCGGCCGTTTGCTTGCTTGATGTGGTGATGGACTCCAAAGACACGGGCCTCAAGCTCGTGGATTTTGTCCGCAATGAGTTGGGCAACCACCAACTACGCATCGTCTTACGCACCGGGCAGCCGGGCATGGCCCCAGAGCGCCAAGTCTTTGAAACCTACGACATCAACGATTACAAAACCAAAACGGAGCTAACCGATACGCGGCTTTACCTGACGCTACTCGCGGCGTTGCGTGATTTTGATTCCATGGCGCGCCTGTCGAACCAAAAGGATTTTCTGGCCGACGTGATGGACAGCATGCCCGAGATGCATCTGGTGTTAGACCACCAACTGCAAATCACCAACGTCAATGCCGAAGCCATTTCCTACCTTAAACGGGACCGCCATCAGATTGAAGGCAAGGGCTTTTTTGAGCTTTTCGACTGGCTCAGCGGAAAAGAACAACGCCTGCGCCAAGCGGTAACGCGGCGCGAAATCGCCCGCATGGAGCGGATCAAACGCAAAGGGCTGGGCGGCGGCCAATACTTCGACCTTCTGGTCTATCCTTTGAGCACCCAGCCGGGCGTTGCGCTGGTGCTGCAAGACGTCACGCTCAAAAGACGCTATGAAGAAATGATGATCCAGTCCGAGAAGATGCTCTCGGTCGGCGGTTTAGCCGCCGGGGTGGCCCATGAGATCAACAACCCTCTGAGCACCATCCATCAAGCGGCCCAAAACGTTTCGAGGCGCTTAAGCGGCGATCTGCCCCAAAACCTCAAGACCGCAGAGGAATGCGGCTTGGATATGGCCGCTTTGCACAGCTACCTGGACAAACGCAAAGTATTGGAATTTTTAGACCATGTTACCGAAGCAGCGGAACGCGCCTCGTCGATCGTGGAGACCATGCTGCGCTTCTCGCGCCGCGCCGAGGCACGCAAGTCTTCAACAGACCTCAACCAACTAGCGCTTTCGACAATCGAACTCGTGGGTAACGACTTAGACCTAAAAAAGCGTTACCACATCGACAAAATCCGCTTTAAAACCAGCCTTGAAGACCAACTCACCTTAACACCCGTCGAAGTAACGGAGGTGCAGCAGGTCTTTTATAACCTCATCAAAAACGCAGCCCAGGCCCTAAAAGAAGGTGAGGTAGCCAACCCCACCATCGAGATCAACACCCGCGCCGAAAAAGATGCGGTGGTGGTAGAGGTCTGTGATAACGGGCCGGGCATGAGCGAAGAAGTGAGGGCCCACATTTTAGAACCCTTTTACACCACCAAAGAGATCGGTGAAGGGACGGGGCTGGGCCTTGCTGTTAGTTATTTTATTGTCACCAACAACCACGGCGGGCAATTTGAAATCCACTCCGAGCCCGGTCAAGGGACTCAAGTCCATTTAAAGTTCCCCCTAGTGGACCAACATGCAGATTAACCACCAGCCTACCCTCAAGCGCATCCTTACGGTAGAAGACGATCAGGCGCTAAGACTCAACCTAGCCGGTTACCTTGAAGACTGCGGTTACGAGGTGATCGAGGCTGGCGACGGTAAGGCCGGTCTCGCCGCTTACCAGGAGCACCACCCCGATTTGGTCTTGGTGGACCTGCACATGCCCGAAATGGACGGCGTCTCTCTGCTGCAGCAGCTTTCGGCGCTCAGTGACGAAACCCCGCTGATTGTGGTGTCCGGCGCTAGTGACATCAACGAAGCCATCGCCGCTACCCAATCAGGGGCTTGGGATTTTGTGCTCAAGCCGCTCAAGGACATGAAGAGCTTAGAATCGGTGATCGCCCGCTCCTGGGACCGCGCCTGCTTGGTGATGGAAAACCGTCGTTACCAAGACCACCTTGAAGATGAGGTCAACAGCCGCACCCTTGAGCTAAGCGCGGCGAACCAAGAATTGCAGGCGAACCGTGAGTTACTGGCCAATGCCGAGCGGATCGCCAAGCTGGGCTCTTGGAGCTGGCAGCCCCAATCGGGCCAGCTGCGTTGGTCCGAAGAACTGTTTGAAATCTTAGGGTTGCCCAATACCGCCGTACCGGAGATGCAGGCCGTGTTGGACCGAATCCCCGAAGAAGAACGGATCCTCTTCCAAGCGGCACTCGACGAGTTGGGCCAAAAAGGTGGGCAAATAAAAATTGAGCACCGAATCCAAGCCCCCGATGGCGGTTTAAGGGTTCTGCTGCACCAAGCCAAAGCCGCCGGGGACCCCTTGGGTTCGAGGCTTGACGGGGTGGCCCTGGACATCACCGACCGGCGCCTGATGGAAGATGAATTGCGCGGTGCCAAGGAAGCGGCCGAAGCGGCCAGTCAAGCCAAAAGCAACTTCATGGCGACCATGAGCCACGAACTGCGCACCCCCTTAAATGGGGTGATTGGGATGGCTCAGCTGATCCAGTCCGAAAGTACCGAAGAAGAAGTGCGCCACTGGGCTCAGGTGATTTTAACTTCCGGCAATGCGTTGTTGAGGATCATTGACGAGATATTGGACCTGACTAAGATCGAACGTGGTCAGTTGGACTTACTAGATGAGCCCTTTGAGTTGCATAGCTATCTAGAGAACCTCACCGAACTCTTCGGGGCCACCGCAAAGGCCAAGCGGCTGGAATTTGCCCTTGAAATCGGGCATGACATACCCCAGTGGGTGGTGGGGGACGCCGACCGCCTGACCCAAGTCCTGACCAATCTCTTAGGTAACGCCTTTAAATTCACCCAAGAGGGAAGTATTTCCCTTTCTTGCCTGTTGGAAAAATCCGAGGAGGAGCAGGTTTGGCTGCGTTTTAAAGTCCGTGATACGGGCGTCGGGGTACCTTTGGAGTTGCGCGAAGTGATCTTTGAGCCCTTTGTGCAAGCCGAAATGACCAGCACCCGCCGCTTTGGCGGCCTGGGCCTAGGGCTTTCGATTGTCCGCCACCTTGTCTCACGATTGCAAGGCAGCCTAACGATGACTTCGGAACCGGGCAAGGGTAGTTGCTTTGAGGTCCTTTTACCCTTAAAGCTAATTGGCGAGATTCTCCCGCTCACCCAAGCAGACGCCAAAGCCCCAGGCGGCTTACCTATCCACCAAATGCCCCTTCGTGTCTTGGTGGCCGAGGACGACCAAATCAACCAAGATGTGATCAGCGCGCTACTCAACCATATGCATTGCCAAGTCCAGACGGTTAACAATGGGCAAGAGGCCGTCGAAGCCTTTGAACAAGCCAACTACGACTTAGTCCTATTGGACCTATTGATGCCGCTGATGGATGGCTACGAGACCGTTCGGCGTATGCGCGCCGTTGAGTCGCAGCAGAGCCGCCGACCTTTGCCGATCTATGCGGTCAGCGCGAAAACCGGAAGTGAAGAGGAAAGCCGCTGCATCGAGGCGGGTATGAATGGTTATATCTGCAAGCCTATCGGACTCACTCGGTTGAGTGAGGTGATCCGCGAGGCCCAATCTTACCGAAAACAGGAGGTTTAATGAATTTCAGAAATCTATTCCTGGCGGTGGCCCTGTTGCTCTTCGCAAGCCCCCTCTGGGCCGAAGAAACACCCACAAAAAGCGCCGAGGAGTGTTACGCCACCTTCAAGGCCCGTTACACCCCCGAATCGGTAGTCCAGCTAGCCAGAGCCGCAGCCAACCATGTAGCAGAAAAGGGCGAAGAGGCCCTGTCTGATTATCTATCCATCAACCCCCGAAGCTGGCCCGATCCGCCCTATTCTCCGCCGATCACCATCATGCGCTGCGACAACATGAGCTCGGCCGCATTTTTTCTCCCCCAGGTCTTTGAGGCGCTCAAAAAACCGGGTATGTTAAAAAAGTTTCAAGATGCCGAAGGCCAACACACCTTTTTTAACCTCTGTAAAAAGGTCCAGGGTAAAGACCAAGCCGCTTGGGTGATGCAGACCCACTTTTGGACCGGTTGCGAAGGCCCCCTGCGGATGGGTGTATTGGGGATCAAGGTTCCGGGAACCCCTTATATGATCCAGTCTTCCCTGCCCTCTGCGGAGCTCAGTTTGGAAGACTTTGAGAAAACGATCGTGAAATAATCTTGCTAATGTTAACTTTTGATGAATTCTGTTGGGGTGCCTGCGCTGCCCCTTGTGGTTCCCATAGTGATAACTTATAATTGGCTACAGGCATCGTGGGCAATGTGGTTCTCGATGCTGTAAGCGCCTCAAAGCGGACACTCCCCGGACCTTTGAGGAGAACCCAATCAATTAAGTTTTTGATATGAAGCTGAGCAACCGATGGAACCAAGCGATCTTCACCGCTTGTATACTGGGCCTGATCTCCATAGCTGGATGTAACAAAGCAGCCGAAACCCAGCAAGAAACGACCAGCCCCAAAGACCCACTGATCGAAAAGGCCTTAGGACAGTTTCAGCCCCTACCGGACCAAGCACCGGCTTTGGCGGGCAACCCTATGAGCGAAGCCCGTCTGGATCTGGGCAAAAAGCTCTTCTTAGACCCCCGCATCTCTTCGAGCCAACTAATCAGTTGCAATACCTGCCACAACCTGGGCACGGGCGGCGTGGACTTGCAAAAGACCAGTACCGGACATGCTTGGCAACAGGGCCCCCGCAACGCGCCGACGGTGTTGAACTCGGGTCTTTTCAGCCATCAGTTTTGGGATGGACGCGCCGCTGACCTAGAAGCGCAGGCGAAAGGACCGGTTCAGGCTGGCGTCGAAATGAGCAACACCCCGGCGGTAGTCGAAGCGACCCTCAAGAGCATGCCCGCCTACGTAGAAGCCTTTAAAGCTGCGTTCCCCGGTGAAGAACAGCCCGTTAGCTTCGACAACTTTGCCAAAGCCGTCGCGCTCTTTGAGTCCACCCTCTTGACGCCTAGCGCTTTTGACCGCTTCTTAAAGGGCGATGCCCAGGCCCTGGATGCTGAAGCTAAAGAGGGCTTGAACCTCTTCATGGATAAGGGTTGCTCTAGCTGCCATGGCGGCGTGGCCCTCGGTGGGCAGGGCTTCCAAAAATTCGGCCTGATCAACGCTCCGGAGGCGAAACACCGCCCGGCGGGTGACAAAGGCCGCATGAAGGTTACCGGTGATGCCGCCGACGAATACGCTTTCCGCGTACCGACCTTGCGCAACATTGCCGATACCCGCCCCTACTTCCACACGGGATCAGCCCAGACCCTTGCCGAGGCCATTCGGGTGATGGGGAAGTCCCAGTTGGGCGTGGACTTGACCGATGAAGAAGTGTCGAAGATCCAGGCCTTCTTAAACAGCCTGAGCGGCCAAGTTGAGGTAACCTACCCCAACCTACCCAGCTCAAGCGACCAGACGCCTCAGCCCAACCTGAGCGTCGCTAAAGGTCACTAGGCTTTAAGACTTAAGATTAGGCCCCCCGTCAAACTCCCATTGATGGGGGGCTTTTTTGTCCTCAAGCTCCCTCAGCCCTGTGCCGAGGCTACCTAAGCCTATCTAAACCCGGCCAAAAGCAACCCATACCTTGCCCAAGTACCCCTTGCTCTAGCCTAGGACCAATCTGCGCAGGCATTAAGCTATACTTTAGCGGAGCCAGCCGGTGAGGTTAAGGGCCGCCCCCGTCGCGCCAATATCTATTGTAAGCTGGTGGATCATAAAATCGGCGGTGCCCATAGACCTCCACCACTGGCCCCAGGGGGACATCGGCCTCGTGGAAGAGTCGGTCACCGATCATCAAGACCCCCCAAAAAAAACCTTCTTGAGCCAGCACCAAACGCCCATAGGCCGAGCCCGTCGGGTAGCTGGGGCTTCGGGGTCCATCGGCAGGGCTGATCACTTGCTGGAACAGGACCACCGCCTGCTGGCCCAGCCAACTGGGTAAACTCGGTAATTCGAGGGTTTTTGCTGGGGAAGGGATTGCCGGAGGACCGTTTAGGCCCGCCGCCAGCAGCACAGAGGGAGCAAAGAAAAAACCAACCACCAGCACCCAGGCTTTCACTGAGCCGCGTCGCTAGTGGCCTCACCCAGCACTTGGGCTAATGGGGGCAGGGCCTCTTGGGGGGCCAACAAAATAAATTCGTCTTTGGCGATCATCCCCAACCGTTCGCGGGCCAGGGTTTCTAAATAGGTGGAGTTATGCCGCAAGCTTGCTAACTTACCGGCCCATTCGAGCTTCTCGCGGCGCAGGGCTTCCAGCTCGGTTTTGAGCTGGCTTTCCTGTTCCTGAATTCGGCTCAACTGGACCACGCCCTTGTCCCCGATTAGTGACAGCAGAACCACCACCAGCGTCAATAACACCAGTAGTCCTTGGACCACCTTCTTTTCCTTGAAGGGAAGCTTGCGGCTCATAGGGCTTATCGGGGGCAGGCAGCCTGCCCCCTTGAAGGTTAGAGGTTATAAAAGGTGTTTTTGCCGCGGTAAATCGCGCGGTCACCTAACTCCTGCTCGATGCGCAGCAATTGGTTGTATTTGGCGATACGGTCCGAGCGGCTCAAGGAGCCGGTTTTAATCTGGCCCGAATTGGTGGCCACAGCGATGTCGGCGATGGTGCTGTCTTCCGTTTCGCCCGAGCGGTGGCTGATCACGCAGGTATAACCGGCGCGTTTGGCCATTTCGATACAGTCCAAAGTCTCGGTCAGACTGCCGATTTGGTTGACCTTGATCAAAATCGCGTTACCGATCCCTTCTTTAATCCCACGCTCCAATTTCTTCACGTTGGTGACAAAGAGGTCGTCGCCCACCAGTTGGATCTTCTTGCCTAAAGCCTGGGTCAACTTCTTCCAGCCGTCCCAATCGTTTTCGTCCAAGCCGTCTTCGATGCTGATGATCGGGTACTTGTCGCAAAGCTGCTGGTAATAAGCCACCATCTCGTCGGCGGTCTTGGTGGTGCCTTCGCCGGCAAGCTCGTAGACTCCTTTTTCCTTATTGTAGAACTCACTAGAGGCGGCATCCAAAGCGAAGACGATGTCGCTACCGGTCTTGTAGCCAGCGGCTTCCACGGCTTTGGTGATGACCTGCAAAGCCTCTTCGTTGCTCGAAAGGTTGGGCGCAAAGCCGCCTTCGTCGCCTACCGAGGTGTTGTGGCCCGCGTCTTTCAGGACTTTTTTGAGGCTATGGAAGACCTCAGCACCCATGCGCAGCGCTTCTTTGAAGTTCGGTGCCCCGACGGGCATGATCATGAATTCTTGGATGTCCACGGTGTTGTCGGCGTGGCTGCCGCCGTTGATGATGTTCATCATCGGCACCGGCATTTCTTTTGAGTTGCTGCCGCCAATGTAGCGGTACAAGGGCAGGCCATGAGCTTCGGCGGCTGCTTTAGCGCAGGCTAGAGAAACACCCAAGATGGCGTTGGCCCCTAACTTGGATTTATTTTCGGTGCCGTCAAGTTCGCGCATCAACTGGTCGATTTCGGTTTGTTCACTGACCAACATGCCCTCAAGCTCCGGGGCGATGATGTCGTTTACGTTGTCTACCGCGTTGGCAACGCCCTTGCCTAAGTAGCGGCCTTTGTCGCCGTCACGCAGTTCAACCGCCTCGTGTTCGCCCGTTGAAGCACCGGAGGGAACGGCCGCACGGCCCAAAATTCCGCTGGCTAAGATAACGTCAACCTCAACAGTGGGGTTGCCGCGGGAGTCTAAAATCTCGCGGGCTAAAATCGAATCAATGCTTAAGTCGTGGTCGTACATTGCCGTTCCTATGGTGGGTTCAACGAAGCTGGTGTTTTGCTGTCTTTCAAATTACCGCCTTAAGCTCAAGAAATCAAACCCAAAAGGATCGCTATCGAAAGGCTGCGAGAAGGCTTGACCATATGCGGTGGCTCCGATTAGTCTAGACCACTTGGGGCCTATAGCTCAGTTGGTTAGAGCATCCGGCTCATAACCGGACGGTCCCTGGTTCAAGTCCAGGTGGGCCCACCATTTCCCCGCCAGGCTCGGCATGACGACTTCGGAGTAACGATGCAAGATTCCAGTGAGGCCCTCCTCCAGATCGCAGACCTAGACCGACAGATTCTCCACCACCAAAAAGGCTTAGAAACCCTTCCGGCCAAACGCGCCAAGATCCGCGGCGCTCTCGATCAGGTGGAGACCGAATTAGAAAAAGCCCAGAAAGAACAAAACAACTTGAGCCTACAGATCAAGTTGCGCGAGCGTTTGGTTGAATTGGAGAAATCCAAGATCAATGCAGCCAACGAACGCATGATGGGCGTGAACAACCAGAAAGAATACATGGCGGTCCACCGAGAGATCGACGCTTCGACCCGCACCATCAAAAAGGTAGAAGACCAAATCTTGGCCCTTGAAGAACAGATGGAACCGCTTAAGGAACAAGCCGCCTCCATCGAAACCCGCCACCAAGAAGAGAGCGGACGCTTCGAGCAGGAAGACCAAGTCTATAAAGACGAAGAAGCCCACTTAAGCGAAAGTATCACCCAAGCCGAGGCTACCATCAAGGCGCTCAAGCCGAAGGTCGAAGCCGAATTACTCGAAAAATATGAGCGGCTCATGCTGCGCCACTTGATCCCCGCTGCGGTGGGCATTGATGACGCGTTCTGCGGCGGCTGTGCGGCCAGTATCCGCGCCCAGATTTTCAACGAAATCATCCGGGCCGGGTCCGGGGAGTGCCCCAGTTGCCGACGCCTCCTTTTTTATCGGCCCAAGGTAGAAGAACCCAAAGCTTCGGATTCAAAAAAATCCGACGCCAAAGCCGGTTAACCCACCTCAGGACAGCAGTTGATCGTCGGTCCGTTAATTCTGGCGCTTTTGATCGCTCTATCCGCTTTTTTTTCGGGTATCGAAAGCGCCTTTATCTCCCTCGGGGAATTCGACCTCTATGAGATCGAAAAAACCCGTTCAAAAAACCGCAAGCTCTTAGCGCTCTTAGTATCCAAGCGCGAAAAGCTGTTGTCCACCATTCTAGTAGGCAACAACCTCGCGAACATCGGTGCCAGTGCGCTGGCGACTGCGCTTGCCATCGACTATGGCCCCGAATTGGGCTATTCGCCGGAGCTTTCGGCGAGTATCGCGGCCATATTCTTGACCCTGGTGATCCTGATCTTCGGTGAGGTGACGCCTAAGTCCATCGCCATCTCCCACAACCGCAGCATTGCGCTATTCGTTTCGCCGGTGGTTTACCCACTGACCATCCTCTTCTTACCTGCAACTTGGTTGTTGTCTCTGGCTTCAGGGCTTCTGTCCCGTCTGACGGGGGCCCCTTCTTCAAGCCAAACGATCAGCGAATCGACAGTGATCACCATGGTGGAAAAGGGCGAAGAATTGGGGGTGATCAACGAGCGGGAACGCCACTTGATCGAAAATGTCTTTTTATTTGACGACCGGGAGGTTTATCCGGTGATGACACCGCGCACCCGCGTCTTCGCCTTGCCCGAAGCCAAAACACTAGCCGAAGTCAAGGACCAGTTACTAGAGCGGATGTTAACCCGCATCCCGGTTTTTGGGGACTCCTTTGACCACATCACGGGCATCTTAAACCTAAAGGACGCCTTACGCGAACTGATCCAAGGCAACCAAAACACCAAGCTCAGCGCATTGGCCCAACGGCCCCACTTTGTCTATGAGACCCAACCGCTCTCGTCGGTGTTAGAAAACTTCCAACATGAGCGCTTGCATTTGGCGGTTGTGGTCGACGAATTCGGCGGTATGGCCGGGGTGATCACCTTGGAAGATATTTTAGAAGAGCTAGTCGGCGAAATCTTTGACGAAAAAGATACGGCCACCGCCTTTGTTAAACCCATGGGTGAACACAAATGGCTGGTTTCCGGGCGGCACGACATCGTCACCATCAACCGGCTGATTCCCGGAGAAATCCCCATCGAAGGTGATTTTGACAGCTTGCAGGGCATGATCATGTCTCGTTTAGACCATGTCCCCGCCTTAGGTGATCAGGTCCACGAAGGCCCACATAAGTTCACGGTGATAAAGATGAACAAAAATGAGATCCTTTCGGTGCTGATCGAATACCTCCCCCAATTGGATCAAAGCCGATTGGAGGATCAGGATTAGCATTGACTCAGGCCCTAGCCCACTATACTTTGGGTAAGAACCTTCAGTGATTCCCCATGAAAGCTCTCAAAGTCGCCCTCGTATTCATTTTAGTGGTCAACGCCGGTTGGTCCCTGCTCAACTGGTTGAGCCCTGATCCAGAACCTATGCCCCCGCTGGCTCCGCCGGCCCAAACGGCCATGGTCCCCGCCGACACGGGTCTTGACCTGCCCGCTCTGGTAGGCTTGACCAAAGAAATCCGCTCTGGTCAAGAATTGGAGCGCCGCCTCAACGAGAAAGACGGCATCAACAACCTCGACCTGGACGCCAACCAAAAGGTGGACTACCTGCAAGTCGAAGAGTTTGGCCAACCCACTGAAGGGGCCATCGGCTACAGCGTCTTCACCGAACCGGCCAAGGACCAACGCCAAGAGGTCGCCGAAGTGACGGTCCAAAAAAATGGGGACCGGGCCGAAATTCAGGTGATCGGCAACGAACAAATCTACGGCACCGACGCGATTTACAATGACTGGGCCCCGGTAGAGCGGGAAGTCGCGCAAACCGGACAGAGCGCCGGATCGCCGCCCTACTACCCCAGCTATTTCATGCCGCACCCTTTATGGATATCGCCCTTCGGGTTTGGTTACTACCCCCCTTATTTTAGTTTCTTCCCGATTCTGGGCCCCTCAATGTACATGAGCCGAGTCACCCACTACCGCTCTGGCGTGGCCCCAGGTGCAAACCGCCACCAAGCCACCCAAGGCAAAGCGCTCAACAACCCGAACAAGGGCAAATCCGCCGACCAAGGCGTTAAACGTAGCCTCAAGCGGCCCACCTCAACTCAGCGCCAATTCCAAGCGAGCAGCCGCCGCAACGTCGGCAGCGGAGGTTTTGGTCAAACCAAAGCCCGCGCCAGCGCCCCCAGCAGCAGCCGCCCGGCATTAGGGCAAGGTTCTAGCGGCGGTTTTGGACGCAATAGCGGCAGTAGCTTCGGACGCTCCAGCGGAGTCTCCAGCCCCTTACGCAGCCCATCGACGCGTTCACGCAGCTTCAGCTTTGGCGGTAAATAATTTATGAGCCAACCGCTACGCAGCCTGCTCTCGGTTTTACCCGACACGGGATACCAAGTGATGGGTGACCCCAACCTGGACATCAACGGGTTCCACTGGGACCCGCAACATATCCAGCCCGGTTTTTTATTTGCCGCCTTAGAGCGCGAAGAATTCCAAGAGGAACATCTACGCCCCAACAGTTTAGCCCATTGGCGCGAGGCAGTCGCCGCCGGCGCGGTGGCGGTAATGACCCAGAAAGGGGTGCGCCTTGAGCTGCCCGAAGGGATCACCCAAATCGAGCTGTGGGACCTCAACCTGGGCTTAGCTCTGATGGCTAAAGCCTTTTGGGAAGCGCCCTTTGAGAAGCTGCGCCTAGTGGGCATCACCGGGACCAACGGAAAAACCACCACCTGCCAGATCTTAGACAGCATCTTGACCTATGCCCAGCGCCCGGCTGGCGTGATCGGCACCATCGGCACCTTTTATCCCAGTGCCAAGGAACCAGCAGGACACCTGTCCAACCCTTTGGCCCCGGAGCTATTCCAGATCGGCGACCGGATGCGCACCGAAGGGGCCCAAGTGGTGATGATGGAAGTGACCAGCCATGGCATGGATTTCGACCGCAACAGCGCCTTGGATTATGACATCGCCATCTTCACCAACCTAACCCAAGACCACCTCGACCACCACCGGACCTTTGAGGCCTATAAGGCGGCTAAGCTCAAGTTCTTTAAAAACCTAGGCCAAAACCGCAAGAAAGCCCTAGCCGTCGTCAACCTAGACGACCCCTATGCCGACGAGTTTTTGGCGGTCCTAGACCCCCACGCCAAGTTACTGGGCCGCATCCGCAGCTTAACTTACGGGATCAAAAACAAAGAAGCCGAGTTGTTGGCCATCCCTAAGGAGATGACCGGCTCCTCCAGCAGCTTCGAGATCAAACTGCGCGGAGTGCCGCTCTGTGAGGTGCGCCTGCCCATGGCGGGCATGTTTAATATCTACAATGCCCTGGCGGCTTTCGGGGCCGGTTTGGGCTTGGAAGTACCGGTCGATACCTTGGCCAAAGGCCTAGAAAAGGCCCGCCAGATCGACGGACGCTTTGAAAAAATCGAAGGCCCCGGCGGAGCGCAAGTCTACATCGACTATGCCCACACCCCCGATGCCCTAGAGAAGATCTTGCGGGAGGTCTCTAATTTAACCTCCGGTAAACTCTATTGTGTCTTTGGCTGCGGCGGAGACCGCGACAAAACCAAACGCCCTCAAATGGGGATGATTGCAGGTCAAATTGCCGATGTGGTGATCGTCACCAGTGACAACCCCCGGACCGAAGACCCCAAGGGCATCTGCCAAGAGGTTTTATCCGGCATCCCCGAACGGCCCGGACTGTTTCTAGAGCCGGACCGGAAAAAGGCGATTGAGCTGGCTTTAGAGTTAGCCAAACCCAAAGACTCTATCTTGATCGCCGGAAAGGGGCACGAAACTTACCAGATCATCGGCCACGAACGGCACCCCTTTTCGGATCGCCAGACCGTCTTGGACCATTTTTCGGTCCCCAAGGAACGCCACTACCGCGCTGAAGTGGTGGTCGACCGCGCGGCAATCCGCCACAATTTAGCGTTGCTCTTTGAAGAGAAAGCGCCGGACCTAAAGGTCATGGCCGTGGTCAAAGACGACGCCTTGGGCCACGGGATGGTGGAAACAGCCAGGATCGCCTGTGAGGCCGGGGTGCATTACCTGGGCGTGGCCACCATGAGTGAAGCGTTAGGCCTGCGTGAGGCGGGCTTGATCAACCACCCCATCTTGGTCTTTGGAGAGCGCAACCCTGAAGACCTAGAGATGGCGGTACGCAACTGCCTGTCCCTACAAGTCCAATCAACCGAGCGCATCGAACAAATCGGCGCATTGGCCCAAAGTTTGGGTCAGGTCACCAAGCTACACCTAAAGATCGACAGCGGCATGGGCCGATATGGCGTACGCCCCGAAGAAGCTTTGGCTTTAGCCCAACTGATCCAGGCCACCGAAGGGGTAGAGCTTGAAGGCTTGATGACCCATTTCGCCATGTCCGACGAGGCCGACAAAAGCTACGCCCACCAACAATGGGCTCGTTTTGAATTGGCCGCCAAGGCGCTGGAGCGCGCGGGACTCTTACCCCCCCTGGTCCATGCTTGCAACAGCGGTGGCTACCTGGACCTGCCCTTTGCCCACGGGACCATGGTGCGGGTGGGTACCTTGATGACCGGCGTATACCCCTCAAAGGTTTGCCGCCAGATCAGCCTCAACGGGAGACAGCTAAAAGCGGCCTTAACGCTCCGGGCAAAAGTGGCCTTTTTAAAGGATCTGGTGCCCGGCGACAAGGTGGGCTACGGCATGCACTTCACCGCAGCGGCACCGATGAAAGTGGCGGTCTTGCCGATCGGCTACGGAGACGGCTACCCTAGGCTACGCAACCAAGGACAGGTTCTGATCCAGGGACAGTTCTGCCCCATCATTGGCGGCAACAGCATGGACGCGTTGATGGTTGACGTATCGCAGCTAAACCACCCCCAAATTGGCGATGAGGCGGTTTTGGTGGGACGTCAAGGCGACGAAGAATATACGGCCATGATGCTGGCCAAGGCAGTGGGCACCGTCACCTATCAGGTCCTAAGTGGCTGGACCCCACGGATCGAAAAACGCTGGATTTAAAATGACCCCAGAAAGCGGAATGTGGGCCTTGGTGCTCGAAGGTGATTTGATTTCTCGCGCGGTGATGGCGCTCTTGCTACTGCTGTCGGTGGCTTCCTGGGGGTTGATCTTAGGTCGCTATAGAGCCCTGGCCCAAGCTAGCACACGCAGCGAAACCTTTTCACAGCGTCTGGAGCGACCTTTAGATATGGCGGTGGTCAAGCAGGTGGTGGAAAGTTCGCCCTACAGCCCCTTGCGGGAATTGGCCATAGAGGCCTATTTGCTCAAAAAGTCCGAAACGACCCCAAGCACCCTGGTGGCGAAAAACCGCCCGGTCACCCAAAGACTCCAACACACCCAATTCCTCGCTCGCTTGGAGCGGGCCCTAGAAGCTCGGCTTTTAGGCGAAGAAAAAAAGCTGCAAAAGGGATTGAGCCTACTGGCCACCTTAGCTAGTTCCTCTCCCTTCATCGGGCTTTTGGGCACCGTTTTGGGCGTGATCGACGCTTTGGCCGCCCTAGGCCGCGCCGGTGGGGCCCATCTGGCCGCCGTTGGGCCCGGCATTGCCGCCGCCCTGGTGGCCACCGCCTTAGGCCTCTTTGTGGCCATCCCCGCCTTGATTGCCCACAACCTGCTAAAATCCAGAGCCGAGGGACTAGGTGAGGAGGGGCGACGCTTCGGTTTGGAGCTGCTCAACCTCTTCGATCATGAGGAATCATGAAGCGGCTCAAACGCGCCGAAGGTGCGGTTGCGGAAATCAACGTAACTCCTTTTGTGGACGTTTTGTTGGTGCTGGTGGTGGTCCTGCTGGTTGCTAGTCCCATTTTAGAGCGGCAGATCAAGATCGACTTACCTAAAGAACAACTCAAGGAACGCAGCGTTAAGGCCGACCGCCGCCTGATCGTCACCTTAGACGACAAAGGCCGAACCTACCTGGGGCGAAAAAGGCTCAAGGAAGAAGAGCTATTCAATCAAGTGGGCCTCTGGCTGGCCGAACATCCCGGCGACCGGGTCAACCTGCGCGCCAGCCGCAAGGTGCGCTATGAGCAAGTCACCCACTTGATGGCCCGTTTGAAACAGGCCGGAGCCGAGCGCGTCGGTCTTTTGGTAGAAGAAGAGTGATGGAACGTCTGACCTTGACGCCCTTTGGCGTTTCCTTATTGGGTCATGCCTGCTTCTTGGCCTTGATTTGGGCAGTCGCCCACTGGTCCCCGCTGCCACCCGAACCCCTATTAGACGCTACGCTGGTCTTTGAAAAGGCAGGCGGCGGGTTACCGGCCCTTGAATCGCCCAAACCCGTTCCGGCACCGGTGGCCCCACCGAGCCCACCAGAGCCCGAAAAGGCCCCCGAAGCGATCCGCTCTGCCGAGCCCCAAAAAAAGACTAAGCCCACGCCGGCTCAAGTGGAACCCAAACCCATCGAAGCCGAAAAAAAACCGGTTGAAGCCCCACCGGTCCGGCCCCAACCGCCCGCCGAAACGGCGGGCAACGCAGAGGCCGGGGGCTCCGGTTTGCTTTCGACGCGCTTGAGTTCCATGAGTTATAAATCCCTGCTACGCCAAAAGGTAGAGGGACGCTGGAAAGCACCGCGCATCGAGCGAGAATACCAAATCTTGTTTATGGTGACCATCAAACCCGACGGAAGGATCGACCAGTTGGAACTGCGCGAAAGCTCTGGGTTAGACCTCTTAGACCAAGCCGCCAAAAAAGCGATCCTCGCCTCTGCGCCCTTCCCGGCTCCGCCGCAAGACATCTTAGAAGGCAAGCCGGTCTTTGAAGCTTGGTTCCGCTTCCGACCCGACGAGGCCCCTTGAGGCGTTGGTTATTAGTCTGGATGCTGCTTTGGAGTGGCTCGATTCCGCTGCAAGCTCGCGAGTACATTGACATCACCGGAGCGACCTACGGCCTGATCAGCATCGCCCCGGGCCCCGGTGCCCAGACCCCCTTGGGCCGTGAGTTATTAGACATCCTGCAATGGTCCGGCCTCTTCGAGCTGTTGCCGGAGAACGCCCCGGCAGACATCGAGTTGTCGCTGGATTTTCACGCCGACTTGGCCCGCCTGCAATTGACCGGCTTAGACGAGATGGTGCTCTACACCGGGGTCTTTAGCCTGCCCCTGACAGACCAGACCACCCAAGCCCGCGAGGAGGCCGAACGGATCATCCGCCGCCTGACCGGGGCCCGCTCGGCCATGAAAAGCGGCATCGCCTACATCACCAAATCACGGTCCGAAGGCCACCGTTTAGTGCTGACCGATTTCTTTGGCCGCAGCCAAACCACCCTGTCTCAGCCGGGCGGTGTCTTGCTCTTGCCCCGTTGGAACCCCGCCGCTAACCAACTAATCTACACCTACTTGGGCCGCCGGGGTGCCGAGGTGCGTAAACTCTCCTTAGCTGGAGGCGAGCGCCCCCTACTGCCGGACCGAGGGGTATTACTAGAAGCCGCCTTCACCCCCTATGAGGGCCGCTATTTGCTCTGTCTTTCCATCAATGGCAATGCGGATATTTACCAATGGGAGCAATCGGAAAAAACCTTCCATGACCTAACCCACCGTAGCAGCACCGAATCCAGCCCGGCACTTTCGCCAGATGGAAAGCAGCTTCTCTTCGTTTCAAACCGGTCCGGCTCTGTACAAATTTATCAAAAGGATTTAACAACAGGAGAGGTTTACCGCATGACCTTTGAAGGAACCTACAACGCCGAACCGGCCTGGAGCCCAAGCGGGCGGTTCTTTGCCTTCTCGGGACTGGTTGAGCGGCAATATGAAATCTTCATGATGGACGCCAAGGGCTTAGCCCAGCGCCAAGTCAGCGAAGGCAAAGGCAGCAAAGAGCAACCTCAATTCTCACCTGACGGGCGGCAGCTGTTGTTTGTTAAAAAGCAGCAGGGCGTTCAGAAGTTATATTTAATGCGTATCGATGGCAGCTATGTCCGCCGCCTCACCGATTCGCCCTCGAAAGTGGAGGAATACAACCCCGCTTGGAGCCCCAAGGAGATCCGATGGCCCGCCTATTAATCCTGTCCCTTTTTATTTTTTGGACGGTACCCTCCTGGGCGGTCAGTCTAGCCGACAGAGTCGGGGTGGTCGAGCAAAGAATGGTGGACTTAGAGCGAGTCCAGAACGACCAAGCTAAAGACGCCAAAGAATTCCGCGCCGATGCCAAAGCCCGCCTGGATCAATTGCAGGCCGCCAACAAAGGTTTTTTTTCCGAGCTCGACGCCCTGCGTGAAGACCTAAAAGCCATTGCTGCGGAAGGCGAACGGGACCAACAGGGAAACCGCCAACTGAAAGAGCAACTGGCGCAACTAGAAGCCAAGTTAGACGCCCAGGCGGTCGAGCTTTTTGAGCTAAAAGAACTAATCCAAGCCCAAGCCGCCGAAGTCGCTTTGGGCAACCAAACCGAAGCCTTTGACGAGGCCATGAAGGTCTTTAAGGCCGGGAACTGGCCTAAAGCCCAAGACCAAATGCTGGCGATTTCGAAAGCCGCCAAGGACCCAGAGCTCGCCAAGGAATCACTTTATTACGGTAGCTTTGCCGCCCATGTGGCCAAAGATTGGAAAACCGCCAATGCGGGCTTCTCGGACCTAATCCGGCAATACCCCAAGTCCAACCGGGTGCCCGTATCGCGCTGGCGTTTGGCCTTGGGTTTGATAGAAGCCGGTGACCCAAAGGCCGCTAAGAAGCAATTAAAATCATTAATCGCCGACAAATCCAAAGAAAACGCCAAACTGGCCGCGAAAGCCGCCGCTAAGCTGAAACAACTAAGATAACCCCTCATGCCACAGTCTATCGCCATGGCCCAGGTCTGCGCTACCCACGACCTCGCCGCCAACCTCGCCAAGGCCCTCGACCTGATCAACCAAGCCGCCGCCCAAGGCGCGAAGATGATTCTCTTTCCCGAGTCCTTTTTGTTCCTAGGGCGCAAGGAAAGTGAATACCTCTCCATTGCCGAGCCCATTCCCGGCCCCATCGTAAACCAGTTTTGCGAAGCCGCCAAAGCCCAGGGTATTTGGATCTTGATGGGCGGATTTTGCGAAAAAAACCCGGAAAACCCGGCCAAGACCTACAACACCTCGGTCTTGATCGATGACCGAGGAACGGTCCAGAGCCGTTACCGAAAAATCCACCTCTTTGACACCAAGGTCCAAGAGGTGAACCTACAAGAATCCAAAACCGTGGCCCCGGGCCAGGAGATCATCACCGCCGAGTCCCCCATTGGGCTCTTAGGGATGACCATCTGCTATGACCTACGCTTTCCCTGCCTATTCCAGGCGCTGCGCCGGACCGGGGCACAGGTAATGTTGGTCCCTGCGGCCTTCACGATCCAGACCGGACGGTTTCATTGGAAGCCTTTGTTGCAAGCGCGGGCCATCGAAACCCAGTCTTACGTGATCGCCCCCGGACAGGTAGGCCGCCACAACGAGAAACGCCAGTCTTACGGGCACTCCTTGCTGATCGACCCTTGGGGTCAGGTCCTGGCCGAAGGAGACGGTGAGCAAGAAGAACTGGTCTTTGGTGAAGTGGACTTGGAGCATTTAGCCCAGGTACGCGAACAAATGCCCGTCTTCGAGCACCGCGTCGCCGGGGTGGACTGGTCGCCCTGATGTTCCAACGGTTCTATGGACAGGTCATTCGGTGGATCGAAAAGCAGGGTTACGGGCCCCGCATCACCGCCCTGCTTCCCCAAGAAAACATCCAATGGAATGATAACCTCATTTGGCGCGCCTATTTGGCCGCTATCCTGCCAGAAGCGGCCAGCTCCCTGATCACCCTTGAAGGTGACCCGCTACGCCCCTTAGTGGAGCAGTTGATCAGCCAAAGCGAATTCGCTACGGGCCCGCAGTGGGTTGGTTTTATTCAGGCGAGCCCGCTCAGCTTTTTGGAAGAGCCCAGCGCCTTAGAATTAGCCGAACAGTTTGCCGCCCTGCGATCCAAGCTCAACGGTTGGTACCAAGGCACCTTACACAGCCGCATCGAAGCAGAACCAAAGGCCGCCTTTAGTGATTTGAGCCGTGAGCTGGGTATTAGCGACCTCTGGAAAACAGCCGAGTTTTTGTCCCGTCTGGGTTTCGGCTACCCGCATTCGAGCGAATCGGCCAGGGCCTTTGGACGTTTTTCCGGGCTAGAGGAAATCCACTATTTTGACTGGTTCGATCTCTTAGAAACTTCCCTAGACCGCTCACGGGCCTACCGGATCGACCGCGGCCTAGCTTTGTTTTTTGGCCCCAAAAACCCGCTGCATTTGCCCCAGGTGTGTGCCGCCAAGCCACTCTGTCCTTCCTGTTTTTTGCAGGCAGACTGCCGGTTTTTTGAGCAGCTTTATGGCCAAGAAGGCCTATTACCGCTCGAAAACCAACTCAAGTTAGGCCGTGCCGACCAGTTAGGCAGCCGCGAACTGTTACTCTACTTGGCTGGAGACCGGTGGCAAAACAAACCGCTACAAAACAAATGGATCGCCCATTTCGTTAAAGGCGAGTTGGACCCCGATTTGATCCGCCCCGGAGACGACCCGGAGGAGGTGGATCTTTTGTTATTTACCCGTGCCTTGGAAGAGGCGGGACAACGCCTGGCCCTTTCGCGGCGCAAACGAGCAGGACAAGGGGTTACCAGTAGCCAGGATATTTTTGAGCAATATCGATTCCGCTTGGGCCGGGAAAAACAAGAAAGCTTTCATATCGCTATTTTGGATAACCGACACCGCCCCATGAGTTTGCAGATGATCAGCCGCGGTTTGCTGGACCAGACCTTGGTACATCCTCGCGAGGTCTTTGCCCCTGCCTTGCAACTTCAGGCAGCTGCGGTGATCTTGATCCACAACCACCCCAGCGGAGACGTCCGCCCCTCGAACCAAGATCTAAGCATCACTAAAAGGCTTTGCGAGGTCGGCAAGCTGGTGGGCATCAAGGTACTTGACCATGTGATCATCTCCGAGGAAAGTTACTTCAGTTTCGCCGATGAAAACCTTCTCCCAAGCTCCTAATGGTTAAGTTTGTTGATACCGCCCGCATCATGATCCAATCCGGCAAAGGCGGGGGCGGTTGTGCCAGTTTCCGCCGCGAAAAATTTATTGAATTTGGCGGGCCCAACGGGGGCGATGGTGGGCGAGGCGGTAGCGTGTTCATCCAAGGCGACCCCAACCTAACCAGCCTACAAGACTTACGCCTCAACCCGCACCAACGGGCGGGAAATGGCCAGCCGGGCATGAGTGACATGAAGACCGGCAAAGCCGGAGCCGACAAGATCATTAAATTGCCGCTCGGTACGGTGATCTGTGACGAAATCAGCGGTGAGATCGTCATGGAAGTGCTCGACGAAAACCCCGAATTGCTGCTGAAGGGCGGACGAGGCGGATTGGGGAACATCCATTTTAAATCCAGCACCAACCAAGCGCCCCGCTACGCCCAACCGGGCGAACCGGGCCAGGAAATGTCCTTGGAGTTGGAACTAAAAATCATGGCTGATGTGGGGTTGGTCGGCTTTCCTAATGCCGGCAAGTCGACCTTCATTTCCGCCATCTCTGCGGCCCGCCCCAAAGTGGCCGACTATCCCTTCACCACCCTCGTCCCCAACCTGGGCGTGGTCCAGTTGCCTGACTACCGCAGCTTTGTGGTCGCGGATATTCCAGGGATCATTGAAGGGGCCCACGAGGGCGTAGGCCTAGGAGACCGATTTTTAAAGCATATCCAACGGACCGCCGCCTTGGCCTTCTTGCTCGACGGCTCCCCCTTCGCCGAGAAAGCGCCAATCGACGCCTTCAAAGCACTCTACGAGGAGTTGCGGCTCTTTTCTGAAGACCTCTTAGAGAAGAAGCGGGTGGTGGTCTTGACCAAACTAGACAGCCTAGACCCCGAGTTTGACGTAGAGGAATTGCGCCGTGAGTTAGAAGACCAAGGGGAGACCTTTTTTGTGATCAGCGCGGTCAGCCACCAGGGATTGGAGCCCTTGCTAGAACATCTATACCGGCTGGTCCTAGCTAACCGGTCAGTTTAGCTTGCGCCGGATCAGCACCAAGCCCAGGATGATAAAAACAACATTCGACCCAAAGGCCGCCAAGGGCGCGGGGAGAGCCCCGGCTTCAAAGAACGAAACAAACAACTGGTCGGCAAGCCAAAAAACAAAGCCCAGCACTACGGCCACCACGATACCGGTCCGCACGTTTGCCTGACGCCCCGAAAAGAGTGAGAAAGGCAACGCCAAGAGCATCATGGTGAAGACCGCCACCAGGGCCGAAATCTTCTGATACATCGCGAACAGGTCTGATTGATAATTGACCGCCCCTTGGGCCTTGATGCGGATTTCATTGATCAGGGCCCAAAAGCTAGTGTATTTTGGGTGCGGCAATTCTGGCTTAAAGACCACCGGTAGGGCTTCGGTTTCGGCTTGACGGGCCATGATGGATTGATAGGTTAAACGCTCTCCATCAATCAACAAATCTAAACCAGCGCCGATTTGCCAGCCTTCTTCTAGCTGCTTGATGCCCTCAAAACGAATGATTTCGTTTACCTTGCGGTCCGCCCCGAAGCCTATCCCACCAGCCCGACCGGCCCGTTGTTGGGTTTTGTCTAGGTCCGTAAAATAATAAAGGCGGCCTTGATAAAAACGCCAATAGGTTTTTGGTTCCGTAGGGGCCGCAAAGTCCAGTTTCTTTTCAGCGCCCCACCAGGGCGCTAGATAAGATTGGTTGAAGTAAGCAAATCCGAGGATAAACGCGCCCACCAACAACACGGGCTTCATCAATTGAGGCAGGCTGATTCCGGCTGCGTGCATGGCCGTAATCTCGCTGGTTTTAGAGAGGCTAGAGAAGGTGAGGATGGTGCCCAAAAGGACCGCAATCGGCAGGGTCAACTCCACTAACAGCGGAATCGCCGCGAGGATAGCTTCAATAAAAAGCCGGGTGCCTTCGGGCTCACCCAGCGTATCTAACTCGCTTAAGACCACAAAGGTTAGGGCAATCCCCACCAAACTCACCAAACAGGCCCCAAAATAGAGCACAAATTCCTTGATGATGTAGCGGTCGATTAGCCCTAAGCGCATGGTTTAACGGGGGGTGGCGTCAGGCAAGCCGCCGTCTACCGGGATGGTCGCCCCGGAAGTTGGGCTTTGCCGGGTGGCGAAATAGAGCACCGCATGGCCCACATGGCGGGCGGTTACCCGGGCCTTAAGCAGGTTCCGGTTGCGGTAATATTCCTCCAATCCTTTTTCGTCTAGTCCGCGGGCCTTCATACGGTCTGGGCCCACGGTGGCCCAAAGTCCCGATTTAACTTGGTCGTCATCGCTGAAAACGCCATCGGGGCTGACCATGTTCACCCGAACATCCATATCGGCAAATTCCAAGCTAGCGATTCGGGCCAACTGATGGCTTCCGGCTTTGGTGGCCGAATAGGCCCCAAAATTAGCGCTGGGGCTGAACACGTTTTTGGTGCTAACCAACACGATGTCTCCGCCAGCGGCTTGGCGGCGGAAGTATTTAGCGCCCTGAGAAAGCATCAACAAAGTGCCTTCAACGTTGACCTTTTCTAATAGCTGGAACCGAGCCAAGTCCATGGTTTCCAAAGGAGAAACATGGGCCAACCCGGCGTTGATCACCAACAAATCGATGCCGCCATAGGCCCGGGTGACCTCGTCAAAGCAGGCATCAATGGATTCGGCACTGGTTACGTCCATCGGGTGGTGCATCACCTGCCCAGGGTAGGCCTGATGGAACAACTGAGCGACCCGCTCTAGGTTTTCGCCCGGCAGGTCCGTAAAAACCAGCTGCGAACCCTCTTGGGCCAAGACATGGCAGATCCCGGCCCCGATGGCACCCGCGGCTCCGGTCACAATCGAGACCCGACCACGTAGCGGCTGATCCTTTTTGCCCTTAAGCTTATGGTGCTGTAGGCCCCGGTATTCCATCTCAAAAAGATGGTCTGGGCTCAAGCCTTCAAAACGTTTGTTCATCCGTGCCAACTGGCCTTTGGCTGCCAAGGTTTGGCGTAAGATGTCGCAGGTCACTTGGGCATGTTTGACGTCCGGCCCCAAAGCAACCGCCCCAACCCCAGGCAGCAAGACCATCCGGGGGAGGTTGTCGAAGCGCTCCAATCCGGCTTCCAGTCGGCCTTGATGGGCCTCAAAATAGGCGTCATATTGCTGGGCGTAGGCATCAAAAGCAGCGGCCAACTTTTCTTTGGCCGCCTCGAGGTCCTTGGGGTCCAAGCCCTCAACGATCATGGGCAGTGCTTTGGTGCGGATCAAGTGGTCCGGCGTCAGGGGCACCGTGTTGAGATAGCTTAAATCGCCTTCTAATAGGGGTAGGACTTCAGCTTCGATCAAAGGGAGGGCTACGAACCTACGTCCGCTGCGCAGGCTTGCCATACCCCTTAAAACCGGCCCCAATTGGGTAAAGGCTTCCCAGGCCGCTTGCACTTGGGCATCCTTGGCCTTAATGGCTTGCCCGGCACCGAGCTGAACCAATTTGGTTTCAGCCAAGGTAACCGCTTCAATCATCCGGCTGTAGGAGCTTTTGGCGTCCTCACCCCAGGTAATGATCCCATGGGACATCAGCACCAGACCTTTGGCTTGGGGGTGGTCGCTCAAGGCTTGAGCGACGGCTAAAGCCAACGGGAACCCAGCGTAAGCATAGTCGAGCACCACAAAATCAGGGCCAAAGGTCTCCTGGCAAAGGGCTTTCCCGCCCTGTTGGGCCGCCAGCACTAAGACCGCATCGGCGTGCGTATGGTCCACCGCAGCGGCAGGAATCCAGGCATGCACCAAGGCTTCGATGCTAGGGTTAGCCGCATTGGGGTCCAGCAATTGACGCCGTACTTGGTTGGTCATGGTCAGGTCGTCCATGGAGGACAGCGTCTTCAACTTAAGCAAACCTTCTAATTCTAAGGCAGGCAACCCTTGGGGGGTCAACTGCGCCATATCAAAACCCGAGGCTTTGACATAGAGGCAATCAATGGACTCACCGAAGATGTTTTGGCCCTTGGCTTTGATCGAGCTATTGCCACCGCCATGCAAGATCAGAGAGGCCTCACGGCCCAATAAACGGCTGGCATAAAGGCGTTCGACCAAGCTAGCGGAAAGTTCGGGATACTGTTGGGCCAGTTCCTTGGCCTCGGCATCGGACCAGAGATTCAACATCTTTTTGGGGGGATCAGGTTGGAGAATTCTCCGGCGGCCTTCACCGCCGGAGATAGATCAAGGGCCTAGCCCTTTGACTTGAGGTCGTTGAACATTTCGAAGGCCTGCTCAGCCTTCATGTTCTCGTGTACCACTGCGTTGACTGCTTGGATCATAGCCACCGGCGCTTCGGATTGGAAGATGTTACGGCCCATGTCTACGCCAGCAGCACCTTGGTCGATGGCTTTGTAGGCCATGGTCAATGCTTCCATCTCGGGCAGCTTCTTGCCACCAGCGATCACGATGGGCACCGGACAGCCGTGGGTTACTTTCTCAAAACCTTCTTCGACAAAGTAGGTTTTGACGTAATGGGAGCCGATCTCGGCGGCGATACGGGTCGCTAAACCGAAGTAGCGGGCGTCGCGAGCCATATCAGCACCTACGCCGGTCACAGCCAAGGTGGGGATGCCCACCCGGGTGCCTTCGTCGATCAGTTTGATCACGTTCATGATCGATTGGTGCTCGAACTTGGCCCCAATGTATACCTGTGCGGCGATGGCCGAAGCGTTGAGGCGAACGGCGTCATCAATGGCCACGGCCACTTCTTCGTTAGACAGTTCGCTCATGATCGACATCCCGCCCGAGGCGCGCAGGGCCAGAGGTTTACCCAAAGCGGGGTCCACCACTTGGCGGGCAATACCGCGGGTACACATCAAAACATCGGCATAGGGCATCAAAGGCGCGATGGTCAGGTCGATGCGCTCTAAACCGGTGGTGGGGCCTTGGAAATAACCATGGTCAAAGGCCAGCATCACGGTCTTACCCGTTTTGGGGTTAAACAACTGGCTCAAGCGGTGTTTCATGCCCCAGTCTAAGTTGTTTGATCCTTTCAAGAAAAAGGGCTCACTTTTTTGGGGGATACCGATCCCAAAATCCTTACCGTCTTTGAGGCCGTCCAGATCTGCCATTACGCGCTCCTAAAATAGTTACTGGTTGACAACGAGCAAGCTATATAAATAGGGAACCGAAGGCCTTACCGTCAAGTCAAATGCCTCCCAAGGCATGGACAAGCTAGTCCGGTTCAAAGTAAGCTCAAGAGAAAACCTAAACTTGGCAACTGCCGATGGAAAGTCTTAAATTCCAAGCTATGGTCCTGACCGACAATCCCGGATTGAAGGCGGACTTAAAAGAACTGATGGACGCCGAAAATCTGGAGGTCGATTTCGTCAGGAGCTATGAGAAGGCTTCGCTTAACTTAAATAAGCACCACTATGACCTAGTGGTCAGCGAAATTTGTCTAAAACCGGGTAAAAAAGAGGGCCTGGACCTGCTCAAGGGACTGCGCGAGCGTGACCGCGACCTCCCCTTCGTTTTGATCGGCACCCAAGAAAGCATTGCCGACTCAGTACAAGCAGTGAACTATGGCGTTTCCGCCTTTCTGCTGCTGCCTTTAGACTTAGAAGAAGCCCGTGAGGCCTTTGCGCGAACCATCCGCCACCACAAAAGTCGGTTCCAAAAAAACGAGCTGATCAACTACCAGATGACCAACCAATATCAGGTGGTTATCCGCTCTAGCGAACGCAGCAGCCTCAAACTACTCGACACCGTTGACAACCTAATCGAGCTGATCTACCCCGAGGAATACGGCAGTTTCCCAGACCTAAAGATGGCGATTTACGAAGGGTTGACCAACGCCGTAGAGCATGGAAACCAAAAGGACCCGGAAAAAAATATCTACTTCCAGATTTTTTTGATGATGGACCGGATCTTGGTGCAGATTAAAGACGAAGGGCGCGGTTTCGAAGCCGACAAGGCGATGGTCGGGGGCGACTTGATGCACCGTGGCCTGAAGCTAATCAGCCACTTGATGGACGAGGTCACCTTTAACCACCAAGGCAATGAGATCAACTTCCTCAAGCTCCTGCCCCAAGAAGCCCAAATGAACCCCGAATACCGGCGCACCTAGGGCCGAAGCGGCATGCGCCTGACTCGGGGGACGGCAAGCATTTAACGTAGTGGGCAAAAAAAAAGGCTCCCCAAGGGGAGCCTTTTTTTTGCAACCAAAAAATATTGCCGCTGATTAACGCTTCGAGAACTGGAAGCGGGCGCGGGCACCTTTCTGACCGTACTTCTTGCGTTCCACTTCGCGTGCATCACGAGTCAAGAAGCCCGCTTGGCGCAAAGCCGGGCGGTTTTCTTCGCTGAAGCTAACCAAAGCACGAGACATCCCGTGTAAGATAGCACCCGCCTGACCGGTGGTACCACCACCTTTAACGGTGATGTATGCATCAAACTGACCCTGAGTTTCGGTTACCGCGAAGGGCCGATTGATCTGGATCAGATAGATTTCTCGGTGAAAGAACTCACCGGCCTCACGGTCATTAACCATGATTTTGCCAGTGCCGGGCCTTAAAAAGACGCGGGCTACAGATGATTTTCTTCTACCGGTACCGTAAAACTGCTGCTGAGCCATATCGATCAAAATTCAAGGGTGGTCGGTTTGTGTGCGCCGTGCGGGTGCGCGGGGCCAGCGTAAACTTTCAATTTATCAAGTCCATTGCGGTTAAGCTGGTTGCTGGGCAACATACCCTTAACGGCGTGCTCAATAGCGGCCGAAGGTTTGCGTTCCATCAAAGCAGCTAAGTTGGCTTGCTTGATACCACCGGGATAACCGGTGTGGTGGTAATACATCTTGTCCTTCATCTTAGCGCCGGTGACCTTCACCTTTTCGGCGTTGACCACCACGACATAGTCGCCAGTGTCCACGTGGGGCGTGTAAGTGGGCTTATGTTTGCCCTGAAGGATTTTGGCGATTTCGGTAGCGATGCGGCCGAGGGTCTTGCCTTCCGCGTCGATCACGAACCATTCCTTCTGGAGTTCGCCGGAGACGTAGTCTTCTTTCCGGACAAAGGGGGTCTGTTTCATCTGCTTGCCTTGTGGGAAAATCGTTTTCCGTTGAAGGATTGTTATTAGCGGGATGGCAAAAAACTGTCAAGCTTTCCCATCCAACCAATGGAGATTTCTTTAGTTAGAGCCATCCACCCAAAGGGTGAATTCGTCTACTGGCGCACGGGGGATTTCGTACTGGTTTACCCTTTCCTGGTAATCTGCATAGCCTAAAGCCATGCCTGAAAGAAAACGCAACTCTTCACCGACGCCAAAAAATTCGCGCAGCAAATCGGGCCAGGAAATCAAAGAGGCTTCGGGACAGGTTTCTAAACCTTCGCCCAAGGCCGCTAACATGACAGACTGGTAAAACATCCCGCAATCAAAGAGCGAACCATCCTTTAGGCGGTCATCCATCGCAAAAAACATGGCCACCGGAGCCCCAAAGGCCTCGAAGTTTTTGCGGGACTGGGCGATACGGGCCGCTTTGTCGTCTTTATCGATATTTAGGGTGTCGTAGAGCGACATCCCGCACTCATAACGGCGAGTGTAGTAGGGCTCAAACCACTCGGTTAGATAGGCACTCATCTGCGGTGCCGCCGGGCGGCGCTCATCGAAGGCCTTGAGTAGCAATTGGTCTAGTTCCGCTTTTTTAGACCCCATCACCACAAAGACTCGCCAAGGCTGCATGTTGGTCGAGCTGGGCGTATGTTTGGCGGTATCCAAAATCCGCTGCACCACCTCTTTGGGGACCGGTTGGTCCTTGTAGGCGCGGAAGGAACGGCGTTCTCGGATGGCTTGGTCTACCGGTGGGTGCGCTAAAGGCTGACTTCGCATGGATCAAAGGGGAATCTGGTTTATCGCCCCTATGATGCGACTTTTTTGAGGTTATGACAAGCGATGCCCCAAAAATAAAGGGCTGCTTGGAAGGAAAGACTGCCATTTGCCGATGCAGGCCAGCTAAACGCCGCCTTACCTTGAGGAGAAAGAAAGCGTTGAACCTACCAACCGGTAGTTTACGCCTTATGGGCTCAACGCCCTGTTCCTTCTGTGGTTTAGCGACAAGGCCGGTCCTTTGGGGGACCGGCCCGGCTCTAGAGGAGAAAGAAAGCGTTGAACCCAGAAGGGCCCAGGGAATCTGGGACTGGTCAGGGGTCAAAGGTTGGTCAGCTCAACGCCGCCTTGCGTCATAAGATAAAGGCCCAACCGGAGTTGGGCCTTACCTTGAGGAGAAAGAAAGCGTTGAACCTACCAGCGATTAATTTAAGCCTTATGGGCTCAACGCCCTGTTCCTTCTGTGGTTTAGAGACAAGGCCGGTCCTTTGGGGGGACCGGCCCGGCTCTAGAGGAGAAAGAAAGCGTTGAACCCAGAAGGGTTCTGTAACCTTAGCCCCAGCGGATTCCCGCTTAGGGGTCTGCGGTTCCCA
>JAVVEA010000006.1:0-150048 GCA_032250835.1 bacterium
CCTAAATCGAGGTTCGTTACCGCAATTCAGAAATAACGCCTAATTCAAATTTTGTCTGAACTTTTCGGTCCACTATAGTTTAAGGTTTGGGCGACTTCGGTCAAGGCTTCATAATCAGGTGACAGTATACTATTTTTCAGTAGACCTCAGCCCACCGGGGCTTTTTGGGGAATATGAGCCCAGGTGCAAAGATTCTATTTATATTGTGCGCCTAGGCGTATAAATTTAGATAAAGTAGAGAGCAAAGATGAAAGTCAAAGAACTGGAAAAATTGCCAAAAGAAGCGGGCTGGTCCAAGACCGAAGGCGCGAACCACAGCAAATGGAGCAAGGACGGAAAGTCTTTCCCCGTTCCGCGCCACCCCAGGGACATTGCCAAGGGCACGCTCAACGCAATTTTAAAACAGGCGGGACTGAAATAGCCCCGAGGAGGAAACCATGAAGACCTATTGGGCAAAATTCACCCCATCAGAGGAGCCGGGTGAGGAAGGGGTAATCTACGTCACCTTCCCAGGCTTGGATAACCTATTCACCGATGGGCGTGGCGTAGAACAGGCGCTAGACATGGCGCGGGACGTGTTGGCACTGGTGCTGGCTGAAGCAGAAACCCTACCCAAACAGCCTAAGCGCGAGAAGTTGGAGTTGGCTTTAAGACCCGGTGAACGGCTTTACCCGGTCCCGCTGGACCCGGCTCTGCTCTATCGCTACGCGCCGAAGCAGAAAATTAACGCCTCCTTGCCTACCGCCCTGGTGATCCGCATTGACGAGTATCGCGCGGCCACCGGCCAAGACCGTTCAGAATTCCTGAAACATGCGAGTGAAGCTTATTTAGAGCACCACTAGCACCATCCCGCCCGGTGATCGTCGCCGTATTTGTTGGCGAGACATCGGTATGCCCGACAGCCCGCTGGAGCTTTGGTTTTTCCTGCAAGTCAATATAAGCGAGAAAGACGTTTTTCCTCAAACCAACTCCACAGGTCATTTGGCTTCACAACAGCCGCCGGTTGAGCAGGGAAAGTCACCCCCTTTTCATCTACCCCTATAAAAATTTCAATCCGGTGGAATTTATATATGAATCCTGTTTGCGTTTCGCGTGACTTAAATTGTTTTTTAACTTCAGCAAACCCAACCGAGGGCAGGCTCCCAAGCACGTTCAGCCCTTTTAATTTCGCCAAATTTGGGAAAGAAATAAGGTGTTTTAAATCTTCGCTGACCAGCGAGTAAACCTCGATTTCGACCTTTTGTTTTCGATCCAATATCGCGTGCCCAAAGCCCCAAAGGAGGTGGAATATCCTTGCTAAATATTCCTTATCACCTCTCGCCTCTTCGGTACGCACCCATTGAGCGTATTTATCGCTGGGCCATGCCTCTCCTAGGTAAACGTCCGTTTGATCAATAATCAACGGTTTACCAGCAAAATTATAGTCTATTATTTCCACGAAATTCCTAAGTTAAAATCAGGGGGCGGTATCCCACGTATAATAGCCCCTTAGGGTGGCGGGGGCTTGAACGGAGGATACTCTTCCACCAACCACTTTGTGAGCGTATAAGCGGGCAGGGTTACTTGTACTTTCGGGCCTACCCCATTCGGGTTTCAACTCAATTGCTAAGCACTGAGGCGCTCGAAGTCGTGAAGTCAGGGAGCAAAAATCAACGAAAGCCTACTGTAAACGCCCCTTAATGTCTCTTCTTTAACTCGCCTGCCGCCTCAGGATCAACCACCGCTTGGGCTAGCTTCAGCTCGGCGCTGCTGGGGAAGGGGTAGAGGTTTTTGTAGTCGTGGAATTTCAGGCCTGGACGCTCGCGTAGGTTTTCGGCGACCAAACGGACCATCTCTTCTTCGCGGATTGCCGCCAAGGCGGCTGGGTCATCTTCGGGGAAGGCTTCGGCTAGGTCCTCAGGCTCGGTGATGCGGTCGCTGTCTTCGGCGAACCAAGCAAGCAAGCGGTCTTTCAGCTCCATCTTACCCCTTCTTAAAGTGCAGGACTTCCAACATCCGATTTTTGCCCCAAGACCAATGCTGGGTGAAGCCCAAGCCTTCCAACTCGGCCACCAGAGCGGCCCGGTCCAGCGGTTGGGCCACTTTGAGCAGGTCCTCTACGTCTTTGGCCACTTCGGGGCCTTCGGCCTTCCAGGCCTCCATCGCTTCGGTGTCGCTAAAGAGCGCGGTCAGGGTCAAGCGGCCCCCGGGAGCGACTTTCCCGGCAAGGCCCGCAAAGTAAGCTTTGCGCTCAGCAGCATCCATCAAGTTGGGGGCTAAGGTTGAGAAAGCGGCGGGGAAACCGGATTCTTCAAAATCCTCTAAGCGGCCTTCATGGAAGGCAACCCGGCTGTCTAAGTCCAAGGCCTCGGTTCGCTTGATGGCGGTGAACAAAAATTCTTTGTAAGGCTCGACAACCTGAATCCGCCAGTGGGAATTGGTCACTGCCAAGCCGATCACCTCCTGGCCTTGGAAGGCCAGCGGGAAGAGCAGCCGGGCGTTGTTGTCCACCGCTTGCAAATGTTTGGCGTGGTTCTTTTTGGTCATCGCCTTGAGGTCGCTGCGCTCACTCAAGATTTGGTAGGTCACTTTGAAAGCGGTGGGGAAGTCCATAAGCTAAGTCTACTCAGGTTGATTATGCGAATATAACGATGCGGTATCTTACCCTGCCCCATGCTGAAAGAAAAGCCCCTTTTCATAAGAGATTCTATAAAAAAGCAGGAATCTTTAGGGGCTTTGCCAAAAAGCTCAATCTGTTGGGGTTGTTGATTGGCGGGTACGGGGCTTGTTGGGGTATACAAAATGGGGTAGGTAAGGGTTACCGCTTCAAAACGGGTCCTTTGCCCAAGTTGAACCCTGTTGAGCGGCCCGTTGACGCTCTGTCATTACCCCTTGGAAGCATGCGTAATTGGTGGCTGGCGATTTTCTTTTTGATCTGGGCCCAACTGGCTTGGGCCGACTGCCGGACTTGCCATAAACTGTCTTGGCCCACTCCGGCCCACGCCCAAACGGCCTGTGTCGCCTGCCACCAGGGCCAAGCCCAAGCTACCACCGAAGCCGAAGCCCACCAAGGCCTGTTATCCAGCCCCGGCCAGCCGGAGGGGCGCGGCTGTGGGGCCGCTGACTGCCATAAAAAAGAGGTGGCTCAACATAGCGGTAACTTGATGAACCACGCATCCGGTTTGATCGAGACCACCCAACGGGCCTTTGGCGAACCGCCACAAGCCAAGTCTGCCGCCCAACTGGGCCATCAGGGGGCCGAAAGCTACCTACGCAAGTTATGTATTTCCTGCCATTTAGGTACGGTGCTCGATTCCAGCCAGCCGGTCTTGGCTTGGCGCGGTGGGGCCTGTTTGGCTTGCCACTTAGGCGAGGCCAAAGCCGGGGTCCACCGGTCCCTCGACCTGCCCCGCGACAACCGGCGCTGTTTCGGCTGCCATAGCCGCTCGGGCCGGATCGCGCTGAGTTATGCCGGTTTGGCTGAACGGGCGGCACCCCAGCCGGGTAGTGTTTATCTTTTCGACGGACGCCCGGTCACCAAAGAGACACCGGACGTGCACAGCCGCGCCGGATTGCTTTGTACCGATTGCCACACCCGGCGCGGGGTGATGGGTGACGGTAGCGCAAAGGCCAAGGGCGAGCAGCGCGAAATCGCCTGCCTAGACTGCCACGGCGTCGAACGCCAGCCACCCTTTACAGCCCAGCGTTTTGGCAGCCCACTGCATAACCTACGGCAAAAAGCGGGGCGGCGTTTTTTAAAACCTAAAGCCCAAGGCGGAATGTTAGCAGTGCCGCTAGTGGACGCTGAGCACCAGACCCCGAACCATCAGCGCTTGAGCTGTGACGCCTGCCATGCGGGCTGGGCCCCGCAGTGTTATGGTTGCCATCTGGACTACGACCCTAAGGGCCAGCAGTTTGACCACGCCCAAGGCAAAATAACCCCTGGCCGGTGGGTGGAGACCGGTTGGGACTATCAAGCAAAATTACCGGCCTTGGGTTGGTATCAAGGCCAAGTCACGCCCTTTGTTCCCGGCATGATCTGGACCCGGCAAACCCCCAAGGGGCCGCAGTCTGCCAGTATCTATGCCCCCCTTTCGCCGCACACCACCACGGGAGCGCGTAGCTGCGCCTCTTGCCACCAGAATCCAGCCGCCTGGGGCAAGGTGCCGGGCACTTCCGCCTCACCCCAGGGGGGTTGGGGTTTACCCCGAGCTTGGGGCCCCCAAAAGGGACCGGAGACGCTGCACCTCCAAGCCCGGAAGTTTAACGAATTTGAGGTGGGAAAATTCGAACGGGTGGGAGGCTGTTTGGAGTGCCATGGGGAAAAGTCCCCAATTTACCAAAATTTTTCAACTTCCCTAAAGCGTGCTTCAACACCGCAACACAGGGATGTGGCGGAAAAAAAAGGGCCGGTTGCCAAAAGCGGTAATTGAACAATATTTAAAAATCCGTATAAACTGAAGCCAAGGTTGTTATCTAAGATCACCGCGAATTCGCCCTTTCCTGATATACCCATGACGGCAAATACTTCACGCAGAGAATTTCTGCAAATCTCCTCGGGTTTTTTGGCTACCAGCGCCATCGTCGGACAGGTCCCTTTTCTAGGGTATGCACCCAATGCTGAGGCCGCTCCCGTTGCCGACAAGATTGTGCCCACCACCTGCGAACTGTGCTTTTGGCGCTGCGGGGTGGACGCCCACGTAAAGGATGGCAAGGTTTTTAAGCTTACCGGCCAGATGGACCACCCCCTTTCCAACGGCCACCTCTGCCCGCGCGGCACCGGGGGGATCGGCCTGCTTTATGATCCCGACCGCCTCCGTACCCCCTTGATCCGCAAGACCGACGCCGACGGGACCCAAAAGTTCGTTGAGGCTAGTTGGGAAGAGGCCATTGCGTTGATTGCTAAGAAGTATGAAGAAATGACCGCCGCCAATGAGGCGGACAAGATCGTTTTCTTTTCTCATGGCTTCGGTTCCAGCTTCTTTAACCGCCTCTTTGCGGCTTACGGCATCCTCAACCACGCACACCCCTCCTACGCTCAGTGCCGCGGGGCCCGAGAAGAAGCCTTTGGCATGACCTTCGGCCACGCCGTGGGTAGCCCCGAGGGTTTGGATATTGCCAACTCGGAATATTTGGTGCTGATCGGCAGCCACCTAGGCGAGAACATGCACAACACGGCGGTGCAGGACTTTAGTGAGGCCGTATCACGCGGCTGCAAGATCATCGCCGTGGACCCGCGCTTTTCGGTGGCCGCTTCCAAGGCCGAGCGTTGGTTGCCTATTAAGGCTAGCACCGACTTGGCCCTGCTGCGCGCCTGGATTCGGATCTTGATTGAAGAAGAATTGTACGATCATGAATTTGTCAAAGCCAACTGCATCGGCCTTGAGGAGCTACGCGCCGGAGTGCGAGACGCCACCCCCGAGGCGACCTTTGCCATCACCGGCATTTCGGTTGAGGATATCCTGGCTGTGGGTCGTGACCTGGGTCGTTATGGTTCCAAGGCATTGGTGCATCCTGGACGGCACGTAAGCTGGTATGGCGATGACACCCAACGTTCTAGGGCTATTGCCATCTTAAACGCTTTGTTGGGTAACTACCGTATGCCCGGCGGTCTGATCCACCAAACCAAAAAGTTTGGCGTCGGCACCCCCTATAAATTCACCAAGAAAGAGGGGGGCCACCATTATAAATCTAGGTTCCCCCTAGCGTCCCAGACCCCGGCTAACGAGGTGGTCGATGAAACCAAGAAAGGGAACTTCAAGTCTTGGTTCGTTTACGGCACCAACTTAGTCCAGACCTTGGGACATGTGGATGACACCATCGAAGCCATTAAGGCCTTAGACTTCCTGGTAGTGATCGACGTTTTGCCCATGGAAATCACGGGCTATGCGGACGTGGTCCTGCCCGAGGTAACCTACCTGGAACGCTACGACGACCTGGACGACCGGGTTTACCGCCGCCCCTACGTGGCCCTGCGCCAGCCAGCAGTACCCCCCTTAAAGGGCTTAAACGCCAAACCGGGGCATGAGATTGCAAAATTGCTGGCCCAGGCCTGGAAACTGGACCCCGGTCTTTTCCCGCCCATCGAAGAATATTTGGACAACCGCCTCAAGACCGTGGGCAGCAGCCTCAAACAGATGTCTCAGGTGGGGGTGATGGTCAAAGAAGACCCGGATATTTACCGCAAACCCGGAGAACAACTGCGCTTTAACACCCCAACCGGTAAGATTGAGCTGTCTTCGACGAGGCTCAAGGCCGCTGGGTTCGACGGCGTGCCCCAATATACCTCGCACCCAGAGAACCCTCCAGGCTATTTGCGGCTGATCTACGGCCGGGCCCCGAACCATACCTTCGGGCGGACCTCAAACAATCGTTTCTTGGGCGAGTTGCTGTCCGAAAATGAGCTTTGGATCAACCGGATCACCGCCCTGGACTTAGGTCTGGTGGACCAAGAATATGTCTTTTTGATCAATCAAGAGGGCAAGAAGTCTTCATCTAAGGTGCGCCTGAAATTGACCGAGCGCATCCGGCCGGATGCCGTCTATTTGGTGCACGGCTTTGGCCATACCGACCCCCGGCTCAAATGGGCCTTCCACCGGGGTGTGAGTGCCAACGAGATGATCACCCAGCTGACGGTGGACCCCATTATGGGTAGCACGGGCATGAAAAACAATTTTGTCACCTTTGCAAGATGAGCCGAGAACGTAAATACGCCATGATCATCGACACCCAGCGTTGTGTCGGTTGCTCGGCTTGCGTCTACGCCTGCAAGTCGGAAAATAACGTCCCCGAGGGCTTCTGCCGCGATTGGGTCGTTTCGATCACCGAGGGGCGCTACCCCAATCTAACGCTCACTAACCGCTCAGAGCGCTGCCAGCATTGCGAAGATGCACCCTGCGTCTCCAACTGCCCAACCGCAGCGAGCCACTATGCCGGTGACGGAACGGTGCAGATCGACCGGGATTTATGTACGGGCTGTAAGGCTTGCATCGCTGCTTGTCCCTATGATGCGCGCTACATCCACCCGGGCGGTTTCGCCGACAAATGCTCCTTCTGTAACCACCGCATCCAGGCAGGGATGACGAGCACCGCCTGCACCCAAGTTTGCCCCACCGGCACCTTGAATCTGGTGGACCTCAATAGCAACGACGGCAAAGCCGAAGCGCTCTTAAAGGGCCGACAGGTGAAACAAGACAAGACCCACGCCGGAACGAAACCCAAACTCTTTTGGCTGGTGTAGCCATGACTGAAATCGTATCGAACAAACTCAACCCCGACGTCCTGCCCCATTTGGCCATTTGGAATTGGGAGGTGCCGGTCTATCTGTTTTTAGGTGGTTTGGCCGCCGGTCTTTTGGTGATTAGCTCCATGAGCTTGATCTTGCGTCAACGCTCCAACAGCAAACCTACCGTCAAACGGGCGGCCTTATTGGCCCCGATTGCTTTGAGCGCGGGCATGTTTTTCCTCTTTTTGGATCTTGCCTTTAAGCTGCATGTTTGGCGCTTTTACACCGCCTTCGTTTGGACTTCTCCCATGTCTTGGGGTAGTTGGATGTTGGTGGTCTTTTATCCCTTCTCGATCCTGCAAGCGGCCATTCTCTATAAAGAAGAACTCCGCGCCAAGTTTGGCGGGCTGGCCTTTTTGGACCAAGCTGAGACCCAATTGAGCAAGATCGCGGTGGTCAATGCCCACATTGGCGTGGGCGTAGGTGTCTATACAGGTATTTTGCTGGCGACTTTTTATGCGCGCCCGCTTTGGTCGAACGCCGTCTTGGGCCTGTTGTTTTTGCTTTCGGGCCTTTCGGCTGCGGCGGCCTTGATGCTTTGGATGGCCCCCCAGACCGAAAAGCGCATCTATTCGCGCCTGGACATGTATTTGCTCTCTTTAGAGGGCTTTGCCCTGACGGTCTTCGTGATCGGTGGCTTGACTGGAGACGCCAATCGAGCCCAAGCGATGTGGAGCTTCTTGACCGGTCATTATGCCCCTTGGTTCTGGTCGATCACTATTGTGGGCGGCTTGTTGCTGCCTCTGGTGCTCGAAACTATGGAAACGCTGGGCAAAAGCAAGTTCAGCTTCTTTGTGCCGTTGCTGGTTTTGATCGGTAGCCTGAGCCTGCGCTTCATCTTGGTCTTTGCCGGCCAGTCGATGCCCACCTTTTCCTAATCCAAAGAGGAATCATGTCGAACAAAGAAATCACGGCCCAACCCTATTGGCCTAACCTGCTGGCCGGAATCGGCCTGGGATTGGTTTTGTTGATGGCCTATTACATTGCCGGGCGCGGCTTGGGCGGCTCTGGTGCGGTGACCCGCGTCGGTGCGGGGCTGCTGAATCTGGTCGCCCCGGAACATACCGGGGGCCTCGAATACTTTTCCCGCTATATCCGAGAAGGCAAGGTCAGTCTGAACGACTGGTTGGTCTTCCAGACCATCGGCGTCTTCTTTGGTGGCTTTGTCGCCGCCATGACCGCCGGTCGCTTCGGCAAGACCATCGAACATGGCCCCCAAATCACCGCCAAGCAACGCTTGGGCTGGGCTTTGTTGGGGGGGATTATTATGGGCATCGGGGCGCGGATCGCGCGCGGGTGCACCAGCGGTCAAGCCTTATCGGGCGGAGCTACCATGGCCCTAGGCAGTTGGGTCTTTATGCTGATGCTCTTCGCTGGGGGGTTCCTGGCGGCTATCTTTTTTAAGAGGTTGTGGCTATGAACGAGATCGTCGCGCCTTTGGCTAAAACCGGCTATTTGGGGCCGGAAATTAATTTGGTCTTCGCCATGCTGATCGGCGTGGGCTTTGGGTTCTTTTTAGAACGCGGCGGTTTCGGCTCGTCACGCAAGCTCACCGCCCAGTGGTTCGGCAAGGATTGGAGCGTCTTTCGGGTGATGTTCAGCGCCATTGTGGTCGCGCTCTTCGGCATCGTCTTTTTAGACCTCTTGGGGCTCATGCCCTTTGAGCGGCTTTACTTGAACCATACCTACTTGGTGCCCCAAATCTTAGGTGGATTGATGATGGGTGCGGGGTTTGTGATCGGTGGTTACTGCCCCGGTACGAGCTTTGTGGGCTTTGCTTCGGGTAAGTTGGACGCCTTGGTTTACATCATCGGGTTGTTGCTGGGTTCCGTCTTCTTTGGCGAAGCCTATGACCTCTTTGCGCCGATCATGGAGATGGGCGATATGGGGAATATTACGCTGCCCGAGTTTTTTGGACTGCCTGCTTTGGTGGTGGGGCTGATGGTTTTAGCTCTCGCCGCAGGTGGCTTTTGGGCCGCAGCTAAGGTGGAAAACCTCGTTAAGGACAAATAAACGATGAACCTTTCGCCAGACTACAAATGGGTATTGCCCGGCTTTGGCCTGCTGATTTTGGTGGCCATCGCGCTGACGAATTATAAAGGTCCGGCTCCTTGGTATGCTTCGGTAGAAGACTACCAAATCAGCCAGATTTCGCCTGCTGAATTGGCCCGCTGGATCGTCGAAGGGCGCAACGACTTTTTGGCCGTGGCCGTCGGGGATTCTGAAGAGCTGAACACCATTCCGGGTTTGATCCGGGTTGCCAACCAAGAAGAACTGGCAGCGGCACTCAAAAAGTACCCGAATTATAAAAAGTGGGTGATCTTAAACAACGGCAGCCCGTTGTCTCCGGAAATGGCCCAAATGGCCACCCAGGACTGGGAACGCCGCGTGATCCTGCTCAAAGGGGGCGTACCCCAGTGGCAGGCGAGGATCGGCGCAGAAGAACTAGATTGGAGCCAGATTCCAGCTGAAGAAACGGCGGAACTCAAAGAAGTCCGCGCCTTCTTCCACCAGGGTGGTGCTGCGGAAGCGGAGCAATATGTGGCCCCTAAACCGGTGGTGATGCCTTTCTTGGCCGACCTACCACCGCCGCCGAAAGCCGAGGGCTGCTAGCCCAGCTTTGGCGATTCGGGCCGGTTGAACCCGGCCCATACCTTAGGCCCTAGAGGGGGAGGCGGGGTCTACTTCTATATCTGGATTTTCAGGAGGTTGTGATGATCCCATTTTCCTTTTCTAGGCAGTTCTTGCTTCTGTTGGTGGGCCTTTTTTGGGCCAGCAGTTCGACCCTCTGGGCCGAGCAGTTTAAAGGTAAGATCACCTCGATCTCCAAAAAAGCGCAGGTGATCCAGCTCAAGGTGGGCAAGGAAACCCGCGCGGTTAAGTATTCTGCCGACACCAAGTGGGTCCAGGCCAGCTCCATCAAAGACCTGATCGTTAACGACAGCATTGTGGTGGACGCTGAGCCCGGTCAGGCGGCCAAACAGATCGAACGTAAGGTCGTTAAGCTGCCCAAGGGCTGGCTGATCGAGCGCGAAGAGTTGCAACAGTTGCTTGCCAAAGGCCAAGCAACTATGATTGATTCGCGCCCTCCTGCCCGCTACAACGAAGGCCACATCCCTGGGGCCTTGGGCATCTTCGCTGATCACTTGGCCAAAGATCCTAGCCTTTTACCATCTGATAAGAATGCGCTGTTGGTCTTTTATTGCGGTGGCCTGACCTGTGGCTTGAGCCCTAAATCGGCCAAAATTGCCGCCAAGGCGGGCTATAAAAACTTGCGGGTCTATTCGGCAGGTATGCCCGACTGGAAAAAGGCCGGATTACCCGTTGAGGTCAAAGCCGCTTGGCTGGCCAAGAACCTAGGGTCCCATCTGGTGGTGCTCGACGCACGCGAACCGGCGGCCCAACAGGCCGGACACATCAAGGGGGCGGTAGGCCAGACACCAACGCAGATGGCCGCCTTAGACCAAGATTTTGCCGCTAAGAAGCTGCCTGGGGATCAGTGGAGATTGCCGGGCCTAGCGGACAAAGGTGCTTTGGTGGTGGTGTACAGCGACCAATATGCCGACCCCGCCGCCCAGTATGCCTTTAAGTACCTTAAGCGCTGGCAGTACAAAAACCCGGCGATCTTGGCCGAAGGCTTTGCGGGCTGGGAAAAAGCTGGATTCCCGGTCCAAACCGGGGCGACCGCGACGGTGGCCCGATATGTAAAGAAATTGGCACCTGGGGCGATACCTGTAGCAAAATTCAAGAGCCAAGTTGCCGCTGGGGTAACCGTTTTGGATGTGCGTGAAGACAGCGAAGTCCAAGCCGGGGCGATCAAAGGCTCCATCCATATGCCCTTGAGTCAGTTGGATGCAGGCCTAGCTAAACTGGACAAAACCAAACCCTTGCTGATCCATTGCAGCACCGGCGTACGCGCTGAAATGGCCTATCAGACCTTAAAGAAACAAGGCTTTAAGCAGGCTCGTTTTTTAAACGAAACGATCAACATCAACTCGGACGGAAGTTTTAACATCGAGTGATCCCCACCTAGGGGCCAAATTCTTTGGCCCCTTCTTTCCTATCCCCACTCTGGGGAAATTGCCGCAGGTTTATTTTCTTATATAAGTTGTTAACTCGATCTTAATTTAAGGAAAAAACCGTTTATTTGGCCGTTATCTGATCTTCTTATCAACAAAGCAAACTCGACAAGCCGCCGATTTTTCTCTGAATTGTAGTTTTTTATTTGATAAAAAACAGTCGGATAGGCATACGTGACCGGAACGTAATATTCAAATGATGCAATAAAAAAATTGGGGTCAACGCTATATTTTTTTGACATTTATTTTTTTTTGGCGTTAAACTCGGGCCAAATTTTCTATTGTTTTCCTGTCAACCCGGAGCGGTCCGGGCACAATCAACCATAAACCCGTGGGGTTCTATGAAGAAACTTTTGATCTTGGGTGCCGGATGCGCCGGCACCATGGTGGCCAACAAGTTACGCAAACGCCTGGACGAGAACGAATGGTCCATCACCATTATCGACAAAGACGATAAACACATCTACCAGCCCGGCCTGTTGTTTGTGCCCTTTGGTGTCTACCAGCCTAAAGACGTGGTCCGCTCTCGCACCGAGTTCATCGGCAAGGGGATCAAATTTGTCCAGGCCGAGATCACCAAGATGGACCCTAAAGGCCAAAAGGTTGAGACCACTGCAGGAAATTTCGATTACGACAAAGTGATCGTCGCTACCGGTGTCTACATCAACCCCGAAGAGGTTGACGGCTTGATGGAAGGCTGGGGCAAAAACGCCTTTGACTTCTATACCTTAGAAGGCGCTACGGCGCTTTCAAAAGCGCTGCGCGAGTTCCAGGGCGGCAAGTTGGTCTTGGATATCGCCGAGATGCCCTTTAAGTGCCCTGTGGCTCCTCTTGAATTCGTTTATTTGGCTGATTGGTACTTCACCGAGCGCGGCATCCGTGACAAAGTAGAAATCCGCCTAGTCACCCCGCTGCCCGGCGCGTTCACCAAGCCGAAGGCGACCGCTTTCTTCACCGAGTTGATCGAGAAGAAAAACATCAAGATCACCCCCAACTTCGATCTGATGGAAGTGGACTGTAAGGGGCAGAAGATCATCGCCGCCAACGGTGCCGAAGAGCCCTTCGACTTATTGGTTTCCATCCCGCCGAACCTGGGCGCTCGTTTCTTGGTTGAGTCCGGCGTGTCTTTGGACGAAGTGGGTTACGTCAACACCGACAAAAACACCCTCAAGGCCGCTAACCACGACAACATGTTTGTCGTCGGCGACGGTTCGAACCTGCCCACCTCTAAGGCTGGTTCGGTGGCCCACTTCTCGGCTGAAGTGATGGTAGAAAACTTCATGCGTGAAGTACATGGCGAGCCGCTCAAGCCTGAGTTCGACGGCCATGCAAACTGCTTCATCGAGACGGGCTTCGAGAAAGCCGCTTTGATCGACTTTAACTACGACTTTGAGCCGCTGCCCGGCAAGTTCCCCCTTCCCGGCCTGGGCCCCTTCTCTTTGTTGCAGGAATCTAAGGCAAACCACTGGGGCAAGTTGATGTTCAAGTGGGTCTACTGGAACAAGCTGATCACTGGCGACGAGCTGCCGCTGGAAGCACAACTGAACCTGGCTGGTAAACTGCAAGACTAGGAGGTCTGTCCATGACGAACGAAGAAAAAATCCTCGCTAAGCTCGATGAGCTGACCGAGGCCGTCGCCGAGGCTCGGCGCGCCGTTCGCCCCATGTCGGACCTGAAGAAGGACATGGAGCCGGTGATGCGCCAGCTGGTGGATGAGGCCATCTCGAAGCTGGGCGGCGTGAATGTCGATGCAGAAGACGTGGGTCGTCTGGTCGGTGCTACGTTAGGCTCCGCTGGTAACCTCGCCGAAGGGGTGAAAACCCTGAACGCTTTACTGGACCTCAAACAAGACATGGTGCCGGTCACCAAGCAGGCCTTTAACGAGATCATCCATGGGTTGGACTCAGTAGGCCATGGCTTTGACTCAGACGCTCTGTTTTTGCTCCTGCGCCAGACGGTACTTAACTTAGGCAACTTGGCCGAAGGCTTAAAGACCCTTAATGCGGTAATGGAATTCAAGGAAGACGCTTCGGACATCTCCAAAATGGCGATGGACATGGCGATCGACCAGCTAGAATCCCTCAAGCAGAAGGGCGTCTTTGAAGGTTTGGCCAACTTGGCTACGGTGGGCGAGAAATTGGCCGGAGCGGCTAAAGACCTGGATTTTTCTCAGGTCAAGCCGATCACTGGGGTCTTTGGAATGCTCGGAGCGCTTAAGGACCCCAAGGTCCAAAAGGGCTTGGGCGTGGCCATCTATATGGCCGGTCTTTTGGGTGCCGTCGCCGAAGATTAACCCCCTTCGGCTCGCCCCAAATTCCCGCGTGGCTCTATGACACGCGGGCGTTCTCCTGATAAAAGAAAAAAATCCCGCAGTCGGACGCTTGGCCGATTGCGGGATTTTTTTTGCATCCAGCAGCGCCGAACGCTGTCAGACCAAAACCGCAGGAGCAGCCAACTTTCTCGCTTTTCTGAGCTTTGTGCTTCCAATGAGCCTGAAAAGAAGGGGTGTTGGCTTCGCCAACGGCTTAGGCTGCACAACCGCCGCACGGCTCGCGTCGTCACACACGTCGCCCTCGGCTTGCGGCCTCGAAGCTCCTTAGTGAACAAAAAAAATCCCGCCCCAGGCGCTTGGGCCGGAGGCGGGATTTTGAGGGGGTCCACGGAGTTTTAAGGCTCCCAGAAGACTAGCTTATTTGACTTGGATCCACCAAAGATACTCGCCACCGGCTTCTTCGGTTTTTAAGATCGGGTTGCCGGTGCGCTCGCTCCAAGAGGGCATATCTTTGTTTGAGCCTGGATCGGTGCAAACCATTTTAAGCACTTGGCCGCTGGTCATGGCCTGAACCGCTTTCTTGGTTTTCAGTACCGGCAGCGGGCAGCCGAGCCCGCGGCAGTCCAATTCTTGATCTACTTTGATGTCGTTCATCGTTAATCCTGGTTGGTAAGTTGGTACGCGATTAGATAAATAGTTGAATATCTGCTTCTGCGGCAAAATCCAAGAAGTTGGCCGCTCCTGCGTATTCGATGCCTTCGATAAAGTCTTCTTTCTTGAAGCCAAAGACGTCCATGGTCATTTGGCAGGCGATATACTCCACGCCTACATCCGTACAGAGTTCGCGCAGCTCTTCGATAGTGGCGACGCCGTGTTTTTTGAAGGTTTGTTTCATCAAGTTGGTTGCCACGGATTCGAAACCGGGCACACCAGCCATCAAGGCGTTGGGGATCGGCCAGTTGATCTTTTGGAACCATTCGGGACCGAAGGGCATAGCCATCGGCATCGAGGGGTTCCCCAAAGGAGAAACCTGAGCCTCGATCTTCTGCTTAAGCAGCGGGAGGCCGTAAAAGGTGAAAAAGATTTTCACTTCCATATCCATCGCCGCAGCGGCGCTGGCCAGGATAAAGGGCGGATAGGCCCAATCCAGGGTGCCCTTCGAAGCGATCAGGGCCATTTTTTTCGGCTCAGCCATAAGTTCCTCCTTTTGGGGTTGCCGTTAAAGCCAGGCGTTCACCTGGTGGGTTTCGACTAATTCAACAAAACCATCATAGTCGATTTGAGTAACCCCTTCGACTACCCGCCGGATGCCGCGCGCGGCTAAGTCACCGGCTAGGGCGTATACGGGGTTGTTATTCATAGCCCCGGTAAGGGCTGATTCGAACTTCGAGCCTGCCTGTGCAGCCAAAACGCCGTCTTCAATCAGCAGTAGCGGATCGTTGGCTTGGACGCAGCGCAAGGCATGCTCTAAGCTGTCTGACGAAAAGGGTGACTTGTTGATCGTATGTAACATCTGGGCTCCTTTAGTTTAGTGCGGGACAATCACATCTTGCTGGCTCATCAGCTGGCCGATGGCCGCTGAATCCAGCACCTCGACCTCGACAAAGAGGTCCTCTTCGCTCAGTCCGCGCTCTTCTAAGGACTGTTTGTCAGTATACAGCTTTTCTACGTCATAGTCTTCTAAAACCCCCAGGGTTTTCATGAAGCCTTTGATGCCGATCCCGGCGGTGTCTTGGTCTTTCATTAGGTTAAAGACCCCGTCGCCCATGAAACACATGCTGATGTCTTGGTCGTAGGCGGCCATGATCAAGACCATCTCTAGACCTTCGTAGGCGTAGATCGTACCGTGCGGTGCTTTGCGGACCACGTGCATAATTTTTTTAACGTCTTCGCTCATGTTTGCCTCTAATCGCCAAAGGTTACCAACCGGTCAACCCGGATGGCGATGTCGGTCAGTTGGCCTAGACCGGTGATGGTAGCCCCTTCAAGTAGGACCTCTTCGTTGATGCCGCGGCGCTTGGCGGCAGCAATGCAGGAAAGGATTTCCACCCCTTCTTTGGCCAACTCGGTCCAACGAGCGCCCACATGGCGGTCGTCTTGGGGCGGGTCCATATGTTTGGTGGCATTGTTCACGCCATCGTTGTATAAGAAGACGGCTTCTACTTCATGGCCGCGTTTTCGGGCGGCTTGTATAAAGTGATAGGCCGTGTCGGCGGCTTGGTGGTTATAGGGGCCTTCCTTTAGGAGAATGCCAATTTTCATCTGTTCCCTCTTGAGCAGGTGGGGTTTCATTCCCTTACCAGAGTATATGTATATGGGAATATGCCATTGGTCCGGTATTTTGGTTTTACCCTTACAGAAAGTCAAATTATTTTCAAAAATTTTTTCTTTCAAGCAGCGGAATTTCTTGTTTTCCCTGATCAGGCCCGAATCCCGATCAGTTTACCAACTTAAGAATCAACCGAATCACCTTTGACGGGTCTGTAGTCCCCTAGCAGCCATTTTTTTTTGTTTGACAGCCTACAAACCCTCTGGTAGTCCTGCTATGTCTAAATATTCAAATATCGCTACATAGCGGACCCCCAGCCGGGGACGCTATAGCGTGGCCCCCCTTGGGAAACCATCACCCCAAAAGCCCCTAGTAGAGGAGCCCATGAACTACGGCTTTTTGATCAACAACTCGAAATGCATCGGCTGTCACGCCTGTTCGACGGCCTGCAAGAGTGAAAACCAAGTTGCCTTGGGTGTGTTCCGCACCTGGGTGAAGTACACCGAGGTGGGCAACTACCCGAACGTGAAACGCAACTTCCAGGTGAACCGCTGTAACCACTGCGCAAATCCCCCCTGTGTGGAGATTTGCCCGGTTACGGCCATGCACCAGCGCGAAGACGGCATCGTCGGTTACGACTCGGATCTTTGTATTGGTTGTAAGTCCTGCATGCAGGCCTGCCCCTACGATTCGATCCACATCGACCCGGTCACCAAGACCGCCCAGAAGTGTCATTATTGTGCGCACCGGGTGGAAAACGGGATGGAGCCTTCTTGCGTGGTTGTCTGCCCGCAGCATGCCATTGTGGCAGGCGACCTGGACGACCCCAACAGTGAGTTGTCCAAAGAGATTGCCAAGAACGCGGTCACCGTCCGCAAGCCCGAACAGGGCACGGGCCCCAAGCTCTTTTACGTAGACGGGCACCAAGCCGCCTTGACCCCCATGGTCACCGAAGGCCGCTCGAAGCATTTTATTTGGGGCGACGTGGTCAGCGAGAAGTTGACCGACGCCCACATCCCCGAAGAGCCGGTATTGTACTTCGGCCAGGGTGAACAGATGGTCCAGACCACCTTCAATGCCCAGCACAAGGTGCCCTGGCATTGGCAGGTTCCGGCCTACTTGACCACCAAGGGCATCGCTTCGGGTGCCTTTATGTTGATGGCCGCGTTCAGCATTTACGGCTGGGGCGGCGCGCACCATGCCTTGGGTGCCGCCAGTAAGCTGACTGCTGGTTTCTTGGCTGTGGTCTTCTCACTGCTGACCACGGTCTTCTTGGTTTGGGACTTAGACCGACCCGAGCGTTTTTTAAGGGTGATCTTGCGGCCCCAGTTTAAATCTTGGCTGGTACGCGGTGCCTTTATCTTGATTGGCTTCTCCAACTTGGTGGGCCTTTGGTGGGTCGTCGAACTGGCGGCCAGCCTGGGCTTTATCGAGGCCACCCCGGTTTGGTTGGAAGCTCTGGCTATTTATTTGGGCTTCCCGCTGGCCATTGGGGCGGCTATTTACACCGCCTTCTTGTTTGGTCAGGCCGAAGGGCGCGACTTTTGGCAGAGCCCTCTGCTCCCCTTCCACTTCTTGACCCAGGCTATTATGGCCGGGGGTGCCGGTTTGCTGGTCGCCAATCAAGTGGTGGCTTTGGACCCCGCTTTCGCTTCGGTGGCGGCTCATGCCTTTACTCTGGGCTTGGCAGTGAACCTGATGATGATCCTGCTCGGTGAATTCGGCATGAAGCACCAGACCGAAACGGCAAGTGCCGCGGCGCATATGATCACCAAAGGTGAGTTTAAGAACCTCTTCTGGGGGGGTGCGATCCTCCTGGGGAACTTGGTCCCCTTCGCTTTGGCTCTAGCGGGCTTTAGCGTACCGGCGGCCCTGTTGGCCCTGGTGGGCCTTTATATTTACGAGCACGTCTTCGTGCTGGCACCCCAAAAAGTTCCCAATAGCTAGGAGAGACCATGAACCAGAAAGTTGACAAGCACGCTCAAGAGGTCCCCCAGTTCACCGACAGCAACCGGGAACCGATCAAAATGACCCATGTTCAGCACCCCGACGGGCGCATGAGCAGCTATCCCCCAGAAGAGCATTGGGACGATTGGGTTGAATACGACAGCCGTTCTTGGCCCAGAAAAGTGGCCAAAAACTACCGCTTGGTGCCGACCATCTGCTTTAACTGCGAGTCGGCCTGTGGTTTGATGGCCTACGTAGACAAAACCAACTACGAGATCCGTAAATTCGAAGGCAACCCGGTGCACCCCGGCTCTCGTGGCCGCAACTGCGCCAAGGGCCCGGCGACCCATAACCAGATCTACGACCCCGAACGCATCCTTTATCCTTTAAAGCGCGTCGGTAAGCGCGGTGAAGGCAAATGGAAGCGGATCACCTGGGACGAGGCTTTAGACGAAATCTCGGAAAAAATGCGCGAGTCCCGCAAGAAGCGGCTCGACGGTATTATGTACCACGTCGGCCGCCCTGGCGAGGACCACTACACCAACCGCGTGATCAAGGCTTGGGGCACCGACAGCCACAACAGCCACACCAACATCTGTTCGGCTGCGGCCCGCTCGGGTTATTTCCAGTGGTCCGGTTTCGACCGGCCCAGCCCGGACTACGCGGCGGCCAAGTGTATCCTGCTGATCAGCTCGCACCTAGAGACGGGCCATTATTTTAACCCCCACGCCCAGCGGATTATGGAAGGGGTGCAGAATGGGGCCAAGTTGATCACCATGGACCCACGGCTTTCGAACACTGCGTCCAAGTCGAGCACCTGGCTGCCCGCATGGCCCGGTTCAGAGCCGACCATCCTGCTGGCCATTGCCAACTTCTTGATCCAATCGGGCCGCTACGATAAAGACTTTGTGCGCCGCTGGGTTAACTGGGAAGAGACGCTGCAAGCCTTTGTGGGCACCTCGGCCGCCGAACTGGCCGAAAGTGACGAAGCCAAGGCGCTGCAAACGGCACTGAAGGGCAAAAAAGAGTTTGTCTTTGATGACTTCGACGCCTTCATGAAGGTCACCTATGGTGAGTTTACCTTCGAGCGCGCCGCTAAGGAAAGCGAACTGCCCATTGAAAAAATCATCGAAGCCGCCGACGCGGTGGCCGACTGCAATGGCCGTTTGGCGACCCACGTTTGGCGCGCCGCCTCGATGGCCCACTTAGGTGGCTGGCAGGTAGCCCGGACCCTGTTGTTCTTAAACGTCTTGACCGGCTCGATCGGCACCGAAGGCGGCACCAGTGGCAACAGCTGGAACAAGTTCGTACCCAAGCCCTTTAAGAGCCCCGGCGACTTTACGGCCTGGAACGAATTGCAGATGCCCCACGAGTGGCCCATGAGCTTCTACGAGATGTCCTTTATCTTGCCGCACTTCTTAGAAGAAGGCCGCGGCGAGATCGACGTCTATTTCACGCGGGTCTACAACCCCATGTGGATCAACCCTGATGGCTTTATGTGGCTCAAGGCCCTTAAAGACGAAGAGAAGATGAAGTGCCATGTCGCCTTGACCCCTACCTGGAACGAGTCGGCTTGGTTTGCGGACTACATCTTGCCGATGGGTCATTCCGGCGAGCGCCACGACTTGATGTCCCAAGAAACCCACCGGGGCAAATGGATTGGCTTCCGCCAGCCGGTCCGCCGGGTGGCCATGGAAAAAGACGGCCAGAAGATCCACCGCACCTATGAAGCCAACCCCGGCGAAGTCTGGGAAGAAGCAGAATGGTGGGTAGATGTGACTTGGCGGATGGACCCCGATGGTTCTTTGGGTATCCGCCAATGGGTGGAATCGACCCAAAATCCCGGCCAACCGGTAACCCAGGACGAATATTGGGGCTGGCTCTTTGAGAACAGCGTACCCGGTTTGCCTGCTAAAGCCAAGGAACAGGGCTTGAGCCCCTTGGAGTACATGCGCAAGTATGGCTGTTTCGAGATCGAACAAGACATCCTGACGCCTTACGAAAAGGGCGTGGACGATGCGGGCTGCAAGGTAGACGAGGCCGGGCGGATCAAAGACGCCGCTGGTGCCGTTAAGGGCGTGATGATCGACGGCCAGGCGAAAGCGGGCTTTAACACCCCTTCGAAGAAGTTGGAATTTTATAGCCCCACCATGCACCAATGGGGTTGGACCGAGAAAGAATACACCATTCCCTGGCAGCTCAAGAGCCACGTCCACCAAGACGAGATCGACCGGAGCAAGGGCATGATGATCTTACTGCCCAACTTCCGTTTGCCCACGTTGATCCACACCCGCAGTGCCAACGCCAAGTGGCTTTATGAGATCAGCCACAACAACCCGCTTTGGATCCACCCGAGCGATGCTAAGCGCATTGGGGTCAAGTCCGGCGAGTTGGTGCGGGTTGAGACCGAGATCGGCTACTTTGTGGATAAAGCCTTTGTGACCGAAGGGATCAAGCCCGGCGTGGTCGCTTGTTCGCACCACTTGGGCCGCTGGAAGCTGAACGAGTCGGGCCCCGGCCTAGGCTCTGGCTTTGCTTCGGTGGTGGACCTTAAAGAAGAGCCCAATGGCGAGTACCGCTTGAGCATCAAAAAGATGGGTGGGCCTTGGAAGTCTTGGGACCCCGACACCTCCCGGGTTTGGTGGGAAGATGTGGGGGTGAACCAAAACCTAACCCATGCCGCCCAGCCGGACCCCGTTTCGGGCGCTCATTGCTGGCACCAGAAGGCCATGATGGTCAAAAAGGCGGAGGCCAGCGACTCCTATGGAGACGTTTGGGTGGACACCAACAAGTCCATGGAAGTTTACCAGAAGTGGGTCGGTTTGACCCGCTCTTGCGTAGACCACAGCCCCGACGGCACCCGCCGTCCTATGTGGTTCAACCGCCCCTTGCACCCCACCAAGGAATCTTACAAGATCCCTGAAAAACCCTTCGGGCGCTGATGGATTTTGTGAGCCAAATCGGGGTCTTGGTGCCCATGCTGACCGGTGAGATGGGCCTCGCCCAGCTCACCGCAGTTCGCCAGCACGAGTCCTTAGGGCCCGCGCTGGCCAACCACTATGGCCATCGACCCGACGCGGAGTTGCTCGACGAGCTGGGCGCGGACCACTACCACCTTTTCGGGCTGGAGGTCTTCCCCTATGCTTCGGTGTTCTTTAACGAGAATGCCCATATGGGGGGCGTTTTGCCCGGACAGGTTGCCGAATTTTACGCACTGCGCGGCTTAGAGCGGCCCAGCGAGCCGGACCATTTGGGCCGTGAGTTGGCGCTCTTGGCTAATCTGGTGGAAGCAGGCGACGAGAAGGCCACGGCCAGCTTCTTCTGGCGCTACCTGATGAGTTGGTACTTTCCCTTTGCCGAGGCCGTCAAAGCACTGCAACACCCCTTTTATAATGCCCTCTTCGACCAGCTCGAAAGCCTGCTGGCCGTCTTGGGAAGTCAATTAGAGCCGATCCCGGCCCAGATCGAAGAGCCCGAGGCCGAGCCTTTAGAAGCGCTGGACCAACAAGAAACGGGTATCGGCGACATCAGCGAGTTTTTGTTGGCCCCCCGCTTGGCGGGCTTCTTTTTGAGCCGCACGGCCCTAAAAGAAATGGGCGAACGGATCGACATGCCCACCGGCTTCGGCACCCGCAGCACCCTGCTACCGCAGATCTTTTACACCGCCGTAGACTACGACCGCCTCCCGGCGCTCTTAGAAGAACTAGACCGCATCGCCGCCGCACAGCAAGAACGGTACAATGCCTTGGCCCAAGGGTGGCCGGGGATGCTGGACTATTGGCTGGGCCGCGTAGCCGTGATCCGTGCGATGCTCTCTAAGATGAAGGCGGCGGTTTAGGCTTTTACGATTCAAAGCCAGTTTTTTCCATATTCCATAGCAACAATTTTGGATGTGCGGCATACAAATCTAAATCTATCATCATAGAATCATCCTCCTCGTAGAACCCTACTGGCTGCGCAACATTCGAATTTTCCATGTTAGATTTAAATCGACACACTTCGTTATGGTACTGGGCGGCCCAAAAGTATTTCGAATAAGTTGAAGGGATGGCCTTAAAACTCCTTAAGCCAGCTTCAATTTGCAATCTGTGGGCAACGAGAGCCGTTTCAAGGGAACCTTCGTAACGAAAACTAAGATAATTCTAACCTTTGCAATATTCATAGCCTAGAAAAACACCTGGAAGCGCTGGATTTTGGGTGCCTTGCCCCGGTCTAGTCTAACCTTGAGTACGCTTTCCACTCAAGGGGGCGCTGCCCCCTCGCGGCAGCTCCGCTGCCTTCTCCCCCGCCAAGGGCCGAAGGCCCCTGGACCCCGCTAGTTTTGCCCTGATTAGAAGCCGGACCAACCGTTGGGCTAGACAAGTACTCTTTGGCCTTGTAGGCGAACCAGTTGAACAAGACCCTAACCCCAAACCAACTTGCGGGCCAGGAACAACACCGCTGTGCCCAGGATCAGCGCCATCAAACGCTGCATCCAGACCTTCGGCAGTTTGCCTGCGCCCCAGTAAGAACCAATGAACCCCCCGACCAGCACCGACAGCGCCAACGGCCAATAGGGCAGCAGGTCAACCGGCTGGTGGGTCAATCGGGCCGTTAGGGCCGTCACCGAATTGACCCAGATGAAGACCGCCCCGGCTGCGGCGGCTTCCTTGGCATGGCCCAAACCTAACAACAAGATCGCCGGGACCAGATAGACCCCCCCTCCATTGCCCAGCGCACCAGCCAACCAGCCCAGCAGCGCGCCCAAAGCCAGCTGCATAGGTAACTTGAGCCCCACCGGGGCTGGTTTAGGCTCCTGGCCCCCTTGCCGCAGCAGCAGAACCAACAAAACCGCCAGACTGACCAGCAGCAACCAGTAGAACCACTCCTCCGGCAAGGGGACGGCCCCGCCCCCATAAGCGAAAGGGATCGAAAGGGCTAATACCGGCAGAATCAACCGGGCCCGTAGGTGCCCCTGGCGGATGAAGTTGGTCGCCCCCATGCTGGTGACGATCAGATTCAACGCCAAGGTCAAAGCCGGAATCTCCAAGTAGCCATAACCCAAGATAGCCATCAAGGCTGTATAAGACGAACCGCCCCCCATGCCCACCGAGCTATAGGCCAGGGCGATCAGGAAAAACAAGGCAGAGGTGAGGAGGAGTTGGCTTAGGTCCATGCTGGCCTGGATCGGGAAATAAAAAAGGGGCCCCCGCCCAGAATAAGCGGAGGCCCCTGAACGGACCTGATGGATGAACTAAAAACCTAGTTCATGTCGTCGGGTACTGGGGAATTTTTGCGTAAGGGATAGAAGAAGATGTCTAGCTCTTCTTCGGGCACTTCGCGGCCCCAGATGTTGTGTAGGGCATAGCCCGAGTCGAACATGCCGCGTACGCCGCCTTTGAGGGATTTGACGTTTTTAAAGCCCATTAGCTGCAAGACATGGGCGGCCATTAAGCTACGGCGACCGCTGCGGCAGATCACGATCAATTCCTTTTCCCGGCCATCGGCCAACTCAGCCACCGTGTCTTCATAGCCATGGTCGGCGGCGGATTCTAAAATGCCGCGCGGGACCAGCATACTCCCCATCACGTGGGCCTTGCTGAACTCGCTTTCTTCGCGCACATCCACCACTAGGGTCCCTTCGGCGCGGCCTTCTAGCGCATGTTCTACTTCCCAAGGCAGGACCTCGACCACTTGGTCACGGATCTCTGCTAAAAAATCATCAAAACTCTTGTGTCCCCGGTTTGTCATCCGCTTCCTCCAATAGATGAAAAAGACTTAGTCCGGCAAAGACGCAGGGTGCCTTTGCCGGTAGCCAATCCTTGGCCCTTTAAGTCATGTCGATCATGGCACAGGGGCACTCATCGGCGCACTTCTTACAGCCGATGCACTTGTCCCAAATAAAGGAATAGTGACCGCCTTTAGGCAGCTTCTTGATGGCACCATCGCCACAGTAGCTCCAGCAGGTATCGCAGTCGAAGCAGTCGCCGCAGCTCATGCACCGGCTAGCTTCAAAGAGCAATTGCTCTTGAGTGAAGCCGGTTAGGTAGCCTTCGAAGCTGTTCATGCGCTTCTCGGGAGCCTCAACGGTGATTTCGTTGCGCGGAGCCTCGGGGTAGAAGTCCAATTTCATGCTCTTGTAGCTGACCACGTTGGGCTTGCCCTCGGGCTTTAAGGTCTCGCCGCGCAAGAAGGCGTCGATCTCCAAAGCAGCCTTGCGGCCATCGCCAAAGGCGTCGGTGACTAAGCCTAAGCGACGGATGATGTCGCCACCGGCCCAAACCTTACCGCCTTCTTCTAAGCGGCCATGTTCTTGAACCTGGGTCCAACCGTTCTCGGATTTAGCTTCTTCGATGCCGGTGTAATCGGGGGCTTGGCTGATCGCGGCGATCATCAAACCACAATCGACGGTCATCTCGGTGCCCGGTAATTCGGTCACGATGGGCCAGCCGTTTTCGTCTTTCTCGCCCATTTCCACTTGCAGGAACTGAACGCCGGTAACTTTGCCGTCAGCGGTTTGGATCACCTTGGGGGTGAAGCCGGCGTGTAATTCAACGCCTTCTTCGGCTCCTTCGCGGATTTCTTCTTCGGTGGCAGGCATCAGCTCGCGGGTTTCGCGGCAGACCATGATCACTTCTTTGGCACCCAAGCGGCGGCAGGTACGGGCTACGTCATAAGCGACGTCACCACCACCGATCACCAAAACGCGCTCGGGCATTTCGGGGGCTTTGCCTAGGTTTTGGGCTAACAAGAATTCCACACCGGCCCAGGCGTTTTCTGAGTCCATGCCTTCTAAGGGTAGCTTGCGGCCCGTCTGGGCACCGATAGCTACATAGACGGCATCGTACTTGGACTTCAGGTCTGCCATGCTGATGTCTTTGCCGATGCGGGTGTTGGGCTTGTAGTCCACACCTAGGTCAAAGATCCGCTGGATTTCGGACTGCAACACCTCGCGGGGGAGGCGGTAGCTAGGGATACCCCAGCGCAACATACCCCCGGCCTCGGGTCGCTCGTCAAAAAGCGTCACGCCATGACCCCGGCGGGCCAACTGGTAAGCTGCCGAAAGTCCGGCAGGGCCCGCGCCGATCACGGCCACGTTTTTGCCACTCATTTCTTCGGTCAGTTTGGTCAAGGCCAACTGGTTGCCCAGGGCGAAGTCGCCAATGGCCATCTCGACCCGGTTGATCGAAACGGGGGAATCCTTTTGGCCCCGGTTACAGCCGGACTCGCAAGGATGGGGGCAGACCCGGCCCATGGTGGCGGGCAGCGGGTTTTTGTCGGTCAGCCGCTCAAAGGCCATTTTGGTGGCCATCTCCTGGCTACGACCATATTCGTCGGCCTGGGCGATCAGCGTTAAATATCCCCGAATGTCCTCGCTACTGGGGCACGAGTCCGTACAGGGCGGGGTCTTGGTATTGTACAGCGGCAGCTGGCTGCTTTGTTTTTTCTTACCCACGCCAGGGGGCTGGGCGCGCACGGAGCGCTCGATTCTGCGAACTACGATAGGCATTCTAATACCGGGTTCGGGTTCCTTCTTGTTTGCTCCGTTCGAGCAAACGGCTCGTTGTGACCGACTAAGGGCAAAATCAGCCCTAACTAATTGAAATTATGCCGTAAATTTTTCGGTATATTAGTATATCCATATGTCAATATATAACGCAATATTAAATCGAAACTTTTTTCATAGTCCCTTACAGGCGGCGCTAGTTTCTTAAAAACTATTTAAAAGACTAGCCTAGCCGGGACGCTGAACGCACCGTATAATAAAGCAGGTTGTACTCTGGTAACCCCTAACTTTAAAAGACCATGCCCGCAGCCTCTTGGAGCGCTCAACGCCGCATCAGCAGTTACCTGATCGTCACCTTAACTTTGGTGGGGCTGGGCATGGTTGTAGGCGTCAATTGGCTGATGCGCGATGCGGCCACCAAAGAGGCCCAGGAAAAAGCCGAAATTCTTTTGCAGCATAACCTATCGATCCATGCTTATGTCAACAACCAGCAAAAACCTCATTTACTGTCGAAATTAGAGACTGAAATTGCTCAAGGTTACTTTGAGCCCAGTTGGATGTCTTCTACCTTTATTGTCCGCCGGATTGAGAGCGAATACCAACACCGCACGGACCAGAAATATTATTACAAAGAAGCCGCGATCAATGCGCGTAGCCCTGTCAACGAAGCCGACCCCTTTGAGCGGGAATATATTCTCAAGTTCAATCAAGACCCCGAAGCCCAAGGCACTACCGAGATCCGGCATTTCGCCATGGAACCCTATTTGGTGGTGATACGCCGAGGGGAAGCGATGGAAGGCCCCTGTCTGCGTTGCCATAGCGATCCGGACATTGCGCCCAAGGGATTGGTGGCATATTACGGTGCCCACCGTAGCTTTGGGCGGCAGTTAGGGGAGTTGGTCAGTGTGGTTTCGATCCGCATCCCCTTAGCCGAGGCCTACCGTCAAGCCAACCTGATCTCGGCGGCCCTTTCGGCCCTCTTTGGCGCTTCGTTGTTGGTCTTTTACCTGCTACAAGCACGACTGGTCCGCCAGCAACTGGTCTTGCCCTTAGGTGCTTTAAAAGATCAGGTCGAAGGCATCGCCTTGAGCCCCAAACGCATTGGGGAACAGGTCCGTCTGGAGGCGGGGCGCGAATTTGACGGGCTGGTGCAGGGGTTTAATCTCCTCTCGGCCAACTTGGCCAAGACTCAGGAACGCTTTGAGCAGTCCAACCAGCGCTTGTTTCGGCAAATGGAGGAGTTGGACAACACCCAACAGGACCTAGCCCGGATGAACCAGCGGTTCCAAGAATTGGTGGCTAACGTGCCGGGTGTGGTCTTCCAGTTTGAAACCGACCCTTTGGGCCGCATCCACCTTTTGTATGTAAGCGCTGATTCGGCCGAAGCATTGGGCGTAGACGCCGAAGAGGCGGTACTTCGACCCGAGCGTCTAGGCGATTTTGTGGAGCCTGAAGACCTAGTCGCCCTCAAGCGGGCCTTTGAGCGGGCGGTGGACGAGAAAAGCCCGGCCCAGGGGCAATTTAGGGTGCAGTTGCCCGCTCAGGGGCAGCGTTGGCACCAAGTCTTCATCCGGCCTGCGCACAATACCCGCAGTGCGTTGACCTGGGACGGTTTGGTGGTGGATATTTCGGCTCAAAAACAACTGGAAGAACAGCTCAAAAAAGCCGAGCGGGAAGCTCTGGCCCAGTCTCAAGCCAAGGGACGTTTCTTGGCCACCATGAGCCATGAAGTCCGTGCGCCGATGAATGCCATTTTGGGTTATGCCGAGTTACTGGATTTGGAAATTCCCGAAGGGCCGCTACGCAATTACATCCAGGCGATTGAAACCTCTGGGCATAGCTTGATGCATATCATCAACGACATCTTGGACCTTTCGCAAATCGAGGCCGGGCGGATGCGGCTGCACGAACGGCCCACCCAAATGGGCGATCTAGCGCGAGCTATGGAGAGCCTCTTTGCGCTGGCCGTGAACCGCAAGGGGTTGGATTTTAAGGTGCAGGTTGCCGCCGAGGTGGAGGGTTGGTACCAAATGGACCCAGACCGGCTGCGTCAGGTGCTGGTGAATTTAGTGGGTAATGCCGTTAAGTTCACTGATCAAGGACAGGTCACCTTGTCGTTGCGGGCCGAAGAAGGGGCCCCAGACCAAGGGTTGAACCTACTGATTGAAGTGCAAGACACAGGCATCGGGATTTCGGCCGAAGAATTGCCCAAGATTTTTGAACCCTTTAGTCACCACGAAGAAGCTGGGCGTACCTTTGAGGGGACCGGCCTAGGGCTCTCGATCACCAAGACCCTGGTCGAGCGGATGGGTGGGGTCATCGAGGTGCAAAGCCGCCTGGGCGAAGGGTCGGTGTTTAGGGTCCGTTTTAAGGGGCTCAAGGCGGTAGATGCGCCAGCGGCCAGTGAGGCACCAGAAGTCCTGACGGCTGCCCGTAAACGATTCCAACCCGCCAAGGTACTGGTGGTTGATGATATGGAAATCAATCGTTTGCTGGTAGTTGAGTATTTGCGTGGCACCGGCTTAGAGGCGCTGCAAGCGGCCAACGGGAGTCAAGCCATCGAGGTAGCTCAAAAAGAGGGCCCTCAATTGGTCTTGATGGACCTGAAAATGCCGGTCATGGGCGGGGTTGAGGCGACCCGCCTGCTCAAGGCCAATCCACTGACCGCCCACATTCCGGTGGTGGCGCTAACGGCATCGGTGCCCCAGTTGGAGCAATACCAAGGGTTGGGTTTTGAAGCCTATCTAACCAAGCCGATTGATACTCACAAACTGTTTAGCCTATTTGCCCGGTTTTTAAAGACCAGCTGAGCGGCTTGGCAAGGAAAGGGGTATGGGTTAAGCTGCCTAAAACCCAAATATAAGGCACTGAGATGCTCGAAGAAGGAAATAAGGTACCTGACTTTAAACTAGAGGGGATAGACCCAGAGGGCCGGGAACAGAGCTATAGCTTAAAAGACCTGTTGGCCCAGAAGGACTTTTTGGTGCTCTATTTTTACCCCAAAGACAGCACCCCTGGCTGCACCACCGAAGCTTGCGACTTCCGCGACAACCTTGCCCGCTTAATGCCCCGCGCCGTGGTGGTCGGTGTGAGCCCTGATTCAGTGGCCAGCCATCAGCGATTCCACGAAAAACAAAGCCTTAATTTTCCGTTGCTCTGTGACCCCGAACATAACATGATGCAAGCCTACGGGGCCTGGGGTGAGAAAAATATGTATGGGAAGATCAAGGTCGGGGTGATCCGCTCAACCTGCTTGATCGGCCAGGATGGCACCCTGCTAAGGCACTGGCAACGTGTTGCGGTTAAGGGGCACGTAGACAAGGTATTAGAGGCCATTGAGCAGCAAAGTTAAGGCAAGCGGGGCGGCAAATTAGCCTCGATCCGCCGAATCCGCGCCCCTAAAGTCGGGTGGCTTTGAAGCCAGGGGTTCAACGGCCTGCCCAGGGGCCATACCGGTTGCCACCGCTTGAGGTGGCGTTGCAATTTGTCCAGGGCGCTGGCCAAGTCCATCGGCTGCCCAGTCAACTCGATGGCCACTTGATCGGCCAGAAACTCGCGGCTGCGCGAAAAGGCCATCAGCAAACGCAGGTAGAGCCGGGGCGCGAGCACCAAAAAGGCAAAACCCAGCCAGGGGATGTCGGCTTGCCCCTTTAAGAAAAAGGGCAGGGCCAAGAGTACCATCCACTGCCCCCAAAAGGCGAGCATCTCCGTCAATCGGCCCATCAACTGGGCGAAATACAAAAAGCCCAAGTCCCGGTTTTTTAGGTGCGCCACCTCGTGGGCCATGACCGCTTCAATTTCGGCTTGGTCTAGGTGCTCAAAGAGGCCTTGGGTCAGCACCAGGGCCTCGTGCTGGGGGCCCTGGCCCAGTGTGAAGGCGTTGGGCTCGCTGGTTGGTTGAAAATACAAACGCGGCGCGGGCACCTCGGCGCGGCGGCACAATTCCGTTAGGGTCCAATAGAGTTGTGGGGCCTGGGTCGGGGCTAAGGCGATTGCGCCCAGGCGCTCTAAAGGATTACGCAAGGGCGTCTTAAGCCGGGTAAAAAAAAGCCCCAGCAGGGCCAAGGCCGCGAACCCTAAGCCCCATTCCCCGCCTAGGAAAAATCCGGTAATGCCGAGCAGACCGGCCATCGCCGCCAGCAGCACAGCGCTTTGCAGCCAGCCAGCCCAGCCGCTCTTTGAGCCATAAGGGGTGACCTGCATTTCCATAATACCTCAAGGGTTTGTGCCTGCCTAATCTTATCTCTTTTGCAGGCCCTTAGGCCAGTGTGTTACCTCACATCCGTAGACAACCGCTCCGGCTTCTGGCAGATTATTCGAAACCCTTAAAGGACCCATGAATAGATTAAAATTGTCCCTTTTGTTGGCCTGGACTGGCCTGCTGGTAGGTTGTACGTCTGGTTATACTGGCACCAATAACCTGAACCCGGACCTGAAAATGTCGGCCAACACGCGCAGCACCGTGTTGGTTTACTCGCAGCTTGCAGAGGGCGGGATGAGCCGCGTCTTTTTCCGCGACGCTACCCAAGTAAATGCCAAGGCAGCTTTTACCGAAACGGTTTTTCACCCCATGCACAGCCCCGAACTGACCGAAGGCGGTTTTCAAGGCGGACTGAAGGTGCTGTCGGTGATCGGCAAAGAACTGGATTTTTTCCTTTGGCATTGGCAGGACGCCAAGGGTGTGTTGGTCGGTAATAATTGGGCCGGACAGGTCGAAATCAAGGCCGGACAGGTCGTCTATTTGGGCCGCATCCTGATCAGCCAAAAAGACGGCGTCGCGCACTTAAGCGTAGTTGACCGTGCCGAAGAAGACCTAACAAAATTTAAGGCCGCCTACCCCCACCTGCGCGAGGTAGAGACCGTCAAGATCCTGCTGCCTTCAGAGTTCGTCGAAGAGCCTATCGACCCAGCCGCTCCTAAAGAAGAGGCGGCGGGAACTTTTTAGGCCCTTTTTAACAGCGGGCCGAGGCGCGCTGAAGACCCCCTGGACGCTCGTCGTTATCGGGTAATCCGATGGAAGCGAAGGAGCCCAAGGGGTGGCCTGATTATTCGTAATGGGTCCACATACGCAGCACATGGACGGTCTTGGAATCCTCGTCGACCCTATAGATCAGTCGGTGCTGGATGTTGATGCGGCGGGAATAAAAACCCTTCAAGTTGCCCACCAGTTTCTCAAAGGGCGGCGGATTGCAGAGTGGGTCGTCTTCGATAGCCTGCAAAAGCTGCAACGTTTTGGACTTCAAGCCTGATTGCTTCAACTTCTTGGCGTCCTTGACGGCCTGGCGGGAGAGTACAGCAGACCAACTCACCAGTCGAGGTCTTGCAATTGGGTTCCCTGATTTAGCGGCTCGGCGGCGGCTTGAAGGATCGAATCGGCCATGCCGGGGATGCGGTTGAGGTAAAGCGTTTCCTCGACCGCCTTCCAGTCCGATTCGGAAAGCACCACAAAGCCCTCACCATGGCGGCGGCTGACCTTTAGCACATCGTGGGCGGCGATGCATTCATCGACCTCGCTCTTCAAGTGCTGCCGGAAATGATTGACGGTGGTTTCTCGCATGAGGTCCCCAGATGGTTGGTTGAACTTTAACTGTACGGAAAACCCGTACGGTTGTCAAAGCCCGACTTCCTGTTGGTAAGGCCCTTTTTCCTCTAGTTTGACCTTGCAGCGGTTTTTCTTCGGCTGAGTTCCGCCGCCTCCCGCCCTGATCTGCGGGCGGAAGGGCTCGGATGAGGATGGTTACCCGCGCAACGGCAGGTTCGGCCTGGGGGATGAAGGTATGTTGGTCCCTTTGGGCCTCAAGCCTTTCCAAATCAACCAACCACACATGGATACTTCGGCGATTACCGCGACTCCTAAAAAGGGGGCGGTCCAAGCTTGATAGGCTGGCAGTAGTAGTCCGGCGAGGCTGTCCGCTAGATAGGCCGGTCCTGCCAGGAACAACAACCGCCCCAGGATCGAGGGGGCCCAAGTAGCCCGGACCAATAAGAATCCAGTGACCATGCAATTGATCCCAAAGAAAATCATGGCTAAGCTATAGCTTAACCGGTGGGTCTCAAAGGCCAAAAGGCTTAAGGCCTGGGTGGCTGCGGGCTCTAAACCTGTGTAGGCTGCATCTCCCAAAAGCCGTAAGGGGAGTAATGAAGCCAGCAGGGCAACGGAGATCATAACTGCCTGAGCAAGCCGCAAGACCATCGCCCACAGGGCCATTATCTGGTTGGTGGATTTTAAGAGGTGATAAAAGATCACCCCTAGGATCAGATCGGCCAGTACCATGGCCAATTCTCCTATGAAACCTAGGCGAAAAACCTGCTGGTGGGCTATCAAGTCTGCCACAGTGGCAGCAGGGTCGTTCCAGTGCAAAAACTTCGAGCGGACCCAAAATTCGGCACTAAGGCCACAGAAGATGATCAAGCCATAGGCTAAACCAGCAGTCATGGCCAGCGGGCCAGTTAAAGGGGAGGGGGTTTTCATGGGGTCTCCTTGGGATGGGGATTTCTGAAGTTTTGCCCCGGACTTGCCGGGGTGGCATTGCTTGGTTAAACTCGGCTTTACAGTAAAAGATCCCTTCCAAAGATATTTGATCCTTTGTGCGCAGGGCAAAATAGAGTCCTCTTTTTCTCATGCAAGAGCTGTTGAAACCTGTACAGGAACTAGTCGACCGTATCGAGTCGCAATTGGCTGAGGAAATCTCGGTGCTCGATTGAGCCCGTTCCTTGGAGGTATCGCCCTGGCATTTTCAGCGTTACTTCAAGAGTCTGATCGGCGATTCCCTAGGCAGCTATATCTGGGGGCGTCGTTTGAGCCGAGCGGCTAGCTTGCTGTTGGAGACCGATTGGGGGATTCTAAAAATCGGCGTAGAGGTCGGCTTTGGGTCTCATGAGGCCTTCACCCGCGCCTTTAAAGTACGGTTCGGACTGACACCCAAAGAGTTCCGCCGCCGACGCCCATCGGTGGTCCTGCAGGAAAAGCCCCGGCTAGAGCCCGAATTACTCCTGCATTTGACCCAGGGAATGCAAAAAGCGCCGACTGTCATCTACGAACCAGCCTTTGAATTGGTCGGGTTTTCCCGGCCCGTCCCCTCGCCCTTTTATGGGGGGCAAAGCTATTGCCAATTACTGCATGAACCCTGGACCGATCTCTTGAATCGTCAGGGGGAAGTAAAGCAGCGTTGGCCTGGTTGTTATGCGGGTCTATTGCTGAGTCCCTCAGGGGACTTTACAGAGGAGACAATTGAGTATCTGGCCGCAGTACCGCGTAAAGACGAGGACTCGCTGCCTCAGGGGATGCGCGGCATTCGGTTCGAGGCGCAATGGGTGGCTCGGTTCGACGTTTTTGCGGGAGTCGAAGACCATTTGGCTAAGACGGTTGACTACATATACGGATATTGGCTGCCTCGCTCAGGTTACCAGAGAGGGCCAGGAAGTGACTATGAATGGTTTGAAGGGGTGAGCGATTTCACTGCGCCGGGCTTGAAATCTCAATATGTGGTGCCTCTGCTCCCCAAAGATTGAGCTGTTTACGGTTCCATTCAAATCGTTAACTGGCGGTCTGGGCAGATGCCTTTTTATAAAGTGAGCGCGGCTGGCGGCCCCAAACAGTCCCCCCTAAACCACCTCCAAATGATCGATCAGTAATTCCTGCCCGGCTAGCAACTGGCCAGGGCCGCCGCATTGGGGGCATTGGAGGAAGAGGCCGCCCTCGGGGCGGAAGGGTTGGGCGCATTCTAGGCAGCGGGCCTGGGCCTCGATCCAGACCAACTCCAACTCGGCCCCGGCGGCCATGCTGTCGATGCGGGCGGCTTCGAAGGCAAATTCTAGGGCCTCTAAGCTGACGCCCGAACGCTCGCCGATCTTTAAGTTGATTTTTAGGATTTGACCGGCTCCGGCGTCTTTGGCGGCCTGTTCGCAGCTTTCAATGACGCCGGTGATGATCGAGAGTTCGTGCATCGGTTATAAGATGCCTGCCAGCAGCAGCAAACCAGCGGTGGCGCTGGCACCGCCGTAAATTTTCTCGGCCCGGCTTGGGGCGGTTGCACTCCATTTACCCAAGGCCACGCCGCCCAGGTGTAGGGCCAAGCTAGCGGCCAACATGCCGACCAAATAACTCCCCCAAGCCCCGCTCACTTCAGCTCCGTGGGCCATTCCATGCAGCCAAGCCGTTGCCGCGATCAGGGCGTACAAGGGGAATGCGGCCAACTGCCGTCCCCAAACCAACAACAGGCCCAGCAAAACCAAGCTGCCCGCAACGGCTCCTTCTAGGCCTGCCCAAGGGCCGCCAAAAATCCCGAAGACCGCGCCCAAAGCCAGCATAGCCACAAACAAAAGGGGCAGCGACCAGCGCACCGGTGGTTGGGCCCGGACCGCTAAAATCCCAACGGTGAGCATGGCCAATAAATGGTCCCAACCCAAGAAGGGGTGGGCCAAACCGGCGGTTAATCCTAAGGTGGAATGCCCCATATGGGCAAAAGCCGGGGTGGCGATCCAGGCAAAAGCCAGGGTAGAGAGCAGGGTGATTTTGCGGTTCATGGCAAAGACTCCGAAAAAAAGTTGTGTTGCTTTGTTTCTATCAGCACCGGGGCCAAGGGCCAATACTTTTTTCGGCCCTTTGGTTTGAGTCCTTTCCCCCTTTGGGTTGTGCCCATAGCTACTAAGTCCGCAGGGCCCGCAGAGGAACTCTTTCCCTGATCACTTACATGTGGTAGCCTGAAACCGAACCCTGTTGGGAGTCCCCTATGCTCGCGGCCGTGCTTTCTTGCTATCTGCTGGCGCTACTGCAACCGATCTTCCACCCCTTCGACCGCCGCCGGGTCGGGTGGTTGATCGGTCTGTTGCCCATGATCTTAACCCTTCAGTTCTGGGGCCTTAGTGAAGAAGTGGGCCTGAACCCGCTGGTCGAAAGTTATGCTTGGGTTCCCTTTTTGGGGCTAGAGGCCAGCTTCCTGCTCGACGGGCTTTCGGCTACCTTGGCCTTGATGGTCTTGGGGATCGGTGCCGGGGTGATGGTCTACTCTGGGGGCTATTTAGAGGATCACCCGGATCTGGACCGGTTTTTTTCTTACATGCTGGTCTTTATGGGCAGCATGCTGGGCTTGGTGCTGGCGGGCAATCTGCTGTTGATCTATGTCTTTTGGGAACTGACTTCCTTTTCCAGTTTCTTGCTGATCGGCTTTCACCACGAGCGCCCCGGTGCCCGTGGAGCCGCCCAGAGGGCCTTGGTAGTGACCGTTACCGGGGGCTTGATGTTGCTCGCTGGGTTGATCCTGATCGGCCAAGCGGCGGGGACCTACGAACTGGTCGAAATCCTGGCTCATCCCGAAGTCATCGCCAACAGCCCCTACTTTGAAGCGATTTTGGTGCTGGTGGCCTTAGGCTGTTTCACCAAATCGGCCCAGGTGCCCTTCCATTTCTGGCTCCCCGGTGCCATGGCCGCCCCCACTCCGGTCAGCGCCTACTTACACTCGGCCACCATGGTCAACGCAGGCATCTATCTATTGGCCCGCTTACACCCCCTTTTGGGTGGCTCGGACCTTTGGTTTTATCTTCTCGGCGTGACCGGTTTGGCCAGCATGCTGATCGGTGCGGTGACTGCGCTGATGCAAGAAGACCTAAAGCTGGTGCTGGCCTATAGCAGCATCAGCGTCTTGGGGGTGTTGGTGATGTTGCTGGGCATCGGCACCGAGATGGCGCTGAAAGCCATGTTGGTGCTCTTGGTGGGTCATGGGCTTTATAAGTCGGCGCTCTTTTTGGTGGCCGGGATCGTGGACCATGTAATGGGTACCCGCGAGGTGCGGCGGTTGCAAGGGCTTTCGAAGATAATGCCGATCACGGCGCTGGCCGCCGGTTTGGCTGCCTTCTCTAATGCAGGCATCCCGCCGATGTTTGGCTTTGTGGGAAAGGAACTGCTTTATGAGGCGGGCTTGGCGCATAGCGGTTGGTATTATGTGATTCTGCCGGTCTCGATGCTGTCTTCTATGTTCCTTTTCGCCACCGCTTGGCTGGTGGGCGTGCATCCCTTTTGGAGCCAAGGTCCCAAACACCCAAAGACCCTGGGCGAACCGCCTCTTTCGATGTGGCTAGGGCCCACAGTCTTTGCCTTGGCTGGGTTGTTTTTCGGGATCTTTCCGGGGCACCTGACCCAGAGGCTGTTGGAGCCAGCGGTACAGGCTGTTTTCGCCCAGCCGGTGCAGGTGGAACTGGAGCTTTGGCATGGCCTTACGCCGACGCTCTTTTTTAGCATCTTGACGGTAGTGGGCGGCTTTTTATTCTTTTTGGGTAGAGACCGGCTGCAGTTGCGCAGTTTTGCCCTGCGACCCCTGGCCCAGTTGAGCCCCCTGCGGCTCTACCATAGCAGTCTAGAGGGACTGCAAAGGATGGCCACAATAGAGACCCGGTTCCTGCAAAACGGCTATTTGCGGTTTTATTTGATTGTGATCTTTGGCTCGGTGGCGCTGCTGCAATTGGTGGGCTGGGCCTATTCGGGGTGGGTTTTTCCGCTGGAATGGGAAGCACCCGATCTGGCCGAGTTGGCGGCGCTAGCCTTGATATTTGGGGGCACCTTGGCGGCGCTGAAAGTACGCAGCTTTTTGCGGGGAATCTTTTCGGTCGGGGTGGTGGGCCTAGGGGTGGTGCTGTTTTTTGCGCTGCATTCGGCACCGGATTTGGCGATGACTCAGGTTTTAGTGGAGACCCTTTCCTTGGTGCTGGTGGTCTTGATGCTCACCAAACTGCCCCACTACCTCAAGCGCAGCAGCCGTTGGGTTTATCTGCGCGACGGCGCGGTGTCGATTCTCTTTGGGGCGTCGATCAGCCTAGGGTTGCTGCTGAGCCCGGCCTTTGAAGGGGCCCGTGTGTCGCTGTGGCATAAGGCCTTGGCGTTGAGCGCTGGGCACGGGGGCAACATCGTCAATGTGATCTTAGTGGACTTTAGGGCCTTGGATACGCTCGGTGAGATCAGTGTGCTTGCGGCGGCGGGGATCGGTGTCTATAGCCTCTTCAACCTGAAAAGGGGGCGGACACCATGAACCTGAACCTACTGAAAACTGGGGCTAAGTTACTGTTGCCGATCTTTGTTGTGATGGCCCTGTGGCTGCTGTTGCGCGGGCACAATGCACCCGGTGGGGGCTTCATTGCTGCGCTGGTCTTCATCACCGGTTATGGACTTTATCTGTTTGCTTACGGCGTTGAAGCCTCCCGGCGCATCCTGCCTTTTGACCCGCGCAGCCTGATTGGGGTGGGGTTGTTGACGGCGCTTTTTTCGGCCGCTTGGCCGGTGGTCTGGCGGCAGCCTTTTTTTCAGGGGATGTGGTGGTCTTGGGACCTGCCCGGATGGGGGCCTTTGATGCTGGGCACACCGGTCTTGTTTGATCTGGGCGTTTTCCTGGTGGTCAGTGGGGCCTTGATGATCATCTTGACTAGCTTCGAGGAGAGCCGATGGAACTCCTAAGCATTTTGGCTCTAGGCGGGCTATTCGCCGCCGGGGCATACCTGATGCTGCGCCACAGCATTGTTAAATTGATTTTGGGCACCATCTTACTGACCCATGGCGGCAACCTCTTGCTGCTGCTTTCGGGCGGCTTGGTCGAGGGGCAACCGCCCCTGGGTGAGGCGGGCATGGCCGCCGCTACGGACCCGCTGCCCCAGGCGCTGATATTGACGGCCATTGTGATCAACTTCGGGATATTGGCCTTTTTCCTGGTCCTGGTCTTCCGCGCCTACCAGACCAACGACGCCAAGGACCTAGACGAACTCCACGGAGGGGATCGATGAGATTCTTGGTGCTGATGCCTCTTTTGTTGCCTCTGTTGGTGGCTACCTTGTCGCTGTTGCCGAGGCAGTGGCGTCTAGACCGCGAGCTGTTGGCCTTAGTCGGCAGCGCGGGGCACTTCGGGGCGGGGCTTTATTTCTTCTTCTTGGTGCGCGCCGAGGGGATCTTGGTGGTCGATGTGGGCGGTTGGCCTGCGCCTTATGGGATTGTTTTGGTCTTTGACCTGCTTTCGGTCACTTTGCTGGCGACCGCCGGGTTTTTGGGTTTCTGCGTGGCGCTCTATTCGCTGGGCAGCGTAGACCCCGAGCGCCAGTCCTTTGGTTATTTCCCGGTTTTTCATCTGCTTTTGATGGGAGTCTCCGGCGCTTTTTTAGCCGGAGACCTGTTTAATCTTTTTGTCTGGTTTGAGGTGATTTTAATCGCCAGCTTTGTGTTGCTTACTTTAGGCGGCGAGCGCGCGCAGATCGTGGCGGGGGTCAAGTATGTGGCGATCAACATGGTGGCCAGTACGCTTTTCCTGGCGGCTATCGGCTTGCTCTACCGCATGACCGGTAGCCTCAATTTAGCGGACCTGCATTTGCGGGTGCAGGAGTTAGAAGACCCAAGGGGGTTGGTTTTTTGCGCTCTGCTCTTTTTGGTGGCCTTCGGGATTAAGGCGGCAGTTTTCCCCTTCTTTTTCTGGCTGCCTGAATCGTACCCCACCCCGCCCGCAGCGGTGGGGGCCATTTTTGCGGGATTACTGACCAAGGTAGGGGTTTACGCCATGCTTCGGCTATTTACCCTGCTCTTCTTTGACCTGCGGGACCTGCTGCAGCCGATCTTCCTGGGAATCGCCATCACCACCATGGTGGTGGGGGTTTTAGGCGCATGGTCCCAAAAGGATATGCGGCGTATCTTGAGCTTTCATATCGTTAGCCAGATTGGTTATATGATGATCGGCCTCGCCCTTTGGGTGCCGTTGGCCCTGGCCGGGGCGGTGTTTTTTATGCTGCACAACATCTTTGCCAAGACCAATCTCTTTTTGATCAGCGGCGTGATCGGGCGGCTGTCGGGCAGTTACGACCTGCGGAATTTAGGTGGCCTGTACCACAGCTTCTTCTTGTTGGGGATGCTCTTTTTGGTGCCCGCATTAGCTCTGGCCGGGGTGCCCCCGCTTTCTGGGTTCTTCGGCAAGCTGGCTTTGATCCGCTCAAGTATCGAAGAGGGGGCTTATAGTTTGGCCGCGGTGGCCATGGCGGTTAGCGTGATCACTTTACTCTCGATGCTAAAAATTTGGCATTTTGCCTTTTGGCAGCCTGCGCCCAGCGGTGAAGCGCCGAACAAAACCGAAGTCCGCCTATTGGTGCCGATCCTGCTGTTGGCCACCGCTACCTTAACGATGGGGTTGGCGGCCCAGGTCTTTTTGCAGCTCTGCGGCGAGATCGCCCAGCAGCTACTACACCCTGAACCTTATATCCAGGCTGTTTTAGGCCGGGGGGTAAGATGAACCGCTGGTTTGGCCGCCTCAATAAACTGATCGGGAAGCTCTATCTGCTGATCGGCTTCAGTTTTACTTTTGCTTGGTTTTTGTTTCGATCCAATCTGGTGGTGCTGCGCGCCATCATCGAACCCGAGGGGCGGTTGCGCCCCGCTCTTTTGGCCTACCCTTTAACCGCCACCGGGGAATGGGAAATTTTTACGCTCGCCCATTTAATCACCCTCAGCCCCGGCACCTTAAGCGTACGCCACGACAAAGACGCCCGGATTCTGTGGGTCCATGCGCTCTATTGTCATGAGCCCCGCGAATTGTTGGGCGAAATCACCCAAGGCTTGGAACGCCCCATCATGGAGTTGTTCTCATGAACTCAGCCCAATGGATTCACCTATTGTTAAATCTTTCGGTTGCCCTACTAGCCTTGGGCACCCTGCCCACCTTGGCTCGGCTGGCCAAGGGCCCCTCGCTGGCAGACCGGATGGTGGCTTCGAGTCAGTTGGGAACCCTGCTGGTCGCCGCCTTGGGGGCCGGGGCGTTAATCGATGGGGCGGCGCTCTTTGTGGACTTGGCCTTGGTGGCTGCCTTGACTGGGTTTTTGTCCACTTTGGCTTTTGGGCTCTATCTGGGCCGCGCCAGCGAAGACCAAGCCCAACGGGAGGCCTTGGGCCAGCAGCAAGACCCAACCCAGGGACCTGAGGAGGATTTATGAATCCAACCTGGGTCGATATTTTGGGTGCTGGGTGCCTACTTTTCGGGGCACTGTTGATCGCCGGGTCGGGCTGGGGGTTGTACCGGTTTGAAGACCTTTACCAGCGCATCCACGCCAGTGGACTGGCCACTAGTTTAGGGACCCTGTCCTTCTTTTTGGGGATTTCGCTGTTACACGGCGGTCTGGGACTTTGGCTGACTTCGGCGGCGGTGGTTTTGCTCAGTTTTTTGACCGGCCCTTTGGCTTCACATTTTATCGCCATGGCAGGCTATGAAAACGGTGTTCCTCATGTACGTGAAACCTTGGTGGATGGCCCGGTAGGGGATTTCCATCCAGACGTTTCCGCAGAGGAGATTACCGAAAGCTAAAAGGCCCATTGATGGCCCTTTAGGGACTTTTTTATCGAATTGTTTTTTATAGGTTGCGCATTTTGGGCATAAGATCGATAAGCGAATTGTAATTTAACCAATTTGACCCCTTTCCCCTAGAGGAATTAGATGGCAGGAGAAGCTCGCAGCAAAAAGGCCGCCAAGGCTTTAGGTCCCGTTGATCAGTTAGAAAAGCATTTGCACCCTGACTGGTGGAACCGGATTTTTAATTCCCTTTACTTAAAGACCGACGGCGACGTGGTCGAAGATGCGCGGATCACGGACATGGAAGTGGACCGTTTTAGCGAACATCTGGGCTTAAAGGCCGGGGAACAGTTGCTGGATATCTGCTGTGGACAGGGGCGCCACGTGTTGGAATGGGCCCACCGGGGTTTTGAGGTTTGCGGCATGGACCGTAGCCGTTATTTGATCCAAAAGGCCAAGAGCCGCGCCAAGGCGAAAAACCTAAACGTCTCCCTCAAAGAAGGCGACGCCCGCAAACTGCCCTTCACCACCGACCGCTTCGACGCGGTGACTTTGCTGGGCAACAGCTTTGGCTATTTTGAGTCCGCCTCTGAGGATTTATTGGTATTGCAAGAAGTCAAGCGGGTGCTTAAGCCCGGTGGACGTTTGCTGCTCGACGTCTCGGACGGTGAATTTTTGCGCCAAAGCTTTGAGCCCCGCTCTTGGGAATGGATCGATAAAAACCTGTTTGTTTGCCGCGAGCGTAGCATTGCCGGTGATGGCCAGCGTTTGATCAGCCGCGAGGTGATCACCGACGTAAAAAAGGGCGTCATTGCCGACCAATTTTATGCCGAGCGTCTCTACAGCCAGGCCGAACTGGGTGAATTGTTGGCTGAAGCAGGCTTTAGCGAAATTGAGTGGCATGGCGAGATGGTCCCCGAGAGCCAGCGCAACCAAGATTTGGGCATGATGAGCCGCCGCTTGGTGGTGACCGCCAAAATGGTTAAAGAATGGACCCCAGTCCGCCGCCGGTCTGCGGCGACCGCGCGCAAGGTGACCGTATTACTGGGCGACCCGCGTAAGCTGGACATCATCAAACCCGATGCGGTCTTTGATGAAGACGACTTTGTGACCCTCAAGCGCCTTAAAGACGCCTTGGCCAACTTGGGCGACTTCCGCTTTAAGTACATTGACGACCATGACACCATGATCGCTGAACTCAAGAAATTGAGCGGTAAAGACGAGCTGATTTTTAACCTTTGCGACGAGGGCTTCGGTAACGACCCGCGCCAGGAATTACACGTCCCGGCGTTGCTGGAATTATTTAATTTGCCCTACACCGGCTCGAACCCGCAGTGCCTGGCTTTTTGTTACGACAAATCGCTGGTCCGTGGTGCGGCCCGAGAGATGGGCGTGGCGGTGTCGCAGGCCTTTTTTGTGCGGCCCGATGACTCCATCTTCGAGTTGCCCATTGAGTTTCCGGTATTGATCAAGCCCAACTTTGGCGATTCCAGCTTTGGCATCACCCAAAAAAGCTTGGTTCATAACATGGAAGAGCTAGCTGCCGGTATCGCCCGCATCCGCGATATCCAAGGTTTCGAGAAGCCCTTTTTGGTGGAGGAGTTTTTGCCCGGTAAGGACATCAGTTTTGGGGTGATTGGCAACGCCGGCGACTTCCGCATCTTGCCGATCATTGAAGAAGACTACTCGGGACTGCCCGAGGGATTGCCGCGGATCTGTGGTTATGAAGCTAAATGGCTGCCTGATTCGCCCTACTCCTGCATCCGCTCGATCCCGGCTAACCTGCCTTTGGATGTGGAAAAGGAAGTGATCGACGGGTCCTTGGCGCTTTTTGAGCGGCTTGAATGCCGCGATTACGCCCGTTTTGACTGGCGCTTGGATAAACAGGGGCGCCCTCGGCTCTTGGAGGTGAATCCTAATCCCGGTTGGTGTTGGGACGGCCATTTGGCCAAGATGTCTCATTTGGAAAACATCGACTACTCGGCCATGTTGGGTTTGATCGTGGAAGCGGCCTTCAAACGCACCGACAGTGTGAGCGCCAAGAACTCGGCTCAGGTGATTGAAAGTCAGGGCTAACCTTTTCGATTGGTTGCCGATTTATTGCGGGGCATGGTAGGCTCTTTCGAGCAGTCCGGTAAGGCAAACGGCCCGAACCGGACGGCTCTAATGAGGACCCAAACTTGTGACCACATCAAACCTGCCGCCTACCGAGCTGCTTTTTGACGCTCTGGAGGATCTTCTCTTTTTGACCGATTCCCAAGGCACGGTAACCCAGGCTAATCCGGCGGCTTTGGCTTTTTTGGGCCTAGGCGCTGAGCAAGCTTGCGGCCAGGACTTTGCCCAGTTGTTGGGCCTGAAACCCGGCCTGTTTGAAGCTTGCTTGTTACCGGAGTTTAAGGGCACCGAACTGCGGTTAAAACAAGGGCAGGAACATATCCTGTTTACATGCCACTGCAAGAGCCTGGGCGAAAGCTGGTTGATCCAACTGCACCAAGACGACGGCCCGGCCAGATGGCGTCTGCAAGAGGCCCAACGGCTAGCTAAAGTGGGGACTTGGTACCTCGACTTGACGCTGAACCAGTTGCATTGGTCCGACGAGTTGTTTCGACTCACCGACTTGGACCCTAAAAGGGACCTCCCGTTGAGTGTGGACCAACTGCTCGAAAGGGTCCATCCCGAGGACCGCAACCAGATGTTGGAACGTTCCTTAAGGTTGCTTTCGGCGACCCAAGACGAGCCGCTCCCGCCGATTTCCCACCGGATACTTAAAGCAGACGGTTCTTACCTACGCTGCAACCTCACCACCAAGATTCATTTTGATCCACAGGGGGTCCGGGTTGGCATCTCCGGCGCGGTCCAGGATATTTCGGATCAAGAGGCCTTGCACTTGAGCCAAGCCCGTTTGTCTAGGGCCCAGGCGATTGCCCATTTCGGGTATTGGCGGTGGGAAGCGGGGGATGAGGTTTACCAATGGTCTGAGGAAATGTACCGAATCTTCGGCTTAGACCCTGCCCATTTTGAACCCAGACCAGAGGCCTTAGGCGCTCTGCTGGCTGGGCCGGATTCAGGGTCACTGGCGGCGCTCCTAGACCCGGCGAGTCTTAACCAAGCCGGCCATTTCGAGCTGGACTTGGCCATCAAGCAAAGTAGCGGCGCTCGCAAACAGATATTGGTACGTGGCGAGGCTTTGGCCGATCCGCAGGGCCAAGTTCGGGCCGTTGAAGGGGTGATGCTCGACGTAACCCAGCAGAAACAAACTGAAGCGACTTTGCGCGAGCGCGAAGCCCAATGGATTCAGGCGCAGCACATTGCCCATTTCGGCAGTTGGCATTGGGATTTGATCGCTGACCAGATCACCTGGTCCGAAGAGGTGTTTCGGATTTTTGGCCAACCGGCTGATTTTGTCCCCACCTACGCAGCCTATAAAGCCCAGGTGCACCCCTTAGACCGCGAATCGGTCGATCAAGCGGTCCAAAAAACCCTGAGAGAACACCAACCCTTTCGGGTGGAACACCGCATCCTCCTGCCCGATGGGAGCCAAAGGGATGTACTGGAACAAGGGGAGGTGACCTACGACGATCAAGGCCGGGCGGTGAGCTTTATGGGCGTTTCGCAAGACATTACGGAACGAAAAGAAGCAGAGCGCCGACTTAAGCTGCATGATTGGGAGTTAAACCGGGCCCAACAGGTTGCCCAGTTTGGGTCTTGGAGCAAAGGAGTCCGCGGCGGCGAATTGCGCTGGTCCGAAGAGTTTTACCGAATCTGCGGCATCGACCGGAACCAAAAGCCGGACAGTGCCTACTTCCGGTCTTTGATCCATGAGGAGGACCGTCATTATATTTCAGAGCTAGCCGACCAAATGGAGAGTGAGGTCCGTTCTGCCGCGGAGGTTTTTCGGTTGATACGACCTGATGGGCAGTTGATCTATCTGCGGAGCCAGTTGGAACAGGACTTAAGCGAAACCGGCCAGCCTTTGCGTCTTTTTGGCGTGATCCAGGACATTACCGCGCAAAAGGAGGCCCAAGCTCAGTTGCTAGAGTCCCGCAAAAACCTAGCAGAAGCCCAGTCAGTCGCCCATGTGGGGAGCTACCTGTTTGAATTAAAGACCGGGAAGCTAATTTGGTCCGATGAATTTTTCCGGCTCTTTGGTTTTGAGCCCGGTGAGGTGGAGCCAAGTCATGAGCTTTATTATGAACGGGTCCATCCTGAAGACCGGGAGTGGTTGGCCAAAATCTCCGCCGAGGCCTTAACGGGGCAGCAGACCCATAGCGAGCTGGTGCATCGGGTGTTGTTGCCCGACGGAACCCTGCGCTACCTACAGCTGCGCGGAAGGGTAGAGTTCGAACAGGGGCAAGCCATCAAAACCTGGGGCACCGCCCAGGACATTACGGACTTAAAGGTCAAAGAACGAGAACTACAAGAGAGTCGTGAACTGCTGGAATTGGCTCAGTCCATGTCTCACCTGGGCAGTTGGATCATCGAAATGCCGTCGATGAAGTCGATTTGGAGCAGCCAGATGCGGACCGTATTGGGCTTGGGGCCCGAGGTAGAGCCCAGTTTGGAGGCTTTCTTTGAGGTGCTGCACCCTGAGGACACCCAAAACGTTAAAGAATACTTTGAAAAGAGCCTAGCGGACCCCGAGTTCCGAAAAGACGTAGAAATCCGTTTGCGCCGCCCCCAAGGGAAGTGGGCCTATGGATATCTGCGGGGCCGGGTGGTTTTTGAAGAGGGTCAACCGGTGCGGGCCATCGGTAGTTTGCAGGACATCACCGACCTCAAGGAGCTAGAAGTCCGTTACCGCTTGGTGAGCGGGCACTTGCACGACCTCATCTACCGGTACCGCCTGGACCCGCCGGGCTTTGAGTATGTCAGCCCATCGTCAACCCAACTAACGGGCTACACGCCCGAGGAGCACTATGCCGATCCTAAGCTGGGCTATAAATTGGTCCATCCCGACGACCGCCACCTACTAGAACGGTTAAATCACCCCGACCCGGATGTCCTGTCCGAACCCATAACCTTTCGCTGGGTCCGAAAAGATGGAGGAGTTTTTCACTGTGAGCAGCGCAACGCACCGGTTTATGATGATGCGGGGCGCTTGGTGGCGATCGAAGGCGTTGCGCGTGATGTCAGCGCCCAGATGGAATATGAGGAAAAATTGCGTGAAAACGAGCGCAAATATTACCAAATGTTCAACACCAACCAAGCCGTCAAGCTGTTGATCGACCCCAGCAGTGGGCAGATTGTTGAGGCCAACCAAGCGGCCTGCCATTTTTATGGCTACCCCATGGAGCGGTTGACCCAAATGTCGATCACTGAGCTGAACCAACTTTCGGCTGAAGAAGTGAGAGCTGAGATGGAGCGCGCCCGCAGCGAACAACGGCTCTACTTCCAGTTCCGCCACCGCTTAGCCAACGGAGAAATCCGTGATGTGGAGGTCTATAGCGGCCCGGTAGAAATGCGTGACCGTACCCTATTGTATTCGATTGTCCATGACGTCACCGAACGCAACCAAGCGCGGGCCCGACTAGAGGAGGCAAAACAGTTGGCTGAACAGGCATCCAAGGCCAAGGGCGAATTTTTGGCTAATGTGAGCCATGAAATCCGTACCCCGCTAAATGCGGTTTTGGGTTTTGCTGAATTACTAGACCCGATTGTGGTAAGGCCCGAGGCCCGGACTTATCTAAGCTCGATCCGAACGGCTGGCGAAAGCCTGTTGAGCCTCATCAACGACATCTTAGATCTGTCTAAAATTGAATCAGGGATGGTCTCGGTTCAGGCCCAGCCAACGGACCTTTCGGCCTTGGTGGCTGAAATGGCGGAAATTTACCGCAACGTCTCGGAGCGTAAAGGGTTGGCCTTTAGTTGCCGGACGGTGGGTGATTTCCCGGCGCGGTTGCGCTTTGATCAAAATAAGCTGCGCCAAGTGATGATCAACTTGATTGGGAACGCGCTCAAGTTCACTGAAGCTGGGGGTGTAGAGGTGGCCCTCTCGGCCGAACGACAAAGCCCAGAGCGCTACCGGTTGGTTTTGGTGGTGAAAGATAGCGGGATCGGGATCGACCCGAGCCAGCAAGAAGCAGTCTTTGAATCCTTCCGCCAGCAAGAAGGCCAGTCAGACCGCCGCTATGGCGGCACGGGCTTAGGGTTGACGATCGTCAAACGGTTGACTCAACTGTTGGGTGGTGAAATCCTGCTGGACAGTCAGGTCGGTGAAGGAACGAGCTTCGAATTGCGCTTTGAAAACATAGAGTCAGTGCCCGAAGAGCCAGTTTCTTCTTCCGCAGCTATCTCAGAGGTGGTATCCTTGAAGGGAACCAAGGTTTTGATTGTTGATGACAACAACAGCAATTTGGCCTTGCTGCGGGCGGCATTAAATAAAAAAGGTTTAACGCCTAGCGAGGCCAGCGACGGTGCCGAGGCGATTGAGTTGGCCTTGGCCTTGGAGCCCGATTGCATTTTAATGGATCTGTTCATGCCCGGCATGGACGGCTTCACGGCCTGTGAACGACTCAAGGCAGACCCGAAGACCGCCCATATCCCCATCTTGGCGGTCACCGCCTCGAAAACCGAAGAAGTGGCGGTGCGGGTAGAGCAGTTGGGTTTTGATGGAATATTCTACAAGCCCGTAAAAATTAAAGAACTGTTGTCGGCCCTAGCCGAGCAGGTCGGCCAAAAGCCCGAATCGAAGGCCCCGCCAGCGCCAGCAGATTGGCCGTCAGAGGCCGAATTTTGGCGCGAACTTAAAGAGCGTCTCGGCGAGCCCTTGGCCCAGTTGGGTGGTGCCATTGAGTTGGAGGTGGTGTCGCAGTTGGTTAGGGCCTTTGAAGAAGTGGCCGGAAAATGGCGGGGGGATCGTTTGTTATTGGAATTAGAGACGCTTAAAAAAGCCTATTCTTCATTTGATTTGAATGAGTTGACGGCTTGGACTAAGCGCCTGAGCCAGGAACTTCACAACCGGGGGGAATAGGGAGTGAAACCATGGATTCTACAGAGGGCGGATTAAAGGTCTTACTAGTAGACGACGGCCCCGAAAATCTACAGGTTTTGGGGCAGTTGCTCCGGCCACGTGGTTATGCCTTGACCGCTGCGACAAACGGGGCCCAAGCCTTGGCTTATGTGCAGCAGCACAGACCCGACTTGGTTTTGTTGGACCTGATGATGCCCGATATCGACGGCTTAGAGGTCTGCCGCCGGATGCGGCAATTGCCCCATATGGGCCAAGTGCCCATCTTGTTTTTATCGGCCCGCTCGGACCAAGATAGCATCAACAGCGGCCTGGAAGCAGGCGGTGACGACTATGTAACCAAGCCCTTCAATGCGCGCGAATTACTCAACCGCGTGGAAAAACACCTCGAGCGCGCCCAGGCTATTTTTGACCTGGACCTGCGCAACCATGAATACCGCGAACTGTTGCATGTGCTCAGCCACGACCTAGCCAACCCCTTGGGCACCATCATCAGCTTCACCGAGTTGATTGGAGGCGAGCCGGAATTAGGCCCAGAACTGATCGAAAAAATAGCGCGGCTCGCCGATAACAGCTTAGAATTGATCGACCTGATCCGCCGGATGCGTTTTTTAGACGAGAAGGGCATTGAGGTAGGGCCCGTCAACCTGCGTGAGGTGATTTTAGAGGCTCTAGACATTTCCCGGACCCGATTGGTTGCCAAGGAATTGACGGTCGAGCTTGAAGGTGGGTCCGAAGATTTTTGGGTGCTCGCCGAGCACAGCTCCCTGATCTATTCGGTGCTTTCAAACCTACTGACCAATGCCATCAAGTTTTCTCACCCCGGTGGGGTGATCCACTTGAGTCTAAGCAGCCAAGCAGAGGAGGCGGTGGTGCTGTTGGCGGATCAAGGGATCGGCATGACGCCCAATCTGATGTCTGATCTTTTTGATATCACAAAACGCACCAGCCGGGTGGGGACGGCAGGTGAGCAGGGCACCGGATTTGGCATGCCACTGGTAAAGAAGTTCATGGCCGCTTATGGCGGTAAAGTTGCGGTCCGTTCGAAGGATCAGCCCCACTTTCCCGAAAGCCACGGGACCCAAGTTGAATTACATTTCCGCGCCTGCAACTGCCCGCAGCAGGCGCTTGGCTGAGCTTTACAAGCCGAAGGCGCTCTTGTATGCTGGCGCAACTTAAAAACAACAACAAGCGAGAGTATTCATGGGTTTGTTTTCCCAGTCGGGTTATGTGGGCTACTGGAAGGACCGGGTCGCGCAAGCGCAAGACGGAACCAAAGTCGCCGGGGCCGAGGTGCAGGAGGGTTTTTTGGACCGGTTGGAGATCCAAGCGGGCCAACGGGTCTTAGACCTAGGTTGTAGTTATGGTCGCCTGTTCCCGCTGCTCGCCGCGCGGGGTGCCCAAGTTTGGGGGGCGGATGTAGACCCCGAGGCGCTCAAAGAGGCAGCCGCACAGGGTTACCAACAGTTAGACGTCGGTGCCGCCGAAAAGACTCCCTATGAAGCAGACTTCTTTGATCAAGTGATTGCTTGGGGGGTATATGACGTGGTGGAGCAAGAAGAAGGCTTGGTCGAGGCGAACCGCATCTTAAAAACCGGCGGGCGCTTTTTGTTTACCGGTAAGCACCATGACTACAGCCCCAATGACCGCCTGGGTTTTATCGCCGAGCGCAATGCCTGCCTCAAGGATTTCCCCAACCACTTCACCGACCTGCGCAGTCTGGCCCAACTGTTGCCCCAATATGGTTTCCGCTGGGTCGCCGGATTTGGCTTCGAACAGCGCGGCGATTTCGGCAAAGGCGAATTCTTTGAACTGGACTTAAAGGAGGCTAAGCCTTTTTACGAGTTTTTGTTGGTTTTAGAAAAGACCGAAACCCTGGCTCCACAAGGTCTAACCTTCTGCGGTCCCCACAGCCAAACGGCATTGAGCAAGGCCGCTCATTCGGGCTACCAAGATCTGCGCCAGTTTTTTAAGGAACACAAAGCCCAAAACGGCGATGAGTAAAGTCCTCATCTGCCTACATGTAGACACCGAAGGGCCGCTCTACGAATCGAAGGTTGAGCTTTTTAAACGGATCAACGAAATCTTTGGCCTGGAGCTGGCGGCAACGGACGAAAATCTCGCCCGCTTACAAGCCAAAACCCTGGATTTGGGGGGGATCGAGGCCGAGGTAGCTCAGGCCGTGGACCCGCATAGCATAGGATTTAAGACCGACTGGGGCGCAATCCGGCAGATGTTAGAAAAGATCATGGCTCCACCGTTCCGCAACCAGATGCTGGATTCGGCGGGAAAGGGCTGGGTTTTTAACTGGCATGTGATGGACCATGCAGGATACCAAAACAACCCCCGCCGCCGGGACCTTGGGTTTTTAAATATCTTCGATTTTTACCAGGAAATGATCGAAGTGACCGGTTCGAGCCAAGACGCACTGCATTGGCACTTCCACCCGGTCAATTTCTTCGGCGATGCGCACCACTGCGCCACCAGCTATACCAACAACTATCCCTTGCTTAACGAGGTGATCAGCCGCCGGGTGGTTGAGCGGAGTTGGTTCCCGGCGGTTAACCGGGCGGGCTTCCATTCTGAACGAAGCGATGGGCATTTGTTTTTAGAACAATGGATTCCCTTTGATCCCTCCAACCAATCGGTTCCGGTGGACCAGGAACCCAAGTTCCAGCGCGACTTAAGCGGCGGGCGTTTTGGCGATTGGCGCATGGCCCCGTCGGATTGGAGCTGGTACCACCCACACCATGACAATTACCAATTACCGGGCCAATGCCGCCGGGTGATTGCCCGGGCCTTGAACTTAAAGGCGCGGCACCGCTCGATCAACGTTGAAGAGATCGAAAAGGCCTTTAAAAAAGCCCAAGCCGGGGAGGTAGTTTACCTGGGACTGACCAACCACGACTGGCGCGATATGGCCGCTGAAGTGGACGAGTTTCGCGGGATGTTGAAACAAGTAGCGGCGCGTTATCCTTCCGTTCCTTTTTATTTTAAGGAATCAGTCGAGGCTTTTCGCGAATTGGTCTATCCCCAGACCGACTGTTCAGCCGAAGCTTTGGACTTTGAGGCAAAAGTGGTGGCCACTGAGGGCCAAACTCGCTTGGAAGTGACCCTCAAAAAAGGAGCTCTGTTCGGCCCCCAGCCCTGGCTGGCCATCAAGACCAAAGGCCAGACCTACCACCATGACAACTTTGACTTAGGCGAGCCCGGCAAGAGCTTTGTCTATGTCTTTGACTCGCACACGCTCAGCCTGGATCAGGTCGAAAGCCTTGGGGTCGCCGCCAATGACCGCTACGCTAACCAGTGTATCCGTCTGCTCCACTCGGGGCGCGATTTTTAAAGCTTCTTGAGCCGGGCCTTCATCTCTTCTAGGGTGATGGGCTCGTAGACCGGGCTTTCGTGACCGCTCGGGGTGACGTTGATGAGCTTAGCCCCATGGGCCTCGGCGAGTTCTTTGATGATCGCGTGCTGGGGCGGGATGGTTTGTTTGCTGTAAGCCTCCCAATCGAGCCCCGCTAGATCTTCGTCGCTGTCGTAAAAATGTCCAGGCTCAACGGGCTGGTAAGTCCAACCAAACCCCAGCAGATATATTTCCTTAAAGCCCATGTATAGGGCTAATAGGATCATTAAATAAGCGACCCCGTCGGTGAAGTCGATGCGTTCGGTTAGGTCTGTATGGAAGGGGCCTTTGGTCCCGGTGGGGCCTCGCTTGCCGATGTAGTGGACCGCTTTGCCTTTAAAAAAGCCCTGTTCTTGGACAAAGTCATGGTTTGAAAGATCCAAGATCATTTCGGTATGTTCGCCTAAGGCTTCTTCAATCAGCCGGTAGTAAACAATGGGGCTACCTTCGGGGACAGCCTTGTTGCCCCAAAGGTTATGCATCGAGGTGGCGTTGACGTAATAGTTGCAGTCCGCTTCCTTGAGGGTTTTATTTTCATAGAGCCGGTTGCAGCCGAAGATGAACTCCTCTTTAAAGACCCTTAAATCCAAGTCCCGCAGCGTCCGCCCAGTGGCCAGCAAAAAGCACCGCTCCCCTAGGTGCCGGTCTTTGAGCTGGGCATTGGCTTTTAATAAGGGCCTGGCCTTCAGGTCCTGCCAACTGTGAACTATCGCCCGGTAAACAGGCTTAAGCGGGGCCAACCACTTTGAGTAGCGAGCAAAGTTTTTGAGGGTTGTTTTCACAGTTTCCGGCTCCTAGCGTTTGAAGGTCTGATTGCCCTAGACCCTATGTGCTGGGCCGTAAAAAATCAAGGTTCGGTCCTTGGAGATTGCGTATATTAGCTTTATATATTAAAAAGCTTCTAAATCAATTTTTGGAGTGTTATACTGATTACAACTGAGGAGTGCTGGACTTTTACCGCTTGGTAGAAGGTGGGTCAACGACCGGCGAGGGAGATCCAAATGAGTGAACCAACCGAAGCAATCCGCCGAAGGAGGCGGCTTGCCTATTCTGTGGCGATTTTGACCTTAAGTATGCTGCTTCTCTTTTGGCAGCTTGATGCATTGATTGACCGACTCTTTTTCCACCACAACAAATCTTATCTGGAATCGCTGATTCATCTGACGGCCTATGAAGTCTATTTCCGAAGCACCGTTTCCTTCATGATTCTGGTCTTTGGGTTGGTGGCTTGGCGCTTGTCGGACCGCCAATTGCTGGCCTTTATCCGGATCGAGCAGGGGCGTAGACGTCTAGAAGAAGCCCAGGTTTTGGCCCGGCAAGGTAACTGGGAGATGGACTTGAACAGCCGTAGGGTGGTTTGGTCCCCTTCGCTTTGTAGTCTTTTGGGAACCAAGCCCGAGCGCCTCGAAGGCCACTTAGAGGAACTCCGTCGTTTTTTGCACCCCGCTGAAGACCAACGAGTCTTTTCGGTGATCCAAGAGGCCCTTGAGGAGCAACGAGAATTCCGGGTTGAGCACCGGATCGTGCGTGCCGATGGTCATTTGCGCCGCGCCCTCTCTTCGGGGCATATCCGTTACGGTTCAGCCGACGGGAAACCCAAATTATTGGTGGTGGTGCAAGACCAAACGGAGCAAAAATCGAACGGCCAAAGAGCTGATTTGATGAGTAAGGTAGTGGCCCATGCCGATGAGGCGGTGATGGTCACCGATGCTGAAAATAAGATCATCGAAATCAACTCGGCCTTTGAGCGAATCACCGGTTATTCCTTTGAGGAAGTCAAAGGTCGCGACCCTAAGATTTTGGGCTCAGGCCGTCATGACCGCTTCTTTTTTAAGGAAATGTGGGATTCTATTTTAAGCACTGGCAGTTGGCAGGGAGACGTTTGGGACCGCCGCAAGAACGGTGAGGTTTACCCTAAACGCTTGTCTATCTTTACCTTTGCGGGGGTATATCCCGAAGATACGATCCATGTGGGTATGTTCCATGACGTCACCCATGAGCGGGCCAACGAGGCCCAACTTCGGCATCAAGCATTGCACGACTACCTTACCGGCCTACCCAATCGTTGCGGCCTTTTGCAGTCTTTGGAGCAGGCCCTAACCTATGCTAAGCGCAATGAAAAAAAGGTGGGCGTGTTGTTCTTTGATTTAGACGGCTTCAAGCAAGTCAATGACCGTGCGGGCCACCAAATTGGCGACGAGGTCTTGGTTTCGGTTGCGAAGGCGCTGCAAAGCGCTGTGCGGGAATCCGACTTGATTGGGCGGCTTTCGGGCGATGAATTTGTGGCCGTGTTGCTGGATGTCCCGGATCACTTTGAGGTCCAACGGCTCGCTTCGAAACTGGCCGAACAGGTTTCACAGCTGATGATTGTGGGCAAGGATTTGTATTTTGTGGGGGCCAGCGTAGGATTTTCGATCTTTCCCGATGATGGGGAAGAGATGTTGAGTCTTTTGGAGCGGGCCGATCAGGAAATGTACCGGTCCAAAGGACGGCGGGATCCCCGCTCAGGCGCGGACCCCGTGGAGTCTAATTAGGCGCCGAGATGGTGCATGTAAGCTAAGCCAAAGAGAATGGTTGCAACCGCAGCGACGATCCAAGAAGATGCAAATGCCTTATCCATAGGGTACCTTTGTCTGAGGGTTGGATTGCCGATTTTTCGGCAGCGCCGGCCTTAGCTATTTGAGGCCGGCATATTGGGCTCCTTTGGGGAGGGGACCAAGCTTTTGTTGGATATAAATATATGAATATTCATATATGCTGGCAAGTAAAAATCCCCCCTTTTGTTGCCCAACTCACCAAATCCCCATAAATCCCCTGCCGCTCATTCCTCCCGTGCCGTTACCCTAGGTGAAACCCCTCCCTGTTCCTTTGTATAGGTCCTCAAGGTCTGGGCAAATCAGTAGGTTTTAGGTATAAGCAGTGAAACCCAGATTTATGCCATCTACTTTCAGAGGGAGCTATGAGCCTGCCAAAGTACATTGAAGCGACCGGAAATATCTGTTTCGAACCGCCCTACGATCTCTTAGGCACCGACTTCTATTGCTTCCCCTTGGGGGGTAAAAGGGAGACCATCCAAGCGACGGTAGACCAGTTTTTGGCTCCGGTGCTTGAGGGGACGGGCATCCGGTATGAGGTGATCAGCGATTTCTTGATGCTGGGCTTGGCCTATGCCGAACGCGCCAGCAGCGCCGTTGAGCCCGCTCGTTCGACTGGCTGGGTGCCCGAGGTGGACTGGGCTTTTTGGGTTCCCTTGATGCGTTATGAGGGCAACGAACCCAAGCGCATGGTTTGGTTTATGCCCTATGTGTTTGTGAACAATCCCATTGCTATGGTCGGCGGGCGCGAGATTTATGGATTCCAAAAGACCACCGCCCAGTTTGATCCCCCGGCGTCGCCTAAGGTAATGGGTGACTTTAGCTTAGAGGCCTGGGCCTTTGCGGAATTTGGAGTGGAGCAAGAAGGCAAGGTTCAGGAGATCTTCAATTTGAAAAACCTGGGCGCTGGGCCCGACGAAGCTTCGTTCTTTAAAGACCTACTGCTTGCCGCCGAGACGCTGGTTAGCTTGGCCGAAATGGCGATAGGTGATCCGGCAGATCTATTGAAAGCCCTAATCGCCGATTTGCTCAGGGGCCAAGTCCCTCAGGTGTTCCTCAAACAATTCCGCGATATAACGAAAGGGGATAAGGCCTGTTACCAAGTGGTGGCCGAGGCTCCGGCGCGTTTGCTGAAGCTGCCGAGTATTAGCCCGATCTTTGAATCTTACCAACTCAACAACCCCAACCTAGCCAGCTATCCCTTTGCCCAGTCTTTGGGGATCGGTGAAGGGGCGATCCCATTGGGGCTGGGGATGAAGGTGCAGATGGATTTCCGCATGGAAATGGGCGAGGTCATCGCCCAGTCCAAGGAATTGCGGCCCCAGAAGGTTGCGGTCTTGGGGGCTGGGGTGGGCTCGCTCTTGGCGGTGGCGGCGGTGGTGACCGCGCCGGAATATAACGGGCAGTATCAGTTCACCGTCTATGAACGCGGCTGGCGGATCGGCGGCAAAGGAGCCAGTGGCCGTAATACTGAAAAGGACATGCAGATTGAAGAGCATGGCCTGCATATCTGGTTGGGCTTTTATAATAACGCCTTCCATTGGATCGACGCCGCCTACCGCGCGGCTTTGGAGCGGCTGGGATACAGCCACCTGGGTCTAAGCTGGCGCGATTTCTTTTCGCCCACCGACCTAGTGGTCTTTGAAGAAAAGGTCAAAAATCAGTGGAAGCCCTGGCCCATCAAGTTCCCAGATAACGCCGAGGTCCCTGGCAGCCCCGAGCAGTTCTTAGGCCCTATCGACTATGCCGAGATGATGGTGGAAATGCTGCTGGAGATGCTGCGGAATTTAAAAGCCGAAATTGAAGGGGAACGCAGACAACGGACGGGCTTTTTTGGTGGATTGCAGGACTGGTTTGAGCGGTTGGTTAGCAACCAGCCGATTCAAGCCTTAGATGGGCTATTGGTCTCCTTACTAGAACGCTTGGCCCAAGCTAAAAAAGCAATGAACCGGGCCGAGGGCCCGGTCCAAGAGATCGAAGAGCTGATCCAGGCGGTGTTGGGCGAGATCTTGGAATTGGTAGATAGCGTCCAAAAGCTGATCGAAAAAATCCTCAAGCCCTTCTTTGATGACTCGGACCTGTTGCGTCGACTTTGGACCATCATGGACTTAGGCCTGACCGTATTGACCGGCATGTGCCAAGATAAAATGTTTACCCGGGGCTTCTCGGTGGCCAATGACCTCGACTTTTACGCTTGGCTTAAAAAACATGGTGCCGACCAGTTAGTGATGGAAGGGCCGCTGATTCAGGCGGTCTACGACATTGTCTTTGGTTACGACGACGGAGACCCAGAACGCCCGGCCTTGGCCGCTGGGGTGGGGCTTTACGGTAGCTTTAGGATGCTGCTGACCTACAAGGAGCACATCTTCTGGCGCATGAACATGGGCATGGGGGACATTGTCTTCACCCCGCTTTATGAGTTGTTACGCTCCAAGGGCGTGAAATTTGAGTTCTTCCATCAAGTAGACCAGATCAAAGCCAGCGACGATGGGGACCAAATTGACTCCCTTGAGATCATCCGCCAAGTGGACCTTAAGCCTGAAGTGAAGGCCTATGACCCTTATGTAAGCGTTCCTTATAATGTACCGAACAAGGACCTAACGATTGATTGGCCCTGCTGGCCCAGCGAGCCTAATTGGGACCAAATCAATCCCGATCAGGCCGCCCAGCTTAAGGAATTGGAAAAGCGGCGGCTGACCTTAGAGTGCCCTTGGTCTCCCTGGGAAGGGGTGGGGCGTATTGAGCTGAAGCGCGGGGTGGACTTTGATCAAGTCATCTGCGGGATCACCGTGCGCGCCTTGGACCCGATCAGCCAGGACCTGCAGGCGAAACGACCGGAATTTAAGGAGATGTTGCGACAAACCAAAACAGTGGTCACCCGTGGGGCCCAGCTTTGGTTTAAACAGAGCAGCGAAGAGTTGGGCTTTGATCCCGGAGAGGACCGGTATCAAGGGCTTGAGCCCATTGTGGGCGGCTATGTAGAACCCTACGGCAGCATCGCCGACTTGACCCATCTGATCGCTCAGGAAACCTGGGGAGCGAACCCGCCCAAATACTTGGCCTATCCCTGCGGGGTGATGAAGATGGGGGTGATGCCGCCGCCCAGTGATCAGGACTTCCCCATGCGGGCCTATCAAGAGATTGTGGACACCTCTTGGGCTTGGCTGGACCAAAACGCCGCCTACCTCTGGCCCAATGCTTGCGGTCCCGATGGCAAGCTGAAACCTGAAGCTTTAGACAGCCAATATTGGCGGCCCGGTGTCAATTATACGGAGCATTACGTCTTGAGCGTGCCCGGTTCGGTGGTCTACCGCCGGGGCCCTAACGACCTGAAGGTAGCCAACTTGTTTTTAGCCGGCGACTGGACCAAAAACCTGATCAACGCCGGTTGCGTCGAGGCGGGCGTGATCAGCGGGCTCAACTGTGCGCGCTTCTTGACTGGCTGGAACATCCCAATCTACAACGCCACCAAGAAGCAGCTCGAAGAGGGGCCCTAGGCTGAGGGCCGGGTTGCCCAAACCTGGGCAACTCGACATTTTTGGGCAAGGCCCATAAAACCCCATGTGGACTATAACCCATCCACGGTCACGGGGGTAAGCAAGTTCAATGAATTGCTCAACGCTTCCGAAACCGCACCTCTGTAGTTGCTGCCCCAGCATTTTACCGTTCCATCGCTGAGTAGGGCACAACTGTGGGTGCTTCCGGCGGCTACTTTGGTGGCGGTAGTTATGCCACTGACTTGTACCGGTACGCTGGAATTGGTGGTGCTGTTGTTCCCTAACTGCCCATAGAGATTGTGGCCCCAACACCAAACAGTTCCATCACTTTTAAGAGCACAGGCATGGCTGCCCTTTGACGAAATCTGGGTGATGCCCGTCAAACCGGATACGGTGGCTGGGCTGGTGATCAATACGGTGGTGGTGGAATTGTTGCCACATTGCCCATAGTAGTTACTTCCCCAACAACGGAGGGTGCCATCGGTGCGCAGGATGTAAAAGGCAGAACTTCCTGTTACTTGGGTGGCCCCAGCTAGGGCGGTTTGTAGGGTTGACGCTCCTGTGTTGCGATTTACCGAATAGATGGCACCCGCCGCAGTTCGGCCAAAAAACTCTAAACTACCAAAGGCCGCATCCACGTATGAAGAGGTCGCGAGGTAGTTGACCGGATTGCGGTGAGTGGTTCCCGCTTCGCTTGGAAGGGTCAGATAACCCCAACACTTTACGTTGCCACCGGCTAGAATGGCACAAGTCGCTTGAGTAGACGATATTAAAGCCGAGGGATTGCTGATCCCGGGGACCGTGAGGGGTTTTAGGGCACCCGAATCGATGGAGCTATAAGTCAAGCCATCGCCCAACTCTCCGTGATAAGAAGCGCCGGAGCACTGGACCGAACCGGTGGTGAGCAGGGCGCAATAAAAGTAGTCGCCCATATTTATTTTCGACAGATTGCTTAGGCCCGGCACCCGGTTCAAGGGGCCGCTGGTGGTTTGGTCCATCCAGGGGACCAGTCCCCAACATTTAGCGGTACCGTCCGAAAGCTTGGCGCAGGTGGAGAAATTACTGGCTGCTAGGTCGGTGACTGGAATGGAATCAACCACTTTGACGCTCGCCGGGGAGGCAAATTCACCGGTGCTATTTTTAGAATAGACCAGCAGGTGGGTTGCTCCGTTGGGCAAGCTTCTGGCGGTTAAATTGAAATTTTGACTGGCCCCGGTTTTGGGTAGGGTAGCCAGCGCAGCGTATCCACTCAACTTGGTATAGCTATTGGAGCCCCAGTACACTACATAATCGGTTAGGTCGGACTCGCTGGTCGCCAAGGTGATCCCCAAGGTCCCCTGAACCGTGCCCGCCGTATGGTTTTGATCGATAAAGGTCAGGCTGCGCGCTGTGCTGCTGGGGCCAACTTGGGCTAGGCCCGCCTTGCCCACCAAGGAGGGGAGGCTCTGAGACGTGGTGTTGCCGTTGCCAAGTTGCCCGTAGTCATTGCTGCCCCAACACAGAATCTTTCCGCTCGAAAGCCGCGCACAAATTCCGTTAGAAGTGTTGGCCACAATTTGTTGTACTCCAGCGAGTCCGGGCACTAAAGTGGGCTGATAGCGCCACGCCAAGTCCCCTAATCCGTTTGCACCGTATGAGGCTAGGCCCCAGCATTTAACGCTCCCATCGGTATGCAAACTGCAGATATTGCCGCTGCCCAGGGCTAAGGCCTTGACTGAAGTAAGCCCTGCCAAGGTTGTGGCTGTGGTGGATGCTGCTGCCGTAGGGTCGGCCAGGAAGAGGCGGAAGCCACTATTGCCCCAGCATTTGACGGTAGCATCTGTCAATACGGCGCAAGCCCGGCTATTTCCCGTGTAGACGCTCACGGCGTTGGTGACCCCAGAGACCATTACTGGCACCCACCGATCAATGGTGGTTCCGTCGCCTAATTGGCGATAGTTGTTGTGGCCCCAGCAAGAGACTTGCCCGCTAGAGAGCCTCGCGCAGCCAAAACCGTTAGTCATAGAAATTTGGGTCGCTGTGGAAATTCCGGTCACCGGCACGATACTCGACTGGTTCTGGTCGTTGCCGTTGCCTAGGGCGCCATAGTATCCGTAGCCCCAGCAGTAGACGATTCCAGATCCGGTGAGGGCGCAGTTAGAATGCCCGTAGGTTACGAGTTGGGTCACGTTGCTGAGCCCAACCACAGTAGACTGGTGTGTAAACCACCCAAGGTTGGGGTCGCCCAGCTGCCCATACCAGTTGATGCCCGCACATTGGACCGTTCCCGTTGAGGTTCGGGCGCAAGCGTGAGACGACCCGATTTCCACTTCGACCACATCGCCGAGACTAGAGGAAATTGCGGGCAACAAACTCTGATCTGAGGAGGCTGTTGGGCTGCGCAGATAATCGCCGGTATCTCCCCAACATTGCATCAACTTGTTGGACAGAGCCGCACATCCGGCTTGATCACTCAAACTAATTTGGCTGAGTGTCGGCTCCGCTTCGGTGGTGAAGGTAACGCTGACCGGATAGTTTATGGCATTGCCCGCCGCGTCTTTCACCCCTGTGGTGATGCTTAAGTTATAGGTCTTGCCAAAAAGTAAGGCTTGGCTGGGGGTAAAGGTGATGACTTGATTTGAAGCCGAAGCGGTCCCCGAAAGGGTGGTTCCGTTTTGGGTGAGGACGACCGTACTGGCGTTGACGCTGCTAGAGGACAAGGCCTCGTCGAAGGTGACCGTTAAATCCTTGATCACGCTGACGCCAGTGCCGCCCCCGCTGGGCGAAGTGGAAACCAGGCTTGGGCCGGTGGTATCGCTGGTACTGCTGGTGGTTGTAGTAGTGGTGGTCGTAGAAGTGGAGGCATAGTCAACCACGGCCCAGGCGGTAGGGCGCGCATTCAGGCCATTTTCGTTGTAGCTGAAGCCCAAGAAAAAACCAGTTGCAGCCGGAATATCTTGGTCGGTCAGTACAATCTTATGGTTGGCTTCATTGACAGTAGAATCAAAAATAGGCGCGCTACCTGGAGTGATCTGGGTTTCGGTAGAACCCCAATAGACGCGGTAACCGGTAATATCGGATTCATCCACCGCATCCATCAAAGACAAAGTTCCCGTCAATTTCCCATAACTCTGACCTACGTCCACAAAGGTCACCACCAACGGCCCGTAGGTCGGGGAACCAGGGGCCCCAATTGTGGGACCGTCCGTAGCCGTCGTATCGGTTGTGGTTGAGGTTGTGTCGGTGCTGCTGGAGTTATCTTGCGCTGAACTACCGGATTCTGATTGGCAATTCATCAAACTAAGGATCAATAGTAACCCAACTATCAGGCGGTAAAACTTGCGGTCCATCTTGATCGGTCCAAAACAACAGAATTAAAAAATACCCTTAGTTTTCCGAAGCTACCCTATAAAAGAGAAAATTCACAACCAGCAGAAACTGCAATTCGGCCCTTTTGACCGATTTTGACCAAAACCACCAACAGAATCGGGCTGGCCAAGATTCAAGCAAGTCAACGTCACCACGAAAAAAGAGGTCTTTAGGGCAAATTTCCTGGCCGCACCCTAGGCTAAGGGTGCCTAGGGGCGATCAAAAAAGTTTATATAACTGGTGGGAGTTGCAGTAGAGTAGGCTATCTAGTGCGACTTTTTGGTGCTGCGGCGCTGGAACGAGCTAGGACCAAATCAGGGATGGAAGCCAAGTAGGGGGAAAAGTAAACTTTGCTGCTGGAGCGAGCCAGCCCTGAGGTCCTAAGGAAAGAGCAGATAGACGCAACCCAAGGGCCCAATCTATCTGCAAGACCCCCCGAGTGCCGCACTAGAGGGACTTTGTTGGGTTGATTAACCTTTTTTGGCTGCCTTCTCAGCTTCGGCGGCTTCCTTAAACTTGTCGTCGATCATCTCCTTGACGTATTCTAGGACGTTGCTGACCGAGCTGTTGACCTGCTCTTTAAGGTCCGAACCGCGCCAAACACCGGCAAAGCTGCTGATCGTTTTGTCTCCGCTACGTGTGGCACCTTGCATCAACACCTTTTTCCCGGTGGCGTCAAAGAGGTGCATGGTCAGTGTGGTGTTAACCCGTGCTTGAGTTACGCCGATGGAGGTTCCGGCTTTTTCCAGCTTGGCGTCCATCATCACGATCAAAGCACCATCAACACCCCTGAGCCCTTTGATGGCTTCTAGGACCAGTTCGGTCTGGTTGGGGTAAATCTGCTTGTATCCATCAGGGGCAATTTTGCCGCCCATGTTTTCGTCCTTAATGGCCTTATAAAATTTGCTGGATAACACTTGAGACTCAGGGACCATTTGAACCCGGAAGATGCCTTTGGATTCGCGTAAGATCTGGTCTTTAACGGCGTCCATCATGGGCTTGAGTGACGTCGAGTCGCTTTGTGCGGCAGTGGCGGCTAAAGCCAACAGACTGCCGCTGGAAACCTCCGACGTATTGACGTCTTCAGGAGCCATTAAAGTGACCAAAGCAATTTTATTCATTTTCTTGATCGCCGGGACATCTACCTTTGCACAGGCTGACATAAGCAGCGCAATGGAGGCCAAGGCGAAGAAGATTTTTAAGGAGGGCTTTTTCATGGTAAACTCACGTTGGGGTGTGCGCGAGCAGGGAATTCGCTTAATGGGGAACGGAGTCCCTGAGGAAATCTGAACGTCTTGGGTGACCTCTAAAGGACTCGGAGCCATATACTGACCTTGGGTAGCCAATAGAGTTTGATGCAATTGGAGGCTTGGCTCAAAACCAATTATTTTATTTGGTTATAAGCTACTAATCGCCCTGAAATTGTACGATCATGTTAATCTATAAGGGTGCCGCTGCAATCGGTCAGTTTCACTTAAATACACTTCTATTAAGGAATTAGGATGATTAGCAAAATAAAGAGCTTAGCGGTCTATTCGGTAGGCTTGGTAGCAGGAATTTTCCTGGGGAAATGGGCGGCCAAAATCGCCGGGGATATGATGGGGTTTTTAGATTCTTTGGGCGGCCCAGCCTACTTAACCAGTCGGGTGATGATCCCGACGAACCTGTTAGGGGTGGTTGAAGCTTTAGTCACGGTGATTGTTCTTGCCGCGGTGGTTGGCGCCATCGGAAATCGCTGGCAATAAGGTAAGCTGGCGGTAGGATACTTATTTTGGTATCTGGCGCAAGCAGGGGGCATTCTTTCGCGGCAAAGCTGTACGATCCGTCTTTTGGTTTGCTGCTGTTCATTGGCAGCTAGCGTTTGTCCAGCCAGCGTGAAACAGCAGCCGTCATGGCCGGGGCTGGCGCAGAGCCCCAAAAGCAGCAAAGCGAAGTGCGCAGAATCCCCGCTCTTCCAAATCTCCCCCGGTGGAATACAAACCAATCCCGGCTAGCTTACCCTGCTTCACTTTTTATCGGTGGGGAATAAGGTGGGGAGCGGAGCCCCTAGGAAAATCTGACCGGCTTGAATAAGCGCTAAGTCATTGAAATTTGTGGCGGGGTTGACGGGACTCGAACCCGCGGCCTCTAGCGTGACAGGCTAGCGTTATAACCAACTTAACTACAACCCCATTGTGCCGCTGCCATCAGGCAGGGTCAGTCGTGGTGGGCGCTACAAGGCTCGAACTTGTGACCTGCGGCTTGTAAGGCCGATGCTCTACCAACTGAGCTAAGCGCCCACGACTTGAGCCCTAAAATCTATCGAGTAGGCTTTAAGCTGTCAAGGGAAACTGCGGACCGAACCTTCGTAAACTGCTGAGTGGCTGAAAATATACCCCGGCATCGGCTGATCGGTTGCAACCAAGTGGAAGCCATGACGCTCTAAGATTTGAAAAACCATCTCACCGACCATTTTTTTGGCCAACTGCTCCTTAGACTCAAACCAACTAGGATCGATCAGAGACACCAGCAAAGGCTCCACTAAGCTCATGGCAGGCAGACCCGACTCGGTGGCCTGGACCAGAAGCCGCAAGCCCGGACCCTGACTGAGCGCATACCAGCAGGCATGTGCCTGGGGGCTGCTGGCCAGTTGGCGATGGGAATTTGAAGGTTGGTAAGAGCCGGGGAGGCCCGGTTGTTGATTGAGGGGTTCTGCTTTCATGGGAATGTCCTATTTTTGTCCTGTACAAGTGGCACAAAAGGAGGCCTTAACATAAAGCTGAACCTTTTTTCTGGAGTAAATATGGCCTATCCTTACGGAAACATAAAAATCATCAGAGCAAAATACAAACTTAACGGGACCAACTATTCAAAGCGTTGTAGTGAATGCGGATATGAAACGGAGGACTACAACGACAGCCGAGGCGTTCATGTCATAAATATCTGCAAGGCCTGTTCTTACCTCAACCATGTCAACAATGGCGACCAAGAGGTATATACCTAAACGCGAAAAAGGCACCGCAGGTTTACTCTACGGTGCCTTTTAATGTCTTGTCGATCAATTGTTTAACTGGCCTTAGCGTCCCGATAGACGATCAGCGGGTCTTTGCGGCCTTCGATCACCTCTTTGTCCAAAACGATCTCTTGGATGTTGTCCGCCGAGGGGGCTTCGTACATCAAGTTGAGCATGCAGCTTTCCATGATCGCCCGCAAACCGCGCGCGCCGGTGTTGCGCTCTACCGCCTTCTTGGCAATGGCGCGGATCGCATCGTCTTTGAAGACCACCTGAACCCCGTCCATGGCCATCAAGCTAGTGTACTGCTTGACCAACGCATTTTTGGGTTCTTTCATGATCATCACCAAGTCGTCTTCGCTCAGGTCTTCTAAGGTGGTCACCACCGGCAAACGACCGATAAATTCGGGGATCAGGCCGTACTTAAGCAAGTCTTCGGTTTCCACTTGGGGCAACAGAGATTTGTCGGGCCGCTCGGTTTCAACTAGCTTGGCCCCAAAGCCCATGGACTTCTTGCCGACCCGCTCGTTGATCACGTCACTTAAACCCACGAAAGCCCCACCGCAGATGAAGAGGATGTTGCTGGTGTCTACCTGCAAAAACTCCTGTTGCGGGTGCTTGCGTCCGCCCTGGGGGGGGATGTTGGCCACCGTGCCTTCAATGATCTTTAATAAAGCTTGCTGTACGCCTTCACCAGAAACGTCGCGGGTGATCGAAACGTTTTCGGATTTGCGGGTGATCTTGTCGATTTCGTCGATGTAGACAATCCCGCGTTGGGCCTGTTCGATGTCATAATCCGAAGCCTGCAACAGCTTGAGGATGATGTTCTCTACGTCTTCGCCCACATAACCAGCTTCGGTTAAGGTGGTGGCGTCGGCCATGGCAAAGGGAACTCGCAGGATACGCGCTAAGGTCTGGGCCAACAGGGTCTTGCCGGTACCCGTCGGGCCGATCAAGAGGACGTTGGATTTAGAGAGCTCGACCTCACCTGTCTTGGGCAGGTTGTAGATCTTTTTGTAATGGTTGTAGACCGCTACCGAAAGGGTCTTCTTGGCTTCGGTTTGGCCGATCACATAATCGTCCAAAATAGCCTTGATTTCCTTCGGTTTGAGCAGCTCTTCGCCTTGTTCGGCGGGCTTTTCCTTGGCGCGCTCTTCTTCGATGATGTCGTTGCAAAGCTCGATGCATTCATCGCAGATATAGACCGCCGGTCCTGCAATGATCTTCTCGACTTCTTCTTGCGACTTGCCGCAAAAGGAGCAGCGGAGCGTCGTTTCCTTAGCCATATTGGCCCCTAGTCTTGGGTTCGTTTGGTCATCGTCACGTCGATCAGTCCGTATTTTACCGCTTCTTCGCCGGTAAGGAAATAGTCTCTTTCGGTATCGTTTTGGATCTTTTTGAGATCTTGGCCGGTGTGCTCGACCAGGATTTCATTGATCCGGTTTTTAATCCGTACGTTTTCTTTCGTTTGGATTTCGATATCCGAAGCCTGACCGCCAATACCGCCGATAGGCTGGCGTAAATGGACCGTAGAGTTAGGTAATGCAATCCGTTTGCCCTTTGTGCCTGCCGCCAGTAAGAGAGCGGCAATATTTCGGGCCTGACCGACGCAGATCGTTTGCACCTGGGGCCGGATGTATTGCATGGTGTCGTAGAGCGCCAAACCGGCGTTGACCGAACCGCCGTAGCTGTTGATGTAGAGGCTGATGTCCGCATCGGGCTTGTCGGCTTCTAAAAACAGCAACTGGGCGATGATCACGTTAGCGGTGTAGGAGTTGACCTCTTCACCTAAAAAGATGATGCGGTCTTTGAGCAGCCTAGAATAGATGTCGTAGGTCCGCTCACCCCGGTTGGTTTGCTCAATAACGTAAGGGATGCTCATTTGAGGATCTCAGCAACGAGTTGATCCAAGACCATCTCTTCGGCGGTGGTCTGGTAAATATCATTATAAAACTGGCGGCCGTAATCGGTGCGGATCAGTTCCATCGGATTTTGGCCCATCATCTGGCACTGCATGCCGAAGCGCTGCCAGATGTTGTTGTCATCGGGCTTGAGTTCCTTTTCGTCCATGTAGCGATGGACAAAGCGGTTCAGGCGCAGATAACCGTCGGCCTCTTTTTGGGCTTGGGGCTTGAGGTCTTCTTCAGATTTGTCGGCGTTTTCGGGTTGGTTTTTGAGCTGGTGGACCCGAAATTCCACTTCCGAAGCTTGCAGGCTGGCCGGTAATTGGAAGTCCAATTTCTCGACGATTTGCTTGCGCAGCTCTTCGCGGTAGTGGTGCGATTGCTCGCGCTCTTTGATTTCCTTAAGTTCGTCTTCGACCATCTGGTCGAATTCAGCCTCGGTGTTTACCTTGTCCCCGAATCGCTCTAAAAACTTCTCGTCGATGGCGGGCAGCACACGGGCTTGGACTTCCTGAACCGTTACTTCAAAGCTGGCTTTTTTGCCTTTGAAGCGGTCTTCGGGGTGGTCTTCGGGGAGCGTGGTTTCAAACTCTTTGCTCTCGCCTTTAGAAAGGCCCAAGATGGCCGATTCAAAAGCTTCGATCAATTGGCCGTTGCCCAAGACGACTTTAAATCCTTCTTGGTTTACCTCTTCGCCGTCCTCGGTTTTGCCTTTAAAGTCCACCGTCACTTGGTCGCCCGCAGCGGCGGGGCCGTCTTTGTCGCTCAACTCGGCCGATTGGCCTAGGTGGTGGTCGCGGCGCACTTTGCGCTCGTCGTCGCTGATGGTGACTTCTTTGACGTCTAGTTTGAAGTCTTTGGGCTCAAGCAAGCTGAATTCAGGCCAGACTTCTAGGGTGGCGGTGAAGACAAAGGGTTTGCCTTTTTCCACTTCCAGGTCGGCGAATTCGGGCTGGATCGCCGGGGCGATGCTTTCCTTGGCTACGGCTTTTTCGTAGTACTGGGGGACCAATGTTTCCATGGCCTCTTCCTTCATGTACTTAGAAAAGCGCTTCTCCAACAGCGTTTGGGGCATCTTGCCCTTGCGGAAGCCGTTGACCCGGACTTTGTTTTTGATGTCGCCATAGCTTTTGTCATAGGCGGCTTTGACCTCTTCGGGAGGTACGGTAATGGTCAACTTAAGTTTTAAGTCACCCAGGTCTTCGCGCTGTACGTTAAAGGTATCCATCGAGGCAGGTAGTCAGGAAAAGGTTGCCCACAAGGGGGATGCTGGTTCTTCAAAAGACCAGAGTCGGTCTTTTTGGCTAAAAAGTCAATTCTCTTAGGTCCCAAGCCGCCTCGGTAAATTTAGGTACCAAGGAGCCCGCCCGTATTGGCGGCGGGGTCTGCAAAAGAGGAACAAAAAAGGCGGGGCTTTAAGCGAAGTGGCGGCGGCGGAAGCCCCAGTAGGCGAGGCCCATGGCCAGGGTGTAAAGCGCACTGACCAAAAAGGCGGTCTGTCCGATCCAGCCCCAGGTCAGTCCCCCGGCAATTCCGCCGCAGAGGAATCCTAAGATTAAGGTCAAGTAAAGTATGGTCCGCTCCCCGTCCATTTTTCGTTCGCGCAGACCCCGACCAATGGCTAGGCCCAGGTCGGTCAAGACGCCGGTCAGGTGGGTGGTGCGGATGACGGCTTTAGAGTGGGCGGTAAACAGGCCGTTTTGCAAACCGCAAGCGACACTGAGCGGGAACAAGCCAGTGTGGCTGCCTTGCTTGAAAAGGTAATAGGCAAAAAAGATCAAGCAGGCCTCAACCCAAAGGGCTATGCCGTAGCGTTTGTGGGGGTTAAACTTGCCGCCGCCCATGGCCAAACCCGAACCCACTGCGCCGCACAAAAAACCGACCAAAACCCAAAAAGCGGTCCAGGGGGCGTTGCCGAAACTGAGTTGTAAGCTTAAATGACTGACCGTACCGGTCACGTGGCTAACCCCTTGGTGTAAGGGCTCGATGATCGAAAGGGCGTTCAGGTAGCCCGCGTTGGCGCTGAGGGCTGGGCCTAAAAGTAGCGGGGTATGACGGATTACAAAGGGTTGAGACACGGGCTCCTTCTGGGTACCGGGCGTCTAAACGGAAAAAGGGAGGCTCCCGGTAGGGGAACCTCCCTTTTGATCCGTTTGGAGCGAGAAACGAGACTCGAACTCGCGACCCCGACCTTGGCAAGGTCGTGCTCTACCAACTGAGCTATTCTCGCCCCTAAGGGGACTTGGGGCCCATCTGGGCCGTAATGCTGGTGCGAGAGGAGAGACTTGAACTCTCACATCCGAAGATACCAGATCCTAAATCTGGCGCGTCTGCCAATTCCGCCACTCTCGCAAAGAGGGGGTTCTCCTAAGGTCTGGCTAGGAGCATTAAAATGTGGTGCGAGAGAAGAGACTTGAACTCCCACGTCCTTACGGACACATGGACCTGAACCATGCGCGTCTGCCAATTCCGCCACTCTCGCACAACAGACTGGTCGTATTCTACGTACTGGCGCGCCTGGTAGGATTCGAACCTACGACCTTTGGATTCGAAGTCCACTACTCTATCCAGCTGAGCTACAAGCGCGCTTCAACTTTTGGGGCGAATGACGAGGCTTGAACTCGCGACATCCGGAGCCACAATCCGGTGCTCTACCAACTGAGCTACATCCGCCATCAACTTTATAATGGCACGCCCGAGACGATTCGAACGTCCGACCTACTGATTAGAAGTCAGTTGCTCTATCCAACTGAGCTACGGGCGCATAATCTTTGGTCGGGGTGAGAGGATTCGAACCTCCGACCCCCTGCTCCCAAAGCAGGTGCGCTAGCCAGGCTGCGCCACACCCCGAAACCCAAGGAAGAGGCCAGCTTGCCCTAAGAGAAAACCTTCGTCAACGAAAATTCCAACCCTTGGTTTACCGCCTGCCTTGGGCGATGGCTTCTAGCTGCGCGGCGAAATGACCCTTAAGGCCCGCAGTGGCAAGCTCAAACATTCCGTTCATTTGTGCGGCACTAAAGGGCTCTCCCTCGGCGGTGCCTTGCACCTCAACAATCCCCCCGGTGGCCGTCATCACCAAGTTCATGTCCACCTCGGCTTGGGAATCTTCTAAATAGTCTAGATCCAGCAGGATCCGGTTCTCTAAGATTCCTAGGCTGACCGCCGCCACTTGGCCCTTTAGGGGATTGCTAATAAAGCTTACACCGGAACTTTTTAAATGATCAAGGGCCATTGCCAGCGCCACATAGGCCCCGGTGATCGAGGCCGTACGGGTGCCGCCATCGGCTTGGATCACGTCGCAGTCTAAGGTGATGGTCCGCTCGCCTAGGGCCTTTAAGTCGACCACCGAACGTAGACTGCGGCCAATCAGGCGTTGGATTTCTAAGGTTCGCCCTGAAACCTGCCCGCCCCGGTCCCGCCGGACGCGCTGGTTGGTGGCCCTGGGTAACATCGAATATTCAGCAGTTACCCAGCCTTGGTCCTGGCCTTTTAAAAAGGGCGGAACCCGCTCTTCGACGCTGGCGGTGCAGATCACCTGGGTTTGGCCGGAGCATATCAAAACCGAGCCTTCGGCTTGGTTGGTGAAGTGTGGGGTGATGCTCAGGTTGCGGCATTGTTGGTCTGAACGATTTTCGCTTCGCATAGTTCTTTTTGCTGAGGTCATGGGGGCAAGGGAGGTTCCCGTTGGGCATCTAGGGCGCAGCGGTCCCTAAAGGCCTTGCCTTGGGGATTGCTTCGCTTTAGAATCTTGTTTCAAGGCCCTATTGGGGTCCTGTTTACTGGCTCCACCAAATCTCTCGGGCGAAGCTGGGCGGTAGCTGTGTCCCCGCCCGCTGCGCGAGTAGGAGCAGTTTGGAGACCAAACGCCGGGTGATCGAATAAACCCGGAAGTCTGGGCAATGACGGTCCTTGTTCTTTTCGGTGGCATAGGCGCAATCGATCCATTTCCATTTGCGCTTTTGCGAAAAGGGCAGGTCCTGCTGGAATATTTTCTGGGCCCCTTTCAAGCAAGCCGGGCGTGTCCGGCCTGTTTTATAAGGAAAAGGTGCCAGATAATAACGACAATATTCACAGCCCGGATTTTTTAAAACAATCGGTTTTATGAGCTGCGCCATATCCCTATGAGCAAACGTTACCTGATCTCTCTCGCCCTGGTGCTGGTTGCAGCCGGGTTTAGCTATCGGTTTTTCGCCCCCCGCCCCGCCACGGTGGTCAAAAGCCCCATGGATTCCAAGCTATACCGCTCCTTGGTTTTAGACAACGGCCTCAAGGTGCTTTTAGTCTCCAACCCCAAGGCAGACCAAGCCGCCGCGAGCCTCGCCGTGAGCGTCGGCCAATTCCAAGACCCCGCCCACCGCCAAGGTTTAGCCCACTATTTAGAACATATGTTGTTCCTGGGTAATCAGGCCTACCCGGACCCCGAGGGCTTCGGTAAGTTTTTGTCCGAAAACGGAGGCAGCACCAACGCCTTCACGGCCCTAGAAGACACCAATTTTCACTTTGTGGTCAACCGGGACCACCTACAAGGGGCCTTAGAGCGGTTCAGCCAGTTTTTTATCAGCCCTCTGTTCACCGCCGAGTTAGCAGGGCGCGAAGTCAACGCCGTCAACTCCGAGCACCAAAAGAACCTACAAAACGACTTCCGGCGCATGTTTGAGGTGCAAAAGTCGGGCTTTAACCCTGAGCACCCCATGAGCCGCTTTGGCACCGGGTCTTTGGAATCATTAGGCGGCGAAAATCTGGACCAGACCCAACTACAAAAAGACCTGCGCCAGTTTTTTGAAACCCAGTACTCGGCCGATAAAATGAGTTTGGCGCTGCTGGGCGTCGAAAGCTTAGACCAACTCGAAGCCATGGCCCGCGGATTCTTTTCGGCGGTGCCGCGCAAAGTGACGCCTAAGCGCGAATACTTAGAAATCCCCCCGGTGACCGCGCCCTTGCCCCGGTTGGTCAAAATTGAACCGGTCCAAGAACAGCGCTGGCTCAAGCTCTCTTGGGTGATCGACTCACAGAAGAAAAACTTCCGCAGCCGTCCGGGCGAATTGATCAGCCACCTTTTGGGGCACGAAGGCCCCGGTAGCCTGCTGTCTTATTATAAGGCCCAAGGCTGGGCCGCTAAATTGACGGCAAGCCCCAGCTTCAATACCGACGACTTCACCCTTTTTGAGTTGCATATCGAGGTCACTCCCTCGGGTCTGGAACATTGGCCTGAGATGGTGGAGACGGCCTTCGCCTTTTTGAAAAAAATCGAGCAGACCAAAGCCCAAGACCTACAAACCTATCAAGACGAACTGGACCGGATCGGCCAGTTACAGTTTAAGTTCCTCGACGAACAGGCTCCCTTAGATTTTGTGACCCGGTTGGCTTCGCAGTTGCAAGATGTCCCGGCTGCTGAAGTGTTGGAGCAGCCCTATCGATACGCTCCCCTAAAGTCGGGCGAAGTGGCGGCGCTGTTGGGCCAGCTTTTGCCGGAACGCTTGAGCGTTTATCTGGTCGCTAAGGGGTTCGTTACCGACCAGACCGAACCTAGATACGGCACCCAATACCAGCAAGAGGCCATCAAGGCCGATCTGCTGGCTCGTTGGGAACAGCCCAAATCCCCGCAATCCTTGGCTTTAGCTGAACCTAACCCCTTCATCCCGAAGAAAGTGGAGTTGGTCGCGCGGGACCAAACCAGCGACGAGCCTAAACTACTGGCCGATCAGGCGGGGCTGAGGGTTTGGTTCCAACAGGACCCTGGCTTTGATACCCCTAAGGTGCGGTTGGCCGCCTCGATCCGCTCCCCTATCGCCTACGACAACCCGAGACATGCCGCCTTGACGCGGCTCTATACGCAGTTGGTTCAAGAGCGGATGAACGAATATGCCTACGCCGCCAGTCTGGCGGGCCTAACCTACCGCATCCAAAACGACACCCAGGGGCTGATTTTGGTGATGGAGGGTTACCCGGACACGCTGGGCAAGCTCTTCACGAGGCTGCTGTCTGAGATGCGCCTCAGTGAGGTTTCGCCCCAGCGCTTTGAACTGCTCAAACGGGAGCTTAAAGAAGACCGACTCAACCAAGAGCGGCGTCAGGCCTTCCACCGCGCCATTTACGAAGGCCAATATCTGTTGAGCCAACAACTCTGGCACAATCGGGATTATCTGGCGGTGATCGATGACCTGACCCGCGCCGACTTGCAGGACTTTATTCCTCAGCTGTTGGGGGCCCTGCGGCTAGAGACCCTGTTGATGGGGAACTTAAACCGCGACGACGCCCTGTCTCTTTCTAAAGCTTTACAAGATGGGTTGGCGTCCAAGCCGCTGGGTCTTGAGACCATTCCGGTCGAACGGATCGCCAGGCTGCCGCCTGGAAAACCCCAAGCCCTGGCCTTTGAGGTCCTAGACGTCAATTCGGCCATTGAGATGGTTTTTCAAGCAGGGCCCACTTCGGACCAGAAAGCCGCCGAGATGTTGCTACTGACCCAAATCTTAGAGAAGCCCTTTTACCACCAACTACGCACCACCGAACAGTTGGGTTATGTGGTCTGGTCTATGCGCCAACGGCAGCAGAACGTCGAGAGTTTGGTCTTGATCATCCAAAGCAACGTGAAGCGCCCGCCTTACCTACGGCAACGGATTTTGAGCTTTTTAGAACAATTTGCCGCTCAGTTAGAACAGATGCCCACCGAGGCATTTGAGCGCCACCGCAAGGCTTTGGCCGCTGAGCTGAGCCAAGATCCGAAGAATCTGGACGAAGCCCTGCGCGAGTCCTGGGGGCGCATCCAGGACGGGAACTATGACTTTAAAGAAAAGGACCGGCTGATCGCCCAGTTGGATGCCCTAAGCCCCCCATTGCTCGCCCAGAGGTTGCGTGATTTAGTCTTTTCGCAGCAAAGACAGGTGCTTTCGGTGGACGCCTTTGCCGCCGGGCACAAGCCCCGAGGCGCTGATTGGCCGTTGATTCAAGGAGTCCCCCAACACAAGTTAACGCAGCCCTATTACCCTAACCCTGTGGGCCAACCCTCTTTAAGCCAAGGCCATGGATCTGACTAAGCTACCTAAAGAAAAGACGCCCGAACTACAACAGATCCAAGACCGGCTGGCCGATGCGATCCGAGCAGTGATCAACCAGCAGGTCGCCGAAAAGGACCCGCCTGAAACCTTGCTGACCTTAGAGCGGTTGCAGGAAGAGGGCTTTAGCGAAGATGAAGCCTGGGGCTTGGTGGGCCAAGTGGTCAGTCTAGAAGTGGCCGAAATGTTCGCCGGAAGGGGTGGGATTGAGTTGGAACGGTTTAAGGCGTCTTTGGAGCTTTTGCCTAAGCCCTTTGCAGAACCCAAAGGGGGCCAGGGAGACGAAGAAACCCCGATTGGATTACCATGATTTTCTTGGGGTTTTTAGGGCTTTCGGCGCTGTTATTTTTTGATTTGGTTTTTTTGATGCTCTTGGCCCAGGGGCCGGGATTATGGTTGGTTGGCCTAACCCAAGGGGCGGGGCTGCTCTATGGAGCTTGGCAGCTGCGGGGCCGGGATCAATCCTTATTGTTTTATCTGGAGATTCAATGGAGCCAGGGCGAGCCGGTAGTGGCCGAACTATGGGAGGAAGGGCTGATTTTGTTGGCCTGTTACGGGCTGATGATTCCAGGCTTCTTGAGCGATCTCTTCGCCTTGTTGGTGCTGATTCCTGCAACCCGCAAGTCGGTCTTCGAGGGGTTGTGCCATTTTTTTGCCCGACTGGCCGGCAAATGAGACGTCGAGGGCTGTTTAAGTTCCTGGTGAGCTGCTCCTTGTTGGTCTGGGGCTGGGCTCCGCTGCTGGCGGCGGACCTGGATTCGGAGTTACATGACTTAGAAGATTTCAGCCGAGCCCTTTCGGTGATCGAAACCCAGTCCTTATACCCTAGGGAGCACAAAGAACTGATCGATGCGGCCATTTCAGGTATGCTCAAGGACCTGGACCCCTACTCGAACCTGCTGGACGCCCAGGGGTTTGAACGGGTCAAAGAGGTGAGCAAAGGCCGCAATTTTGGGGTGGGCTTAAGCTTGGCCCCGGTCGGAGCGGACCTCGTCATCACGCGTGTGGTGCCTGGCACGCCGGCGGCTCTAGCGGGGCTCAAGCGGGGGCAAAAGGTGAAGGCCGTCAATGGCCAGCCCATCGACTCCTTCGACGCCAAGGCACTCTCGGACTTGCGCTTTGATGGGGCCCCGCTCAAACTCACCTTGAGTTCCGGGCAGCAGTTGACGCTGCAAAAAACTTGGTATGACAACCCCGGCATGCGCTTTCAGCGGCCACAGCCAGGGATTTTGGTCGCCGAAGTGCCCGAATTTTTTGTGGACACGCCCACTCAACTGGCGGCAGAACTCCTGCGAGAACCGCCCCAGACACTCATCTTAGATCTGCGCGACAACCCCGGCGGTTTGGTCTTTTCGGCCGTAGAAACGGCGGAACTGCTGGTCGGGCCGGGACCCATCGTGGAGACGCGGGACCGCCAGGGAAAACGCTTGGAAAGCTTTTTGGCCCGTCAGCCGCCGGTGGTGCCCTTAAAAAAGCTGGTGTTGCTGCTCAACGGAAATTCAGCCAGCGCCGCCGAAATCTTGGCCCAGAGCCTAAAGGAGCGGGGTGTCGCGGTCTTGGTCGGCGAGTTGAGCTTTGGTAAGGGAGTGGTGCAGACGCTCTTCCCGCTGGGGCGCGAGCGCTTTGCTTTACTGACGGTGGCCCGGTATTATGGGCCCTCGGGCAAAAGCTTTCATGGACAAGGGATCACCCCCGATTGGGCGGTAAAGGACAACCTCCAGGCAGAGCGCTGGGGACCAGAAGACCCGATTTATCAAAGGGCCCTTAAATTAGCCGTTCCTTAGCCGGAAATGTTCATGGCGCGGATGTCTAGCAGCAGCCGCTCAAGCAGCGGGATTTGGCCCACCGCGTCGAGTTTGCCGATCTCTATCTCTTTGGCTACGTTCGAGGGGGCAATGATCCCGTAATTGATGGTCGAGCCTTTGATGTCGTGGGCTACCGCAGAGGTCTGCTGGGCATCACCGGCTTCAGCGGCGGCTTTTAAGTTGGGGATCTTGGAGAGGGCATCGTCGAGCACGTCGTCGATCATCTCGACCAACTCTTCGGGCTCTAGGCCCATCCGCTCGGCAGCTTCGTCGATGTCGCGCAGGATTTGTTCTTTCGGGGGCGTTTCCATAGGCTCTTTAATTCTAAGGGTTGCCAGTCCAGAATAGCCAAACCTACAAAATCCGCAAGATTAAATTGGTCTAGAATTAGGGCTAGTATGGATTCTGCATTGCTTAGGCGAACTGCTGGGTCCGCTACGGGCTTGAGTTGAACCCTCTTGAGTGCCTAAAAAGATGAAATTTAAGTTGATCCTCTGCTTGCTCCTGCTGGTCTTCACGGCGCCCCTGATGGCGCAATCGGTGGTGGTAGACCAACGTGACCAATTTCGAGACATCGAGAATTTGATCAAGCTGATCGAAAAGGCCCGTGAAAACGGCCTGAGTGATGAGGAGATCAAACAGCTGAACCTCCGCGAGCAGGGCGGCGACATCAACGTGATGGAATACATCGAAGCCTTCCGCCTTAAAAAGCGTCTTAAGGACCAAAAATTACAGGCTTTTTTAGAAAAGCGTTTCCTTACGGTGACCGATATTTTCAACGAATTGGTCAACATGGAACCCGAACAACTTGAAAAACTGCGCGAGGAATTGACTAGTGACTACTAAACCTGCGTTCAACCTTGCCGGGCTGCCTGGGGTGGGTAAGACCAGCTTGATCGAAGGGCTATTGAGCTTGCTCAAAACTCAAGGGAAAAACCCGGCGGGATTTAAACCCTTTGACGCTGGGCTGATTGCGGACAACGCCCTTGAGCGGCGCAGTGATTGCGAGCGGATCGCTGCCTTGATGAGCTTTGAGCCCGCCTTGGGGTTGATCACTCCATATACGGGCCACGAAGACTACCCTATTGAGCTGGCTCTGCGGCGTGATGGCACCCGGGTGGACTGGAAGTTTTTGAACAGCCGGCGCAAGATTTTGTTGGAGCATTATGATCTCTGTTTGAGCGAGATGCCCGGCGGCTTAGCCACGCCGTTGACGGAGCAAAAATCGGTGATCGATTGGCTCAAGGAAACCGGCGACCCCTTGATTTACCTAATCCGCCCCGAGCCCAGCGGCCTGAACCAGATGTTGTTGGAATTGGAGCTGCTCAACCGCAGCGGGTTGGATTACCACCTGATCTTCTGCAACCTTGAGCGTAGCTTAGACGGAGATTGGATCTTTTATCAGTGGGAAAAGGCCGAAGCGCTGGCCCAGCGCCAAGCGATGGGTATGTTGCCCTTCTTAAAAGACCCCAGCCCAAAAGCGTTGGGCCAGGCCATTGAAACGCACCTGCCCAAGCTAGTGGAACTCTGCCTGGGGCTCTAACCTTTGGGTTCGGGCACCGGCATTTTGGGCATCTTTTTTAAGAACTTATCAAAGGCTAGGCCTTTATTCTTAAAGACCAAAGACCCGTCTCGGTAGAGGGCAATCTCTTGGCCTAGGCCTTTGCAGAAATAGACCGGAATCGTGAGCTTTTTCTCGTGCTTTAAGACTTCGGCCTCGGTATCGGTGACCACGCTGTTGGCGGTGCTGCCGTTATACTCCACAATGATCCCGGTCTTTTTCTTTTCCATAAACTGGCTCTTGCCTTTGAGGCCCGCCAGGGTTTTGACTGGAGACTTGCAGCGGCGCAGGGTAGTCAAAACGTTGGCGCGGAACTCGCTGTGGTCGAACTCGCCATTGTAAACCTGCACATCGTTGGGGCCAGTAAAGAGGGCGTATCCGTGGCCTTCGGGCAGCGGGGTCCAGTGCATCAAGGCCGAATCGCCTAAGCGCTTTTGGTTTTTTAGTTTTTCGTCGGGGCTGAGGTCGTTGGCCGGGTTCTTGGGCCTCTTTTCGGCCTTCTTATCTTTCTTCTCATCCTCTGCAGGCGGGGATTCGCCGGACCTAAGGTTGGAGTAGCCATAACAAACCACCAAGTTGGCTAACTTGGTGATCCAACCGTTTTTAAGTAGGTTGATGAAGTCTTGCAGCTTGGCGCATTCTTCACAGTGGGTGTTGATGTTGACCACCAAGACCACCCCCTTTCCTTCTACTTGGGAGGCTAACGCATTGAATGCGTTGGCCGGGTAGTTCCCACCCAGTTGTTTGATCCGCTTGGTCATGGCCGACGCCCCCTATGATTGAATACCCGCTTCCTTGCAAATTAGGCGGTTTTTGACTAAGTATCAGGTTCGGTGAGGCTTGCCAAGCAGGCGCCTCATGGGGGCAAAAAATGCAATCAAGCAGCTCATGGACCTGATCTATAAACCCTTTACAAACCAAGAGCTGACTGGCTCCTGGGCCGTACTGATCGGGAATTTTGATGGCTTCCACCGGGGGCATCAGGTCCTGGCTCGGCGCTTGTGTGAAGAATCCAAGCGGTTAGGGGCCAAGTCGGCAATCTTGACCTTTGACCCGCACCCGAAACAGGTCTTACAACCGACCATCCCTTTTTATCAGCTTTATCCAAACGAATCCAAGTGGCGGCTGATCGAACAGGCCGGGCTGGATGCCTGTTTGATTGCCCCCTTCACCCATAAATTTTCGGCCCTAGCCGCCGAAGACTTCTTAGACCGCCTCTTTCGGTACATTGACCTCAAGAAACTCTTGGTGGGCTATGACTTTAACTTCGGCAAAGGCCGCGAGGGCGGTGCCCATCTGCTAGAGCAGGTCTGCCGTAGCCGCGGGATCGAGTTTGAAAAGATGGCCCCTGTCAAGTTGGACGGACTGACCGTGAGCAGCACCATGATCCGCCGCTTGCTCTTTGAAGGCGATTTTATCTCGGCCGAAAAGTTCTTAGGCCGCCGCTGGGCCATTGAAGGCGCGGTGATGCCCGGCCACCGCAAAGGACATGACTTAGGTTTTCCGACGCTCAACCTGCCCAGTGCGGCTCCCTTGCCGCTTAGGCTGGGGGTTTACCAATGTGAAGTGGCGCTGGGAGGAAAGTTATATCCGGGGGTTTGCAATCTGGGCTTTAAGCCTACCTTCGAAGGGCAGTCGTTGGTTACCGAGGCCCATCTCTTTGGGTTTGACCGCGAAGCCTACGGCGAGTGGATTCAGGTCTTCCCGATTAAGTTTCTGCGCGAAGAAGAACGCTTCGGCAGCTTCGAGGCCCTCTCCCGCCAGATCGCCGTTGATGTGGCGTTAGCCAAGGAGCTATTTGGGCGCTAAACTTCTCTTGTTGGTTTTTGCTCTCCTTTGGTCCACCCCCCTTTGGGCCGCTTGGCCCGATGGGCTAACGCTGGGCGGGTTGGTCCGCGCCGGGGGCTTTGCGCTAGATGGGCAAACTCAAGAACAGGCCCCAGCAGGCCCCAGTTTCCAAGAAAAACAGGCCGAAAACAGCCTGGGTTCTTACCTATTGGTGGAGCATTGGCTGAATCCGCTGTTCTTTTATGGTTATCAGTACCACCATTATTTACTGTCCATCGAAGGGATTGAAGAAACCGAAAGTATCCGGCTCAACGAGCATTTCTTCACCATTGGCGGCGCTTGGCGGCACCAAGACCGCCGCAATAGGGTCTATAGGGTAGGCTTAGTGGCAGGGGTGGGGCAGGCGAGTTATAAAAACCAATATTTTCTCCACCCCTCTGATGGCGGTGAGGACCAATCTTGGTCCTTTAAGAGCCAGGGTAACTTGGTACGGCTAGAGCTATTTTTTCAGGCCCAAATCAGCAGCGGTTGGGGCTACCGGGCGGGTTATGCGACTCAGTCAGGGAAGACCCAAGGCCACTTGAACGGTTCTGCCGTGGATTTGTCGGCCTCACCCTTTTTGTCGATGACCCTGATCTGGACTCCTAAAGGCTTTTAAGAACAGCTTAATGTGATTGAGTCTGGATTTTTTCCTTACATTTTTCCTCTGGTCTAGTAGGCTGGGGCAGTTTGACCCAGAGGGTTAAAAAAATTTGCCCAAAATCCGCAAAACCCCCAATCCACGCCCGCTGAATGGAGCTGATTCTAGAAGACGGCGCGGTCTACTCAGGCCGCCACTTCGGTTACAAAGGTTCGGTCGCCGGTGAGGTGATCTTCAACACCGGTATGGTCGGCTACCCAGAGACCCTAACCGATCCTTCCTATCAAGGGCAGATCCTGGTCTTTACCTACCCCTTGATCGGCAACTACGGCATCCCTGAATCTCAGGTGATCGACCAGTTGCACCGGCACTTTGAGTCCGACAAGATCCACCTCAAGGGGATCGTGATCACCAGCCTGACCCGTGAGCCCTCCCATTGGAACGCGGTGCGGACCTTGGAAGACTGGATGATCGAATACAAGATTCCGGGCATTGAAGGCGTCGATACGCGCGCGATCACCAAAAGGCTGCGCGACAAGGGCACCCAACTGGGCAAGCTGGTCTTTGAAGGCAAGGACCTTCCCTGGTATGACCCGAGCACCGAAAACTTAGTCGCTCAGGTCAGTTGTAAGGAGCCGATCTTGTACGAAGGCGGAGCCAAACGGGTGATCTTGGTGGATAACGGCTGTAAAAACAACATCATCCGAAATCTACTCAAGCGCGGCGTTTCGGTTCTGCGGGTTCCTTGGGATTATGACTACACCGGCGAAAAATTCGACGGCGTCTTCTTAAGCAATGGCCCTGGTGATCCGCTTTTGGTGGACAAAGGGGTCGAGGTCTTAAAGAAGCAGATGAGCCAAGACAAGCCGATTTTTGGTATCTGCATGGGGCACCAGTTGATGGCGCTGGCCGCTGGGGCCCAGAGCTATAAGCTTAAGTTCGGCCACCACAGCCAAAATCAGCCCTGCATCTTGGTGGGCACTAAGCGCTGCTTCATCACCAGCCAGAACCACAACTACGCCATCGACGACCAAACTCTGCCGGCCGAATATCATCCTTGGTTTTTTAATGCCAACGACGGCAGCAACGAAGGGGTCAAACATGTCAGTAAACCCTTCTCCAGCGTGCAGTTCCACCCCGAGGCATGGCCCGGGCCGGTGGACACTGGCTTTTTGTTTGATCACTTTGTAGACTCACTGTAGGGGCAGTTCATGGAACCATTAGTCAAAAAAGTGATCATCCTGGGTTCGGCGGCGCTAAAAATTGGCGAAGCCGGTGAGTTCGATTATTCGGGCAGTCAGGCGATCAAAGCGCTCAAACAAGAAGGGATCACCACGATCTTGGTTAATCCCAACATCGCCACGATCCAAACCTCAGACCATCTGGCCGATAAAGTTTATCTCCTGCCGGTAACCCCGGAGTTCATCGAACAGGTGATCGAAAAGGAACGGCCCGACGGAATCTTGCTCAGCTTTGGCGGCCAAACGGCGCTAAACTGCGGGATGGAGTTGGACCAAAGCGGGGTCTTGGCAAAATACGGTGTGAAGGTATTGGGAACGCCCGTCTCGGTGATCCAAAAGACCGAAGACCGCCAGGAATTTGCCGACGCCTTAGCCGAGATCGGCGTCTTCGTGCCCAAATCCAAGGCGGCGAACAACCTCAAAGAGGCCATGGTCATCGCCGAGGAGATCGGCTACCCGATCATGATCCGCCTAGCCTTCGCTTTGGGCGGGTTGGGCTCTGGGGTCTGCTGGAACGAGAAGGAAGCCAAGGATTTGGCCGGTAAGGCCTTCAGCTACACCAAGCAGATTTTGGTGGAAGAATACCTAAAAGGCTGGAAGGAAGTGGAATATGAGGTGGTGCGGGATGCCTATGACAACTGCATCACCGTCTGCAACATGGAGAACTTCGACCCCTTAGGCATCCACACCGGTGAGTCGATTGTGATCGCGCCGAGCCAGACGCTGAGCAACGCCGAATACCATATGCTGCGCGAGGTGGCCATCAAGACGGTGCGGCACCTGGGCGTGATCGGTGAGTGTAACATCCAATATGCTTTAAACCCGGTCAGCGAAGAATACCGCGTGATCGAGGTGAACGCGCGGCTTTCGCGCTCTTCGGCCCTGGCTTCGAAGGCCACCGGCTATCCCTTGGCTTTTGTGGCCGCCAAGTTGGGTTTGGGCTATAGCCTAACGGAGCTAAAGAACTCGATCACCCACAGTACCATGGCCTGCTTTGAGCCTGCCTTGGATTATGTGGTGGTCAAAATCCCGCGCTGGGACTTAAAGAAGTTCCGCATGGTCAGCACCAAGATCGGCACCAGCATGAAGTCCGTCGGGGAAGTCATGGCCATCGGTAAGACCTTCCAAGAAGCCCTGCAAAAGGCGCTGCGGATGCTCGACATCGGTGCTTGGGGCTTGGTGACCAACCCCAACGAGTTGGGCTTTAAGAACAACCGGGAAGAACTGATCCAAGAATTGCAAGCGCCCACCGACGAGCGGGTTTTTGCCATCCCCCAGGCCCTCAAGCTGGGCATGTCCATCGCAGAAATCCACGACCACACCCGTATCGACCGTTGGTTCTTAAGCAAGATCGCCAACATTGTCCGGGTTGAGCAGTTAGTCGCTCAGTACAACGGTGGCATCTGCCCCAAACATGTTTTGAGCGAGGCCAAGCGGGTCGGCTTTTCGGACCCCCAGTTGGGCCAATTGTTGGGCACCACAGAGCGCCAAGTGCGCCGCCAGCGGATCAATTACGGGATCGTTCCCGCCGTCAAGCAGATCGACACCTTGGCCGGCGAGTACCCCGCCCAGACCAACTATCTCTACCTGACTTACAACGGTAGCGAAGACGACATCGTCTTAGGAGACAAGGAATCGGTGGTGGTGCTGGGCTCCGGTACCTACCGCATCGGTAGCTCGGTAGAGTTTGACTGGTGCTGCGTAAATGCCGTTAAAACCGTAAAGGCCGAAGGCATCCGTTCGATCTTGATCAACTACAACCCCGAAACGGTCAGTACGGACTATGACGAGGTGGATCGGCTTTACTTCGACGAGATCCGCTTAGAAACGGTGATGGATATTTACGAGAAGGAAAACCCCAAAGGGATCATCGTTTCGATGGGCGGTCAGGTGGCCAACAACTTGGCCTTGCCGCTGATGCATTGGGGTGCTCAGGTCTTAGGTACCAGCCCGGTCAAGATCGACATGGCCGAAGACCGCCATAAGTTTTCTTCTATGCTCGACCAGCTGGGCATCGACCAGCCCCAGTGGCAGGAATTGACCAGCATCGACGCCGCCAAGACCTTCGCCGCCAAAGTGGGCTATCCGGTTTTGGTGCGGCCCTCTTACGTGCTTTCAGGCGCGGCCATGGGCGTGGCCACTTCTGACGAGGCGATGGAGTCTTATCTTTCTAAAGCCGCCCAGCTCAACGAAGACCACCCAGTGGTGATCAGTAAGTTTTTGACCAACTGCAAAGAGGTTGAGTTCGACGCGGTGGCCCAGAACGGCGAGATCATCAACTTCGCCATCAGCGAGCACTTAGAAAACGCCGGGGTCCACTCAGGCGACGCCACCCTGGTCCTGCCGCCCCAGCGCACCTATCTGGAAACGACCCGGCGGATTAAGCGGATCGCTAGCCAGATTGCCAAGGCTCTAGAGATCACCGGCCCCTTCAACATGCAGTTTTTAGCCAAGGGCAACAGCGTTAAGGTGATCGAGTGTAACTTAAGGGCCTCACGCAGCTTCCCCTTTGTCTCGAAGGTGACCAAACAAAACCTGATCGCTCAGGCGACCCAGGCGATTTTGGGGCGGCCACTGGAAAAACATACCGACAGCTTCTTTGAGCTGAATTATGTGGGCGTTAAGGCCAGCCATTTCTCTTTCACCCGGCTTCTGGGTGCCGACCCGACCTTAGGGGTTGAGATGGCTTCGACTGGCGAGGTGGGTTGTTTAGGCGACGACTTCCGCGAGGCGCTGTTAAAGGCCATGCTTTCGGTGGGCTATAAAATGCCTGTTAAGCGCATGTTGCTTTCCAGCGGGCCTGAGAAAAACAAGGTTGATTTCATGGATACGGTCAGTCAACTGCTGGCCAACGACGTGGAAATCTGGGCGACCAGTGGCACCCATGCCTTCTTGGCCCAGCATGACCTAAAGGTCAAGCTAGCGCCTTGGCCTGATGCGGCTCCCGAGGGGACCCCCAACGTGGTGGAAATCTTAGAGTCCATGCCCTTTGACTTGGTGATCAATATCCCCAAGAATTTCCAGTCCGACGAACTGACCCAGGGGTATCAAGTGCGCCGTCGGGCGGTGGACTTGGCGATTCCTTTGATCACTAACTTACAACTGGCCAGCCGTTTCTTAGAAGCCGTCTTAGATAAGCCGGATTTAAAGATCAAGTCCTGGGACGAGTATTGAGCCGCTCCGCTCTGGGGTAAATGCCCAGGGTGGGGCTCTTGCTAGCATGAGCATTGGGGCCCAACTGATTCAGTTGATAGGGCTTGTTTTGAAAAAGCTGGACAAGGTTTCTATTGGAGTGTTAGGGTTAAGTACCTACAGAGGAAACCTTATTTATGGAGGAGGCCCCATGAATCGACTAGCTGACGGCGTCATGTTTTTTTTAGCCCTCTGGGCATTGGTCCTAGGTGCAGGTGTCGCTTACCTCTAACTAGGTCGAACCCTGCGGGTTCGATCCCCCTGATTCTTGGCATACTGCCTTGGCTTATGCGGTCAACTCAGCTTGACCGCAGCAAAGCCGCTCGATTCTTTCCCCCCTTTAATTGCGGCATTGTCTTTTCCTGTGCTTTGGCATAGAAGAAAAGGAACCCAAACCTTTGCTGCCATGATTCGGAAAGTTTTATTTACCCTGTTGATTTTATTGTTCTTTGTCCCGTCAAGCTGGGCGTTGGACCAAAGCACGGCACTGGATCAGGTGGCCCGCAAGCTTTTTGAAGGCGGCAGGGTGCCTAAAGACAAAAGCATGTCTTTAGAATTGGTCAATGAAACCAACCAAAAACAAGACCGGACGGCAAACAAACTGAAGTCGGCGCTGTCCTTGGCTCTGCAAAGACAGGGCTTTAAAATCTTGAGGGCTGACGAAAGCTTGACCGGCGTGGGATCAAGCGTGATTAGTTTGAAGGCGAGCTACGAAGCCCGAGGCGGGGAATTGGTTTTAACGATCCGCGCCCAACACATGACCAGTGGCGAAGTTTTTGACCAAACCCGAATCGCCTTTGCGCGTTCCGGTGCCAGCCGGGGCGACCTCTTTGCGGTCTTGGACCTAGAAGCTAAGGCGCTCAACCCCGCGCAGCGTAAGTTTTTTTCCGACAGTTTCCGCACCGCCCTGCGCCAGACCGGCCAGTTTGATATTGCCAGCAGCGCCGAGGTGGACAAGATGGACCCTGACTCAGTCCAAAAACAATTGGGCTGCACCCGCGATGAATGTGCCACGGTGATCGGTGAGCAGTTGGGGGTGGATCAGGTAGTCTCGACGGCCTACACCCAAATCCAAGGCGACCTATACGGCTTAACGGCTACGGTGATCGACATCCACGGCGGACGCATCAGCGGCTCGGCAACGGTCAAACACCAAGGTGATTTGACGACTCTAGACAAAAGCTTGGCTGCCTTGGCCAAGGAACTGGCCAAGGAGTTTGAGGCTCCGGTACCCAAAGTAGCCGTCCCCGCTCCGGCGGTGATCCCGCCTCCCATGATGGCCCAAAGAAGGCCAGAGCCGGTGAGTGCTCCGTCCAGCGGCGGGGAATTCCGGGTTTTTTATATCGATGAAGCCACGGATTTTACCTTTGACTGGAGCCAAGGCAACCAGCAGATCATCAGCTATATGGGACCGGCCTACGGGATTCGGGGGATGGGTGACGCCTGGGGTACGACCATTGGCGTTTCTTCGGGGGAATTTGATCAGTTTAGCGACGATGGGGTAGCCCAAGAGGGCTGGATCGGTAGCATGTCTGGAATTTTTATGTCCATCGACCACTATTGGTATTCCTCAGGCGTGGGCCAGGGCTCTCAATTGGTGCTCGCTTTGGGTTTAGGCTTTGCGGCGCGCGATGCGACCCTGACCTTTGGCAGCAACGACCCCTATGAGTTTTCTAGCTTCAGCACCAACCTTACCGCTAGCTTGGACTACACGACTTCCTTCGGGTTCTTTTTTGGTGCCCACATGTCTACGGCGCTCAGTGACTCCACCGAGTTCACTACCTATACAGACTTAAACAGCAACCTCATCGCTTCAGACACCAGCAGTGCCGGGATGATGCTGGGCATTACGTTCTAGCTTTATCTTAAATCAACTGGCCTATGGCCAATGCGCCTTGGGTAGCGGTGATTTGGACGGTGATGATTTGGTTGCCTAAGTCCTGCTCGCTTTCGGCCAACACCCGCAGATAATTTCCGGTATATCCCGCATAGCGGTTCCCCCCTTCATTACGCTCAAACAAGACCGAAACCAACTGCCCCACCTGAGCTTGGGCGAAGGCCGCCCGTTTGGCGTCGCTTAGTTCGCGCAAAGCCAAGGCCCGCTCGGTGGCGACTGACGGGGTGACCCGCTCACCCAAGCTGGCGGCACGGGTGCCGGGCCGTTCGGCGAAGGGGAAGACATGGAAATATTGGATCGGTAGTTCTTCGAGAAGGCGGTATGTCGCTTGGAAGTCGGCGTCTGTTTCGCCAGGAAAGCCGACCATCACATCGGTGCCTAAGCCTAAGCCCGGCACAGCGGCGGCGGCGTCGAGCACAAAAGCCCGGTATTCGGCGGCGCTGTAGCGGCGGCGCATGGCCTTTAAAATAACGTCCGACCCGGCTTGCAGGGGCAGGTGCAAATGGGGCGTGAGTTTTCGGTTGGGGTCCTTCATGGGGCCGAAAACCTCGGGGCCGAGGGTGGTCGGTTCGATGCTGCTGATCCGCAACCGCTCAATGCCCGGCACCTCTTCTAAGGCCGCCAGCAGCGCGCCAAAGTCTTGGCCTTCGGTGGCAAAACAGCCCAGATTCACGCCTGTTAAAACCAATTCCTTTACTCCTGCTTGGCCCAGGGCCTCGGCCTCGGACAGGGCGTCACCAAAGCGGCGGCTGCGCGAGCGCCCTCGGGCTTGGGGGATGATGCAGAAGCTACACAAAAAATCGCAGCCCTCTTGGATTTTTAGGTTCGCGCGGGTCAAGGCTAGGTGCTGGTCTGCCTGCAAGATGGTGAACTCTTCTTTGCTAATGGGCCCCACGGCGACCAAGGGGCCTTCGCCGGGCTCTAAGCGACCTAAGTATTCGACCAACTTCATCTTCTCCTGGGTGCCCAAAATCAGGTCCACCCCGCCGATCTCCAAGAGTTCCTCGCTAGACATCTGGCTGAAGCAGCCCAAGACGGCGATCACCGCACCGGGATTGTTTTTTTGGATGTTGCGGACCAGTTGGCGGACCTTTTGGTCTGTCTGGCCGGTGACGGTGCAGCTGTTGATCACGCAGAGATCCGCCCCGCCCTTTTCCTCAACCACCCGGTATCCTTGGGCTTTGAGCTGGTGCGCCAAAAGGGCGGATTCGGTCTGGTTTAGGCGGCAGCCTAGGGTGTGGAAACTGGCGGTCTTCATGGCTCCTTGGGTCAAGATCGGCCATTATCTACGGCCCAAGCCAATCGGGCAAGGGCGGCTTGTCAAACCGGGGCTTTAGGCTGTACAGCCTAAGGGGTCTTTTGGTAGCCTGTCGGCAATCTATCTCCCCAATCAAGTCAAATGTCTACTGTCCAAATCCTTCCTGAAGACCTGATCAATAAGATCGCCGCTGGCGAAGTGGTCGAACGGCCCGCTTCGGTGGTCAAGGAATTGGTCGAAAATGCCATCGACGCCGGGGCGGACCAAATCTTTGTTACCTTGGCCGATGGCGGCAAGCAGCTGATCAGCGTCTTGGACAATGGCGCGGGGATGAGTCCCGAAGATGCTCAACTGGCGGTGCAGCGTCACGCTACCTCGAAGATTGCCATCGAGGCGGACTTAGAAAAGATTGCCTCCTTGGGCTTTCGCGGTGAGGCCCTGGCGGCGATTAGTTCGGTCAGTCGGTTTGAGCTGGTCACTTGTCATGATGAGGCCCAAGGCGGTTTCCAACTGAAGATCGAAGGGGGCAAGCCGCCCAAGACGGCCTCCCTGGGCTTTCCTAAGGGAACCAAGATCACCGTGGCGGACTTGTTTTTTAACCAGCCCGCCCGGCTGAAGTTCCTTAAGTCCGTCAAAACCGAATACCACCATATTTTTGACCTGATCTTACGGTTGGCCATCGCCCACCCGCAGATTCAGTTTAAGTTGACCCATGACAAAAATCTGGTGCTTAACCTGCCCAAAGGGCAAGACCTGCTGGCCCGTATTGCCGACTGTTATGGCACCGAGATCGCCTCGGAGTTGGTGGCCATCGAATATGAGGAATCTTATCTGAAGTTCCGGGGATATTTTTCCCACCCCGCCAGCGCCCGCAGTTCCAAACGCTGGCAACATGCCTTTGTAAACCACCGCTGGGTCCGCAACAAGACTCTCACCCAGGCGGTTTATGAAGGTTATAAAACGCTGCTGATGAAAAACATGCACCCCATGTTTTTTATGGAAATCCAGTTAGACCCCCGTGAACTGGACGTCAACGTCCACCCGGCGAAAACCGAAATCCGGCTGCGCAATACAACGCTGGTCCACACCATCCTTTCGGGCCGGTTGCAGCGGGCCTTAAAGGAGGCGAGCCGCCGTCGCTTTTTTTCGCCTGAAGACGAGGCCGAAGCGGGCGGGATTGCTGCCCAGGGGGTTCAAGAGCGGATGTTGCCCAGTGGGGCCTTGCCGCCGGGACCCGGCAAGTTGTTTGTGGAGCTAAACGACCAGATTGGCTTTGAAGCAGGGCCGCCGCTTAAAACTAAGCCCGAGCCCATCAGGCCCCAACGCCCGATTCCTGGCCGCCTGCCCAGCCCGCCGCTTGAGACGACCCCAACCCAAGCTCCCGAACCCGAAGAATCCGCCTTTAGCTTTAATTCAGGCAGCGACTTCGCCCGGCCCCAGCCGACCCACTTGGGGGCCGGGGCACCGGTCTATTCGGCCATTGGTCAATTGGGGAAAAAATACATCCTCGCCCAGGGGGCCGAGCGGCTGATTCTGGTGGACCAACACTCAGCCCATGAGCGGATTCGTTTTGAGGAAATCCGGGGCGACTTTTACGCTAAAAAACTGGAAAGCCACAGCCTGATCATCCCCTTGCTGGTCGAGCTACCGCCCCAAGACGGCCTGTTGTTGGAGCAACACTTGCCCCAGTTCGCCCAGTTGGGCTTTGTGATCGAGCCCTTTGGCGGCAATGATTATTCGGTAAAAGAGGTGCCCAGCATCCTCAAGGACAAAGACGTAGGTGCGCTGCTCAAGGAGGTGCTCGACGAAATGAGCCAATTCGGGCGCAGCGGCAAGATGGAGATTTTTTTTAACGAGGTCTTCGAAAAAATCGCCTGCCACTCCGCCATCCGCGCCGGGCAGTCCTTAAGCCTACCAGAGATGCAGTCTTTGCTCAACCAGCTGGCCAGCCTGGACCTACAAATCCACTGCCCCCACGGCCGCCCGGTCCTAGTCGAAATCAGCCTCACCGAACTGGACAAGCGCTTTAAGCGGATTGTATGACTTAAAAATCCCAGGATTGATTTCCAAACCACCAAGATCCTGGTCAGCTAGTTGTATTTGGTATTTATGATTAATTTGGGTATAGGTGTATTCAATGAGAAGGGTTAATTGGTTGGTAGGCTATTTTTTGCTTTCCTGTTTGCTCGTCGTGCCGGTCGCAAAGTCGGAGCCGATAGACGAATACATTAAGACCTTGGACTATTATGTGGGGTTTCCAGGTCTACCTTGTATTGGTCAAATCGGGATGTTTTACAATCAAGGCTCACGGCTGATTCGATACGAGTACTGTAGCTGGGGAAATTCCTGGAGCCAAGAACACAATCCAACCAATGGTAACGGTGTCTTGCTTAGTCGTGGTTTGGATTGGTTTTTCATAAATAAAAGGGCACGAATTTTCAGTTTCATGTTGTCTTACCGAAACGAAACATTCACGGGCTCACTCTCTAAGACCATGGACGATGGAACGGGAAATCAGGTCGAGTTATCCAATGACTTGATGGTTGGCACCAAGTCTCTCTCTGCAGGCTTTTCGTTGATGGTGGCATTTTCGGGCTGGACCGGATTCATGGAATTGAAGCCCTTGCTGCTCTGGAAATCTGAGCAGGACCAGCGATTGGCTTCAACCTCAACTTCGCCAACCTATTCGACCAGCGATATTGACCGCGAATTTGACGCAGAGGTGTCTGATATGCATTCGAATCAAAGATATCCTGGAGCCATATCGATGGGCTTTAGTTTTTAGTATCCAGCTCAGCGCCCTGCTCCGCCTAAGCCGCTAAAAGGATAGACTTGACTAATTCAAGGCTATTTCTTGGACCCCTTACCCCGGCCACTCCAAGCTACCCTCGGGCCAAAAGGCGGCGGGGTTTTCTTCGCCGGCCCAATAGTCTACCGGCTGGGTCATTTCCCAGCGCTGGTCGGGGCCCAGTTTGTAGTCGATCACCTTGCCGGTGTCGGGGTAATAGCCCCGCTCCGTCTCGGTTTGGTTAGAGCAGGAGAAATACAGGCAGGGCTCTGGGCCGGGGTTGTAGAGTTGGTGCGCCAGGGCTTCGCCGGTGGGGCAAAAGACCAAATCCCCGGCGACCAAGGGTTTTACGCCCTCAGGTCCGCGCAGTAGCGCCCGCCCCTCTAAGATCAAAAACAATTCCTCTTGGTTTTGGTGCCCATGATAGGGGCAGGCAAAGTGCCCTACCGCCAAGCGTTGGACTTGGAAACCTAAGTGCTGGGCCCCGGCCTGGGCCGAAAGGCGGTTTTTCTCTACCCTATAGGCCCCTTGGTCCAAGAGGGTAAAGGGCCCTTCGGCGGTTTTGAATATCTTTTCGCTCATGGGATTACCTGAAACCTTAGGCCAGCGGCAAAACCAGCCGGGTTTTTAGTTGGTCCGTTGGGGTTTCCTTTGGGTCATTTAAATAAAACTCAAAGCTTTGTTGTGCCAAGGTTAGTCCCTGGTCCTCGGCCCAGCGGTTCAGTTCCTTGTATGAGGCCCCTACCATCGCGTAAGAGCCGGTATGGACCGCCGTCAAGGCTGGACCCCCGGCGAAGGACGCGGTCTTTAAAACGCCTTGTTCTTTGGCTCCATCAACGGGAAAACCTAACTGGTAATGCCAGCGCTTAAAAACCATTTGTAGTAGGTTTTTGAGGGCTCCCGCCTGGTTCAAAGCCGCCCAATCCAAGTCCAGATAGACCGTAAAGGGAAACCCGCTGGCACTAAGTTCTTGGTCTTGCAACGCGTCCTTTAGCTGAGTAAAGCCTTGCTTCATTAGGGCAGGCATGGCTAACATTTTTGCATGTTGTTCCAAAACCAGCGCGTCAAAAGGCTCGATGGTTTCTTGTTGGATATCTGAAAGGCTCATGTGGAACTCCCTTGGGTTGATTGCTTGGGATTTGAATATAACCGATAGCGCCTCAGATTCCAACGCCTGAGCAAACAGTAAATTAATATAGTGAATTCAGATGATTAAGATATACGGGATTGAAGAAATTTTAGAACCCAAGATCCCCTCCATGAGCGACGTGATCCAAGGCTGCATGCAAGACGCCCTGGGCTACCCTGCCAACAAGAGGGCCCAACGGTTTTTGCCGGTCAAGCGGGGGCACTTTTTTTCGCCCGAAGGCCGCACCGAAGCCTACACGATTTTAGAGATTTCCCTGCTTTCGGGCCGCAGCAAAGAGGCCAAAAAGACGCTGATTTATTTGCTTTTCGAGCGCTTTGAACGGGAATTGGGCATTAAGCCGGTAGATCTAGAGATCACCCTTTTTGATTCGCCCGGCGAAAACTGGGGCTTTCGGGGCATTACCGGCGACGAAGCCCAATTGGATTACAAAATCAACGTCTAATCCCAGGTTAAGACCAACTTACCGGCCACGTGCCCCTCTTCGCTAGCCTGGACGGCTTGGAGCACCTCGGTAAAGGGGTAGACCTGCGCGATTACTGGGCGCAAAGTTCCTTCTTCAACCCAAAGGGCTAGTTGGTTTAAATCCTTTAAGCGCGATTCGACCATCACCTGCAACCGTTTTTTGGCGAAGACCAAATTGCGCGGCGGCAGCCACAACATCCCCAACAACCCCGCTTGGGTGCTCACATACCGGCCCCCGTGGGCGAGGTGCTTTTGGGCTGGGCCAAAGGGTAGGTTGCCGATGCAGTCGAAGATCAAGTCATACTCGGCCAGCAGGCTGGGTAAGGGACCTTTTTGGTAGTCGATCAAGTCAGCGGCCCCTAGGCTGCGCGCCAGCTCAAATTTACCTTGGCTGCATACCCCCGAGATCATAGAACCGTACGCTTTGGCCACTTGCAGTGCCATCACGCCGACCCCACCCCCACAGCCGTTGACCAGCACCCGCTCCCCATGCTTGATTTTCGCCTGAGAAACCAGCGCTTGTAGGGCCGTTTGCCCGGTGAGCGGAAGCGCGGCGGCTTCGGCGAAGCTAAGGTTTTTGGGCTTAAGGGCGACCATCTCGGGCCCGGCAACCAGTTGCTGGGCGAAGGCACCGCCTTTAAAATAGTTGGTTAGACCGAAGACCTCGTCTCCGGGTTGCAGCCCGGCCTGGGGCCCCGCGTCGATAACCACCCCGGCAAAGTCACCGCCCAAAATGGCGGGCGGTTGTTTGCCGGTCAGCATCTTAAAATCGCCTTGGCGGATTTTGTTGTCTACCGGATTGATGGAGCTGGCTTTGACCTCAACCAAGACTTGGTCGGCTCCGGGGCGGGGTGCTTCGGTTTCTTCTAACGACAACACTTCAGGTCCGCCATATTGGCGGGAAATTACAGCTAACATTTGAACTCCTTAGAAATTTCAGACCAGACTAGGCCAAATTTAGGCGAGATTCAAGGGGTAGGTTGTACTCTAGACAAAGGTGGGCCTGAAAAGATATTCTAATCGATAACCTTAAGCCCTTGGCCCTGCATGAAATTGATCGCCCTAGTCGGCAAACCCAACGTGGGTAAATCGACGCTCTTCAACCGCTTGGTTGGCCGCCGCTATGCGATTGTCGGGGCCCAGCCGGGCGTCACCCGCGACCGCAACATTGCCCCAGTGGACCGCAAGGGGTACCGATACCTTTTGATGGACACCGGCGGCTTCGAGCCCGAGGCGGTCGAAGGGATTCCCGCGAAGATGAAGGAACAGAGCCGCTTGGCGGTCGAAGAGGCGGACATCATCTTGTTTGTGATGGACCGCAGTTCGGGCCTGACGGTTAACGATAAGGACATCTACCGCTACCTAAGCCAGTCGGAAAAGCCGGTTTATGTGGTCGTCAACAAGGTGGACAGCGACAAACACGAAGAAGGCCTAGGCGAGTTTTACGAGCTTGGGGCCGAGACGCTCTTTGACGTCAGCGCCGAACATGGCCGCGGCATCAGCGAGCTGTTGGAGTTTTTGGGCGAACAGCACCCCGAGATCCTCAACCCCGACGACCCCCGCGAAGACGACGCCCTGTCCATCGCGCTGCTGGGCCGCCCTAATGCAGGCAAATCCAGTCTGGCCAACGCCTTTTTGGGCGAGAACAAACAAATTGTCCACGACGAACCGGGCACCACCCGCGACCCGGTGGACAACTACTTCCAGTTTCAGGGCCAGCGCATCCGCCTGATTGATACCGCAGGCCTCAAACGTAAGGCCAGGGTTAGCCAGAAGGTGGATCAATATTCCATGGCCGGTTCGATCCGCAGCATCGAGCGTTGCGACGTCGGCCTTTTGGTGATCGACGCCACCGAAGGGGTGGTGGAGCAAGACGCACGTATCGGCGGGTATATTTTGGAGCGGGGCCGGGGCGTGGTGATTGTGGTCAATAAGTGGGACTTAGTGGCCAAAGACAGCAAAACGCTACAAAAAATGGAGCGCGACATCCGCGACCGCTTGGAATTCCTCGCCTTTGCGCCGATCCTCTTTGTCTCGGCTATGACCCAGCAACGGGTGCCTAAAATCTTAGAAGCAGCCATGGCCGTTTTTGAACAATACCAAAAACGGGTCCGCACCGCCGACTTCAACAAGGTCTTAGAAGAGGTCACCCTGCGACACCAGCCGCCGGGCCGCGCGGGCAAAAAACCCCGGCTTTATTACGGGGCTCAAGTTTCTATCAAGCCGCCCAGCTTCGTGATCCACACCAACGAGCCAGACCTCTTGAGCGAAAGCTATCGCCGGTTTATGGTGAATCAGTTACGCTATTACTTCGGCTTCGAGGGGACGCCGATCAATGTCTTTTGGCGAGCAAAAAACAAAAAACAAGAATAGCCCCATGAACTTCTTAAACCCCGAAATGCTGTCCCACGGCGGGCCGGTACTTCTGATCCAATTGATTTGTAGCATCGTCGCTCTGGGCGTAGTCTTAGAGCGTTTTATGTATCTGCGGCACGACAAGGTGGTGCGGGTCGATCTGTACCAAACCATCTTACGACAGGTCCGCGGAGGCGAGTTGAACTCGGCCTTATCCTCGGCCCAGAGCGATCCGGGGCCGATGATGCGCATCTGCGCCACCGCCTTGTCCCACGCTGAACAGGGCCCCCGCGAACTACGCGAAACCATCGAAGACGCAGGTAGGCTCGAAGTGCCCCGCCTGGAACGTTACCTAGGCATATTGCATACCATTGCGGTGATCAGCCCACTCTTAGGTCTCTTGGGCACCGTCTTCGGCATGATGCGTGTCTTTGATACCATCGTCACCGAAGGGGCGGGCAACACCCAGCTACTCGCCGGGGGCATCAGCGAAGCCTTGGTGACCACCGCTGCCGGTCTTTGCGTGGCGATCCCCACCTTGGTCTTTTACAATTATCTTTCCAAGCGCACCGACAACCTTTTGGTGGAGATGGAAGGCTTGGCGATTGAGCTGCACCGCGCCTTGAAGGGACGGGCATGAAATTCCGACAGAAGACCAAACCGAGCTTGGGGATTGAGATCACCCCGCTGATCGACGTGGTCTTTTTGCTGTTGATTTTCTTTATGATCAGCACCACCTTTGTGGCCCAACCGGGCATCCAGGTGGACCTGCCCCAAGCCAGCGCCCGGCCCGACGCCCAAAAGCCCGAATCTTTAGACCTGACGCTCACCAAAGAACACCGCATCTACTTAAACGGACAGGAACTTGCCCCAGACCAACTGTTAGCCCGCCTCAAGGCGGCACCGGGCGGAAAAGACCGCTCTTTGGTGATCCGCGCCGACGGACTGGCCCAACACCGGATGGTGGTTTTTGTGATGGACCAAGCCCACCAAGCAGGCATCGGCAAACTGTCGGTGGCGACCATCGAACGGGAGCGCTAAATGAAGCTCTCGGCGGCGATCATCACGCTGAACGAGGAGCGCAATCTGGCGGCCTGTCTGGACAGCCTGGACTTTTGTGATGAATGGGTGGTGGTGGACTCGCTCAGCCAAGACGCCACCTGCGAAATCGCTCGTTCCAAGGGGGCCAAGGTCATCGACCAAGCCTTTTTGGGCCATGTGCGGCAAAAGCAACTGGCCGTGGATTCCTGTAGCCACGACTGGGTTTTGTGTCTCGACGCCGACGAACGGATCAGCCCCGAATTGCGGGCCAGTATCTTAGCCTTAAAAAATCAAGAAGAGCCTGAATTGGCAGGTTATCAGGTCAACCGGCTGAGCTGGCATCTGGGCCGCTGGATCCGCCACGGCGGCTGGTACCCGGACCGCAATATTCGGCTCTTTGACCGCCGGCGCGGCCATTGGGCGGGCTATGACCCCCACGACAAGGTGGAGGTTGAGGGGCCGGTGGGCCTGCTAACCGGCGACCTGCACCATTATGTGTTCAAAGACTTGGCCCACAACGTGGCGACCAATAATTCTTATTCGGGCATCATGGCCAAAGACTTGGCCCAGGCGGGCAAAGGTCCTAGTTTACTCAAGCTGCTCTTTAAGCCGCCCTGGAAATTTGTGGAATGTTATGTTCTTAAGGCAGGCTTTTTGGACGGCATGGCGGGCTTCATCATCGCCGTAGGGGCGGCTTATTCGCTCTTTTTAAAATTCGCTAAGCTTTGGGAACAGCAGACCCTTGATCCGGGGGACAGTGAACAGCCCCGAAAGTAAAGCCCAGGCGCTCTGCCGCTGGTTTGACCAAACCCAACGTCCGCTGCCCTGGCGGGCCGAATATGCCCCCTATCAGGTCTGGATTAGCGAGATCATGGCCCAGCAGACCCGCATGGACCAGCTGATTCCCTATTACTTGCGGTGGATGAAAGCGCTGCCCGACATAGCCGCCCTGGCGGAGGTGCCTGAAGACCAACTGCTTAAGCTTTGGGAGGGTTTGGGTTACTACAACCGGGCCCGCAACTTAAAGCTAGCCGCCCAAAAGGTGATGGCCCAGGGCGGCAAATTGCCCATGGGCCGCAAGGAGCTTTTGGACCTGCCGGGCATCGGCCCCTATACCGCCGGAGCGATTCTTTCGATTGCCTTTAACCAGCCCGAACCCTTGATCGACGGGAATATCGAGCGGGTCTTGGCGCGGCTCTTGGACCTGGATATAAACCCCAAGACCGCCGCCGGCAAGCGCTACTTTGAAGCCGAAGTGGCGGCCCTGATGCGCGGCTTTGAGCCCCGTAAAGTGGCCCAGGGGTTGATGGAGCTAGGCGCGCTGGTCTGCTCGCCCACTAACCCCAACTGCGGCGAATGCCCCTGGGGCGGTGACTGCTTGGCCCGCCAAAAGGGAACCATCGAGGCCCGCCCAGTCCTGCCGCCGCGCCCTGAAGGGATCAAAGAAAAGCGCTTGGTCTTGGTTTTAGAAGAGTCCGGCCAGTTTTACCTGCTGCCCCAACCCAAGGGAGCCCGCTGGGGCGGTATGGAATTGTTTTTGATGCCCTTGGTTGAACGCTGGCCCCAAGCCGAGGGCCTAACCGCCCACCTCCCCGAAGGCGTCGCGTTAGCCGGAACGCCCCAATATCTAGGCGAATTCAGGTATACGGTCACCAAATACCGCGTCCAAGCCCAAGCCTGGCGTATCCCCATAGACCGCCGCCCCTCTGGTGGCCTCTGGCTGAGTCTAGAAGAACTAGAAGCCCGCGCCCTACCCCGGCCCGGCGTAAAGACCCGGGAGTTGTTGCGGGGTGCGCTTAAGCCCCGCAATGCTGTTGCTGCGCTATAGGGGTATCGAGAGATTGTCGCGCATAACCTGGGCCCATTTCGGAGCGCCGGGAACCTAATTTCTTCACAATCATCTTAAAATCACAATTTATTTTGCGATTTTCTACATTGCGTTGCTTTGTCATTAGATTTTGAATTCTCTATTTATTGCGAAATTCATGGTTTCAAGGGCAGGCGACTCGAATCAAACACTATTTTTATCTCAGCAGCTTGACAATAAAATATCCCTGTGAAATAAGATAACCGCCTGCGGGATGATTCGATTCCCATGGGTTTTTATTGTTTCATTTAACTTTTCAAAAGAGGAAATATGTACCCACCTGTGATTAAGCCTGAGGCTAAATAAATAACCAATAGCGTTTAGAGGCAGTTCCGCCTCTAAACGTCTTAATACATTAAAATTCGTGAAATGAACAAGTTGTATGCAGATTTGCAGCACAGGTTCGATGCCGCTGGTTTTTTGATATTGAAGGGTTCCGAGTTTTATTCCGACGCCCAATGGGAAATTATTGACGGCTATTCAAATCAAGTCAGCTACGAATCAGTCCAGAAGGGGCTGCAGAAAGACTCCGAATACGCGGCACATGTTGGCCGTATTGTCCTTGATGGGCCCACACCATCGGGAGAATACCTTCAGATCAACGAACCCGAAAACCTAGCCGATTGCAGCACAGAGCTTTTATGGACGATACTCAATCCTCGAGTACTCGCCGTTACCAGCGCCATTGCCTCCATTGACATCCCCAAGGTTCAAAGGTGCCAATACAACCTATTGAGATCTGGGGACCATATCGGAAAACATATCGATGCGCTGCACGGTATTCCCTATGACCTTACCTTTGTACTCGGTCTAGAAGGAGACTACCAAGGTGGGATTTTTCAGCTTTATGGCCAAACCAACAGTGAGGTCTTTTTCCATAAAATTTCAGAAAAAGACCTAATAATTTTTAAAAGCCCTTTGCTGCATTCTGTTACCAAAGTATCAAGCGGCAAGAGGAAAACTCTTTGCTTATTTTTGAAAAAATAAACTGTACGAGGAACCCTTGGACTTTATAATTTTTGTTCCCTTCCCTGACTATTGCTTTAGTCAAGACCCCCCTTGTTTAGGCGCCGGAAGTATCTCTGGTTATTTGAGCAGCAAAGGCTATGAAGCTTCCGTGGTGCCGGTGACTAGTGCAGACCTCCCCAATATTTCTCAAAATCAATGTGATATTATCGGGATCAGTATTCTTGAGGATTCTTGGGAACTGGCGCAAAATATCGCCGCAATTTATCAAGCTCAAGGTAGCAAGGTAATCGCAGGCGGCGTATTCACCTCAGTTTGCCCAGAGGAGGTACTGCAAAGCGGTCTTTTTGATGCAGTCTGTATTGGAGATGGGGAATTAATCGCTCAAGTGTTCATTGAGCAAATTATGTCTGGCAGGCACGAGAACCTTAAAGGTTTGGTCTGGAACGATAAATATTTGGTTTCTGAGGCTCAGGATTTTTCCTACAACATACAAGAGGATCTTTCGTTATTCCAAAGTTCGGATTTTGGCTACAAATCATTTTTACCCATTAGTTCCTATTCAGATACTTCTCGAGTCATCTTAACGCCCCCTTCAGGCGACGAAACCGGTGCGACCTGCGAATTTATGTTTTCGCGGGGCTGTGGTTATCGTTGTACCTATTGTCACAACTCAAATGAGGCGGTTCAAGACGTTCAATGGCTTCGATTTTACGACCTACGTTGCGTTATTGCTGATATTGAAAGAATCCACCAACAACACAATTTGAGTAGAATTTGCATCTTAGACGATGATATTATTTCAAATTATCCCTATTTCCGGCAGTTTGTTGAACTCTATTCTAGCCGGATTCATCTCCCCTATAGAGCATTTACTCGACCAGAAAAAATCAATGCCAGAACCGTAAAAATGCTCAAGGACTCGGGGTGCTATTTGATTTCCATGGGTCTGGAATCAGCAAATCAAATGATCCGGGAGAAGGTGTTAAACCGGAAGATGTCTACCGAGCGCATAGCAAAAGCAATGCGGTTGTGCCGTGAAAATGGAATCCAAACGATCATCAACGTAATGATCGGCATTCCAGGTGAAACTGAAGAAGAGATTGAAGAGACGATTTCTTTTTTAGAAGAGAATCGACCTGATTTTGTGTTTGCTTCCATATTCACTCCCTATAGGGGAACGAAAATCTACAATATTTGCAAAGAAGCGGGCTGGGATTTGCGAGCTTCAAATACCGGAGGAGTGCAGTACGGGAGCTCAAAAAATCCCTACTTTGTAGGCAAAGAATCTTATTTGCGGGCCTCTCTTCAGCGGTTGCAACAGCTTTCGCAAGTTCAGCCAATGGTAAGTAGCTGCAAAAGCATAAAGTAATCAGTTTGTTGGCTCATCTTGTTTGTATTGTGAAAGGAGCACCAAAAGAGCTATTGGCAAATTTGATAATGCGCCCAAAAACCCATATTATACGGAATCAAAACACCTGTCGGAGCGGTTTCCAATGAATACTTTGGAGTATATATCCTTGAATGAAAGTGACACCATTGATGGTTATCAGTTTTACCAGAACTCGTTGGCGGCCGCCAATTGGGGGGAGGAGTTTGTGTGGTCGGGCGATGAACAACTGCCCGAGGAGTTGTTGCAATTTAGCATCGAAGTGGCAAGCCAGTCTTTTTATGCCGAACAGCTAGGAATGCTTGGGGCCATCAGGTTGACCGAGCGCTGTCAGGACGTGGGCATGCGCATGCATTTGGCCAGCGCGATCATGGACGAAGCCCGCCACACAAAAGTGTTTTTTGACTATCTTAAAAGTAAAAAATCGACGCCCCAGCCCCCCGCAACACACTGGAATGAGATTAATGGGGAAATGGGCTCCGGCAAATCTCATTTGTACGGGTTTTATGCTCATACCATGCTTGAAAACCAAGCCCTTGTCTCCTTTGAATTGTTGCAAAACATATTTTTTCCATTTGATTTAGGCAGTGTGTACAAAAAGGTGAAAAATGACGAGGCACGGCACGTAAAAATGGGGATCGAGTTTATCCAGAAACTCTCCTTGGAAACTCCAAAGCCAAGAGAAACCCTGGTACAAATACATGGAGAGGTTATGGAAAATTGCGGAATTAGTGACGAGGCCTGTCGATACTACGCCAAATATTCAGAGCTAAGTGATGCGCAAATTAAAGAGAAATTCGTGCACCGTCAGTCTTCAATGCTTAAAGCTGTAACCGGTCTCCCCTAAATTTCGGTGACAATCGTTGGGAACCGCATGGTGCTCCATCTGGCTCTCATCGCAAAACCTATCCGATGTGGGGTCCCGAGAAAGGGCAAAATGTAGTTTGCGCTGGGTCCTTAGTTAGGTGTACCCTGCTGCAAAAATAAAAGTCTGTGCGGTTCTGGAGGACTCGAAGTTATCTGAGTTGCCCGGAATGATTTGGGCGGTTCCTGTGGATCTTAAGGCCCTGAAGTTAAAGGAGGTTGTGCGGGTGAAGGACGAGTAACCCAGCCTATAGCCGGTCAGGCCGATTTTCTCAAATGGCGCGGACGAACCCGAAGGCGGCATCCAATTCGCATTCATCCTCGCGGCCAGCAAAACCGCCCCCACCTTGCAGCCTGAGACCGGCACTTCTCCTGGGCTGGTATTAGTGGGGGAAGTCGAATTAGCGGAGAGGATGTCCTTTACTGCTTGCGGTTAGGTGTCTAAAAGCAGTCGCTACAATTCCTGCCCGGTCACATGCTTGTGCAAAATCATGCTGATGTATGTTTGGTAGCCGAGGCCTGCGCGAGCGGCCTTGGCCTTGATCGCTTCTAGGTCGTTTGGGGCCAGGCGGAGATTGACTTTGGCGGACTTCTTTAGGGCTTCGGTGGCTAGCTTCTTCCAAGTGGCCTTTGAAAATTGAGGGTCCGAAACCCATTCTTCGGTTTCAAGGGATTCCATCAGTTCCGCTTCTTCGGCGTCGAAGGGCTTTTGATTGGTGTCACTCATTCTTTAAACCTCTGGTTGTACTTTCGGCTTTTAAAGGCGGTCTTCAGGAAAATCCCCTGGCCGTCTTTTACGTAGGGCACGGCCCACACGTAGTTTTGACACCAAACCAGCAGAATACGCTGATGGTCCTTGGTAGGATGTTTGATGTCATCTATGGCCGCGTCCAATTGGACTGCTTGGGCTAATTCCTCAAAGGAAATCCCTCGTTCGGCGATCAACCACTCGTTTTTGTCTTCAGCCCATCGTAGGCAATCGTAGTCCATGCCTAAATCGTAGGACAAAAGATAGACATTATCAAGTGGAAACCTAGAGCCCATGTCAGGCGAGTGTCCCAAAGTCTACTCGCTCAATTCGTTTGCCCCTTGCCCAGAGTTCCCGCCCAAAAGCCGCAGCCTTGCTCGATTTCTTCAGGGTTGCGCCACCCGCAACCTGACCCCCTTACCCGAGCCCCCACCAAACCCCAAAAAGGGTTGTCAAGCCCGGCGGGTTCTGGTATCAAGGTGGATACTCAAGCCAACAATAACCCTCCTCACCTCTTAGGCCCCATGAAGTTACAGGTCGTCAAGGGAATGCGCGATTTGAGCGGTCCCGAGGCACGCGCTTTCAGTTATTTGGAAGCCGAAGCCCGGCGTATCTTTGGGCTTTATGGCTTTGAAGAGCTGCGTACGCCGCTGATGGAGTTCGTGGAACTCTTCACCAAGGGCATCGGCGAAGAGACGGATATTGTGGGCAAGGAAATGTATCTGCTCGAAGACCGCAAGGGGCAGAAGCTGGCCCTGCGGCCCGAAGGCACCGCTTCGGTGGTGCGGCATGTGGCGGTTTCGCAGGTGCTCAAACAAAAGAAGCAGGCCAAGTATTTTTACATGGGCCCCATGTTCCGTTACGAACGCCCCCAAAAGGGCCGCTTCCGCCAGTTCCACCAGATTGGGGTGGAATCCTTCGGCGTTGAAGGGCCCGATGCGGACCTGGAAATGTTCTTGATGCTGCGCCAATACTTTGCGGCCATCGAACTGACCGACGTGAGCTTCCAGATCAACAGCATCGGCTGCCAAGACCCTGGCTGCCGCCCGACCTTCAAACAGAAGCTGGTTGAGTACCTAAGCGCGCATAAAGAAGCGCTTTGCGAGGACTGCAACCGGCGCATGGAAACCAATCCCTTACGGGTCTTAGACTGCAAGGTGCCCGGCTGCATAGAAGTGACCCAGTCGGCCCCCAAGGCTATCGACTGGCTATGCGAGCCCTGTGACAGCCACTTTAAGGAATTGACGGCGCTGCTCGAAGACAACGGCATCCAATTTGAATTAAACCACCGGCTGGTTCGGGGTTTGGATTATTATTCGCGCACCGTTTTTGAGGTCTATTCGGCCAACCTGGGGGCCCAAAGTGCGGCCGGAGGTGGCGGGCGTTTTGATGGGCTCTTTGAGCAATATGGTCAAGAATCGGTGCCCAGTATCGGTTTTGCGCTGGGCCTCGACCGCTTGGCGCTGCTCGCACCCGAGCCGCCCGCCGGGGAGGCACCGGTTTTTGTGATTGGCTTTGAGCGGGCCGCTACGGTAAAATTAGTGGCCGCCGTAAGAAATGCCGGTAAGGGCTGTTTTTATGATCCGGGATTTGCTAGCATGAAAAGTCAGTTCAAGCAGGCCGACAAGGCAGGGGCCCGGTTTGTGATGATTTTAGGCGAAGAAGAGGTTAAGTCGGGCCAAGTGGCCTTAAAGGATTTGTCTACCGGTGAACAGGATCGGGTGGACATAGCAACGGCCCTGGCAAGGGTAACGGAGGCTTAAATGAAATTGGGCGTACTCAGTTCCAACTACAAACATACCGCCGTCGAAGTCCGCGAACAATTGGCGGTGCCTCAAGATCAGGTCAAAGACCTCATCGCCTACCTCAAGCGGGCCGCTGGGCTCAACGAGGTGATGGTGCTTTCCACCTGCAACCGCGTGGAAATCTACTTTGAGGCCGACAACCCGATCAAGGTGATCGACATTGTCGAGCAGTCCTTTTTCGACTTCTTAAGCCTCGATCCGGGCTTGGAGACGGGCGTGCACATGAGCCGCGCCTTGGGGCGCGATGCCTTGGAACATATCTACCGGGTGACTTCCTCTTTAGAATCCATGGTCATCGGCGAGCCGCAGATTACCGGCCAAGTCAAAGATTTCTTCCACCTCAGCGTGGAAGCCGGGGGCTGTGGGTTTACGCTCAATCAGGTCTTCAACCGCGCCTTGATGACCGCCAAGCGGGTCCGCAACGAAACCCAAATCGCCAAGTACGCCGTTTCCATCAGCTTCGCGGCGGTAGAACTAGCCAAGCGCATCTTCGACGACCTCTCGGACAAAACCATCTTGATCATCGGTGCCGGAGAGATGGCCGAATTGGCGGTGGCCAACCTGCTTAAGGCGGGATGCTCGCACGTTCTGGTCACCAACCGGACCTTCAGCCGCGCGGTCAGTCTGGCCGAACAGTTCAACGGCTCGGCGGTGCGCTTTGAGCAGATGGACAAAAACCTAGAGGCCGCCGACATTGTGATCAGCTCCACCGGGGCCAAGGGTTTTATCTTAAAGCCCGATATGGTTTCCAAGGCGATCAAGAAGCGCAAACAGCGCCCCATGTTCTTGATCGACATCGCCGTTCCGCGCGACATCGACCCCGAAATCAACGAGGTGAACGGTGCCTTTGTCTACGACATCGACGACCTGCAAAACGTGGTGGATGCCAACCTGAAAGAGCGCGAAAAAGAAGCGGCCCGCGCCCAGGTGATCATCGAAGAAGAACTGAACCGTACCGACGAATGGCGGGCGACCCTAGACGTGGTCCCGACCATCAAAAACCTGCGCGACAGCATCTTGGCATTGGCCCAAGAGGAGCTTGATAAGGCTTTTGCCCAGATGGGCGAGCTTTCGGACAAGCAAGAACGCGCCCTGCGCGGAGCCCTAAACGGCTTGGCCTATAAAGTTTTGCACCAACCGACGGTGATGCTCAAACAAGCCGCCAAGGAATCGACCCAAAAGGGGCAGGAATTCTCGGGGGTGCTCAACGAACTCTTTAATCTCCAGCCCACCGAAGAGCAGCAAAGCCCCAAAAAGGTGCTGCAGCTAAAATAATCTTATGAAAAAGTTGCTGACCATTGCCACCCGCGACAGCCTTCTGGCGCTTTGGCAAGCCGAATGGGTCAAGGCCCAGATCCTCAAGAATTTTCCGGGCGTCGAAGTCCGGCTAGAAAAAATCAAAACCCAGGGCGACAAAATCCTAGACACCCCGCTTTCGAAGATCGGCGGCAAGGGGTTGTTTGTCAAAGAACTGGAAGTGGCCATGCTCGAAGGCCGCGCCGATATTGCGGTGCATTCCATGAAAGACGTGCCCGCCGAACTACCCGAAGGGTTGGAAATTTCGGTGATCACCGAACGGGAAACGCCGGACGATGCCTTTGTCTCGAACCGCTATAAAAGCTTTAAGGACCTGCCCCCAGGTGCGGTCTTGGGCACCAGTTCCCTGCGGCGCGGGGCCCAGGCCCTGGCGGCTAGGCCGGACCTGAAGGTAGAAAGCCTGCGCGGTAACGTGCAGACCCGGTTGCGCAAGCTCGACGAAAACCAATTTGACGGGATCATGCTGGCGGCGGCCGGTTTGGTCCGTTTGGAGTTACAAGAGCGCATTGCGGAGCTGATGGACCACCAGACCTGCCTACCGGCCCTGTGCCAGGGGATTGTGGGGATTGAGTCTCGGGTCGGTGATTTGGAAACTTTAGAACTGATCACCGCACTGCGCCACCAGCCGACCGAAGTGGTCACCGCCGCCGAGCGGGGCCTGCTCAAGCGGCTTAATGGCGGCTGCCAAGTGCCTTTTGCCGGTGAGGCGATTCTGCTCGATAATGGCCGGATCAAGATGGAAGCGCTGGTGGCCACACCAGACGGAACCCAGGTGATCCGCCTGCAAGATGAAGACGACCAAGCCAACGCCGCCCAATTGGGTCTGCGGTTGGCCGAAAGACTGCTGGAATCGGGGGCGCGCGAAATCCTCTCGGCCTTAGGGATCGAGACGCACTAGGAGCTTTATGGAACTGGCAGGCCTGCATGTCCTGACCACCCGCGAATCCTTAGGGCCCGACCAACTCTCGGACCTCTTGGCGGCCCAAGGGGCTAGGGTGACCTCTATCCCTACCATCTCACTACTTCCCCCCGAAGATTGGGGCCCCTTCGACCAAGGGGCGGCCCAGTTGGACCAATATGCCTGGATGGTCTTCACTAGCATCAACGCGGTGCTGATGGCCAAACAGCGGATGGACCAATTGGGGATCACCCAGTTGCCGCCGGGGCTTAAGGTGGCTGCGGTAGGCTCGAAAACCGCCGCCGAAATCAAGCGGGCTGGTTGGCCGCTGAACTTGGTGCCCAAAGACTTCCAGGCCGAAGGGCTGATCCGCGAGTTTGAAAAATTGCGCCTAGGCGGCCTGAAGATATTTTTCCCCCGCGCCGAAGAGGGCCGCGAAACGCTGGTCGCCGGGTTGGGCTTTTTAGGGGCCCAGGTAACTTTGGCCCCGGTCTACCGCAACGAGCCCGCTTGGGAAAATCAGGAAGCCCTAGAAAACTGCCTTGCCAACGACCCCCCGCACTGGATCACCTTCACCAGCGGCTCTACGGTACGCAATTTCTTTTCTATTGTAGAGCGCCTCCCCAACCAACTCCCGCGCCTCGCCTCGATCGGCAAAGTGACCACCGCCGAACTACGCAAGGAACACTGCATCCCCGATTTCACCGCCCACCCCCAAACCTTAGAGGGGCTGGTGCAAGGGATGATCGACAAAGAGAATCATGACCCCTCGCTTTAGCGACGATCCGCGCGCCGCCTTGAAAGCTCTGCCCAAGGCGGAGCTGCATGTGCACCTCGAAGGGTTTATGGATTTGGAAGCTTGGGCACAGATGACCCAGCGACAAGCGAGCTGGACGCCTCAGCGGCAGTTGGAGATGGAAGGGCACTTTGCCTTTAAGACCTTCCCCTTTTTTCTTAAGTGTTTTGGCGCGGTGATCTTCTCCTTTGAAGGGCCTGAAGATTTTTACCAATTGACCCAAAGGGCGCTGTCCCAGCTGATCGAGCAGGGGGTGGTCTATGCGGAAGTGATGCTGACGCCCGCCTTTTTTGTGAACCGGGGGATTGATTTTTTTGACCTAATGGCCGAGATCCACCGGGCGGCAAAAGAGGTAGCTGACCGTATCGAGTTGAAGTTGATCTTTGACGGAGCCCGCAACTTTGGCCCTGAGTCGGTGGCCCAAAACTTCAAGCTCGCCGCCCAGGACCGTACCGGGCTGGTGATCGGCGCAGGACTCGGCGGCGATGAAGCCAACTTCCCGGCCCGGTTGTTTAAAGATCAGTTTGACTGGGCCAAGGCCCAGGGCCTTCGCCTGACCTGCCACGCCGGCGAAGCGGCAGGCGAAGGTTCAATGATTGAGGCCGTGGAGTTGCTGGGCGCGGACCGCCTGGGTCATGCTTTGGGGCTGGTCCCAGGCAGCCGGGCCGAGGCCTTGGTGTTGGAACGCCAAGTCACCTTAGACCTTTGCCCCCATTCAAACCTAACCACTGGCGTGATCAGCAGCCTCAAGGTCCACCCGCTCCCGAGTTATTTATTGCGCGGCTACCGGGTAACTCTAAACTCCGACGACCCTGGCTTCTTCGGCAGCAACCTGTTGGACCAATATTTTTGGGCCGCCGAAGATTTGGGGCTGGATTGGGAGGTTTTAAAGGGCTTGGCGCGGAGCTCTTTTGAGGGCAGTTTCTTATCCCCGGCCCAGCGCCAAATTTGGCTCGATTCGCCTGCATTACAGGGCTGATTAGAGCGGCCTTTTGCGCTGTGTTGGGGGGTCGAACTTTCCGGTAAAAGATCCGGATTGACTCTCTTCGGGGACTTAGCCCTCGCGGCCCTGTTCTTCGTCTATGTAGAAATAGAGCATGTCCAATTCGGGCGGCTGGGCATAGGTGCCCGAAAGTTGGTCGTGGACCTGACCTCGGTGGTGGGTTTGGTGGTTGAAGACATGGCTCAACAGCTCGACCAACAACCGCCGTCCCACGATGTCGGGCCGGGTAACTGAATGGTATTCAATATGCTGGGTTAGCTGGGCCTCGGTGACGCCGTTCAGCCATTCGAGCCAATGTTCGTCGGCAACGCTACGGGCCGCTTTGAGGCTAGCTAGGTCAGGGTAGAGCACCTGATCCATACCGGCCGGTTGGAACTCACGTCCCATGGCGCGGGCTTTCCAGAGCTGATCGACCAAGAGGATGTGGTTGAGGCAAGCGTGGATGGAGCCAAAAAACATCGGGCGGCTCATCAGATAATCCTCTTCGCTCAAGAAACTGCAACTACGATAAATCCGCCGGTTGGCCCAGCGGTTATACCGGGCAAGCGTTCGGAAGTATTCGATCATTTGAGGCCCTCTAGTTTTTTGATGGCCAGCCATTGAAGTGCCACGATGCTTTTGGAGTCTGTTAGCTTACCCTGTTTGATTTGGTCCAATAGGTCCGTAAAGGGCACTTCAAGAACCCGCAAATCTTCATGTTCGTGGGCCAAACCGCCGCCTAATTCCATTTTGTCTGCGTCGCCCACTTCTCCATAATAGAGATGGATCAACTCGTCGGAGACGCCCACGCTGGCGTAAAAGGAGGTCCAATGTTGGAGTTCTTTAACTTGGTAACCGGTTTCTTCCATCGACTCGCGTACACCGCAGTCTTGCGGTGACTCGCCGGGATCAATCAGCCCGCCGATGACTTCGGTGGTCCAGCCGTCGCCGGTTTTGGTGGAAGAATAGCGGAATTGTTCGACCATCACACAGGTGCCCCGGTCGCGGTTTTCCAGCAATACGGCCACCACCTCGGGCCGTTCGAGGTGGTAACGCCGCACCTTCATCGGCGGCCCGTTGAAGCAGTCGTGGGTGACCTCTACCCGGTCAACCCGGAAGAATTCGCCAAAGATGCGGTCTTTGGTGTGGATTTCATAGTTCATAAGGAATTGGCCCCCTGCATTTGGCCGCGTACCACTAGGCTTTCTTCGTAACAATGTTTGCTGCCCTCTTGGTCGCCTTGATCGTACAACAATTTGCCTAGATCATCGAGCAACGCCAATTGGCCGCTAAAGTCTTTTAGTTGTTTTTTGACCCCCAGATGGTTCTGGAAACACTGGGCCAGCGCCTTGCCGTCGCCTTGCTGCTTATAGGCCCGCTCCAGCGTTTCATAGGTCTGGTCCATGCGGATCCAGTCTTCTTGGGTTTGGTAGCTGCTGAGGGCGGTCAACAAAAAGGGGACTGCTTGGTCTTCACGGCCCAAGTCGGCGTAGGTGTAGATGCGTTCTTCTAAGAGCGGCAGGTAGTCAGGATCTTTTTTAGGCACCACCGCGCCAAAGATGGATTGCCACAGTTTCAGGTCTTGTTTGAGTTGTCCTTGGGCCACAAAGGCCCTTGACGCTAGCTGGACAAATTGCAGGATCAAAGGCTTGTCCTTCGATTTGCGCCCGTCTTGTTCTAGCCAGCCCAAGGCCAACTTGGCGCACTCGGCGTAGTTTTCGCTGTCCATCGCCTTTTGGGCCGCTTTGAGTTGCAAACTCGCCAAGTCGGCTTCGTCGGCTTTGGCCTCTGCTTCTAGGGCCCCAAAATCGAGGGTTTCGCTAGACGCTAAGGGGACCCCCTGGGCCGGTTGGGTGTCCTTTTGGGGGCGGCGCGGCTTGGGCTTGATCTTCTTGCCTGCGGTTTTGGGGGCTTCGGCCTGGGCTTCGTCGTCGAAGAGATTGCCCAAAGGTTCGGCGGGGATTTTGTCTAGGAGTTGGTTGTCCTCCTGGTCTTTGCCCCGTTTGTTTTCGTGTAATTTGACCTGGGCCGGATCGTCGTTCGGTTCGCGGTCCTTTTCCTCGGCTGCTTGCGGCGGTCCAGAGGGGAGGTAGGGATTACGCGGCGGGGCCGCTGTCCGGGGTTTGTTCGAGAGCTTGACCACCACTTCCTGGTTGGGCTCGTCTAGCGCCGGGGCAGGCTTCTGGGCCGGGCGTTCCTCGCGCTGCTGGGCCGACTGGTCTAAATTTTGTTGGAATCGGCTGAATACGTTGGGATCGATTTCGGCCGGTTGGTCTTCGGGAATCTGCTCTGGGGCGGGAGCCGGGGCTTTGCGGACCACGGCTTTTTGCCGTGATGCCGTCTCGGCCTGCATGCTTTTGAGCAGAGCAGCGGCCCGTTTGGGGTCGGCTAGGTTGACGGGTTTTTGCCTAGGCTGGGCTGGGCGGTTGCCTGGAACCGGTTTGATGCGTTTGGCTAAAAAAGCCAACTGAGCAACCAGCAACAAGAGCAAAAGCGACAAGCCCGCAGCCGTCTCCAAGGCGAAACTATAAAAAAACAGCCCCACCAAGAGGGAAAAGAGCAGGATTTGGGCAAGTAGGGTCAAAAGCTTCATCTAGTTGATCCGTTGGGCCTCAAGGTCAACCACTTTCTGGTTGGTGTCGCGCAGTCGCCCGGCCAGCACGTTCGCAAAGTTACGGAAGAGCCGGTAGCTTAAAAAGGCATACTTGGGGTTGCGGGAGATTTTTTCTAGTTTTTCGGTGCTGATCGAAAAGACCAGCGAATTGGCCGTTGCTCTGGCCGTCGCCGAACGGGGGCGGTGGTCGATCAAGCCCAACTCGCCGAAGCAGTCGCCGGGGATTAACTTGGCGATCACCGTCTCATGGACCGTGCCTTCATGTCGGTTGACGCGTTTGGTGATGTCGATTCCGCCCGAAAAAAGGATATACATTTTGTCACCCTGGTCATACTCGCGGAAGACGATCTTGCCCAGGGGCACATGTTCGGCCTGCATGAGGCGCAAAAAGGCAAGCATCTCTTCCTCGGAGAAGTCATGGAAAAACTGGATCTCCGACTTGAGCCGGAGAAAGATGTCCTTGCGGATCGAAACCATCGACGAATCCTGGGTGTAGGGATACCTTACTCAGTTCGCATTATGGTACGAATTGCCTTAAAAGTAAAATTGGGAATTCAAGATTTCTTCGGTGGGAACAGAAGCCCCCCAAGGGAGGCTTCTGTTTGAAATCCTTTAGGCTTCTGCGCTGCCTTCTTCGGATGAGCGGGTAGACATGCCCAAGGGAAGGTACAAGGGGCAAATGCTGATCGCCGCAGTACCCAAGGGGATCAGTGCGATCAAGCCGAACCAGCTTTGGTAAACCACGCCAGCCGCGGCGATAGCGATTCCGATGATCAGACGAAGGACGCGGTCGATACCGCCCATATTTTTCTTCATGACGACTCCTGTTGTTTGCGAGGGCTATTCCAAAGTGGAATGTTTTTATCCTATCTGAAAACAGCCTACCGGTTCAAGTAAAAGTTCACGGTGACATAGTCACCAAGAGCTTCTATTTATTTATCTCTAGGGCTCTAAAAGCTTCAATTGCCCGCGCCCTAAGGATACACGACCTTTGTGCTCGAAGTCCTTTAAAATGCGGCTAACCACTTCGCGGCTGCTGCCTAATTCGACGGCAATCTGTTGGTGGGTCAAAAAGACTTCGCCGGCCTCATCGGCCCGCTCTTCGATCAACTCCATAATCCGCTCGTCCATACGGCGGAAGGCCACCTCGTCCACGGTGGTGATCACCGAGGCGAGCAATTGGGTCATCAGGGCGTAGGCGAACTTGCGGATTGGAGCGTAGTTTTCCATCCAATGATGGAACTGTGGTGCCGGGACCACCAGGGCGCTGATCTCTTCTTCTACCTGAGCGATGGCGGGGATCGCCGACTGGCTCATGAGGCTGCTGATCGAAAGGATGCAGCTCTCACCGGGGCGGATGCGGTAGAGGGTCATCTCCCGCCCGTTTTCTCCTAAAGTGAAGACCCGAATTTCGCCTTGCAGTAAAAAGGGGATGATGCGGCAGGGGTCCCCGGCCTCGAAGATCACTTGGCCTTTGGGCAGACGCGCGATTTGGGGGCGGTTGGGGCGGTCCGTCTCGATCTCTGATTTAAGCGAGGTCAAGAAGGGAAATAAGCGGTAAAGTTGATCGTCAGGCATAATATAAGACTCCGGTTGGCCCTTTATTACCGCATTTTGGCCTCTGCTGGCAAGAATCTTTGTGCCCGCGCCCATTGCTAAGGCAGTTGAAATTGGCTAGGATAGCCAGACTAAAACTTTAAACTTTGAAACCACCTGTGCCCGTAATGCCCATGGACCTTTTGGTTAATTCCGAACCGATCCATTTCGAAGGAAACTCCCTTGCCGAATTGTTGCTTGCCCAAGGGGCCGCTCAACAACGCGGCATCGCGGTGGCCCTGAACGAGACAGTGGTGCCTAAAGAAGACTGGTCAGAGACTCACCTCGGCGAGGGCGACCGGATCTTGATCATCCAACCCACCCAAGGGGGCTGACCTGCATGAACGATTTACACCGCAAAGCCCAACGGCCCGATGGCCGCCTGATCACCTGCGACCCCTTTCCGGCGTCCGAAAAGATTTATGTCGAAGGGAGCCTGCCGGGCGTGCGCGTAGCGATGCGCCAAGTCAGCCTGACCAATGGCGACAAGCAGCCGGGCGAGCCGGGCTACCAACATCCTGTCACCATCTATGACACCTCGGGCCCCTATACGGACCCCAGCGCCCAGATCGACATTGCCAAAGGCCTTGCGCCGCTGCGCTTAGACTGGATCAACGCCCGAGAGGACGTCGAAGAACTAGCCGGACCCAGCAGCCGCTTCGCCCAAGCGGCCTTGGAAAATGCCGAAAAGCAGGCCCTGCGCTTCCCCAACCTGCGCAAACCGCTTAAGGCCAAGCCGGGGCGTTGCATCACGCAGATGCACTACGCACGTAAGGGGATCATCACCCCCGAAATGGAATATGTGGCGATCCGCGAAAACCAGCGGATTGAAGAGCTTTCCAAGCTGCACCCCGAACTAGCCAAGCGCCATGCCGGGAATAGCTTTGGCGCGGCGATCCCCGAGCGGATCACGCCTGAATTTGTGCGCGACGAAATCGCCCGAGGCCGGGCCGTATTGCCCGCCAACCCGAACCATCCCGAAAGCGAGCCGATGATCATTGGCCGCAATTTCTTGGTGAAGATCAACGCCAATATCGGCAATTCGGCGGTCACCAGCGGCATCGAAGAAGAAGTGGATAAGGCCGTATGGTCTTTCCGCTGGGGTGCCGATACGGTGATGGACCTCTCCACCGGCAAACATATCCACGAAACCCGCGAGTGGATTTTGCGCAACTCACCGGTGCCCATCGGTACCGTGCCCATCTATCAGGCCCTAGAAAAGGTCCAGGGTGTGCCCGAAGACCTGACCTGGGAAGTGATGCGTGATACCTTGATTGAACAGGCCGAACAGGGGGTGGACTATTTCACCATCCACGCCGGGGTGCTTTTGGGCTATATCCACAAAAGTGCCGAGCGCTTGACCGGGATTGTCAGCCGCGGCGGCAGCATGTTGGCCAAGTGGTGTTTGGCCCACCATCAGGAAAACTTCCTTTACACCCATTTCGACGAAATCTGCGACATCGCTGCCCAGTACGACGTGGGGCTTTCTTTGGGCGACGGCTTCCGTCCGGGCAGTCTGGCCGACGCCAACGACTTCTGCCAATTAGCGGAATTGAAGACCTTAGGCGAACTGACCCTCAAGGCTTGGGAAAAGGATGTTCAGGTCTTTATCGAAGGCCCTGGCCACGTGCCTATGCAGCTGATCAAAGAAAATATGGAAAAGCAGCTCGACTGGTGCCACGAAGCCCCCTTCTATACTCTGGGGCCTCTGACCACCGACATAGCGCCGGGCTATGACCACATCACTTCAGGCATCGGGGCCGCTCAGATCGGCTGGTACGGCACCGCCATGTTGTGTTACGTGACGCCCAAGGAACATTTGGGCTTGCCCAACCGCCAGGATGTTAAGGAAGGGGTGATCACCTACAAGCTGGCCGCCCACGCCGCCGACCTGGCCAAGGGACACCCGGCAGCCCAGTACCGCGATAACGCGCTTTCGAAGGCCCGTTTTGAGTTCCGCTGGTTAGACCAATTCCATCTTTCTTTAGACCCCGAGCGCGCCTTGCAGTTCCACGACGAAACGCTGCCCGCCGAAGGGGCCAAGCTGGCGCATTTTTGCAGCATGTGCGGGCCTAAGTTCTGCTCCATGAAGATCAGTGAAGACGTCAAGGCCTACGCCGCGAAGAAGAAACTGGACGATGCCGCCGCCTTGGACGAAGGCATGGCCGAGATGTCCGAGCGTTTTAAAGCCGAAGGCGGCAAGCTCTACCGCTAACGTGAAGCTGTTAGTGCTCAGCCAGCCTGAGTGGATCGATGGGGAAAGCGAGATTTTGAGCCACCTTTTGAGCCTGCCCGGCTTTGAGTTGCTCTTGCGTAAGCCCGAGGCCAGCGAGGCACAGCAATCAGCGTTGATCGAGGCGCTCGACCCGAAGCATTACCCACGTCTTTGGCTGCGGGGTGCGCCTATCTTGACGCTGGAATATGGCTTGGCGGGGCACCATTTTCCGCAAAACCAACGGCCCCAAGCGGTATGCTGGCGGCGGCGTTTGCGCAAGGCAGGCTGCCGCTTGAGTACTGGGGTGCATGATCCGCGTGAGTTGGTCCAGCTCGAAGGTTATGACCGGGCGCTGTTTAGCCCTGTTTTTGATTCGATCAGCAAGCCCGGCCACCGGCCTAACTATAAGCCAGCCGAATTAGAGGCCGGGCTGCGCAAGCTTCCCTTTGAGGTTTTTGGGATGGGTGGAGTGCGGGCCGATAAATTGGGGCAACTGAAATCCAAGGGCTTTAAGGGCGCGGCAATACTCGGAGCCCTCTGGGAGGCTACCGACGCCTTTGAGGCATTAAAACAAATCATCAAACAAGCACAGACCCCGTGAGCCAAGATTTTTTGAACATTGCAGGACGTGAATTCACTTCCCGCCTCTTTTTGGGTACTGGGAAGTTTTCGGGCAATCAGGCGATGGCCAGCGCGATTGCCGCTTCGGGCAGCCAACTGGTGACCTTGGCGCTCAAACGCTTCGACCCCGAAAATCCTGGCGACCAGATGGTTGCCCATGTCCGCCAAGAAGGGGTTCACCTGTTGCCCAATACCTCCGGGGTGCGCGACGCGGCCGAGGCGGTCTTGGCTGCCCAGTTGGCTCGTGAGGCTTTAGAAACCAATTGGGTCAAGTTGGAAATCCACCCAGACCCACGTTATCTGTTGCCGGATCACAAAGAGACCTTATTGGCCACCGAGCAGTTGGCCAAGTTGGGGTTTGTGGTTTTGCCCTACATCAACGCCGACCCGGTCTTTTGTAAGCAGTTGGAGTCTGCCGGGGCGGCCGCCGTGATGCCCTTGGCCGCACCGATTGGCTCGAATCGGGGTTTGGCTACCCTGGCGATGCTCGAAATCATCATCAAAGAATCGAAGCTTCCGGTGGTCATCGACGCCGGGTTGGGCGCGCCGAGCCATGCGGCGGCGGCCATGGAGTTGGGGGCCGATGCGGTATTGGTCAATACGGCGATTGCCGTAGCCGAAGACCCGATCTTGATGGCCCAGGCCTTTAAATTGGCTGTAGAAGCCGGACGGATGGGCTATCTGGCCAAACTGGGGGCGGTCAGTGAACTGGCCCAAGCTTCTAGCCCCTTGACGGCCTTTTTGCAGGGGACCCCGTGAACATGGGCACCAAACCGGCCAGTTTTACCGAGGTTTTCAGAAAAACCGACTGGGCCCAAACCAAAGCAATGATCGAGGCTTGCGGTCCTCGCGAGGTGGAACGGGCCTTGAGCCGCGCCGGAGCGGGCCGACCCGAAGACTTCGCCGCGCTGATCAGCCCCGCCGCCGCGCCCTATTTAGAGCAAATGGCCCAATTGAGCCAGTCCTTAACCCGCAAACGCTTTGGCAAGTGCGTGCAACTCTATGCGCCGCTCTATTTAAGCAATGAATGCCTCAATAGCTGTACTTACTGTGGTTTTTCTCGGGAGGTTCAAATCCCTCGGGTCCGCTTGAACGAAGAGGCCGTCTTAAAAGAAGTGGCAGTCTTAAAAGAGATGGGCATCGAGCATATCTTGCTGGTGACCGGAGATTTTTCCGACAAAGTAGGCGTTGAATACCTTAGCCAAGCCATCGACTGGGTCCGTCCTCACTTTGCCCAGGTCAGCATGGAGGTTCAGCCGCTGGCCGAAGAGGTCTACCGGGAGTTAGCCGAACGAGGCTTGCATGGGGTAATGGTCTACCAAGAAACCTACGGACCCCGCTACGCCGAGTTCCACCCCCGGGGCAGCAAAAAAGACTTTTTCTGGCGTCTGGAGACACCCGACCGGTTGGGGCGCGCGGGTATCCATAAAATCGGTTTGGGCGCGCTGTTGGGGCTCGACGACTGGCGGGCGGATAGTTATTTTGTGGCTTTGCACCTGATCTATTTGGAACGCCAATATTGGCAGAGCAAGTTTTCCTTGTCCTTTCCCCGGCTGCGTCCTGCCCAAGGCGGCTTCCAACCGGCGATGCCGATGAGTGATAAGGAATTGGTGCAGTTGGTACTGGCTTACCGCATTTTCAACGAAAACTTAGAGCTGTCTCTTTCGACCCGAGAATCCAGCGCGCTACGGAACGGCCTGATCCCCTTGGGGATCACCAGCATCAGCGCCGGAAGCCGGACCGAACCGGGCGGCTACGCCAACCCCAAGGCGGAGTTGGAACAATTTGAAATTGACGACGACCGCAGTCCGGAGCAGATGCGCCGGGCGATGGCCCAAATGGGGCTAGAAACGGTCAACCGGGACTGGGACCCCCGCTTTGGTCTGAACCTCAATCCTTAAGGCTAGATGCCCAAAAAGACGCTGATTCACCCGATGGCCTTGGTAGATAAAAAGGCCGAATTAGGAAAAGATGTTGAAATTGGCCCCTTTAGCGTCATCGGCCCCGATGTGGTGATTGGGGACGGCACGGTGGTTGGCAATCATGTGACGGTCCAGGGGCGCACGACGATCGGCAAAAAAAATCGGATCGGTGCCTACACCAGTATCGGGATGCCCGCCCAGGACAAGGAACACTGGCCCGACGATTGTCTGGTGGAAATCGGGGATGAAAACGACATCCGCGAATACGTATCGGTGCACCGGGGCACCTTCAAACACGACGAGCCCGGTGTGACCCGCATCGGCAACAAAAACCAGATCATGGTTTATTCCCACTTCGCCCATGATACCGAAGTGGGCAGTTATTGCATGATGGCCAACGCCACCACCTTAGGCGGCCACGTGCGTTTTGGTTCTTATGTGGTGACCGGCGGCCTTTCGGCTTACCATCAGTTTACCCGAGTGGGCGACTATGCTATGGTCGGCGGTATGTCAGCCTGTTTCCAAGATGTTCCCCCTTACTGTGTTTGTTCGGGGCCGAGGGGGCATATCTACGGGATCAACCGCGTTGGGCTTCAGCGCAATGGCTTTAGCGGCGAAGAGGTGGAGCAGGTCCAGCGCCTGTTTGATCAATATTTTAAGAGTGGAAAGGTCCCTAGTCAGGCCTTTAAGGCGATTGAAGCGGCCAGTGACGGGTCTTTGTTGATGACCAGATTTATTGAGTTTATTCGTAATTCCAAGCGGGGCATCGCCTCAAAGGGATAATCCAGCCACCGGGGGCAAGGATGGACCATCCAGAGTTGGCGTTGAAGGCGCTGCTCGCGTCGCGGCCCTTTGGGCAAGCCGACGCACAACTGCTTGAGGCGCTGCTGCGGCTCTGCAGTGAAGCCTCATTCCAGTCGGGCCAACAGGTGCTCGAACATGGCATCCGCAACGATCGGATTTATTTGATCGTCAAAGGCCGTGCCTCGGTCTTGGTTGACGGCGAAGAGATCCTCACCTTAAGCCCCGGCGAGTTGATTGGCGAAATGAGCGTGATCAGCGGTGGCCCCACCACCGCCGAAGTGGTCGCGCTCGGTCCGCTACAGATCCTCTGGTTCACCGAAGCGCAGATTAGAGACAGCGGCAGGCAAGACCTACAACACTTGCTGGACCGCGTCTTTTTGCGGATCTTAACGGACAAGTTGATCCGCACTACCTCCAAGGCCCAACAGTATGAAGGGGCCCGCAAGGAACTGAACCGCTCCCAAGCGGCACTCAAGCAAAATGAATCTAACCTGCAAGCCCAGCGGGACATTCTCGACTCGGTCTTGCGTAGCCTCAACGAAGGGGTGGTGGTGTTGGACCCGGCCCAGGGGTTGCTGCATGTCAACGCCGGGTTTTTACGGCTCATGGGCCGTGAATTTGTGCCTACCGATCTCTTCTCTTGGCCCGAGGAATTGGGCCTCTACCTGCCTGACGGCAAGACGCTGATCCCTGCGGTAAGTTTGCCGATGGTGACGGCGCTACGCGGGGAGATGGTGGAAAACTTAGAAATTTTTGTCCAAAACGAACAGCTCCCCGAAGGCCGCTGGCTCTTGGCTAGTAGTCGCCCGTTACGTACCGGGCATGACCCTAAAGTGCGCGGATCGGTGGTCACTTTTTTTGACTACACCCAAAAAAAGGCCGAAGAAGAAGCGCTGCGCCGGGCCAAGGAACTCGCCGAGGCCCAAGCCAGGGCGCAGGCCAACTTTTTGAGCATGATCACCCATGAGTTGGGCACGCCCCTCAATGCGGTGATCGGCATGACCGACCTTTTGTTGCAGCGCGACCAAATTGCCGAAGACGTCGAAGATGCGCTGTTGACCATCAAAGACAGCGGCGAAGGGCTCTTGACCATGATCCGCAACCTGTTGGAGTTCCAACAAATCGAGGCCGGGAAGGTGCAACTGCGTCGCGAGTTAGTGGGGTTGCGGCGGTTCTTGGAGTCTAGCGCAGAGTTGATCCGGCCAGCGCTGCGCGAAAAGGGTCTGGAGCTTCGCCTGGAACTAGACGAGGGCGACTTGGGAGCTTTGAACCTGGACCGCCGCCGTTTTGGCTTGGTGCTGTTTAACCTGCTGGGCAACGCCCTAAAATTTACCCACCAGGGGGCGGTCACCTTGGGTTGCCGCCGTGAAGGGGAGGAAGTCCATATCTGGGTTGCCGATACGGGCATTGGGATCACCCCGGAGGCTCAAAAACAACTTTTCCAGCCCTTCACACAGGCTCAATCTGGGCTGGCGCGCAAGTATCCGGGCTTGGGGCTGGGGTTGATCTTGGTGCGGATGATGACCCGCGCCATGGGCGGCGAGGTGGAACTGCAAAGCCAAGCGGGCCAAGGCACCCAGGTGACCTTAAAGCTGCGCGGGGACTGGTCCGAAGACCGTAGTGAGATCAAGAAGGAAGCGGCCAATGCCCTAAAGATTGGGCTCGAATTTGCCCAGCGCTACCCGGCCCGAATCTTGGTGGCCGAAGACAACCGGGGTAACGCCAAGTTGGTCTTGCGGGTTTTGGAATTGTTGGGTTATCCGCACGATTGGGCCCAAGACGGCAAGGAAGCCCTGGAAATGGCGCGCCAGGGGAACTATCAGTTGATCTTAATGGATATCCAGATGCCCGAGATGGACGGCTTAGAGGCAACTGAGGCGATTTTGCGGGAGTTAGGCGAGGCGGCTCCGCGCATTTTGGCGCTGACCGCCAACAGTGAAGACCAAGTGCGCGAGCGTTGTTTTGATCTAGGGATGGTTGGCTACCTAACCAAACCCCTACGGATCGAGCAGTTGGCCGAACACTTGATCTGCTTCTTCGCCCCGCCGCAAGCTGAGGAACTTTAAGTGCTTAGTTCCTGGCGCAGGATCTCTAAGATTTCCACTACGCCCCCTGCTTGGGGTTCTTTAACTTGGTAGCGGGCCACTTCGGCTAAGGATTTGTGCCCATTGCCGACGCGGATGCCTAACCCGAAAAGCCGTAACATATCAAAGTCGTTTTCTTGATCGCCTACGGTGACCACCTTCTGGGGGTCTAATTCCAGCGCTTGGATCAACTTCAGCAGCGCCAAGCCCTTGCTGGTCTTACCGTTGACCATTTCTAGGTAATAGGGCTGGCTTTGGAACAGCTTGGCTGGGGCCCGGTTGCCCAAGATGGCCAATAGCTTGGTCTTAAACTCCATCAGCCGCAATTCGGGCCCAAAGAAAACGATCTTGATCGGATCGTCTAACAAGGCGGCCTTGATGTTTTCGCAGACCTCCCCAGCGGCAAAGTGGGTCCCCTCGTGGGGCCAGACGGTTGCATTGGATTTGAGCACCTCCCCGCCTAACATATGCGCCTTGGCGGAGATGTCTGGGTATAGGTCCAATAACATCATAGCGATCAATGCGGATTCCAGCGGCACCCCGGCGATCACCTCCCGTTCGCCCGTTTCAGGGTTGTCGAAGACCGCGCCATTGGAAAAAACCATTGGCTCGATGATGCCCAAGCGCTCTAAAAAAGGTTCGGCACTGCCGTAGCCCCGTCCGGTGGCCACACTGACCCGCAGCCCCAATTCTCGAAGCCCGTGGACTGCTCCAATAGTCTCTTCGGTGAGTTCGAAATTAGAGTCCAGCAGGGTTCCGTCGAGGTCAAAGACCACCATCTCGTATTTCATGGCTTACCTGACTGGTAAATCGCCGGATTCAGCCGGGGGTCGTTGTACATCTTAAACTGGCGGTAGAGCTTAAACTGACGGGTGCCCGCCTGGATGTCGCGGACCAGTTGCCGCAAACAAGACAATAGGTCGGCTCGTTGCAGCGTTAAGATGGCTACCTTCTGGACTGCTTGGTCGCGGTGCTCTTGTTCCACTTCAGTCCGCTGGGTCTGTTCGGCCATGTGGTAGATTTTTAAGGAAAGGATCGAGCACCGGTCAATCATGCTGCCCGGCGTTTCGGAGTTGAGCGGGGCCTGATTGGGCAACCGAACTCCTTGCTCCGCTAGGGCTTCTAAGATGGCTTCGTCGAGGCGCTCGATCAGGTCGTTGCGCCGTTGGTTGTGCCCATCAATGTTGCGTTTAACCTGGGCAATGGCGCTGTCCGGGGCCTTGGGATCGCGGGCTAGGTCTTCTTGGTGCCAGAGGCTAAAGTTTTCTAGATGTTGGCGCGCCACCAGGCCCAGAAAATCGTCGCTCAAGGCGGCGGGTTCTGCTTGGTGCCACTGGGCTACCAGTTGCGTCTGGAGTTCGTCGATTTGGTCTAATTGGTCCAGCATAATCACTTGGGGTTGTATGTTTGCCTTGAGCCTAGTAAAGCCCCGCCACTTGGGCCAGCAAAAAATCCAGCCCTTTAGGCTCCAGCTTTGGCGTCATTCTTGTATCTCCATGGGGATAACAAGTGGGTTTTGGCCCCTTTTGTAGAACCAGTTCAGGAGAACCCGCATGGGAAACCAATTCAAACAGCTTTTAATCACCGCCCTGCTAGTCTTGGGTTTGGCGGCTCCTGCCTCGGCGGATATGATGGGCGTCTATGCCGATATTCCGCTTAGCCACAGCTTAAACGGAACGCAGTCTGATGGCAGCACCATTGAATCGGACGGAGCCCCTTCGGGTTATATGCTGGGCCTGACCTTGCCCTTTTTTATGGGCCTAGGTTACGAGGCTTATAATACGGGCATCAAGGACGATTTAATCTCGGATATCCAGTTGGAAACCAAGATGTACAACCTCTTCCTAGACATCCCCTTCCCCATGTTAAACTTGGTGGTTGGCGTAGGTGCTGGCAAACACAACATCACTTGCACCGGCTGCGAAGGGGCTTTTAACGAAGGAAATGCCAGCCAAACCTTCGTCAACCTCGGTTGGCCTGTCGTGTTGGGTCTTTTTGATGTCCATTTGGGCTACCATATGGTCAAGGGCAAGATTGCCTATAGTGCCGATACGTCCCAGGAAATCGATACTCAGGGTACCGTAACCAGCTTGGGTGTTAAATTCGGCTTTTAGGGCTCCTTTTTTTGCGGGTTGACGGCCCAAAGGGTCGCTCAATCCGTCCCCCCTCCGCGCGGTTTTGGCCTCTACTCGGATGATTCTAGGGGTACCAGAAGGGTTCCAGTTTCTCTAACCAGAACCTAATCTAAAGAGAGCTTCCATGACGAACCAGCCCATGAAGCTTCTACTGACAGGTCTTTTGGCCATGGGGCTTACTGCACCGGTCTCGGCCGATATGTTGGGGTTCTATGCCGACGCCCCGGTCAAGCAGGTCTTCACCAGCAAGGACCTGTCTTCTGATGGGAATCCTTCGGGCTATAGGGCCGGCGTGACAAGGCCCTTCTTTTTTTGGCTCAGGGTATAAGGCCTATGCCACCCCTATCAAGGCAACTGTTTTGGACCTGACCCTGAACACCGAGATGTACAATCTTTATTTAGGCCTCCCCTTCCCCATGTTAAACGTGGCGTTGGGCGGCGGTGTGGGCAATCGTAGCCTCGTTTGCTCTACCTGTGACGGACTTTATACCGAAGAAAGTGCCAGCCAGACCTTTCTCAACTTGGGTTGGCCCTTGGTCTTAGGCATCTTTGATGTGCCTGTTGGCTACCACCAAGTAGCGGGCAAGGTGCGGGTGCCGAGACCAAAAGCGAAGTGGCCAACCAAGGCATTAAGATCGGTTTCTAGGCCCCTATTGGGCCGGCTGCCCGACTAAGATGGTCGCTTCAATCCGCCCGCCGCTACGCCGCACCAATTCCATTGAGCCGCCATGCCGTACAAAGGCCCCGGCGATTAAGTGATGCATCAGGACTGGTGACAAAAATCCCGGCTCTAAGGTATCAAATAGATCCTTAGGACGGTACAAGAGCCGCTCTCCCTCCTCAGACAATTCCAATCCCTCGACCGTAAAGTTGATTTCCAGGAATCCCTCTTTGTTTTTGCCTTTGGCGGTAAAAACCAGAGTGCCCGTTTTGGCTTCAAATTCTTGTAGCGAAGCGATCAGGCCATAAAAACGTGCTAAAGCCGAAGACAAAAGCTGCGGGTCCCCTTGACCAATCAGCTTGCCTAGGTTGCTGGCGAAGCTGAACAGACAGGTGCGGGCCTCTTCGCTTTTGGAGAAGAGGCTTAAGCTTTGGTGCATCAGCTCTAAGGCATTGAAGCTCTGGTAGCGCAGCGGAGCGCGGTGGGCTAAGCCGTCGAGGTTTTCCACCAAGGCCTCGCAGAGCACTTGCAGCCCTTCGAGCCGGCCTAAAACCAGCAATCCGGGCCTAAACTCTGCGGGTCCACGCATTAGGTCTAAGGGAAAGAGGTCCATCAGCCCTAAGCTGATGCGTAGTTTGTCGGCCAACTCATCGATCAACTTGCCAAAAAAGAGCATCATCTTCGCCGCCCGGTTGCGCTCTTCGAGGGCCTGGGCTCGGCTAGATTCCAGTTCGCTGAGCAATTGGTTCTGGAAGTTGATGATCTCTTGCTCTAGCTCGGGCATCTCGCGCAGGTCTTTGAGCAATCCTGCCCCTAGGCTCTGTTGTTTGCGCGCGAATCGCTCGATGGCGATGATCACTTCTTTTTGTTTGCGGTATTTGGACTGGAGGTGTTGGGCCTGCTGGCGGCGTTGCTGTTGGTGTGCCTCACCTTCAAGCTGGCTGAGGCATTTGTTTAGCTCGGGGCCGTAGACCCGCTGGATCAGCTCAAAGTAGCGTAGCTTGTTGTCCGTCAGTTTTGCCGGTGGGAAGAAGAGGCGGTGGGGGATATCACCGCCCGATTCGGTACAAAGCAACAATTCCGCTTCGGTCTCTAGGGCCTCGGGCGGATTTTTTTCTTTTTTGTGTTTGAGCTTTTTTTGGTCCAGTTCGTAGCGGACCTGACCGCGATAATAGCGCAGGTCACGGGGCGGCAGTACTTCTTTGAGGGCCCTCAAAAAAGCGTGGATCAGCTCCTCAGGGGTCTTGGGCCCTGGTGCTAGGATAGATTCGGAATATTTTAGGAAACGCTTGGATACATCCCAGCGCTTGTGCCGGTTAGTGCTCATAAAGGGCCACAGGGGTTTGGGCCTATCATAGCCCGGCCTGTGTGTAATGGGCAAGGTGGGGCCAAAAAAAAGCCCCTCAAAGAGGGGCTTTTTTATCCAACCTAAGACCCAAGTGGCTTTAAGCAGCCAGCTTGGCCTTGGCTTGCTCGGCAATCGCGGCGAAAGCGCTGAAGTCACTAATAGCCAATTCAGCCAGCGACTTGCGGTCGATTTCGATTTGAGCGAGCTTCAATCCGTGGATCAACTTCGAATAGGTAGTCCCGCAGACGCGAGACGCCGCGTTGATGCGCACGATCCAAAGCTTGCGGAAGTCACGCTTCTTAACCTTACGGTCACGGTATGCGTAGACTCTTGCGCGGTCAACGGCCTCTTTGACGGTCCGTAATAGACGGCTACGCCCACCACGGAAACCTTTGGCCGCTTTAAAATAAGCGTTCTTTTTCTTTCTGGCGTGTACCGCCCTTTTTACTCGTGCCATTGCTCGTTCCTTAGGTCCTTATGCGTTAGCCGTAGGGCATCATGCGCTTGATGCTGGGTGCATCGGCTGCGGAAATGAGGCCAGCCTTGCGCAAATGCCGCTTTTTGTTGGCGCTGTGCTTGGTCAAAATGTGGCGCAAATTTGCTTTTTTGCGCTTGATTTTGCCGTTAGCGGTAATCTTAAAGCGCCGCTTCGCGGAGCTTTTGGTCTTCATCTTATATTTAGCCATATCTTAGCCCTTTTTGTTCGGGGACAAGATGGTGTGAGCGGTACGCCCTTCGGCCCTGGGGGCCGACTCCATCTGGCCCAGGTCTTGGCAGTCTTCGGTAAAACGCCTGATCAATGTCAGGCCTAACTCTTGATACGCCATTTCGCGGCCACGGAACTGTATGGTTACCTTGACCTTATTTCCTTCTTCTAGGAACTCACGAGCGTGTTTGAGCTTGAACAGATAGTCATGCTCTTCCGTCTTGGGTCGGAGTTTGATCTCCTTAACCTTGATGACGGTTTGTTTCTTCTTCGCCTCGTGTTGCTTCTTACTGGCCTCATATTTAAACTTACCATAGTCCATGATCCGACAAACCGGCGGATCGGACTTAGCGGCAACTTCAACAAGGTCCAGACCTCTTTCTTCCGCGATTCGGCGGGCATCGTCGGTGACGACAATACCCATCTGTTCACCGTTTTCGTCGATCAGACGAACCTCGGGGACCCGAATGCCCCGGTTAATTCTAGTTTGATCTTCTTTGCGAGGCGGTTGTACTGGCCGCTTCTTCCTGATCGGTGCGATAATCCCTCCTGAAACCGTGAAGAAAGGGGTTATAGGCGCGGACGGGATTGAACCGTCGACCACTACCGTGTCGGGGTAGTGCTCTCCCACTGAGCTACGCGCCTATAAAGAACTGATATGACTGGTGGAGGATAGCGGGGTCGAACCGCTGACCTCCTGCTTGCAAGGCAGGCGCTCTACCAACTGAGCTAATCCCCCAGCTTTTATCAGCAAACCCTTGCGGGCTAAAGCGTCTGGTGGGCCAGGGTGGATTCGAACCACCGACCCCGTCCTTATCAGGGACGTACTCTAACCAACTGAGCTACTGGCCCAGACAAGCTTTCGCCTTTAAAAGAGCTTTTTTATCGAGCTGGCGGCGGAATGTCAAAGGAAAACTTTTAGAACCTCCCGATTTTTGGTCGAGGAATCCTTTGCTTGTCCTAAGGCATCCAATCTTTGGCTTGATCAAAAAGCCCTTTAGTTGATAGTTTTTCGAAGTAGGAAAAGCAACCCCCCAATACCAAAAAAAAATCACCACCAGGGCATTTAGGAGGAGACTTGTCGAGATTACCTGTGATCGCCGGATTCGGCGGGATCAACCCTGCGGGGCGCAGCTCCGGCTACCGCTCCTTCGGGCGCATGGTCGCCGAGGCTTTACCGGAGGCAAAACGGCAAGAAACCTATCTGTCCTTGGCCAGCTTGATGGGTTTGGTGGCTTATTCAGAAGGCCGCTGGAGCCGCCCTGACGGCTCTAGCGTAGACCCGCAAAACCTCCCTTCGGACCTGATCGCGCTAGCTAATGAGGGGACGTTGCTGCGCCGTATCGAGTCCAACCACTTCGACCCCGACCGGGTTCCCTGCAATAAATCGCTTCAATTGGGCGCCCAGGAGATTCGCTTCGAGTTGGCCCAGCGCGACCTCCCCAACGAACTGCCGAAGGGCTGGCAAGTGCGGGATATAGCGGGCGGCCGGGTTGAGGTGACGCTCACTGAAGCGACCGAATTTTTTGCGCCTGACCGCCGCAAGGCAGCGGTCAGTACCGCCGGCCAACTGCCCCGGGGCTTTGATCCCGCCGCACTCTATGCTAGCAACCACCACCCCAGGGGCTTGGCCATGGCGGTCTATGGGGCTTCGGATGCGCTAGGTAGCTCTGGCTTTGGTGCCGACGAACTCAAACAATATGTAAAGCCCGACCAAATCGCTATCTACTCGGGCGCGGCCATGGGCCAGCTGGATGATATGGGCTTAGGCGGCTACATGAAGGCACCTTACCTAGGCAAGCGGACCAGTACCAAGCAAATGCCCTTTTCGTTGGCTGAGATGTCCGCAGACTTCCTTAATGCCTATGTGTTTGGCAGTGTCGGACGCACTGGCGGGATTTTGGGGGCCTGCGCCAGCACCTTGTATAATATAGATGCTGCCGCCCAGGACATCCGTTCAGGGCGCATCCGTTTGGCACTGGTGGGGATGGCCGAGTCGCCTCTGGTGCCCGAAGCAATGGAAGGGTACCGGGTGATGAGCGCTCTGGCCGAAGACGACCAAATCTTGGCTTTAGACAAGCACTTGGGCCTCACCTCACCGGACCACCGCCGCGCCTGCCGCCCCTTTGGCTACAACGCGGGCTTCACTATGTCCGAATCGGCCCAATACTTCCTGATCATGGACGACGAACTGGCTGCCGAGTTGGGGGCCGTGGTCTATGGTGCGGTCGCTGGGGTTTTTGTGAACGCCGACGGAATCAAAAAATCCATCACCGCACCGGGCGTGGGCAATTACCTGAGCATCGCCCAGGCTGCCGCCTTGGGCCGTTCGATCTTAGGTGAAGCCGGTTTGCGCCACCGCACCTTTGTCCATGCCCACGGCACCGGCACCCCGCAAAACCGGGTGACCGAAAGCCAGGGCTTAAACGAAGTGGCCAAGGTCTTCGGGATCGAAAATTGGCCCATCGCTGCCGTAAAATGTTACCTGGGCCACAGCATCGGGGCCGCCTCGGGGGACCAAGTGATGGCCGCTTTGGGGCATTGGGACGAGGGCATCTTGCCCGGTATCTTCACGCTCGACCAAATTGCCGACGACGTACACCACAGCCACCTTTCCCTCTCCCAGGCCCACCGCCAGTTAGGCGTGGACTCGATGGATGCGGCGTTGGTTAACTCCAAGGGCTTCGGCGGCAACAACGCCACGGGCCTGATCCTCTCGCCGGACCTCTCTCGCCGCATGATGGCCAAGAAGCTAGGTCCAACGGCCTTCCATGCCTATCTAGATAAAGCCGTCGCCACCGCCGAGCGCGCCGCCGCCTATGATCAAGCTGCCACCCAGGGCTTAGCCAAACCGATCTACCGTTTCGGGGAGCCGGTCTTGGATGGGCCGGACCTGGATATGAACGACCAGCAGATTGCGGTGCCCGGCTTTAAGATCCCCATGGACCTAAATCTGGCCAACCCCTTTGAGGATATGACTCCTTAAGGTGGACGCTATTATCAACCTCAACAAGCCTTCGGGAATCACCTCCAACGGGGCGATAGGGCAGCTCAAACGTTTGACCGGAGAAAAGAAGATGGGCCATTTGGGGACCCTCGACCCCATGGCCAATGGTGTCTTGCCGATTTTTACGGGCAAGATGACCAAGTTGATCCCCTACTTCAACCAAAACGACAAAGCCTACCGAGCCGAGGTGACGTTGGGAGCGGTCTCGGATACCCTGGACGCCGAAGGGGTTTTGAGTCCCGTGCCCATACCTGCGGGGATTACCTTGGGGGCCGTTGAGGCCGCTTTGGCTCGTTTCACCGGCGAAATCACCCAGGTCCCACCCATCTATTCGGCGCTCAAGCAGGACGGACGTCGGCTCTATGACCTTGCCCGCAAGGGTGTGGCGGTGGAACCCGAAGCCCGGCAAGTGACGGTCTATTGGATTCGAGAGGTCGAATGGGAATCGCCGAAGATCCGCTTTGAGGTTTTTGTCTCCAAAGGCACCTACATCCGCTCTCTGGCAAGGGACTTGGGTGAGGCCTTAGGCAGCGGGGCGCATTTGAGTGCTCTGACCCGGACTCGGGTGGGCGAAGTCTTTGAACTACAAGATTCCATCATGCTTGACCAAATTGAAAAAACCGAGCAGGTTGATATATTCTTGCGCGCTTTGCGCCCGGCGTCCCTCTTGAGCGACTGGAATCAGTTGACAGCGCTCGACGAAGCCGAGGAACGGGCCCTTCGCAACGGAAACCGAATTCCCGTAGAACCCCAACGAATCCGGCAACAACAGCCCTTGGAGCGGCGTTGTTACATCACGGACCGACAGGGTCAACTACTTTGTGCAGGCTTTCTTGAATTCAGCCAGGATAGCCTGCTTTGGTTCCAACCCGAAAAGGTGTTGGTATAATCGCTGGATACTAGGAGAACAATGCTGACCAAAGAAACAAAGGCGGAAATCGTCAAAAAGTTCGGACAAAACGAAACCGACACCGGTTCCACCAAGGTCCAAATCGCTCTTTTGACCGCGAGGATCATCTACCTTACCGAACACTTCAAAGAACATACGCACGACCACCACTCTCGTCGGGGTCTGCTCAAATTGGTCGGTAGCCGCAGGCATCTTCTCAATTACTTGAAGAAAAATGACATCAACGAGTATCGCGAATTGATCAAAGAACTGGGTATCCGTAAGTAAGCCCGGCTGATCGACCACTTGAAACCCTAGACCCCTAGACATAGACTATGAAGACACTGGAAATCGATTACCTGGGCAAGAAACTGTCCATTGAGACAGGCCGCATCGCCAAACAGGCCAACGCATCGGTTATCGTAACCTACGGTGAGACCGTGGTTATGGTGAACGCAACGGCCACCAAGGAACGAGCCGACATGGGCTTTTTCCCCCTGACGGTGATGTATCAGGTCAAGACCTATTCTCAAGGCCGCATCTTAGGTGGATTCATCAAGCGCGAGCGTCAGCCCAGCGAGATGGAAACCCTGATCAGCCGCATGATTGACCGCCCGATCCGCCCGCTTTTTGCTGAGGGCTTCTCTAACGAGACCCAGGTGATCGCTACCGTCTTGAGCTATGACGAAGACTCCAACCCGGCCATTGCGGCTATGTTGGGTGCTTCTTGTGCTCTTTGCATCTCCGACATCCCCTACAATACCCCCATCGCGGGTATCAACGTAGGCCGCGTCAACGGCGAGTTCGTCGCCAACCTCTCGCACGCCGATCTGGCCGAGAGCAGCGAATTAGACCTGTTGATGGTCGCTAAAGAAGACGCCATCGTGATGGTGGAAGCCGGTGCCCAAGAGCTTTCTGAGCAGGACATGCTTGACGCTTTGGAGTGGGGCCACGCCAACATCCAGCCGCTGATCAAACTGCAAAAGCAGTTCATGAAAGAAGTGGGCAAAGAAGAGATGGAATACGAAGTCCCCGAAATTCCCGAGGACGTCAAAAAGGCTGTGGTTAAGGCTGCTGATAAAGGCCTTAAGGCCGCTTTGGAAATCCCCACTAAAATGGAGCGCTACGCAGCGGTCGATAAGGTGAAGGCCGAAGTCAAAGAAGCGTTGGTTACCGAAGAAAGCGGCATCACCTCTAAGATGGTGTCTGAAGTCTTTGGCCACCGTAAAGCCGAGATCATGCGCGAATGGATCTTGAAGAAAGGCAAGCGTGTGGATGGCCGTGCCCCCACCGATATCCGCCCGATCAGCTGCGAGTTGGGCCTGTTGCCCCGGACCCACGGTTCGGCACTCTTTACCCGTGGCGAGACCCAGGCTATCGTGGTGACCACCTTAGGCACCAAAGACGATGAGCAGATGGTCGAAGACCCCAGTGGCTTGTATTTCAAAAACTTCTACCTGCACTATAACTTCCCTCCCTACTCGGTTGGTGAAGTCAAGCGGATTGGCCCTCCCGGCCGCCGCGAGATTGGGCATGGTAACTTAGCCGAGCGGGGCTTGCGCCCCATGTTGCCCGCCAAGGACAACTTCCCTTACACCATCCGCATCGTCTCGGAAATCACCGAATCTAACGGTTCTAGCTCCATGGCTTCGGTCTGCGGCGGTTCCTTGTCGATGATGGACGCCGGTGTGCCCATGAAGTCCCCCGTTGCGGGCGTGGCGATGGGTCTGGTGACCGAAGGGAAAAACTACACCGTCTTGAGTGATATCTTGGGCGACGAAGACCATGTCGGCGACATGGACTTTAAAGTAGTGGGTACCGAAAACGGGATCACTGCTTTGCAGATGGACATCAAGATCGACGGTTTGTCCATGAAGATGCTCGACGACGCCTTGATGCAGGCTCGCCAGGGCCGTTTGCACATCTTAGGCGAGATGGCCAAGGCCATTGGTGCTGCCCGCGAGCGTTTGGCCGATACGGCTCCGCGCTTTATCCAGTGCAAGATCCCCCAAACCAAAATCCGCGACCTGATCGGCCCCGGTGGTAAGGTGATCAAGGCTCTACAGGCCGAAACGGGGACCAAGATCGACATCGACGATTCGGGTACCGTCAACATTGCTTCGAGCAGCCAGGAAGCGGCAGAAAAGGCCTTGGCCTTGATCCGCGAACTGACCTTGGAAGTGGAGATCGGCGCAACCTACGAAGGGGAAATCAAGAAGATCGTCGACTTCGGCGCTTTTGTTGAGATCCTGCCCAACACCCAGGGCTTGGTCCACGTCTCTGAAATCTCTGTTGAGCGGGTTGAGCGCGTTGAAGACGTCTTGAGCGAAGGGCAGATGGTGATGGTTAAGGCCATCGGCCGCGACAAGCGCGGCAAGCTGAAGCTCTCGATGAAGGCTGTCGAAAACGCCGAATAAGTCACTTAGGGCCTCGCGCCCTTGGCTGACACCTTGAGGGACCTTGGCTAACGTCAGGGTCCCTTCCCCTCCCTTCTTATATACTCCCAAATTGACCCCATAGTTCAACTGGATAGAACGGGGGATTCCTAATCCCCAGATAGAGGTTCAAGTCCTCTTGGGGTCACCATGCTTTGTGGACGCCAGGGTTTCCGCCAGCTTGCTCAAGGCCAGCAACCTGTTTACCGCCCTTGACGGTCGGAAAATCCTGATCTCTTATCCTTGGCTTTAGTGCAAGTGCTTCTTACTGCCAGATAGCTGCGCTATCCATTGGTTCTTCTTTCGGCTTGGCACACCAACAGCTGCGCATCCCTTTAAGGCCTCAACCTACCAGACCCTGTCAGCCTGAGCTCAATTGGGAGCGTCGGCTTTGGGGGTACTTAAAGTATTTCAGGTCCACATAGAAGGCCCTTTTAGGTTAAGGTTCCCCTAGTGATTTGGCGGGAGGTCCATGGTTCCCTCTGGCTAGCTTAAACCCACCTACCTGCCCTTTTCCTCACCTAAATCAGCTTGGACTTACTTAAAGTCCTTTTTGGCCACATGGGCTCCGTTGCAGAAGGGTTTGTTTTTGGAGCGGCCACAGCGGCAGAGGGCGCTTCGGTTGTTGGGTTGGCCCGGGCGGAGTTCAAATCCCAGGGCCTCATATTCTTGATGCACCCGGATTTCGGCTCCCTCAAAGATTTCTAATGCCGGCGACTTGATCCTCTGCGGAGGGGGCAATATCTCCTCCTTAGCTTCAAAGCGCAAGGCCCCAGAGGGGCAATTCATCACCACCTGGGCGATTTCGGCGGCAGTGGCCTGGGTGTTGTCTTCGGGCTCGCGTAGGCGTAGTTCATCTAGCGGGCGGCAGTAGAGCACATGGGTGCAGATGTTGGGGTCGAAGGTGGTGGAAATCCCTTTGCCTTGCCAGACTTTGAGCGGCTTGGGTTCTGTTTGGCTGGCGCTGCCGTCAAAGCCAACTTTTTTGTGGGTGCCGTCGCAGTAAGGCGGGGTCGAGGTTTCGCCGCAGCGGCAAAGAAAGACTTCTTCAGCCGGTTCTAAGCTCTGGCCAGCAAAACTTAGGCTCTTTAGGTGGGTTACCTTGAAAGGGCCATTTTTAAAGGCTTCAATGGTTAGTTTTTTAGACATCGGGACTCCAAAGGAAAAGGTCAAAAGCAGAGCCTTTAGATTAACCTATCCGGTCAGGACTTTACAAGTTTGTTTTTGGCTTTCCGGCGAGCACAGAGGGCGGGAACCCTACCCGGAAGCCGCCGGGCAGGGGAAGGAGAGTTAAACCATGGTTTCCATGGCCTTCATCTTGTCGAAGTGGGTCTGCTTGAGCAAAACAAGGTCGCTCAAGTCGGTGCCCAACATCTCTTGCAAGACTTCACAGCGGTCGATGGTTTCTTGCTCAAAGGCTTCGGAAAGATGGATCACTTCGGCTCGGTTGGCCCCGTGTCCCGTGCGGATGCCCATCAGTTCGGCAGGGACTGGGCGGACCCAACGTTCATAAAGGGTTTCGGACATAGCGATCTTCTTGCCAGCGCTGTAAAAGTCACGCAAACCCGAAAGGCGGGTGCGCGCATGGAGCTCATCTTCGCGGAAAAGTTCCAGGTAGTCGTGCATCGGCGATTCTACATCCCAGTTCCGGGCACTGCTGGCGTAGAACTCGATGCCTGTCTGTTCCAAGTCGATCGCTTTACGGAGGATCTCGTCAATCATCAGGGATTTCATGGATGTTCCTTGGTTGCCTCCATGAGGTGGGGCCAAAAGGGCAGAACCGGCGGAGGCGGTTGGTATAGGGGGCTTTTAAGGCCAGTGGGCAAGCGCCCACAAAGTGGAGGTCTCAAAGCCTGTCTATCTCGGACTTTCAGTATAACAGCTTTGCTGGTCGGATTCAAAAGATTCTTTGGATTGAGAGCCCAGTGCGGGAGTTATCTCGCCTAGGCGACCCGCAAGCTGGGCAAGCGAGGGTAAGTGGGGGAGGTCGGGGCTAGAACCGTCAATCAAGCGGTTTTTTCGAGAAGCTTTTCCGGGCGCAGCGGATTTCTGGTTTTACACCCGCTCAAGACAATAACTTAGAGCTACAGGAGCCACCAACCAGAACCTCCTATTTTTTAGGGCTATTGATGGGCGTCAAAGCCATACTGGCTTCTTCGAAGAGTTGATCCAGTTGGTCTAACCCTAAAGTTAGGTCCGACACCGTGGGGTCAAATTTCTGGATCACGGCTAGTTGAAGTTCTTCTAAATCCATCCCTGGGCGGTATAGTCCATGTCTCTTGGCTTCTCGTTCGATCCTCTTGCGTCGGCCATCGCGTTTGAGAAGTAGGTATTGGTGCCAAATCCACTGTGGCAGCGGCAGCAACAAAGTGCCTACCAAATTGCGTTCAAAGGATAGCCAAAGAAATAATAAAAACCAAAAAAGGGCGTCGAAGGCTTGTTCAATCCAATATTGTTTAGCCCAACCTTCGGTTTGGGCGTCCACTTGGGCCTGCAAGGCGCGGATGTCTTGATGGGTCAAGGGGTGATCAAAAAAGGCTGCGAGCGGGACCACCGCTTCAGCGGAGGTCTCCGGCTTTTGTCCTTTGCCAAGAGCAATGTGAACCGAGGGCTGGTATAGGCCCGCAGGGATAAAATCGGATTCTTTGACCAGCTGAGCATCAAGGTAGAACCTGTGCTTACGTTGGGCTGCGTCGACGACCGAGGCGATCCAAAGATCATTCGAAACCGACAAACTTTGGTCCGGTGCCCAAAATCCACCAGTGCTTCCAGAGTAATGCAAAGTCATCCGGTCTGAATTGAACCACAATGAATTTGAGGGGCCCGTTCCTTCTGTGTTGGGAGCAAACATTAAGTTGTGGAAGGACACCGTCGAGAGCCCCAGCAACTGCCGCCTGGCGTCCAGCAGACGGATTTTCATCAAGATGGTTTCCCCGGCTGGTTCGGGCTTCGGCTCGGCGATCAGGGGGAAGTGATTTTTTTCCGATTGCGAGTCAAGATAGATCCCCTGAACTCCATCCAATTGCACGATACTTTGCGCGTTCTGGGTTCCTGTGTGGTTTGAACCGGACCAAGAATAGTAGGCGGCCTGTTTTAACCGAGGCGGGACTTCTAGGGGAGCCACAGGAAAAAACAGCGGCAGCCAATTGGGGGATAGCTTGAATAGGGCGACAAGTACCAGCAGAGCAGGCAAAAAGATTCTAATTAACTTCATGGTTGGTCTAGGAGAGGTTGTTCACGTACCCATAAGACGCAGCATTCGGTATCAGCGATTTTTCGGTAACCTTGGGGGTCCAGCAGGCTTCCACTACCCGGGTGCAAGCGCTTGATACTTAATATGGCGGCCACTTGGTTCTCCTCCAAAAAACGTTGGCTTTCTGCTGGTGCCAACTGCCCGCTATAAAAGGCGTTGGCCTCGTCAATTTTCTGGTGATAAAGTTCAGGGGCTTGGTTGATGGCACCCAACTCATATAGACTGGAAACTACAGCGCGCCGCGCCGCCAAGGACCCGAAAGACCACATATCCCGAACCAAATAATAGTCATGCAACACAACAGCATCGCGAGGAGTCCTCTGCCGGATTAATTCGTAGATTTTTAGTTCATCTGGAGAGGGACGCGTCGAATTTGGTGAGCCCTTATAAACGGCTAGGTCATGGTATCCGTAAAGGCTGTACGCACCCAGGGTCAACGTTGCTAAAAATAAGGAGGTCCCCAACCGGGTGCCTCCTCGATAGGCCTGAGACAGCCTACGCAGGGCCAATACGGTAAAAACCCAAGAACCAAAGATCAAAAAATAGATGATCGATCCTTGGGAAAGATCAAATTCATAGAGCGTGAAGACCAGCGTTCCAACCAAGCCGATAAAGATGAGGCTGGCCTGTAGCCGATTGGTTTCTAGCTCGCGTGGCAGTCGGCGGGTGAGCGACCAACCCAATAGGAAGAGCAAGATCGGTTCTAAGTGAAACAGCCATGGGAACCACAAAACATAAATCCTTTCCCAGCCATCACCGTCAAACCAGGTCATCCCGTATTGGGTCGTGATTCTGTGGGCATATTCCGCTATGAACCAATGGCTTGGGTTGAAGTGTAAACTGGCCTGGGCGTGGGGGTTGGGGTTGTAAATGTTGATGTAATACCAAAACAGGACGCTCGAGGCACTTAGAACACCGGCAAAACCCAATTGTTTGAAAGGGATGCGGCCTTTAATCCAATGGTCAATGCCTGCAACCGGGATAGCGGCCATTAGGGGCAAAAAAGCGACCAACTTGATTCCCGCCACTAAGGACCCCGTCAAAATGGCCAAAATGAAATAGCTGTACCGATTGGTCGTATAAAAACGGAAGATGGCCCAAAGGCCAAAAAATAACATGGCCAGGGCAAAGCTATTTTGCAGCAGACCCAAGTTGCCCATTTTTTGCGCTCCACCAATCCCCTGAGCGGTGCCAAAAAAAATGAAGGCCAATAGGCTAAACCATCCCGGTGCCTTGCGCGGTTCGTTGATCAAGATCCAAAGACCGATAAAGATCAAGACCCAGTTGAGCAAAAAGACATGGTGGAAGTAGGTCACCAGCGTATCGATGCCCGACAATTCCGAAAGGTTGGCAGCCAGCAACTCGGTCAGGTTGTAGTAGCGGTAATGGTCGTCTGTAAAGACGTGGAATTCTGGGGGCGGATAGGCGACCTTGATCAGCTGGGCGATGGTGGCGCGCTGGTTGTCGTCGTTGTAATAGTTATCTAGCGGACGGTAGTTGTAGCCGTAAAAAACAGCCAGTACCAAGAGGAAACCCAAAAGGGTGAATAGGTAGCGGATACGGGCGAATTGAGCAATGAAACGGCCCCACTGCTGCTTAGAAGGACTTGACCGCCAGAGCTGGACCAACCCCAAAACCAAAAAGGCCCCCGGAACCGACCAATAGACCACAAAGGGCACTCCTAGGGGCTGCAAGGTCATCCGGAAGAAGGCGCTGCTGAATAGATGCCACACCATCCCCCCCGCCAGCCAAGCCGGTAGGTTTTCGATCCTCCACCAGCGTGGCCCGCAAACATAGGGGGCCAGCAGCATACCTGGGAGCATTACGCTAAGCCAAAAGGTGGCCAGTAGAAGCGCAGAAAAGTCGATTTCTAGATTCAAGGAATTTAAAATGGCTGAGAAATTTACCGTTTTGCCTCGTTGGAAGCATCGACGAAGTACCGCCAAATGTCAATTGATCACCCTCCTTGAGGGCCTCTTGGCCGGGTTGTAACCGGCTTTTTAGTGCCTGTTTTCTTATGCTTTTTTTTGGTTATTAAACGCGGAATAGTCTGAAGGGGTCGTTGTTCTGCAGGATTGGTTGGGGTTTTGAGGGGCATCGTTGGGGTTCTTCTCCTGCCGATCAATCAACGGCACTAGACTATGGGAGACTAGGGAGGGCGCGCTTGAAGGGTGCGACGGATGGCGCAAAAGGGACCTGAGTGCCCGCAACTACTTGGCTGGGCATTCGGGGGCAGTTTCGCTGGGCGGGGAACTCTCGAATCAAACCCAAAAGGGTTTAGGTCGGGAGTTGGGACTAGGTTTTAACCGTCAGTTAGCCGCCGTGCCTCGCTTGGAGGCGATCAGCTTTTTGCGGACGGCGATCATTTTTTCAATCCCTTGCTTGATCTGGGCGCTGCCCAAACCGGCGAGGTCTTGTAAAATCCGCTTCAGACGGTTGATTTCGTCGGATAGTGAATTGGAGCTATCCATTTGAGGGGAGTTCGCAGGATCATTCATCGGTACCTTTCAACCATTCAGGTGATTCCAACGGGCGCTTATTGAAGCAATAGGGCCAAAGTCTCGGGTGGAGGAAACTTCCAAAGGAATGAATTTGAGGAGGTTTGGGCGATAAAGTTCGCGGTTTTTACCCAAGGCTTAGTCAAATAATAACTTTCCTAAACCTCAATTTCAAATAAAAAATGAAACTATAATCTCCCTACATCCAATAGGGATAGTTGCTTAGACGGGATGGTCTGGGTTTTATTGGGCTATTGCTAAGCGGAGGAAAATGATATCAAGCTTTAAGGTTGACCTTGCCGACTTTTTTTACGCGGGCAGCTTGAGCGGCTTTTGGCTCCATCGCAGGTCCATCTAGCGGGGCCGTAGAAGGCACTAAGGTAAGTGCGGCCTTAGTTTTTGCTGGTTGAGGTAAATAGACCGGTGGGGCAGCAGCGCTTGGTCGAGCCAGGCTGAATTAAGAACTCTGGCAGGAACCGCAGCGGCAAGCCTAGACCTAGGGCCAAGGAACCTGTACTTCAGACACCCAGACTTGGTTGGATTCGATTTTAATCTTAAAGGGTTTCGGCGGTTTTTTGCGGTCCACTAGCTCCAATAAGTAATCCCCGGCCGCTAGCTTTTCAAAAACAAAAAATCCGTCTGACTCAACTTCGACCCGTTCTACTTCGATTTGCTCCGGCAGCTGCAACGCGCGGATCTGAGTGTTTTCTGGGATCACTTGGTTAGAGACCACCATGCCGTCCAGGCCGACGGTAGGCACCAGCTTGGGGTTGTATTGGATCTGGGTACTGGGCCTAAAGACTACCCAGGTACCGCTAGACTTTGGTGCCATCCCCACGTCTAAGGAGCTAGGGTCCACCTCGACCCGAATCCGTTGGTGTACCGGCAAGCCGGTGATCATAAACTCCCCCTTTGAGTCGGTGACCCCCGATTGACCGCCCGCCTTTACCGAAACGGCCTCGACCGGTACCGGTTCGCCGCCGTCAACGGGTTCGGTGGTGACCTTTCCGCTTAAGGTGCCCTTGGCAAAGTCCTGGTAGCGGATCGGGCCATTTTCTGGGGCCCAGACCCCGCCGTAACGTGCGCGCAGTGAGCCGCCCTGACTGCTAGATTGCGCGACAGTGGTGACACCCTGGTAGGGGCGGTAGGTCAACTGCGCGGTAAACCATAAATCCCCGGAGTCTTTGTAGGTAGAAGAGGCAGAAAAGTCCAAGGGGAGGTCGAACCACAAGGGGTAGCGGTAACTCAGGTTGGTTTCTGGGTCGGTTTGGTTCCAGTTATGCTCAAGGTGCAGGTTGTGTTTTCCCGAAAGCACATCTGCCCCTAGACCAAAACTTTCGATCCGCTGCCCCAACTTGAAGACTTCAAGTTGGCGGTTGTAGGTGAGCGATAAGATGGGGTTTACATGCCTTCTTAAGCTCATGCTTTTGAGGTTCGAGAAGTCGTTGTCCCTTATCTCGCCGCGCCAATACCAACGGCCCCAGCCGAATTGATGCAAAAGAGACTGGTACCCAACGCTTTGGTCTTCGGGCCGGTAGAAGTAATGAAAGGGGCTGCCTTCTTCTATATTACGCCAAATCATGCGGAAATAATGGGGTTGCAGCTGGGTGAAGTCCGCCTGAACGCCTAAGTTGGAGGCTTGGTTTGCCTGGGCCCATTCGGTGGTCAGCGTCAATCCGTAGGTCGGCTTCCAAGAGAAATGAGGCATCAGTACCGGTTCGGCGGTGGCCTCCTCGGGCAGGCTAAAGGCGGTTCCCCCTATGGTTAGGTTGGACAAAAGCCCATAGTCTAATTGTAATTTACTGTAGCGGCCATAGGTGGTTTCACCAGAAAAAAGGGCGGCGTCCCAGTCTCGGTTTAACAAAAGGGCCCCCTCGTCGTCAGCAATCTGGCGCACTTCTTCGCGGCTCGAACCGTCGGGGTAATAAAAGACCAGTCTCAACTGGTCTCCCCCCTTATAGGTGACCTGTTCAAAGGTATAAGAGCCGTCCGCTCCAACCTGGGTGTGGGCGATAAAAAAACCGTTGATCAAAAGATCTACCTCGCTGCCCGGTAGGCTTTGCCCGCGGATCGAGCTTTGCTCTTGGGCCGACTGGCCTTCGGGCTTGTGTTTTAGGTGTAGCGATTTGGTGGATAAGAGGTTGGGGAACAAAATCCCGCCTTTAGCGAGCAGGTCGCCGCCTTCAATCAGGCCCAACGGCTCCTCACTCTGCCTCCGGTAGCTCCAAACCAACTGGTTGCTGTCTTGGGCCGGAATCGTCCCGGTGGCTTCTTCTTGTTGATAACTACCGGAAACCAAAAACTGACCCTTTAATAGATCGCTGCTTAATTCGTAGCCAAACTGGTTGATTCCGCGCTCTTCACGGGTGAAGTACTCGCGGTTTAGGTCGTAACGAAACTCGGTCCGGCCATAAGATTCGGGCGTCAGAGCCGGAGCTTCGGCGGCCGCTTCTCGCTGTTGGCGTTCTTGCTCTTGGACGGTCCGCAAGCGTTTTCGATTTGCCGTTTGCTCGGCAATGAGGGGGTAATCGGGGTTTATGTTGAGTTGATACGTTTCTAGGTTCCAGGCTGCATTGAGCGGCAGCCACAAAGGGAGTTGGTCGTATCGCAGCCAAAGCTTATCTTCTTTTACCGCTAAGGTTTTTGGTGCCAAGCGGACGGGCTCGCCCAGTGAACCGCCCATTTTTAGACTATCCCCGTCGATAAAAAAGGATTGGTTGAGTACATGTAACTTAGCTTGGCATCGTCTCGGGCCGGGCTGGCAAGCGGGGACCAAATCTAACCAGTCCTTCATCAATCCTTCAAGCTCCAGATAGGGGCGTTCGTCCGGGCCAAACATCACCCGGTAAAAGGAACTGCCCTTACTTTTTTTGATCTTTAGGGCGATGAATCCTTCGGTTAATTCGGGGTCGCTATAAGAAAGCCCGACCTGAAAGTCGATCCGCCCACGCGCCGGCTCACCTGAAGCGTCTTGGGCTTCAAAAATAAGGTAGTCCGTTCCTTGGAAGCCGGGGTCTGGCTGGTAGATAAGGTCTGGGAGGGTTCCGCTGATTTGCCCGCGCTGGGGGGCTTCGACTACGCTAAACCGGAGTGGAGCCCCGGTGGACGAACTGGCCTTTAAGCTGAACCGGGTCGCTTCATTGGCGCGGGTGAGGTAGTGGCCATTTTCGGTTAACGTTTCGGCCTGAAGGGTCATCGAGAAAAGGCAACAAAACCCGATCAGGAGCCACCGCATTTAGGGAACCTGACAGCTGGCCGAACCGTCGGTTAGTTGATCCTGTTGGGGACCCCATTGGAGGGTGATGGATTGAGGATATGGGGGGTTCAAGATCAGTTCTTTGACGCTTTCTCGCTGGGCAACTAGCCGCATGAAAAAGGGCTTGGCCGTCCCGGATGGATCGATCAATCCGGCCCACCCATTATAACGCCAAGGGGTTGGGTTCTTTAGGTTGATCACCAGTTGGCCCTGGGCGTTTTTGGCGCAAGTCCAGGCTAATTCGGGTTTGGCCTTGCCCCGCCGTGCGTAGACCGCTAGGGCGCTTTCTAGGCTGGTGGTCAGTTTGATTTGGACCCCCTGGCCCGCACCGCCGCCCTCTTCGGGCCCCTCAGCACTGCCTAAAGTTTGCACCAGCAGGTGGGCGCGGTAGTCGCCCGGAGCGTCGCCCGCCCCTTTTTTAAGGGAGACTCGAACGTTACGCTTCTGGCCTGGTTTTAAAGAGAATACCCTGGGGCTGGCCAAGATGAACTTGGTTAGGTTGTCGTCGGTAATCTGGGCGGCGTCGATCGGCTTACCGGCCGCTAAAAAGCGGGAGTCCACCGCATAGTATACGGGACGAACGATCAGGCGAATCCGCTGATCCCCGTCGTTGGTGACTAAAAAAGTTTGGGTTTGTATATTCTCTAGGTCAAACTCAATCACCCCCGGTGCCACCGCAAAGTGTGCTGCGCTAAAGGCCTGCCAAGGAAACAGCAATAGAAATAATAAGCTAAGCCATAGGGGAGACCATTTAATCGTCTTCAACTTCTACCTCTAAACGCAACTGCCCCACATAGGTTCCGCTAGCACTTAGAGGGGGAATGGCCACCGTCCCGCCAATGCGGACATTGTTTAGCTCGCCTTTGGCGTCTAGCCGGGCGGTAGCTTGGCCGCCTCGGTCGGTGACCGAACCACCGAAAACCACTTGGTTGAGCTCAATGCGCGCCCCGCCATTTTTCAGTTGGACCTCACTCCGGGGCTTTACGCTCAAGGCTACCAATCGATTCGGTTCGCCCGTCACGATGAAGACTGCGGCCCCTGAATCTTCGGCAGAGATGGTAACGGTTTGGGCGGTGCTAGCGGCCATCACGTTGCCGAACCTCAGCGAGGCTTGCTCTTCGATTTGACTCTTTTTACTCCCGGCAAAAATGTCCGCAGGCAACAAGAGGAGCGCCGCGAACAAAGAAAGGCCAAGGAAAAGGGAGAATCGAAACAGAGATAGGTCAAACTTCATCGGGAGTCCGAGCGTGAAGTTTTGGGGAGGGGCCAATCGGCCGTCCGGGGAGCATGCCCCGGACGGCCTTTTAGTCGGTTCTACACTGCGGTTACTGATAGACCACACGCAGGGTCAGGTTGCCCGAATAGGTACCTGACGTAGGGTTGGCCGGTACGGCGGCGGTAGCGCCTACGGTTGCGGCGTTCAGTTTACCTAAGGCACCCAAGTTAGCGGTACCGTTAGAGGCCAAGGCACCACCGAAAGTGAAGCCGTTTACGGTGATGGTAGTGGCCCCATTGACCAAAGCCAAGCTGGGTTCAACAATCGTGGCCGTAACAGCCAAGTTGGATTCACCGGCCAGGTTGAAGCTGGCGGCCCCCGGGTCGCTCGGCGCAACCACCACGTTTTGGTTGGTCGCCGCGCCGGAGACGGAACCGAAGCTCAAGGCCGAGGTTTCAGTGATGGTGATCGGTGAGAAGATCGTGATCGAGGCCAAGAAAGGCTCGTCGGTGGCGTAAGCACTCGGTGCCATCACCATCGCAGCCATAAGACCCATCAACAAAGATTTTGAAAAAGTCATGATTTCCAAACTCCAAAAATTTTGAATCAGCAGGGTCCAGGACTTAACAGACCTAAAGGCCCATGCTGCGGTTCTTACACCGATAATAAACTGTATACTTAAGATCCCGCAATCCGCAGTTTTACTGCCTCTTGAGGGCCATAAAAACACCCTAGATGCCCTAGGGACGGCCACTAGGTACGGCAGTTAGGTTGGCAAATAGCCTGCTAGTGTGGGCTTGGGGTAGGTTGCTTGATTCTAGTGCGGGTAGGAAGGTTCCTGCGCAGAGGCATTTTGTCTCCTGTTGTTTGCAGTGAATGCATATACCGTAGCAAGCGTTGTGCCCTAATGTCCCGCAACCGCTCCCAAGCCAAATAATTTCTAGTCTTGGGGTCCGGTTTTTCCGTTATTGCTGGGTTTCAGAGGATTTTAGGGTTGCCTTACAAGGGGGCCTCGGAAGACTCGCAAGGGATTGGTTGAGCCCGAAAGCCACCCAGAGCAAAGGATTCTTGGGAGCTCAAAGTATCTGGGCATTTGGTGGGCTAGACTGCGCCGCCGGTATAATTAGGAGGACCAATTATCGAGCGGGCCTACCAGATATGTAGGAATGCTGCCGGGCAAAGCGACGAAAGACGTAGGTTCTCTTTTTTGGCCAGCGGGCCGAATCCAACGGGCCTGCTCGAAGGTAAAACAGGCTAGCGTTGGCTAGCCAGCAGAGGCGGCTTGGGCGCTAGTCCACCAGCGCCACCGACTTGACTAGGCCAAAGACCTGAGCGCCGGGGCGCAGGCCCAACTGCTCCTGCGAGCGGCGGGTGATCCGCGCTAAGATGGTCGTTCCACCGGCGTTGAGCTTGACCATCACGCGCGCGGCGTTCTGCATCGGGGCGATTTCTTCGACCACCGCCGGGAAACAGTTTAAGATGCTGGTCTCCTCTGGCGGTTTGAGCGCCAGGGCTAGATCACGGGCCATGATCCGCACCCGCACCGATTGCCCTAGGGGAAAGGGGAGTTGGGTCGTGTGGATGGACCCGCCCGGAAAATCCAACCGGGTTAGGTGGAAGGCCTCGTCATGGGCGGCTACCTGGGTGTCTAAAATGGATTCGGCCTCTTCGTCGTGGGCTAGCCCCAAGTCTAACCGGGTGGACATTTCGCGGTAAGGCCCCGCCGCCTCAATCCGGCCCGGCTGCATCAAAACCAGATAGTCCGCCAAGCGGGCCACCTCTTGGGCGCTGTGGCTTACGTAAATCACGGGGATGGAAAGTTCGCGGTGCAGCCGCTCTAAGAAGGGCAAGATCTCTTTGCGGCTGGACTGGTCCAGCGCCGCCAGGGGCTCGTCCATCAGCAACATGCGCGGCTCGGTTAAGAGCGCACGGGCCATGGCCACCCGCTGGCTCTCGCCGCCCGAAAGACCGCGGGGCGCGCGCTCTAGCAAAGGGGCAACGCCCAAAAGCTCCACGATCTCGTCCCACAGCTGATCGTTGGCCGAAGGGCCCTTGAGCTTGAGGCCATAAGTCAGGTTTTCGCGAACGCTCAGGTGGGGGAATAGAGCGGCCTGCTGGAAAACGTAGCCGATCTGCCGCCGGTGCGCGGGCACGAAAAAACGGCCGTCTTGCCAACAGTCACCCTTAAAGTGCAACCGACCCAGGGCCGGGTCGAGCCCCGCCAAAGCCCGGAGCAAGCTAGTCTTTCCGCAGCCCGAAGGACCGAATAGGGCGGTGACGCCTTGGCCGGGCAGCACCAAGTTGGCTTCTAGCGAAAAGTCGCCGCGGCGGATGGAAAGGTCCAGATGGATGTTCATGGGTGCACCACATTAAACCGGCGGTTGAGCGAATAAACCAACAACAGCAATGCAAAAGAAAAGACCAGCAACGCCGCCGACAGCCCATGGGCCGCGCCGTATTCCATCGCCTCTACGTGATCGTAGATGGCGATAGACAGCACCTGGGTCTTTCCGGGAATATTCCCGCCGATCATCAAAACCACGCCAAACTCGCCTAACGTATGGGCGAAGGAGAGCACCGAAGCGGTCAACAGACCCGACCGCGACAGGGGCAGCACGACCGTAAAAAAGCGCCGTAGCGGGCTGGCCCCTAAGGTTGAGGCGGCTTCTAGTAAGGTTTCGTCCAGCGAGGCGAAGGAGTCGCGCAACGGTTGCAGCGCAAAGGGCATGGAATAAAGCACCGACCCGATCAACAGACCGCCGAAGGTGAAGGCCAGGGGGCGTCCGGTCCAAAGGATCGAAAGCGCCCCTAAGGGCCCGTTGGGGCCCAGGGTGATCAGCAGATAAAAGCCCAACACCGTAGGCGGCAAAACCAGCGGCAAGGCGATCACCGCCTCAAACACCACCTTAATGCGCCCGCGACAACGGGCCAACCACCAAGCGATGGGCATGCCCAACAAGACGAGGATCAGGGTGGTCAGGCTGGCTAGGCGGAGGGTTAGCCAAAGTGCGTTTAGGTCCAAGGATGACATGAGGGCTCCAATCGTTAAGGGGCGTCGTAACCGTAACGGGCCAAGACGCGGCGCGCCTCTGGGCTTTCCTGAAGAAATTTAAGGAACGAACGGGCCACCGGGTCTTCCTTGAGCAGCGCCGCCCCTTGTTGGATCGGGTCATGCAATTCTTGGGGCACTACCCAAAAGGAACCGCTCGGCTCGTTGCCCTGGTTCTGTTTTAGGTTCTTGACCTGCGAAAGCGCCACGAAGCCTAACTGGGCGTTTCCGCTGAACACGAACTGGAAGGTTTGGGCGATGTTTTCTCCGCGTACCACCTTCGGCTCTAGGGTGCTCCACAGCCCCTTTTTCTGCAATGCTTGGACCGCCGCCGCGCCATAGGGGGCTAATTTAGGGTTGGCGAGGGAAAGGTGGTGGAACTCCCCTTGGCTTAAGACCGCCCCTTGCTCGTCCACAAAGCCCGGCCGGGGGCTCCAAAGAGCTAATCGACCCTGGGCATAAACGAAGACGCTCCCTTTGAGGGCCCTACCTTCCCGCTCCAGCAGGAGCGGGCGTTTCATGTCCGCCGCCAAAAAAGCCGCGAAGGGCGCTCCGTTTTTGATTTGGGCATAGTGTTTTCCGGTGGAGCCGAAGGAGAGATGGACCTTGTGCCCCCTTTTTGCTTCGAAGGCCTGGGCGATTTCAAGGGCGGCGTCGGCGAAGTTTGAAGCCACCGCTACGTGGGTCTCCCCGGCCTGGAGGGTTTGGGGACCCACCAGCGACAGAAAAAACCAAGCAGCGGCGAGAGCGAAGGAGATGCGTTTCATAGGGTGTTTAAGGGTTGAGCCTACTTAAAGGGTGATCAAGATAACGTCCGAAGGCTGGAACAAGACCCAAAGCTTATCGCCGATGCGCGGAGCTAGCTCGGTCAGGGCTTGGACGGGCAAGGTGGCGCAGACATGGTTGCCTCCTTCTAAAGAGAGGATCACCTCATAATGCACCTGCCCCTCAAAGAGCTCGACGACCTGCCCTTCCAGTTGGTTGCCGGTGGAAATGTTTAGAGGCGCGTCGGACTTGGCTAGAATCACGTTGCTGGCCTTGATCGCGGCGAAGACCTCTTTATTTAAGCTTAGGTGGAGGTCTTCGAGGGCGTGGTGGGTGATGGTCGCCGTGATTTGGGTTTTGCCGCTTAGTTGGAGGGTCACCTGCACAAAGATCGGGCCTTCGTCGAGGGCGATGATTTTTCCGCTGAACTGGTTGCGGGTGCTGATCTTCATGGAAAGTCCCTGAAGGAAATGTTGCGGGGCCGAAAGGTCCCCGCCGAAGGAGTCGAGCAGGTTGTTGGCTAGTTGGTCGATGCTTTCAAAAACTTGGATCAGCCGTTGCCCCAGCGGCGTCAGGCGGCTGCCCCCACCCTGGGCCCCGCCTTTGAACCGCTCCACCAAGGGAGCGGGCGAAAGGTTGTTGACCCGCTCAATCAGCAACCAAGCCTTTTTGTAGCTTATGCCGATGGCCAGGGCCGCTTGGCGCAGTTGCCCCCTTCGGTCGACTTCTTTAAGTAAGTCGATTTCTTCGCGGCTCAAGAGCTTTTGCTCTTGGTCTTGCAGTATTAACTGAGCAATGAAGCGGTAGTTCATGGCTGCTTAAGCGGTCTTTCGGCTCGTTCCCCGCCTAGCTTGGTTGGGAGGGGTTAGAAATATCCGATTGGTAACCCATTACCAATCGCTATTCAACCTACTGCATCCCCTATGCCAGCGTCTAGAAATATCCTCCCTACCGCCCTGGGGTAAGGGGCCTGATTTTTCCGCAATAACTTGGTATTAAAAGGATAGTGTTGGCCGCTACCGCTGCCTGAGGGCCGCCAATGGGCCACCCTTTTGGGGGTGTCTAGCCTTGTCTTGATTGCGACATTTTGTCGCAAATATTCCCGCCTTTGGTGTGCTTTCAACTCACTCCCCGTAAGAAAAACACTCCGGCCCGCTGCTCCGGCCCCCGTGGGGCCTCTAGCTGCAGGCATCGAAGGAATCCGGGACGGAGAATTTCTCTCCCGATCAGTTCCTTTAACTCAAACAAGTCTGTTGTTTGGGGCCTGGATTTGATATACTAAGCAACAACGCTCGCTTTGCGGCGGCTTCAGGGCCAAAGACGCTGGGCGAGAAAGAGCAGGGCTCAGCGCCTAATGCCGCAAATCAAGGCCGCTCCCGCCTGGGGACCCGGACCTGATTTAAGCGTAGATTGGGCCAAGCGGCTGGCTGGGGCGGGTGGGCCTGTTTTTAGTTTTATGGACCGCAAGATAACCAAAGAGGGTTTATGTATCCCTTTAGAGAGTTGGAAGATTCGCTAGGGAAGGTCTTGGTGCCGCGAGAGGCGCTTTATGCGGCCCAGACCCAGCGGGCGGTAGAGAATTTCCCCATCGGCCACGGCCCCTTGCCGAAGCCCTTGATCTACGCTTTAGCTCAAATCAAACAGGCCGCCGCCTCGGTTGCCCGAAAAATGGGGCTTCAGGGTTCCGAGAAGTGTTTGGCCATTGAGAAGGCGGCTGCTGAGGTTTTGCAAGGTAAGTGGGATGACCAGTTTCCGGTGGACCTCTTCCAAACCGGATCGGGCACTTCTTCTAACATGAACGTGAACGAAGTGATCGCCCACCGGGCCGCACAGATTACGGGCATCCACATCCATCCGAACGACAACGTAAACTTTGGCCAAAGCTCCAATGACGTAGTGCCTACGGCGATCCATTTGGCGGTGTTAGGCCAAGCGGCGGAGCTTTTAGAGCCCGCTTTGGCGGAACTGACCGCGCAGTTAGACCAAGCCGCCCAGCGGTGGGGATCGGTGGTGAAAACCGGACGGACCCACTTGATGGACGCCCTCCCGGTAACTCTGGGGCAGGTGTTCGGCGGCTTTGCCCAGCAGCTGCGGACCCGCCAAGCGGCCTTGGAAAAAAGCCTGAGCGGGCTATACGCTTTGCCGCTGGGGGGTACCGCCGTAGGTAGCGGGCTAAACGCCCCGCCGGGCTTCGCCGCCCAGGTGGCGGCGGTCTTGGGCCAGCAACTGGACCGACCGCTTTACGAGGCCGAAAACCACTTTGCCCAGGCAGGCAACCTGGACGCCTTAGCCGAGGTGATGGGCCAGCTCAAGGGGCTTGCGCTGGCGCTTTTGAAGCTATGCAACGATCTGCGCTGGATGAATTCGGGGCCCCAGGCCGGTCTGGGTGAGATTAGGCTGGCCGAGCTACAGCCCGGTTCTTCGATCATGCCCGGCAAGGTGAACCCGGTGGTCGAGGAATCCACGGCGATGATCTGCGTTCAGGTGGTGGGTTTTGAGGCGGCCTTTACGCTGGCGGCGAGCCAAAGCAACTTCGAACTGAGCGTGATGCTGCCCCTGGCGGGTTATAACCTACTGGAATCAATCCGCCTGCTCTCGGCGGGGATCAGCAACCTAGCCAGACGCTCAATCGCCCAACTGCAACCGAACCTGACGCACTTGGCCGAACAAGCAGGCAAAAACCCCCTTTTGGCGACGGTACTCAACCCTTTGGTGGGCTATGATAAAGCCGCCGAGATCGTCAAAGAAGCCTACCGCACCGGCCAAAGCGTCAAAGCCGTAGCCTTGCAACTGACGGACTTAAAACCCGAAGAACTCGACCAAGCCCTAAACCCGCTCTATTTGACCGGATACCAACCTAAATAACTCTGCTGGCTGGGGGGGCGAATCGGGACAGCCTTGGAACTAACCCCGCTGGCCACCGCATCAAAGCAGTCTTTTTCAGACGACTTCTTCTCGGGTCACGGCTTCGGTCGTGTTTTTGCGTCCCTGCTGGTCAGCAAAGGCGTTCTGCTCTATACGGTGCAGCACCTACTCACCCACAAGGACCAGCGCATGACCCAGCGGTATGCGCATTTGAGTGATGAGAGTTTGAGGGAGGGCAGCGAAATGATTGAGCAGGCCATTTCAGCGCTGGGGTTGGATAAAAGTAAAGACTCCTTCGAACTGTTTTAATGGTCTTTTCATGTGACGCTCATGATGCATAGATGAAAGCACTAGAAAGAAAGCCTTTAACCCGTTATTTTCCTTAAAAATGTTGGCGAGTTTAGCCAGCAAGGCTTAGATCAAAGGTAACAATGGCTCCTACTTTTATCAGTCTTTTCTCTGGCTGCGGTGGTCTTGACCTTGGATTCCTCCAAGCTGGATATCAGTCTATCGGTGCTTTTGACATAAATCCAAATGCTTTAGCCGTTCTGCATCAAAACACGAGTAGCCCGGTTTTTGAAACGGATTTGTCAGTATCTCAGCCACCCGCAGTCCTGCTTAAACAAGCGGACGTATTTCTATCTGGGTCGCCTTGCCAAGGGTTTTCAACTATTGGGAAACGCCAGTTAAATGATCCGAGGAATCAACTACTTTTGGTTGGTGGCGATTTGGTACGAAAATATAAACCAAAAATATACGTTTCGGAAAACGTCCCAGGTGCCATAGTCGGGAAGCATCGAGTATATTGGGACCAATTGCACCAAATGCTTAAAAGTGCTGGGTACCAGACATACGACTTAAAAGTTAAAGCATCTGATTTCGGGGTTGCACAAGAAAGAAAACGGATTTTTCTGGTGGCTTGGCGACAAAAAGTCAATTGGAGTTTTCACCTCCCTCAAAACTTAGTAAGCAAGCTTTCTGATGTTCTTTCGAATCTTGAGGGTCTTCCTAACCACGATCCAAAACATTTGGCTGAAAACTCGAAACAACATATAATCGCAACAAAAATTCGGCCAGGGCAGAAACTGTGCAACGTGCGTGGAGGGGATAGGGCAGTCCACACGTGGGATATTCCGGAGGTCTTCGGTAGCGTCACCATGGAGGAAAGGTCCGTACTTGAATCGATGATTCAACTACGAAGGCGTATTCGAGTACGAGATTTTGGTGATGCAGACCCTGTCCCGACAGAACTGCTTGCAGAAAAATTTGGAGCTTCGGTAATAGAGTCTTTGGAGCAAAAAGAGTACCTTAGGAAGATCGGCAAAAATCACGACATTACCAGAGCATTTAACGGGAAATTCCGCAGGCTCGACGGGGAAAAACTTTCATACACTGTCGATACGAGGTTCGGAAACCCTAATTTTTTTTTACACCCTCAAGAGCACAGGGGCCTTACGGTACGTGAAGCCGCTCGAATACAGGGATTCCCTGATGACTTTATCTTTTCCGGTGGCATCAGTGAACAATACTCGATTATAGGAAATGCAGTACCGCCTCCGATGGCTAAGTATATTGCAGATTATTTGAAAAACATATTGTTGTAGACTCAGATGACAAGCAAACTTGAAAAATTGCTGCTTTCAGCCGATCCTGAGTTGATTTTAGCTTCCCATCAGGTGGAATTTCTTCAAAACATGCTGTTCGAGGCATATGAACCATGTTTGCCGCCAAACGCGAGCTTCTCGCATCGGCTTCAAACATGGATAGAAAACTTCAGTCCTACCGATAGTGTTACAATGTACAAGTTCTTAAATAAGCTGTTTTTTGTGGGGCAGCGTGAGTTTGAAGAGCTTTACAGATACGCCTATAACGGTCCGATAGCTAGGTGGCTGATCGACAAATATTGTATAAAGCTTGATGATCCTGATGGAGCACGAAAGCTATCAACTGCTGCTCAAGAAACGTGGTTTTGCCCAATTTCCGACAGCTTGAGGATCAATGCATTTTTCCATATTAATAAAATTTCGGCTTTTGCCGATTTCAGGCCGGATTGGCGTTCTTTAGCGAAATTTTCTGATTTAGAGCGAGTTCAAAGCTATATATCCCAAAAAGGCGTGAAAAATATTGTCCTTCTTGAAGATTTTGTTGGTGGCGGTAGTCAGTTGTCAGAAGTGCAAGACGCTCTTTTGGACTATTCTCGTAGTCTCAATATTTTAATTTGCCCGCTGATTATTTGTCCAGAAGGAGCAAAAAACGTCTCAAAATTATCTAAACGAATATACGTGGATTTTGAGCCTGTACTTATACTAAATGAGCGTGCGTTTGTTTTCCCCAACCAACACACTAACGAGCTTCCTGAAGCAGCTGAGGTACGAAAGATTATTCTGAAAACTTATCCTAAAGTTAGCTTTGGAAGCCTGCCTGAGGCTAAACCATACACTGCATTTGGGTTTCAGGAAACAGGCGGGCTAGTAGTAATGTACTCGAATACTCCCGACAATACGCTACCCTGTATTCATCATCTCTCAGACGAATGGGCCCCTTTGTTTCTTCGTCACAGCCGGGTTTGAGCTATGATTAATAGAGTAAATCCTTTCCATGATCTATATGCTGGCGACTCAGTCGATGAAGCAAGTTTTGTAGACTTATTTTCACCGATTTTGGTTGATGATGCTCTTCCATTGTATCAATCGGGCAATGTGGTCTTGCAGGGGCTGCAAGGTAGCGGGAAAACCATGCTTTTACAGCTTTTACGCCCCAAAGTTAGAATTGCTTACAGTCAAGCAGAAGTACCATTTCCGGTCCCAGGGGAACTTGCCAAGTTTATCTCTGGGGGAATCAACCTTTCAAAGGCTGGTGTTATCGAGTTCTGTCAGAAAATACAAAGGGAAAGCCCTCCGCGGGATATTGAACTATTAGCTCAGTATTTCGGGGATTTTATGAATTTTTGGATTGTATATGACATTATCACAACAGTAGAAAAATACTATTCCGCTGATAACCAACAACTGCTGGAAGAAATCGGCTTGTCTGCTAACGCTCAATGCCTTTCTGCATTTTCCAGACTACTCTCCGCGCATCCCTGTTGGCTTGCCTCGATAAAAAAGACGGATTCACTTCTGGATTTGAAGAGCGCTTTGGAATCGCATATTAAAAAGTATCGAAAATTTCTTAACGATCCGTTTAGTGAACTTGATGAATTTGAAGGGGCATTAACAACTATCGGGATTCCGATTGCGGCGGCGGCAGACTGTTTAAAGCAATCAAAGGTAATATCCAACGATGTTAATGTGCTTGTGAGAATCGACCAATATGAGACGCTTGGGACGATGAATATTTTAGGGCATAAATTGGGCGATTTATGCCAGGAAGTGGTCCATAAAGCCTTAGCGACCCGCGACACAAAAGTATCTTATCGAGTAGGTGCAAGACAATATGCTTGGCCCAAGAAACCCAAAATATTTAAATCAGAGGGAAACTTGGAGCACAAGAGGGAGTACTCGATTGTTAGCATCGACGAAATAGTTCGCCGTTCTGAGAATAGCAAAAGTTGGATATTCCCAAAGCTAGCTGAAGATATTGCCCATAGGCGCTTGCGTTTGAACGGGCTTCAAGACCCATGTAAAGGCCTACTTGCGAAAATATTCGCAAGCACACCCAGAGCTGGCGAGAAAGCTAAAAAAATAATAAAAGACAAGTCAAAACGACCGGGCATTATTAAGTTTGATCAAAATTGGCCTGACAAATGGAGTCATTTTTTGTTCGATCTTGCGCAGGAGGATATTCTTGCGGCTAAATTTGCTGACGCGTGGGTAAGGCAGAAAAGTGGAAAGGCGAAGAAACAAGAAGTTCTTGAGAAAATACCTTATCAAAAACCGTATCCTTGGGATGCTCGGTACTGGCAAAAAGAACGTGTAAATCAGGCTCTAGTCCAAATTGCATCCAGGCACAAGCAAAGACCCTTGTGGTACGGCAAGGAAGACGTTTTGGGTGTTAGCGGTGGTTGTATTTTAACTTTCATTTTGCTTTGCAAACATATTTGGGACCGTTGGCTTCAGCTCAATAGGCTAAGAGAGGCATCTGAATTGGAATTTCCAATTCCATCAAATATCCAAAATTTGGGGATACTTTCTGCAAGTGAAGAATCATTGGCTAGACTTCCAGAAGGACAAAATGCAACCATGAGGCAGCAGTTTATTAAATTCCTCGGAAATCGATATTACCAACATCTAACAAATGACAGCTCGATGTCCAATCCTGGACACACGGGTTTTTCTATTTATCCAGAAGACTTGGCCGGCGAAGACAGGATAAGACGTTTTCTTGAGCATGCTGTGGATTGTGGAGACCTCTATTCTGCGGAACACGCGTGTAAAAGAATAAAAGGTAGGAAACGATTGAAATATTACTTGGCACCTATTTTTTGTCCTTCGTTTAAAATCCCATACCAGCGGACGAAAGAACCAGAATATATTAGAATTGGCGAGTTGGACGCATGGCTGGAAGCCGCTTCCAATAACATATTATATGACAATGAGCGTACGAACCCCAATCAGCTTTCATTTTTTGACTAACTAGGCAAATGCTCAACTATGGATTCAGGCCATGGGGATTACTTCCATGGGTCGCAGGAAGACTTTCAAATAAGAACTGGGACCTTATTGGGTGCCTAAGCGCGGAGGACCGCTGTAAAGGGGTGCTTGACAGTTGCAATGAGGCGACATTGAAGGTTTGTGCAAATTTCATTGAGGTGACAAATCCAGACACAAAATACGAAGAGAAAGCTGAGGTGAAGCGAAATGGACTAAGATCGGAAATGATCAACTCATATGATGTGGCTAGTTCTTCATTTTCATCAATGCAACTATTCGAATCACCACAGAAACTAACTCTGTGGTTTAAAGACTTTATAAGAAAGACAAATGGAAGCGTATTGATTGATATATCTTGTTTTCCTAAACGTTACTTTTTCCCTTTGGTAAAATGGTTAGTGGAAAATGACGCAGTTGAAAACTTGATTGTCTCATATACGATCCCAAAAGACTATCCGGAGCCTAGTTTAGCATTCGATTCCGGTTCAAAACATTTCCTTCCCGCGTTCCAAAATGTTGATCATCCAGTATTGGAGGAAGTTGGAATTTTAAGTGTTGGCTTTCTTTCATTCGATTTGGCGAACCTGCTCAAAGGAAGCTTTCCTAATACAAAGCCAAAAAACTTCTATCTCTTATTTCCATTTCCTCCCGGACCGCCAAACTATCAAAAAAACTGGGAATTTGTTCGAGATATAGAAAGTTCAGGCAAACTACAAAATTCGAAACAAATTATTCGAATAGCCACAAAAGACGTTCCAGGTTGCTTTGAGCATATCAAAAATATTGCATCAGGAATGGAAAACAGGACGTTTTTTTTGCCTTTCGGGCCTAAAACGCATTCATTAGCAATCTGCCTTTATTCCATACTCCACGGCAACTCAGTCTATTATACTCAGCCGAAGTACTATCACCCGGACTATAGCGTTGGTATCAATTCCAAAGAGGGGTTCACCGAGACGTATGGGTATTGTTTGAAACTTGCGGGCAATAACCTCTACGGGGATTAGGAAGTCCGGTGACAGAATAAATCCGGTGACAGTACTCCTATTTTTCTCTCCCGAAAGCAGCAACGCTGGAAAATCGGTCTTGGGGCATTATAGCTATTTGCTGCTAGTCTTCTGGTTGCCTGTTTAAGGCCAGAGCAGTTTCCTGAATAGGCGCGAAGACTCAAAAGCGAAAATCGCGCAATTCCCGCCTTTACTCAACGTGTAGATAAACCATCCAACCTAGGTTGCCTTAACTTTTTCGCTTGAAGTATAGTGGACCCACTTGTCCAGACAACTTTTTGATTAGACGATCTTCCTGATCTTTTTTTCTAAGCAATCTTCAGTC
>JAVVEA010000007.1:0-144486 GCA_032250835.1 bacterium
CTGAAGATTGCTTAGAAAAAAAGATCAGGAAGATCGTCTAATCAAAAAGTTGTCTGGACAAGTGGGTCCACTATAAACTGCGCCTTCTTCGACACCCAATCGGTCACCGGCAGAAGCCGCACCGACGGCATCCACCTAGACACAGACCAACACCAAACCTTAGGCTTGGCGCTGGTGACGCAGGTGGTGAAGTTAGTCGGGGGATAACAGAAAGATTTTGGTTGGCTGGCTTGGTTTTTGGTCTCTTGATTCACCCCCTCAAATGGCGAGGGGCAGGATTCGGATGGACTATTTTTTAAACAGTCACCTGAGCCAAGGCAATTTCAAACCGCTTCGGGATCAACCTCCGGCCACTTTCAAAGTGGCGGATCGAAGCTTCGCTAAAGCCGGTCAACTCGCCCAATTTGCGTTGGGAAAGCTTGAGTTGTTCGGTGCGCAAGGTCTTCAACCCTGCGGGTGTGAGGGGGGATTCAAAGGGGCGGTAGTTGTAGGCCTTGCGGCCAAAGAGAATGCCTTCAGCGCTGATGTCGGCGTCCAGATCAGGCCAATGGATGCCTTCTCCTTTGCCGATCAGCTCCCAGTGGGAAAGCTGTTTTTTGCTGGCCTGTTCCAAGTCGGGAAACCAGACCAAGGGAAAACTCACCTCTACGCCGTGGGCAAATGTAGCGATTCCCTTGCCGCCCTCGGCGCGGAAGCCGGTCACCAAAATTTCCAAATTCGTCGCCGAAGTATTCATTCCATTTCCCCAACAATTGCCCTTGGTGTTCCTTGGCAATAGCCAAGGCTTGAGCCAAGGAATTTGCCTTTATGCTAGCCTTGATCACCTCCAACCGGTCCAGATCAATCTTGGCCGTTTCCGGGCCCTTGACCACGTGGACCTGTTTGGGTTCGTGCTCGTCCAGATAAAAAAGGAACCGAAAGCCCTTCAAGCGGAGTAACGTTGGTATTTTTGCCTATGCGTACATTGTACGGTTGCATCCCATTAAAGTCAATCTTGAACCTTTGATCCTACTTCTTGAACTACGCGAATAGAAACTTTTTCACAAAATCAGGTAGCAGCGTACTAATTCTCGCAACAAACCGGCGAAGCAATCACTTCTTAAATTCCCTGGGTAGGCTGCCAAGGAAATAGGGAATACTGTCCCCTAGTTTGATTATAAGGGCTACCCAAAATTGGGGATACTACCACCTGAACATAGTCACTTGATTATAATATTACTAGTGCTCTAAAACTTACAATATGGAATAATATTCCCGAATTTTATTAATTTAGGAATGCTATCACCAACTTATATTCGATTTAGCCTTGGTTATATCTACAAATGTTTAATAAAAAACCCATCGCCTTTTTTATGTTCCTTGCGTTTGCTCTGGCCAAAATCCCGCTCGTTCATGCTGCCTTCCCTGGAGGTTTTGGGTTTAGAGTAAACGGTGCAGGCAATATATATCAGCTAGACATAAAGCGAGCATCTTCTCAAGACTATGAAGCCTCTATGGTGTTTGATGATATTTTGGCGATGACTTTCGAGGTAGGCTACGGAGCATATCTATTGAGTTTTGGGGACCAATTTCAGTTGGGGCTCAATGCGGGCGTGTACGCTCATTATATAAAGCTGCCTTACCAAAAAAACCCACCTGATACGAGCAATGACGCCGATTGGCATTTGGGCAACTCTGGTTTCATTAGGGGATATGACAAGGACCTGAACCTTTATACGGGGTTCAGATTACCCGACATGGGTTTGGGGAATCAGGGTGAGTTAAGTCTTTTGGTATATTCGGGAAAATCCTACTCCCTCTCTACCTTTCGGGGGTACGCCTACCTGACTCACGCGGAGGACCGAAATGCCGAATGTGCTCAGGCGGTTTCGGGTTCAGACCAAACCAACGATGTAGGCGAATCGGTGCTGACCAGTTGTGAAGGGATTTCTTTCGAAGAAACCGCCTCCTATGGCCGGTCAAGATATGGGGTCCTTCTAAGAGGGCAAAAGAAGGATTCCGAGGTTTCATTGGGTGTGCACTTTTATGAACCTGCTGAAATCCACACTGGGGATTTGGACTTGCGATTCAATTCAAGCATTATATTGCGAGCCACCTATGGCTACGGATTTTGATCTTAAAAAATATGTTAAAACAAAAAATTAGAATTAATGCTTGGGTACAGGTTTTGTTGCTTATCGGCTTATTGTTGAGCCCCACTGCTCACTGTTACGCTGAAGATTCGGAGTGGTACCTTGGTATCATTGTCAATGGTGCCGATGGCGCTGGGACTATGGAGTTTTATGAAGACAATGCAGATGCCTGGGTGGCTAAAGCCGGTGATAGTGGCTTTATGGGCCTGGGTTTTCAAAGAAGCGTTTCGTTTTGGGGGAATGATTGGGGATGGGATTTCGCGTTTAAAGCGGGCACAAACCGGATCGAACATACTTACTTGCGTAACGATGTTGATGGTTTCTCAGGACGCAACAAACTCAATACCAATGCTATAATCCATGCTGAGCAGTTTTTTGCTGAATATCGCCTTTTTTATTTCATATACAATGGCCGCCCCGACAGCTCTAGAAGGGTTATGATTGGGCCATTTGTTGGGATTGAATTTGCCAAATCGCATTTTTATGGCTCTGTTTATCGGGCCTACGGAACAGGTGTTAGCAGCAATTGCAGTCAGGCCATTCTTGACTCAGACGCAACACAGGTAGAGACCTACTGCAATAAATTTCAAATTGACCAAAACGAGCAATTAGTTAGACCAAAAATCGGTTTTACGGTGGCAACGCCTTCAGTCTTGTTTAAAAGCGCTGGCCCGAATCGCCTCACAATAGACTACCAACCGCCTACATGGTTTATCAGAAACAACCAAAGGATTCGTTATGACCGTGGCTTGTCCCTGAACTTCGAAATATTGTTTTAAACTAGGCTGTTACAAGAAAAACCCACCCACAGAAAAGTCCGGGGCAGTTCCCCATTTTTCAGCCGTAACCCCATAACTTGCGGTGTTGAGCTCTTGGGTTCCCTCTTGCGAGCGGCTTAGAACCCCTAGCTGTGCTAAGCAGTTTCGGGGTTGCCAAGCCGAGGGCTCGAAGCTTCTTGGCTTTTTATACCCCCGTTGGTGAGGCGCTTAGAGCCCCTAGCCGAAACGTAGCGGCCAAAATGCCACCTGTTCGAGCTTCGAGCGCAGCGAGGGCGAGTTTGGCATTTTAGCGGAGTGATGCGTAGGGGGTCTTAGCGGCGAGCCACCTGGGGGCTGGTTTTTTGCTACCTTTTTTGCCAGCCAAAGAAAGTAGTCCCATCACATTAAACCTCCCGGTAGCTTTGCGCTCCCTATTGCCAAAAAGGAAGAGTCTTGCGCTTAATTGGGGATCCACGCCCTCAAGCATCGCTGCGCTCGCTTGTCGGGGTGAATCCCGGCGCTGGGGGGGGAAGGTTCCGGATTTGGAATTCAAGAAGATACTGGGGAAGATCGAAGTTTTTGTTTTTTTGATCAATGCGCCGGAGATTCTCTTTTTCTTGGCTCTCCCGTCAACCTTTGGCTCTCCAATCGAAGGGGCGCTGCCCCCTCGGCGGCTTCGCCTCCTCCCCCGCCAAGGGCCGAAGGCCCCTGGACCCCACTTATTTTCATGGCAAGACAAGGCCCCATCTTAATCTGGCTAAAAAACCAGGACTTACGGCATAGAGCTCTTTGGTTCCCTCTTGCGAGCGGCTTAGAGCCCCTAGCCGAAGCGAGCGTTAAAAAAGCCAAACTGTCTGAGCTCCGAGCGCAGCGAGGGCGAGTTTTTGGCTTTTAGCGAGTGAGGCGTAGGGGCTCTTAGCCGCGAAGGTGAGGGCTGGTTTCTTTGCTTCATTTCTTTGCCAGCCAAAGAAAGAAGTCCCAAATCTCTATTCCTTCAATAGTCCTTGTGCTTCCCAGCACTCGAAAGGAAAGGTTTTGATGCTTAAAGCACGGCGCTCAAACATAGACGTGTTTATCAGCCAGAAAAAGTATTTTGGGATAGATGACGAAAATACCTAGGCGAGTTCCCAGATACCTTTAGGGGATTTGTCTGTAGATTTTAAAACTTTTTCATTCCGCAAGACGGTAGCCGCCCAGCGCATATCGTATTGCCAAGTATATAAAAGCCCGCTTGTTCGAAGATCAGCTTCATGGTGCTCCCAAATATGCTGAGCAATCGGCCTGATAGCAGAGGTCCCGCCCAATGCGGTGAGCGCCTCTTTGACCCATTCTTTTAATTCCGCCCGATTTCCTTTCATTTTTAATTTCTCAAACAATAAAAAAACAGAAAAAATCAATCCAACGCTAGTTATTGGCTTACCCCCCAATCAACTTCATCCCCAAAGCAGACCCCACAAAGCTAAGCTCCTGTTTGGTCGCTAAGGCTTCGGCCAGCAAGGGCCGCAACCGGGCCAACGCTTGGTCTTCGTTCAGGCCCAACAGGGGCCGCAGATTAAAGGCTTGCCCCGAAGAAAGACACCCCACCAACTCTCCTTGGGCCGAAAGGCGCAGGCGGTCACAGTCATGACAGAAAGGACGCGAGTGGTTGGCGATCACCCCAAAACGACCCCGCTCCGGAACCATAAATTCCAAGGCCGTACTCGACCAAGGCCGGTGGCTTTCGACCAACTCAAAGCGGCAGCGCAACTGGGCTAAAATGTCCTGCATGCCCCAAAACTGAGCGTCAAAGGAAGGCCCCCGCAAATGCCCCATAGGCATCAACTCAATATAGCGCAACTCCAAACCCCGAGCCAAAGCAAACTCCAGGAGCGGTAAACAATCCTGCTCGTTACGGCCCCGCTGGGGCACCATATTCAACTTAACCGAAAAGCCCGCCGCTTGGGCCGCTTCAATCCCCGCCAAGGTCGCGTCCAACTTACCGCCACGGGTGCAGTCGGCAAAGCGCTGGGCGTCCAGGCTGTCCAAACTCACGTTGATCCGACTCAAGCCCCGTTGGCGCAGGGCCTCCACCTTACCGGCCAAGCGTTGGCCGTTGGTGGTGAGACTGATTTCGGGGCCCGGCAAGGGGCCCAAAGCATCCAAAAAGTCTTCGGTTTTTTGGCCCAACAGCGGCTCCCCGCCGGTCAGCTTGATCTTCTGCAACCCTAAGGCGTGGTCCAATAGCCGTACCAATTGGGCCAATTCAGCGCTCTTTAACTCAGAGCCTTTGACCGGCGCGGCGTTGGGGTCCACGCAATAATGACAAGCCAAGTCACAACGCGCCGTCAGGCTCACCCGCAGGCTCCGGAATTGGCGTTCTAAGGGCCGGTTCATTGGGGCCTCCGCCAATAGATAAAGTCCACTAAAGTCCCGGCAGCCAACTCGCTAAGGTCGGCGTCGAATTTAAAGAGCCCTTCGGAAAAGGCCAGACCGCTAAAGTCGCCACTGCCGCCTATCTGGACTTCCTCAACCCAGGTTTGTCCGTCCTGTTGGACCAATCGGGCCGAAGTGTACTGCTCGCGCTGGTTACGCTTTTTGGCGGCCTTCAGCAGCGGCAGACGGATCACTGGGGGCAAAGGATCGGGGCGGCCAGACAAGGCCATGGCCAACGGCTCCACAAAGAGCTTAAAACAAACCTGCACCGAGACCGGGTTGCCGGGTAGGCCAAAGACCCACTTTCCGTGACCGCGCCCAAACCAGATCGGTTTGCCGGGCTTTAAGCGCACCTTATGGAACACCTCTTCGATGCCCGATTCTTTTAAAATCTTGGGCACCAAGTCGAATTCGCCCATACTCACACCGCCGCTTAAAATCAAAATATCTGCGCCTTGCAAACCCCGGCGAACTTGGGACTTGAGGGCTTCTTCTTCGTCCGGGGCGATCCCCAGGGAGCTAACCGGCAAGCCCAACTGGGCGGCTTGGGCCAAGACCGCCGGGCTATTGCAATCGCGGATTTGATAAAACTCAGGGCTCGCCTCGGTGGGCACCAGTTCGGTTCCCGTGGAGATCACCACCAGCTTAGGGGGGCTGAAAACGTCCACCTCGGCTTTGCCGATGCTGGCCAGATAAGCAACCAACGAGGGAGTGACCGGGCGGCCGGGCTTAAAAAACTCAGCGCCCGCTTCGGCTTCGCTACCCTTAGGCACCCAGTTCTCGGCGGGCTGCGCGGCGCGCTTGAAGCGGATCATTTCGCCTTGGGCCTCGGTGTCTTCCACCGGAATCACGGCGTCCGCCCCTTCGGGTAGCGGGGCACCGGTCATCACCTGGATACAGGTGCCGGGCTCCACGGCCTGTTCAGGGCGCACCCCGGCGGCGAGTTGACCGATCAGGTGCAGTTCACCGGGCTCGAGCAGGTCGGCTGCCTGCAAGGCATAGCCGTCCATAGTCACCCGGTTAAAGGGGGGGAGGGGGCGGTCCGCCGCCAGCGTTTGGGCCAAGGTTAGGCCCAAGGCTTTCTGGATCGGGCGGTTTTCGGGCCCAAAGGGGCGGGCACTGGCCAATACGGCGGCCTGGGCCTCAGATACGCTGAACATGATACTCCTTTTCAATGTCGGAAGGCCCCGGCGTTTCCCCTGGAACCCTTTCGCCCTAAAGCCCTAGCTTGCGCCTTAGGCTCTTCGGATCGGAGTCGTTGATTGATTCTAAAATACGCTTTCTAGCCTTGCTTTACAAGACTAGGTTTTTGGTGAACTCCGCCAACTGGTCTAAAGTGGCGCATTCGATCACTTGATCACAAAAGGGTTTATAATGCCGGATGCTGTTTGAGGAGCTATACCAAAACTTTTCTTCTTCAGGGTTGAGCCAAAGGGTCCGCTCTACCTTTTCGGTCATCTTCTCAAAGGGCTCGGTCAGCGGGTTGTTAAAGTTATTTTGGCCGTCACCTAAGATCAACAGGGTGGTGTCTTTGGTCAGGGCATTACCATAGCTGTCCAAAAAGCTCTTGAAGCTGGAGCCATAATTACTGGGCTGGCCCATGCCGATGTGGTGGTCTTTGGTGGCCTTGATCAGTGCCTTTTCTAAGGGGTAGCGCTCAAAATAGCTACTGATCTCATAGGTATGGCGGATAAAAACAAAGGTGCGGATCTTTGAAAACCGGTTTTGTAACCGGTAAAGCAACAGCACCATAAACTGGGCGGCATAAGAAACACTGCTGGAAATATCGCAGAGCGCCACCACCTTGCCTTTCTTCTTGGCGGGCGTGCGGCGTTTGATGTGGAAGGGGACACCGCCGTAGCGCATGGAGTCGCGGATGGTGCTTTTGATGTCGATATGCCCACGGGCCGCTTTTTTGCGTTGGGCGCTTAGGGCATCGTGTAGCTTCTGAGCGAGCTTCTCCACCTCTTCTTTGACCCTGTCGATCTCGCGTTGGGTCAGCTGGTTGAAGCTGATGGTGCTTAAGGTCCGCTTCTTTTCCCAGGGCATCACCTGACGCCGGTTGCGGGACTTTGACTTGGTCGAATCCAGCAGCATGGCCGCTTCTTCTAAGCGCTCGCGGATATATTCGCTGAGCTTCTCGCGCTTCTCGCGGTTCATGTTGAAGCTGCGGGCGCTAAAGTCTTCGGCCAGCTCGATCAACACCCGCACCCGGTTGCGCAAGCGTTCTTCGTCGCGCTTCGAGGGGGTTTTGCTGTATTCTTTTAACTCATCGGTCACCTGAGCGGGAACATGGTCGGGCTCGATGGCCTCGATCCCCAACTTGTCCATCAAGCCCTGGGTATTGCCTTCGATGTAGTCGGCCAGAATATGGGTGACCGGGTCGCCCTCGCGACGCATTTGGTCGGTAAATTCCTTTAAATTAATCTTAAAAATCTGGCTCTCGTCGGTCAGCTTGACGGGGTTTTGCTCGATGAAGACGCTGGTAAAAACCCGGTCAAAAGTGCCCTGATCGTTTTGGTCGATCACCAAGCTGCCTTGTAGCGCGGCGTAAAATTGGTCGCGATCTAAAAGGTCGATAAAGTCCAGGCTGCTGATCGCGGTGTGCAGGCTGTTGGTGGGCACCATCATGCCCTCCTGCTTTAGGGCATAAGCGAATTCCTGGATCAGCGGGATCATGAGGCTAAGATGGTCTCAACATTTTTTAAGACCTGCTCGGCGTCGCTCAGGTATTTAGTGATCACCCCGATGGTGGTCCTCAGTTCCGCTTCGGTCAGTTCCTTGGCTTGCAGGCTGATTAGGGCTTGGGCCCAGTCGAGCGTTTCGGCGATGCTGGGCTTTTTCTTCACTTCCATCTCCCGGATTTGGCTGATCGCCGAGACCATCTTTTGGATCAACTGCTCGTTGAGGTCCGGGAAGCGCCGCTTGACGATGCGTTCCTCCATCTCGCTGCTGGGAAAATCAATGTACAGGTGCAGACAGCGGCGCTTGAGCGCGTCGGAAAGATCGCGGGCGTTGTTAGAGGTTAAGAAAACCAAGGGCGGCACTTTAGCGGTCAAGGTGCCCAATTCGGGGATGGTGATCTGGAAGGTCGAGAGCACCTCAAGCAGGTAGGCCTCAAATTCCGGGTCCGATTTGTCGATCTCGTCGATCAACAACACGTTGGGCTTGCCCAAGGTGATCGCCTTGAGCAATGGACGGGGCAACAAGAAGTGTTCGCTAAAAAACGCGTCTTCCACACTGATCACTTTCTTGACCGCCGAAGCCAAGTCGGCGGTGTCGCCCACCAAGTCGTGGATCTTCTCTTTGAGCATCTGCGTGTAAAGCAGCTGCTTAGCGTACTCCCATTCGTAGATCGCCTTGGTCTCGTCTAACCCCTCGTAACATTGCAGATGGATCAGTTCCACGTCCAAGGCTCGGGACATAGCCTTGGCCAACTCAGTCTTGCCCACCCCGGCGGGTCCTTCGACCAAAACGGGTCGTTGCATCTTCATCGCCAAAAAGACGATGGTGCTGATCTGGGTTGAGCTGATGTAGCCTTCGGTCCCGAGGATTTCGGAGACCTGCAAAACGTTTTGGAACTCTTTCATGGCATGTCTTTAGGGATATGGGTTGGGGTGCCGGGCGGACCCGGCTTCCCGGTTAGTCCTCGTCAAGTATCAAGACCTTGACCATCAAGGTATCGCCCTCAACCTTGTGGGGCACGTCGTGTAGGTCGCGAGAACCTTCTTCAAGTACCTTTCCGCTGGGGATTTCAAAAACCCATTTGTGTCTCGGGCAGGTCATCCGGTCCCCCTCGCAGGTCTCGGGCAGCTTGGTGCCTAAGTGCGGGCATTTGCGGTCATAGGTCCAAATTTGCTCGCCATCCTTGTAGACCAAGACCCCAAAACCCTGCACATCCTTAGCGGTAAGTGTTTTTTCAGGGATTTCGGTAAGTTTACAAACCTCGTACCACTGGGCTTCTTTAAAGAGGTTTTCGATCTTAAAGGCCGGATCAATCTCTTGCAGCCAGTCTAATGCGTCCAATACGCGGGGCAGGTCGGCGGCGGGCATGGCCATCAAGACGGCGTCCACGATCTCATTGGGCGTCGCCCCGCAGCGCATGGCGTGGGGAACATATTGCTTGAGGCCGGACTTGGTTCCGCTAACGACCTTGGTCACTACCGAAATCAAAAAACGGGTTTTGTCGTCCAGGTACTTGCCCGATTCCTTCAAAAAGGTAAGATAGGCGGTGGCTGCTTCGGGACGGGCCTTGGCAAGATAGTTCAATCGTTTTGACATCTGGGGTCCTTTCTGTTTATGCTACTTTCATATATTCATATATGACAAATTGGGTTATTCTATTTAAAATCTATAAAAAAAAGCAAGCCCAAGTCCAAAGGTTTCTTTAAAACCAAATCAGACCCTGTCCCTTGCCCCGATGTTGACACGCCCCTGCCCCAGACTGTTGATCTCGGCTCCTTCGAAGAGTTCAGGCAAAACCACGGTGACTTTGGGGTTGGCCCGGGCCCTAAAAAACCAGGGCCACCGAGTGCAGTGTTTTAAAAAGGGCCCCGACTTCATCGACCCCCAGTGGCACGCTCTGGCCACCGGACGCCCCAGCTACAATTTAGATTCTTGGATGATGCCCGCCGAAGTGATGCGCGATTCTTTAGAGCGCCGCAGCCGGGGGGCTTCCCTTTCGATCATCGAAGGCAACCACGGCTTACATGACGGCCTCGACCCCGAAGGCGGCAATTCCAGTGCCGGGCTGGCGCTTTACTTAAAAGCGCCGGTTCTTTTGGTGGTGGACGTGACGGGCCTCAACCGCGCCGCCGGAGCGCTGGTCTTAGGCCAAGTATCGATGCCGCCCCAGGTGCCCATCGCCGGAGTCTTACTGAACCGGGTCAAGAGTCCGCGCCAAGCCGAAAAAGCCGTCGCTGCCATCGAACGCTTTGCCGGGGTTAAGGTTTGGGGGACGCTGCCCGAAGCGCCGCAGACCGCTATTGCGGAGCGGCACTTAGGCCTGACCACCTCGGTGGAGGACCCCCGCGCCGAAGAGCGCATCGCCGCTGCCGCCGAGTGGGTGGCCGGACATGTTGATTTGGAAGCGGTTGTCAATGCCGCCAACCAAGCCGCTTCCCTAGCATACAGCGGTCAAGCCTTAGTAGAGCCTTGGCTGGGGAAAAAACGGCGCTTGGGCGTGGTCCGGAACGAAGCCTTTTGCTTTTATTATCCTGACAACCTCGAAGCCTTAGAACAGGCCGGGGCCGAGTTGGTTTTTATCGACCCAATCCGCGACGCCGAACTGCCCGAGATCGACGGGCTTTATATAGGCGGCGGCTTTCCCGAAAGTTTCTTTAAAGAGCTTTCGGCCAACCGGGGCTTCATGGACAGCCTGCGCCAACGCTTAGAGGGCGGCCTGCCCTATTGGGCCGAATGCGGCGGTTTGATCTATCTGGCCCAAAAGGCGCGCTACCAAGGCCAAGAATTCCCCTTGGTCGGCTGGCTTGAAGGCGAGATCGACTACTCCAAAAAGCCCGTCGGTTATGGATATATGGAGTTGGAGCCCAAAGGGATCGACTGGCTGCCCCATAAACTGCGTTGTCATGAATTCCATTATTCTCGCCTTTCCCAAGGGACTGGTGCAGACTATGCCTTTGCTGTATCCCGTGGGACCGGCCTCGGCGAAGAGGTAGACGGTTTGATCAAGGGCCGGGGCCTCGCCTCTTACGCCCACCTCCACTCCCTGGCGACGCCCAATTGGGCACCGGGATTTATGGACCAAGTCCGCCAATCGAGCATCGAGTAAACTATGGATTTCCTGCCGCTCTTTTTGGAGATCAAAGGCCAGCCGGTGTTGGTCGTCGGGGGTGCCGAAGGGGCCCGTAACAAATTGGAATTGGTCTTAAAGGCGGGCGGGAAGATCACCCTCTTGGCCCCAGAGGTCCACGCCAGCATCGAACCGCTTTTAAGCGAGCTGACCTGGAAAAAAGAGGCCTTCAATGAAACCCACTTGGCAGGCGTCAAGCTGGTCTTTGTCTGCACCAACGAGCCCGACTTAGCCGCCAAGGTCAGCCGGCTAGCCCAGGAGCGTGGCCTGCCCATCAACGTGGTGGACGTGCCCGAGTTATGCAGTTTCATCATGCCCAGCATCATCGACCGCAGCCCCTTGGTGATGGCCGTTTCCAGTTCCGGCAACTGCCCGCGTTTGAGCCGTCTAGTCCGCGCCAAGCTCGAAACCCTCTTCCCCCAGTCTTATTCGAGGCTCGCACAGATGATGGGCGAATTCCGCGATAAGTCGCGCACCCTCTTTAAAGACGCCGAGGAACGCCGCCAGTTTTGGGACAAAATCTTCAACAGCCCCATTGTCGAAATGTTCCTTTCGGGCAAAGAGAAGATGGCCCAGGAGGCCTTAGAACGCGAGATCGCCTCGCATCATTTAGAGCTCGACAAACATGGGGTGGTTTCTTTGGTCGGTGCCGGTCCCGGCGACCCGGACCTCTTGACCCTACGCGCCTTGCGGCTGATCCAAAATGCCGATGTGTTGGTCTATGACCGTCTGGTCAGCCCGGTGATCTTAGACTATGCCCGCCGCGAAGCCGAAAAGATTTATGTGGGCAAAAAGAGCGCAGAACATAGCGTCCCACAAGAAGGGATCAACCAGATTCTGGTGGATAAGGCCAAAGAAGGGAAAAACGTGGTCCGCCTCAAAGGCGGTGACCCCTTCATCTTCGGACGGGGCGGCGAAGAAATCGAATTGCTGGTGCAGTCGGGCATTGAGTTCCAGGTCGTTCCTGGGATCACCGCCGCCAGCGGTGCGGGGACCTATGCGGGGATTCCCTTAACCCACCGCGACTGCGCCCAGTCGGTCCGGTTCATTACCGGACACATGAAAAAGGACGGGAGCCTGGAACTGGATTGGGAGCACATGACCCAAGCCAACCAGACCCTGGTCTTTTATATGGGGCTTTCTACCTTGCCGGTGATCAGCGAGCGGCTGATTGCCCACGGCGTCGAGCCCCAAATGCCGGTCGCGCTGATTGAACGGGCCACCACCTACAACATGCGGGTGATCATCACCAACGTATCGGAGATGGCCCGCAAAGCACAAGAAGAGCACCTGGAACCGCCCACCCTGGTGATTATCGGCAAGGTGGTGGGGCTGCGTAAAACCCTAAAATGGTATGAACCAGCCGACTTCGACGACCCCAGTGCTCCGCCATTTTTGCAACCTTAAGAAGCAGTAAAACCGCTTCACAGCGCCGTACCGCTTAGCGTTACAAAAAGCGCTTGGCAAAATCCAGCGGTTACGGCAGTATATTCAAAGAAAGATATATACGAATTATCAAAAAAGCCTCGCTGACTTCATTCAAAAAGTTGGCAGCTTTCCGCCCCCCTTAAAAGGGGAATTGATTGCCTCTGGCGGTTTGCAGTGAATTTACCCCACTGTAAGCTTTATCTGCCCGGCTCTTTCTCGCTGGCAGCTCGCCTGTTTTTATTGGCAGTAGCGGATTTCATGCAACCCCTCAAGGTTGCGGAGCAGATCATTAAACGGCTCCATCAAAACTGAGTTGTAGAAAAACCAACCTAAAGGACTCGCTCCGGCAACTTACAGACCAACATTTTGGTCCTCATCTAGCGTTGCCGGACCAGCCTTTAATCCAATTTAAGCGCCAAATCCCCACCGGAAAGACGCTCAAACAAGCCACCCCTATTGGTACCTAGGGGTTTTTTATCGAGAGACTCTATGCAACAAAACCAAATTTCAATGCCCTTGGAGCCCGCCAATAGGCGGGTTTTTCCGGGCCGCCAGGTCGGGCGCGGGCTGTTGACAAGCTCCTTATTGTTAGCCCTGTCGCCTAGCTTTGCTCTGGCCGCTGACGCTTCGGAACGTTCTGCCTTGTTACCTTGGTGGGGCTGGGCCATGGCTTTATTTTTGACCACTTTCGTGATCGGTGTATTTGGCGTAATGGCCGGTATCGGCGGCGGTGTTTTGTTTGTGCCGCTGGTGGGTAGTTTCTTTCCCTTCCACATCGATTTTGTACGCGGCGCTGGCTTATTTATCGCCTTAAGCTCCTCCCTAGCGGCGGCACCGAGCCTATTAAAAGCCAATTTGGCCAGCATCAAGTTAGCCCTGCCCGTGGCACTAGTGGCTTCGGGGTTTTCGATCATCGGCGCCTTTTTGGGGCTTTGGTTGAGCGCCTTGAACCCCGCTTACATCCAAGGCTCCTTGGGCGTGCTGATCTTGATGATCGTGGTGATCATGATATTGAGTAAAAAATCCGAACACCCGGAAGTCCGCTTAACCGATGGGCTGGCCCAGTTACTGGGCATCGGCGGCACCTATACGGAAGGAACCACCGGCGAAGAAATCAAATGGACGGTTCACAACACCATTAAAGCGATGGTGCTCTTTGCCTTTGTGGGCACTTTGGCGGGGATGTTTGGTTTAGGTGCTGGCTGGGCTAATGTTCCTGTGTTAAACTTAGTGATGGGTGCCCCGGTCAAGGTTGCCGTGGCCACTTCGGGCTTTGCCCTGTCGATCACCGACACGACGGCCGCATGGATTTACCTGAACAAGGGCGCTGTCTTACCCATCGTGACGGTGCCTTCGATGGCAGGGATCATGATCGGTGCGCGCATCGGTGCGAAACTGCTACCTAAGGTCAAGCCTAGCTTGATCCGCCAAATGGTAATCGGTGTCTTGCTGCTGGCCGGTATTCGGTCGCTGCTTAAAGCTTTTGGAATTTAAGGAGGATTCATGGAAGATTCAAGATTTGAGAACCTACCGGCCCAGAAGCTTTATGGTGAACTATTAGGGAAGCTGGTCAACGTTGGGATTGTCCTGTTGTTCGTCACCTTTGTGGTTTACGTCTCGGGGCTGTTGCCTCCCGTGATCCCCATGGAAGACCTACCCAAATATTGGGTGATGCCCTTAAACGAGTTTTTGGAAGCAGCCGGTTCCCCTACTGGATGGGGCTGGACCCAAAGACTTGGGGCTGGAGACTACCTAACCATCACGGGAATTGCCTTTTTGGCCAGTGTCTCGATGGTCTGTTACTTTGTGCTCCTTTTTGCGGCTGCAAAGGCCGGGAGCAAGATCATGGTCGCTATTGTGGCTGCTGAACTATTACTGATCCTGCTCGCTGCCAGCAACATCCTGCAAAGCGGCGGTCACTAGGACCTTTAAATTCCTTGAGGGTTTCAACCCTCAAGGAATTCCTTAGCGGCGCAAAAAACCGAGACCCGCTGGGGCTAAATCTCCTTTGGCAGTTTTCCTTCGAGGACCGCCAGAAACCAGTGGCCCCACGTTTTTTTTAGAAGTGGTTTTGCCTGTTCCTTTTTTCGAGCATTTTAGCGTCCCTAGCCAAAACGTCTTGATGGGTAGAGTCTTTTGCTACCCCCGTTGGTGAGACGCTTAGAGCCCGTAGCCACGCAAAGCAGCTTCGAGGCCGAAGGTCGAGGGATGCGTGGGTAGCAATGCGAGCCGGCGAGTATTGCCCAGCCTAAGGCGTCGGCGCAGCCGACACAAGTTCCCGAAGGCCCCTGGACCCCACTTATTTCTTCTTTTTCTTACCCCTGATACTTAGCCAAGAAATCAGCCTTAAAGGCGGCGAACCGGCCATCTAAAATGGCGCTGCGCATTCCTTCCATCAGTTTGCGGAAGAAATAGAGGTTATGGTAGGTATTGAGCCGTGAAGCCAGAATTTCATTGGCCTGGAACAGATGCCGCAGATAGGCCCGGCTGTAGTTTTGGCAAACGCTACAGCCACACTCGGCGTCAATCGGGCCGGGGTCGTTACGGTACTGGGCCTGCTTGATGGCAATCTTGCCCAAAGCCGTAAACAAGCTCCCGTTGCGGGCATTGCGGGTTGGCATGACGCAGTCGAAGAGATCAATGCCCGACTCCACCGCCGCCAATAAATCCACCGGATCGCCGACCCCCATCAAATAACGGGGCTTGTCGGCCGGTAAATGCAGGGTGGTGCTAGCGCAAATGCCATGCATCACCTCTTTGTCTTCACCGACACTCAAGCCGCCAATCGCGTAGCCATCAAAACCCAAGGCCACCAATTCTTCGGCACTGCGCTGGCGCAGGTCTGGATAATCGGCCCCCTGAACGATCCCAAAGAGATTGCCCGGCCCCTGGCGGGCCTTCAAGCAGCGCTCGGCCCAGCGGGTGGTGAGCCCGATGGACTGTTCCACCCGCCCCTTTTCGGCCGGAATGGGCAGGCATTCGTCGAGCACCATCATGATGTCGGAACCTAAATTTTCTTGGATCTGAACCACCCGTTCGGGGGTCAGCATATGGCGGGTGCCGTCGATGTGGCTCTGGAAGGAAGCCCCCTCTTCGGTGATCTTGGTTAGTTTGGCCAAGGAAAAAACCTGAAAGCCGCCTGAATCGGTCAGGATCAGCCCGTCCCAATTCATGAACTTATGCAGGCCGCCCAATTCCTTGACTAGGTCGTCCCCAGGCCGCAGAAAAAGGTGGTAGGTATTGCCCAAGATCAGGTTGTAACCCATCTCGGACACCTCACCGGTGGTCAACGCCTTGACGGTGCCGTTGGTGCCCACCGGCATAAACATCGGCGTGGGTACTTCGATCCCACGGATGGTCATCACGCCCGCGCGGGCCTGTCCGTCCTGGCCCTTTAACTCATAGCTCAGCGGCATCAGTCGACTTGTAGGGTCTCGTGGGGCAACTGGTCGCGCAGGCGCTGGAAGTTGTAAATCCCCGTGTTGTGCCCATCGCTCCAATGGATTTGCAGGCCATAGTTGCCCACGTACTCGCTGTCTTTAGGGTAGATGTTGGCGGGCACCGTGGCGTCGTCCAACAGTTTCTCGCCGGTCACCTCGTGCACGCAGTCAGCGCAGGTGCAAGAGGTCCGTAGTTCCCAATAGCTATAAAGGCAGTGGGCCCCATCAAAAAAGATCACATGCATCTTGCCGTCGAAGAATATCTCTTTGGGGCGGTATTTCTTTGGGGCTCGGGGCATTTAATCCTCCTCGGCCAATTCGGCAATCAAGCGCTCGGCGATCTGGGCAAAGGCCTTAGCCGAAGCCGACTCGGGGTGACTAACCACCACCGGGAACCCGGCATCGCCGCCTTCGCGTACCGCCAACTCGATAGGCACCGCACCCAAGAAGGGGACCTTGGTGTTGGTGGATTCGTCTTCGGCACCGCCCTTGGAGAAGATCGGGGTTTCTTCGCCACAGTGGGGGCAAATGAAGCTAGACATGTTTTCGACGATACCTAAAATGGGGATACTGACCTTCTCGAACATTCGCACGGCCTTGCGGGCGTCGAGCAATGCGACATCCTGAGGGGTGCAAACAATCACCGCGCCGGTCGCTTCGGTCATCTGAGCCAAAGTGATTTGGACGTCGCCGGTGCCCGGCGGTAGGTCGATGATCATATAATCCCCACCGGGCCAGGTGGTGTCGCGCAACATCTGTTCTAAAACCTGATGCGCCATAGGGCCGCGCCAAACCACAGCTTCTTCTTCTTCAACCAAGTTGCCCAGGGACATATATTCGATCCCATAGCGGCTCACGGGCATCAACTGCTGGCCCATCACCTCGCTAAACTCCCCGCGAGAACCCATCATCACCGGCACCGAAGGACCGTAGATGTCCGCGTCGAGCAGACTGACTTTTTTGCCTAGGTTTTTTAAGGCCAAGGCCAAGTTGACCGCAGTGGTTGATTTGCCCACGCCGCCCTTACCGCTGGCCACCAAGATCACTTCGCCGTATTCCCCTAAATAGCTGGTCCGCTTGGGGGCTCCGGCGTGGGTCGCTTCGGGTTGGTTGGCCGCTTGGGCTTCGCCCAAGGTATTGACTACGTTGATCCCCACTTCTTCGATCCCATCACAGGACTTCAGGGCCTCTTCAATCCCTTGGCAAATGCCACCAATGAAGCTTTCGTGCTCCTTTCCAATGATCACCGTCGCGTCAGCGCGGCTTTCGGATATCTCTAAGCTATAGACAATATCGGCATCCAAGACATTTTGGCCGCTGTCGGCAAAGGGGATTTTGGCGAAGGCATCACGAATTTGTTGTTCCAGCGGGTCCATAGCGGTTTTCCTTGGGGTGGTAAAAATAGGTTGAGTTTGGGCGGCAGTTGGGAATGAGTACCCGGTTCCTGCCCTGATTTAATATCCTTTCGAGCCCGCCAATTCAAGGACCTTTTGGCCTCAAAGTAGGGCGGTTTACCTTAGTTTACTTCTTCTTGGGTCTAAAGGCGGTGACCACCTCAGGCCGGGTCTCAATATAAGGCCCATCCATCAGCTCGATGCAGTAGGGAATGGCCTCAAACAATTCGTCTAAAGTCTCTTTGATCGAGCGCGGCGAGCCCGGCAAGTTGACGATCAAACAATCGCCCCGGATCACCCCGACCTGACGGCTCAAAATCGCCGTAGGTACATACTTCAAACTAATCGAGCGCATCCGCTCGCCAAAGCCGGGCAGTTCTTTTTCGGCCACCGCCAAGGTCGCTTCCGGGGTCACGTCCCGCTTTGAAGGGCCGGTGCCGCCAGTGGTCAGCACCAAGGCGCAATGTTCCTGGTCAGCCAACTGAATCAGCGTCCGCTCGATCAGGGCTTGTTCGTCTGGGAGCAAACGACTGATCGGCTGGTAAGGGGTGGCCAGGGCCGATTCCAGCCAGGACAGAATCCCCGGCCCGCCTAGGTCTTCATATTCCCCCGAAAAGGCCCGATCGGAAATAGTGACCACGCCAATTTTAAAAGGTAACGACATCTTGACTCCTGTTTGACAGCCAGCCCCTAAAGGGTTAGCCCTAAAAAGCACCTAGCCGAGGCTCCATGACCGAAAGCGAATACACAAACTGGGTTGACCTGGGCCACCAACTGAGCGACCACGCCCTAGAACTAGCCCAAGCAGGTCGGCTTGAAGCCGCCCAAGACGAACTGGCCCGCGCCCGCAGTCTTTTTTTGCGGGCTGGCGACCAGCATTGGCTCGCCTATGTGGACCACCAACGCTTGGGCTTCCTGCCTGGCCCCCAAGCCTGGGGCTTGGCGCGGCAACTAGAGCAACGCTACCGGCAGTGTTTTGACGCCAAAGGTGAGGTGCTGGCGTTGATCCATTCGGCCAGCCTAGCCGCCTCTATGGGAAAAGTAAACCAAGCGCTCGCCCGCCTTTGGGCCGCCGAAGCGCTAGCGCGCGCCCGTGCGCCCGAGCGGTTGTACCTAGTCTTGTCGCAATTGGGGTTGGAATATTTAGAGCGCCAGGAATATTTGCGCGCCGCCGAACTGCTCGACCAAGCCCTACACCACGGAGCCGATGAGGACCCAGAGCGCCGGGGCTGGTGCTTTTTTATGTTAGGCCGAGCCTTTGACGGGATCTACCGCCCCACCCAGGCCGAAGCCTTTTACCGCAAAGCCCTCAGCGAAGCCCTTAAAAGCCAAGACGCCGCCGCCGTCCAAGAAACTCGGGCGGTGCTGCTGGACCTCGAAAAACGGCTCAACTCGGACTTCGGCTTTAGCGACTTAGGGTTGAAATCCCGCTCCTTTTTAAAAGAGCGGGGCCTGTTATAGACTTTCGATGGCCTTCTTGAGTAAGGCGGTGACCTCTTGGGCCATACCCAACATCTCCGGCCGTCCCACAGGGACAAACATTTTCACCGGATGGGCCGCCGAAACCAGAAACCGCCCAGGGGCCAATTCACGAACAATCACGTTGCAAGGCAACAACAATCCCATATTTGGCTCGTTGCTAATGCCGTGGTAGGCGAAGCCAGGGTTGCAGAAACCCAAAATACCGTATGGCGGTAGATCCTTGTCGAGTTTCTTCTTCATCGTCGCTTTCACGTCGATCTCGGTCAGCAGCCCAAAACCCACCTCTTTAAGGGCGGCAATGGTCTTCTCGCGGACTGCGTCATATTCGCCAGCCACTTCGGTAGCCATGCCATAGTCACCGCCGGGCAATTCAACTGGGCCATAAGCTTGGTCCAGATAGGCGATGATTTCTAGGCTATCGGTGATCACTTTGTCCCCGTCGATCAGGGCAGGAACAGCTTGTTGGCCCGTCTTCTCGATCAGTTCGGCGCGTTGGGCCCCTTCATGGGGGACGGCCTTAGAGACGTAATCCAGCCCTAAAAAGTCAAGTTTCCTGCGAACTAGATGACAATAAGGGCAATCTTCAATATGATATAGGAATATCTTAATATTCATATGAGGCACCATGCTTGATCAGATTCTCGATTATAAACTCTTGATTCCGGCGGCCGTTCTGTTGGGATTGGCCCCCTTTTTCCCTGAACCCCACTTAGTTGAAAAGCTGCGGATGCTGATGCAAGGCGAGTTGAAGCGACCAATCGACATCTTCGACCTGTTTTTTCACAGCTGGCCGATGTTGTTGATCGCCTACAAATTGGTGCGCGACCTGTTGCCTGGATAGGAAACAGGCCGGCTGGATTAGTGGGCGCAGAAGATTTTTTGGATCATAGCGAACAACTCCACCATGTCCTGATTAGCCACCGAGTAGAGCGAAAAATTGCCCTGGCGGCGGCTGCTCAAAATCCCCCGGTCCTTTAACAAGGACAAGTGCTGGCTTAAGGTAGCCTGGGCAATACCCACGTATTGCTCTAGCTGCTGGACCGAATGTTCCCCGGTCAGCAACACACACAGGATTTTTAAGCGCTGAGGATGAGCCAACACCTTAAGGCAACGGACCGCCTTGTCAATGTTCTCTTCCTGATCATCAAAGAGCGCTTCAAGCGTTTTGACGAGTTCGGGATTGGTTTCGCCAGTTTTTTTGGTCATCGTATTCATCCGAGCCGTTCTGGGATAAGGTTGAATATGAGTGTATACTGATATGGATATGTTTAAAAGTGGAAACATATTGCCGATACTTTATCAACTTAGTCAAGTTACTTAGGATAAAAACCTCTGATCATCGCTTCTTCCCTATTAGCTAAGCCTTTGCTAAAGTACACCAAACCGGTCAACTTATTAAAAAGTTGCTATAAATGTTAGTGATAAGCTGAGCGGAATGGTCAAGTATAAGCAGTTATTTGGTAGGCTAGGCCACCGAACAACCGGCCTGGGCCCCGATTGCCGGAAGGAGCCGCCCTCTAAGATTCCAAGCAAAAGTCGAAGCCCTTGGACGCAAAGAAAATAATTGGATCCGAGAAATCCGCACCGCCTCAGCCCCGCTGCCGAAAGCAGTCCCTCCGGTCCCCAATATAACTCCTAGGCTTTCTAGAAGCAAAAAATCGGGTGCCCAAAGTCTCTGTCCCTGAACTCACCCTGAAGCCCTGGGAAACATCAGCGAAAAGGTGGTTCCTTGGTTTGGCTGGCTGCAACCGAATAGCTGCCCCCCATGCAATCCCACAAACTCCAAACAAAGCGCTAACCCCAATCCACCGGCCTGAGCCGCAAGGCCATCCCTTGGATCTCTAAGTAGTGCGGCCAAGGTCTCGGGCTCCATGCCGGGCCCGGTGTCGGCCACCAAAATCTGGACAAACGCGCCGTTGGATCGGCAAGAAATTTTGATGCCCTCCTGGGGCTTTGCTGCCTTAAAGGCGTTTTCGACCAAATTACGTAGGATCGTCTCTAACATCAAAGGATCTGCATAAACCCGCAACGAGGGCGCACATTCCCAACTTAAATCGACCTGCTTCAGTGCAACCTGGATTTTAAAAAACTCCAACTTCCGTTCTAGGAAGGATGCCAACTCAAGGTTGGTGGGAGCAAAGCCGATTTGCGACTGTTGGCTTTTTCCCCAGATCAACAGGTTTTCCAACACATGACGGGCTTCATGGGTGCTGGCCCGCACCGCATCCAATAGGCCTTGATCAAATATTTGTGGGTTCTTTACCACCTGATGGAAGACGATCTCCAAACCGCTCATAGTCCCCCTGAGATCATGGCCGATGATCGAAAGCAGCTTGTTCTTGGTGGCAATCGAGCGATCCTTGGCCTCATTCGAAGCATCCAAGCGCTCCGCAAGACTTTGGAGTTGGGCATTGAATCGCCTCAGTCGCTTTCGTTCCCACAGCAGCAGCGCGGCAAAAAAAGTAACCGCCAGCAGCACCCGCCAAGCGATGGCGAAAGAGGTTTCAAAGCGGGCCTGCAACCGAACCCAATTGGCCAACAACTCAAGGATTTTGGTCTTGCCGAGCTTGCCAATCAGTTTATTGATCACCTGGATCAACTGAGGTTCGTCGTTGCGCACTCCCACCGATACGATCAAATCGGGTTTGGTTCGAAAGGCGGGCATCAATTGCTCGTCAAACTCGGCTATGATCCGGTGGATAGTCTCGTAATCCCCGGCGATAAAGGCCGCTAATTCGCCCAGGACCACCCGCTTTAGGCCCGCTCGGACCGTTTCGGTCTCCACAAAGGTAACTTGGGGGAATTTTTCCCTAAAGTACTCGGTCTGAGCGCCCCCTTCAATAATCCCTACCCGACGGTTTTTAAAGTCATATAAACTCTGCTCATGGCCTGTACCCACCGGGGTCACCACCAGACGCGGCAGCTGCAGTATCGGCGCAGAAAAACTCAAGAAGCTACTTAGCTCTTCATTGGCTTCCATCAGCGGCATCAAGTCGCATTTTCTTTCACGAAGCGCTTGGATGGATTCACTCAACCGATCCACCTCAAGAAACTCCGGTTCAACTCCAGAGAAGTCCTCTAGTACGTCCAGATAGCCAGACACCAAGCCGATGGCTTTGGCGAGCCAAACGCTGCTAAAGGGCATCCACAAGGGATCGACACAAATGATCAGCTTTCGTTTCTTATCCAGATATTCCCGCTCGGCTTGACTCAAGACGGTATCCACCGGGATTCGGCTTCCCAGCGCCCGCTCCAAAGAGAGGGTGTTAAGCTCTGCTGCTTCGTCCAGCATTCTGGCCCCCTTTAGCTGAAGAAAGAGCCGCTCTGCCAGCTTAAAATCCCCGGTACCAATAGGGAACAAGTCGCCCAGAATCAGCCTAGCGGTGACCTCTGCCTCCTTACGGAGGGCGGCTTTGGATTTTTCTTGGGAATATTGGCCGTATATTAGGTTGATGGCCTCTTCCGGGTGGGCCAGCGCATACTCCCAGCCCCGGTTGCTGGCCTCGACGAATTTTCTGGTTCTTTGGGGGTGCAGGTAGACCTCCTGCTCCGAAGCAAACAGGTTGACCGCAGTGGTATAAAAACCATAGTCGAAGGGGTCCAAGATACGGTGTTTTATCTTCTTTTCCCTTAAGGAGATGACCTCATTGGAGGTAAACGCCGTCATCGCATCCACTTTACCGGAGATGAAGTCATCTAGTTGGTGGGTCGCTGGTAAGACGGTCATTTCCGATTGCAGCCCAAAATGATTGAGCATCATGCCCAGCGAGGAGTTTTGCAGCTCATACTTGGCGGCCATCACCTTTTTCCCGACCAAGTCTTGGGGTTTGACGATCTCGGGCTTGACCACCAACACCAACGGAGACCGCCGGAAGTAGCTCGCCAGCAAGACCGAAGGCCGGATCTGACGCCCCTGAACGATGAACATGGAATTGAGCAAACCATAGTTCTCTTGGCCCGACAAAACCAGCTCGCCCGTATCCAACTGAGGGTCGAATTCCTTGAGGGTGACGTCCAATCCGGCTTCGCGGTAGTAGCCCAATTCCTTGGCCACAATAAAACCGGCAAACTGGAACTGATACTTCCAAGAAAGCCGCAAGACCACCGACTCCAAACGGTCTTGGGCTATCAATCCTGGTGACGAAAAGAATAGCAACAACAAAAAGCTACTGACCGACCGCAGTAGCTGAGCCCGAATTGGGTTCTGTGATGGGCTTAAGCGGGACATAGACTTCTGGTGAAACCACAAATAAGGGTGGGATCGAGAGTTTTCCGCAGAACATAGGGTTTTCCAGGCGGGCCAACCAACTTACTGCCCGCCGCCAATCGGTCCCGTGGGGCACCACGAAAAACCGGACGCAGGCCGCCAAACAACCTTTGGGAACCGCGACCTCCGTCCAAAGTAGCCGGACCGTCTCGACCTCTTTCGAAGGAAGCCGGCAAAGGCGGTCTAGCGGTTGGAGTTGTCTTCTGTCCGACCAGTATCAGACTTCCCAGATATCAAACCGAGCCATCTGACGCCGAGAATCTAAAGCCTTGCTTCATCGGGTCAGTCCTCCCCGCAATGGCAACACCTTCCTAGGTCGAGCGGGCTCTAACCAAGCCCGTAATAGGCGCGGACTTCGGGGAACATATCGTTTTCATAGACCCTGAAGGCCAAAAACTCCTCGTCTGTTTCCAGGTTATCGATTAGGTACTTGAGCTTGTAGAAGTAATCCAAGTATTTTTGGATTTCGCGCATCATGTCTTCTTCAAAGTCGCCGGAGATGATCACAAAGGTAAGGTCCGAGGATTCGGCCCGCATCAATTCGGCACCCATCTGTTCCACACAACGCTGGTGGAATTCGCTCAACTCACCGCGCACTGCTTTACCCAAATAATGACGCTGGATGCTGTCTCCGCGCTGCAATTCGCGCTGGGTCCAGGCTACCTTGGCATCGGTCCAGCGGATGTGGCAGGCCTCATGGCCCCAAGTGCTGGGGTTCGGGGTGGCTTCGGGCAATTGGGGATGACCGACCAGATAATGGCTGGGGGTGGTCAAACCGATATGGTCCGAGTTGCGGTGGAATTCGCGCAACAGCTCTTCTAAGAACACCGGCCCTTCGGACCAATGGTGGCCGAACAATTCGGCGTCATAGGTACAGGTGATCAACGGCTGAGCTGGCATAGGCCAATGGCGCAGTTGGTCTGCCTTGCCGCAAAGCTTGCGGTAGAAGTCCTGGGCCATCTCGCGAGCCACCTGATGAGCTTGGTCGGGATCATAAGGGGCTTTTTCGCTGCTCGTCTTGCTGGTGATCCGCTTGAGCGGCAGGCCCCAATGGCGGTGGTGGTATTCACGGAAGTCCGGGTGTCCGGCGTAGCCGATCTCGGCGTCCCAAACCTGCACCCGGCCCATACGCGAGCGCCCAAAGGCGACGACGTTGCTGCTGGGGCTGAGTAGTGGGTTAAACTCTTCGCTGCTGGGCCTTGCCGAGGCCCCTAAGACCGATTCGGCCTCAACAAAGTAATAATGCAGCCCTTCTTTTTCCAACCATTTGTCCACCCCAGGGAAGCAGCTGTTTTCAGCCAGCCAAATCCCCTTGGGCCGGTCACCGAAGATGCGGTGGTGGGCTCTTGCCGCTAGGGCAATCTGGGCATCTAAAGAATCAGGCATGGTCTCTAAACAAGCAGGCATACCGTGAGTCGCCGTACAGGTAGACAACTCCAAGAAACCTGAAAGTTCCAAACTACGGAAGGCCCCGATCATGTCCTTGTGGATGCCGTGATTATAGAAAAAATCCAAGCTCTTTAGTTGATCTAAATATTTCTGGGCCGCCCAAATATACGCAGGGTTTTCCAAACGGGACTTCATCAGCGCAATCTGTGCGCGGCAATGGCTTTGCAAACGCAGCAAGAAGCGGCTCATGTAGTCTTTAAAGCGCGGGTGGCTGATCATATAGGCCACCGGCGGGGTGATGTCTAGGCTGACCTGATAATCCACCCCTTCATCGGCTAGTTTTTTAAAGACCATCAGCAAAGGCAACCAAGCATCCGCGCAGTTGCGCAGCGCCCATTCGCCCGGCGGATTGTGGACCTCTGCCCCGTCTTGGGTTCGGATGGGCCAGGGGAGGTCGCGCAGGTAGCTGTCGCGGAAAGGCTCGACCCGGAACAGGTTGGGCGAGTGCATGTGCAGGTGCAGCATCACCTTAGAGACGTTGTTCGAGTCATGACCCTGGGCGTGACGCACTTCGCGCTGGCTGGTGTGGTGCCAATGAGTCCCAAGACCCCGAGAGCCTGCCTCAAAGCCCGCGCTAGTGTTGAGCGGACGGGGAGTGACGATGGACTGACTGACCGGTGTCAAGGCCGCCTCCTCATGATGCCGCCGCGCGACGATTTCCGCCGAGAAGCGCCGGTCCGGTTCCACTTCTATATATAAGTTCTGGTGCTCGCTGAACAGGTCTACCAAATGGGCCGTCAGATCCTTGCGTTCGAGACGGCTGCCCAGATGTTCTTCGTGGATTTTTAAGTAAAAACCCACCTCTTCTATACCGCAATGCCAACGGTCTTTCACAAAGGCCGCCACCCCGGCACGTTCCAACTCCCAATAGACCAGTAACCGACGGTCGCTGTGCGGCTTGAGCACGACCATGGGCTCGAAGTGGTCCCGGTAGACTTTGCCGGACTTAAAGAGCGTCACTTCGTTCTTCGGTTCGGCAAGGTCATATAACACCCATTGGGCGCTGAATTCTTCGCCAGAATCACCGGGTGTCCAGTCCCACCGGGTCAGGTGGGCCGGTTCGCGTTGGAATTCTTGCCAGGGGTGCCCCTCGACCTTAAAAAACAAGGCCAATTCCACAAAAGACTGGTCCCAAGAGGCATGGGGGTTGAGCTTATAAAGCCTTCCCTGGGCCTGTTGGACCTCTTCTTCGGTGGCAAAGAGTAAACCCTCTTGTGGCAGGGTATCAAACTGTTTGTCGTAAAGCGGAAATTTGTAAAATTCCCGGTGGCGGCTGGTCACCTGAATCGAGAGCCGCCAGCCAGTGATATCTTTGGGTTTTTCCAGGCCCCATTCTTTGGTCTGGATCACCTCGGCTAGTTTTAAGTCCGGTGCGGCCGAAAAACCCATCTGGCGAACCTCCCACACCGACTTCCCTTGCTCACAAAGCACCACCTTGCCACCAATGCGGTAGCTGGGCGTTTTGGGGTACTGGGCCAAGAAGGCCGCGCGGAAGAAGCTGCGCATGTCGAAGAAAGGTTCGATCTCGGCGCGGCATTGGAACTTAGGGCTCGGGGTGACTGAACGACTGAAAAAGAAATCGGCCTCACGTTTTTCTAGCGTCACCTCTAACTTAGCGGCAACTTCACAAGATTCCAGGTTGGTTTGGGCGTTAAAGAGTTCCTCACCCTTCTCAAAACGCATAGAAATCTGTCCCGGACGGTCTTGGATAAAGGATTCGGGCAGGGCGTCAATATGCACCCGCTCGCTCAACTTCCCGTCCACCAAGACCTCAAGCCACTCGCCTTGGTTCATGCCCCGCAGGTCCATGTTACCCCAAACCAACTTAAGCAGGTTTTCGTGCTCAGCGATCAGGTCGACCCAAGGCACCGGTTTGAGTGACGAGTGCACCTGATAAACTAGGTGCTGTACCTTCAGCAGTTCCACCAGATAGCTAGCCCCGCCCTTTAAGCCGAAGAATAGGGGGCCATCGGAGTTGGGGCGGGCGAACTCGGCGGGGAGGTGTTTCTCTTTGGGTGTAACCCGTACCAAGAAATATTCCTGTTCCAGGTTGATTTCCGGTAGCTTAGACCAGTCAAAAAAGAGTTCCACATAAGGCCCGACCCGTTGGATCAGCGTCAGGCCGTTGGTTTGGAATTGGCGGTTCATCGGCTTGCTTGGGGATGGGGTTGGTTGAGTTGTCGGTACAGCCGATAAGCCTTTAGATAAGGCAAACGGGCCAAAAAGAGGAACAGCGCCAGCACCAGTCTCCAAGTGAAGATCCGGCCTTCTAGGCGAATATTGTGGTCTCCGGTAAAACTGCTAATCAGTCGAAACCGAGGACCTAAGGGCAAAGACGCGGCGACTCCGGCCAAAAGGCCTTGGCTATAGGCGTCCATACCGCCGTAGGTTAATTGCAACCGGTCAAGCCGTAAGGCCGCCCATAGGCCCAAGCCCAGTTGCTTGAGTCGGCCCAAGACGATGCGGGGCACCGGGTGTTTGAGTAACATTTTAGCTTCGGCCCAGCCGATATGCGGTCTATTGCGCTTTTTCTTCGGCTTATTGAGCGCCTTTTTATCTTGCTTTGGCTTCTGGGTCTTGGCCAGTTGCTTCTTCTTTTTGGGCTCGCCAGTCCCCCAAGACCACCAAAAAAGCCCTAACCACAGTCGTTTGCGGGCTTGTTGCTCAGGCTTATCCAGCGCGAAACCCAACAGTCCCCAATGGACCTCAAAGCTGAAGGGTTCCCAGCTAAAGGAGAGACGCAACGGGAGCCACAATGCCCAAAACAGACAAACCGGGAGCAGCGCGAACAGCCAGAGCCAATCCATCACGAACTCGGATCGGATTCCTTCTTAGGCTTGCCCTTAGCCCGCTCAAAGACGCCGACCAGCTTATCTAAGACCTCAGGGACACGGTCCATTATATTCTCAATACTGCCCGAAGCGAGATTGTGGATCGAAACCTCTCCGTTTTTAACCACCAAAAAGGCTTCGGGGGTCAACAGAACCCCGCCACCGCCACCACCGCCGTCGCGGTCTTTGGTGATCTCTCCGTTACCGAAGCCAAAACCCATTTTCACCGAATTCACCGGGATAATGGTCACGCCGCCCACTTCGTAGGGGGCACCGAATACGGTTTCCGAACGGATTAACTCTTTAAGTTGGGGCAGAAAGTCCTGCAGCAACGATTCTTTCACTTTGTCCATAACTACCGGTTAGCTTTGGCTCTAAACTACCTTCTTTTAGGGCCGAAGACAAAGGATTTCTGTGCCCGCTAAAGCAGGGAGGCCAGGAGAGGGATACCCAAGAAGGTACCCAGGGCAGAGCCCACGTTAGAGAGGATCACCACCAATAAAATACGGGTGATTTCATTGCGGCGGAATCCGGCCAGACTGGTGATGTCTTGTCCCAGGTTTTCAAAGTCCTGCACCGTTGGCTTGCGCAGCCATGCCTCCGTCAGTCCCGAGACCCAGCCAGCGGCGATGGTGGGGTTCAGTGAGGTGATCGGTGCGGCCACAAAAGCGGTCAAGACGGTCAGCGGATGCCCGCCCGCAATCAGGGCTCCGAGCCCCGAAAGCAGGCCATTAGCCAACACCCAGCGTTTGATCATTTCCCAACTGACCTGCGCGTCTGCCTGAGCAAAGCCGTAGACGATCATGGCAATAATGATCAGCGGCATACCGAACTTGATGATGTTGACCCAAGGCGAGGGCTTGGGGATCACCCTTAAAGGTTCCAGGTCGTGTTCTTCGGTAATCTGGCGCTGGATACCCGGCAAATGTCCGGCCCCGACTACCGCTAAGACCGTGGGGCCTTCGGCGCTGCGGATTTTTTGGGCCAAATAACGGTCCCGTTCGTCGATCAAGACGGTCTTGATGCCCGGAAGTTCTGCGGCCATCGACTCAATCGCTTCGGTCAAGACGTCCGTATTTTTTAATTCTTCGATCTCAGCTTCACTTACCTCTTGGCTGTTGAGGCTACCGCCAATCAAATGCATCAGCGCTTTGAGCTTTTCAAAAAAGCCCAAGGCCCCCCAGGCCCGCTTGAGGGTCGTGGTCACCGCGCGATCCGCCAAGACCACCTTGGCCCCAATCGCTTCAGCCGCCTCAATGGCCGCGACCATCTCGGCCCCTGGGCGTACGCCCAACTGATCACCCATCTTTTTCTGGAAAGCCGTCAACATCAGGTTCGCCAACAACAAGGGGGCCTTGCCTTCCTTGATGACCCGCACGATGTCCATGCGCTGCCAATGTTCGGCGTTTTTGATGGCGTCATAGCGGTGGACGCAAAGCTCCACGCAGACTTGATCAGGCTGATATTCGGTGATGGCTTGGCGGACGTCTTCGATGGATTGGGCCGAAATATGGGCCGTTCCCAGCAAGATGATCCGCCGCCCGTCCAAAGAAAGTTCTTCTATCATGGAGCAGGAGAGGAAAAAATTTCGCCAAGCTTAGTAGAAAGACGGACCGAATACAAGAGCCAGGAAGACAAAAAGGATCCGCATCTGATTGACAAGAAGCAACGCTCCCGTTAATACTACCTAGATACGCCAATCTGGTGTGCCCAGTTGTTGACCCTTACGTCTTAGAAAGAGGACTCATGAAACGTACATTCCAACCGAACCAGCGCCGCCGCAGCATGAAACACGGCTTCCGCAAGCGCATGTCAACTCCGGGCGGTCGCGCCATAATCCGCGCTCGTCGGCGCAAGGGTCGTAAAGTACTGAGTGCCTAAGGAAGAGCGCCTTCAGCGCAACTTTCCTAAGCAATTTCGGCTCACCCGCCAAGGTGAGATCAGCCGGATCTTCGCTGATGGCGAATTTTTTCGGGCCGGATACCTCAAGTTCAAATGGACCCCTGCTGAGTCTGGTTATCTGAAGGTGGTGATTTCCATCTCCAAGCGCGCGGGCAATTCGCCCATGCGCAACCGACTCAAACGCCTCATCCGTGAAGTGCTTCGGCACCGCCCCGAATTAGAGCGGACCCCGATCCATTTGGCCGTCTTCGTGACCTCGCCGACAAGGCAACCGCCCCAACTGCGCGAGATCCAAACTTATCTGGAGCGCTTTTTCGCCAACCTGAGATGAACCCTCAAGGCCTCACCAAACTCTTGACGGCGCCCCTGTTGGCTTTGATTTGGGTCTACCAAAAAATGGTTAGCCCCATGCTCCCCCCTTCGTGCATCTATTACCCTACTTGTTCGCATTACGCCCAAGAGGCCCTGGTCCGCCACGGTCTGTTCAAAGGTGTGATTTTGTCGGTATGGCGTCTGTTGCGTTGCCAGCCCTTTTGCCAGGGTGGCGTAGACGAAGTGCCCGAAACCTTCAATCTCTTTAAATCTCCCTAGGACCCTTCGATGGACCGCAATTTCCTGCTCGCTTTTTTGCTCAGTACTCTGGTGATCGTCGGCTATTATAGCTTCTTCCCGCCCGAAGATCCCCAACCGATCAAACAAGCCCTTGAAGCCACCAGCGACACCGCCCCTTTGGCTTCCGTAACCGCCGCCCCGGTTGGCGAAATGGCCCCGGTGCCCGCCGAGACGCCCGCCCCGGCCCCGTTGGCTGAAGCCAAATTGGTCACCATTGATGGCCCGCTTTACACGGCGGTAGTCGATACCCATGGCGGGGTGCTGCGAAGCATGAAGCTCAAGCAATACCGCTACGCCGGTCCCGACCAAAAACCGGCCCACAACTGGGTTTACCACCTCTTCCAAGACAAGGGCGAGGAACAGCACTTCGACCCCGAACGCCTCGTTGAGATGGTCGGCCACCAGAGCCCAAACAATCGGGTCTGGGAATTTCGCCCTTCAGGGCAAAAGGCCGAAGGTGAGGTAGTTTTTACCGCCGATGTCGAGTCGATCCAGCTAAAGGACGCTCCGGCCAGCTTGACGTTGAGCGCGGTTTTACCGACCGGTTTGAAGCTCTTTAAAAAAATCACCTTTGACCCCACCGGGTACCGCATCGGCCTAAGTTATGCCTTAGAAAACCCCACGGACCAGATAGCCCAGCTCAGCCCGACCTTTAACTTCGGTGCCGGTAATGAGCCTGTAGAGCCCGATCAATTCAACCAACCGACCCACGCCGGGGTTTATGAAGAAGGCGCTTTCGAAACCTACGATGACGACGACTTCGAAACGCCCCTAGAGATCAAACAACTGACCTGGGCTTCGGTGATGGACACCTACTTCATCTCCGTCTTCCGCCCCCAAGGGGATGATAAGTTCAGCGCAAAATTCGAAGGCATCGGTGGCAAGTTTAAAGACAACGACATCTTAGTCCCCCAGATGAGCTACCAGGAGGCTGCTTTTGAACTACGCAGCGGCCAGCGCTACACTAAGGGCTTTGATCTTTATATTGGCCCCAAGGAGCAAGAGCGCTTAGAGGGCTATGCCATGAGCCTGCCCGCCTCGATGGACTTGGGCTGGTTTAGCTTCCTGGCTTACCCCATGCTGGCGGTGCTCCGTTGGCTACAGGGCTATGTCCACAACTGGGGGGTGGCGATCATCCTTTTGACCTTCATCGTCCGGGCGTTGCTCTTCCCGCTCGCCTACAAAGGCATGCGGAGCATGCGCCGGATGGCTCAGTTGAATCCGCGGATGAAGTATCTGCGCGATAAATACAAAAAAGACAAAGACCGCCTGAACCGCGAGATCATGGAGCTATACAAGAAAAACAAGGTCAACCCCTTGGGCGGTTGTCTCCCCTTGTTGGCCCAAGTACCGGTGTTCATCGCCCTCTACTCGGCCTTGATGCCCGCCATTGAGCTGCGCCACCAACCCTTTGCGCTTTGGATGACCAACCTAAGTTCATCGGACTACACCTTGATCTTGCCGATCTTGATGGGGGCGACCATGTTCATCCAGCAGCACCTAACGCCCCAACCGGCTATGGAGCCGACCCAGGCCATGATGATGAAGTGGATGCCCGTGTTGTTGGTCTTCTTCTTCTTGGATATGCCCAGCGGCTTGGTGCTTTATTGGGTGGTCAGTAACGTGGTCACCGTGTTCCAGCAGATGCTGTTCAACCGCATCAAAGAAGCGGAAGTCCAGCACTAAGCTAGAAGTTGAAATAAAAAGAGGGCCGAAAGGCCCTTTTTTTTGGGCTCTATTCCGGCCAAAGCACTTCTTCACCCTTCCAGTTGATTAGCCAGACGCCCTCATTGCTGCGCCGCAGCCCCGGCCCCACTTCGGCTTTTCCGCCCGGCGGATCGGCGATCAAGCGGGGCAGCATGGGCCCACTCAGTTCACGCCTCAACTGTTCCATCAAGGCCAAAGCCCGGCTGGGCCCGACCCGGAAATGCCCTGCCCCGGTGATCCAGTCACAAAGGTACAAAGCATAGGGCCGCACTTGACGCTCCATCAGGCCCTTGAACAACTCAGCTAAAACCGAAACCTCATCGTTGACCCCTTTGAGTAAGACGGTCTGCGAGGCAAGCAGGACCCCTGCTTCATGGAGCCGGCTTAGGGCCAGGATAGTTTCGGGCGTCAGCTCCGCAGGGTGGGTGAAGTGCAGATTCATCAAGGGACGGAAGCGGCCCAACAGCTTGGCTAAGTCGGGCGTGATCCGCTGAGGCAGTACCGCAGGGGCCTTGCTGGAAAAACGCAAAAACCGGAGATGTGGGATCTCCTGGAGCGCCGAGAGGACCGACCCCAAGGCCTCATCCGAGAGCATCAAGGGCTCCCCGCCAGACAGAATGACCTCTTCAATCTGGGGCTGCTCGGCGATCCACTGAATACCCTGAGCCCAATCAGCGGGCCCTAGCTTCGAGCTGGCCTTACCGACCTTGCGTGAACGGGTGCAATAGCGGCAGTAGACCGGGCAGTGGGGGGAAAGCAGTAGCAACGCCCGGTTGGGATAACGCCGCACCACTGCGGGCACCGGAGAGTCGGGTTCTTCGGCCATGGGATCGGCCAACTCATGGACGCCAAATTCCAGTTCACGGGCATCGGGCAGGATGGTCTTGAGTAAAGCGGGGTGTTGGGCGCAAAGCTCGGCGTAGTAGGGCGTTACGCCCAAAGACAACCGGTCTTCGAGGCGCGGGTCTAAGCTCAGCCCAAAGCGGGCCGAGAAGTCATGGGTGCCCTGAAGGCGTTGCTGTAACTGGGATTTCCAGGAATCGGGCATAGGGGCAAAAAAAAAGGGGGCCAAAGCCCCCTCTTTCCTGTGTCTCGCCACCTAAAATCAGGCGGGCATTTCCAGGCGGGTGCTTAGCGTTTGGGTCGTTTGATGGCGGGGGCCGTAGACCCGCTCGCTCATCTCATAAGCTTTCTGATAATACTGGTTCGCTTCTTTGATCCGTCCCATCTTGGTCCATTGGTCACCCAATTTGGACCAGTACATCACCAAGCCCGGTGAGGGCTGCATCTTCTTTTCGCCGTACATATTCCTCCAGGTTGTGGAGGGCCCCTGTGGCCCCGTTTCCCTGGATTATGCAAAGGGCGTGCACAATATTTAAGAAAAACGAATACGGGGATCTACCGCCGCCAAACATAGGTCGGAGAGGATGTTACCGAGCAAAAAAATCAAGCTCGTCAAAAAGAGGCTCCCTAAGACCACCGGATAATCCCGCTGGGTCACCGCCTGAAAACCCAAAAGCCCCAACCCATCGATATTAAAAACTGTCTCGATCAAATAACTGCCCGTAAAGACCAAGCTGATGTTATTGCCGAAGCTCGCCGCCAAGGGGATCAAGCTATTGCGCAGGGCATGGCCCCAGATCACCTTGCGCGGCGGTAGGCCTTTGGCAAAGGCGGTGCGTACATAATCGGCCGAGAGGTTTTCCAATAAGGAGTTTTTCATCAAAACGGTCATCGAGGCAAAGGCCCCGATCAGGTAACAGGTCAGTGGCAAGATGCTGTGGTAGATCACGTCCCAGACCTTTTCTAAAGGCCCCATCCGGTAAAAGCGAGGCGAGGTAAAACCCTCCATCGGGAACCACTCCAAGCGCCCGCCGAAGACCACCACCAAAATCAACCCCAACACAAAGGCGGGGACCGCATAGCCGGTAAAGATCAGGATGCTGGTCGCCGAATCGACCCAGGTCTTGTCCTTGACCGCTTTCAAGACACCTAAGGGGATGCAGATCAGGTAGGTCAAAACCGAGGTGACCACGCCGTAATAGAGGCTTACCGGGAGCCTAGCTTTGATCAAGTCCCAAACCGGCTCGTTGTAACGATAACTTTCGCCTAGGTCCAAGGTCGCCGTGCGGCCCAACCATTCGATGTAAGCCACTGGAATGGGTTTATCGAAGCCATAAATTTGGTTGAGGTAGGCAATATCCGCTTCGGTCAATCCTTCACGCGCACCGGCTCCGCCCTTTTGGTTTTCGGCGAACTGGCGCTCCATCAACAACTGCTCCACGGGACCACCGGGCACCACCCGCGTGATCGCGAAGGTCAAGAGGGTGATCCCGATCAGCGTCGGGAAGATCAATAAAAAGCGGCGGATCAGGTATTGGCGCATCATGGCAAGGCTCCTTTGGGCCCATCCTAAGACAAGCGACGGCTACTGGCAAGCTTGAGCGCACCAAGGCTTTGCCAAATCGAGCGTTGAGGGTTACAAAAGAGGCATGGAACCCAAAACAACCTTATTGGCCATCAACACTCGCTGGTGGAACGCCGAAGCGCACTATGCCTTTAACTTAGGGCTAGCGCTGCGGGCCCAAGGCCAAGCGGTGGCCTTTTTGTGCAACCCCGGCAGCCCGGTGCACCAACGGAGCCTAGCCGAGGGCTTTGGCCAAGCCGAAGGCCTGTTGTTAGACGACCACAGCCCCAGGGTGCAGCTGCGTAATTATGGGCGGTTGCGCCAAGAGATCGCTCGGCTAGGGGTCCGGCGGGTGGTGAGCTTTAAGTCTTCGGGCTCTTGGATCTTTTCTTGGGCTAAAAACCGGCTGGGAATCCAACATATTAAATTACGCGGCGAAGCCCGCAAACCCTCGAATAACCTAGGCAACCGCCTGCTCTTTGGCCCCTGGGGAGCCGACGGGGTGCTTTGCGCTGGCCGCAGCCTGCAAACCTGGGTCGCCGATTTGGGCCTGGGGCCCCAAAAAATGGGCACCCTTTATTATGGGGCTCCAGAACTAAAGGATAGCGGGCAAGAAAATCCCTTAAACCTGCCCGAAGGGAAACAAATTCTCTGCCTCTTGGGCCGAAACCAGCCGGTCAAAGGGCACCAAGTCTGCCTAGAAGCCTTTGCGCTGCTAGACCGCTCAGACCTGCACCTGCTTTTTTTGGTCAAGGATTTAGCCGAGTTCCCCGAAGAGTTGGCGGCGATTCAAGGCAAGATTGAGTCTTTGGGCTTACAAGAGCGTGTGACCTTGGCAGGGCCCATGCCCAATTTGGCGCGCCTGCTGGACCAAGTCACTTTGGGGCTGGTGCCCAGTTTGGGCAGTGAAGTTAATTGCCGGGTGGCGGTGGAGTTTTTTTCCCGCTCCGTGCCGGTGGTGGCCTTTCCGGTCGGGACCCTGCCCGAATTGATCGGCCCAAAAAACGGGCGGCTTTGCAGCGATTTGAGCGCTGGCGCTCTGGCCCAGTCCATTACCGAGGCGCTAGTAGAGCGGGACTCCCTGGGCCTACAGGCCCGCCAGGACTACCTAAAGCACTACTCCTTAGAAGCCCTGGGACAAGGTTTTATGGAATATATGGCCCAATGGGGGCTAGAGTGAACGGATTTTGCATTTTCCTCTAAGAGCGGCCCTTTGTGGCCCCACCCTAGCCAACCTAAAGGGCCTTTATGATGAAGAAAGCGATCCACCTGTTCCTAATGTTTGCCTTGGTCCTTACCTTGGCGGCTCCTCCGGCTCAAGCCCAAGACGAAGGCCCCCCGGCCTTGCGGACCGTAGCTTTGATGTCCTTAGGCGGCGGCGCAGGCGGCGCGGTGTTGGGCGTGATGGTTTGGTTGCTCGACCCGCTAAACCCCTCGGCGGACTTCACCCACTCGACCTTGACCGGCTTTGCGGTAGGCACCATCGCCGGGGCCGTATTCGGCGGGATGATGTTGCAGTCCCAAGCGGTGCTGCCTTACCAAGCACCGGCCGCGCCGAAGCCCAGCGAGTTTGACGGGGCCATCCCCATGGGCCAAGCCAGCCCGGCTATGCCCCAATACCAGCGGGCCCAAATCGAACGGGGTCCCCTCCTGCCCATTGCGGCTTATCAAATCCGCTTTTAAGCTGCCTCTGGGCTGCTCAAAAGACCAGACCGGCCATAAAACCACCCGTATAGGCAGTGGTGGCGGTATATTGCCGCTGGTAACTGGACTGCTGGTAGTCCACGGTGGAACCACCTAGACCGCCCTCGTAGATAAAGCCCACAAAAAAGCTTCCCGAGAAGATATAAGTCAGATCAAAACCAAGCACCGGTGTACGGGCTGAATAGTCAAAGGACTCATCGGTACTTAAACGCTTGTTGGTACAGGTCAAGCTGAGGACCCCCGCACTGAGCGAAAAAGTCCATTGGCTACGGGCCTGCGGCTTCTCTGAATACCATGTATGGTCCAGGGTTCCCAATTCACTGCTACATTCCCCGGAATAGGAAAATTCATCTAGGTTCGCCTCGTTATCGGAGGTGCTGCTCGTGAGCCGGTGACTGCCCTTGAGGTAGGTGATCGAAAGACGGTCCCCAGCGATCCGCACCCCAAACATCCCGCCGCTACCATAGGTGAATGTGTCATCGCCAGGATTGGAAACCGCCTCATCTCGACTAAAAAAGACTCCTGGCCCAGAATCCACGGCAATAAGGCGTAATTCCAAGCGGCTTTCTTCGGCCCAGGCCGGAATACTCAGCCCTAAAAGTCCGCAAAATATAAGCGCATTTTTAAACCAATCCATAAGCTTACCTAGTATAACTCAACACAGAACCACCTGCTTTTTTGAGAGCCTATTATAGGGCCTATTAAAATATCACACAATCAAAAAGGTCTTAAAGAGCTCGTAACCGTCGTTTGGCTGGGGCTTAGCAAACTCCTGCAATAATTATTGCCGCCTCTTTTTACGAGGCTTTATAGTCCGCAACAAATGTGTTTAGTTATCCAGAAATTAAAACTTTGCGTTGTTCTCAGGGGATTCGCTAGGCAGGCACATGCCTACCGCGATAGTTTAGGCGAAAATACGCGGCCCTATCTGGGCCCCTAGGCCGTTATAGCGCGCCTGCCGAGTGCGGCAATAATAAAAAACGCCGCGCAGTTCGGGCGGCGTTTTCCTAGGAATCCAGATAGCATTCGGGAATGAATCTGGGGTCCTTGAGGTCAGCCCACCTTGCCGTTGGCGATTTGGGCGGAGTGGATTTCTTTGCCCGCTAGCATCAAGGCCCGCCCGTTCAGTTCAAATCGGTGTTCTTTGACGGTGAGCGGGGCGGCGAAAAAGTCGTCGATGCTGATCTCTTCGGTTTTGGCCTTTGGCTCTTCGCCTTCAAGATAAACCAACTGGCCGATCTCCGCTTCGGCCAAGTCAACGACCTCTAACTTCTTCTTTTTCTCTACCGCCAAGACCATGCCCTGGCTTTGGACGCCGCGCAGGTTAGCGGCGGCTAAGTTGCTGGCCACCAATACCTTACGGCCCACCAATTCTTCGGCGGCGTAATATTTCACCAAGCCCGAGACAATGGTCCGGGGGCTGCCTTCGCCCAGGTCGATTTGCTCCACATACAACCGGTCTGCCTCGGGGTGGGGCTCACAGGAGAGGATTTTGCCCACCTTGATCTCGATCTTTGCCCAAGCTTGCATCGGGTCCACAGCCGGTTCGGCCTCTTCTTCCTCAAGATGCCGCTTGCCCGAGTAGCTTTCCTTAAGCTTCAAGATTTCTTTAGGGTCCAGTTTCTTAAAGAGCAGTTCGGGCAGCGCCGGGGTGACCGCTTCAAGGTGGGTCCAATGGCCCACATGGTCCTTCATATTGACCCCCTTCTGGCCGAAGAAAGCCAAAATCCTGCCCGAAGTCTCAGGCATATAAGGAGACAGCAGTTGGCCAATGTCATGCAACAAAAAGCAAAGCGCCACCAAGAGTTCCTTGGCTGCCGCCGGGTCTTCTTTGATCAGCTTCCAGGGTTCTTGTTCGTGGAAGTGCTTGTTGCCCAGCCGCCCCATAGCCAAAATGGTCCGCAGGGCTTCGCGTAGCTTGACCTCTTCTAGCTGGCCCATCACTTCGCCACCCAACCGCTTGACCTCGGCCAAGAAGGGCTGCTGTCCCGGCGCGGCCACCAAAGGGCCTTCAAAGTTTTTGTGGTAAAAAACTAAGACCCGGTTGAGCAGGTTGCCGATGTTGTCGATGAAGTTGCTGTTTACATCCTCGATAAAACTTTCCCAGACAAAGTTGGCGTCTGCCGACTCGGGACGGATGTAGAGCAAATAAAACCGCCAGAGGTCAATGGGGATGTGCTTTTCTAGGTGGATAACGTCGGAGCCAAAGATACCGATACTGCGGCTTTTAGAAAACTTGCCCCCCTCGTAGTTGAGGTATTCGGTGCTGTTGATATGGTGTAGCAGGGTCCAATCGCGGCCGGTGCCGATCAGACTAGCCGGGAAGACCACCGTATGGAAGGGGATGTTGTCTTTGGCCATGAACTGATACAGCCGCGTGCCCTTAGGATCAAACCACCAGCTTTCCCAACTTTCGGGGAAGCCCGCCTTGGTGGCCGAAATGTACCCAATCGGTGCGTCGAACCAGACATAAAACACCTTGTTTTCATACCCTTCTTTGGGCACCGGCACCCCCCACTTAAGGTCACGGGTGATCGGTCGCGGCTGCAAGCCCCGGTCGATCCAACCCTGGGTAGTGGTCTCGGCGTTGGCGCTCCAATGACCCGCTTGATTAGAGGCCTGGTGCCACTCGGTCAAGGGCCCCTCGAGCTTAGGCAGGTCGATATATAGGTGTTGGGTCTTTTGGGTGGTCGGTGCATTGCCACAAACCTGGCACTTGGGCTCTAGCAGTTCGGTGGGCTGTAATAGTTTACCGCAGGCTTCGCACTGGTCGCCGCGAGCCCCAGGGGTTTTGCAATGGGGGCAGATGCCTTCTACATAGCGGTCGGCCAGAAACATTTGGTCGTGCTCGCAGTAGGTTTGCTCTTGCTCCTGCTCGATCAACATCCCGCGCCGGTCCAAATCCAAGAAAATAGACTGCGTCACCTCCACATGCTCGGGGCAACTGGTACGGCCAAAGTAATCAAACTGGATGTTAAAGGTCTTATACACCTCGGCGTGGATCTGGTGGTACTTGTCGCAGATCTCGCGCGGGCTTAAGCCTTCTTCGCGGGCTTTGTTTTCGGTCGCCGTGCCGTATTCGTCGGTAGCGCAGATGTAGAGGGTTTCATAGCCCCGGGCTCGGCAGTAGCGGGCGTAGACATCCGCCGAAAGGGTGGAGCCGATGATGTTGCCTAAATGCGGGACGTTGTTGACGTATGGCAGGGCGGAGGTGATCAGGCGCTTAGTAGACATTCCAGAGGTTCCTTCGCAAAAAAGTGGGAGCGGTGGAACCTCGGGACTTTAGACCGACGCCAAATCCACCAACTCAGTAGGTTCTAAAATCAAGATAATATCCCCGCTGCCCAAAATTGTCGAGCCGCTAATGCCGGGGATGCGGGTCAGGTATTGTTGCAGAGGCTTAACCACGATTTCTTGCTGGTTGTATAGATCGTCCACGATCACGCCCATCAGCTTGGTTCCCACCTGCACGAAGACCACACTAACCACCCGGTCTTCTTCAAATTCCTTCTCCGGCAGTTCTAACAGCTTAGACAACCGCGAGACGCCAATGATCTCACCACGCAGGTTGATCGCTTCTTTCTGCTTCAGTTGGTGCAGCTCAGACTCACGGATTTCGATGCTTTCTTTGACCGCTTCTAAGGGAATGGCAAACATTTGCCCCTGTTCGACCACCAACAGAGCGTCGATCACCGCCAAGGTCAAGGGCAGCAATAGCCGCACCTGGGTTCCCTGACCCGGTTCTGAGTCCACATCCACCGAACCGTGGACCTTTTGGATATTGGTCATCACCACATCCATCCCCACCCCACGACCTGAAATATCGGTGACTTCTTCGGCGGTGGAAAAGCCGGGGTGGAAAATGAAGTTAGCGATGGTTTTGTTGTCTAAAGTATCGGCCTGTTCGGGCCGCACCAACCCACGTTCAATGGCCTTTTCTAAGACCCGGGGTAAGTTCACGCCCGCACCATCGTCGATGATGTCGATCGCGATGCTGCTGCCAAGATGGCTGGCCTTGAGAATAATGTTACCCTGTTCGGGCTTACCGGCGGCGCGGCGCTTCTCGGGAGTTTCTACCCCATGATCGCAAGAGTTACGGATGATATGCACCAACGGGTCGCCGATCATCTCGATGATGGACTTGTCGATCTGGGTATTCTCACCAACCATCTGCAATTGGATGTTTTTGCCCGTTTTGCGGGCAATGTCACGCACAATCCGGGGAATCTTTTGGAAGACCGTCTTGACCGGGATCAGGCGCATCTCCATCAAGGTCGTTTGCAGGTCCTCACTGATCCGGTTAAAAGCGGACTCAACACCACGTAAGGTAGCGATTACCGTGCCGGGCAGGTTGGAACTGCTCAACTCGCCTAGGGTGTGGTTGAAGCTATTGCGCGCAATGATGAGCTCACCGATCAGGTTCATAAAAGTATCCAAGCGGTAAGAATCGACCCGCATGGTCTTTAGCTCGCTGGACTCTTCTTTTTTCTCTGCCGCCGGCGCACCTGCCTTTTTGGCCGGAGCCGTTTTCTTTACCGCCGGAACGCTTGCCGGGGCAGGAGCCCCGCCATTTTGGGCCTGTTGTTCCTTTAGTCCTTCTTCGCTCAGGCTGAGGTAGCGGTTCATCTCCGCTTCCAGTCCACTTTTCAGCAAAGTCGCCTGATCTTTTACATCCGCCGCATTGGACTCTTCAGAAAGCACCGCCAAAACGATTTCTTCATATTGGTGGATCAGTTCCACCAACTGGGTGGCCCCGATTTTTTCAGCCGCCCCGCCGATAGTGCGCATGCTGCGTTGCAGCACCATCAGGTTTTCATGCCCAATGGTCCCTTGCACCAGTTCAGAACCGGCCACTTGCAGGGCGATGATGTGTTGGCTGCAGATGTTCTTAAAGGCGTCTAAGGGGCTGACCGCCTCACCCATAGCTCCTGCGGGAACGCTCGGGGTGGCCGGTTGTTCGGGAGCGGGGGCTTGCGGCGCAGCGGTTTCGCTGGAGGTCAAATACTTGTCGAGCAGGGCGATGGTTTCATCCACCTGGATCACCGAGATGTCTTCACCCATCTTGAGCATGAAGATCAAGGTACGCAGCAGGTCTAAGCTCTTTAACGTCAGATCGGCCAGTTCTGGGCTATAGGTGGCGCTTCCCTTGCGGATACGGTCAAAGACCGTTTCCATCTTATGGGCCAAGCGGTTGATCCGGCCAACGTTGACATAAGCGGCGGTGCCTTTGATCGAATGGATGGCGCGGAAGACTTCGTTGATCGCTTCGTTGTCGCCCGGCTCATTTTCCAGCTTGAGCAGGTTTTCTTCAATTGCTTGTAGGTGCTCTTCAGCCTCTTGGACAAATTCACCGACCAACTCCATCACCATTGGGCCATCTTCTACCGGCGCTGCCGCCGGGGGCGGGGTTGGTGGGCTACCGGCCGAAGGGGCCGATTGCGGCTCAGCGGCTGGTTTGGGGGCGGCGGGCTTGGGAGCGCTGATGTCGTGGCCTGAATGGGCAGCGGCGATGGTCTCTAAGACCTCCATGGTGCCCGCCAATTCGTAATCGCTCTTTTGTTCTTCGACTAACTCAAAAACCATCAGTTTGAGCAGGTCAATTGCCGGAAGCAGGGTATCCATCAACTCTGGGTTGATCGACAGTTCCTCTTTGCGGATCATGTCAAAGATGGTCTCTAGCTTATGGGCCAGATGGTTGATCTCGTCGAGTCCCATGAAGCCTGCGGTACCTTTGATGGTATGCAGCACACGGAAAATCCCATTAACGATAGAAAGGTCCTCGGGGTTCTCTTCGATGGTTAGCAGATCGTTTTCGATCGCCTCGAAGGCCTCGTGGCTTTCCTCGACAAAGCCCTGGATTAAATCATCCAATTCGTCCGACATGGGGTACCTCTAAAGTTCAACCAAGCAGCATCTTGGCATTTTCGACCAATTGTTCGGCCTTAACGGGCTTAACCAGATACAAATTCGCCCCTGCTTGGAATCCTTGCATCTTATCTTCGGCTTCGGCTTCTGTCGAGACGATGATGATGGGCACGTCTTTATGCACCTGTGAGGCGCGGATTTCCCGGCAAAAGGTAAACCCGTCCATCTTGGGCATGTTGATGTCCACAATCATCAGATCGTAGTTCGCCTGCAAAGCTTTTTCCAGGGCATCATAACCGTTTTCCGCCTCGTCTACCGAAAACCCGGCGGACTTCATCATCACCGTGTGCAGGTTGCGCACAATTGGCGAATCATCGATGACCAACACTCTTTTGGACATGGGTCTCCTTATTCCAGTTCGTAGATCGCCTGTTCTAATGCTTCCAAGAGATCTTCCTCAGCCCCGTCCAACATAGCTTTCAGCTCGTCAAGCACCGAAACATCACCGAGCGTCTTATAGGCCTCGACCGCCTCGATCTTAACCCAGTCTGAAGGGGAATGCAAAAAGGGGCGCAAAATGACGCCCGCCTCATCCATTCCCTTTTGGACCAACAGTTGGATCAACTCAACATCGACCCGCTCGTGCCGGGCCGTCCCCTCTTCAACATACTTCTTCACAAAGTCGCTCAGCTCAGGTCCCGTGGGCATCATCCCCAAGCCGCGAACCGCCTCGACTTGAACCGCCGGGTCCGAATCCGCAATACCGCGCTCAATCAGTTCATAGGTCAACTGCTCTAAGTTTGCCAAGACCTTGAAGGAGATCACCCGGAGATGGGGATGCTCATCGCCTAAGGCCGCCAAGATTTTCTCTCGATGCGCTAAGGGGTCTTCAAAACCATAAAGCTCCAGCGCCATGGCCCGCTCTTCGGGAGTAAAGGATTGCACGTAGGCCCTCACCCCTGAGTTGACGTTACGGGTGCCGATCTGGATCAGCGCGCCGTCGATGGCGTCCTTGACGTCCGGTTCGGTCTCTTGTTGCAGTTGAGCCACCAATAAGGAGACCATCTCGGAGTCTTCAGAACGCCCCAAGGCGTGGGCAGCGGCCAGCCGGATTTCGGCCTGCTGGTGGCCGATCATCCGCGCCAATTCTTGTTTCAGTTGAGGGCCATTCACCGATTCGGGCAGGTTTTCTAACACCGCGGCCACCAACTGGGGATCCCCCTGGCGCAGGCTCTCTAAAAACAACGCCTCTACCTGCGGACCCGTTCCTTTGCTGGCAACCTTCAGAGCCGCTTCCTTTTCACTTAGCGGCCCTTCAGGCTTAGACAAAATAACCCGGTAGGGCTCCAAATCCGCTTGGGGGAGTTCACCCAAGGCCAAGATCGCACGCTCGCGGAGTTCGGCGTCTGCTTCGCCGAGTAGCCCAACCAAGGCATCCTTGGCGGCTTCTAATTTAAAGCGCCCAATCAGGTCAATAGCGGTCAAGCGGTGTTCGGTGCTGCCTTCTTTAGCCAAATTGGATAAGGGCTGGGCCAATCCACTTAAGTCCAACTGAGCCATCTGCTCGGGTGATAAAGCTTGGGTGATCTGGTCCAAAGCGCTGGTCATCTCGCCGCCAAAAAAGCCCAGATCCTCGCCCCGTAAAACCTGTATCATCTCAGCTGCGGCTTCAGGGAAATGCAACTTGCCGATGCCTTGGATGCAGGTGATACGCACCACCATTTCTTCGCTAGTCAAGTAATGGCGCACCAAGCGCAGAGCCTTCAAGCCGCCAATGGTGGTGATGCCGCGGATCACCGCACACTTCATCCACTCATCCTCGGTGTCCAAATAGGCGGCCAAGATTTCCAAATGGTCTGAATTCCCGATTTCGCCCAGACCGTCGGCCGCAGTGGCGGAGATGTTCACATCGTTGTCGTCTAAGGCTACCACCAAAGCCTTCATGCTATCGTCGGAACGGATCGCCAACAGTGAGTCCACCGCGAACTTGCGCACATCCCGGTCCAGCGACTGGAGCTGACGTGCCAAAGCAGGCACCGCCACATCGCCCAAGCGGCTCAAGACTTCGCTAGAAAGATTTCGTAGCCGGACATCTTCGCTGGCCAAGTTGCCGACCAAAACCTCGGCTACTTCGGGCCCGCCCAAGTTGGCCAGAGCCGAAGCGCAGGCCTCGGCCACCGCGACGCTGGCATCGCCCAGCGCCTTGGCCAGATAGGGGACCGCTTCGCGGTACCCGCCGTACTCCAAGTCTTCGGCGGCATAACGGCGGCTGCTTTCATCTCCTTGTTCCAAATCGGCGATCAGCCGACTAAATTCTTTTTGGCGATTGTCGTCGCTCATCTTAGCCCTTACTTTCGGTAGGAGAGAGATTTCTGAAACTTAATCAACTTAAAGGCGGCGCTCAACTTGCCCACCGATTCACTATGACCCAAAAAGATAAAACCGCCGGGGTTCAAGGCGTCGTAAATCCCGCCGACCACCCGCTTGCGGGATTCTTCGTCAAAATAGATCAAAACATTGCGGCAAAAAGCAAAATCAAAGCCCTGCATCCGCCGCATGCTCATCCGGTCCATCAGATTTAGCTGCTGGAACTTAACGAACTTTACGATCTCGTCCTTGACCTTATACCGGCTGCTTTGCTCTTCAAAGTAAGCCCGCAGGTTTTGCGGCGTAACGTCTTTGACGGCTCGCTGATCATATACAGCCGCCTGGGCCTTGGCCAGGATTTTGGTGTCAATATCCGTTCCCACCACCTCAATCTGCCAGCGAGAAAAATCAGCCAGATGGTCCTTGAGCAGCATCACCAGCGTGTAGGGCTCCTCACCAGAGCTACAGGCCGCCGACCAGAGGCGCAGCTTAAAGTCGTTCCTTTTGCGTTTTTCCTCCACCACCATCAGCAAAGCTTCTTCGGCAAAGGATTCAAGCTGCGGGAGGTTGCGGTAGAAATAGGTCTCGTTGGTGGTCAGTTCTTCGATCAGTTGGTTGATCTCATCCCCACCGCCGAGCTTGAGCAGGCGAAAGTACTCCTTCGCGCTTGAGGAGTTGGTCGCCTGCATCCGCTTTTGGACGCGCTTTTCGATAAAATAAAATTTCTTCTCTTCGAAGAAAAGGCCCGCTTGGGTCAGCACCAAATCCCGGATCGGGATCAGGTCTTCCGAAGCAATTGGCTCGTTATTACCCATCGGTATCATACCAACTCCCCCACCAGTTGGATCACTTTCTCGGCGATTTTATCTTCATCGAGAATGAATTCGGCTCCCCCCATTTCAACCACACGCCCCGGCATCCCAAAGACGACGCAACTTTCTTCAGACTCGGCAATGCTGTGCCCACCGGCCTTATGGTGGGCCGTCAAGGCAGCGGCCCCATCGGCTCCCATGCCGGTCAGCATCACCCCCACCCAGCGGTTACCTAAAGCTTCGCTTAAGCTTTCAAACAGCACATCCACCGAAGGCCGATAAATTTTCCCCGGTACATCGTCTAAAATCCGTACCATCAAGAGCTTATGGTTGCGGTGGTCCAGACGCATATGTTTGCCGCCCGGCGCGATATAGATGCAACCGGCTTCAATCACTTCGCCCTCTTCGGCTTCCTTGACCCGCATCCCGCAAATATTATTCAACCGCTCCGCAAAGCTTTTGGTGAATTTTTCGGGCATATGTTGCGCGATCACAATGGAGCCCGGAAAATTGGCCGGAATTTCCGGTAAGAGGCTCATCAAGGTCTTAGGCCCACCGGTCGAGACGCCAATGCCCACCACCACCCCTTGGGGCCCCTTCGGGGCCGGGCCCAAAGCGCCCTTGGGTGCCTGACCTACCGGAGTGAGAGGGGCCATAGGCCGGGGTTTGGGCACCGCCATCGGTTTTGGCCGGCTCGGCTGGCGACGGATAAAGGTATTGCGCCCCCGCGCCGAGGCGGCGGCTTTGATCTTTTCGCGGATCGCGCGGCCCTGAGTGTCGATGTCGCGGCTGATCGAACCCGAAGGTTTAGCCACAAAATCTACCGCACCTAGCTGCAATGCCTCTATCGTTTCTTCGGCACCTTCTTGGGTCAAAGAGCTGATCATCACTACCGGGCGAGGGCAGTCGGCCATGATGCGCTTGAGGCACTCAAGCCCGTCCATCTGTGGCATGTTCACGTCCAGCGTGACCACGTCAGGATCAAATTGTTTGATTTTGTCGAGCGCAAACTTACCATTGATCGCCGTGGAAACAACTTCCAGGTCGGGATCCTGTTCGATAATTTTGCTCAATTCAGCGCGCATCAACGCCGAATCGTCTACTACCAAAACCTTATAGGGCATTCGGGCTTACCTGAAAATTAAGAGGGGCATTAGCCGTGCCCTATCTGCCGGCGTTCTTCGGCCTCGAGTTGTTCTAACTCGGCTTGTACGCCCAAGAGCGCATCACTACCGCTACCGTCAGCCCCCAAACCCTGCGCTTGGATGAGCGTATTGTTTAAGTCCATCAACACCACGATGTCGTCACTACCCACATCTTTGCTCATGCCACGGATAAAGATATTGCCGCGCTGGCTTAGCAACTCGCTGGGCGGCTCAAAGGTAGAAAGCAACACCTTGCGGATGCCCACCACTTTTTCCACCACCAATCCGGCCACTTCCGCTCCGGTATCGACAATCAAAATCTTGGTGTCTGGGGTGAACTCGTATCCAACGTTTTCCACCAACAAAGGTAGATCCACCACGCTGATCACGTCACCGCGCAGGTTGATCACCCCACGGATGAATTCGGGACTCTTAGGCACCGGGACCACTTCACGCACCGGGATGATCTCGTTAGCCGTGGCCACCTCTATGGCGTATTTTTCCCCGGCGAGCATGAACTCTAAGATCGGTACTTCTTCTTCGCGTTCCCCTTCGTCCTCAATTTCGACCTGACTATCTTCTAAATCTTTGAGTTGGTCTTGCTCTTCAAAGCTGAACAGCTTTTCGAGCTTAAGCAACATCACGATCTGGGTCTTCCCTTCGCGCTCAAGCTTAATAACGCCCCGCAGTTGGTCTAACTGCTTCGCGTTGAGGGTGATGGGCGGCTCGGTGATCTCGCTTTCCTTGATCAGATAGACTTCGGTGATCATATCAACAATCAAGCCCACCTTGATTCCTTCAATACGCACGATGATAACCGGCGGCTCTTCAATCTCTTTCTGCGATTTGACGGCCATCCGCTGCCCCAGGCGGATTACCGGAATCACCGATTCACGCAGGTGGAAGATGCCTTCGACAAAGCTGTCCATTTCCGGCACGGGCGTGATTTCAGGCATTTGGATGATTTCTTCGACCTGGATGCTTTGGATCGCAAAGCGCTCACGACCGATCGCAAAGCCAACCAAGAACAACTCGGGCGAGACCTCGACCACCACCTCTTCTTTAGCTTTGAGGTGTTCGTTGGCCGCTGTGACCTCGTGGTGGATATAAAAATCCTCCTCGTCGATCAGGGCTTCATGGTCGAGCAGCAGTAAAATCTCGTCATCATCCAGACGGTAGGAACCGGAGATGTATTTTTGTTTCTCGCTAGAGACAAATTTGCTCGCACCTTGGATCGAGGAGTTGTTTAAGGTGACGATTCGGCTGATCGAATCGACCAGCATGCCCAATTTGCAGCCCTGCGAGTAAATCACGATCACCCGGCTCTGTTCATCTTGACCCTTCGGTTCCATTTGGAACCGGCGGCGCATGTCGATGATGCTGATCACCTCACCGCGCAGGTTGATGATCCCCATAAAGTACGCAGGCGTCCGCGGGATGGCAGTGGGCTTTTTGGGGGTGATGATCTCCTCGACACACATGATGTCGACCCCAAAGACCTCTTCACCTACGTAAAAGGTAATCTGCTGGACTTGGGACTCAATAGCCGTCTCGACAACGGCGGGTACGTTACTCATGACCTATCCTGGTTCGGTTTCGGCGCGTGGGGGCCCATTGTACCGAAAGACGCCTCTTTTTACAAAGGGATTTCGCCATATAGACATTTGGTGTCTTTGCAATTCAAGCTATACCCGCTAAAGATAAGCATTTGAAGCTTTTTTTGGCCTCTCTTCAATTTAAGACCTCTTTTAGCGATGCCCCTGCCCAACCCTTTTGCGGATCATTGCGTACTGGCTCAAATCCCGATTGAGTCGAGTATCGTACCGCTCCACTCTACCGAACAGGCGCTTTGCGCGTCCTTTGGGTCCGCCAAACGGAAGGCCGAATTTTCCACCGGGCGTCGCGCGGCGGCTCGGGCGATGGGCCTAGCTGGATACCCTATTCTGCCCGTTGGGCGGGGCTCCAGAGGAGAGCCCCTTTGGCCCTTAGGCCTAGTCGCGAGCCTTGCGCACGACCGCCGCACTGCGGCCTGTTTGATGGCCCGCCGTCACTCGGGACTACGGGCCATAGGGCTGGATATAGAACCCTTAGACCGCAGGCCTAGCCTTAAGGCGCTCCAATCGGTCTGCTCTGCGCAGGAGTTAAAAAACCTGCAAGAGCCCCAATCATTGCAAGCGGCCTTTTGCGCCAAAGAGGCTATTTTCAAGGCAATCTACCCCTTAAACCAAGTCGCCTTGGGCTTCTTCGACGCGAAGGTTCAGATACTACAAGACGGAAGATTCTTGGCGGAACTGGCTTTGAATCCCTGGCCAGACCAACCCGGCTTCCCCTTAAAGCTGCAAGGCAAATGGGGGCAATCGGCCGAACATCTCTGGGCGGCTTTAGCGCTACGTAATGATTTGACTTGGATAGAATAACCTCCGAAGGAGGTCAGGACCCCTGAACGGGGCCATTAAGCCAGGCCAAAGGGCCCGGCTCAAAGGCATGACTCGCCCGAGGGCAAGCCGATTTCAGCTAAAGCTTACTGCTTAGACAAGAAATCTGCGACTTCTTCCATCTGCTCGTGGCTCAGGCTTTTAACAGCGGGGATCATTGCAGCCAGCATGGGGCTGTTTTTGCGCTTGCCAGAAGCGATGTCTTCCATCTGCTTCACCAAGTACTTGGGGTGCTGGCCATTCAAGTTGGGGTACATCTGGTTGCTAGATTTGCCGTTGGGGCCGTGGCAAGCAACACACTTAGAGTACAGAGCTGCACCATCAGCGAAAGCAACAGATGCACCAGAGAACATAAGGGCTGCGCCCACGAGGATACCGAATACCTTTTTCATGACGTCCTTTCGTATCAGAGTTTTTTTTGATGCCCTTCAGACAACAAGTTTTAGTTCGAAAGCATTACCGGAACCGGTGAGGGTTCTCTCTCGGCAATGACGTTGGACTACTCGATTAGAAGGGATTTGTAAAGGATTTGTTGGTTTTTTATAAACCTGTTCTATTCGTGCAGAACTCGGGTTCAACCCATAAAGGCAGGCAGCTCAGGTCACACAGGCCCTCAAAAAAACTCCACTTTTAGGGCCTGGGGAAGAGCAATCGGAAGCGACTTCCTCGGCCCCATTTACTCTCCACTTCCACTTGCCCCCGGTGCAGCTTGAGGATGTTTTTCACAATCGCCAACCCCAACCCGGTAGAACTATCCAGTCCGCTACGGGCTTTATCGACGCGGTAAAAACGTTCGAATATACGGGGCAAATCGGCTTCGGGGACGCCTTCGCCTCGATCTGCGACCTCCACCACCTGCCAAGGTCCACGCTCGAAGCAGGTAATGGTGACCTGTGAACCTTCAGGACTGTATTTAATCGCGTTGTCAATCAGGTTGACCAGCGCTTGCTCCGCCAATTGGTCGTTAACCAGCACCTCCACTTCAGGGCTCTCGGGCACCAACAGCTCCACTTGGCGGCTCTGGGCCTTTTGGGCACAATAGCCCTTGGAAATGCGGATCAAGTCGCGCAGGTCCCGGCGTTCGGTGTGTAATTGCTCCTCAAAACCTTCTTGCTCAATCCGGGCAAGACTCAAGAGGTCTTCGACGATCATTTCCAGGCGGTTGGCGTGTTTGTAAACAATCCTCAAAAAGCGCTCGGCGTCGTCAGGGTCGTCCATGGCCCCGTCCAATAGGGTCTCTACGAACCCTTTAACACTGGTGATCGGGGTCTTTAGCTCATGACTCACGTTGGCCACAAACTCCTTACGCACATTTTCCAAGCGGAGCAGGTGGGTTAGGTCGTAAAAGGCCAGCAACACGCCCAAGTGCCGCCCCTGATTGTCCGATAGGCGGCTACCGGTGGCGCGGACCACCCGATCGGTCTGGAAAATTTCGATCTGGGCGGTGACCGTTTGATCGGTAGCCAGAGCTTCCTGGGCGAAGCGTTCCAACTCGGGATTACGCAAAATCTCCACCAGCTTCTTGCCCTTGGCTTCACGCAGGCTCAAAATCTCGATAGCCGCCGGATTGAGGTTAGTTACACGGCCCTCGGTGTCTAAAACCAACAACCCCTCCCCGATACCGGTAAAAATCGCCTCCTGTTCCAGCTTCTGCCGCCCGATGGTTTCAAAACGCTCTTGCAGCTGCCCAGCCATCAGGTTGAGTGCCGCCGAGAGGCGGGAAAACTCCAGGCTATCAAACTGAGGCAGCCGGACGCTTAAGTCCCCCTGTGCAAAGTCCTGGGCCCGCTGCTGGATTTCCTCAAGTGGCCCAGCCACCTTCTTGACCACCAACAAACTAGCTAGCGCGGCCACTAGCCCCAAGCCCAAGGTCAAGCCAATCGCCCCGAAGCGAGTCCAACTCAACACTTTAGCGAAGCTTTCGATAGGAACCCCCAGCCGCACCACGCCAACCAGACGCGCATCTTCACGCAAAGGGCGTGCAACGTACAACATTTGGCGCTGCTCGGTATAACCAAAGCGGATCGCCTGTTCGGCGTGCCCCTGGATGGCGGCTTTAATTTCCGGCTGCTCGGCCAGGACTTCTGCGGTAGAAAGGTAACCCTGGCTATCCGAAAGGAACTCCCCTCGAGGCGAGACCAGGGTGATCCGCACTTCACCGCGCGGGCCTAAGCGTTCGGCCAAACCGCCCAAGGCCACCCATTGACCGCCGTCGATCATGGCCACCAGCTCAGGCTCTAGAATACGGCCCCGCGCCAGCAATTCCTGGGCGCGGTACTCCAAAAAAAAGTCACCATACTGCCGGCTGACCAACGCGGTCAGCAGCAGCAAGGTAATCAACAAAATCAAGAGTAGCCCCGGAAAGAGCTGCCAATGGAGCCGTTTGGGGTTCATAGGAGGCGGCTTCGCTTAACCGAAGAGTTCCTTAAGCTTCACATCAAAGGGAGGCGTGATCAGGCCCTTTTCGGTGATGATTCCATGGATCAATTTATTTTCGGTGGGGTCAAAGGCGGGGTTGCGGACCTTGATCCCCTCGGGCCCGGTGCGCTTGGCCCCAAAGAAAGTGACCTCTTCGGGCTCTCGCTCCTCGATCACTACATCTTTACCGGTAGCAGTGCTCAGATCGATAGTCGAATAGGGAGCGGCCACATAAAAGGGAATGTTGAAGTACTTGGCTAAAATCGCCACCGAGTAAGTGCCGATCTTATTGACGGCGTCACCGTTGGCGGCAATGCGGTCAGCCCCGACAATCACCAAGTCGATCAGCCCTTGGCTCATCAAGTACCCAGCCATGTTGTCACAGATCAGGGTCACGTCCAGCCCGGCGCGTTGCAATTCCCAGGCGGTCAAGCGGGCCCCTTGTAGCAGCGGGCGGGTCTCGTCGGCATAAACGCGGAATTTGCGGCCTTCGGAAAAGGCGGTATACATAGGAGCCAAGGCGGTACCCAGTTTACTGACCGCCAAATGGCCCGCGTTGCAATGGGTTAAAACGCCCATGCCTTCTTTGATCAAGGGGGCCCCGTTTTTGCCGATCTCCACCGAGCAATCGATGTCTTCTTGGTGGAGCGCGATCGCTTCGGCTTCTAGTTGCTGGTACATAGCCTCGGGGCTCTGGCCCACCAGCGTCTTGGCCTTGGCGACCATGCGCCGCAAAGCCCAACCCAGATTTACGGCCGTAGGGCGCGAGCTGTCTAAATAAGCGGCAACCTCTTCGATCTTTTCCATGAAAGCCGAAGCATCTAGCCCTAAGTGTGGCTTAATCCCCACCAGCAGGCCGTACCCCCCGGCCACGCCCAGGGCTGGGGCCCCGCGGACTTTAAGCTTTTTGATGGAATCCCAAACCTGCTCGACCGACTCTTGGCGTTCGATCCGTTCTTCATTAGGCAGTAAAGTTTGTTCCAGGAAATAAAGTTGGCCTTCTTTCCATTCCACACTGAAGGGGAGGTTTAATTGAATTTCCATTCGATTTTTTTTACTGATAGGGTGTGAAGTCAAGGTAGTTACTTTTACCTTTTGCTAGCATGCCCACCTCAATCCGCCAAGGGCCATTTGGGAGCCTTAGGGGTCAATGGATTGACAGCCACAAGGAAACCTGATAGGGTTTTAGCACTCATCAAGGAAGAGTGCTAATCACTTGGCCGGGAGGTCTCATTGGACAGTAGGAATCAACGCATTCTCGACTGCATTATCGAGCAATATATAGACACCGCCGAACCGATCGGTTCGAGGGCGATTTCTAAGCAGCTCGACCTGTCCCTATCAGCGGCTACCATCCGCAACGTGATGGCTGATTTGACCGAAATGGGACTGCTCTGCCAGCCCCACACCTCTGCCGGACGCATCCCGACCGATTTGGCTTATCGCTATTATGTCCAAAAAACGGTAGCTCTTTTAGCCCAGCAACCGCAAAAAGTGGACCCTCAAGAAGCCAGTTATACCGATGAATTTGCCCGCCGCTACCAGCGGCTTGAGGACGTCTTACAAGACGCCGCCGACGAGCTAACGGCCAGCACCCATTGCACCGGCCTAGCCTTAGGCCCGCGCCCCTCGACCAGCAAGCTCAAACGAGTCGAGCTGATCGGCATCAGCCAGACCCAAGTCTTGGTGGTCCTAGTGACCCAAGCGGGGCTGGTCAAAAACCGGATCATCAGCTTCCGCGAGTGCCCCAACCAAGAAGACCTAAACAAAATCGCCCAAATCCTGGTGGACCACTTTGTGGGCCTGGGGATCGGCGAAATTCAAGAAAGCCTGCTCGAAACTCTGGCCGCTGAGGCGCAAGAGCTTTCGGCCCATGCTATCCGCATCGGCAAAAAGGCCTTGGAACTCGACGCCACCGGTGAGGTCTTCATTTCAGGCAGCGCCAATCTCTGCCAATACCCTGAATTCAGTGATCATTTAAACCTGCAAAAGGTTTATCAGCGGATTGAAGACAAGGGCCAGCTTTACCAGATGATGGACGAACTGACCCAAACCGAAGGGTTGCACATCCAAATCGGCGACGAAAACCAAAAATTCGGCCTGCAAAGCTGCTCGGTCTTGGCTTCTACCTACGGAAGCCACGACAATCTCTTAGGCAGCATCGGCGTGATCGGGCCCACGCGCATCAATTACCCCCGGGTGATCCAGGCGATCAACCGATCGAGCCGCAAGCTCAGTTGGGCCGTCGGCCACTTCCTGAGCCCCGATAGATAACCAATAGACCGATAATCATGAGCGAAGAACCAAAAGAGCTAAATCCCGAAGAGGCGCAAGCTTCCGAGGAGCCTTTAGAAGAAATGCCCACCGACGCCGAAGCGGAAGCCCAGGCCGAGGCCGAGGCCCAATCGGACGCCGAAGCGCCTGAGGTCGAAGAAGTGATGGCCGAAGAAGCCGGGCCGGACTTAAACGCCCAGGTTGAAGAACTTCAAGACCAGCTCTTGCGTCAGGCCGCCGAATTTGAGAACTTCAAAAAACGCAGCCTTCAAGAAACCGCCAACCGGATCAAATTCGCCGCCACCAATCTGGTACGCGACCTACTGCCGGGACTGGACAACTTGGAGCGGGCCTTGGAACACGCCGAAAACAGCGGCGAAGAAAACCCGGAGTTGAAAAACTTCATCCAAGGCATCGAGATGGTGAAAAACCAATTCTTTGAGGCGCTACAAAAAAACCAGGTTGAGCGTTTTTACCCAAAAGGCGAGCCCTTTGACCCGAACCTGCATGAAGCAGTGGGCATGATCGCCAGCGAAGAGGTAGCCGCCGACCACGTGGCGATGGTGATGCAAGCAGGTTACAAACTACATGACCGCGTTTTGCGCGCGGCGATGGTGCAAGTAGCCGCCAAGAGCTAGGGAACCCAACCAAGAACTTAAGTTTCCACCAAACTATTATTATCTAAAGAAGGAGTAGAGCATGGGTAAAATCATCGGTATTGACTTGGGCACCACCAACTCTTGTGTGGCCGTCATGGAAGGGGGCGACCCTAAGGTTATCACCAACTCCGAAGGGGCCAGAACCACCCCGTCGGTGGTGGCTTTCACCGACTCTGGCGACCGCCTAGCCGGCCAAGTTGCCCGCCGCCAAGCCATCACCAACCCGGACCGCACCATCTCGGCCGCCAAGCGTTTGATTGGCCGCCTCTTCGATTCGGACTCGGTCCAGCGCGACAAGAAAAACCTTTCTTACGAAGTCTCCAAAGGCGGCAACGGATTGGTTCAGATTGACGCAGGCGGTAAGTCCTACTCACCCGCCGAGATCAGTGCCTTTGTATTGCAGAAAATGAAGCAAACCGCCGAAGACTACCTAGGCGAGCCGGTAACCGAAGCGGTAATCACCGTTCCGGCCTACTTCAACGATGCCCAGCGCCAAGCGACTAAAGACGCCGGCAAGATTGCGGGCCTGGAGGTCAAGCGGATCATCAACGAGCCTACCGCAGCAGCCTTGGCTTATGGTTTGGACAAAAAAGAAGAAGAGCTGATCGCCGTATTTGACTTAGGCGGCGGTACCTTCGACGTCACCATCTTAGAGATCGGCGACGGCGTCTTTGAAGTCAAATCCACCAACGGCGATACCCACCTGGGCGGCGAGGACTTCGACCTACGCCTGATCGACTGGCTGGCTGAAGAATTTAAAAAAGAGCAGGGCATCGACCTGCGCAGCGACAAGATGGCTTTGCAGCGCCTCAAAGAAGCCGCCGAGAAAGCCAAGCATGAGTTGTCCAGTTCCACGGAAACGGACATCAACCTGCCCTTCATCACTGCCGACGCAACGGGCCCTAAGCACCTCAACGTCAAGCTGAGCCGCTCGAAGCTAGAGCAATTGACTGACGACTTGATCCAACGCTGCTTAGAGCCCATGAAAGCGGCGCTTAAGGATGCGGGCGTGACGGTCGGCGACATTGCCGAAGTGATCTTAGTCGGCGGTATGACCCGCATGCCTAAGGTTTCTAAGGTCGTTGAAGACTTCTTCGGTAAGCCCCCGCACAAGGGCGTCAACCCTGACGAAGTGGTGGCCATCGGTGCTGCGATCCAAGGTGGCGTCTTGGCTGGTGATGTAAAAGACGTGTTGCTTTTGGATGTAACCCCTTTGAGCCTCGGCATCGAGACCTTAGGCGGCGTGACCACCAAACTGATCGAGCGCAACACCACCATCCCCACCAAGAAGAGCCAAATCTTCTCGACCGCCACGGACAACCAACCGGCGGTTAGCATCCACGTGGTTCAAGGCGAACGCGAGATGGCCCAGGACAACAAGACGCTGGGCCGTTTTGAATTGGTCGGCATCCCGCCGGCTCCGCGCGGCGTGCCCCAGATTGAAGTGACCTTCGACATCGACGCCAACGGCATCGCCCACGTTTCGGCTAAGGACTTAGGCACCGGTAAGGAACAGAAGATCCAAATCACCGCTTCGAGCGGTTTATCGGACTCGGAAATCGAAAAGATGGTCAGCGAGGCCGAACAATACGCCGAGGCGGACAAACAACGCCGCGAGTCCATTGAAGCCAAAAACCAGCTCGACAGCTTGGTGTATCAGGCCGAAAAGACCTTATCGGAAAACGGCGACAAGTTAGGTGAAGAAAAAGCGGCCATCGAAACGGCTCTGACCGAAGCCAAGGCTGCCTTGGAAACCGACGATGTAGAGCGCATCAAAGCCGCCAACGATGCCCTGACCCAGGCCTTCCACAAAGCCAGCGAGACCCTTTACCGCACCCAGCAAGAAGCGGGCGGGCAAACTGACGGCGGTACGGAACAAGCAAGCGAAGGCAAGAGCGAAAAAAGTGAGTCCAAGAAGAAAGGTGACGACGACGACAACATCGTTGACGCTGACTTTGAGGAAATCAAGGAAGATTAACCGAACCCAGCGGCCCCTCCGGGGGCCGAGTCCATTAGGTACCCGTGGCGAAACGCGATTATTACGAAATTCTTGGGGTCTCTAAAAGCGCCAGCAAGGATGAGATCAAAAAGGCCTACCGCAAGTTGGCCCATAAATACCACCCCGACAAAAGCCCTGGCGATCAGGCTTCGGAAGAAAAATTCAAGGAAGCTTCCGAGGCTTATGAAGTCTTAGGCGACCAAGAACGGCGCGCTCAATACGACCGTTTTGGCCATGCCGCACCCGGCATGGGCGGCGGTGGGGGCAATCCCTTTGAGGGCTCCGGTTTTGGCGACATCTTCGGTGACGTGTTCAGCGAGTTCTTTGGCGGTGGCGGCGGAGCTGGCGGCGGCAGAGGCCGTAGCACCAGCCGAGGTGAACGGGGCTCGGACTTAAGCTACAATATGGAGCTGACCTTCGAGCAGGCCGCCTTTGGTTATTCCACCGAATTGGTCATCCCTCGTCTTGACGAGTGTGGCCAGTGCGGCGGCAGCGGAGCCAAAAGTGCTAAAGACGTAGATGTTTGTTCGGTCTGTGGTGGCACGGGCACCCAGCGGATCCAGCAGGGCTTCTTTAGCGTAGCCACCACCTGTTCGAACTGCCGCGGAACCGGAAAAATCGTGCGTAACCCTTGCCCCCACTGTCATGGTCGGGGTCGGGTCAACGTGCGCAAGAAATTAAAAGTCAGCATCCCCGCCGGGGTGGACTCGGGAGCCCGAGTCAAGCTAACCGGTGAAGGAGAAGCGGGCCTCAACGGCGGACCCCGGGGCGATCTTTATTTGATCATCCGGGTGTTAGAGCACAGCATCTTCCAACGCGAAGGCTACGATGTGCATTGTGAAGTGCCCATCAGCATCACTCAAGCGGCTTTAGGCAGCGAGATCGAAGTGCCTACTTTAGATGGCCGGGCCCGCGTGACGGTCCAACCGGGCACCCAAAACCGGCAGGTCTTCCGGCTCCGTGCCAAGGGCATCCAGCGCCTACAAAGCACCGCCCGCGGCGACCTGTATGTACATATCCTGGTGGAAATCCCCACCAACTTGAACCGCCGCCAGAAGGAACTTCTCGAAGAGTTTGGCGCGATCAGCGGCGAAGAAAGCACCCCCATGAAGAAGAGCTTCATGGAAAAGATCAAAAGCCTCTTGTCTTAACCTAAGGGGGGCCTTGGAGCCATTTGATAAGATTTTTTGTATCTTGAAGCGTTCTGAATTGGACCACCACCTGTCCGACCAGACCAAGGCGCTACGCATGGCCCGGCTCAGCAAGGCCAAACAAACGGCCATCAAAGAATCTGCAGAAAACCAAAAGGCCTTCATCGAAAAACTGCGCCAGCTGGCCTTGGGTTTTGGGCTAGACATCCAGTTTTTTGGCGAAGACCAGATGGAAAGCCTGCATCCAGGGCCTAACGATTTAGTGATGACCTGCGGCGGCGACGGCACCTTTTTGGCCTGCGCCAAGCACTTCGACCAAGCCAGCCTTTTGGGCCTCAACTCTGACTACAAACCCAAAGAGGGTTTAGGTAGCTACGGGGCCCTGACCTCAACCAACCGCCTCAACCTAGAAGAACGCCTCACCGACTTAGTCGAGGGGCGCTACCGGATCGACCGCTGGAACCGGTTGCAGGTAGAGGTCAACGGCGAGTTGATCCCCCGCTACGCCGTCAACGACATCTACTATGGCCAGCGCCTAGCCTACCGCACCTGTGACCTACACATCCAACAAGGCGTTTTGAGCGAGGACTTTAGCTGCTCGGGCCTGCTCTGTTGCACCGGCATGGGCAGCCACGCATGGCACTATAACGCCGGGGGTAGCCCCTTTTCTAACGAGTTGGAGGCCTTCGGTTTCCGCGTCCTCTTCCCAAACCTCAAACGGCCTTTAAAATTTTCCAGCGGCATCATCGGCAAGCAGCACCGCCTGAACGTCACCCCGGAGCGGGATGATTACATCTTGAGTTTTGATAGCTCCTTAGAAGTGATCAACACCCAAATGGGTGATGATATTTTGATCTCGCTGGCCCAAGACAAGGCGCTACGTGTCGTCGCCTTTGCTGAGCCCATCTGAGAGCGCCGAAACATTTCGTCGCGCTCTCCCTTTGACCGATTCGCAGAACTTGGCTATGATCGGGCTTCTTTTGGTCCCTCGACTCCAACCCACCAGCGTGAATTAAGATGCAAGGTCCCCTGAAGATCATCTCCGGTAGCTCCCACCGCGAATTTGCCGACGAAATTTGCCAGCTCATGTCCAAAGAGCCGAGCGAGATTGAGACGGTTACCTTTTCAAACGAAAACATGTTGGTCCGCATCTTAGACAACGTCCGCGAGGCCGATGTATTTGTGGTCCAAACTAGCTGCCCACCGGTCCACGACCACTTGGTGGAAACCATGATTTTGTTGGACGCGCTGCGCCATAGTTCGGCGGCCCGCGTCACCCTAGTGGTTCCCTATCTGCCCTATGTTCGCAGCGATAAAAAGGACCAACCTAGGATCAGCATCACCGCCAAGTTGATGGCGCGCCTGCTGCAAACGGCCGGGGCCAACCGCTTCTTGACCATGGAACTGCACAGCCCCCAGATTCAGGGTTTCTTTGACGTGCCGGTGGATCAACTGATGGCCACCGATGTGATCTGCGACTACTTCTTGGCCCAGAAGGACCTACAAAACTACGTGATCGTCGCCGCTGATGTCGGCGAGGCTAAGCACCTGGGCCGCTTTGCCAACAAGCTAAACCTGCCCATGGCGATCATCGACAAGCGCCGCCTGGGCAATAGCGATGAGGTAGTGCCCACCCACCTGATTGGGGACGTGCGGGGCAAACGGGCCCTGATCATCGACGACGAAGTCGCCTCGGGCGGCACGCTGGTCAAAGCCGCCGAGTTCCTCAAGGAAAACGGTGCCCTCAGCACCACCGCCGCCATCGTGCACCCCGTCCTCTGCGGCAGCGCCATCGACAAGATCAATAATTCGAGCCTAGATGAGTTGGTGGTCACCAACAGCATCCCGGTTTCCGAAAAGGCCTTAGCCTGCCCGAAGATCAAGGTCCTGTCCGTCGCCTCCCTCTTCGCCAAAGCGATCCAACGCATCCACAACGGAGACTCGATCAGCGTGCTTTTCTAAAAAGCCCTTGCAGGAGGCAACCGCCTCCTGCTGGCTGAACCAATTTTTGTAGCTGTCTATCCGGCATTCTTTCCCACTTAAATGTTTATATGATTGAATGTAAAAAATACGAGGGCTCGTTTCGAGAACTAAGGAGTCATAAAGGCTTCAGATCCGATTACTTGTCTCCGAGTTCAGCCAAACTGCTGGACGAGTTTCTTTCGGATCAAGTTGGCTATATGGTGGTTGAATATCCCTATGTCGATGCAGATTTTCGGTCTTCATACTACAGAGATTTTTCAAAACGCCACAAACCAATCAGCCGCGATAGCTACCGGATCCATCTATTTTCCGGCGATTCAAAGGTCCCGTTCACAAATGACCAGTACCTTGGTTACCTGACGCTTCGCCAAACGCCTAAGTATTCTATTGGACGCAGTTACCTCTCTCCGAAGGCGGTAAAGCACTCTGTCGGATACTGTATGTTGTCCACCTATAAAGCCCACCTGCTAGGTAAAGAACTCGTCGTCCAAGCCTTTCCTTGGATGCAGCAGGATATCAATACCACACGTTGTGCACATATTGCTGCTTGGAGTATTATGAGATACTTCAGTCGCAGGCAGCCGCAGTATTCAGACATTCCGCTTGCGGAAATGGCTAATTCTTTGGGCTCCCAACTGAGATCGGTTCCTTCTCATGGCCTCACCCTGCAACAAATGGCGCAGTTGCTGAGCAGCGTCGGATTTTCGGTGCAAATCATGGTCCGACCGAAAGACGATCCAAAACCGAATCGATTTGAAACCAAGATTTTTCACTATATCGAATCAGGACTCCCGGTCATTGCATCCCTTAATAAAGAACACGCGGTGGCCTTGGTTGGACACGGAAACGTCAGCAGCGCAACAAAAGCAAACCTTCAAGGCATACAGGACTCATCAACCCTGCTTCCGTCACTACTCTGCTCAGACGATAATTTCCTGCCCTACCGGGAATTATTCCGCGAAAAAACGAATCACTCCCTGCCAAGCTTCCAAATCGAGCATATCGATGCTATTTTGATCCCGATGCACGAAAAAATGTACACTACCCCCGACGAGTTATTGGGGCTGCTACTGCCATCAGTCGAGAATCGCAAGCCACTAATCGACAAGACGCTTGTAAGGCGCGTATTTCTCTCCAGTTCTAAGGAACTAAAACTGGCCACAGCTAAGGTAAAAGATAAAGTTTACAGGGATTATGTCTTTGGTTTAGCGTTACCGAAATTTGTTTGGGTTGTTGAGTACGCAAGCCCCGAGTGTTATGACAAACAGTTGGCTGAATACAGGTTGGTCATCGACTCCACCGCGACTGTCTATGACGAGGATGCAATTGTCTTCTTCCAGCAACCAGGTATGATTCTTGATTACTCAGAGGGCGAAAACGTCATTGACTTAAGAGCTCAACAGACACCTTTCTTGACAAACAATCTCATCAGAATATAATTTACCCATTAGCCCGAGAAAGCTTTAAGTTATGAAAAATCTTCTTAAAATCAAGCGGACCGCTAGCAGCACTGCAGCCGAGTGGAAGCAGCAAGTCAATAAGTCCATTGCAGCTCACTCTGACGCTTATCAGGTTGAAAACCAACGCCTTCGCGCTCAAGCCGTCGAATTTGCTGAAAAAGTGAAACTCGGTTGAATGCGATCCTCCCTCCGGTTTGGCCTTCTAAAACAGACAGCCCCCCCAATTCACAGCAAGATCTGAGTGCATTTCTGCCCTGATCGTCGAGGCCCATGCTGTGATTGCGAAGGTAGTTGTGTTGACTGATAAATCTCGAACTTTCTTCAAGCGCTACAAGCCGCCTTCTCAACCGAGTGGGCGGCTTTTTTTTGTTTCTGGGGTTGATCTCGAGTGGCTGGATTTGGCCGAATTTGACCGGGCTGGGGCTTTAATTTGCCCTTTGGGTAGAATATACTTGCGTCGAAATAATGGGGATAGTGGGCGCTAGTGAAGAAATTAGTCAACGGTTTTAGCCACCTAATGGAAATCCACTCATCTAATTTAGACCTTGGTTTTTTGGGTTTCAATAGATATTGCGGTGGTCCCAAATTCAGGCTGAGAATCAAGCTAACTAGGTAAATCCATATGAAAATCTACAAATTCTATCCGCTGCTCTTGGGGTTATTGGCTTTGGCCCTGGTGGGCTGTAAAAAAGAGGAGGCGGCGCTTGATGCGACCAGCGACGCGGCAGATAACACGGTCTCTGAAGGCAGTACGACCAGCCCGATCCTGCTTTCCAACGGGCAAAGCCGAGATGGATCGGTTAGTTCGGCAGACTATAGTTATTACCGCTTGGTGGTGACCGAATCGGGCAGCTACGATTTGGACTTAACCATCCCCGACGGCCAGACGCTGTCGGTCTATGGCTCGGATTTTCAAAATTTCAACTTTCTAGACGCCTTTTTGCTGCGGACCTGTAATCAAACCTCCTCCTGTAAGGTGATCCTCCCCAACCTCCCGGCCAACTACAACATCGACTTCATCATCCAATCCAACGAATCCGCATCCTTCACGATGACGTTGAGCAAGGGTTTTGGCCAAGGAACCATTGGGGATGGCTACCCAGTGGAACTGGGTCAAACCGTTTTGGCAGGGATTGACAATGGAACGATCAAAGCCAACCAATTCGCCGGGTCACTCTATCATTTCAAGACCGGGCCCGTTGGAGGCTCTTACCACCTTCTGGACCAAGCCCACATCGCCTTAAGCTGGGAGGTAATCAAATACCCGGAGTTTAGCTCCTTCTACTATGACGAGCACCAGCCCAACACGGCAGTGAAAAGCCACGAAGCCATGTTAGAGCGTTTGGACGCTAGCACCGATTATTATCTTCTAGCCTATGCCGACAACCAACCCTCGGATCAATTCACCTTCACCCTGCAAAAAGCCTATGCAGAAGGCAGTTTGAGCTATCCTGTGGCGCTCACCTTAGACTCCACCCATGACGCAACCTTTGATGCGTCCTTGGTTTCTTCAGCCTACTATTCCTTCACCGCCACCGCGAGCAGCCACACCATCACTACCGTAAATAGTGCCGATCGGTTTAAGGCGACGTTGTACGATACCAATGCGGGCTACAACTCTGCCCACGGGTTTGCGGTGACTTCCTACTATTCCTGCGCATTAGCCTACAATCTAAGTTGCACCGCCCCCACGAGCTTCAGCGGGTTGACCGTAGGCCGAAGCTATGTGATCCATCTCACCCACGAATACGCTCCCAGCAGCCCTCTGGCCTACCAAATCTTAGTTCAGTAGACTGGGTTTCAGCGCCCAAACAAAAAACGCCCCGGCTCTCCTGAAGGAAAGTCGGGGCGTTTTTCGTCGTGCAACGACCACCGGGATACTTGCAGGTAGTCCCGGCGGGCTCGGTGAGCGGATTAGGCGGGGGCGCAAAGCGCCCTAACCTTAACGCTTCATCTGGATCATGTCGGCTAAGACCTCGTCGGAGGTGGTGACCGTTTTGGCGTTGGCCTGGAAGGCGCGCTGGCCTTCGATCATGTTGACGAACTCGTTGGACAGCTCCACGTTCGAACGCTCTAAGGTCTTTGAATTGACCGTCCCCGAACCGTTCTGGCCCGGATCGTTCTCGATCGGCGGACCGGCCTCGAAGGTCTGCTTGTAGAGATTCTTACCCAACTGGGCCAGCTTTTCGGTGGCCTTGAAGTCCGTTAAAATGATCCGGCCTAGTGACTTGGTGTTGCCCGAGTCGAAGCTGCCTTGGACGGTACCGTCCTGCTTGATATAGATCGACTCGATCTTGCCGGACTTCATGCCGTCTGCGTTGGCTTCAATCAGCTTGAATTCGTTAGCAAACTGTGTGATCCCATCGACGCCGCTACGGGTGTCTAAGGGGTCATTGGGGTTGCTACCCTTGCCAAAGGCAAAGCCAATCTGTTGCGCTTGATCGGAGCCGGTGAACGTAAAGCCAACCTGAGGCACTTCTCCCTCGCCCCGTTCTACTTGATTCATGGTCTTCGCTGGCGGCGGGGTGTCCGGCGGTGCGCCTGCGGCCACCGGGGGCTGGACGATCTCGCCGCCCAACTCACGGACCAAGCGTCCGTCGTTACTGAATTCCAAGAAGCCACCGCCTACGGCCTTCGAAGTGCCCGGCAGGCCCCCGGCTAAATCTTCGCCTTGTGACAGCGCCATCCACTGCCATTGGTTCTTGCGTTCGGTCCCTGCTATGGGCTGGTTGGTGGCGGGGTCGATGTCCGGGCCCTTGTCGGCAAGCTTGCGGAAGACCACGTTGACCAAGTGTTCCTGGCCTTTGGTGTCGTAGACCGTCACGGAGCTGGAGAAGTTGTACATCTCGGCGGTGACGTTGTCATAATCCACGCTCAGCTTGGGCTCTTTGGCGTTGCTGTCGAGGTTGGCGATCACATTCACGCCGGTCCCTTCCTTAACGCCGTCACCCGTCGGGGTGGGCGGGTCGATTTGGTCGAGCACGTTGAGCCGCTTGAGGTTGCCCACCGTGTTGCCTTCGGGGCCCACGTCTTTAATCTGCAAATATTTCCCATCCTGACTGGTCAGATACCCTTCTTTATCGTAGGTAAACTGCCCGGCGCGGGTGTAATAGGTCTGTCCGGCCTTGTCCTTGACCGCAAAAAAGCCCTTGCCGTCGATGGCTAGGTCCGTTTCGTTTTCGGTGCTTTCAAAGGTACCTTGGCTCTGGATATTTTGGATATTAGCGATTTGCACGCCCTTGCCGATCTTGTCTCCGCCAGCGACGCTGGTTGCGACCATATCCTCAAAGTTGACCCGGTTGTACTTAAAGCCCACCGTATTGACGTTGGCAATGTTACTACCGGTGATGGTCATCTCTTTGGAGTGGGATTTTACCCCGCTGGCGCCGGTGTATAGCGAACCGATCATGTCTATTCCTCCAATTGGGTGGCCCTAGGGGCCGGTATTAGGGGCATCCTTGCCCGATGTTTGGTTCACTCGACAATTTCTTTGGGGTCTTTGATCAACCCTTGGGGCCGGAGCTCGCGCATCAGCGGTAGCGGCTTGGCATTGCCGAAGACCTGCTGGCTACTGTTGTCTACCGAGCGGATCTGGCTCACCGGAAGTTTGCGGCCCTGGGCGTTAACGAAGGCTTCGCCGCCCTGGAATTCGACCTGGTTGACCCGGCCCGAGTTGTAGGCCGCCACCTCTTCAGAGGTGCCGTCTGCGTGGCGCGCGATCAAGCGGATTTTGTAGAGGCCGTCGCCCATCAGGGTGCCCCGGTCATTTTTTCCGTCCCAAACATAACGGTGCTTACCGGCACTCGAAAGACCTAAATCCTCTGAGTAGACGGGGCTGCCGTCTTTGGCTTCGATGCTCACCTTCAGGCCGGTCATCTCTTGGTCTAAGTTATAATAGACCGGTTGCCCGCTGCCTTGAGTCAAGGCGACTTCATTGGCGTCTAACATCACATCCCTACCGATGAAGCTGAGGGCTTGATGGTTGGCCATGCCGGACTGCGTCTTATTCAAGGCCTCCATGCCCTTGTTTAGTTTTTCGAGCTGCTCCATCGCGCCCAACTGGGCCAGCTGCGCGGTCATCCCGGCGCTGTCCATAGGGCTGGTGGGGTCTTGGTTGGACATCTGCGTCATGAACAGGTTCATGAAGTCGTCTTTGCCCAGCTCGCTGTTGCCTTTGCCCGATTTGATCGCTTCGTCGCGAAGGACCGATTGGGCATTGGCTAGGGTAGATCTGGTGGCGTCTAGTGACACGGGTCTCTCCTAAAGGGGGATTAGGCGTAAATGCTTACGTCGGATTCACTGGCCCGCTTGGCCGGTCCCGGTTCGGGGCTCTCGACAGACATGCGGGGATCAAAACCACGGCGTTCTTCAAGTTTTAATGCATTTTGGGTGCCTTGCTGTTCACCCTGTTGGTTGGGCTGCTGGCCGGAATTATCGGCAAAGCCCTGGGCCCCAGCTTGCTCGTCCCGCAAAGAGATGGTGAAACTTTCCACCTTCACCCCTTGGGCTTCTAGGCTCTTGGTCAATTCAGGCAGGCTCCGTTCCAAGGCTTCCTTGGCCGCGGTGGACTCCACTTCCATCTTGCCTCGATAGATTTCCCCGTCTTTGGTCAGTTTGATCTGCACCCGGCCCAAATGCTCGGGGCGCAGCTGCATGGTCATCTCAGTGCGTTTGGCGTTGAGCGACATCTTGATCTGCTGGCCCATTTCTTTGGTTTCTAGCTTTTCGGTATAGCGGGGCTGGGTTGCTTGGGCTTGGGCCTTAGCATCAGCGCGCTGGGCGGAGGGCTCGCCTTTAAGGCCCGAAAGGTTTAAGCCCGGCAGATCGGCGGCGCTACTTTTTTGGGCGACCTTTCCGCTTAACATCTCGGCGCGGGCCGCAGCGGCCTTAGCGAAAGCCGACTGGGCTCCTTGGGCTTGGTTTAGTTTAGCGACTTGGGCCTTGTTGCCCTGGGCACCGGTATCTTGGCGGTTTTGGTCAAACTGCTGGTGCTGTCCGCCACGCCTTGCCATCGCTCCGGCTTCGCCGCGGCTTAGGTCGGTCATCTGCGGATTAAAGGCAGACTTAGCTCCCTCAGACTCCTTGGCCATAGCAGCGGCCGGGGCCGCCTCGGTAAATTGCTTCTGGGGCTGGGCAGTGCCCTTGTCGTCCTGTTGAGACTGGGCCAAGGCGGGGTTGAAGAGGTGTCCCTTCTTTTCCATGGTCTTTTGGTTCTGGATGTCGTCGACCACGCGGCCCTGCAACTCTTCAATGCCCTTGCGGAAGCGGTACTGGGCCTTTTCTTGCCCCATCTGACGGCCTTGGTTCTGCTCCACGGCAGATTTTTCCGACCATTGGTTCTCGATCTTGGCCGACTGCTGCTGTCGCTGGGAGACCATGTCAAAGACGAAATCCTGCTGGACCCGCTCTTGCTCCAGCTCTTTCTTGCTTTTCTTGTCTACGAACAGTTCGGCCGCTTCACTGGCCGGGCTGGTCTTTAGGTCCGCATTGGAAAACCAATCCAATTCGGTCTGGGCAGCGACCAACTGACCGGTAAATTGGTCCAAATCAGCGGGTGGTTGGTTTTTCCGGGTGTCCGTCTGGACCTGACCCTTATAATTAAAATTGCCTTGCGTCACATTCATGGAATGCTCCCTACCTGGATGATTTAAATGTCCTCTTCCCTGAGAACCAATGGCAAAGGGGCGGTCTCCAGACCACCCAAGGTGCGAAAGCGCCTGGCTAAGGCGTTTCGCCTTTTCGTCCCTGTTTGAACTTGGTGACCCGTTCGGTAATGTCCACGGCCACTTTGGGTTCTAACAGTTGCATAATCGCCGATGCCTTACGCGGGTTCATCCGCATCAAAAGGTGCATCGCCGTGACCCGGTCCATTTGGTTGATGAACTGGGCGGTATTTTCTGCCGTCATGGTCTCGTAATATTTAACCATCCGGCTGATATCTTTTTCGTCTACTTGCTTACGCTCTGCGCGCATCACCTCGATCTTCTGGGCTAGGCTACGCATCTGTTCTAATTTCTGCTCTACCTGCTGGCTCAAGAGTTTCAGCTCGCCGGTGCGCTTGCTGAATTCTTCTTCTCGGCGCTGCAACTCGGCCTCGCGGGCCTTTAATTGCGTCAAGACCTTCACTTCAGATTCGCTGTAGCTGACCTCTTGGGTCCCGGCTGCGTCGCTGCTGGCGTCTGCGCTGGTCGAGAAGGTACCGGGACGGATTTTGTTCATCCAGCCCTTCATGGTGTCCATACCATAGGCGGGCCCGGTGCCCAAAACCAAAAAGGCCAGGGTGAAGGTGCATGCGGATTTGGTCCAGTTGCCTAACTTCATGATCGTTGCTGCATGGTGAACAAATTGGTGGCGGTCTCGTCTAAAAACTGACGCTCCAACCGGGCCAAGCGCTTTTCATAGCGGTCCTTTTCCCGGTCGCTTAAGATCTCTAAGGTCTTGCGCTTTTTAGCGGCTTCGACCAGGGCCAAACGGGCCTTTTCGGTGGCGGCGGCGGCCTCTTTGCGGCGGGCTTCAAGGCGGCCTAGTTCTTGGCGCTTCTTAAAGCGAAACTGATCTAAAAATTTAAAGTCCCCCAGGTTGATTTGCCCGGCCTGTTTGGCTTGTCCCAACTGGGACGCAGAGGCGTCCATCTGGTCTTGGATCGCCGTCATCTGGGCTTCTATGGCTTGCAACACCGCCAGGCGTTGGGCCATCTCTTTCATCTGGATTTTTTCCTGCTTGCCGCGCACATCAAGTGCGGTTTGCATGGAGAATTTAAACATCGGCCCGGGGTTCTATGGGTTAACTTTCTTCAAAAGAGCAATTCAAGGAACATGCCCCAGCCAGGAAGGGTTCACTTTTCTGCCCCCAAGGCCCCCGGCTTGGCAAAGCCCTGCAAAGGGAATAACTTGAATCACAGAACCGGTGATGCAAGAACCACAACCAACCTATAAAAACCAACCGCGCTATGAACTGGATTTTCCGATACTTTTACCAACTGACTCTGGCCCTCTGGGTTGGGGGGATGACCTGTTTTGCCTTTTTGGTGACCCCGCTGGTTTTTTCAAATCTAGGCCGTGATGAGGCGGCTAAGATCGTGGGTTTTCTCTTCCCGGTCTATTATCCGGTAATGGCCGGGGTGAGCTTGGCGGCCTTGATCTTCTACTTCTTGCACCAAAGAGCAGAAGGCTTTTTTTATAAACTCGGGATTTTGTTGTTAGTTACTGCCGTGCTCATCAACCTCTATCAATACATTATCTTGTTCCCCCAAGCGGCCCAGCTCCAGGCTCAGATCGGCTCCTTTGAGGCGATGGCGCGGGAAAACCCCCTGCGGCAGTCCTTTGCCAAACTACATATTCAGGCCAACCTTTTAGGGTTGCTGGTCTTGATCGAAGGCTATGTGTTGCTGTTTTTCGCTGGCCGCAAGTAGATGCAGGTTTTTGAGGAAGTTTTAGAGGCTCAGTTTATCGAGCGCCCCAACCGCTTTGTGGTCAAGGCCCAATTAGGGGAGCAGGTGGTCGAGGCCTATCTGGCCAATCCGGGCCGTTTGAGCGAGTTGCTCTTTGCAGGGGTGACCTTGCTGATGGAGCGCAGCAAAGGCCAAGGAAAGATGGACTACCGGGTGGTGGCCCTGGCCCTAGGAGACTCAACCATCAACCTGCACACCCATGAAAGCAATGCCATGGCTGCTTGGTTGATCAACCAAGGCCATATCCCTAGCCTAGCCGGTTGGCGGGTCAAGAAGCGCGAACAAAAGGTCGGCCACAGCCGTTTTGATTTGCTGCTCGAAAAAGACGGCGTGGAACGCCTAGGAGAAGTCAAGAGCTGCACCCTGTTCACCGAATCTTTCGCCCTCTTCCCCGACGCGCCTAGCGAGCGGGCGACCAAGCACCTCAAGGAATTGGCTGAATTAGCCCCCCCATCGGGGCCCAAGCCTTTGGTGTTATTTCTGGTCCAGAAGCAAGGCCTGAAGGCCTTTTTACCGGACTGGCACACCGATTTAACCTTTGCCCAAACCTTATTGGAGGTCAAAGACCGGTTAGAAATTCTCCCCATAGCGGTTGAATTAAAGCCGGACCTGAGCTTATCCCCCCAAACCGAACTGCTGCCGATCCCTTGGGACCTTTTGGAACAGCAGGCCAAAGACGAGGGGGACTATCTATATATTATGCAGCTACCAGAGCGCCAAGAAATTTCGGTAGGTAGCCTGGGGCCTAAGGTCTTTGAGGCAGGTTTTTATGTCTATGTAGGCTCCGCCCGGAAGAACCTAAGCCAGCGGTTAGCCCGCCACCAGCGCCTAAAAAAGAAGGCCCATTGGCATATAGACTACCTGCGCGCAGCTGCCACCCACCACATGGCCTTGCCGGTACGCAGCCAAGATGCTCAAGAATGTGACCTCGCCCAAGCCTTAAGCCAACGAGCGGACTGGGAGATGCCGGGCTTTGGCTGTTGTGACTGCCACTGTGCCAGCCACCTGTTTGGTTTTTCTGCGGACCCGACGGCCCACCGGGCCTTTTGGGACCTGCTTTTCCACTACCGGGTGGATCGTTTTTGGTGACAAAATCGACAAATTTCTTGACGAGGTCCCTTTGGCCCGGCTAAATAAACATAGTTTTTTAACACCTAACTAGAAAAAGCATGGCCAGTCCTTCGGAAGTCAAAAGTAAGCTCGAATCCAACATCGACGGCGCAACCGCCGAGGTGGAAGACCTGACGGGCCAAGAAAACCATTATTCGGTCCGCGTCACCTCTGCTGCCTTTTCAGGCAAGTCGATGATCGAACAACACCAAATGGTCTACGCCGCGCTGGGTGCGGAGATGAAAGAAGAGATCCATGCCCTGACCATCGCAACCGTAACCCCCTAAAGGCTTCAAGAATGCAGGCTCCTAACGAAATCAAATTGGAAAAACCGGCGACCCCCTTTTCTGCGAAATCCAACATTGAGCAGATGGTCAAGGACAACCCGGTGATGCTGTTCATGAAAGGCAACGCTATGCTGCCCCAGTGTGGTTTTTCGGCTCAGGTGGTAGAAATCCTCAAGCGCTTGGGCGTTGAGTTTAAAACCTTCGACATCTTGCAGGACGACATCATCCGCAACGAGATCAAAGAGTTTAGCAACTGGCCCACGCTACCCCAGCTTTACTTTAAAGGTAAGTTCTTAGGCGGTTGCGACATTGTGACCGAAATGTATCAGAACGGCGAGTTGGACAAAACCCTCGCCTCCTAACCGGCCGCGTTCCTCCTGGTGTCCGTCGGGCTTAAACAACCGATGGGCACCGGGTTGGATTATGTCCCTGCCTTTTTTCCGCGTCCTGCGGCTCCTTTAGAGCAAATTTCTTCAAGCGCCTCATTTACCACCACGCCAAAGGGTCCGGCCCATAAGCATTTTCTCCGTACATTCCGCGTGCGAAGAGCAGGTAGAGGTATACGAAGAAATTTATGACCGGCACCAGAATCAGCAAGGCCAACCAACCGCTGTTTCCTAAGTCATGGAATCGTTTGATCGCCATAAAGAAGGAGGCGATGTAGAAGACCGTGGTGACGAGACCCTGGATCAACTCACCAAACAACGGACCGCCCGATGAGAAGACCGCTACCAGAACCGCAGCGAATGCAATGAAGTGGCCCTGAAAAAACCGCTTACGGTTCAAACGCCCCTCAGGAACAAAGGCCAGGTAAATTAAAAAATCCTTACCATACCAAGGCTGCGTAAAGGCAATAGCCATTCTTTGGCCAGCCGTTTTCTTCTTTGCGTGGTCCATTTCTTCTGTTGATCCAGTAGGTTCCATCAGGTCCTCATATATTAAAAAGGTATCTCAACTAAACAAGTTTTTAATGCCCTCACCGCCCGTCCTTTCAAAGCGGCAACGCATGTTAAGTAAGGCGCCATAGAACTTTTTATATCCTACGATTTTTAATCCCTTATTTTATGTGACTAGGGCTCAGGGTCGGGCTTAAGCCCGCAGCGGTAAAGACCAGCAACCCGCTGGCCTGGGTTCCGTCGCGTAGCCATTGCTGGCGCACCACCGAAGCCCCACGGGGCAGGCTGGCTAAAAGAGCCGGGGTGTGGGGTAATTCAGGCGAAAGTTTAAACAGCGCCTTTTGAGCTACCCAAATCCGCAAAAAGGCGGGGCTCCTTTCGTAGCTTTGCTGCAAAAAACGGCTCATTTGCAGGGTGACCTCTTCGGGGTCGCTGCGGTTGAGCTGCATTAAGTCTAATTCCTCGCCCCCTCCGCGGCCCACCCACAAAAGGCCGTAGTCCGCCAGTAAGGCGCGGTGGATAATTAAATCCTGCTTGTAGGCCAACTCTACCGACTGGTCCTGTACATACATCAAGACCACTTCGGTGATTTTCCCGGCTTTGGTCGAAAAGCTCAGGTCCATTTCCTGGCCCAACCAAAGCACCTTCTGGGCGGCGCAATAATGCCCTTGCGCAATGTGAGGGCACTCAAAAAGCGGAACCTTTTGGGCCGAAATTTCGGCCACCGCATCACCGAACTCAAAGTCACGAAAGAGGGGGACCCCCGCCAGCAGCGGGGCCGGAGCTAAGAAAGCCATGAATAAAAAGAGGAGGCGGGACAAGGAATTACTTGGTGCGTAGCGCTTTGGTGACGCGGTTGCGCCCGTCAAGTTTTGACTGGTAGAGCGCTTCGTCGGCCAGCACAATCAACTTTTCGATCTCCATGTTCTCCCCGGCCGCCATGGTCGCCACCCCGATACTGATGGTCAGATAGGGGCCCACTTGGGAAAACTCATGGGGGATTTCGGCTTCTAAGATGCTCTTGCGGAGTTGTTCGGCCACCGTATAGGCCCCCTCCAGATTGGTCGAAGGCAGGATCACCGCAAATTCTTCACCGCCGTAGCGGGCCACCATGTCGATGGCACGCTTAACCACCGACCGGAAGACCTCGGCCACTTTACGCAAACATTCATCACCCTTAAGGTGCCCGTAGCCGTCGTTGTATTTCTTGAAGTAGTCGATATCCAAGATCACCAAGGAAAGTTCCCACTTCTCGCGGATCGCCCGGTTGCGCTCTTGGTTTAGGTATTCATCAAAGCTACGGCGGTTGGCCAAGCTGGTCAGTGCATCGGTCTTGCTGTATTCCATCAGCTTTTCGTTGAGCCGCTGCAACTCCGCTTCCCAAGCCTTACGTTCCGTCAGGTCCACCATCAAGCCAATAGACTGGCTGGCCTCGCCGGTTTCATGATCAAAAACCGTAGGGATTGCCTCTAGTAAGATAGGGACGTCATGGCCGTCTTTGTGGCGCATGGTGATCTCGTAGGAACCCCGCTCACCTAAGCGGCGCTTGACGATGGCGTCCAAGAAGATGCGCGAGTTGTCGTCATCCACAAACATGGGATCTAAGATCGAGCGGCCCCGCATCTCTTCTTTGGAGTAGCCCAGCATATGGCAGAGCGCTAAGTTGGTGCGGCGGATGGCGATAGAAAAGCCCAACTCACGGTGCAAGAGGCTGCAAAACTGACTTTTGTCGGATTTTTCCAACTCCACTGGGTGGAAGTCAATGATCCAAGCACTTAAGGGCAAGCGCTCGATCAGGTTGTCTACATATTCTAGTTGATCTTGCAATTGCTCGTAGTAGCCGTCTTTTTCCTCTTCGATCAGCTGGCGCATGGTGACGTTGTGCACCGAAGCAATCTGGGCCATCTTGCCACCCAAGTGGATCTCGCCTAAGACCATATAGGCGTAGATCACCAAGCCGTCTTTGTGCCGGATGCGGAATTCGTATTCGTTGGCCCCCAGACCTCCTGAATCAGCCTGGGCATAGGCGGCCAAAAAGGCATCCAAGTCGTCGGGGTGGATCAGGTCAAAGAAGCGGCGTCCGATCAGCTCCGCTTCTTCGAAGCCACAAAGTTCGCTGAAATAATGGTTGCTGTAGCGGATCTCATCGCCTTCAATGATCAGCACCCCCGACTGGATCGAGTTGAGCAGTTCGGTATGGGCCGCTTCGTCGAGGTGTAAAAAGCGGCCGCGCTCTTCCACTAATTTGTCGGCCCGGGCCATCACAAATTCGCGGTCTTGGTGTTTGAGGTGGGAAAAAGAGAAGGCTACCGCAAAGGACTCTGCTGTCGAGCGCTTGGGCTGGATTTCCATCGACAAGGGCGAATGGTCCCCTCGCTGAACCAAGGCTAAGTGCTCGTCAAAGATCCGGCTGCCCAAAGGTTCGATCACCTGAGAGAAGCTCTGCCCCACTAGGTCTTCATGCCCATAACCGCAGAGGCGCGCAAAGGCGCGGTTGACCCACAATACCTCCAAAGAAGTGCCAAAGATCACGATAGGATCGATGATCGAGGCGACCAATTCAGCCAGCCCGGCAGGTAATTGTTTGGAGGCGTTGTTCATAGCAGTTCCTGATAAGTTCGCGATTATAGCCCGGTATCCCTCCTTTGGCTAGTCCCGAGCAACACTTAGGGCAGCAGCCTTAGACAAAGCATCCTTGACACACCCCCACAGGAGCCCTAATGCATGGGTATGAAACAAAAGCGGGACAAAAAAGGACCTGAAGGTTTTTTTAAAAGCCTCGAATATTCCGCCGTAGGGATCGAAGTAGGGTTGTCGGTCGCCGCCGGGGCTCTGATCGGCTATTGGTTCGATCAATACTTCGGTACCGATCCTTATGGGTTGATGTTTTGGTTCCTCGCGGGCTGTGGTTCGGCTCTAAACGCCCTGATCCGCACGGTCAAAAACTTAAAATCAGACAACGATGAATCCGGTACTCCAAAGTGACGGCGAACGCCGTCGATTAAAACGAACCAACTGGGGTTTGTTTGGCCTGATGATTTTGGTCGTCGGCGGTGGAGCGCTGGCCTTTGGGCTTGACTTCGGCAAGGGTGCGCTGGTAGGCTCCATCGTTGTGGCCATCAATTTTTATCTGTCCCAGATATTGTTGGCTCGGCTCTTTAAACCTGGGCAGGCTCGCTTTCCAGTCGCGGTCTTTTACATATTGAAACTAGGGCTTTCGATGGGCTTTTTGTTCATCGCCATGTCTCAGTTCAATATAGACCTCTGGGGCGTTATGGCCGGCCTTACGACTTTGCCTTTGATCAGTCTGTTGACCAGTTTCTTCGGAACCGCCCAGCCCGCCGAAGATTTGGCCAAAGACCAACCGGACCTATAGGAAATGTCATCAGCAACCGCCTTTACCTGGGGCTCTATGGCCCAACCAGTCAACCATGCCTTAGAAGCCATGCACGTCGACGCCCACTTGGGTTTTGACATCCTGGTCACTTCGGCGGTGTTGATCACTCTGGCCGCCCTAGGCGGTGCTAAATTCCGCAAGACCTCTGTGGCCGAACCCAGCGGAAAGCTGGATTTTTCCACCATGATCGAACTGATCGTCGGTGGGGTCTACGAATTCACCAAAGGCTCTTTGGGCCACAAAGCGCGCAGTCTATTCTGGCTGACCGGCAGCTTGACCTTCTTTATCTTGTTCAACAACCTCTTGGGACTGGTCCCCGGCTTCAACCCGCCGACCGACCAGTTCAACACGACTATCGTCTTGGGGCTGATCGTCTTTTTTATTACCCATGTCCTCGGATTCCAGACTCATGGGTTTGCCTACATTAAACATTTCATGGGGCCCGCCTGGTGGTTAGCTTGGCTCATGTTCCCCATTGAATTGATCAGCCACTTGGTAAGGCCCCTTTCACTGGCCTTACGTCTTTTCGGTAACGTCACCGGCGACCACATGGTCGGCGCGGTCTTCTTCGGTATCTTGCCGTTGCTCTTGCCGTTGCCTTTCTTGGGTCTTGGTTTGTTTGTTGCCTTTGTCCAGACCTTTGTCTTCTTACTCTTGACGCTGGTCTATTTCCAAATGGCGTTGTCACACGACCATTAATCCTATCGTTTTAGGGACTCTACATGAAAAAGTTCTTCTTTTTGATGATCGCTCTGGCCGCTCCTATGGCCGCTTTTGCTGCTGAAGGCTCTGCCGACGCTAGCTTCTTGAAAGAATTTGGTTTGGCTTTGGGCGCTGCCCTGGCTATCGGTTTCGCCGCCGCCGGGGGTGGTATCGGTCAAGGTAAAGTAGGTGCTGCTGCACTCGAAGGGATTGCTCGCAACCCCGGTTCTGCAGACAAGATCTTTACCCCGATGATCATCGGCCTCGCGCTGATCGAATCATTGGTGATCTACGCTTTGTTGATCGCGTTCATGCTCTTGAACAAAATCGGCTAGGTTCTTGGGCCCGCTCCGGCGGGCCTTTGAGCTCCCTCCTGATGGCCCGTTCGACGGTCCAAACCCTGTTTCTTTGCGGTCTTTTCCTGCTGCTGACCGCCTGTGCGCCGCGCCGCGCGCCCAAACCAACACCGCCACTACCGCCCAAAATTCCGGCCGCCCAGCAGACCTCTTTACAAGAGGCCTACCAGAAAGCCCTCCCCTTCCTGCGCGCCAGTCCTAAGGTTGACCCCAATCTAAATTTCGACCAGCTCCGCCGCCAACTCCGCCAAGCCGCTAAGGGCCTGAGCAAGGCGCAGATCGAAGACGGGCTTTATTGGATCAAGCTAGTAGAGACGCAGCCCGCACCCCTAGCGGCCCTGGCGGGTTTGAGCTTGAAGGCCAGCGAACCGGTGGAAAAGGCCCATTGGACTCAAAGCGCCTCGGGAGCCATACTCCCGCCGGATTCCGCTAGCCTTTGGCGGCACTGCCGTTTGGCCTTTACCATGCAAAAGGGGGGTCAAGTCCATTTAGCCGCAGGATGGCAAAGCCCCGCCGCCTTGACTTGGCAGATGGCCCAAGGCCCAGGCTCGTTGCGGGCTTCGCTACAACGCTGGGGGCTGCCTGGCTATTCCCCCTTCCACTCGGCCCAACCGCCCTTGGCCTACAAAATAGACTCCGGCAACGCCAACGACCTAATCCAACTCTGCCGCCCCTTAGGCCTAGAGGCCCAGGGCCCTTTTCTACGTTTCATAGGCTTAGAGGCACTCTACCAGCCGATCTTGACCAAGCTCCCGCCGGAGCTGGCTGAACCTTTGCGTACCGGGCTCGAGCGGGCCTCCTTCTACCCCTCACCCGAAGGGTTGCGGGTGATTCTTTCGATGGGTTTTAAGGAGTCAAGCCTACAATGGGACCCAGCCTTGACGTTGCCCAAAAAGCAGGAGATGCGCGACCAGTTTTTGGCGGTACTCTCGACCACCGAGAGCAGTTGGGGTGCAGCATTGACCCAGATGGTCCTTTCTAAACGGTTGCTCAACCAAAAGGAACAACTAGCCACCGAGCTACGCCAGATTCTGGAGCCCAAAAAACGCTCCACAGAGTATGATTTTTATCGGTGGACCCGCAAGGCGAACCGGTTCTTAAAGGAGTTGCTCAAAGAACATGGCCAATTAGCCAAGCTGGGCAGCAAGTTTTTGGATATTGAAAAGAAATTGGGCCGCTTAGAAAAGGAGCCCCAGACCTTTGGGCTCTTTCAGTTGAACGTCAACCACCTAGCCGAAAAGCTCGCCCGCCAACCCCGATTGGCCCGTCGCTTCGTTCCCGTCATGCCCCGAGGCCAGCCTGACCGAGACGCGCTGGTACGGTCTTTAAGCGGCCTGCCCCATGCGCCCTTGAATCTAGCGCAGACCTTTGAGTTGATCTTCCGCGCCGAGTTGGCCCCCCGCTACCGTGACCACCTGCGCGGCGAGCCAGGTGACCTCTATTACTTCGCCGCCGAGAACCTGACTGGTCCGCTCTCTACCTACCGTACCGCCATACAGGCCCGCCTTTCTGAAACCTTACGGCGGCCCTTGACGCTAGACGGAGACTTGGCCTTTTCCCTGCCCTACAGCCGCCGCCTCGACCCCAAACGGCGCAGCAATAGCCAAAAGGCGCTGCTCGCCTTTGCCAAAAGCCGCGCCAAGGAGTTAAAAAACCCCGATAAGGAAGTCTTAAAACTGCTTAAAACCACCCGTTACGACCAGCTAGCCCAAACACCGCTCTACCAATTATTGATGAAAGACCATCTGGGCGAGCGCCAGTACCCACAAATCAGTAGCGAGTTGTACCACCAAACGCCCCGTTCCTACGCCTCCCGAGTCCTCAAAGAAGCCCGCCAGTTCTAGACCTACCGATTTTTTATTTTTTTATTAAAGTTCCTCTAGCGCTGAACCGTAAAGGAGGTAGGCAAAGAAAACTACCTGGAACCCGTTGGCTACGGGACTTGCACTGAGGAGCAAAGATGGAACGCGATATCCAAAGAATCAGAGAAACACTAGGGCAGATGGTCCAGCTCTCGTTGATGACCGATCGAACCTACCGCATGGCGGTCCGGTCCTTAGGCTCTTTCCACCTCAATTGGACCCACTTAAAAGATCAAGGCGAAGCCGACGTGCTCTGGGAGTACGAAGATGGCCGCCCGGTCCGGGTCACCTTGGAAAACCAAGACGAACAAATTGATGAATACTTCCGCCGGATGGGGATCGAAGCCTTTTGGCCCGGCGAACCAGAACCCACAGCGGCCGCAATCCGCCGCCACGCATAAAAGGAGGCTTAATGAACCAACGCAAACCGATGAGTTTCAGCAAGAAGTCCACCCGCGAAGAACTAGAACAGGCCATGTCCGACTTCCGCCAACGCGGCGGCCGGGTCCTCCGGGTAGAACCCAAATATGTCGAGGAGCCCGCTAAGCCGGGCTACATTTCCCGCAAACACCACTAAACAAAAAAAGCCCGACTCTTCAACCTTGTCGGGCTTTTTTTTTGTCCAAAAATCTAGTTCCTCACTCTACCTTAAAACTGGAAACCTGATCGCGCAGTTCATCGGCCATGCGCGAGAGGTCTTCGGTAGTCGCATCCACCTCGCCGATGGTCTGGGAAAGTTCGTTCATGGCCACGGCATTTTCGCGGCTGTTTCCGCTCAATTCACTGGCGGTGCTGGCCAGTTGGCCGGTGTGGCGGGCCTGCTCGTCGATCCGTTCCGCAATGTGGTCGATATGCTCAGATATCTGGCCCACCTGGGCGATGATGCCCTGTAAGATGTCGCCGGTCTGGGCGATCACTTCGGTGCCTTCTCGTACATTCGTATAAGAAACCTCGATCAGTTCCTGAATCCGGGTGGTCGAAGAAGCACTCCGCTCCGAGAGGCTACGGACCTCGTCAGCGACGACCGCAAACCCCTTGCCCACTTCCCCGGCTTTGGCCGCCTCAATGGCCGCGTTTAGGCTCAGTAGATTGGTCTGGTTGCTGATCTCGTTGATCACGTCCATAATCCCCAAAATTTGTTTGGAGGATTCCTCAATCTTGCCAATCGATTGATTGGACGCTTGGACCGAAGCCGTTCCCCGCTGGGCTGCTTCACTGGCTTGCGAGCCAATCTGTTGGACTTGCGCAACCATCTCCCTGATCGCTTCTACCGACTGGGACATCTCCTGAACATTAGCGCTGGTCTGAGCTAAGGCGGTACTGGAACTTTCAATGCTCCGGTTGACTTCGGCCGTGGTCTTTTCGATCTCTACGGAGGTGGCGTGAAGCTCCTCGGAACTTGCGGCTAAATTGTTGGCCGTGCCGTCTAGTTCTTTAATGACCCCTTGGATACTTTCGATGAAGTGGTTGAACAGGACGCCCAATTTGCCCACTTCGTCGGCTTGGGTCACGGTCACACGTTTGGTCAGGTCTCGTTCCCCTTCGGCGATGTCGCGGAAGCAATCTTCCATCTGCTTGAGGGGCGCAAAAATCATCCGGTTGAGCATCCACCACAATACCGCCAGGATCACCGCTACCATCAAAGCCAGCACCACAATATCTTGGATCAAGTGGGACCGCGCCACCGCTAGGGTGTGTTCCATGTCAAAGGCCACCGAGACCACCGCCATCACCTTCATCGGGTCGATTTGCATGTCTACGATGTGGCAGGAGGCGCAGGCCCCGATAAACTCGATCTCCTTACCCCGGAGGTTCACGGGCTGTTTGTCCATAATGGCGACGCCAAAGACACCTCGGAAGACTTGAGTCCCCTTGGGGAACATCTCCTCGCTACCGTCCCAGGACACCACGCCGTAAAACTCACCACCTTCGGCCAAAACCTTGCGGTCTAGGCTATCCATCGGTGGCTGGCGGTAGTCATAGTCCCCGCGCCGCTCGATGTAGTCAGAGATCTTAGGCCCCCAGGAATACCAGATAATCGTGTCTTCTAAGGTTTGGTTGAGCATCTGCATGGTCACGTCGAGACTGTCCGCACCGACTAACATCACATTATCCTGCACCTCTTTTGGTAGGTTGTAAAAGTGCTCTCCTAGTTGGTCACGTACGGCGGCACGGCTCCACATAAAGGTTTGGTTGGTCGCCGTATTGATTTTGACCACATTTTCTATCTGTACTCTAATCCGCTTGGTCACCTCATCAATCTGCCGGTTGTAACCCACCACTTCCTTGACCACAAAGGGCAAGACCAGAATCAGAAACATGGAAATAAAGATTTTTACTTTAATGGACATAATTGGGAGCGGGCAAGGGTTAGCGTTTGGTTGATCCAGGACTCGGGCAAAAGACCTAGAAACCAAATTGGGCTATAACATAAGGTCCTGCCTCTGACCAGAAAAAAGCCCTTAAAGGCTTTCCCACTATTGGTTGGCTAAAAAATCAGGCCTCGGCGGGGAATCGGTTAGCCGCAAGTTTAGGGGGGCCATAGCTTCCCATTTGAGCTGTAATTGTTGCCCCTTTCGGCCCTCAACCTCAAGCTCTAGAAGCACCTCACCTACTTGGCGCAGCTTCACCTTCATGCTTTTGGGAGCCACAAAAGACAACCGAGTGGAGCCCGACCAGTCTTCGGGCATCAGGAACCAGAAGCGCCCTTTGGTGGGGACTTCTGTTTGGTCCTTTAAATAATACCCATGGTACCCCTGTAAAGCAGGCGGCACACAAAGCGGGGCTTGGTTGGTGATCGGTCCTTCGGGCCCCGGAGGCATCACCACCACCTGAAACCTGCGCCCCCCAGAAAGCTTAAAGTGCAGGCGCCCACAAAGGTCCCCCGCTGGAGTCAAGGCCAGAGTGTTTTTATCTTCCCAGTCCAATTCGGCGCGGACTCCTTCACGAGCGGACCAGTCAAGGTTTCCAAAGGTCGGGTGGGCCGTACTAGGAGGCAAAAACAAGCTCACCGATTGCCCCGGAGTGACCGCTACCCATTCACCCTGCCCCTTAATGTTTAAGCGGTCGAAGCGAGTGGCTTTCACCTGAAACCCCCAGCGCCGTTCGACCAGCAAACCATCGGCCCGGTATCGCACTTGTACCTGATAAGACCCGCCCCATTTCAGTCGGTCTTGGGGGAAGAGGGCGTGCTGGTGTTGGTTCAACTTTTGGTTGGGGTCGGTGGAGGCGTTCAGGACCGGCAAACAGTCGACCTCCTGTCCCTGGGCATCAAACAGTTTCCAAAACTCGATCTTCGGTGGCGTCTTGAAGCGGGCGGGGTTGAAGGCGATGGTCACCGGGTAACCGGAGTAATAACGGTCCGGAAGGGGGTCCGGCGTCTCTTCAAAAAAGGCCGGAGGCACCAGCGCCCCTTCGGCTGGCCAAATCACCATGCGCGGGGCCTTCGCTAAAGAACTATCTAAAGCCTCCTGCCAAAGGCTCAAGGACACCCAGGCACTACCCCCGCAAACTCCCCGGTTGCCGGTTTTGGTTAACTGGGTGTTTTGGCACAATGACTCGGTCAGTGCACTCCCCATCAGGTACACAAAACTCCCGCTTGGACCGCTGCCCGAACGGGCCAACCCTATTTTATCCATGCCGGGGTCCAAGAAGGCGAAGCGGTGGTAGATCGCCGCCATCAAGCCCTCTAAGGATTCCGGCCAATTAGACTGGCCCCGCGAAAAGTTTTCCCGCACCGCGCGGGCCGGCCAAGCCCTGACCAAGGCCCGCTGCCCCGGCGTTTCGCCAGTAAAGCCCGGATCGCCAGGGTCCTGAAGGTGATCCAAACGTTGGCCTAGCGTGAGGTAGTGGGCTTGGTCCGCGGCGGCGCGGCTGAGGGGTTCGGCCAGTTCAAAGGGGGGTAAACCCGCCAAGCGGCGCATCTCGTTGAGTTGCTCCAAGGCTTCGGGCTCGGCCCGCAACAGACCGGGAACCAGCAACAATAAACAGAGTCCAGCCCACCGATTCATCGCGCCCTAGCCAAAAATTGCTCTACCGTGCGGCCCGAGGGTTTGTCATGGTCATAGAGCCCCGCAAAACGCAAAAACTCGGGCCAAAGCTCCTGAGTACGTTCCCCCAAGCCATACCGCCCGGCCAGAAAATCGAAGAGTCCGCGCAGTTCCTCGAAGACCGGCCGATCGAAGTGCAGCTTCAACCCAAAGCGGTCGCCCAAGGCGCGGACCTCATCTTCTAGCTGGCGCTGCTCGGGTAGTTGGTGGTCCAACTGGCCCGCCTGGACCAAGTCCTTTTTGTTGGACGTCGCCAAGAGCCAAAGGTTCTCGGGGAGTTGCTGCAACGAGCCCTCAAAGGCGCTCTTGAGTGCTTTAAATTCCGGGTTGTGGGGCTCAAAACCAAAATCATCTAAAAAGACCACGAACCGTTCCGGTGCACCTTGTATCCTCGAAAAAAGATGTGGCAAGGCGGCTACGTCCTTCTGGGCTACTTCAATCAGCCGCAGGCCCCGTTCAGCATACTCGGCCAACAGCGCCAAGGCACAGCTGGATTTACCCATGCCCCTTGCGCCCCAAAGCAAAACATGGGCACAGGGCGCTCCGGCCAAAAAACGCTCCGCCTCCTGACGCAGCCGTTCGGCGGCGCGGTCGATGCCAAAGAGGGCGGCAAAGTCGATCTTCTTTTTCGGTGCCTCTCCTTGCAATGCCCAGCGGCCTTTAGTATCTTGGCGGTAGAGAAAGGCGCGGTGGCGGCTGAAGGGCCCTCCCGAATGGTTTTGCCAGAAAGCCTCAAGCCGCAAGCCCAACTGCTGGGCATCGGTAGATTCTAAAAGACCGTCCAGGGCTTTTAAAGCTAAGGCGTCCCCAGCCGCTACCGCTCGCTTCAGGCCCGCAGGTTCGGGCCTAGGGCCCAAGCCTTGTTGGTTGAGCGCCAACTCACACAAATTGAGTAGCCCTAAAAAAAGGTCCTTCGGGTGCCGCTGGGCGGCACACCAGATCAGTTCATAGACCGGGAGCCGCTCAGAGCCGCTCAGGTTTAATTGGGCATAAAACCGCTGGTCCGCCGCCCGGTCGGTCAAAAAATCTGGCCAAGCGTCACCGGTCAGGGGGGGAGCGGCATTCAGGATCTGGCCCCGTAGCCGGGCCCACTGGGCAAAGAGCCCCCTAGGTTGGCGCAGTTGATCAGAAAGGAAGGCAGACTGGCGCAGCAAAAGAGCATCCATCCCCTGACGGGTTTTGGTTTTCCATTGGAGCAATAGTTCTTCTTCTAAGGCCTGGGCAAAGTCGAGGAACAACAGCAGCGGGTCGCCGGGCTCTAAACAAGCCGGTAGCCCCAAGACTCCGGCCCGGTCCAGCAGTTGGCCCAGATAATCGAGCAATCCTTCAAAGGCCTGATCGATGCTGGCTTGGTCCCAAGATTGATTTACATTCACCCTTAACCTCGTTTATGGAACGCGCCCATGAATATCCGCTTTAAGCCCCTCAAACCCACCAAGAATCTGGTCGTTTTTTTTGACGCGAAAAAACACCTCTTGCTGCCCGAGGACTGGCCCAAAGAATGGACCCAGGCTTGGAAAAACTACCTCAAGCTGCCGGAGATCAAAGGAGAATCATCGGGGGTACACCGGCTTTTTGGGGAATTGTCCGAACGGGTCTATTTAGTGGGTCTGGGCAAAGCTCCGGTGATGCGCGAGCTAGGTGCCCAACTAGGCAAGCAACTGCAACAAACCGAATTTTCAGACCTCGCCTTAGCCCTGCCAAGTGACCGGAAACACCCTATTTCTAACGGCTTTGAGGCGTTTCTGGAAGGCTTTTTCTTAGCCCGCTACCGCTACCAGGAATACAAAACCAAAGACCAGCCGAAAGACCAACTCAAAACCTTGACCCTCTTAGCGCCTAAGTCCAAAGAGCTGGAATCAGCAGGCCAAAAGGCTTGGATCTTGGCCGAAGCAACCAACGAGGCTCGGGACCTTTGCAACCGGCCGGGTAATTTAATGACCCCAACGCACCTCAAAGCTGCCTGCCAAGCGATGGCCAAGTCGGTCGGGCTCAGCTTCAGCGCCTTAACCGAAACCCAAATGGCCAAAGAAGGGATGGGGTGTCTCTTAGGGGTCTCCAAGGGATCCGAGGAGCCTGCCTTCCTCAACATCCTGCAATACAAAGGCGGCGGGGCCAAAGCGCCGACCTTGATGTTAGTCGGCAAGGGCCTGACCTTTGATGCGGGCGGCATCTCGCTGAAGCCCGCCGCCAACATGCACGAGATGAAATTTGACATGTGCGGCGGCGCGGCGGTTTATGGGGCCATGAAGATCATCGCCCAATTGGGGCCTAAGGTGAACGTAGTGGCCTTAATCCCTTCGAGCGAAAACCTACCTAGTGGGAGCGCCACCAAGCCCGGCGACATCTTGACTGCTTGCAACGGGACTACCGTAGAGGTGCAAAACACCGATGCCGAAGGCCGTCTAATCTTGGCCGATGCCTTGGCTTATGGCCTCAAGCGGTTTAAGCCCGACGCGGTGGTGGACATTGCCACCCTGACCGGGGCCTGCGTGGTGGCTTTGGGGCATTACCACAGCGGCTTACAATCAAGCAGCGAATCGCTGGCCAAACAGATCGAAAAAGCCAGCCAGCAAACCGGTGACCCCGTCTGGCGCATGCCCCATGCCGATATTTATGACAAAGACTTGGACGGTACGGTCAGTGATCTGAAGAATATTGGCAGCAAAGGGGCGGGGATGATCACCGCCGGGCTTTTTCTCAAGCGCTTTGTGGGCAAAACGCCCTGGGCCCATATCGATATCGCCGGGACCGCCTGGGGCGGCGACCGCATCCCCTTTTATCCCGCCCAAGGAGCCAGCGGCACCGCCGTGCGCCTCTTGGCCGAATTGGCGGTCCATTTTAAGCGGTAACGATGCCTCAAATCACCACGCCCGCAGCGCAGGGCGGCGATAAATGTTATCTCTGTGGGCGCGAATTTTCCTCCGAAGAGCCGGGTGTTTTGCGCCCGGTCTTGATCGCCCAAGGCGATGCCCAGGGTATCCGAGAAAGTGGGCACCAACAAACCACTATCATCACCCTGCGCTCCGAGCGCCGCATTTGCAAAGACTGCGACCGCCCTCGCCAAGGCCCCCGTTGGTGGGCTTTGGCGGGGTTGCTGTTGGGGTTATCCCTGGCACTGGGCCTATTTTTGTATTGGCGTCAGTAGGTCCGAAACACCGCCTTGACGATGCCTTGGATGCTCACTTCGTTAGCGTCTACATAGATGGGCTTCATATTTTGGTTGGCCGGTTGCAGGCGGATTTGGCGGCCTTCGCGGTAGAAACGTTTGACTGTGGCTTCCTTAAAATGCAGCATGGCGATCACCAGATCCCCGTTGTCCGCCACTTCGCGCTTTTCGACGACCACATAATCACCGTCCAAAATTGCTTCGTCGATCATCGAATCTCCCCGCACCCGCAGCAAATAACTACGGTCTGGCCGCTGCACCATCGATTCAGGCAGGGTCATGAACTCGTTTTCCGTAAAGTGCTCAATCGGCAGGCCCGCCGCCACACTACCCAAGAGCGGCAATTCCACCACCGCAGGTTGCGTCAGCGGAGCCACCGGGGTTGGTTCGCCCTTAAGTACGCGGATCGAGCGGGAGACATTGGGGTCTAAAGAGATGTACTCTTTCTCGACCAAGTTCTTCAGGTGTTTGTGCACCCCGCCAGCGCTGGCCAGATCAAAATGGGCGGCAATATCGCGCACCGAAGGGGGGTAGTGGTGGTCTTCGATATATTCACGGATATAATCGAAGATGGCCTCTTGTTTACGGGTCAACGACATAGGGGCTCCTAGGGTGATGTTTTGTTCACCTTAGAACATATGTCCACCTAGCGTCAAGTACCTCACTTTTTTATCGGCTCCATCATCCCGAAGATCAAGCCATCGGGCCCGGCAGCATAACAATGCCGCCCTACACCGGGGATTTCCAACGGGTCGGTAACCAACTGCCCCCCAAGGGACAGAACCCGGTCGCGCTTAAAGTCCAAGTCCTCGACTTCGATGGTGTTGATCACCCCTTGTCGGCCCCAGGCACGACCAATGGCCCCGTTGATGCCCGGTTGGTCCTCTTCTTTGGTTTGGGTCAGATAATAGGGACGCGGAGCCCCTTCAAAGGCCTGGGGTTGCCAATCAAAGAGCCGTTGAAAAAACTGGGCCCCTGCTTGGGGGTCTTCGAGCCAAAACTCAAAATATACTAATGGGTCCATTTCACCTCCTGATCGATTCCTACTCCCCCTTTGGATTATACCAAGCCAAAGGCCAAAAAAAAAGGGCTCCTGCCTTGGCGGCAGGAGCCCTCAGTTTTCAGACCGAAACTTACCGTAAATTCAGGACTAAGGTCCGTAGAACTCGAAGATATGGTCGCGTAGCTTTTTCCAAATTTCGTAAATCGGCTCGCGCGGCATTTCTTCCCATTCCATCAACTGCAAGATGTAGCGCTTGATCTTGCCTCGGGTCATGGTCCGGTCTTCCCAGACCGCGTAGATATCTTCTTCTTCTTGGGTCAACTGCTTTCCGTCCAACTTACGGCGGTAAAGGAACTTCAAGGCCGAGTCGGGATATTTGTGGACAAAGTCGATCAGTGCCCCGGCGGTGATTTCGCCGGAACCATAGACCACATCGTCTTCGCCTTCGGTGATCTCTAGGCCCGAGTCGAAGTCCACGTCCTCTAAGTCCAGTTCGTCGATCGCCTCGACCTGCGGCTCTTTGACCGTTCGAGGCGGTGGCGGGGAAATATGCTCTGAGCCGACCTCTTCGACGCTGGCCACGGGGCTGGAAATACTAGACTCCGGCGGATGGGCTGCGGCATCGCGGGGCGCTTCGCGCACCGGAGCTTCTTCGCGGGGTACCGCGGCGGCGAGCCGTCTCGGAGTCCGCTCCTCATTGGGCAACAAGACCATCACCAGGAAACTGGTCGAACTGATCAAAAAGGCGACTGAAAAGATCAGCCCCTTTTTGTTGCGGTCATATTTGTAGCTGTTCAATATCTGGGTACGCGGTTCATAGCCGTTGGCCACCAAGATATACTTGCTGTTCATCTCACTGAAAAAGTGCATCGTCGCCAATAATGCCAGCGCGATCACCCCCACCAAAGTGAGTAAAAAGATGGATGAATCTCTTGATTTTCTCATGGTTAGTCCCTCATTGGGTTTCGGTTCTACCTTCTTATCGGCAGCAATGCGCAGAACTTTAGGCCTTTGGCTGTTTAATCTGAGGCCGCTATCTTTTCCAAACTCACGGTGGCACAAGCTTGCTGTTTTAGTTGCAAAGCGGTATAGATAGCGAAAAATTTTCTGAAGTTGGCTACATGGTAGACAAAAAGTTCCCCAAAAAAAGTACCGGCGTGCTGCAAGCGCCGCCCGCGAAAAAGAGCAAGGGCAAGAAGGGCTGCCTCTTTTGGTTAGTTCTCTTGGTCTTGATCGCCGGGGGCCTGTTTGCCTTCCAAAAGGAGCGCCTTAAAACTTGGGCACCGGCTTTAGTTCCGAGCATCGAGCGCATGGACGCCCTCTTAAAAAGCTTTGATCCGACCTTTGGCCTCTTCAAATCCGAACCGCCTCCGGTGATTGAAGCCCTGCCCATGATCGAGATTGAGTTGCCGCCAGCACCGGAGCCCAAACCGACACCCAAGCCGAAGCTTTTGCCCATAGTTGGTGAAAAACTCAACTATATCCGCGTGGGCGGGTGCATGGATAAAGAATGTAGGGTGCAGTTGCTGCGCGAGATCGAATCGCTCAACTTACCGACTCTGGTCAAGCGCTACCGCCGCCAGACGTTATATTGGGAGTTGGTCTCTAAAACCGCCATGAACCGCTCAAATGCCGAGAACCGCTTGGTGGAAATTGAGCGCCATGCGCTGAGCGCACCGCCACCGACCTTGACCAAACACCGTGGGGAATACCGCATCAGCCTGGGTGAATATCCCGACAAGACTTCGGCAGTCCAGATGCGGAGCTATCTGGCTCAGTTATATCCCGATGTGGATTTGCCCTTTGACTTGGTGCCGCGCCAACGGCATTTTGATATGGTCTATATCTATGCTGGACCGTTCACTTCGCGTTTTAACGCAGAGAGCGTAGCCGAGTTGATCCGGGACAAGCGGTTTGTGCAGGAAACCTTTGTGACCGCCGATCCTTAACGGACCTCGATGGTCAACTGCATCTGGGGGTGGATGGCGCAGTTCACCTGAACCTCGCCTTTGCGGTCAAAGGTGACCGACTTGCCGGGGCCCTTGCCGTAGCTGCCTAGGTCAAAGGTCTTGGCTTCGGAAAGGGAGTAGACGTTATGGTAGACGTCATCTTGGTTGGGGAATTCAACCCTATCACCTTGCTGGATCACCAAGTGTTTAACCGAGAAAGCCTTGTTCTTTTGGACTACCTTGAAAACCTCTTCGGCCTTCACCAGTCCAACAAGGCCCAAGACGCAGGCCGACAGAATTAACAGTTTCGGTGCTTTCATGTTTTTTTTGGGATTGTGCGCTACTGAATATAGCAGCCGGTCAACCACTTGTCCAACCATTTCCCGCCAGAACCGCAAGGGCCCTTTTGTGAGCCCAAACCAACAACCCCTATTTCGACGATTTTCATGAGCCAAGACCAAGGGAAACCACAAGTTTGGGGCGGCCGACTGGCCGAGTCCCCCGCGCAAGCCAACGTTCGTTTTTGCGCCGGCCGCGACGTGAGCGCGTTGCCCATGGCGGACCAAGATTTGGTCTTTTGGGACATCTGGACCAACCTAGCCCATGCCAAGATGCTCAGCGAAGTCGGGGTTTTAAATAACGAAGAGTACCGCCAAATCTACAACGCCCTCAAAAGCCTAGACCCCGACCAATTTGTTTTAGACCCCGGCAAAGAAGATGTACACATCAACCTAGAGCACTACCTAACCTACCAATGCGGGATCGAGGCAGGCAAAAAAATCCACTCCGGGCGCAGCCGCAACGACCAAGTGGCCACCGACATGCGCCTCTACCTTCGTGACCGGCTGCTGCATTTTACGGGGCACTTAAGCGAGCTGGCCCTAGCGGTAATCGAGCGCGCCGAAGGGCTCAAAGAAGCGGTCATGCCGGGCTTCACCCATTACCAACCCGGCATGCCCACCACCGCGGCCCATTGGCTGACCGCCTGGAGCCAAGCCTTGCTGCGCGATTTAAACGCGCTGATGGACAATTTTAAAGGGATGAACCGCTGCCCCTTGGGCTCTGCGGCGAGCTTCGGGACCAGTTGGCCCATCGACCGGGAGCGGACCGCCGAATTATTGGCCTTCGACGGCGTCGAGGAAAACAGCCTAGACGCCATCAGCAGCCGTGGGGAACAAGAAGCCCGAGTGGCCGCCAGCATCGCCGTGGCCATGAACCATCTAAGCCAAATCAGCCAAGACCTGATCCTCTGGTCTACGCCTTTTTACGGGTTCGCTAAGGTCGCCGACCGGTTCGTTACCGGCAGCAGCATCATGCCCCAAAAGCGCAACCCCGACTTTGCCGAGATCATCCGCGCCAAAGCGGCCCAGACTACAGGCAGTCTGACCTCGTTGCTGGGCATCGCCAAGGGGGCCATGTCGGGCTACAACCGCGACAGCCAACAGACCAAATACTTGATCATGGACCTCTTCCGCGAAGTAATGGACGCACCGTTGATCTTAGCGGGGGTGGTCGAAAGCTTGACCTTTGACGAAGCAGCCATGCGCGCCGCCTGCAATAAAGACTTCCTCAACGCCGCAGACGTCGCCGACTTCTTGGCCCAGCGTTTTTCCTTAAGCTTCCGCGACTGTTACGAGGTGTTGTCCCTGGCGGTGAAGTATTCTTCTGAAGAATCGGGCCAACTGACGCTGGGCGGCTTGCAGCGAGCGGTAACCGAGCGAGGCTTGGCGGACCAAGTGGTCCTCGACGCGAGCGAAGTAGCGCGGCTCAATGATGCGGTCCAGCTGCTCAAGGAAAAAACCCACACCGGGGCCCCTTCGCCCGAAGCGGTCGCCCAGCTGATCCAGCGCCAGCGCGAACAATTGGGCCAACTGCAAGAGCAACTGGGCCAATTAAAGATGAAGTTGGCGGTGCGCGAGGTAGAAGCGCTGGTGGCGCTGAGGCCTTAAGAAGCCGTTGCCCGTTGGTGGGCCAAGTCGCTGATCAGCTTTTGTAGCTGGGTCACATTGATCCGGCTCGCCGGATCGGGCACCTTTTCTCGTCCTTTGATCCGCAAATCGTTAGTGGGCACCGGATTGACCACCGAGTTCAAGGCTAACAGGGCCTTGGCCAAGGGCGGCTGGAGCGGGACCGACTTGGGGTTGAGCGGCGAAGTCACCTTAAGTTGCAGGAGATGGAACAGCGTTGCGTTGGTCAAGGAAAGCTCAAAGAGGTCGCTCACCGGAATCAAGTGCTGCAACACCACCAACTTGGAGGTGAAAAGATCGGGCTTTAGCTGGGCCAATTTTGCCTTGAGCCGCTCGATCATCATCTTGTTTTCCTCCAACTCCTCTTGACTCAACTCCAGTTTAACGCCGTCTTCAGGGGAAGATTTTTTTAGCGACTGGATCAGCTTCGTCTTGTCTTGGATGCTCGGGTGCAGGACCTCAAAGAGGGCGGCATAGAGCGGTTCCAGATCTTTGAGATAGTCTTTTTCTAATTCGTCGACCACAAAGGCGGTAAACTCGGCCAAGAAGACTTCTTCGGAGTCCAGCTGGTTAGCCAGCTGGGTGATCAACCCGGCAGAAACGCCCTTTTTGCGGGCCTGCTCGCGGGCCACTTCTTCGAACAATGCCTTCAAGCGCCGTTTTTGGGTCGCGAGGTCGGCCATGGCATCGGCCAGGATCGACTTACCCCGTTCTTCCACCTGGGTCTTAAATTTCTCGATGTCCGCTTCAAAGACTTGGGCGCTATCTTCTTGCTTCATGCGGCGCAATTTTTTGACCTTACGGTCCATTTCCCGCAATTTCTTTTCCGCCTGTTTTTTCAGTTCCACCACCCGGTTCTGGGCCAGGGCCTTGTCCCCTAAAACCCGCTCTTTAAAGCGCTCCAGCAGCAATTTGCGGGAGTGGCGCTGGGCGTCGGAACAGAGCATCATCTGGTTGAGCAGGAACATCATGCCGTAATAACGGAAGGATTTGTCCACATGGGGGCGCTCCCATTCAGGTTCGCCTTCTTCGGCCGGAGCCGGAGCCGGTTCGGGGGCTTCTGCGGCCTCAGTAGCGCCTTCTTCTCCTGTTTCATTAGGCACCGGGACAGCTGCCGGCGGTAGTGGGCGGATGTCGAATAGATAAAGCTTGAGGAACTCGCCCCACTCGCTATTTAATTCCGGTACGCGGTCGATGCGAAAGGTGAGGGCATGGCGCTGGATCATCGCCAAATTATAACTCCAAGATTCATAGATCGCTTTCGCACCGTCTATACGGATCTTCGGCGGGTCGGCGTCACGCTTTTTTACATATTCCTGGTAGGGAGCCCCGAAGGCTTTTTTGGTACGGTCCGTCTCAAAACTGCCCAGGAAGATATTTTTGTTTTCAATCGCCTTGGCGATGGCCGGACGGAAGATGTCGCTTAAGTAGCGGATGGCTCGCTTGTTGGGCGTCGAAAAGACCAAAAGGGCGAAGTATTTAAAGAGGAACTGCTCGGTCGCTTCGTAGATCAGGTGATAAAGGTAGAGGGTCTTGACCTGATCATCAAAGGACTCCGCCCCAAAGGCGTCATCGAAGGTGTCTTGTTCTTGGGTGGCGTCTTTGCTGAGCGAGGCTTTACCGAACTTGAAGGGAACAAAGTTTTCGACAAACTTATTTAGGTCGTTTTTCAGGGGCTCTAAAGCGGCAGCCACTTCCTGATACTCCGAGTTTTCTTCGATTTTGCGTAGGTAAAAACAAAGCTTGTTGGCGTCCCAGTTGGTCGGGTCAGCGTAGAAACAGACCACTTTGAACATCAACTTGGCCACGAGACCCTCAGAGTGTCGCGGTGTGGCGACCCCTTTTTCGCGGATCATTTTGGCGTTGAGCAAGAACTTGATCGGTGTCCACTGGATGATGAAAGCGTCAAGATTGGGCGGCAGACTGACCACCTCTCCTTCGCCGGCTGTCTCGGGTAGGTCGGGGATGCCGGTTTTAACGCCGCCTTTACTTTTGACGTCTGCTGCAGAAGCCTTAAAAGTAGACCAAAAAGCCTTGCGTGCTGTTTTTGAGGTGAATCTCAAGGCCGACTGGGTGGCCTTCATCTGCTCAGCCAAGCTGGCTTCGCCGAGTAGGTGGAAACTCTTTTCTGTGCTTTTGATCTTCTTGAAATAGATCCACTTCGCGCCCAGCATTCGTTCTGCGCTGAGCTTCAAGAGGGACATCCGGTCTGCCGGACTCTGCCTTGAAAGGGGCTTCTTTTTCTTGAGGAAGTCGATCATACCAACCTAGCGGTTTGGGTTCGGAGGTCCCCCTCGAGTAGGGGATCGTCCTGCGGGCCGATGCAGAGATCATGCCTAGTAGTTAAGCCTGCCAGCGCCCCCGCCTAGCGGAGGCTTCCCTAAAAGTCCAAAAAAACTGGCCAAATTCCTGCGAGCCCGCTAATATTGCCCCTAATCCCCCAAGTGATGGAACGATGCAACCACAACGCAATCTGGAACTGGAAAAAGGCCGACTCGCGGCGATACGTGCCTGCAAAGAGGACATTGAAGAAATCCTCTCATTAGGTCGCGAGTTGATGACCTCCTTGTTCCCAGAAGCCAAAATCACCCCCGGCGAAGGTAAAAGCTTCGACGCCCACAAGGTGGTTGACTACAAACTCAATAAAATCCGCGCCTGGGTCACCCAAGTGTTAAACGACGGCTTGACGCTTGCCGCCGCTACCGAGCCGATAGAGATCTTCCCAGAGACCATTCGCCTGCCCCACGCGGTAGCTGAAGAGGTGTTAGAAACCCTGGTGGTGATCTTCACCCATGGGCGGGACTTGGCTGACAACGACTATTATTACATAAGTGACCTTGCCAACGCCATAGGTTTGGAAGTTCCCGCCGTTTCCAAAGTAATTGAACAAACCCAATACGAAATCCGCAAGGCCTTTTTTTCCGGACTACTGGCCGAGTTGGATGACCAGCAGTGCTTTAACTGCGCGGTTTTGTTGATGAAGGCGATCCAAGCCGACGAGGAACTGCACCCCGCCGAGTTCAAATATGTCGAAAACATCGCCCAGCTGTTAGAGAACGATCAATCGCGCATTGAAGAGGTGGAACGCTTCTGTAGCGAGCGCGACGAACTCCCTCGGGTTTTCTTGCCCGAAGACATTGCCGCCTATATGTATAAATATCTAGCGGAAATCGTGATGTGCGGCGGGGACTATGACTCCCGTGAAACGGCCTTTATTAAGGAAGTGGGTGAGGCCTTCGGTTTCGACCACCACCGCCAAGACGAGATCATCCAGCCGGTGGCCGCCGCCCTGATGACCAAGGCAGCGCTGTTCCCCAAAAATTAAGGAACCTTCGGCAGCCCTCCAGACGCACCCCGGTAGAGGTGATAAATCTTCTTAAAACCCAACTGGTTTAACAGCCGCATAGCATCCGAAGAACGGCCACCGGTCTGGCAATAGACCAGATAGGCAAGGTTGCGGTCCAGTTGCTCTAGCTGACCTTGGAAGCTTTTGTCATAGTAGTTAAAATTCAACGCCCCGTTGATATGGCCCGAGTTGAACTCACCGGGCGTGCGCAGATCAAGCGCCTGAACGGGCTGGGCACTAAGCAACTGCGCGGCTTGATCCCTGTTGACGTCGATTACGTTTTCATAAACCGGTGCCTGATCACAAGCAGCCAAACCCAACGCCACCAGCAGCAATAAACTGGTCAACCAACCTTTCATAAGCTTCCTATTTTTAGCGAACATGAACCAAACCACCCTTAAGGACAGTCTGATGATTACCGGCGGCGTTGGCCTGCATTCAGGCCGCCCGACGCGACTGGTCTTTTATCCTGGCCAAGCGGATCAGGGGATCGTCTTCCACCGGCTGGATAAGGATGTCAAAATCCCGGCAACCTATCAATACGCAAAGACCAGCCCCCTGTGCACCACCTTACAACACCAAGGCGTTGAGTTGCAGACCGTGGAACATTTGCTGTCCGTTTGCAACGGCATGGGCATCGACAACCTGGAGGTGGAACTCGAAAGCGAAGAGGTGCCCATCTTTGACGGCTCTGGCTTTGAGTTCTTCCAACGCTTCAGCGAAGTGGGCCTTCAACAGTTAGACCAACCCCGCAAAGCCATCAAACTAACCAAGCCGGTCCGTTACGCCCAAGGGGAAATCGAAATCCTGGCCACCCCGGCCGACTCGCCGAGTTTCACCTTCTCCATCGATTTCGACCACGCGCAGGTAGGGGCCCAGGAGTTCCAATTCAGTTTCACCGAAGCGAACTATAAAGACCAAATCGTCCAGGCCAAAACCTTCTGCTTAGAGCGAGACGTTGAGGCGGCCCGCGCCGCCGGATTGATCAAGGGCGGCAGCGAAGAAAACGCCATCGTCTTAGGCCGCGATGGGCAGTTTAAAAACATGGAAGTGATGACTTGGCTCAACGAGCCGAACCTGCACAAAATCTTAGATCAAATCGGTGACTTCTTCTTAGCCGACAACCGCCGCCTGATCGCCGCCGTCTTCAGCCACAAGTCCGGCCACGCCGCCAACCTCCAATTTATCCGCCACCTAATGTTAGAGCGCCAAGACGCCTGGGAGTTGGTGGAGCTTTAATCAATAGGAAAAGCCTAATAAAAGGGCACCCGGCCAATGTTTACCGCTCCAACCCAAGCCTTGCTGGCCTGACTCGTCAAGCCGCAAATAGGGAGAGGCAAAAGCAAAATTCGCTACCTGCCTTTGTTCTTCTATGAATAGGTCGAAATATCGTCCAACTTCCGTTTCTGCAACGTTTTGTTGAAACTTAGGAACAACCAAAACCAGCACTAGCCGATGGTCAAATCCCTCTCCTGCAGTGAGTTCCAATACTTGGTTTTTGGCTTCGTTAATTTTCGCAGTTATCGCTGCGGAATGTGCGTCAACCTTATTGGCACCGAGGGGAATGTCCAACTGAATTTTTTTTGCTTCCGCTACGTAGCGTTTTCCCGACAATTCAAACCAAAGGTCAGGTTTGCGATATTCCGCTGAATTTTCATTTTCAACCTTTCGTTTTTTGATTGCACCGGGTTTTACGTTGTAGGTAATATAGTCTTGGACCGCTAGCCCGCCGACTTGCCATACGGCAGCAGACAAGGTGCCCACCACCGCTGTTTCATTGTACGCGAAGAGAGCATCATCTGTTTCAAAATACCGGTCAAAGTTAGCTAAATTAGTCCGCCACTGATACAAGAAACGATCAAAAGCGTAACCGGCTACTTCTTCCCAATCTGGCGAATAAATATTGGTTTTCATTTCTCCCTCTAAACTTGTTTTTCCTTTTTTCAGAGAATCTGATCCAAGGATTTTTTAAAGGCCTTGGCGGTCGCTTCTAGGTCTGCTTCGCTGTGGGCGGCGGACATGAAGGCGGCTTCGAAGGCCGAAGGGGCCATGTAGACGCCATGGGTCAGCATGGCGCGGAAGTATTTGCCGTAGCGTTCGGTGTGGTTGCCCAGGGCGTCTTCGTAGTTGTGGATCGGTTTTTCGGTGAAGTAAAAGCCGAACATGGTGCCCACCGCTTCAATCTGGTGCGGTACGCCGCGCTTGGTGAGGGCGTCGGCCATTTCGTTTTTCAGCCAGGTGGTCTTCTGACCCAAGTCTTCGTAAAAGCCCGGTTTGTCCAATTCGCGCAGCGTCACCAATCCGGCGGCCATGGCCATGGGGTTGCCGCTGAGCGTACCGGCTTGGTAGATGTCCCCGGCCGGAGAGATGCGCGACATCACGTCGGCGCGGCCCCCATAGGCCCCCACCGGCATCCCGCCGCCGATCACCTTGCCTAGCGTGGTCAAGTCCGGAGTGATGTGGAACAGCTCTTGAGCACCGCCCTTAGAGGCCCTAAAGCCGCTCATCACCTCATCAAAAATCAACAGAATCCCTTCGCGGTCACAAAGCTCGCGTAGGCCCTGCAAAAAGCCGGGCACCGGGGGCACCACGCCCATATTGCCGGCCACCGGCTCTAAGATAATGGCCGCCACTTCGCCGGAGTTGTGTTCGATCAACTCTTCAACGGAGCCCAAGTTGTTGTATTGGGCCAGCAGGGTCAGTGCCGCAAAGTCGGCGGGAACGCCGGGGCTATCGGGAGCGCCCAAAGTGGTCGCCCCAGAACCGGCCTTGACCAACAAATAGTCCGCATGTCCGTGGTAACAGCCGCTGAACTTGATGATCTTGTCGCGGCCCGTGTAGCCCCTAGCCAAGCGCAGAGCGCTCATGGTGGCTTCGGTGCCGCTGTTGACCATCCGCACCATCTCCATCGAGGGCACCAGCTTGTTGATCAACTGGGCCAGCTCAATTTCGCTAGCCGTAGGGGCCCCAAAGCTGAGCCCGTCTTTCATAGTTTTTTCCAGCTGGTCTAAGACCACCTGGGGCGCATGGCCCAAGATCAGCGGGCCCCAGCTGCCTACGTAGTCGATGAAGCGGTTGCCGTCTACGTCGATGATGTGGCTGCCCTCGCCTTTGGCAATAAACAGCGGGTCTCCGCCGACGCCTTTAAAGGCGCGCACCGGCGAGTTGACGCCACCGGGGATCAGTTTTTGGGCTTGGGTGAAGAGTTCTCTAGACTTGCTGACCAACATGGGACCTCGGGGATTAAAAATGATAGCGGAGTTGTGCGCCGTACAGCGAAAACCGGCTGGTTCTCTCGCTGGACGGTGCTAGGTTGTCATTGGCGCTATAGGCCTCTTCGGGGACAAAATAACCCCAGGCCAAATTAGCGGTCAGGTTTTTATCCATCTCCACCTGATACTCGACGTTAAACTCTTGCCCAATCTTCATCACCCGCTCACCGGTATCGTTGATCACCGTTTTATTGTGGGCATATTGGTAGAATCGAATATCCACGCCCCACTGGTTTTCGGGGTTGCGGTAGTTAAAGAAAAGGCTTTGGTAGTTTAGGTTCGAGACCGAGTGTCCGTCGCCGGAGCCATGTAGGCCGTTAAAGTAAATCAAGGCGTCGCCGTAGAAGCCCTTTTGGACCTCCAAGTAGTCGGTGCGGTCACGGTCCCAATAGTTTTCGCTTTGGGTTAATTGCTCCCCACCCCGCCCGCTTAGGTAGGTGAGGCGGGTTTGCCAGTTTTCACCCAGCATATAGCGCTGCTCCAAACGCCAAACGCCGCCCGCTAAGTGGCGGTGGGCCAAAAAGTCGCGTTCGCTGTCGCCCTGATTCCCTTCCCAATAAAACCGGTCTCCGGCCATACCGGCATAATTGACTAACAGTTGGTAGTCATAGTAATTCCAGGTTCCGTTGACGCCAAAGTATTCCATCTTCTTGTTTTCAAAGTAGACGGGCTTACCGTTAGAAGTCGCTTGGTAGCTAGTGCCATTGCCGGTTCTGCCGCCATATAAGGCCAGAGGGATTTCACTACCCCGATAAAAGTGGCGGAAGATTTCGATATATAAGGCGCTGCGCTGGCGCTCTTTGCTCTCGAAGCTATCAAAGAAGACCTGCCCTTGTTCATAGACCGGGTAGGTTAATTGGGCATAGAGCAGGTTATCGCCCACGCCCCGGCCAAAGCGAACAGCCCCGATCATATAACACCAAGTCCCGACGCGGCAAGTCTGGCTGAAGCCCTGGGAAATGCCGCGGTAAGTCAGGCCGAGCTTGTCGCCTAAATCAAATTCCTGTTGCCCCAGACGCAACACCGCAGCAGGGTTGTGTTCGTATTGCAGGTAGGCTTCTTTAAAGAAGACGTTCATGGCGGTGTCGGTGCTCGAGTCGCCCTGCTCGACGAGTTGGTCCGACTGGTATCCTTCGGCCTGCTCGCTCAAATAGCTGGAGTAGTTGGCCAGCGTCGCTTTGAGGTGGATATGGTCGTGTAGATTGGAAGTAAAGCTGAGTTCAAAGTCTTGCCGGCTATCGTTGCTTTGGGGCTTGCCGGACAACTGCAAGCGACGGTCCACCATGCTGGCTTCATAGTTGCCGCTGATGATGGCGTCCTCGATATTCGGACGGGGCGCTTGGCGGGTTTCGTACTCACCCTCTTTAAGGCTTACGTAGTTTTGCTGTGCCCAAGCGATTTGCCCAAAAAAGAAGACAAAAAGTACGTAAAAAGCGTAGAGTGAAAGCCGTAAATTTTTCATAGATGATTCGGACCTTAGGTGCTTCGTTAAGCTTCGATTCTTAACGGAATTTTGCGGCTAAGGCAAACCGAAACCCACCTGTAGCGCCTCTGGGGGCGGGGCGTTATAGCGGAGCAACCCAGGTTCTGGTATGTTCCTTGCTTATAAGCCTTCCCATAAAACGATATTCAAGGCCTTAGGGAGCAGCATGAACGGACTCTTTCCGGTGATTACCGAATACCGCATGATGCCGGGTTCGGTACTTTATAGCACCAGCCTCGGTGGCTTGCTGGTGGGTTGTCCACCAGAGGTTTTAAAGACCCTCTTGGCGGGGCATTTACCGATGCCCAACACGGTCGTACTACCGGGGACATTAACCCGTGGGGCCTCTTCGCAGGCCTGTTTGGAGTTCCCCTTTTATCACTTCCTTTTTATCCAACAAGGCCTTGCCCAGGGCAAAAAGTTCCGGGTCTTAGGGAGCGCTTCGGTATTAGAGAAGCTCAAGCCCATGCTCCGGGTTACCCTCACGGGGCCGAACCTAGAAGAGGTCTTGTCCTGTGAGCAGCGTCTGGGGCTGCGGTCGCGCTTGAGTGAAGCGAAGGTCTCAGCTTGGATGAAAGAAGCCGAGTTCATGGCCCTTAAAGGCGCCGGCGGCAAGAAGTTAGAAATTGAAGACCTGGTGGAGTTTGTACCCTTTGAAATCGGCCAGACTCAGGTGGTCTACCCTCAACTAGACGCGCAACCGGAAGTGACCATTGAGCGGACCGGCAACAACCAATATGTCTGCCAAACCCAGGGGCAGCGCTTTGAATGTGACCTGGAACAGGACCCCAAGCCCCAAGAGCCTAGTTATCCAATCAAAGCTGTCCCCACCAGCCCCCAAGAGAAAAGCAGCAAAAAAGCCTTTAATGTCCGCATCCTGGGCAACAGCGAAGGCTTTGATCCCATCCGCCCGGCCAACGGGCTTTTGCTTAGATTGGGCGGTAAATGGCTGATGTGGGATTGCCCGGCCTATTTGCGCAACCACCTTGCCGCCGTGGGGTTGGAATTCAACGATTTGGAAGGTCTGTTCATTAGCCATGTGCACGAAGACCACTTAGAAGTGGGCCAGAGCCTAGAACCGGGCAAACGGGTAAAGATCTTTAGCAGCCCCGAGATTTTTGACAGCATGCTCTATAAGGTGATGGCCAATTTAGACTGCGACTACGAGACCGCCAGGGGGCATTATGAATTCCATCCAGTCTATGCCGACGAGCCCTTCCAGCTTTTAGGTGCAGAATTTGAGGTCTTTTATTCAGTCCATGCCATCCCCGCTTTGGGCCTCAAGCTGACGCTGCCGCAATCTAAGGGAGCGCCTAAGCGGCTGTTTATTTCTGGTGACCACCAATCTCGGGCCAACATCCGTAAGATGGTAGACGCCGGGGTGGTCTCCAAAGAACGGGAGCTCCGCTGCCGCGAACAACTAGAAAAAGCCGGCCCCTACGATGCGGTTCTGGTGGACGTCGGGGCGGGCTTGATCCACGGTGCGCCCGAAGACTACCTTTCATGCGAAGACCCCGTCTATTACATGCACACAGGTAAAGCGCTTAAAGACCTACCCAAAGGCCATCACGCCACCGAGGCGGGGATGCGGGTCCTGCTGGTACCCGAGTGATGTTACGTCTGGCGCTGGCCTTCTGTGCCCTGGTCTGGGCCTTTTCGCTTTTCGCTGAAGAGGGCCGCCAACATACGCCCTTAGGGCCCTTCCCGCTCGAAGGAAAGATATATAACGGACAAGGCCAACTAGTCGCCAGCGCCAAAGTATACCCCCGATATGTCGAGATATTTGAAGAAGGCCAACTGTTAGGTAAGGTCGGGATTATGGTGGATAAGGGCTGGGCCCATATCCACCTGATCAACCAAGACGACAGCCTAGCCATGGTCGGCTACGCCCACAAAGGCCGCATCTTCAACAGCAAAGACCAACCTTTAGGCACCTATTTCTGGACGCCAACCTATTCTTACGTATATGATCTAGATGGCAAAAGGGTGGGACACACCAAGTGCATCGCTTGGCCTAGGGTCTGTTCGGTCGCCGTGGCCGGATACCTGCTCAAGCTGATTCAAGGTCCACCTCCCGAGGCAATCCAAACTCCCTAAGAGCCCCATGAAACCGGTCCGCCCGCCTGCGGTGGCAGGCAGTTTCTACCCCGCTGATCAACAAGAACTGGCCCAGCAGGTCCAGCACTTCTTAGGCGCGCGCCGGGCCCAATCGACCCGGCGACCCAGGTTTTTGCTGGTGCCCCATGCGGGCTATCTCTACTCGGGCCAGGTGGCCGCTTCGGCCTTCAAGGAAGTATCGGGCACCTCTTTTGAGCGGGTTTTACTGCTAGGGCCTAGCCACCGGTACTATTTCGAAGGGGCAGCCGCCACCTTAGACCGGGTTTGGGAAACGCCGCTGGGCCAGGTGTCGATCAGCCGCCCCGGATACTGGGCGCTGAGCGAATCAAAATACCACGCCGCCGAGCACAGCCTAGAAGTGCAACTACCCTTTATCCAGACAGTTTTACCCGATGCCCGGCTGATGCCCTTTTTGCTTTCTGGCCCCACCGAATTAGCCCCCCAACTAGCTGAAGCCCTGTTGCCGCTGATGGACGAGCGTACCTTGGTGGTGGTCAGTTCGGACTTCAATCATGTGGGGCCCAGCTTTAAGTTTTACGCTCACGAACAGGGCTTTGGGTCTGCCGAAGAAATGGACCGGGCCGCTATCGAAACCCTTAGCGCTGGCGACCGAGCCGGATTCACCGGCTATCTCAAACGCACCGAAGCCACCATCTGCGGTGCCCTACCCATTTTGACGGCTATGTGCCTGATGGAATCTTTGGGGCTGGGCCCTTGGACCTTTAAGGAATATGCCAACTCAGCCCAGGTTACTGCGGGCCCTAACCAGGTGGGTTACGCCGCCTTTTATGCCTAAAGAAATATGGAAGATACTGTCGATCTCGAACGCCTTAAGGGCTTTTCGCTCTTCGCCGACCTCGCTGAACAGCCCGAACGGTTGGCCGTGGTGTCCCAATACTTAGCACCCCGCCGCTTTTTGGCCGGAGAATACATATTCCACGAAGGGGATATGGGCGATGAGTTGTTTTTATTGGTCCAAGGCGCGGTGCGGGTCCTTAAGCTGACCAAACAAAAAGAAGAATACACCATCGTTGACCTACAGGCGAGTTATCAGGTTTTTTTTGGCGAGATCGCCCTGATGGACTCGGACAAGCGTTCGGCCAGTATTCAGGTCCTAGAAGACTGTCTGACTTATGTAATCAACCGAGATGCTTTTGTGGAACTGGGCAACAAACACCCGGAGATCGCCCTGCCGATCACCCGCGTGATCGCAGGCATCCTCTGTGGCCGTTTGCGCAACGTCAATAATGACGTGATCATGCTCTTTGATGCGTTGGTCAACGAGATTGAAACAACTCAGCTTTAAAAAGCTGCCGGCTGGCAATTGTCGGACATCCTTCGGACCTGTATCCTCCTAGGAATCCCCTCAAAACCAACCTAGGTATTTGGAGAAAAGCTAACATGCTCAAGAAACTAATCATTGCTGTGGCCGCAGCCATCCTTGCAAGTTACGGCTTGGCCTATCTCATCTTACCGGAGCGCAACCCGACCGCCCGATACGAAGGTGTGATCCTTTCGGAATCTGCCGATAAAATCCTCAAACACGCCTGTTTTGATTGCCACAGCAACGAAACCCAGTGGCCCTGGTACACCCAGATTCCGCCGGTAAACATCTTATTGGCCTACAACGTTTCTCATGGCCGTGAGGAGTTAAACTTCTCGAACTGGGACCAAATGGAGCAAAAGAAGCGCGCCAGGAAGATGGAAGAGGCCATCGAAGAGGCCGAAGAGGCTGAAATGCCCCCGCTGCCGTACACCTGGATGCATGAAGGGGTTGTCTTAACCCACGACCAAATCGAAGAACTTGAAGCCGCCGAAAAGGTCCTCTTTGGAGTGCGCGAAGAGCACGAAGGGGACGAACACGACCATGCCGACAAATAGCCGCTCCCTCGGCTTTGCCCTTCTAGCCGTTCCTTGCGGCTAGGAGCGGCCTGACCGCTGCTAATACTTGCTCCACTGAAATCCCTTTTAAACAGGCCAACTGTTCCTTATTGATGCAGCGCCCTTTACCGTTGCGACTACAGGGACGGCAAGAGAGCTCCCGCTCCATCACGCGGCTTTGGGGCAAAAAGGGCGCAAAGCCGAACTCAGTCGCCGTTGGGCCGAAGATTGCCACCACCGGGGTGCCCATGGCCTCGGCAAAATGCACCACCGTCGAATCATTACTCACCGCCAGCCGGGCCCACCGTAAAAGTTCAGCGGAACCTAAAAAACTCAGCCTACCGGCCAAGTCAACCAGCCTTCCACCGCTCTGCTCGCTGATCCATCGCGGTTCTTGGTCCGCTGCCCCACCGAGCAAAACCACCTGAACCCCCATTTGGTCCAAGGCCAAACCAAGGGCCAAAAAGGATTCCTTGGGCCAGCATTTAAGCGCAAAGCTCGCCGAAGGCCCCAGGGCAACCAAGGGCTTGCCTTCGGCCTTCAGTTCCGCCAGGATGGTCTCGACCTCAGCACGTTCTTGGGGGCCTGGAAAAAGGGCCGTAGCGCCGTTTAAAGGACGCCCGCCCGCATATCGGGCCAAGAGCTTGAGGTATTCTAGCCGCTGGGGGGATGCTTCTTTAAATAAGTTGATCTTCAACGGCGAAAGCAGCAGGTTGCGCTTGAAACTGCGTTTATCCACGTGGTGGACCTTGACGCCCGATTTGCCGAGCCCTTTGCGTAGCAATAACCGGCTACGTAGGCTACGGTGTAAATCAAAGGCTAGGTCGTAACCTTCGGCTTCGATGGCGGCGGCTTGAGCGTCTAATTCGGCGCTTCCGGCTTTGCGGTCAAAAGGAATCAGCCGGTCGATATGGGGGTTACCGGCGAAGATAGCAGCAAATTCACGCGAGGTGATCAAATGCAGTTCCGCATCCGGGAACAGTGCCTTGACCTCACGATAAAAAGGCGTGGTCAAGACCAAATCGCCGATTGAAGAGAAGCGGACAGCCAAGATTTTTTTTATCCCCAAAGGCATGGAATCTACTCTCTTTTTAAGAAGGATAACTAAGTCGCCCAAGAAGGTGCTGGTCCTGCGTACGGACCGGATCGGCGATTTCGTGTTGAGCTTGCCGGTTTTTGAAGTCTTAAGCAACCGCCTGGGCATGACCGTTGACGTACTCTGCCGCCCGGCGGTCCTCCCCCTTTTGGACCACAACCCCCACGTCCGGCTGGCCCATAGCTACAACCAAGAGATCGAAAAGCACCTCTTGGAAAAGCTCAACCACGACTCTTTCGACGCCCTTTTGGTCTTAGTGAACGATGAGGTTGCCAGGCGCGCCATACCTCAACTAAGCCAGATCCCGATCCGCATCGGGCCCCTTTCAAAGCCCGGCATGTTGCGCTACTATACCCACCCGGCGATACAAAAGCGCAGCCGTTCGGTCCAAAGTGAAGCGTTGTACAATCTGGACCTAACCCGGGCTTTTGGCTGGGATGGCCAGTTACCGCCTAAGCCGCAGCTTTACTTCAACCCCGCCGAAGTGAGCGATTTTGCCGCTTTACTAACCCAAAAGCTACCGACCCTAGACCTCACCTCGGGTTATATCGTGGTGCACCCCGGCATGGCGGGTTCGGCGCTGAATTGGCCTTTGTCCCACTACGGCGAATTGTTGGCCCACTTAGCGGCCAAGCAGCAAGTGGTTTTGACCGGTGCCAGTTTGGCCGAAAGCGAAACCAACCAGCAGTTGATCGAGGCCTTACCTAGCGACCTAAAGAAAGGGGTCTTTAATGGCGCTCAAAAATTCAGTCTGCGCGAACTTGCCCTACTCTGCCGAGCGGCCCAGTGTTTTGTGGGACCCTCCACCGGCCCGACCCACTTGGCTGCCGCGGCGGGTGCTCCGGTGGTCAGTTTTTACCCGCCCATTCGGGTCCAGTCAAAAACCCGCTGGGCCCCCTTTATGGCCGAAGGCACCATCTTCGACCCCCAAGTTCTGTGCGGTGAAAAGTACCAATGCCGGGGCGTTGAATGTGAGCATTTCGACTGTATGTCCCTGATCACAGCAGAACAGGTCTATACGGCAGTATTGGCCAACCAGCGTTGGGAGGCAAAGCCTTGAGCCGACTTTTCCTCTACAACTATGACTTCGAATTTGAATTAGCCGGGCTGCCGCATGAGCCGGTCCAAGGCCGTAAGCCTTGGTACTTTTTAAACCGCCAAGCCCTGCTACTCTGGCCCTTGTTATCTGAAGGCGATGCCCTAGCGGTTTATCAGATCCCACCAGATGAAGTGACTGGCCCTTTGAAAGAGCGCCTGGGCTTTTTGCCTCAATGGGTCTTGGTGCAAGGCAAAGAAACCAACCGGATCGGCCTGGACCTCTTGGGCCAACAGGCGCAATTGGCCGAATTTGAGTTGATCCCCTGGGGTTGGAGCCCTAGCTTAGAGCAACTAGCCGGTGCCCCGCCCAGCTTAATGGCGGCGCGCGGCAACAGCAAATTATTCGGCCACCAGCTCCGCCCGCCCGAATTTGCCCCCCAGGCGGCGATCATCGACGAGGTGGACCTGCTAGAAGACATGCTCAACCAAGCCCGTGCCGACTGGGGCCCCCTGCTGGTCAAGCATCCCTGGGGCAGCAGTGGACGCCTGAGCGAACGCCTCGAAGGCCCTGCTAGTGCCAAGCAGTTGGAGCGATGGGCGCTGTGGATCAACGAATGCGGCGGCTTGCTGGTGGAAAAGCGGATGGAGCTGAGCGCCGAATGGAGCCTGCAATATGACTTGGCCCCAACCGGCCCCCGGTTGATCGGCGTTACCCGGCTCTATACGGACAGTAACGGGGCCCACCGGGCCAACGCCTTGGGCCAACAGCCCAGTGAAGCCATCAAGCCGATGTTGAGCGGGGCCGAAGCGATGGTGCGGATCTTCTGGTCTGAGGGTTTTAGGGGACCCTTGGGGCTTGATGTATTGGAATCGGCGGGGCGCTTTTTTCTAGGCGAAGTCAACCTGCGCCTAACCATGGGCCGGTTGGCTTTAGAATGGGGCCGGGCGCTAGGTATTGCGGGTCGATTGGAAGTGGGCAGTCAAGAAGGAAGCTCTGGAGCGCAGTTGATCAATCGGGTATCCACCCCAGATGGGTCGAAGATTTGGTGGACCTATTTTTACCCCAATTAAGCGGCCTATCCGCCGTGGTATGGGGTTCAGAGGGACGCCCTTGACACTTAGCGGCATCTAGCTGTTTTCTTACTCTTTTCCCATCAAACGAGAGGCCATGGGGGGAGAGAAAGTAATGCCATTTTTGACCGAAAAAAATCTGTACGAACCGACTAAGGTGATCCATAATCCTAGTCCACCCACCGCCCTTGGGTGTGCCAAGTCCTTGATTTGAATAGGATTTTTGGAATGAAAACAGTCTTCTAAAACTTAAAGGCCTGAAACCACAAGATGAACCAGCAGCACAAAGACCAAGACCTCAAAAGCCTCCGTTTCGAGCCCCACTTCTTCAAAGCCAGCGAAGAGATCAAAAACGTCTGGGCTACGGTAGAATGGGAAAAGCGCGAATCGCGTATCACTAGCGCTAAAGGCGGGACCATCTTTGAGATGCTCGACGTCGAAATCCCCAAGTCTTGGAGTCAGCTGGCCACCGACATCGTCTGTAGTAAATACTTCCGCAAAGCCGGAGTCCCCAATGACCGGGGCCACGAATACAGCGTAACCCAGCTAATCCACCGGGTGGCGCACACCATCGTCGACCGTGGTCGCCAAGAAGGCTATTTCGCCTCCGATGCCGACGCCGAGGCCTTTGAGAACGACCTCAAGTGGTTGCTGTTGCACCAGTATGGGGCCTTCAACAGCCCCGTTTGGTTCAACGTGGGTCTGTTCCATGAATACAAAATCAAGGGCAACGGCGAAAACTACGCCAGCGTGGGTGAAGGGCACTACCACAAGATCGACAACCAGTATGAGCGCCCCCAGGGCAGCGCCTGCTTCATCCAGAGCGTCGAAGACGACCTAGCCTCGATCTTCGAACTAGCCAGCAACGAAGCCCGCCTCTTTAAATACGGCAGCGGCACCGGTAGCAACATGAGCCGTCTGCGCGGCTGCAACGAAAAGCTTTCGGGCGGTGGGCAGTCTTCGGGCCTCTTAAGCTTTCTTAAGGTCTTAGACAGTGCCGCGGGCGCCATCAAGTCCGGCGGCACCACCCGCCGAGCGGCGGTGATGCGCTGCTTGGACGTAGACCACCCCGAGGTCTTGAACTTCATCGACTGGAAGGTCAAAGAAGAGCAAAAGGCTCAGGTCTTGATCAACGCAGGTTATGAGTCAGACTTCAACGGCGAGGCCTACGGCACCGTTGCCGGTCAAAACAGCAACAACTCGATCCGCCTCAGCGATGAGTTCATGAGAGCCGTCGAGACCGACGCCGAGTGGAAGCTGATCAACCGCACCGACGGCAGTGTTTACGAGACCCACAAAGCCCGCTACGTCTTCCAGAAAATCTGCGAAGCCGCTTGGCGCTGCGCCGATCCGGGCTTGCAGTACGACACCACCGTAAACCACTGGCACACCTGCCCCAATACGGCTCCGATCCGCGCATCGAACCCCTGTAGCGAGTTCATGTTCATCGACGATTCGGCCTGTAACCTCTCGAGCTTAAACCTCGTTAAATTCTACCAAGACGGTGATTTTGACGTAGAAGGCTACGTTAAGGCCTGCCGTATCTTCTTGGTGGCCCAAGAGATCTTGGTGGACCTCTCTAGCTACCCGACCAAACGGATCGCCAAGAACAGCCACGATTTTCGCCCCTTAGGCCTCGGTTACGCCAACTTAGGCACCCTGTTGATGATGGCGGGTTGCCCCTATGACTCCGACGAGGGCCGCGCTATGGCCGGGTTGATCACCTCGATCATGACCGGAGCGGCCTACGAGATGAGCGCTGAAATGGCCAGTTCCATTGGCCCCTTCAATGGCTTTGCCGAGAACCGCGACCCTATGTTAAACGTGATGCGCCAGCACCGCGAGGCGGTGGACCACGACCAGTACGTCGTCGAAAACCATCAGCTAATGATCAAACTCCACCAAGCCGCCGTGGGCGTTTGGGATCAAGTCATCACCAAAGGCCAGGAATTTGGCTTCCGCAACTCTCAGGTTAGTGTTTTGGCCCCTACGGGCACCATCGGCCTCTTGATGGATTGCGCCACCACGGGCGTAGAGCCCGCCTATAGTCTGGTGATGTGGAAAAAGCTAGCTGGCGGCGGGGTGATCCCCATGGTCAACCAGAGTGTCCCTAGCGTCTTAGGTCGGATGGGCTATAGTGACGAACAGATTGCCGAGATCAAAGAATATGTAGAGAAGAACAGCAGCATTGAGGGCGCTCCGCACCTCAAGACCGAGCACCTGCCCATCTTCGATTGCGCCGTTTCCAGCGGTAAAGGCAAACGCACCATCTCGGCCTATGGCCACGTCAAAATGATGGCGGCGGTCCAGCCCTTCTTGTCTGGTGCTATCAGCAAAACCATCAACATGCCCAACTCGGCTACGGTGGACCAGATCAAAGATGTCTACCTAGAGTCCTGGAAACTGGGCTTAAAGGCCGTGGCGATCTACCGCGACGGCTCTAAAGGCAGCCAACCGCTCAACACCAGCCCCGACAAAGAAGACCAGCAGAGCCAAGAGACCATCGACTACCTCAAGAAGGAGCTAAAATCCCTTGAGTCGCGGCTCGAAGAGAAGCGCGCCGTCAAAACCCTCGACTGGGGCAACAGCCGCAAGCTGCCCGATTACCGCACGGGCCGCACCTGGGAATTCAAAGTGGCGGGAACCAAAATCTTCCTGCGCAGCGGCGAAAACGCCGATGGCAGCCTAGGCGAAATCTTCGTCGATTTGGGTTATAAAGAAGGCAGCACCGTTCGTTCCTTGATGAACCAGTTTGCTATCAGTATTTCCTTTAGCTTGCAGCACGGCGTCCCCTTAGAAAAGCTGGTGGACCGCTTTGCCTTCACCAAGTTTGAGCCCCATGGCCGGGTTGAAGGGCACCCTTACTTAAAAAACGCCACCAGCTTGATCGACGCTATCTTTAGGGTCTTAGGCTATCAGTACTTGGGCCGCACCGACTTCTTACAAATCAAGCCGGGCGAAAACCTAGAAGAAAGCCAAAACTTGGTGGTTTCTAGCCAGCCCGTCAAAGTGAAGGCGCAGATTCAAGAAGAGAAAGCCGAGCGCACCCAGGACCACTTGATGCCCTGCTCAGAATGCGGCGGCATCGACTTCCTACGTACCGGCACCTGTTACGTCTGCATTACCTGCGGTTCTTCTCAGGGCTGTAGTTAATCGCGGAACCTTTCTCACCAAAAAAGGCGGGCTTCGGTCCGCCTTTTTTGTTTCTACCTTTGGAGATTAGACCATGGAAACAAGCGCCTCCTTTCAGTTAGCTAGTTGGAACGAGCTGGCCTACCTCGAAGGCTTAGAACCCCAAATGACCCAGGCCGATGTGGGTTTTGTCTTTGACGGCGGCTTTAAAGGCGTGGGCCAAATCCGCTATTTGATGTGTTACCAGCACTTTGACGGGCAAAACCCCATCAACAGTGAAGCCCGCTATTCCGGTTTGGTCCGCTTCGAGGGGGAATTAGATGGCCAGCAGGGGAGCTTTGTGGCCGAAGACCGGGGCGTCTTTGGGGCGGGAACTGCCCGCTCAACCTTGACCATCATGCCCCAATCAGGGCGCGGCGAGTTGGCGGGAATCTCAGGCAGCGGCAGCTATGAAGCGGGCCACGGCGGTGGCCAGCTCCAGCTTTCTTACCAAATATCGGACTAAAACAAGTACCAGCCGACCACCAGAACGGCGAAGCTGGCCAGTTTGATCCGGTCAACGCGGCGCATGCGGCGCAGATGCCAAGACAAAATGGCTAGGCCCATCATCAAAGAATCCGAAAAGGCCAAGCCCAAGGCGAGCATCAAGAAAAACCCAGCGTCCCAAAGGGCCCGTTGGTACCAGCGGGGGTTTAATTCTAACTGATGGGCCCAACGGCTCCAGGTTAGTTGAATGGTAGGTGCCAACGCCGCCACCTCTTCGGCACTCAGGGCCCTTTGCCAGAGCCTGGGCGCTCCGATCAAGCCTTCAAAGGCCGTTTCCGGCTGGAATCCCCGGCCCAAAATGAGCCGCTCGGCGGCCGGTGCTGCTTTAGTCCGCGTACCATCCGGCAAGACTTCCTCCAAATCCAGATAAACCCGAAAGCCCTCACCCTGACGGATCAACACCACCCAAACAGGCCGCCCCAAGCGGTGGTAGCCCGGCGGACGCCAAAAAACCTCACGATAACTGGAAAAATGCAGCCTGCCGGTGGCGCTATCGAGCCAAAGAGACACTAAAGTTTCTCCCTCCGCTTGGCCCATCCAAAATAGGTTGATCAAGTCATGGTTCGCCGGGCGTTCCAAGCTGGTCGGTGCGTACCAAAAGCTCAAGGTAAAGTCTCCGGCCGGTGCCGGTAACTCCAACCCGCCGTCTAGTTGGCCCGATAGGGCCCAAGCTTGGTCCAGATTTTTTGCGGGCTCCGCTGGGCTCTGCACCAAGACTTCCCCGCCTGCTTGAGGCAGCGGTGTCCGCTGGGCTGCGGCCTCGCCTAGCTTTTGTCCCGCCAGATACCGCCCGCCCCATTCAGGCCCCCAGAGGGCGACGGCCAAAGCCAACAGCGCCAAGACCCCAAAAATCGCCGCAGGGGCTTTCATGCCCGCCTCTTTGCCCAAGCCAACCATCCCAGCCCCAAGAACGAGCCCAGTAAGCCCAACCGCCGCAACCAAACGCCCCAGAGGTGTGTTGCGGGTTCAAAGGCAAAGCGTATTTGGTGGTGGCCGGACTCGAGAGCCAGCCCCTTAAAGGCGAAGTCAGCGCGCAAAATCTCTTGGCGCTGCCCGTTGACCCAGGCCTTCCAGCCAGGATGCCAGCTATCGACCCAAACCAACCAATTGCGGCAGTTCGGCGGCACCTCGGCATTTAGCGACAGGCCATTGGGGTCAAAGTGGTTGACCTCTAACTGGCCCACCAGGGCACAGCCCTCCGTAGCGCCGCCTTCAAGCCAAACCTGTTGGTGCAAATCGCTCCGCGCCATCTCTTGGAGTTGGGCCAAGGGGACGGCGTCCGATCCTCCAAGCGGTAAATTTTGCGCTTGGGCGACCAAGAAAACCGGCGCTCCGTTCGCTAAATCCACCAGCGCCGGTTCGTCTTGATTTTGGGGGTGGATAAATTCGCTCAGGAAGCGGTTTTCAGGCTTACCGGCCCAGATGGTCTGCGAATGGCTCCAGAGCAAAAAACGCTCGGTGCGGGCCATCGCCGGGGTTACATAGCCCCGCACCACCGCTCGGTTGTGTAGATTGTGCTGCACGCCACTGACCGCTCGGGGCGTCTGGAAGTAGCGGTCCTTCCGGTCGGCCTCTTGGGCCCAAATCTGGGCGGCACCCCGCTGGTAATCTTCATAATGGGCCAAAGGGGCGGCGGTCTGGTGGTTCATCAGCCTAAAGACAAAAGCCAACTCTAACACCGTAATCACCACCACCCAGGGCCGCAAGCGAGACAGACGGCCTTCGAGCCACATCCAGCAGGCCACCGAAAGAATCAAAACCACAAAATAACCGTGCAGTTCCGGGCGCTTGATCAACTCGGGCTTGGTCATCATCGCTAAGGCAGTGGCCAGCGCCAAAAATCCAAAGAGTACCTTAAAAAGGTGGCGGTCCTTTTCCTCATCTGGGCGCTTCGACAAGAAGTCTAGCCCTTTGGCTGCAAAAAGCGCCAAGGGTAACCCCAGATAGAGCGCTGTGCGGTGGTGCCAATGCTGGCCCGCATAGCCGGGCAACAGGAGGTAAAAAAGATCGGCAAAGAGAAAGTAAGAACCGGACCCAAAAAGGATTAAACCACCCAAAAACAGCACCCAACGCCCAGCCTTTTCGGGCCGCGCCGCCGGGAAGAAGATCGGCACCAGCACCATCAAGTAAAGACCAAAACCAAACCAAGCGGACTGGAAGATTTGATAATCCATGGGGCTAAAAAACCGATCGACTACCGTCGAGCGGTTCAGCCCGCTCATAGCGTAGGCATAAATCTTTTTGACCCGCTCCGAATAGAGCAACACATGCTGCAATAGCGGCAACAACGCCGGAGCGGCCAAGAGCACCGCTAAGGCCTGAGCCCCGACGAAGTCCCCCCAAAAGCGCAGGTCCAAGCAACGCGGCCATTGGTAAATCAGCGCCAGCCCAACCAACAGGACCGAAACATAATAACAAACCGGCAGGAAGTTGGTGCTGTATAAGACCCCCAAAACCAACCCCAGGTAAAATGCAGCGCGGCGTTGCCCTTTCAGCATCCGCAACAAAAACAGCACCGCCAGCGGGAACCAAGCGAGCCCGTAAAGCCACTCAAAGCCATCGGTGGCATTCTGGGCGGCGCTCGAAAGGGCCCAGCCCATAGCCCCAAAGAAGCTGGCTAACGGGCTTAAGCGCTGGTCGCTTAAAAACAAGTAGGCGCTGCCCGCCCCGAGGCTAAAATGCAGCACCACATAGAAGCTAAAAAGCCGCAGGAAGGCGACGGGGTCTAGGTCGAAAAACCAGCTTAAGATCCAGGCAGGCGGGTAATAGGCTGTGTTACTAATCTGCGCCACCGCCGGGTAGCCCAAACTGACGTAGGGGTTCCAAAGCGGCTCGATGCCGATGGATAGGTATTTATTGAAGTAGTAGGCCCACCAGTAAGAATAAGAAAGGGTGTCATTGCGGAAGAGCCAAAGCTCTTCTTTGGGCCCAAAGAAAAAGGGCCAATGGAAGGCCAAGGGGGTCAAGCAAGCAAGCCCCAAAAGCGCAAACCACAAGCCTTTTGATGGAGTGGGGATCATAAGTAGCGTCGCGTAACAGGCCGGTTGGCTTGGGTTTCCCTTAAAGTCTTTAGAGGCTTAGTTCAATCACTAACATGCTTCCTGATGCCGTAGGACTCCGTCAAGAAAGAGCGCCCTAAGGCGGTGTTCCTTAACCACTTTACGCTTACCGTTTACTTCGGTAAGCTCACCAGACTGCGACCCGCTGTTCACACTAAGGAGGCTCATGTCCTGGTTCAAACGAATCGCGCCCAAACTACTGCCGACCGACAACAAAAAGAATATCCCCGCCGGGGTTTGGATCAAGTGTCCCGAATGCGGCGAGACCCTATACTCCAAAGAGTTGGAGAAAAACGACAAGGTCTGCCTCAACTGCGAATACCACTTCCGCCTCACTGCCGAAGAACGCATTAGCTTGATGTTAGACGAGGGGAGCTTTGAAGAACTCTTTATGGGCATCCTGCCCAAAGACCCCTTAAAGTTCTCGGACAGCAAAAAATATAAAGACCGGATCAAGGCGGCCAACAGCAAGACCAAGCTCGAAGAAGCGGTTACCTGTGGTCAGGGCCGGATGGAAGGCCAACCGGTGATGCTGGGCGTCTTTAACTTCCGCTATATGGGCGGGTCCATGGGTTCTGTGGTGGGCGAGAAGCTGACCCGGTTGATTGAAGAGGGGCTCAAACGCCGCACCCCAGTGATCATCATTTCCGCTTCCGGCGGTGCGCGGATGCAGGAAGGCGCCCTGTCGCTGATGCAGATGGGCAAGACCTCGGCGGCGCTGATGAAGCTACAAAAAGCGGGCGTCCCCTACATCTCTGTGATGACCGACCCCACCACCGGCGGCGTCTCGGCTAGTTTCGCCATGTTAGGCGACGTGAACATCGCCGAGAAAGGTGCCTTGATTGGCTTTGCCGGTCCCAGGGTAATCCAACAAACCATGGGAAAGCCCCTGCCCCAAGGGTTCCAACGGGCCGAGTTTTTGTTGGAGCACGGCGCGGTGGACATGGTCTTGGACCGACGCGAAATGAAAACCCGCATTGCCGGGTTGCTTTCGATCCTTTTGCCTCAAAATTAAATCCTGGGGGCGACGGCCCCTATTTTCCTCTGGGTTGTCGAACATGTCTAAAGTCGCGCTGATCACCGGGGTCACCGGTCAGGACGGGGCCTATTTGGCCGAATTGTTGCTAGAAAAGGGCTATGAGGTCCACGGCCTCAAGCGCCGCGCCTCCTCCTTCAACACCGACCGGATCGACCATCTCTACCAGGACCCCCACGCCAACCAGCGCAAGTTCATCTTACATTACGGCGACCTAACCGACTCGACCAACCTGATCCGCTTGGTCCAAGAAATCCAGCCGGACGAGATTTACAACTTAGCCGCCCAGAGCCACGTGGCGGTCTCCTTTGAGACGCCCGAATACACCGCCAACGCCGATGCCATCGGCACCTTGCGCTTGTTAGAGGCGATCCGGGTTTTAGGCTTAGAGAAAAAGACCCGCTTTTATCAGGCCAGCACCTCGGAGCTTTACGGCGAAGTGGCCGAAACGCCGCAGCGCGAAACCACGCCCTTCCACCCCCGTTCTCCTTATGGCGTAGCCAAGCTCTATGGTTACTGGATCACCGTCAACTACCGCGAAGCCTACGGCCTGTTCGCCTGCAACGGGATTTTGTTTAACCATGAATCCCCCCGGCGCGGTGAAACCTTTGTGACCCGCAAGATCACCCGCGCTTTGGCGCGCATCCACTTAGGGCTAGAAGACTGCCTCTATCTGGGCAACATGGACGCCAAGCGCGACTGGGGCCATGCTAAGGACTACGTAGAGGCCATGTGGCGGATGTTGCAACAAGACCAACCCGACGACTTTGTGGTCGCCACGGGGGTGCAGTATTCGGTGCGGCAGTTTGTTGAAGCCGCCGCCAAGAAGTTGGGTTGGGTGATCCGCTGGGAAGGGAGCGGTGAACAGGAACGGGCGATCCGCCAAGAAAATGACCAAGTGGTGGTCCAAGTAGACCCCCGCTATTACCGCCCCGCCGAGGTGGAAACCCTTTTGGGCGATCCGGCCAAAGCCAAGGCCATATTGGGCTGGGAGCCGAAGATCGGCTTTGACCAATTGGTCACCGAGATGGTGACCGAGGATTTGAGGATTGCCCAAAAAGAGCAGCACATCACCCAAGGCGGCTTCGACGCTTACAGCCCGCACGAATAGGGGCGGGTTCGCCTTCGCGGAGACAACAGCCCCTCTTTCCAGGCTCAATGGAAGCCCAGAGTTATTGGAAGAATTGAAAAGAAGGGACTTCTTTCTTTGGCTCGCAAAGAAACGAGCCCTCGCCTTCGCGCCTAAGACCGCCAACGCCTCACTCGCAAGAGTGAACCCAAAAGCCCTACACCGCAAGCGTCGGGTTTCCGCTGCACAATAGGTATACTGTCCCCTGATTCCATAAAAATAGGTATACTGTCCCCTGATCCCCCGATTCTGATTCTTCTGATTTTGTCCTCTGAATTTTTAATCGCCTCCAAGGCCACTTTGGCCTTGAATTCTTTGCTGAAATTCTGCCGTTTCATGACACTCCGTTTTTTGGTTCGGCTCTATCTTAACAAGTTGTCCAGTTTCTGGGGTCCACTATAGTCCACTATATTATTTCTTGCGTAAATTACTAAGTTCATAGTTGTGTGACCAAATTCTCCAGCCAGAAATTCCTACAACCTTCAAAAAGGCGAGTTCAACCTTAATTGGCTTACCTTTCGTTGATTCGTCTATTTCCTTGTCATCAAATTGAAAAAGGTGGGCACTTGTCTCCGAGTTTATCCGATACACGACAAATATTTCTTCATTCCTATTTTTTACTATGCTTCCTATCTGGATGTTTTGCTTTTTAGATATTTTTTCAAAAGGCAGCAGAGTGCAAAATTCAATACTCCACTGCTTGATTTTTTCTAACCAAGGACCAAATTCTTCAGATTCATAGTTTCCTTTCACTGAATCCAGGTATTCTTCAATTCGTGGGTGACAATTCAACCATGGAACAAGCGATAGCAGAACAGCGTGATCAAACAACTCTGCTTCTTCAATTTCCTCCGTGTCCCACCCAGAGTACTCCCGATTTTTGACATCGACTTCCCAAGCTAAACAGAGCAATGCTGGGACTAGAAAATACAATTCATCTGGCAAACTATCGTTACCGTCCACGATTTTTTTGAAACGCCAGTTACCTGACCTCGAGAACAAGTATTGTATGGCTACACTCAGCAACTCCTTCTGCTGCTCAAAAATATCAAGTTTTGGGTCATCTATAAAGCTTCGTTGCAGCGTAGCGCGTGAAAGCAGGTGAGCTGCACAGGCCAATATTCCTGCATACCTCTCAACAGTAACGATGTCTTGGTCAGGGTTTTTAAATAAGTTAGTTTTCAAGCTCCGTACGATATAAGTCGCTTTGTTTGATAGTTGCTCCCGTAGTTGCGTATCGACGGGCTCTAAATCGATTTCATCTGAATCCTCATGTTTCGTTAAAGCGAGTAATTCCTCCTCATCTACCTCTTGGATTTTAGGTTCAATCTTTCGGTCAGTTAAAAACAGACGAGGTAACATTTCCAAGAGACTTCCTAAATCACCATGACGAAGATGATTGATGTGGTTGTGACTATCTGGACTTATCTCGTCTTGATAGAAAATTTCCATCGAAGCGGTTTGAACGGGATTTTGCTTCGGACTTTGACTTGAGGCAGAGTTAGCTTGAGGGCCGCTTTTTATTAGTTTTTGAAACAGATCAAACAAAGGTTGGGGGCTATCTTCACCTAGAAAAATTCCTTTGAGTAAACTTTGAATTTTTTTCTCTTGATCTGACATACTTAGGTTTTGTATGTGCCTTACCTCGATCAAAAGCAGTTGCAGGCTTTCTGACTCAGCGTTGCTGAGTCTAGCGCGTTTCCAGGAAGAGTACGGGATGCCTTCCACACGAAAATGTAGCCTGTCATCCACCAACTCAGATTCAGAAATGAGGAAAAGTTGATTATCCCATTCGTCCAGCAACTCCAACTTAGAGCCATTTTGCCAAGACTTAGGCACGTTCAGCACACGCAGTTCACCGCCCTCCCTTTGCGCCCATAAAAGGCCTCCTGTTGAGCCACTGTCGGCTGTGGGGTTATTCTTCCTCACTTGCGCTCTTTGTGTCGCTGAAAGCTCTGGGCAATCAAATAAATCGTTTAGCTTCAATTTGTCAGCGAGTTGCTTAGCTAATTCACCCTCATGGACAACGACCGCTTCAGCGTTTCTACCGCCCGTATTAGCTAGCCACGCTGCCGCGCTTGCATTTGCACTACCGCTAATCAGGAGGTCTTCGTCGTGAGTTGATTGAAAATAAAAAAACTTTGCGTGTTTGAAACAGTTTATTGCCGTATCCCGTAAATCCACATTATTGGCATCGACAAACATCACCCCATCAGCATCGATTTCATCTACGTCCACTTCACAGACCTCTGGGTCAATCGCCACCGTAAGAGGGCATTTGAATTTTTCTCGCAATTGTTTGAGGAATTCTAGATTGCGGTCAAAATATGGGCTAAACACCAAAATCCGGCTGCATTGGAGATTTCTATCCGCCAAAACCTGATTCCAAAGGCTAGGGCCATCTGGAGTCGAGTAATAAAAAGGGGGAGATTGATCGGAAAGCAAGTTGGACGCTTGCGGCATTTGCCCCCAAAACTCGGTCAAAGCGTTTTGTATTGGCAGGGGAATATCGGATTGTAACATCCAAGATTCAGCTAGATTTTGAACATGACCAATGAGTTGTTGGGCAATCGGTTGATCGGAAAGTTCAGTGAAAGAGCTTGAAACTTCCAAGTTATGCCCGTATCCCGAAAAGGTTAGGTTATGGCTACCCACATGCAATCGAGTTTGTTTTTTCCCAAAAAGAAATAGGAGCTTTGGGTGGAAGCTTTGAGCGCAATCGACCGGAATCAATAAATACTCTTTTCCTGCAAGGGTAGGTGCCTGATCTGGATCGGCTAAAGCCTTAACCAGCTGCCGCCGGTCCATCAGCAATACATTAAACAAGCACCCGCGTCGCTGCAAGCGCTTCAAAATAAAGCGTTCGTAAAAAGGGAAATATACGTTGAAGCTAGTTATTAAAGACGATTGGAACGCATGTTCTTCTAGTGATTTAATCAAGGATAGTTCATTCATTTCGCCATTTTGATAGAATTTGCTCCGCAGCTAGGGAGATACCAATCATTTGATCACTATTCGTCTCAATCAAACCTAAATCCACTAAAAATTGGCGGGATGGCTCAAAGCGAGGATTGGTAAAGACCGGGGTAGGTATGCGATCAACGTCAACCAGCAGCCCGAATTCCGTAGGCTTTAAACGGAAGGTATCTTGTCCGTATTGGGCCATTTTGATTAAAGCTACTTGAAGATGGCAATCTAAGGTCCACCTCGTCAGCAATTCTTTTACCACTTGTTGAAATGTCATTGCAGCCCAATCAACAAATACCAATTTAAGAAAATTTCCTAAACTTAAGCTGTATGACCTCCGGTCTTCTAAGCTAAATTGGCTGTCTGCAGGAAGGTTTGTGCTGTTATTCTGCTTTGCCCTGATAGCAATAGCTAACAACAAATCCAAAGCGGTCTCTAATAGTTGTTCTAACTCCAGATTGCTAGTTAACTCTATCGCCAATTGACACTCATGATTTTTAGCTTGCCATTCCAGAAGGCCTGGAAGGGTCGGTTCCTCTTCCTCCAAGATCAATGAGAAGGATTTCTGGTCAATATCCTCATACAGTTCTTGCCAGATTTCCTGAGTAAACAGCCACTCTGCAAACTGACCGCTATTGCTAAATCGAACGCCTTCGCTTGAGACTGAATCTATGGCGCTTAAAGCAAACTGAAATAGCCCCTGCATTGCCATTGCCAGAAGCTCTGACTGCTCGTATAGCGCCCAACCTTCTCGAATTCGTTCCAACGACGATGGAAGATTCCAAGGCTGTTGATCCTGTGTCGCATTGGCATAACATTGAGCACGAAATGCAAGGGAGGCTAAATTTGGATTTTCGACTTTCGTAGCGCCATCGATCCAGTGGAGGATCAAGCTGAGAGAGGCAGGTCGGTAGCCCGCGAATGACTTCGCTGAGCTGGCAGTGGTAGCAAAGAGAAGATTAGTTAGCTGCTTTTGCTCAGATGCGCTTTGACGCAGTTGGCAGAAACAGAAGCTAGCAAGCTGATCTAACCGGTTCAGGTCAAATTCGTCTTTATTAAGTGTCTGGAAAAATAATTCCGAACTTTCATCCGAAGCAAAGCTTTTTGCTAACGGGGAAATATTGGAAACAACGCACTTTAGCTTTTTCAGGTCCCCTTCAAAAAAGCCATAGGAAGCAAGTGTAGAAAAGTAATACTGCCCCAACCCGCCTTTGAGATTCTGAAAATAAGACTTTTCTGCTTTCGGGTCAGCAAAGTGACTCAAGCGCAATGTGTGGTCGCTATCTAACGCATTCAGAGCTGGCCCTAAGGTATTACTCCCAACCATCGCTTTGATATGCTGCGAAGGAGCAGGTCCGTTACCTGTATGATTATGCCTGTGCGCGATCAGTGTTAAAAGGCATTCAGCACGCCGGAGGAAGGTGATCACCTGCGTGTCATCAAGTGCAAACCTTTCGCATGTATGAAATGTATGAAAAAACCAGGGATAAAAAGAGTAATAGCGTAACCGTTCAGTTACGTTTGTTATGCCAGGGAGGAGTTCGGCATACAAAGCTTTATTGGGAGCTTGCACGCCCAAGTGGTCCAGCCCACCCTTTTCGTACATTGGTTTTGTCCAGAAAGTATCTTGGTTCATTTTTTCAGACCATATTAATTATTCAATGTTCCACCACGTACTTAGCAGTTTACCTGGAAATTTTCAATTTTAACCGCAAATATACGATATATTATAGTGGACCAACCTTTTAAGAACGTTCCCTAGGCGCTCCCTTGTCTGAAGGCAAACACCCATCTCACTCTGCGGCCCAATGCCCCTCGTTCGAAAATCAGGGGACAAAATCAGGTGGCAGTATACCGATTTTTGCTCAAATCCAGCGAATTGCGCTGTCATTGAAATCAGGGATTCTGTCATCTGATTTATTTAATCTTTATCGACCTAATTAGGTTCGCCCCAACAAGCGGATGCAGCAGTGCTTGGGGGTGTAAAAAAGACAACCTAAGAACCCCCTACCGCTCCGTCAGCTTCAGCGGCAAGTCTTCGTGCACGCCGCGGTTGGCGTAGCCTTTCCAGGCGGCGACGTCCAGCTTCTGGCCTTGATTCCAGTAGGCTAGCATCTTCTCGGGGTCTAAGGCTCCGGCCTTATTGGCGAACTCCTGCTGCACCTTGTTGTAAGGCACGTTGACCTGTCGGGAGGTGGCGTAGGCGACGCCCGCGCGGTCGGCGAAGAGGGGCCAGAAGATTTGTAGGCCGTGTTCTAGGCTGTTGGGGGCCTTGAAGGGGATCATCCGGCATTGGGCCAAAAACTCACGGGTATCAAAAATATGGCCGTCTACCGAAAGGGGGTAACCCCAGTCATATTCCCCTTGCCGCCAACGCCAGCGGATAAAGCCACCCTCTTCTTGCAAGGGGGGCCGCTGCATGGGCAAACCCAACATATAATGGAAGTCCAACTGGGCCCCATGGCGCAGGCTGAAGACGGCCTCCTTGGGGTCCTGCTTCAGGGCCTCGGTGAAGTCGAATTCTTGGGTGAAGAGGATGTCATCGACCAAAAAGAAGACCCGCGTTGCCTCAAGGGCCGCCAAGAGGTCCAAAAGATCGCTACGGAAGGCGTATTCCTCCACAAAGGTCACCGGCCAATCCTTACAAAGCCGCCTAACCTCGGCGTAGGCTCCTTGGTGGGCTTTGCTAGAGGCGCGGAAAAGGACGCTCAAGGGGGCGGGGTCTTGGGCCTGCAAAAAATAAGACTCTAAAAGCGCGAAGAGCTGCAAGGCGCGGTCAAAACTAAAAACCACCCCGGCCAGCGCGTTGGGGCGCGGGGCCGAGTCGCGCGCCAATTGGACCTGGACCATCTGTTTCAGCTGGGAAGTCCGCCAAGGCAGGTTCAACTGCCCGGCCAAGCGCAGGTGACGCAACCAACGCCGGATCATGACTTAACCCACCAGAAACAACCGCAGCCATATTCTTGTTGGTCGCATAACTCCGCACTAGCGCCGACCAGCAAATCCCCGGCGGCGGGATCGTCAGGGATCAGGGCGAATTGGCGCAGTTCAAAGCCCTCAAAGTAGCCTAAAATCTGTTGGTAGCCGTAAATCCGGTGGGCGTTGTATTGGACCTGCGGTTTGCCAATAGGCACCACAAACAAGAGGCTGCCGCCGGGTGCAACCACCCGCTTGAGTTGCTCGATGGCCTTTAAGTCGCCCATGGGGTCGATGGCGTCACCGTAACGCCCGAGCCCCACATGCTCGACTACATGCATGCAAGAAAGGCTTTCGAGGCTGTTGTCTTCAAAGGGCAAGGCATTGAGGTCTGCGGCGTTACATTCTAAGTTATCCAAGCCCATCGGGGCGGGGCGGTAATCGTAAAAGGAGACGGGGATAAAGGCCGAAAGCAGGGCCGAAAAGTCCACCTTACTGCCCACATCCACATGCCGCTTCGGGGCGATCTCGCGCACCGCACGGGCCGCCCAGGCGGGGTGGAAGACATAATGCCGGTCGAAACCGGTCTGGGCGGTTTTCTCACCCAAGATCGGGAACTTCGGCCCCATGGGCAGGTCTTCGCGGGTTCCGGCGGCACGGAATCGGGCCCAGTCGCGCAAGTAGTCGAGGAAAAAAAGACTATTGCGCAGTTGCCGCGCACCGGCAAAAAGAAGAAATTGTTTCAGCAGGCTAGGTCGCATAGGTAAAGGCTCCAAAGATGGGGCTCATTCTGCCCGATAGGACCCATTAAGACAAGCAGCACCCCGCCCTGAGGCTTGTGGTCTGCTTGATTATCTGCCATCTTCGGGTGGAAAACCCCTTACCTTGCCCTTTATGGCCAGCAAAAAGCTCTCCTTCTTTCTGGGTGCCGCCGTCGACTTGATGGGTATTCCAGTGACCATGTTCTTGAGCTTTGTGATGGTGCCCCTTTATCTGCGCCACATCGAAGCCGCCGAGTTCGGCTATTGGTCGGCCACTTTAGAGGCCACCCAATTTGCCAGCCTGCTTTGGATCAGCTTCGATTACTTCTTGATCCAGTCCGTCTCGGGCAAGATCGACCAGCCCGAGGAGTTGAGCCAGGACTTAAGTGAGTCGGTGGTGGTGGTCTTGATTTGGGCTAGCCTATCGGTGCTTTTGGTGGCTCTGGTGGTTTGGGTGCATCCTCAACTATTAGAGCAAATCGGCTTCCAGGCATTCAGCGGGTTGATTTCCTTGATGGCCCTTTGGGCGGTGTTGCGCTCCTTGCGCCATCTACTGACCAGCTGCCTGATCGGCCAGAACCGCATGCCTTTAGTCAACGGCATCGGCCTGTTGGGTACTGCGCTGTTCCAGGTCCTGCCCTATGTTTACCTACAATTTGGTTGGGGCTTGTTGTCCTTTGGGCTAGGCTACCTGAGCGCCTTTGTGTTGCTCTTGAGTCTAGAGGCCTCCCAGGTAGGGGGCTTCTTTTTGGCGCACTTTAAGCCCCAATTGGTGCGGCTCAGTGGCGTCAAAAGTCTACTAGGCTTTTCCTTCCAGACCTTCACCAGCAAGTTCAGCCAACACGCCTACACCTACATCAACATCTTTGTAATCGCCCAGTTGCTGGGTGCCGCAGCCATTGCGGTCTATGTGCTTAGCCTCAAACTGACCAATTTTTCTAAGTTCATTGTCCCGCGCATCTCCGCCATTGGCTTCCCCTCTTATGCCCGGCTGCTGGCCGAAGGTAACTTAGAACGCATGGGGGAGGTGTTACTGAAGCTTTACCGGTTTAGTCTGCGTTTCGGGTTGCTCTTGAGCGGTAGCATCTTCTTCCTCAACGGCGTTTTTGTGGCCCATTGGGTCGGGGCTGAGCAATATGCCGGATTTACCTTCACGCTGCTGGCGGCGGCCTTTTGTTTTAAGGAGTCGCTGGTCGCTATCTTTTACCAGACCGTTTTCGCCACCCGAGAGATCACCTGGGCCAACCGGGTGATTGTTTTTGAGGCGCTCTTAAACTTGGGCCTCGCCTATGTTATGGGGCAGTACTGGGGCGTGACCGGGGTATTAGCGGCGACCTTAATCTCCACCGGACTGGCCTCGACTAGCTATCTTGTTTTTAAAAGCCTGCAATTGGCCGGGTTGCGGCTAAGTGACTTGATCACCACCTCCCCGGCGGTTTTGCTTAAAAGCTTGCCTAGCCTAGCGGCCCTTTATGGCGGGGCTTGGTTGCTAGAGCTGCAGTTTGACTGGTGGCTGCTCATAGCGACGGTGGCCTTGGCCGGGCTGTTGAACCTGCTCTTTTTTGAGGCTCGCTTGGCCTTTGAGCTGCGGCACTTGGGCCCCAAGGAGATCTTAAAGGAGATGATCGAGCGGTCTTAAGCCTATGGACGGCTTAGGCCTCTGGTGTTAGAAAAGAAGTCAACGCCAACTTCTTTACTCAGGCCCCCATTGCTTGTTAAACTCACCGGCTTTTCTGATTATCCGATCCTGCGCCAGACCCGGCGGCAACTGGGCCTTTGGGGTGGGTTTCAGTTTTTTAACGATGAAGAGGAAGACCGCCCCTATGACTTCTGGGTGGTTTACGGAAATATCAACCGGCCCCTTCAGGCCCTCTGCCCGCCCGAGCGGTTGGTTTTGGTTACCGGCGAGCCGCCCTCGGTGGACTATTACCCCCCCGGTTTCACCAAACAATTTTGCCGGGTGATCACCAGCCACCGCCGGATCAAACACCCCGACCGACACCTGGAGCAACAAGGCCTTCCCTGGCACGTAGGCCGGCGGCAGGAAAACCACCAAAGCCTTAGCTACAGCAAAGACTACGACGAACTTTGCGCGATAGAAGAGCTGCCTAAGTCCAAATTGATTTCGGTGATCAGCAGCAACAAGAGGCTGTCTAAGGGCCACCGAGCCCGGCTCGACTTTGTGATGAAGCTCAAAGACCACTTTGGTGACCAGATCGACCTCTTTGGCCGGGGGCTCGCCGAGATTGCCGACAAGTGGGACGCACTGGCCCCCTACCGCTACCATGTTTGCATCGAAAACAGCGCGGCGGACGACTATTGGACCGAAAAGCTTTCGGACAGTTATCTCGCCTTAAGCTACCCGCTCTATTATGGCTGCCCCAACCTGACCCACTACTTTGAGGCCGATTCCTTCCGGGCCATCGACATCCACCGGCCCGATCAGGCGATTCAGACCATCCAAGCAGCTCTAGACCAAGACCTATATGGCCAATCTCTGGGCGCGTTGCAAGAAGCCAAGACCTTGGTCTTAAAGGAATATAACCTCTTTGCGTTGTTGGCACGGCACCTGGGCGAGCTGGCCGAGCGCCCGGCGGGACCGCCGCAGCCGGTCTGGATCAAACCCTATTTGTGGCAACAGAAAGTGGGGCGGCAGTTGATCAAGCGCCTGGGATTATAACTCCCCGGCCTTGATCTCAACCAAGAGGCCGCGTTAGCCTTAAGGACAACTTTTTATTAAAAGGCGTGATGTACGGACAGATCAAGGAATTAGAAGTCAAAATCTTAGAGAAGGCCGAGCGCTTGAGCGAGCTGCGCCGGGAACTTTCCCAGCAGGTGGTGGGCCAGCAGGCGATGATTGAAGGCCTCTTGGTGGGTCTCTTGACGGGCGGGCATATCTTGCTCGAAGGCCTTCCCGGCTTGGCCAAGACCTTAACGGTCAAGGCGCTGGCCCAGGCGGTAGACGCCGACTTTTCGCGCATCCAATTCACGCCGGACATGCTGCCCGCCGACCTGATCGGCACCCAGGTATTTAACCCCAAAGACGGCAGTTTTTCGGCCAAAAAGGGACCGGTCTTTAGCAACTTGGTCTTAGCCGACGAGATCAACCGCGCTCCCGCCAAGGTCCAATCCGCGCTCTTAGAGGTGATGCAAGAAAAGCAGGTCACCTTAGGCGCGCTCAGCTACAAACTAGAAGCCCCCTTCTTGGTGCTGGCGACCCAAAACCCCATTGAGCAAGAAGGGACCTACCCGCTGCCCGAAGCGCAGGTGGACCGTTTCATGATGAAGCTAAAGATCGGCTACCCGTCCAAGACCGAGGAATTAGAAATCCTCAACCGGGTCACCAACTTCGCCGAGTTGCCGCCCCTAAAGCCGATCATCAATAAGTCAGAGATCTTGCAGATCCGTGACCTGATGGAGCAGGTCTATTTAGACGACAAGATCAAAGAATACATCGTCGATTTGGTCCACGCCACCCGCGACCCGGCGGCGGCGGGCTTGCCCAGCCTTAAGCCCTTGATCGAGATGGGAGCTAGCCCCCGGGCCAGCATCACCCTGGCCATTGCCGCCAGGGCCTATGCCTTTATGGAAGGCAAGGGCTTTGTGACGCCGCGCGAAGTCAAGCTGGCCGCGCCCGAGGTGCTGCGCCACCGCATCCTGCCCAGCTATGAAGCCGAGGCCGAGGAAATGGACAGCGACCAGATGATCGCCCAATTACTTGCCCACTTGCCGGTTCCCTAATGCGCACCAAGGCCTACAAACCCCATAAGGAACGGCCCGAAGCGGAACTCTTTAAGAAAGTCCGCGCCGTCCAACTGGCCAGCCGCAAACGGGTGGACGACCACCTAGCGGGCGAGTACCAGAGCGCCTTTCGGGGCCGGGGGATGGAGTTCGACCAAGTCCGCGAATATGACTCCACCGACGACCCCAGGCACATTGACTGGATGGTCACCGCCCGCACCGGCCATCCCTTTGTGAAGACCTTTGTGGAAGAACGGGAGCTTTCGGTGGTCTTTCTGATCGACGGTTCGGGCAGTTCGGACTTCGGCCAAGGGGCGCAAAGCCGCTTTGAGCTAGCGGTAGAAATATTGGCGACCTTGGGCTTAAGCGGGGTGCGCAAAAACGATTCCTTGGGCCTGTTGGTTTTTACCAGCGAGGTGGAGTTGTTCATCCCCCCGCGCAAGGGGCGCAAGCACTTCCTGCGGCTGGTGCGCGAATTACTGGCCTTTGTCCCCCAACACCGGGGGACCGACCTAGCCCAGGCGCTGGAATTTTGCAACCAAGCACTCAAGCGGCGCGGGATCAGCTTTTTGATCAGCGACTTCTTAGACCCCAAAGACTTTTCCAAACCTCTGCGGCACCTAGCCAAGCGCCAAGACCTGGTCTGTATCGAGACCGGAACGCCCCCGGAGGCGTCCTTAAGCGGATTGGGCCTATTGGAGGTGACGGACTTAGAGGCGGGGCGTCAAGTGACGATAGACACGGGCCGCTTGGCAAACAGCGGGCGTGACCTAAGCACCTATCTACGGGCCCAGGGGGCGGACTACCTACAGGTTGCCGAGGCCGAAGAACTATCGAGCCAGCTAGAAGCCTTCTTCCGGCAGAGGAGACACCGCCGATGAAGTCCGGTTTATTAACCTTCCTGGCCCTCTGCTGGGCTCCAACCCTCTGGGCCTTGACCCTCACCGCCCAGATCGACTCGCCCTCTCTGACGCTGGGTCAGTGGCAGGTTTGGGGCCTCACCGCCCAATATGGAAAAGAGGCCCAGGACCTACAAATCACCGGCCCCCAAGTGCCCGAGGCGTTCTTGAAGGGTCCGCAAGTAGAGACCCACTTTAAAGACGGTCAATGGAGCCGCCAATGGATTTGGGAGGTGATGGCCCTAAAGCCCGGTGAGGTTTCTTTGCCTCCGGTGGCCCTTAAATACCGCCAAGCTGGCCAAGAACAAACCGCACTCAGCGAGGCCTTGAGTTTTCAGGTCCAACCGGCGGCCGAGAATTCCTTGGCCCCCTCAATGGGCCCCTTCCAGCCCTCCTTTGACCCGAAGTTTTTATTGATCGGGTTATTGGGCTTTTGCTGTTTGGTTATGCCCTTAGCCCTTTGGGTTTACCGCCGTCCCCAAGCCGCCGCCCCACCGATAAGTGCCGCCCAAAAGGCGCTGGCCCGCTTAGAAGCCTTAGCGCCGCTGGTGGAGTCTGGTGAGTTTAAGCAGCTTCATGTCTCGCTTAGCGAATGCCTCAAAGACTACCTTTCGGCCCAGTTGGGCCTACCCGCCAAGGGGCAGACCACCGAGGAATTTCTAGCCGCCCCCAGTACCCGGCGGGCCTTAAACCCCGCCGAGCGCGAAGCGCTGGACCGCTACTTCCATCTAGCCGATCAGGTCAAGTTCGCCGCCTATGACCCCGGCCAAGGTTTGAGCCGAGCGGCCCTCGAAAATGCGGCGCAACTGATCACCAGCCGGGGGGCCTGATGGAGTTCCCCCACTGGCCGAGCGCCTTGGTCTTTTTTTTGGTCTACTTGGTCTTTTTCCTTTGGCACTTTAAGCATAAAGGCGGGGCGGCGCTGTTGGTGCCCGACCTGGGTGGATTGGTCAAGGGATCGGTGAGCCCCCGCGTTATGGCGGCCAACCTGTTGCCCTGGTTGCGCTTGGTCTGTGTGGCCCTTATCGCGGTGGCGCTGAGCCAGCCCCGGGTTGGTGAGACGGCGGTGACCACCGAGCAAGAAGGGGTGGCGATCTTGATGATAATGGACCGCAGCAGCAGCATGTTAGACCCGATGGTCTTTCGCGGCCAAGAAACCGAGCGGCTAGAGGTGGTCAAAAAGGTCTTTGAAGAATTTGTCTTAGGTGATGGCAGCCAACTGAAAGGGCGGCCCGGCGACCGGATTGGCCTGATCACCTTTGCGGGCTTCGCCGAAGAGATTTCACCTTTGACCTTAGACCACCAGAGCCTAGTCCACTTTGCCCGGACGGTCCAGGTGGCCCAACGTTTTGAAGACGGCACCATGATCGGTGACGCCTTGGAACAAGCCACCCTGCGGATGATCGCCTACCAGGGATTACTCAAGCGCCAAGGGCACGACCAGCTGGACCTACGCTCGAAGGTGATGATCCTCCTGACCGATGGCCAACAGTCCCAAGGCGGCGTGGACCCCCTAGAGGCGGCCCAGATGGCCAAACAAAACGGAATCCGGCTATATAGCATCGCCATTGTAGGCAACCAGCGTTCGGCCTTCGGCGGGCTGGGTAGCTTCTTTCGGCTGAACAATCCTTTCTTGGACACCAGCTTGATCGAAGAGGCGGCGCGTATGACCGGCGGCGGTTTCTTTAAAGCCGACACCGGTGAATCACTGGTACAGGTCTACCAAAAGATCGACGAACTAGAAAAAACCAAGTTTGAAGAGAAACGGGTGGTCTATAAAGAGCGCTTCGCCAGTTTCTTGGTACCCGCTTTGGTTTTATTGCTTTTAGAACTGGCCCTTAGCTGGGGCCCCTTGCGCAAACTCCCTTAATAGAAAGGCCATGGTTCAGGTGATCGCTATCGGGATAGGCGGGATGATCGGCACAATCTGCCGGTTTTACCTGCAAAACTGGGCGCACAGCTTCGCCAGCAATGGCTTGGTGGCATACGGCACTCTGGCGGTGAACTTGACTGGCTGCTTGTTGATTGGGCTAGTGGCGGCGGTGATGCAGGGTAAAGGCATGGCCGGTTCGGCTCTTTGGATGTTCCTGGTCACTGGCTTGATGGGCGGTTTGACTACTTTTAGCACCTTTGGGCTAGAAAGCTTTATGTTCTTTAAGACCGGCATGACCCTCAATGGCTTGGCCAACATCGCCGCCCAGGTGTTGGGCGGTTTGGGTATGGTTTGGTTGGGCAACAAATTGGCGGAGTTCTGGCTGTGAATCCTTTTTGGCGTTTTTTCGAACCCCAAATAGCCCTTTGGTTGTTGCTGTTGCCACTGCTGTTAGCCTTTGGCCTCTGGCGTTATAAAGAAGGACACAAGGCCTTAGCCCAGCGCTTCAAGCCCGAGTTGTTGGCCCGGCTCTTTGTGGGGCGGCCTTCACCCTGGCGGCGTTTTGGCTTGCCGCTGCTGGCGGCGGCGTTGCTCCTCTTGGCGCTGATGCGGCCCCAGGGCGACCCCGAACGGGTGATGGCTCACAAAAAGGGGCGGGACCTAGTGATTCTCTTAGACCTGTCTAAATCTATGTACGCCGAGGATCTACGCCCGAACCGCTTAGAGCGCGCCAAGGGCATGATCCGTGACCTAGTCGCCGCCCTAGAGGGCGAGCGGATTGCGTTGATCGGCTTTGCTGGGAACGCCAAGTTGCTCTCGCCGTTGACGCTAGACTACAACTATTTCGAAAATATTTTAGAGCAAGCCAACCCCGAATCGATCAACCGAGGCGGCACGGCGATTGGCGAAGCCCTACGGCAGGCCCTACAACTGCTTTTTTACCAAGAAGGCCAACAGGCCCGTGAAATCCTGCTGATCACCGACGGCGAAGACCAAGAGACCGATCCCTTGGGCGCGGCCCAGGCGGCCCAAGCCAAAGGCGTGGTGGTCCACACGCTGGGCTTAGGTGACCCAGCGGGGGCCCAAATCCCCACGCTCCAAGGCCCGTTGACCTATCAGGGGCAAATTGTTCTGACCAAACTAGACCAAGAAACCCTCAAAGCCATCGCCCAAAAAACCGGCGGCGTATACATTCCCGCCGAGACCAAACGGGTTGATCTACCGGACATCTACCAGCGCTACTTAAACCAAGCGGGCAGTGAGCTCAAAGAAGAACGGGAGGCTTGGGTATGGCAAGAATATTTCCGCTGGGCCCTCTGGCCCGCCGCCCTCTGTTTACTCTGGGCGCTCCTGGCTGAAACGAAATGGACTTTACATCGCCCCCTAAAGCGCCCAAAGTGACGGCTAGGTAATTTTTCACCCAAACTTTGAAGGATTTAACGATGACGCGATTTTTTATTAGCCTTTCTTTGATGGCCCTGCTGGCCTTCCCCGCGCTAGCTAAAACTCCACTAAAGACCGAGGAAGCCAAGGTAGGCTACCTGCTGGGTCTGCAATTTGGTTCGACCATGAAGGCCCAGGGCCTTGAAGTAGACATGGAAGCCTTAAAAATGGGTCTTGAGGACGGTCACCAAGGGAGTAAGCCCCAAATCGACCAAGAGGAAGCCAAAGCGGTGATGGACCGTTTCCGCAAAGACATGATGGGTAAGATGCAAGCAATGCAACAAAAAATGGCTGCTGAGAACATCGCCACAGGTGAAAAGTTCTTAAAAGAAAACAAAAGCAAGCCCGGCGTAAAGGTGACCAAGTCGGGGTTGCAGTACAAGGTACTCACGTCCGGCAAAGGGGCCAAGCCTTCAGCCGACTCGAAGGTTAAGGTCCACTACGAAGGGCGTTTGATCAACGGTCAGGTCTTTGATTCAAGCTACAAGCGCGGCGAGCCCGCCAGTTTCCCCTTAAACGGAGTGATCGCCGGTTGGACCGAGGCCTTGACCTTGATGACCCCGGGTTCCAAGTGGCAACTCTACATCCCCGCCAAGTTGGCCTACGGCGAGCGCGGCATGGGCCAGACCATCCCGCCCAATTCGGTGTTGGTCTTCGACGTGGAATTGCTCGAAGTGCTTTAAGATGATCGGCCTCTTGGGCCTAGGGTTTCTGGGCCAGCATATTTGGTTGCGCCCAGGCCTGCCGCCGGGTTCTTGGGGCGCGGGGCACCGCAGTGAGGCGGGTATCCCGGTCCTACCCTTTGATTGGGGCCAACCACCAAGCTGGGCGGCGCTCCCCGAACAAGGAGCGCTGGTGCTCAGCATCCCCCCTTTAAGCCAAGACCCCGAGGCCGAGACCCAGCGCCTGGAACATTGGGGCCGCTGGATGAACCAACACCGGCCAGGGCTTAAGCGCTTGGTCTACATTTCTTCGACCGGCGTCTACCCCAACCAACCGGGTGACTACAGCGAAGACACCCCCGCTGAGCCCGACGGTCTGCGCGGCCAGATGCGGTTGGCCAGTGAGCTGGCCTTGGCCCCCTTCTTTGACTTGAAGGTCATCCGCCCGGCGGCAATCTACGGCCCCGGAAGGGGCATTCCCGCACGCATCAAGGCAGGCCAGCCGATCCCCAGCGACTCAGGGCCCATCTACCGCATCCACGTAGACGACCTAGCCCAAATTGCGCTGCTGGCGGCCATCGAAACAAACTTTCCCCCGTTGGTTTTGGCGGCGGACCAGGGACCGGCCAGCAGCCTAGCGGTGGCTGAGTGGCTTCTGGCCCAACCCACTTGGGCGGGCCGGGGGCTTTCCTTAAACCTAGAAGAAGGCTATCTTGCCAGAAAAGGTTACGGTTCCCACCCCGAAAGGCGCTTGACACCTAAGCGCCTTCAGGAGATGGGCTACCGCTATTTATTCCCGACCTACCAAGAAGGCCTTCAAGACGAACTATGAATCAGCCTGCCTCGCGTCTCAAAGAAGTAGAACAGCTAGCTGCCCGCTACCCCAGCCTCCCCAAGGAAGCGATCCTCAAACAAGATATGTTGCGTTTGGGCGTGGGTTTTAGCGAAGATTCGTTGCGTATTGCCGCAGGCTTTAAGCCCAAGGATTATTTTATCTTCAGCTTCGACTTGGCGACTTTAGAAGAGTTAGAAGCTGCCGGTGAGCATTTATTGCGGGCCCCCGAAGAGGTGCGGTTTTTTGGCGGTTCTTGGGGCTTAGCACCGACCATTTTCAACGTCCGCTTGGCCCCCAAAAGCCCTTATCAGGTGGGGCTAGAGAACGGAAAACTGACCATTTCTTGTGGAGGCGAGATCTTCGCCGAAGCGGAATACCATCCGGTGCCGCCCTTTTACAGCGAGGCGTTGCCTTCCGGTAAAAGCATCAACGAGACCGCGCCGGTCTTGGAATGGGGCTATTTGATTTACCTGACCGTCTACCGGCTCTGCCAATATTGGGGCAAAGACGAGGAGTGCCAGTTCTGCGACATCAACGAGAACTACCGCCAGCAAAAGAAGGCAGGCCGGGAGTATACTGGGATCAAAAACCCTCAAGACATCTTGGATGCGCTGGACGCGATCAACCGCTTAGATACCCAAAAGACCACCCAGGCGATCACCTTGACTGGCGGCAGCATCACCGGCCAGCTTTCGGGGCAAGACGAATTGGCCTTTTACCTGAGCTACGCCAAGGCCATTTATGAGCGTTTTGGGGAGCGGTGGATTTTAAAGGCGGTGGTCGAGGCCTTTGAAAAAGAGGCCTGCCAGCGGCTTTATGACGAAGGCGGGGTGCGGATCTACCACCCCAATTACGAAGTCTGGGACCCAGATTTATTTAAGCAGCTTTGCCCCGGCAAGGAACGGTTTGTGGGCTACAACCGCTGGATGCGCCGCATCTTGGAGTCCGCCGAGGTCTTTGGGCCCGAACGGGTGATCCCTAACTTTGTGGGCGGGGTCGAGATGGCGCAGCCCTACGGCTTTACGGACCCGATCCAGGCGGTGGAAAGTACGGTGGGAGGCCTGGAATACTTCATGAGCCGGGGCATCATGCCCCGTTTCACCACTTGGTGCCCCGAACCCTTGAGCTTTATCGGCAACCAACCGGCCCCGCCGCTGGAATACTTTGTTCATTTGCTTTACCGGTTCCGCGAGACGGTGGACAAATATGGGCTGAAGGCCCCGCCGGGCTACGGCAAGCCGGGCGTGGGCCATGCGGTCTTTTCGGTTAGCGCCTTTATGGATGTGCTTAAGGCTGAAGACTAACGATAAAACGTCTAAATTCATGAACATTGAACCAGACAAGATACTTTATCAGTTGCCTGTAGAGGAATCGGCGATATTTGTAGGCGATGCACTCCAAGTATTAAGCAGGTTGCCTGCCGAATCCGTACAAGCCGTAATCACCTCCCCTCCCTATTGGGGCTTAAGGGACTATGGGATTGAGGGTCAAATTGGTCTTGAGCCCTCGCTCCCTGAATTTTTGCAACATTTGGTATCGGTCTTTGATGAGGTATATCGAGTCCTAAAACAAGATGGCTCCCTTTGGCTAAATATTGGTGATGGATACACCAGCGGAAATCGCGGGTACAGAGCGCCGGATAAAAAAAATTCGGCCCGTGCTATGTCCGTGCGTCCAGACACACCAGAGGGACTGAAACCAAAAGATTTAGTTGGTATACCTTGGAAACTTGCCTTTGCTTTGCAAGAAAGCGGCTGGTATCTACGCTCAGACATTGTTTGGAACAAACCCAATGCAATGCCGGAGAGTGTGCGAGACCGCCCCACAAAATCACATGAGTATTTGTTTTTGTTAACCAAGTCGGAAAAATATTTCTATAACGGTGGGGCTATCAAAGAAGTTGGCACAAACGGTATTTTACGCAACCGGCGGACTGTTTGGCATGTTAACACGCAAGCCTTTGCGATGGCGCACTTTGCCACCTTTCCTGTTTCGCTAATTGAACCCTGTATCCTAGCTTCCACGGAACCCGGTCAAATCATATTGGACCCATTTTTTGGGGCGGGCACCGTCGGCCTTGCAGCCGAAAGCTACCAACGTAAATACATTGGGATTGAACTCAATCCAGAGTATGTAGAAATGGCTGCAACCCGGTTGGAACCAAACCGGCCACAAATCTATCACACCACCCTTCGATGAACCATTTTAATATCCCCATGCCGGAGCAACAGGTTTCCTTTGCCCACAGCTTAGAATCAATAAAATCTAAATTTCTTGGGCAAGCCCTTGCGGACGCCGTAGAACAATCTGACTTAGAGGTGATCAATAACGACCTCAAGCTTTATGCACCGGCAAACTCGTTAAAGACCCTTGCTAGCTTGGGCATTCGAGGTGAAATTGTATTTCCCACCCCCTGTATCCTGAAACACAATCCCCACCTACTGGCATACTACCGACTTTTGTTAGGCTATTCGCAAAAAGCTTTCTATTCTGCTCATTATGGCCTTTCCGGGTTCAAAGTTTTAGAAGACAAAGGCAGGCTCAGCTCGAAACTCGAAGCGAAACTCCCGCCCTTGTGCGAAAGTCTTTCACAATGTTCCGCCTTTTTACTCAACAACTTGCAAGATCAATTCAGCCTTAAGCTTGTAGAAGAACTGGTTTTGCTAACCCTTGGGCCGCAACTAAGGGGAGGAGCGAATGTTAAAAAGGGAGAGGAAGGCATCCAACGAGTATTTGAACTGATCAAAATGATTGTCGCAGATGCGATCGTTGATAGTAGCGACAAAAGGATTAAAATAAGGAATGCGGCGAACCGAATGGTTCTCCTAGAATTTGCCGCTGACCCAGATATTGTGGTCAGAGAACCGCATGCAGGAGGCCGAAACATTCTTGCGATTGAAGTCAAAGGTGGAACCGACTTTTCAAACATCCACAATCGCCTCGGAGAAGCAGAAAAAAGCCACCAGAAAGCCAAGCAAAACGGTTATATTGAGTGTTGGACTATTGTAAACGTGGATAAAACCAACCTTGAGATGGCAAAAAAAGAATCCCCGACTAGCAATCAGTTTTTTGTTTTGTCCGAAATCACGGACCCAGCCCATGAAGAGTTCCACCGGTTTCGTAACAACCTTACCTCCTTAACCAGCATCCATTCGAAATAAACTACCTCAGACGTTCCAACAAAGCCGCCAAATCACTCTGCGCCGCTTGGCAGGCGAACTGTTGGCAGAGGTAGGCTCGGGGGGCGCCGCCTTCGGCCAGTTTGCCTCGGGCCAGGGGGAGTAGCTCTTCAAATTCCTTTTCTAAATCCGGCGGAACCCAAAGCAGGCTCATCCCGAAGGGCAGAACGGGTTCAACTGCCCGCAACCAGCTTTGGTCGGCGTCCCCGGCCAGAACTAACTGGCGGGGGTTTAGGTCGATCATACCCAAGGAGGTGAGCAGGTAGGCCAGATTGGTCCCGCCTTGGTTTAGGTCGTCGGCAAAGGCCTCGCCGATTTGGCGGACCCGTTCTTCCATTCCTTCAAAGCCAAAGCCCGCCAACTCGGCAAAGAGCCGCGCCACCGCCGAATTGCCCGAGGGCTCCACCCCGTCGTGCCCACCGAAGCCGCGGCTCAAATGGGCCCCCTGATCCTGGCGGACCTCAAAGTAGCCGCCTGCTCCGCGCTTAAATTGGCTTTCGACCTGTTCGGCCAATTCTAAGGCCCGCTCCAACCAAAGGGGCGACCAAGTGAGCCTAAAGAGCGCTAGATAGGCCACACCTAGTTGGGCGTAGTCGTTCACAAAACCTGCCGCGCCCAGCTGGCCTTCCATGTAGCGCCGGTGCAGCAGCCCCTTTTCGTCGCGGAACTTCTCCCAAATGAATTGGCCTGCCTGGACGGCGCGGGGGCCTAAGCGGCCCGTCTCTAAATTACCGTCTTCAAAGGCCAAGGAGCCCAAAGCCAAGGCCTCGATGGCCAGGGCGTTCCAGCTACATAGCAGCTTTTCGTCACGCAGCGGGCGGGGACGTAGGGCCCGGGCGGCCAGCAATTTAGCCTGGGCCCGTCCCAGCATTTCCTGGGCGGCCTGGGGCGACTGGCCCACCTCTAGGGCGGCCTTGTCTAAGCTGTGGGCTTGGTGCAGCAGGTTGGCCCCTTCAAAGTTCCCCTCCTCGCTCGTCCCCCAATGACTGAGCACCAATTCAAATTCTTCGGGTTCCAGCAGCGCTTTCATTTCGGTAGTGGACCAGAGGTAAAACTTGCCTTCCACTCCTTCGGAATCGGCGTCTTCGGCACTGTAAAAGGCCCCCTCGGGGTGCCCCAAATCGCGCAACATATATTCAAAGGTCGCCCAGGCCCCGGCTTTCAGTTCTTCGGCCCCACTGACCCGCCAAGCTTGGATCAGCGCGGTGGCAAGCAGGGCGTTATCGTAAAGCATCTTTTCAAAATGCGGCACCAGCCAGTCGGGGTCGGTGCTGTAGCGAGCCAAACCGCCGCCGACTTGATCGAAGATGCCCCCGGCGAGCATGCGTTTCTGGCTAAAAACCACCATCTCCTGGGCTTTAGGCTCACCTAAGGTAGCGGCATGGGCGAGCAGCCATTCATGGATTAAGGTACTGGGGAATTTATTGGTCGGGTGGAAGCTAAAACCGCCCCAGCGGCTGTCGTAGATGTCTTTAAGTTGCAGATAGGTGGCTTTAAAAAGATCCTTGATGGGCTCCAGCTTCCCGGCCGGACGGCGGTCCATCTGGCCCATAAAGTCTTCCATCTTCAGCGCTTGGGCGCGGATCTCGCCTTCACGGTCGCGCCAATTTTGGCCCAGTGTTTCGAGCAATTGGGCGAAGGAGGGAAGGCCATAGCGGGGCTGGTCGGGGAAATAGGTGCCGCCAAAGAAGGGGACGCCTTCGGGGGTACAAAAGGCATTGAGCGGCCAGCCGCCGCCCTTGCCCATGGCTTGCAGGGACTCCATAAAGACCCGGTCAAGATCGGGGCGTTCCTCCCGGTCTATCTTGATGGCCACAAAATAACGGTTTAAGATCTCGGCAGTGGCCTCGTTCTCAAAGGACTCATGCTCCATCACATGACACCAATGGCAGGTGGCGTAGCCGATACTGACCAACAACGGCTTGTTTTCGGCCTTCGCCTTGGCTAGGGCTTCATCTCCCCAGGCCATCCAGTCGACGGGGTTGTGGGCGTGCTGTTGCAGATAGGGGCTCTTTTGGTGGATCAGCGCGTTGGCCATGGGGTACTTCCGTTCGGTGGTGCAGAAAAAATCCGGTAGCGTTAATCCTACCCTAACCTCCTTAATCTGCGAACCCAAGCCCCAATTGGCTCAAATCGTAGATTTGCTTACCCAAGGGGCGGTCCCGGTTGGGGCTGGATTTTCAAAGGCCCATCAGGTAGCCTCAAAGGCCAAGGAGCAAGCGATATGATGTTTAATCTGACCAAAAAGAAAAACCCCAGCTACCTTTATCTGGTTCCCAGCGGGGAAAACTACGCCCAGTGGGAGCTGCTCGACCAAGCCGAGTTGGAGCGCCGCGCCGCTGCCAACGAGTTGGCCGAAGGGGCCCGCCTCTTTGAGATCGACCGCGAACTGACGATCCGCACCGAGAAATCCACCTTCATCGATTGAGCGCCGTGCCCCCCAACAATGAGGCCAAATTGACGCCCATGTTACGCCAGTTTTACCAAACCAAGGCGCAATATGCAGACTCGATCCTCTTTTACCGGATGGGGGACTTTTACGAGATGTTTGGCGAAGACGCCCAAGCGGCCTCAAAGGTCTTGCAAATCCAACTAACCGCCCGAGGCAAAGGCACGGAAAACCAAATCCCCATGTGTGGGGTGCCGGTCCATGCCTGGGAATCTTACGTCAACAAACTGACCAAAGCGGGGATGAAGGTGGCCATCTGCGAGCAGATGGAAGACCCCAGTGAGGCCAAAGGCTTGGTCCGGCGTGAGGTGGTGCGGGTGATTACGCCCGGTACCGTGCTGGCCGAAGACCTCTTGGTGCCTGGGCAGAACCAATATCTTTTGTCGTTGGTTTACCTGGAAAAACAGGAGCGCATGGGCCTAGCCTTTGCCGACCTGACCACCGGTGAGTTCGAGTTAGACGAAGTGGACACCAAGGCGGGTTTGTCGGCCTTTGTGGAACGTTATGCGCTGTACCGCCCCAAAGAAATCTTGTTCCCCTCCTCCCACCAGGAATCATACCGGGAACTCTTAGCCCGCCACATCGCCCGGTTGCCTCACTTAGAGGCCTTCGACAGCTACCACTTCAACGAAGCCCACAGCCGCGAAGCGCTGGCCCAGCATTTTGAGGTCTTAAACTTGGACGGCTTTGGCGTCGCCCCGATGGGCCTAGCCATCTCTGCCGCCGGGGGCCTACTGGCCTACCTTAAAGAAACCCAAAAAGAAGGGTTGGTCCACTTCAACCAAATCCGCCGGGTCGCTTCGGACCGGGTCATGGTTCTCGACGAAGCCACCCAAGCAAACTTGGAACTCTTTGAGGGCCAAGGCGGCGTCGAAGGGCACAGCCTCTTGGAGCTGCTTGACCAGAGCCAAACGCCGATGGGCTCGCGCCTGCTTCGGCGGTGGTTGGGGCGGCCCTTGCTGGTTCGAGAAGAGATCGAGCGGCGGCTTGATGGGGTGCAGTGTTTCTTAGAAGAGCCCATCGCCACCCAAGAGTTACGGGCCCTGCTCAAGCCTATCGGTGACTTAGAGCGGGTCTTGGCGCGGATTAGCATGAGCGGTTGCAACGTGCCGGATTTGCAGCGACTCAAGCGCTCCTTAGAGCCCTTAGCCGAGCTTAAGGCGCTGCTGCCGCGCTTTACCAGCGAAGCCTTAAGCAGCGAGAGCCAAAACTTCGACAGCCTGAGCGACCTACAAACACTGCTGGCCGAGCAAATAGTTGAGCAAACCGGGCTGAAGTTGGCCCAGGGTGGCTTCATTGCCGAGGGGATTTCAGAAAAGCTCGATGAACTGCGGGGCCTCGCGAAAAACGGCAAGCAGTTGATCGCTAATTTGGAAGCCAAAGAGAAAAAGGCCACCGGCATCAGCAGCCTAAAGATCGGCTACAATCGGGTTTATGGCTTTTATTTAGAGGTCAGTAAGGCAGCCAAGGGCCAAGTGCCCGAGCATTACATCCGCAAGCAGACCTTAGTGGGCAGTGAACGCTACAGCACCGAGGAGTTGAGCGAACTGCAAGAGGACATCCTCTCGGCAGATGACCAAGCCTTGGCCTTAGAACTAGAGCTTTTTGAGTCAATCCGCCAAAAGGTGATCGCCCAGATCGGGCGCATCCAAAAGACCAGCCAACGGATCGCCCGGTTGGACGTATTCGCCGCTTTAGCTATCTTGGCCCGCGAGCGAAACTACCGCCGCCCAGAGTTTTTGCCCGGTCAAGCGACCTTATCGCTCAAAGGGGCCCGGCATCCGGTGATCGAGGCCATAAGCGACGAGCCCTTTACCACCAACGACCTAGAAATGGACCGCCAGGGCCGCATCCACATCATCACCGGCCCCAACATGGGCGGCAAGTCCACCTACATGCGCCAAGCCGCTCTGATTGCACTGATGGCGCAGATAGGTAGCTATGTACCTGCCGATCAAGCGAGGCTGCCGATCTTCGACCGGGTCTTTACCCGCGTGGGGGCTTCAGATAACCTGACCCGAGGCCAGTCCACCTTTATGGTGGAGATGAGTGAAGCGGCCAGCATTCTACACAACGCCACCGCCAACAGCCTAGTGATTTTAGACGAAATCGGTCGCGGCACCAGCACCTTTGACGGGATCAGTCTGGCTTGGTCAATTGTGGAGTATCTGTTAGGGTTAGGCTCCTTTACGTTATTTGCCACCCACTACCATGAGCTGATCGCTCTAGAAGAAAAGATGCCGGGCATTAAAAATGCCAAGGTGGTGGTTAAAGAAGAAGGGGAAAAGATCTTGTTTTTGCGCAAAGTGGTGGCCGGAGCAGCCGATAGAAGCTACGGGATACAGGTAGCCCAGTTAGCCGGTCTGCCCAAAGCGGTGGTCAAGGGAGCCCAGCAGGTATTAAAGGGTTTGGATTTCGGCCAACACCAGTTTAGCGACGCCCTCGGCGGCAAGACCACCAAAAGCAAAGCGGCCCAGGTCGCGCAAAACCAACAAATCAGCTTTGAAGCGGCCGAACCGGCTTGGATCGACGAATTCCGCCGCTTTGACGTTAACGCCCATACGCCTTTAGAGGCCGCCCAATTTATCCTCCAACTGCAACAGAAAATCTAATGAAGGCCTTAACCCACCTACTGTTGCTTTTAACCTTGCTCACCGCCGGAGCCGGGCCGGTTCAGGCCGACTCGGTAGACCGCGCCTACCGCAACGCCGCCAACGACTATTACCGTCTCTACCGGCCCGGTAAATTCCGCGAATATGCCGACAACTGGCTCAAAACCATTGCGACCTTCGAAGAAATCGCTCAAAAACACCCCGGCCATACCCGCGCGCCCCAATCGCTTTATAATGCAGGTAAGCTTTACCACTCGCTATACAAGTGGAACCACCTAGACAGCTACTTAGACAAGTCCATCCAGTCCTACCGCAAGTTGGTGATCACCTACCCTAAGGTCCGCATCGCCGATGACGCCCAGTTTGAGATTGGCTTGATCTTTGAGGAATACAAAAACCAGCCGCAGATGGCCTATTTGGAATACCAGAAAGTGGTGGACCTCTTCCCCCAGGGGGATTTTGTCCCGCTGGCGCGCCGCAAGCTAGAAACCCTCAGCCCGCCGCCTAAGGAGATGATCCGGACACCGACCCTCTCTAAGGCCGTTAGCCCGCTCGAGTTGACCGAAGCCCATTACGGCGGCTTAGGCGAGACCGAAGCCGGAAAGCAGGACCGAAAGCGCTTGGTCAAAAAGGTGGACTATTGGTCTACTTCGGACTGGTCGCGCATGGTGATCAACCTACAAGATCCCGTGCGCTTTAAGTACCAAGTCCTAGCCGAAGACAAACAGCGCGGCAAAGGGCGGCGCATGTACCTAGACCTTTACAACTCCTTTTTGCCCCGCAAATTTGACAAGCGCATCGCCGCGTCCGACGGCTTGATCGAACAGGCCCGGATCGCCCAATTTGACAAAGAGACGGTGCGGATCGTTTTGGACTTGGCTAGCTTAGACCGAATCAAGGTCTATCCCTTTGAGCTGCCCAACCAGTATAAGATCGTGATCGACATGTTGGGCACCGGAGCCATCGCTCAAGGCCCCGGCGCGAACCCGCCGGGTGAACCGTCCAGTAGCGCCACCTCAAGGGCCGCCAAGGCACCTTTAGAAAATGGCGAGGCCTATGGAGATGCGCCCAGCGCGGCGGATATGAACAGCAAAGCCGTGACCCTCTCGCAGGCCCTGGGCCTGAAGGTTCAGCGCGTCATCATTGATCCGGGCCATGGGGGCCGAGATCCGGGGGCTCTGGGCTTTAAGCTGAGGGAAAAGGATTTGGCCTTAGAATTGGCCAAACAACTGCGCGAGGTGATTGCGAAAAAAGCACCGGGAGTGGAAGTCCTGATGACCCGCGATAGCGACCAGTATTTGAGCCTAGAAGCCCGCACCGCCTTTGCCAACAAAAGCCAAGGGGACCTGTTTATCTCTATCCATATGAATGCCGCCAAACGCAGCAGTGTCAGCGGGATGGAAACCTATTACTTGAACTTAACCACCGACGCCTACGCGCTCTCTTTAGCGGCGACGGAGAACCAAACCAGCCTCAAGTCGATCAGTGATTTGCAGGGGCTGTTGCACGACCTGATGACCCACAGCAAGATCCAAGAAAGCACCGAACTAGCCCAGTTGGTTCAAGGCGAAGCGGTTCGCTCGGCCCGCAGCAGCAAAATGATCCACCTGCGTAACTTAGGGGTCAAACAGGCACCCTTCTTCGTCTTGCTCGGTGCCCAGATGCCCAGTATCTTGGTGGAGGCGGGCTTCATCACCAACCGGCGAGAAAACGAATTGCTACGCACCTCGCGCTACCGCGCGACCTTAGCCGAGGGTATCTACAACGGCCTTTATCAATATATGGACCAACTCTGATGGGTAAACTTTTATGGGGGCTCTTCGCCCTGGGTCTTGCAGCGAGCTGCTCCAGCATCAACGTCTCAAGCGAGCGGATGAACCAAGATGCCCAAGGCCGCTTGTACCAGCAAAAAAAACTGACCGGCAACAGCCAAAACATCGACTATCTGGAGCCCAGCGCCGGGCTTTTTCTGGATACTGGCGACCAGCAATTACCCGAAAACCAAGCCGAACGTTTGAGTCAGTCGCTCATCAAGCAGCTTGAAGGGTATCAACTATTCCAGCAGATGCGCCCCCCGGGGGTGATGAAAGACGAGCTACAGCCAAACCGCCCTTTAAGGGTAGCGGCGGACAGCTATTTTGATAGCCTCTTGACCTTGGCGGTCTCGGATCGGGACATTTCCCGCCCCTTGGGCGAGTTCTTTCAGGTCGGTAACTTTTTGGTTTATCAGGTCGTCGCTTGGCCTTGTCCAAGTTGTACCAACCGGTCTATCATGAGAATGAAGCTGCGTTTAGTGGACGCTAAATCCGGCGGGATATTATGGACCGGCACCGTCGAACGTTCGCTGTACGATACCGAATTGGGAGATTTGGAGCCCATATCCTTTGAGTTGACCGACAAACTAGCCCAGATGTTTCTTGACCGATTCCGGGTCAAATGGCACAAGGCGCGTTTTCTCCAACTTGCTGCACATTAAGCCCCAGGGGAGCGATGCTTAAGGAGCTGCAAAGCAAAATCCGCCAATGGACCTTAGGCCTTGAGTCTAGCGAGCGCCCCCTACCGCCCGAAGTGGCGGGCAACCCCCTTTCTCAATACCTAAAGCTCTACCGCCGCCAGCACCACATGGTCACCTTGTTGTACCGGGGTTTGGTGATCGCCTTTGCGGTGCTTTTGGGCTTGGTTAGCTACTTGGTTTTTAGTTCCCTAGAGGAGTTGGGCAGCCCCGACTGGGCCCCCTATGCTCTGGTGGTGCTCGATGCTTTTTTGTTATTGGGCTTGATCAAAGCCTTTGAAGAACTGCGGCGCTACCGGCGTAAAAATGCGGAGATTTTAGATCTCGTCAGTGAGCATCTCGCCCGGGACTTAAAAAAGCTAGAGCGGATCAAAAGCGAACAGAGCCAATTGATCGCCCAAAAGAAGAAGATCCATGCCCTCAATGAGGACCTCAAGGCCGCCCAAGAAGACTTGATCGAGAGCGCCGACTTACCCGAACACACCGGCTGGGACGCAAAGGCCTGCCCGCAATGCGGGCTTAAGATCGAATTACTTGATGAGGTCTGCCCCCGATGCTTCCACCTCTTCGGTTCGGTCTTGCCCGACTAGCTAGACAAGGGGGGTCAGCCTCCCTATAATCCACGAAACGCCTTTGCTTTTGTTTTTTTATCTCAACTCAGACCCTTTTGGAGCTGATGAGTCATAGATATTTGGTTACCGGCGGTGCGGGCTTTATTGGTGCAAACTTTCTGCATATGGTTCGCCAGTTGGAGCCCGATGCTCATCTGCTGTGTTTAGACAAACTGACTTACGCAGGCAATCTGGAGAACCTCCAAGACCTAGCCGAAGACCCCTTATTCCGCTTGGTCCAAGGGGACATCTGCGACGAATCCTTAGTAACCCAGGTACTGGCCGATTTTGAGCCGGACCGGTTGGTCCATTTTGCCGCAGAGTCCCACGTAGACCGGAGCATTGACGGGCCCCAAGAGTTTGTCCGCACCAATGTGGTGGGCACTTTAAATTTATTGGTCCAGAGCCGAACCTATTATGAAGCCCTGCCCCCTCAAAAAGCGGCAAAATTTCGTTTCCTGCACGTCAGCACCGATGAGGTCTATGGCAGCTTAGGCGAGCAAGGGAAATTCACCGAAGAGACGGCCTACGCGCCTAACAGCCCCTATTCTGCTTCCAAAGCTGGCTCAGACCATTTGGTACGCGCTTGGTGGCACACCTACCACTTCCCGGTGGTGACCACCAACTGCTCAAACAACTATGGCCCTTACCAATTCCCAGAAAAGTTAATCCCGGTGATCATCCTCAATGCCCTAAGCGGCAAAGCTCTCCCCATCTACGGCGACGGCGGCAACATCCGCGATTGGCTCTATGTAGAGGACCATTGCCGGGGCATCTATGCGGCCATCGAGCAAGGTCGTTTAGGCGAGTGTTATAATATTGGTGGGAACAATGAGCTAACCAACTTGCAAGTGGTCCACCGGATCTGCGAACTGCTAGACCGTTTGCGGCCCAAGCCACAGGGGAGCTATAAAGACCAAATCACCTTTGTTCCCGACCGTCCGGGCCATGACCGGCGCTACGCCATCGACGCCGAAAAGATCCACCAAGAATTGGCCTGGGAACCGACAGAGACCTTTGCGACTGGATTTGAAAAAACCATCCGTTGGTATTTAGAGCATCCCGAGTGGACCGAACACATCCTCAGCGGCAGCTACCGTTTAGAGCGCTTGGGACTCAACTCTTAAACCTTCAGGACAGGTATGAAAGGAATCATTCTGGCAGGTGGCACCGGCACCCGGCTTTATCCGGTGACCCAAGTGGTCAGTAAACAATTGATGCCGGTCTACGACAAACCGATGATCTACTATCCGCTCAGCACGCTCATGCTGGCCGGTATCCGCGAGATTTTAATCATCACCACCCCGCACGACCAAGCCCAATATAAGGCCCTCTTAGGAGACGGAACTCAATGGGGGTTACGGCTTGAGTATTGCGTTCAAGAACGCCCAGAGGGCGTGGCGCAAGCGCTGATTCTAGGCGAACAGTTTTTAGACGGAGGCCCTTGTACCTTGATCTTAGGGGATAACCTTTTTTATGGCGAAGGTCTCCCAGCGATGATCAAAAAAGGGATTCAGACCAACCAAGGAGCCACCATTTTCGGGTATTATGTTAGTGACCCCCAAGCTTATGGTGTGATCGAGTTTGATGCCGAGGGTAAGGTGGTCAGCCTAGAAGAAAAACCCAAGCAACCCAAAAGTCATTTTGCCGTGCCGGGCATTTATATTTTTAATGGCTCCGCTTCTCAATATGCCAGAGAACAAGCCCCTTCACCTAGGGGGGAGCTAGAAATCACCGACTTGAACCTGCGGTATTTGGCCGAAGGCCAGTTGCATGCCGTGCAGTTGGGCCGAGGAATCGCATGGTTAGATACGGGCACCCACAAAACCCTATTGCAAGCTGCGAACTTTATCCGCACGATCATTGAAAGGCAGGGCTTACAAATCGGCTCACCTGAAGAGGTCGCTTACCGCGCTGGCTGGATTAGCAAGGCGGAATTATTGGCCCTTTGCCAAAAATACGGTAAAAACGATTATGGTTCCTATTTGACCAGTCTATAATACCCAGATATAACCTGAAGGGTCTAAACTATGACATTCCAAAGCAGTGACCCGCTCCACCAACCTTTAAAGCCCTCTGAATGATGCAACAGCTTAGTTTGTCGGTGATCATGCCGGCGCTCAACGAAGAAAATAACATCGAAAAATCCGTCCGCAACGCCTTAAATGCAATCGATGACTACAAGATTGATGGTCAGGTAGTGGTGGTCAATGACGGGAGTTCAGACCGAACCCAGGAAATTGCCACTAATCTGCAAGCGCAAGATGACCGGGTTAAAGTGGTGACCCACGAAAAGCCCTGGGGCTTTGGGGCCAGCTTTTGGGATGGGGTGGACCATGCCACCAAAGATCATGTGGTGCTGCTTCCTGGAGACAACGAAAACGATCCCTGGGAAATCCTTATGTACAGCCCTCTTTTAGAGCACGTAGATATTGTGATCCCCTTTGTGTACAATAAAGAGGTGCGCTCTACCTACCGCCGGATCTTGAGTTTTGTGTACCGGATGGTGGTCAACGTCACCTTCCGGACCAACCTCAACTACACCAACGGGACCGTACTCTACAACCGTTCGATCTTGATGCAGTTGCCGCACCGCTCCAATAGCTTCTTCTTCCAGACCGACATCCTGATCCGGCTGCTACATCGGGGTTATCTCTTTGCTGAAGTCCCTTACCGTTTAGAACAGCGCGAAGGAGGGGTGTCTAAAGCCGTGAGCTTCCCTAACTTTGTGCAGGTTGCCAAAGGCTACCTCCGCCTGTTTAAGGACATGCATTACCACGGAGATGACGCCCAAGTCTTAGACGACACCAAGAGCGCGAACCGAAACCGAGTCAGCAACGACCGGTTCCAGCCCTAGTCAAGAAGCGGCGAACATCGCCCATTACTGGTCGTGTTCGTTGCTGATCGTCGGTGCCGGGAGGTTGATCGTTTTTCGGATCAAGTAGAGCGGTCGGTTGATCACTTCGCCATGGATATTGCCGATGTACAAGGCTATAAAGCCCAAACACATCAGCACAATCCCGTTGAGTAGCATATTGGCGATAATAACAATTGCCGAAGGGGTCACGTTAAAAAAGCGACCTCCCATCAAGTAATCAGTTAAGCTGGCGGCTAGCCCCAAGCCGCTTAGGCCGGTGATCAACAGCCCCATATAAGCAGCCAACTTCAGCGGGAAGATAGAAAAGCTCGTCACCGAATCGATCGCTAGCTGGAGCAACTTGCCATAAGAATATCCCGCCACACCTTCGCTGCGTTCGTCGGCAACAAATTCGACGTAGACCTTTCGGTAGCCCATCCAGTCGATGATCCCCCGGTACATCCGGCTTCGTTCCGTGATCACGTTAAATCGATTGATGATGGTCTTATCGATCAGTCGGTAATCGGTGGTTTTATTGACCATTTCCACCGACGAGATTTTGGACATCACCCAATAAAAAACACCCGAACCGATCCGGCGCATCAGAGGTTGGCGCTTTTGTTCAACCCTGATAGTAGCCACAATTTCAGCACCTGCCTCCCATTGCGCAAGCAATTTAGGAATCAGTGCCGGCGGGTGTTGTAGGTCTGCATCCAAGGTGATTGCGGCTGCCCCAGCGGCGTGGTGAATACCTGCCGAAAGAGCGATCTCCTTGCCAAAATTGCGTGAAAATTCAACCACTTTCACTCGCTCATCCTCTTGGCAAAGCAGTTCTAAAACGGTTTGACTGGAATCGGGGCTTCCATCGTTGACGAAAATAAATTCCCATTGATACTGGGGCAACCGATCTATCTCGGTTTTTACGGCCAATAAGAAGGGTCTTAAATTTTTCTCCTCACGAAAAACCGGCACAACCAGGGAAATTAGCTTTTGGCTGCTTACCGAATCCTGCGAACTCATAGAATACCTAGGGGCGTCCGATACTGTAATATTCAAAGCCCCGCTCGGTCATCTTGCGGGGGTCGTAGATGTTGCGTCCGTCAAATACCAAGGGCAACTTGAGGGCCTTCTTGACCAAATCAAGGTCCGGGCGGCGGAACTCGGCCCATTCGGTGATGATCACCAGCGCGTCGGCGCCCTCTAAGGCTTCGTAGTTGGTCTTAGTCAAAGCCACCCGGTCGCCGATGTCGGCAAACTGGGGGTAGACCTCTGGGGACTTAAATAAAATCCGCTCGGCCTCTTCCATCGCTTCGGGATCAAAGGCGGCCACCGTAGCGCCGCGCTTGAGCAAGGTATCGATCAAAACCAACGCCGGGGCTTCGCGCATGTCATCGGTCTTGGGCTTAAAGGACAGGCCCCAGATGGCAAAGCGCTTACCGCTTAAGTCTTCACCGAAGCGT
>JAVVEA010000008.1:0-143942 GCA_032250835.1 bacterium
ATCATGAGCTTGAAAATCAACCATAACGTAGCGGCGCTGAACTCATGGCGCAACTTACAGAAGACGGACTCTGAGATGAACAAAACCTTAGAGCGTTTGTCTTCGGGCAACAAGTTGAACCGGGCGGCCGATGGACCGGCGTCTTTGGTGATTGCCGAGCAGATGAAAGCCCAGGTGGCTTCGATGGAACAGGCCACCCAGAACAGCGAGATGGCCGTTTCTTTGGTGCAAACCGCCGAAGCGAGCTTGGCTGAAGTCAACAACATCTTGATCAGCATGCGCCAGTTAGCGCTGCACGCAGCCAACGAAGGCGGCAACGACGACAAGATGTTAGCCGCCGACCAAGCCGAAATGGACAACGCCTTAAAAACCATCGACGGGATCAGCCAGCAGGCCCAATTCGGAACCCGGATGTTGCTCGACGGGAGCAACGGGATCGGCGGGGTCGCCGTAGGCGAAGGGATGCGCTTTGTAAAAGCCGAGGTGGACACCGCCTCAAGCCCGGCCGACGGATATAAGATCGACATCTCCGAAGTGGCCACTAAGGCCCGCTTGGAAGGCGAACGCAGCCTAACCCAAGAAGAGATGGACCAGGGCAATATCCAGCTGACGCTGCACGAAGGCGGGCGGAGCCTGACCTACTACACCAAGGTCGGCGAAACCATGGACGCCATGTTGCGCAACCTTCAGCTCTTAATCGACCAGAACGGGTTGAAGCTGGATGTGGGCTTGACCGATGACCAGCGGCTCTTTGTGGAGCACCAAGAATTTGGCTCCGAGCCGAGCTTCGGGGCCATGACCTCGGTAGAGGGATTATTGACCGAAAATGCCAACGAGCTCGAAGAGGCAGTCCAGGGCAGCGATGTCCAGGGAACCATCGGGGGCGAACTGGCCTACGGCGAAGGTCAATATTTGACCGGTGCCAAAGGCACGGCGGCAGAAGGCCTGACCATCCAATATTCGGGCGGCGTAAAAACCAAGCCCCAGACCGACGATCAGGGCAACCCGATCTTAGACGACCAAGGGCAACCGGTAGCGCCTGCGGAGATGGCCGAAGGTGCGGCTTATGTGACCAACAACAGCCTGAACTTCCAGGTTGGACCCGGTCAGGACATGAACACGCGCATCGACCTGCCGAACTTGAATACCCACACCATGAGCCGTGGGGTGGAGAACGATTCAGGCTACACCTCCTTAGGTGAAATCGACCTGACCACCTTCCAAGGGGCCCAAGACGCCCTGAAGATGATCGACCAGTCGATTTACGAGGTGACCAGTATGCGGGGTAAATTAGGTGCCTTCCAGAAGAACACGCTGGAAACGAACCTGAACAACCTGCGCTACAGCCAGGAAAACCTGATCGCCGCTGAGTCGAGCTTGCGGGATGTGGACATGGCCAAAGAGATGAGCCAGTTCACCAAGCAGCAGATTCTGCTCTCTTCGGGTGTGGCCATGTTGGGCCAAGCGAACCAGACGCCCAAGTCGGTGCTCTCGCTGCTTAACGGCAACTAATGACCTAAGGGCCGCCTGAGCGGCCCTAAGACCTAACTTATAGGCCGCCCAGTAGGGCCCAAGGCCCTCTAAAAAAATCATCGGAGTAGAAGATGTCTTACGGCAAACCATACCAAGCATACCAACAGACGAGCGTGCAAACCAGCAGCCAGAAGCAGCTGATCGTGATGCTCTACGACGGGATGCACCGGTTCATGAGCCAAGCGATCAAGGCCATTGAGGCCGGTGAGATCGAATCGGCCCACGAGAACCTCCACAAGACCGGCAAGATTTTGTTGGAACTGATGGCGACGCTGCGCGAAGACAAAGGCGGCGAAGTGGCCCAGAACCTCAAGAAACTTTACCTCTACTGCTACGAGCAGATTGTGATCGCGAACCTGAAGAAAGACGCCCAGATGGTCTTAGACGTCCAAGGGGTGATCGGTAACCTGCGCGAAGGTTGGAAAGAGCTTTACGCCGCCAGCCAAAACAAAGGCAACCCCGGCGAAGTGGCGACCAACGTCCGCATCACCGGCTAAGGACCGGGGGGAATCCCCCAGTCCAGCCCAACTAAAGCCGCCCGGCAGGTGATCTTAAGGGCGCAAACCCATGCTGGGGCCGCCAAGCCGCCCCGCTCCTAGGGGGGAAATCCCCTTTCCAGGCCGCCAACGCGCCGGAGTGCTAGGAGTCAACTAGGTGCAAAGGGTCCTTAAACCGAAGGACCGGGGCGGCCCAGGCCGACCCCAAAAGCGGGGGGTTCGCCCCCCTAAAAGATGCGCGGAGCCAGAGGCCTAAAGCCCGCCCGCAAACCAAAGCCCGGCGCAGCCGGAGCGGCCCAAGTCAGCTTGGGTGGAGGGAAACCTCCGGTCCTTAAAAGAAAAGGATCTAGTTCTTGAAAAATTTGGTGAGAGATGGGGAGCGGTAAAAGCCCAACCCCCATCGACAGAGGCAAAGGGGTCCATCAGGACCGCCCCAGCGCTTGGAAGTCCCGGTGATCCGAAGCCCCCATAAAAGGGTTTGAGCCGCCGAAGACCCCAGGAATCTGTCCCTCCGGAAGCTCCGAAGAGCCCATTAAAAGGGGTTTGGAGAGGCCGAGGTGCCTGGAAATCCCTTACCGGGAAATCCAAAGGCCCCAGGGGACCGATAAAGCCGCCTCTGAACAAGAATCCTGCGCCGATGTGCGTCTGCGCAGGGGTCCCTAAAGCTCCGGTAGATCCGAAGAGCCCCAAGGACCAATCCCCGGCAAAAACCGGGAAGGCTCTGGGAAACCAGAGTGGACGGTCAAGCCGTCAAACAAACGGGCTGGCGGGCCTGAGAACCCCGACAGTCCAGGGATAACCCCAAAAAGAAAGCAACTCTAGGCAAAAGCCACCAAACCGCCGCTGCCCAGAGACCCTAACGAGGAGAAAGAACATGACTTTGCGAATCAACCATAACGTAGCTGCCATCAACGCCCACCGGAACTTGGTGAACAACGATGCGAAGCTTTCGAAAACCCTGGAGCACCTCTCCAGCGGGACTAAAATCAACCGGGCAGCCGATGGACCGGCGGCCCTAGTGATCTCTGAACAGATGCGGGCCCAGGTGGCCGGTTTGAGTCAGGCAGTGATGAACAGCGAAAGCGCGGTCGCCATGGTGCAGACCGCCGAAGCCAACTTAAACGAGGTCAACCGCCTCTTGGTCAGTATGCGCCAGCTATCGATCCACGCAGCCAACGAAGGCGGCAACGACGAAGCAATGCTCGAAGCCGACCAGGCCGAATTGGCCAACGCCTTGGACTCCATCGACCGGATCAGCAAAGCCGCTCAGTACGGCAAGAAACAGCTGCTCGACGGGAGCCATGGGGTCAACGGCATCGCCTCGGGCCCGGACTTGGAGTTCATCAGCGCGAACACCAAAACCAATGCCTCGCCCCAAAGCGGGTACTCGGTTCAGATCAGCCAAGAAGCGACCCAAGCGAGAGCTTTGGGTAGCCAGGTGCTGACCCAGGACATGATCAACGCCGGTGAGAAACTGACCATCCAAGAGAATGGCCGCACCGTGCAGGTCATCACCCAGTTGGGTGAAACCCATGAAGAGATCCAGAACCGCTTGAACAACGAGTTCCGCGAGTCGGAACTGAACCTGGATGCTTACTTTGACCAAGGCCGCTTGACGCTGATCCACCGAGACTATGGTTCGGAAGCAGGCTTCACCGTTTCCAGCTCGACGGCAGGCGTCTTAAGCTCTAGGGCCGACACCCCGATGTGGGTGCAGAACGGACATGACGTCCAAGGCACCATCGGGGGCGAGATCGCCAACGGTAAAGGCCAGATGTTAAGCGGCGGCAAAGGCACCAACGTCGAAGGCTTAGAAGTACGCTTCACCGGCGTGGCGGACCCCTTAAAGCCCGAGGTGGGCCGGGTCTCGGTTGAGAGTAACGCCTTCACCTTCCAGGTGGGCGGTAACCGCAACCAGATTGTGAAAATCCAGATCCCGAACATGAAGGCCGCCCAGATGGCCAAAAACGTCTCTAACGAGTCGGGCTACCAGAGCTTGCGGGACTTGGACCTGCGCACGGTGCAGGGCTCCCAGGACGCGCTGCTGCTGATCGACGAAGCGATCGACCAAGTCTCGAGCACAAGGGCTAACTTGGGTGCGGTGCAGAAAAACACGCTGGAAAGTAACTTGACCAGCTTGAGTGTGGCCCGTGAGAACTTGATCAACGCTGAATCGGTGATCCGCGATACCGATATGGCCAGTGAGATGAGTGACTTCACCAAGTACCAGATCATGAGCCAAAGCGCGACGGCCATGTTGGCCCAAGCGAACCAAACGCCCAACAACGTCTTGAGCTTGTTGAAGTAACGCCTTAGGGGCATAAAGCCGGGCCTTCGGGCCCGAGGCTTAAGGGGGAAGAGGAATTGAATTGAGGAATTGAGATCAAGCCAAGGGAGGCTTGCATGAAACTAGGACCAGAGCTTTATTCCTCTCAGGCACTGAGAGAGATGAACCAACGGCTGGGTCCCCAAATGGACCCACCAACCAACCTTAAGCCCGGCGGACGACCGACCGGGAGGGTGGCGGTGATCGCCGGATTAGAAGGCAAGGTTTCGTTGCTACAGGTAGCCCAGAAGAGTCTGGGCCACATCAAAAAATGGCTCGGCGAGATGCAGGGCTTTTTGGAGAATGCACCGGACCAAGAGGGCCAACTGGCCCCCAGCGTCGCCAACCGCTTTGTAGAAGACCGCTTGCAACAGATCGGCGGGATCACCGAAGCCACCAGCTTCGGGGCCAAGGCACTGCTCAACGGAAAGAGCGGGGTCTTAGGCGAAGCCGACGGACCGGGCCTGCAATTTGTGCGGGGCTCGGCGCGGGTGATCAGCAGCATAGGCCGGGGATACCCGGTGGCCATCGACGAATCGGCCCGACCGGCCAGCCTGATGGGCGCGGCTTCGGTCAGTCCTTCGGTGATCGCTCAAGAGAGCTGGATTTCGCTTAAAGAAGGCGGGCTGGAGGCTCGCTACCAAGTGCGGGGTGATGAAGACCCCAGCCAATTGGCCCAGAATCTCCAGCGTTGCATCCAGGCCGCGGGCCTGGACCTGAGTGTTTATTTAACCCGCGACCAGCGGCTGCTGTTCCTGCACAACCAATTGGGCGGGGAGCCGCGCTTTGAAGGGCTCAGCCAGAAGACCCGGCTGATTTCGGCTAGACCGGGCGATCCGGTCTGGGCCACGCCTGGCAGGGACGTGTTGGGAAGCATCGGAACCGAACCGGCCCAAGGGCAAGGAGGTTTCTTGATCGGTGCCAAGGGGAATCCCCGCACCGAAGGGTTGATCATCTACTACGACGGCCAGGTGGACTATCCGGGCCAAGTGGTGGGTTATGTGCGGGTGAGCCAGTCGGGCTTGCTGGTGCCGCTGGATGTAGCGGGCCAGGAGGTGGAGATCTTAAGCCTGCCGGACCTGCGGCCCAAACAACAGGCCGTGGGCGTGCGTAACGCCAGCGGGTTTAAAAGCCTCGCCCAGATCCGTGCGGGAAGCCCGACGGAACGCCGCGATGCGGACCTACTGGTGCAGAAGGCCTTGGGTGAGTTGGGTCAGTTGAGTGAGGAACTGCGCTGGAAAGAGCAGGTCTACATCAACAAAGCCATCGACCTTTTAAAGGCGGGCAACGAGTTTGAACCGAAGGGTACCGAACTGCTGGGGCTCTCCTCAGACAAGGCCCAGGCCATGGCCCAGCAGCTAAGGGGCATGATGAAGTCCGCTTAAAAAAGCGGCCCAACTTCCGGGCCACCGGAAGCGACGGGAAACCGTCACCCTGCAACACCCAGGTCTGTTTTACGGCGGGCCTGGGAACCGCAGACCGCCTGAGCGGGAATCCGCTGGGGCTAAGGTTACAGAACCCTTCTGGGTTCAACGCTTTCTTTCTCCTCTAGAGCTGGGCCGGTCCCCAAAGGACCGGCCTTGTCTCTAACGCAACAGAAGGAACAGGGCGTTGAGCCCATAAGGCTCGACCTGGGTCCAAGGATGGATCTGATCTCGTAAGAGACGCCCCAAGGATGGGGCCCTCCAAACTAGGTTGAGTTCGTGGACTTGCGGTTCCAGGAAGGAACCCAACTCAGGCAAAGCAGGATGCTTTGACCAAATCCGGGCAGGATGCCCAAAGGTAAAGCTGCTTCGGCAGCAAACCAAGCGATCGGGCCCATTTATGGGTTCGCTAGTGGCAACGGATACGTTCCGAGGGCTCATGGATTGAAGCCCAAGACTACCCACTGGTGGTTAAAAGACGGCGCATGGATGTGTCGTTCTTCAAATCGATCAAAGCATAAACCGTTGGTCCCGTTGGATGAGGGGGCTGCGGAAGTTGAAAACCCAACGAAGTTTAACAATTTCCAGCCAAGGTAGGCTGGAATCGGAGTCAAGGAGGACACCATGTCTCTACGTATCAACCACAACACTGCTGCGATCAATGCACACCGCAATTTGCAGGCAAATGATGCCCAGATGGGCAAGACGCTGGAAAAACTCTCTAGTGGTTTAAAAATCAACCGGGCCGCCGATGGCCCCGCCGCTTTGGTCATCTCTGAACAGATGCGCGGCCAGATCGTGGGCTTGCAACAGGCCATCGACAACTCGGAAACGGCGGTTTCTTTGGTGCAGACCACTGAAGCCAACTTAAACGAAGTCAGCCGGATGCTGGTTAGTGTTCGCCAGCTCGCCGTACATGCCGCGAACGAAGGCGTAAACGACGAGACTATGCTTGAGGCGGACCAACAGGAAATCAACAACGCCCTGGCCACCATCGACCGGATCGCCAACCAAGCACAGTTTGGCAACAAACGCCTGCTTGACGGTAGCCAAGGGGCCAGCGGCTCCACCACCGGCGTCGGCTTGGAATTTGCCGGCTCTGGTTTGAAGACCAAGGACAGCCGCGAATCTGGTTATGAGGTCAAGATCACCCAGAACGCCTCGAAGGCTTCGGTCCAAGGCACGGTGGCTCTGACCGACGAATTGGTTCAAGGCGGGGAAACCTTCACCTTGATCGAAAACGGCAAGATGGCCAGCTACACCACCCGTATGGACGACAACGTCCAGACGGCCTTGAAGAACTTAGAGTCCGAAGTGAACCGCAACGGGTTGAACATCGACCTGGCGCTGTCCGACAACGGTACCTTGGAAGTGAAGCATAAAGAATATGGCTCAGCCTATGGCTTCCAGTTCTCTTCTTCGACCGCCGGGGTTCTTTCGAAAGAAGCCGGTCAGATCGAAGTCAGTAATGCGGGCATGGACATCAAGGGTACCATCAACGGCGAGTCGGCCATTGGTGAAGGCCAAGTCCTGACCGGTATGGAAGGCACGGCCAACGTGGATGGTTTACAGGTTCGCTACACTGGCCAAGCTGGCGAGAACGGCGAAATCCCTGAAGGCGGTGTCGAAGTGGGTCGGGCTTATGTAAGCCAGAACTCCATGAACTTCCAGGTGGGGGGCAACTATGGCCAAACCGTTGGGATCAGCGTGGAGAGCGTGAACACTCGGACCATGGCCAACAACATCGAAAACGAGTCGGGTTTCCGCTCGCTGGCTGATGTGGATGTGCGCACCTTCCAAGGGGCACAGGACGCCTTGCGCTTAGTGGACGACGCCATCACTAGGCTCTCGTCTCGTCGGGGCGACTTGGGTGCCTTCCAGAAAAACACGCTGGAAAGCAACCTGAATAACCTGAAGGTTGCCCACGAGAACTTGGTTTCTTCGGAGTCGATCTTACGCGACGTGGACATGGCCAAAGAAATGGCTACCTTCACCCGCAACCAGATCATGAGTCAGTCGGCTACGGCGATGTTGGCCCAGGCCAACCAGACCCCGAGCAACGTACTGCAACTATTGAAGTAACCTTAAAGGTCCCGGCGCAAGTCGGGACCTGAACCTAAGCGGCAGGGTAATTCCAGCCGCCTTCTTTGAGGGGCCTCACAGCCCTGCAAAGCCGAGGATTCGTCCTCGGAGATCTACCCAGCGCTTGTCGGGGTCGCATTGCGGCCCCAACAGGGCAACCTATCGTCGGGGAGACGGTCTTTGGCCGTGACGATAGGTTGCCACCTGCGCTGGCTGGTTCTCTGAGTATGAGTGCCTGGGGGAAGCCCCAGAGAACTTCTCTGCTGCACCAAAAGGGTGCGGTGCCAAGCATTGCTTGGGAATTGAAAACTAAATCAGAAAGCAGTCCAATAAGTTTGACGGACCCTCTGACTTAAGGCTTAACGGCCTGTTAGAGACCCATAGACTCCCTTTTGGGGAGGAGGCCGGTAGACTCGATTTATGCCCAAGAGAGCATTCTTCTGGGGAAAATGAGGCGACCGGATCGGGGGATAAAAATAAATTGGGGTCGAAAGACTCAGGGGGGACTCCCCTTGGGGCCAAAGGGACTCAGGGGGGAATCCGCCTGAATCCCGAACACTCCAAAACCCATCGCCCCGCTTTAAAGGGGCTGAAAAAATTGGGGTCTAAAGGTTCAGGGATTTCTCAATAAGGCAAATTAGATGCCAGGGAGGAGTCCAGGCCTTTGAGGCCAACGGAGCGGAGTCGTTTATTTTGGGGCCAAAGGGTCCAGGGGGTAGTCCCCCAGGAGCCGGGAAGTTTCAGGGATCGGTCCTTGGAACCAGCTAGGGCCCAAAAAGCCGCTCAACCCTTCGGGATTTGTCCCCCAAGGACCTGTGAGGTCCAGGGGGTAGTCCGCAACTAGAGCATCGGTCCTCAGGGGGAATCCCCACAGGGGACCCGGCAGCAGTCCCAGAGGGGCCCAAAGGGCCCAGGGAGTAGTCCCCAAAGAGCCGCGAGGGCCCAGGGGAAAGTCCGTCAGAAGCCAACCGGCCCCAGGGGGGAATCCCCAAGGGCCCAGGACAGGGGAGTTAAAAGAATCCAGGGAGCAGTCCCCCAAGAGCCGGTAGGGCCCAGGGGGTAGTCCCCCACAAGCCAACCGGCCCCAGGGGGAATCCCGAAGGGCCAAGGAATCGTTCCAAGGGAAGCCAAAATAACCGGGCGCAAGCCCCCTGATGGAGCCATGGAGGGGAGTAAACCCTTTGGGTCCCGGTGCTTCTGAAGGTAGGCCCTGGCTGGATTTGGGCGAAAGAGACCGTTTAAGGGCGGGTTGCAATGAACTGAGTGACTTGGCCGAGTCTTTAGGACTCAGGCCCCTTTGACGCCTGGGGTCTAAAAAAAATCGAGGCACGCCTCGTAAACCTATCTGGAGCAACGCTCCAAGGTCCCAAGGGACTTAAAAGCTTGGGCAAGGACGCCCAAAGTGTGGGTAATCCGCACAAAGTTTACCGGAATGGATTCCGGCTGGACCATAGGTCCCCCAATAGCGGGCAGGGTTGCTCGGTATGGGACGCTGACAAAGAAACCGGAATGGATTCCCGGACCCTTATAACAGGGGTCCAATCGAAATTTGGGCACGGAAGCCCAAAGACCGCCTAGCGGTCATAGAACTTTCAGCGGCATGGACGCCGTTTTTAGCGGAGCCATCCGCAGGCTTTTATCGGTGCGCATGGAAGCACGCTGATTTCGGCGACCCTTCGGGGAAGCCAACTATCGGGTACGACCCGAGATCACCTACTATGGGCTTGGAAGCCCAGAGCCTTTTATTAGTCGGCATGGAAGCCGATAGATTGTGTGGCGGACATGGATGCCCGCAAGACGATCTCCCCGCCAGGAGGCAGGGAAGCCCCAGTCCGAGGCAAGGAAGCCTCGGTCAGGCATTCGAAGGACCCAGGGAGCACGGATGCGCCCTCCTTCTCCTTCCGGCATGACCGGAAACAACATGGCCCAACGGAATTAATTCCGGTGGGTTTGAAGAACCCTAGGCCGATTAACGGGGGCCTAGAGGGCCGGACGCCAAGGCGTCCAAACCATTGGGGCCCCGCTCGATACGAGCGGCCTCTGGGGCCGAAGGGTTTTAAAAACCCATAAAGGGCCATATTTTAAATCAATCCGTACCAAGGATGGGCGGAGGTAACAACAAGGAGGTTACCATGTCTCTTCGAATCAACCACAACACTGCTGCGATCAATGCACACCGCAATTTGCAGATCAACGACTCCCAAATGGGCAAAACGCTGGAAAAACTTTCTAGTGGTTTGAAAATCAACCGGGCCGCTGACGGACCGGCTGCTTTGGTCATCAGTGAGCAGATGCGCGGTCAGATCGCCGGTTTGACTCAGGCTATCGACAACTCGGAAAACGCCGTCAGCATGATCCAAACGACGGAATCTAACTTGAGCGAAGTTAGTAACATGCTGGTTTCGATCCGCCAGTTGGCAATCCACGCCTCCAACGAAGGCGTCAACAACGAAGAGATGCTTCAGGCCGACCAGCTGGAGATCGAGAACGCCGTCGAGACCATCAACCGGATCTCTAAGCAAGCCCAGTTCGGCAAGCGCAAGTTGCTGGACGGCACCAACGGTGCCTTGGGTAGCGTAACCGGCGAGAACCTTGAATTTGTCGGTGCCGGTCTGAAAACTTTGGATTCTTCAAAGAGCGGCTTTGAGGTTAAAATCAACCAAAACGCTTCGAAGGCCAATGCCCAAGGCACGGTTGCCTTAAGTGAAGAAGTGATCCAAGGCGGTGAGACCTTGATGGTCATCGAAAACGGCAAGACCGCAAAGTACACCACTCAAGCGGACGATACCGCCGACATCGCCATCAAGAACTTGGCCAGCGAGATCGAGCGCAACGGCTTGGACGTTAAGGTAACCCTAGAAAATGGGGCCGTTAAGGTAACCCACGACAAGTTTGGCTCGGACCATAGCTTCCAGGTTTCTTCGACTACCGCCGGGGTCCTTTCTAAGGAAGCCGGTCAGATCGAAGTGGCCAACAAAGGCTTGGATATCAAGGGTACCATCAACGGCGAATCGGCCATTGGTAAGGGCCAGGTGTTGACGGGCATCGAAGGTGCCCAGAGCGTGGACGGTTTGTCGGTTCGCTTCACCGGTATGGCCGGGACCGATGGGGAAATCCCCGAAGGTGGCGCAGCCGTTGGTCGGGCTTATATCAGCCAGAACAGCCTGAACTTCCAGGTGGGCGGCAACTATGGCCAGACCGCCGGGATCAGCATCGGCAGCACCCACTCGCGCCAATTGGCTAACAACGTAGTCAACGAGTCGGGCTTTAAGAGCATTGAAGACTTGGACGTGACTAGTTTCCAAGGGGCTCAGGACACCCTGCGCTTGGTGGACGAAGCGATCACTCAGATTGCTCGGACCCGTGGCGACATCGGTGCCTTCCAGAAAAATACCCTGGAAAGCAACCTGAACAACTTGCGGGTGGCGAACGAAAACTTGATCAGTAGTGAGTCGGTGATCCGCGACACGGACATGGCTGCCGAAATGGCCAGCTTCACCCGTAACCAGATCATGTCTCAGTCCGCTACGGCCATGTTGGCTCAGGCGAACCAAACCCCGAACCAAGTGCTTCGTTTGCTTCAGTAAGCCTTAGCTTAGAAACACGGAGGCGGGCGAGGCCCGCCTCCTAGACGACTCAAGGACGAGCCGTCGAACTTGACCAAGGAGGTTGAGATGTCTTTACGAATCAATCATAACGTAGCGGCGCTCAACTCACACAGAAACCTACTCAACAACGATCGGTCCCTTAACCGGACCTTAGAACGTCTCTCGAGTGGGTTGAAGGTGAATCGAGGTGCCGATGGACCGGCGACTTTAGTGATCAGCGAGCAAATGCGCGCCCAGATTGCCGGCCTAACCCAAGCGATCGATAACTCGGAAAGCGCCATCTCGATGGCGCAGACCAGCGAAGCGAACCTAGGCGAAATCAACCGCCTGCTGACTTCCATGAGGCAACTTGCCGTGCACGCCGCCAACGAAGGCGTTAACGACACGGGCATGTTGCAGGCAGACCAGCGGGAATTAGAAAACGCCCTGGCGAGCATCGACCGCATCACTGCCCAGGCCCAGTTTGGTGAGCGCAAGCTGCTAGACGGGAGCAATGGGATTCAAGGGTACACTACCGGAGATAAACTGCAATTCATTGAGTCGGGACTAAACTCCAAGGACTCTAGCGAAGCAGGTTACTCCGTGGTGGTGACCCAATCAGCTGAGCGCGCGAGCCGCACCGGTAGCCAAGCGCTAAGCGCCGACTTGATCGCCCAGGGCGAAGAGTTGATGCTGATCCAAGGCGGCCAATCGGCTCGGTACGTGACCCAATCAGACGACAGCCTAGATCAGGTGGTCGCCAAACTGCAATCCGAGGTGGACCGCAACGGAATGCAACTGGAAATAAGGGTCAGCGAAGCGGGTATGTTGAGCGTTACTCATAAGGAATATGGCTCTGCGCCGGACTTCCAGGTCTTCTCTAAAACGGCGGGAGTGCTTTCGGCCGAAGCCGGAGCGATTGAAACGGTCCAAAATGGTCGGGACGTAAAAGGTACCCTCAACGGCCAGTCTGCCGTTGGCGAAGGCCTTTACTTGACCGGTATGGAGGGAGCTAAAGAGGTTGATGGCCTGAAGGTGAAAATCCAAGGCCAACTCGACCAAGAAATCCCTGATGGAGGAGTCGAAGTGGGACGGGTGTTCCTGTCCCAAAATGCCTTAAAGTTTCAGGTTGGTGGTAACTACGGTCAGACCGTAAGCATGAACCTGAAAGACGTGTCCACCCGCCAATTAGGGAAGGGCATTCAGAACGAGAGTGGATTTAGGTCTTTGGCCGACTTAGATGTGCAATCGTTTCAAGGAGCGCAAGACGCCATGCAGTTGATTGATCAAGCGATCACCGAGGTGAGTAGCGTCCGCGGCGAGTTGGGGGCTTTCCAGAAGAATACCCTGGAATCCAACCTAAACAACCTGCGGGTAGCCAACGAAAACTTGGTGGCCTCTGAATCGGTCTTGCGTGATACGGACATGGCCAGTGAAATGGCCCAGTTCACGAGAGGGCAAATCATGAGCGAATCCGCCATGGCCATGTTGGCGCAAGCCAACCAGGTGCCCGAAAACGTCTTGACGCTGCTCAGTTAACCTACTCGGTTAACCCAAGCCGCTCCTCGCTGGTGAGGTCCTTCGGGACCTTGCCAGCGAGGTCCTTGGCGTTCTCTTAAGGGAGTCCATTCTGCTCCAAAGGCTCGCGCGCGCCCCCCCCTTTAAAAAAATAAGAGCCAACCTAGCCTTTTCAAGGCCCATCCCCCGCCCGCTCAACTTGAGACCCTTAGACCGCCTGGGCTTGTTTGGCTTGGCCTGCCCTTGGGCGAACGCCCGCACCGGCCCCACTCACCCTAAGCCTTTGCTAGCACCGGACTCAGCGCACCGAAAGGGCTAGAACTGAGGAGCTGTTTGGAGCTTTCAACTTCGTGGTTTTAGGCGCTCTCGGCTGGTTTAGATTCCACTTTAAACCGCTCGCTCGCAAAGCGCTGACCTAGCCTTTTCAAGGCCCATCCCCCACCCGCTCAACTTGAGATCCTTAGACCGCCTGGGCTTGTTTGGCTTGGCCTGCCCTTGGGCGAACGCCCGCACCGGCCCCACTCACCCTAAGCCTTTGCCGTTGGTGCGGGTATGGCGGAGTTCCGCTCTTTAGGACTTTGGGAGCAAAATCAGGAGGGCTTAGATCCTGCGGGGGCGGCTTAGGGGGATTGGTTTTCGAGGTCCTGGGCATAGTCATGGTGGGACAAAAATTCTGCTTTAAAAAGCTCGCCTAAAAAGAGCCGATCTACTGATTCAAAGGCCGCGTCCCGGAGGGCGGCTTCAGGGTAGATACCAAACACACAAGAGCCGGACCCACTGAGCAAGACCGCCGGGGCCCCGGTTTTCTGTAAAACCAGCTCAATCTGTTTTAAGGCCGGATACTTGGCTTTTAGGGGCTCAAAAAAATCATTGCCCTGGGGCTGAAGCTGTTTGATCAAGGAAGGTGGGTAAGGCCCAGGCGGGAGCTTGCGGGCCGAGTGCTGGGCCAACTGATAGGCCTCTTTGGTGGAGATGCTTAAGTCCGGCTTGACCAGCAACAAAGACCAATCCCCTTGGATTTCCAAAGCGCAAAATTGTTCGCCAATACCGCGCGCCTGTTGGGGCCTGGGGTCTAAGAAAAAGGGGACATCTGCGCCCAAGCTACGGGCAATCTCAAAGAGCCTTTGGGGCGGGATCTTGAGGTTTAAAAGTTGGTTGAGGGCTACCAGAGCCCCGGCGGCGTTGCCGCTACCTCCGCCTAGGCCCGCTCCGTGCGGGATCTGTTTGGTCAGCTTGACGGCCATCTGGAATCGGGCCGATACCTCGTCCTCCAGGGCCTTGATGGCGCGGACCACCAGGTTGTGCTGGGGTTCGCAAAGCTCGGGCTCGCTTAAGAACCAAAGCCCCTCTTGCTCAAAGGGCAGGAATTCGAGGGTATCATAGAGGGAAATGGGGATCAGGTCCAGTTCCAGCTCATGGTACCCGTCGGGTCGCCGGTGTTGGACGTAGAGGTGTAGATTGACCTTCGCCGGGGTGCGGATAACCCCGGCGCGTTCCAACTTCATCTATTTTTCCTTCAAATACTTTTCGATCACCGCCACGATTTGCTCTTTCGGTAAAGCGCCCGAAAAGACTTCCCCTTGGATGCTCTTGCTCTGGGCGTCGTATCGCCCGACTAAAAAGCTGGGGGTGCCGCGGATGCCGATGCTGGCAGCTTGTTGCAGGTCGTGGTTGACTCGCTCACGGTAGGTTTCCTTTTCAAGGCACTGGCCGAACTTAGCCTTGTCGGCCACGCCCACCATAGCGGCGAAGCGTATTAGGTCGTCAGGTTTTTGGTTTTGTTGGTTTTCGAAAAGCGTAGCATGGTAGGCTTCAAACTTACCTTGGTCTCTGGCGCATTCAACGGCAATGGCCGCTTCGTCCGCTTCGTTGTGGAACTGCAAGGGGAAGTGGCGGTAGCCAAACAATACCTTTTTGCTGAATTGCTTGCGTAAATCGGACATGGTCCCTTGGACGCGACTACAGAAGGGGCACTGGTAGTCTGAAAATTCCAACAGCATCACCTTGGCTTGCTCGTTGCCCCACAGATAGGCAGTTTCCACCGGGAGTTTGACCTGGATCACCTCGGGCTGATGGGGGAAAAACTGAAGCTTTTTTAGCTTGAGGGCGCGGGCATAAAGCGCTTCGTAGTGTTCGGCAGCGGCGCGGCCCATTAGGTATTGAGTGATCTGGCCTTTGAGCTCTTCAAAGCTACCTCGGCTAGAGAGTCCGTTTTTATCGTAAAAGGCCTTCACCTCCTTTTCGGAGATCTTTAAGGCCGGGCGGGCCTGGAAATCTTTGTCGCTTTTAGAAAGCTCCTGCAAGGCCTTTTGTTTGAACTTTTGCTCAATCGCTTCATACAACTGTACCCGCAGCTCATTGAGTTCCTTGTCTTCAATCTCGCTCAAGCGGACCACAGAACCATTGATTTTACCGACAATCGGGTCCTTTTGGTCCAGTAAGGGATCGGCCCAAAGCGTAAAGGGCAAAAGAAGGGCCAGGGTCAGCGCAAAAAATTTCATTAAGTGTCCTCTTGGTGGTCATCAATTCGCTCTACTGCGCCGTCGAAAAAGGCATCGACACAGATCGGGCAGAGTTGCGTTCCGCGCACTTCGCGGATGATCTCATAGGCCTTTTCTTGCTGAAAACCCTTGCGGTAGGGGCGGTCAGAGGTGAGGGCGTCAAAACAATCGGCGACGCCGCAGATACGGGCCAACAAGGGGATTTCGTCGCCCTTGAGCCCATTAGGGTAGCCGAGGCCATCGGGTCGTTCGTGGTGGTATAACACCACGTCGATCATCGGGCCTAAGCTGGCAATGGGTTTTAAGATGTCGGCTCCAATCGAGGGGTGCCAGCGGAATTGGGAAATTTCCTCGTCCGTTAGCTTTCCGGGCTTGAGCAATAGTGAGTCGGGGACGCCGATCTTACCCACGTCGTGCAGTTTTCCGCCGATGCGTAGCGTATCGATCTCTTCTTCGCTTAAGCCCATATGCTCGGCAATGGAAACCGAATAGGCGGCGACTCGCTTGGAGTGCCCGCTGGTGTATTTGTCGCGGGCTTCTAAGGCTTGGATCAGGCTGGTGATGGTCGAGAGCATGCTGGTGCGCTCTAATTCCAGCCGCTCGCGTTCTTTAAGCAGCAAACGGAATTGCTCCGAGAGCAACCGTTCGACGGTCATGATGAATTGGTCGATGTTAAAGGGCTTGACCATATATGAGGCCGCGCCTTTGTGGACCAACTCGCGCATGATGCTCTTTTCGGAGTTGGCGCTCATGATCATGAAGGGGATCTGAGACCAAGTCGGTGAGCGCAGGACCTGGGTCAAAAATTCCTGCCCATTCATGACCGGCATGTCCAGGTCGCTGACGATGATGTCCGGTTGGTGCTGCGCTAAAAGGTCTAAGGCTTCCGCGCCGTTTTTAGCGGTCAAGACGTTAAATCCCGCCTTGGCCAGACCGGTTTCGACTAGTTTGAGCATCGTCAAGGAGTCATCAACCACCAAGACCAAGCTTTCGCGCTGGCGCTGGACCCTAGCGAAGACCTCTTCGATGTTCTTGAGTAGCTCCTCGTCGTCAACACTTTTGGAGAGGTAGGTAGTGGCTCCGGCCTGATAGCCCCGTTCCAAGTCGGCGGTGCTGTCTAACATGGAAAGCAGAATGATCGGCAGTTGCCGGGTGGCCGGGTCGTTTTTTAGCCGTTGGGCTAAGGCCAACCCGTCCATTTCGGGCATGTCTACATCAGAGATGATCAAATCCACCGGGTTCGCTTGCAGCTTGCTGATGGCCTCTTGCCCATCTGCGGCCTCAAAGACCTCGGCACCGAATTTACGCAGCCGCAAGACCAAAATCTTGCGTAGCGCCGCGCTGTCATCGACCAGCAGGACCCGCTTATTGTGCAATACCGAAAGGTGGTTGTTCATTTCTGGTTTTTTTATGCGCTCGCCAATTGCTTCGTCACGCCGGTACAGACTTCGGTACCAAAGCGTTCCTTGGCTAAGTCACTACCGAAGAAGCGCGATAAGGACTGACCCAAAAGGGTCATGTCTTCTTCGGTCGGGTTCATGTTGCGTTGGAACCATCCCTGGAAGTTGTTCACCTTCGAGGCGCTCACTTCGTCTAGCTCCTGCCAGCCTTTCTCGCTTGCATAGTCTTCGAATAGAGCGGTCAGGTCGTCGACCAAGCGCTCCTGCTGGTCTGATTCTAAACCGGTCGTTTCGGACCAGCTTTCGATCTCGTCTAGCAGCGAAGCGAAGGCCTCGGCACCCAACTGGATCTCCATGCCGTCGTCGTCTTCTTCGCCTGCTTCGGCAGCCATGGCGGCCAGTGCGCCGGGCGGCAAGTCCATCTGGGGGCCCTGAGTTTGGGCTTGGCTGATGGTTCCTTGGGCCTCTTCTTGTTCTTTCGCCTTGGCCTCGAGGTATTCTTCGTGCTCGTCGTCGTAGGCGCGCAGTTGGAGCTGTAATTGGGTAAAGTCTAGCTCGGCCCCAGCGGCAAGGGCCTTGGAGTTCATGAAGACCGAAACAATCAATTGGTTCATGCAAGAAGGGCTAGCCTCTTGGGACATGAAGTAGATCATCGCCTGGGTCATCATGTTTTTGTCGGCTTTGCCTTCTTTAGCGAAGCGGACGTCCATCTTGGCCAGGGCGGCATTGAACTGTTCTAACCAAGCGGCATCGGCCAGGGCGTCGATCTTTTCGGGCTCGATTCCTGGGGCCGCTTCGAGGGCCGCCGGGGGGAAGGCCAATTGGGCTAATTCAGGCTCAAAAGCAAGGCTGGGCAGGAGCTTGAGGTTTTTCTTTACCTTGCTCATGGACATTTGCTTTTGCGGGGCCTTTTGGGCGGCGACCTTTTTTTTGATCAGTTTGCGCTTGTTCGCCTTGTTCTGTTGGCGTTTGGCGATGTTCTGTTTTGGTTGTTTCTTTTTCTTGGCCATGGTCGTTCGGTTGCGGTGGGTTGGGGGTTTATGGAGGAATGAGGGTGGGGGGCTGGGCAAGGCTCCCCTAAAAGGTTAATCTACCATTCAAACCCCGTCTGCTCAGTCTAGCGAAAGGACGGGCGTGAATCAACCAAAAAGCAGAGACCCCTTGGCTAAGAACAAAACCGCCTATGTCTGCCAGAGTTGTGGCGCTAAACAATTGCAGTGGAGTGGGCGCTGTGCCGGATGCGGCGAGTGGAACACTTTAGTCGAAGAGGGGCAAAGCCCCGTTGGACTGAAAGCCAGCGGATGGGTGCCCCAACGCACCGAGGTCCGAAAATTAGGTGAGGTGGAGCAAGTTAACGAAGGCAAACGTTGGGTGACCGGCGTGGGGGAGTTTGACCGGGTCGTGGGGGGAGGCGTCTTGCCGGGAAGTTTTGGCTTGCTCGGCGGAAATCCCGGCGTCGGCAAGTCTACCCTGATCCTGCAACTGATGGCGCGGATTGCCAAATTAGGCAAAAAGACGTTGTATATTTCCGGCGAAGAATCCTTGGGCCAGATCAAGGAGCGGGCGGACCGCCTGGTGGTCGATCAGGGCCGGATCATGGTGCTGATCGAAAGCAGTTTAGAGGCGATCATCGACCACCTAGAGGCCCAAAACCCGGATTTTGTGGTGCTCGACTCGATCCAAACCCTCTATTCGGGCCAGTTCCAGGCGAGTCCTGGTTCGATCACCCAGGTCCGCGAAGGTGCAGCCATGCTGATGCGCTACGCCAAGGCCAAAAACGCCGCCTTGATGTTGATTGGCCACGTCACCAAAGAAGGAAGCATTGCCGGGCCGCGTACCTTGGAGCATATGGTGGATTATGTGCTCTACCTAGAGGGCGAAAAAAATGAACCCACAAGGATTCTGCGGCCCGTAAAAAACCGGTTCGGCAACATCTCCGAACTGGGGCTTTTTAAGATGACGCCTAAGGGATTAGCTGAATTGAGCAACCCTAACCAGCTCTTCTTGGAGCATTTTAACTGGACCCATCCGGGCATGGGCGTCTTCGCCATGAGCGAAGGGAGCCGCTGCCTGTTCTTAGAGGTACAGGTATTAGTGGGCGATACGGAACAACGCCAACCGGCCCGCATGGCGGTTGGGGCGGACCGGACCCGGTTGCAGGTTTTGGTGGCGGTGTTGGAAAAAAGCCTGGGTATGGATTTTTCCCGCAACGACATTTACCTGAACTTGGCCGGTGGCTTCAAGGCCAGCGAAACGGCGGTGGATTTGGCGGTCTTGGCTGCGTTGATCAGCTCACACCTGAGGATTCCTCTGCCCGAGCGTTCGGTCTTCGCTGGTGAGGTGGCCCTGACCGGTGAGTTCCGCCCCGTGCCGGGCCTAGAAGAACGGGTCCAAGAGGCGGCCCGGGCGGGCTTTAAGCAATTTTATCTGCCCCAAAGGGCGCTAGCGAGGATCGGGGAGGTGAAAGGGATTGAGTTGGTGGGGCTGAAAGACGTAGCTCATTTGATGGAGAAGGTCCGTGAGTGAGCCCTTTAAAGTGGACGAAGCGGGGCTTTGGGTGGCGCTGCGGCTCCAACCCCGCGCCTCGAGGCCCGGATTCGGCGGATTGCAGGGCGACCGGGTCCAGCTTAAGGTGTCCAGCCCGCCGGTGGACGGCGCGGCCAATCAAGCAGCGCGCGAGTTTTTGTCCAAGGCCTTCAAGTGCCCTAAAAGCCAGGTGCATCTTAAGCAGGGCGAAAAGAGCCGGGAGAAGACCTTTTTGTTGGAGCGATGGGATCAGGACGCGCTAGAGAAGTTTCAAGCGGAGTTGGGATGAAGATCATTGGGTATTTCTTATTGGCCTGCCTTTGGCCGCTGTTGGTCCTGGGGGCGGTGCGCGAGGCGAGTCCCGCCGAATCGGCGGATCGGGGTTTTGTGCTCAACCTGATCAAAGACGGTGAATCGGACTTTGCTTTAAAAGAAATCGCCGCCTACCGAGTGCGCTACCCCCAAGGGGTGTTCCGCGACGAGATGTGGTACCTAGAGGCCGAGGTTTTGCGTCGGGCGGGCCGTTTGGATGAGGCGGCCAGAGCTTACGCGGAGATGAACCGCCGCTTCCCTGCAAGCCCCTACCGCGAGGATGCGCTGTTCCAAAATGCGCGCATCCAACTAGAAAGCCAAAATTTTTCTCAAGCCGAAGCCCTGCTGGTTCTGTTTGAACGCGAGTTTTCGGGCAGTGATAAGCCGGTAATGCGGCTGTTGGGGCAAGCTCGGCTGGGGGCTAAAGACTTCACCGGGGCGGCGCAGGCGCTACAAAAGGCCTTTGAACAAGAGCCCAAAGACTGGAAACTGCGCTTGGACCTAGCCTGGGCCCTGGCTTGGTCAGGCCAACAAGAGGCGGCCCACCAGCATTTTGAGGCCCTCTTAAAATCGGCCATCACCAAACTAGAAAAGGCCAAGATTGTCCACCAATTGGGTGCCGATGCCTACGCCCGCAAGGATTACGCCGCTGCCTATCGGCTTTGGCGCAAGCAGTTAGAGGGCTATCCCGACGCGGCTTTAGACGCCCAAAGCCGTTTCTGGGCCGCCGAAGCGGTCTTGCTTTGGCCCAAAGCCCCCCAAAAGACGAAATTATGGGCCTTGGCGGCTTATGGCGAAAATCTTGCCCAGCAAAAGCCGGTGGAGAAAAATCGCAGCCTACGCCACCGGGGCCTGCTGAACGAACGTTTGGGCCGCATTGGAGCCGCCGAAGATGACTATGCCCGCCTGCAAAACAGCGACGTCCAGGCTGGCTTAGACAACCAACTGACCCTGCACCGGGCGGCTCTGGCCCAAGAGCGGGGCGACCTAGAGCTAGCCCGCCGGATTCTGGTCGCCGCACTGGGGCGCGAGCCCGCCGAACCGGGGCCCTTGGAGGCACGGCTGCGGGGGTTGTTGTTTGCCCAAGAGCGCTGCGAAGAGGCCATTCTACGCAGCGCCGAACGTCCCTTGGTGGGCGAGGGGGCCGAAGAAAGCGCCTTCTGGCTGGGCCGCTGTTACTTACAAGGGCAACGATACCGCAACGCTTCGGGCATGTTTGCCTCCTTAGAGCCCCAGGGTGACTGGGCTTTTGCCGCCATCCCCTACTATATAAGCGCTCTGGTGGCCCAAAAGCGCTGGCATGAAGCTTTACAGTGGGTCGAGCGGGCCTTGGAAGACCGCCGGACCCAAGACCTTTGGACCTACCGCGAAGAAAAACTGTCGTTGCTCTTGGAGTTGAAACAAAGCGCCCAGGCAGTGGCCTTTGGGGAGCCCTTGGCCACCGAGCCCAACGCGACCGGGCGCTTTTTGTTCCTCTTGGCTCAGGTCTTTGAGTCGCGCGACGGAGCGCCCACTCGCCAGCGGGCCTTGGAACTCTACAAGCGCGCCCAAAAAAGCTTTACCTCAACAGAAGATCGCCGGGCGAGCCTAGAGCGCCGTCGGCGCATTTTAAGCCAAGGCCCAGACGCCGCCGCGCTGTTGGCGCTCTACCAAGAAGCCCTACCCCTGGAATCAGACCCAGCCGCGAAGCGGGCCCTACGCCTCGAGATTGCCCGGTTGCAAAGCTCCTTGGGCCAGTCGGTTAGCGCAGAACTATCGAACCTAGCCCAGGGGCAGGATGACCCAGCCGCTGAGGCCTGGGCCCTGCTGGCCGAGGAAGAGATTGCGAAAAAGGCTTGGGCCCAAGCGCTTAAGGCCTTGGGCGAAGGGTTGAGCCGAGCCCAAGATCAAGATCTACGCTGGCGCTTGCTCTACCGTCGGGCCCAAGTGGCCCAAGCTGCCGAGGATTGGCCAGCGGCCTTAGCGGACTACCAGAGCCTTACCAAACAAGCCAACCCCTTTAAACGGCAAGCGACCAAGCAGGTCCAGGCGATCACTGCCTACCTCAAAGGAACACCTTGAAAACATTAGACCAACAATTAGAGGACTTGCGCGAAGCAGTGCTGGCTAGGCACCAAGAATTGATGGCCCGCTCAGAGGCCCAGAGCGACCTGAAAGCCAGCATCGATGCGTTAGAAGAGGTCACCCAAGTGCCCCGAACAGAGATTGAGGCCCTGGCGGCCCGCATTTTTGGGCGCTGCAATCTGCCGGAGCACAACTCTCCTTTGGAGCAGATGTTGGGCGGTGAGGCCTTTTTTCCGCCTGAGGTACGCGAAGCGCTACGCCAGTTACCGGCAGCGGATCAAGAAGAATTTTTGGTTTTGTACCGGCTGAACGCCAAAGGCCGGGGTTTGGCCTTCTTTTTTGCCCTGCTGCCGCCGCCTTTAAGTGCCCACTACCTCTACCTAGGCCGCTGGTGGCTGCAAATCCCCTATAGCCTTACTTTGGGCGGATGTTTTTTGTGGTGGTTGGTAGACCTCTTTCGGGTCTCTTCGATGACCTATCAAGCGAACCGGCAATTAGCCCGACGCCTGTGGCGGCAACTAGACCGCAAAGCTCACTCTAAATAGCTCAAAAAATCACAGGCTGGCGGTAGGGGGCGGCGGGCGTCGAGGTAGGCAAAGACCGATTCGCGCAGCGGTGCACCGGAGGGCCCGGCTACTTGATCGTTAAACAGGCGGGGGAAGATACCGCCAGCGCCGCGCAGGTGGTAACCGCTCATGGCGATCAGGTATTTAGGCTCGGTTTGCCCGCTATCGGGCCAGAGCCAGTCTAAAGTTAGCTCTAGGGGTTCGGAAAGGTCCAGGTGCACCTGGTGTGAATAGGGCGCTTGCCTGCGCCCCGCAGGCGCTTCGGGACTTGCTAACAGGGCCAAGTCCCGCTGGCTGAGTAGGACATCTTGGGGGCGGTCGTCGTGCCGGAAGATTTGGTAGAGATCGGCGCGGCTTAAGGGGCCCGGCTTTAGGGCTTGGCGGAGATAGACTAACGGTAAAGCGGAGCCAAAGCGTCCGGGGCTACGCAACCCAGCGGCGGCGAGGGCTTCAAAACAGCGGGACTGTCGGTCCTTACCGCTATATTTTAAATGCACCGGGAGTCTTTGTTGGACCCAGTCTTTAAAGCCTTCGGGTAACTTGGGATCTTTTGTCTCGCGGGCCCGGAGCCAGCGGGGTTGCCAGCTTCCCGCCTGAAAATCCAGTAACAAGAGCTTTCGTCCCCGGCTGCCTGGCCCCGCCAGGGCGGTTTCCCTTACCTTGCGCAGTGGTCCGCTGCGCGGGTATTGCCAATGGTCATGACCCGTCAAAATTAAGTCGATCCCCGGCACCGCTGCGGCCAGCGTTTCGGCCCCTACCGCAGGCTGCTGATCAGCCCAAATTGCTGCTTCGCGGTCTTTTTCATTGCGGGCCCCTTGGTGGTATAACAGGATCAACAGGTCGGGTTTTTCCTGAGCGCGGATGCGCGGCACCCAAACCTTGGCGGTTTCAAGCGGCGCTTGGAGGGTCATCCCTGTTGGCAGGTCTACCCAAATCCCGCTAGCCGGGTGGACCAACCCCAGCACCGCGATCTTCAGCCCCGCTCGTTCAAAGACCCTAAAAGGGGGAACTTGAGGCGCGCCTTCTAAGTTGGCGGCCACCCAGGGCAAAGGGGAAGCGAGGGCAAGGAGGTCTTCTTCTCCGGGCACGATGGCGTCGAGGCCCAGGCCGCTTAAGCGGGCGGCAAAGGAGCGGTTTTGGCGGCCTAAATATTGGCTGGAAGGAGAACCATATTGGGCGTCGCCGGTGTCCAGGTAAAGGCTGGGTCCTTGTTGGCGGGCTTCGGTCAGGGCCGATTCGAGGTAGGCGAGGCCGTAAGCGCTCTGCCTGGGGAAACTGGCCTTTGAGGCGATCCAACCATGTAGGTCGCCGCTAACCAAGAGGCGCAGTTGAGCCTTGGCGGGCGAACTGGCACAAATCAACAACCAGAGCAGCAAGGCCGCTCTAGCCATGGCGGCGCATCCGGCAAAAGTACATCCCATTGCCGCCCGAGTCTTGGGGCAGCACCATATGCTGGCCCGGTTGCTCGAGCCCACTGATCGGGTCCTTATAAGGCTCGAGCGCGAAGTTTCGGTGCCGGGCCAAGAAGTTGGCCGTGATCGCTTGGTTCTCTTCGGTCAGAATCGAGCAGGTGCTGTAGACCAACAACCCGCCGGGTTTGGTTTTATGGGCTGCTTGGTTGAGGATATGTTCTTGCTGGTTGTTGAGTTCGCCTAATTTGGCTTCCTTTAGCTGCCACCGCAACCAGGGGGCCCGGTGCCAAGTGCCTGAGCCGCTACAGGGCACATCGGCCAAGACGCCATCATAGGCTTCGTTGGGCAGGGGGTCTTGGTCATCACCGATCCAGCAGAATTCAACGGGCCCGTATTGGGCCGCTTCAAAGCGCCGTTGGGCTTCGTCTAACGCCTCTTGGCGCGGATCAGCCAGGGTCAGGCGACCTTGGCCTTTCATCAGGGAAAAGAGGTGCAGCGACTTGCCGCCCGCGCCGGCACAAAGATCCAGCCAAGACTGGCCCGGTTGGGGCGCACAGAGGTGTCCCACGGCTTGACTGGAGAGGTCTTGGATCTCAACTTCGCCCCGGTAGGGCTTTAGGTCCATAGGCTTATCTAAGAGGACTGCATCGGGCAAAAGCGGGTGCCGTTGGTGCTCCAATTGGCCCTTAGCCAGTAGCTCCGTAAAAGGTCCGGCCTTTTGGATCCGCACCCAAAGCCGGGGGCGGGCTTGCAGGGCTTCTAAGGTGGCCCGGTCGGGGCTAGGCATTAAAGACGGAACCAAGCCATTTAACTTGGCCTTAGCGTTAAAGGGGAGCACCAAAGCCAGCTTTGCGTCCAGCCCTAAAGGCGCAGCGGTAGCAACGGGCTGGCCCAAACGTTTGGACCAAATCTCCGAGGGGATTTCGCCTTCGAGCTGGTAGGCTAAATATAAGGCCAGCATAGGGTCTTGGCGGTTGACCGGCAGGAGCCAGCCCCAATACCGATAGAGCCCAAAGAGTGCGGTCGAATAAAACCGGCGGTCCTTTGAGCCCATTTGTTTGGCCTTGCGGAAGGCGGCAGACAAGGCTTGATCCACCGGCTTGCCGTCGAGAAAGGCTTGGTGGCAGTCGATATAAAGCCGTAAAAGCCAGTCGAGCTGCCCAGGGAAAATCGGGTAAGTGCGCATAGGGTCCAAATAAAAAAGGCCACTTCCTTTTGGAAGCGGCCTTTTTTTATTAAATCTTCAGTTCGGCTTATTCTTCTATGATGCCGTCTTCTTTGATTGAATCGCCATCTTTATAGTTTTTCTTCGCCCGGCGTAGTTGTTTTTCTAGCTTGTCTACACAGGCGTCGATGGCTTTGTACATATTCGCGGGGTCTTCTGCCTCGGAGTTGTACACTGCGCCGTTACCTTTGATGGTGGCGTGGATCTGCTTGCGGTGTTTTTCTACACCCAAGTGGACGTCAGCCGACATGCGCTGGTCCGAATATTTTTTGACACGCATGATCCGTTCTTCCACGTGGGCTTTGAGGGCGTCCGTGAGCTCCATGTGTTTGGCAGAGATCGTAATTTCCATACTCCTTCCTCCAATGGGAATGGTTGGGCATGAAAGCCTAAGTTATAAGAGCCCCGGCATTCGAGGCTCGGCTATATTATGACTAAATCAAGCGAATTGTTCCAGCAAAAAGAGGTACTGGCTACCCTTAGAAATGATCTTTCTTGCGCCGCAGCGCCATCAGGCGCTCGGTTGGACTCAAACGGCCCGAAGGATCAAGCATTTGGATCAACTGGGCTTGATCGGTACGCAAGAAGGGATTGATCTTTAATTCTTGGGCGAGGTTGCCGGGGACGGTATGCTCGCCACGATTCAACTTGGCTTCTACCGCTTCTTTGGCCAGGGCAACGTCCCGGTTGCCGGGGTCTACATATTCGGCGAAGCGTAGGTTGGCTAGGCTGTATTCATGCCCAAAGTAGAGCTGAGTGTCTGGGTCGAGCCCGGCGAAAAGGTCCATGGCCTTCTTGAGGTCTTCGGCCTGACCCTCGAAGAGCCGACCGCAACCGGCCATAAACAACGCATCACCGGTAAAGCAATGGCGCTCATCAAAGATATAGGCCGCATGGGTGCGGGTGTGCGCGCTGGTGATTAGTACCTCCACCTCGGTAAAGCCAAAGCGGTAGCGCTCTAGATGCGCCAGACCCACGGCCGGTTGGGTGATGCGGTCTTCACTGAGCGGCTTGACCACCGTGACGCCTTCAAAGGCTTCGCAAAATTCCTCTAGTCCCGCTACATGGTCAAAGTGGAAGTGGGTCAAAAAGACATGGGTCGGTTTGGCACCGCGAACCAACAGTTCTTTGATCAAGAGCTGCCCATTGGCTAGGTCGACCACCGCCAAATCCCCGCTTTTGGGCTCACGGACCAAATAGTTGTAGTTGTCTCCGATCAATAGGCTTTCGACTTCTACCATGGGCTCATTCCAGTTTGGCCAGTTGGGTTTTTTTGCTCTCATCCAACTCCGCCAGGGCTTGAGCCAAGCTCAGCCCACTGCGCGGGTCTTGGAGTTTAGGGTCTAATTCCAAAAGAGGCACCAAGAAAAAATCTCGGTTGGTTAGGTCGTAGTGGGGTAAGGTCAACCGGTCTGTTTGCATGACTAGGTCGCCGTATAAGGCGATGTCTAGGTCTAGGGTCCTTTCGTCCCAGCGCATGGCAGTGCGTACGCGACCTAAGCGAGACTCTAAGTCTAAGAGGTATTCAAGCAGGTCGAAGGCCGCCAGGTCCGTAAAGAACCCACAGGCGGCGTTGAGGTAGCTGGCCTGTTCAAGCCCGCCGAAGGGGGCGGATTGGTAGAAGTGCGACGCCGAAAAACCCTGGGGGAACCGCTGGGCTAGGGCCTTCAGGGCCCGCTCTAGGTATTGTTGTTTGGGTTCGATGTTGCTGCCCAGGGCAAGGAAGACCTGGGGCATTTAGAACTTAAATTGGTAGTTCGCCAGCAAGACTTCATCTCCGTGCAGCGGACGCGCTAAAACTGGCGCTTGGCCGATGCGCGAACGACCGGGGTCAAAACTGATGCCTGCCAAAGAGATGTAGACGCCGGTAACCAGACCGGCGAAGGCACCGTAGGTGGCTCCGGTAATGAATTGGGTGGTCATGCGCGAGAAGGAATAGCGTTCGCCCTTAGAGCGGGAGTCGTCTAATACGTTGAGGGCCGAATAGAGCATGCCACCGGTCATCGAACCCCACAGCACGTTAAAAAAAACGTTTTGCATTTGAGGTTGACCGTTGGCACCCATCACCATACCCCCGCCAGCAGGTGCCGCCGCGGCTGGCGGAGCTGCCGCCGGGGCCGCTTGTTGGGCCCAGGCCAGACTGGGGACGATGAGGCTCAAACATAGGGCCAAGGCCAGCAGGCGCTTGATCAAGGACATAGGTTCCTTTTCAAACAGGTAAGGTTGCCAAGCGGGCCGGGGCTCCAAAAAAGGTCTTAGGAGTTTAACTCCTTACGGAAGACCTTTGAGGGGTAAAAAGTTACCACCACGCGCTCGGAAATTTCGTAGGCGACCTTAGTCTTAGGGTTCCTACCCATCCGGGGGCGTTTGTGGCGGACTTTAAAGTGCCCAAACCCAGAGATCATCACTTCTTCGCCGTTATTCAGCGAGTTTTTGATGATCCGCAAAATTGATTCTACCAAGGCCTTGGCGTATTTCCGGTCCAAGGTGATCTTGGTCATCACGTCCCGGATGATGTCTTCTTTGATCCTCGTCATGGTGACCTCTAGATGTTTCTGGTTGATTTCCTGTGCCGCACCCGAAAGTCTGAAATCCTTTCACTTTGGATACATCGGCGAGTATAGATACATGACCGATGATAGGCAACTGTAAATTTCCCCAACATCTTGACGAAACCATCGAGGTTGCTCAAGGCTTGGCTACCTTTTAAAGGAATGCTAATTTAGTTCCCAAATGGGAGGGATATGCGGATTTTTTTTCTAGCGCTTTGTTTTCTTTTGACCCCTTTGGTCCTCCTAGCGCAAGGGATGGACTTCGGCAGGGGCCCTGTGGGTTTGTTGCCAGAGCCAAAAATCGAGTTATTGGCTACTTTGAGCCAGACTAATGGCCAATGGTTATTGCACCTGGACGGCCGGATTCCGCCGGGGTTTCATCTGTATTCTATCAAAGCCCAGGGGGATTTAGGCCCCAAACCCACGCAATTGATCTTAGTTGAGCCCAAACTCACGCCCATAGGCCCTTTGGTTGAGTCTGAGCCTCAGTTGATTGAGGATCTCGCTTTAGATGAACGACTATGGGTGCATCAGGGCGACTTTTTTATTGAGCAGCGTTACCAGAAACCGGTCAATGGGGCTTTGCCGGTGAGGGGCTTTCTTTTGTTTCAGGTCTGCGATAATCTGATTTGCTTAAACCCCATCAAACAACCTTTTTCGGCTAGGCTCCCTTAAACCATGTCGCTGCTGATCAACTTGCTTAACTTTTGGACCACCCTACGGGTGTCCTTGGTCACCGTGCTCGAAGCGCCCTTCCGCCGTATCAGCCGCGAGGCGATGGACCGCCGGGTCTGTGGCTGGGGGCATGAGGTCTGCCGTCACGCGAAGCTTGATTTAAAGATCGAAGGGCTGGATCAACTCCAGTTGGAACCCGGCGGGCGGTACATTATTATGTGCAACCACAGTAGTTTTTATGACATCCCGGTTTCGTTGGAGGTCTTTAAAGGCGTGGCCAGCGTCCGTATGGTCGCCAAGGCCGAATTGTTTAAAATCCCCCTCTGGGGCGCGGCGATGCGCGGAGCCGAGATGATCTCCATCGACCGCCACGACCGACGACAGGCGGCCTTAGATATCGCCCGCGCAAAAGAAAAATTGGAAGAGGGATTGGTGCTTTGGATGGCACCTGAAGGTACGCGCAGCCGAGATGGGCGCTTGGGCGAGTTTAAGACTGGCGGGATCAAATTGGCGATGGATATGTCGGCGACTATCATCCCCCTGGGGCTTGAAGGGGTGGCTCAGGTGATGCCGCCTGAAGGAATCGCGGTCTATCGGGGCCATCAAGTGACCGCTAGGATTGGGACCCCGATCCCCACCGAAGGTTTACCTAAGAGCCAACGCCGTGCCATAACGGCCCAGCTAAGAGAAGAGATCCGCCAACTGGCCCACTTACCGCCCGATGAGCCCCAACTGGAATCTTCCGATAGCCCAGCGGTAGCCGAAGATGCCTGAGCTGCCCGAGGTCGAAACGATCCGGCGCGAGCTAAACGCCGAACTTCCGGGGCGGCGGATTGAGGAACTTCAGGTCCACCGCACCTCGGTGGTCCACGGCAAGCCGCAAGCTCTAGTGCAGGGGCTGACCGGGCGCCGTTTCGGTCCCGTCGAACGGTTGGGCAAGTACCTGCTGTTTAGCTTTGATCAGGGCCCCGAACTGATGGCCCATTTGGGTATGAGCGGGAAGTTTGTTTTGGCCCCCACAGACGCCGAACGCAGAGTCCACGACCGGGTCCGGTTTTTATTGGATCAGGGGCGGCAACTGATTTTTTCAGAACTGCGCTGCTTTGGGTTTTTAGAATTGCTGGCTGAGGGGCGCAACCACCCCCGGCTCAATAAGCTGGGTCAAGACGCCTACAGCGGGAGCTACGACGTTAAGTCGCTTAAAGAGGCCTGGGCCGAAAGCACACGGCCCATCAAAACGCTGCTGTTAGAGCAAAGCCCCTTAGCCGGGATCGGCAACATTTACGCCGCCGAAATTCTTTTTGCCGCCCAAATCCACCCCGAGACGCCCGGACGGCGCTTGGGGCCCAAACGATTGGCCCGACTGATCACCGAAACGAAGGCCATCCTGGAGTTGGCCTTAAGCCACAACGGCACGAGCATATCCGACTTCCGCCGGGTGGACGACAAAACCGGCGGGTTCCAAAACTTTTTGAAGGTCTACGGAAAAGAAAATCAGCCTTGCCCAACCTGCGGGGGGGCGGTAAAACGAATCGTAACAGCCCAACGTAGCAGCTTCTTCTGTCCTCGATGCCAACGCAAATGACCCGTTTCCTGACCCTTTTGATTTTTATGAGCTTCAGTCCTGGCCTGTTGTGGGCCTGGAACGGCTTGACGGTAGGCACCGGGCCGGACCCTTCGGCGAGCTATCAGTTCATCCAGGAATTGGACCGGTTCTATAAACGGCGGGCTCCTGAATTAGACACCGCTTTGGTCCCTACGCCGGTCGGTGATTTTGCCCGTACTTTAAGCGAGTTGCAGGCCGGTCGGCTGGACCTAGCCGTGCTTCCCTTAGGGATGGCGGCGACCAACGGGAAGACCCGCGTTTTGGCCTACCTTTGGGAGGTGGTTCTGGTTCCCTTCGCGCCTGAGGCGGGGAGCGACGAGGTCCGGCCCGACGACCCCCTTTGGGGCCTGAGCAATGGGGCGATTCTGCCCAGTTTGCAGTGGCCGAATGTCCATCTGGCCGGAACCGGCGAGTTTGAAGAACGGTTTACGGGCGGAGAGCCCGGTATCTTTCTGGCCGAAATCGTGGGGCACCCGCGCATCTTGCGGGACCTTTTAAAGCAAGAAATATTTCCGCGTGACCTCAGCCCCGCGTTGATGCAGCAGTTAAAAAACAAAAAACCTTGGCTCAGTCTGGTAGACCTGACCTATAAATCCCGGCACAAGACCCTGGGCTATCCTATGGTGCTGGTTGCGCGCACAGATTTGGGTTTAGAGCCCTTAGGCAAGTTGTACCGGATTTTGATTGATCTGCCTTCGGACATCTGGCCGGACCCCTATATCTTAGGGCAGCTGAAGATTTCTAAGACCACCAGTCTGCCGCCTTCGATTTTACACCCCGCCATCCAGTGGCAACCGAACGAAACTCCATGATCACCCAAACCCCGAGACCTGAGGAAATCTTAGCCAAGGTCTTCGGTTTTGAATCCTTCCGGGGGTTACAAGGTGAAGTCTGCCACCATTTGATCGGCGGCGGCGAAGCGCTCGTCTTGATGCCTACCGGCGGCGGTAAGTCCCTTTGTTATCAGTTGCCCGCCTTGGCGCTAGAAGGGGTGGCTCTGGTGGTTTCTCCGTTGATCGCTTTGATGCGCGATCAAGTTGAAGCGCTCAAAGAGCTGGGCGTTGCTGCCGGTTACCTTAACTCCAGCTTGGAGCCTAGCGAAGCCCGGCAGGTGGAAGAGGATTTCTTGGCCGGTCGGCTAAAGCTGTTGTATATCGCTCCCGAGCGCCTCTTTACGGACCGATTTTTCCCCTTGCTGCGTCAGGTACGTCTGAGCCTCTTCGCCATCGATGAGGCCCACTGCGTCTCGAAGTGGGGCCATGACTTTAGGCCCGAATACCTCAAGCTCGAACGCTTGATGGCCCAGTTCCCCGATGTGCCCAAAATCGCCCTAACCGCCACCGCCGACCCGGCGACCCAGGCGGAAATTCAGGCGCGCTTGGGCTTAGGGGGAGCCCAGGTTTTTATTTCCAGCTTTGACCGGCCCAATCTCTTTTACCGTATCGAACTCAAACAAAATCCTAAGCGGCGTTTGCTGGACTTTATCCAAGGCGAACATGCCGGGCAGTCGGGGATTGTTTACTGCTTAAGCCGCAAAAAGACCGAAGAAACTGCCGAATGGCTGGAGCGCGAGGGCGTCAAAGCGGTGCCTTACCACGCCGGGCTGGATCAGAGGGTGCGCAACCACCACCAAGACCGCTTTGGTAAGGAAGAAGGCTTGGTGGTCTGTGCCACGGTGGCTTTCGGGATGGGGATCGACAAGCCAGACATCCGGTTTGTGGCCCACTTGGACCTACCGAAAAACCTTGAGGCCTTTTATCAGGAAACGGGCCGGGCCGGGCGTGACGGTTTGCCGGCGGATTGTTTGCTGCTCTACGGAGTCAATGACTTTGTCACCCAAGAACGATTCTTTGACAACCCCGACGCCGCGCCGGAATTCCGCGCCGCCGAGTTGAGCCGACGGCAAGCCTTTTGGGGCTTTTTGGAAAGCTCCGCCTGCCGCCGCGAAGGGCTGTTAGGGTATTTTGGAGAAAGCTACCAAGGCCCCTGTGGCCGCTGTGACCGCTGTTTAGAACCCATCGCCTCCTTGCCCGAGTCCCAGACCTTAGCCCAAAAGGCCCTCTCCAACGTTTTTAGGACCGGCCAGCGTTATGGCTTGGGTCATTTGAGTCAGGTCCTGGTAGGGGTGCAGAACCCCAAACTGCGCCAAGCAGGGCATGAGCGGATCAGCACTTTCGGGATCGGTAAGGAGCTGAACGCAGATGGCTGGAAGGCCGTTTACCGGCAGCTACTGGCCCAGGGCTTGGTGGGCGTGGACCCAGAAAAGGGCGGGTTGTTTTTAAAAGGACCGGCCAAAGAGGTACTCAAAGGCGAACGCCCCGTGTCTTTAAATGCCGCCCGAGAACGCAGCAAAGACCGCCCGGACCGCCCTGAGCGAGCCCCACGCAAAGGCCCTGCTCCCTTCACTCGAGACGATTCGGGCGAATTGTTTGAGCAGTTGCGCCAGTTACGCGCCGAGATCGCTGGGCAGAAGGATCTACCCCATTACATCATCTTCAACGACAAAAGCCTTTGGGAAATGGCCGAATACCGACCCCAAAGCCTAGTTGAGTTGGGGCGAATTTATGGAGTCGGCGAGGTGAAATTAGAACATTATGGCGACGATTTCTTGGGCGTGATCCGCGCTTTTGCCTAAGCCCGCAAGGAGCTCAAGTTCGCCGTCCTAGGCCCGCAGCGCTAAGTTGAATTCGCGCAAAAAGCGCCGTTTAGCCCATCCAAGGGCGGGCAGCAAAAAGGCCATACCCACCGCCAAATGCTCCCAGTAATTGACCGCTCCGGCCTGGACCAGCCAGTAAGCCTTAAATATCCAATAGGGCGCAAAAACCAACCCCACCAGATTCTGAAAACTAAAGGGCAGCATAAAAGCCAACGCAAAGAACAGGCCCGAGGCCTTGATCAGGCGAGCCAAAGCCGCCGCTTGGCCCCGTTGCCCCGAAAAGGTCGAGAGCAAGAGCGCCATCAAAGGCGTTAACACCGCCGCCCCCAGGGAGATCAGGGCCAAGGGCCCCATCGGCAAAGGCACCGGAGAAGCCAACATCAAGGTGCCTAGGACCGTAAAATAGGTCCACAATCCCGGCAGCCAGAGCCGGTAGGCAAAAAAGCCGGTGCGGCTGATCGGTAAGACTGCCAGCGCCCTAAAGCCGCCTTCTCGCTCTTCTAACAACAACCGCGCCGACCACTGACCGATCCCCAGCGGGGCGAACCACAAAAATAAATAACCCAAGACCAGCGGCTCAAAGCGCAATAAGTTGAGGTCGTCTTTCAGCAGCAAGACCAAGCGCGGGAGTAGGTACAAGAAGAGGGCCGCATTGACCCAAGGACCGACCAATAACCAGCCCAGGGTCCAATCCCGTCGGCTGCGTAGTAGATCGCCTTTGATTAGGTGGCCGATTACTTTGAAGGGGCTCACAACCGCCCCCAGCAGTTTTGCCGCAGCAGCGCCCGCCGCGCCGCCCAGAAGGCCAAAACCACCCAGGCCAGCGCGCCGCCGATGGTGACCGGTTGCCAAAGCCCCAACATCCAGCCCAGGGGGCCAAAGCCGGGCAACCAAAGCCAAGGCCCCTCGCCCCAACGCCCCAATAAACCCAGCAGGGGAAGCTGCAACAGCGCCAAGGTAAAGAGGGCGGGCCCAAAAAATTGGGCCAGTTGGGGGCGGCTGAGCGCTAGGTATTGCCCCAGAAAGGTCAAGAAGGCGGTGTAGGCCAACAGGCCCGGCAGCAATGCCAACACCCCAGAGCGCGGACCTAAAGAAAGCAAGGCCGCCGGGAGCACAAAGGCTAAATATAGCGCCCCTTGGCTCAGTCCCTTGGACAGAAGGTATTCGCTAGGCCGCAGGGGCGTTAAACGCAAACTTGCCAGCGCGCCGTCGGCTTGTTCTAACCAAACCAATCCGGCGGAAATAAAGAAACCCAAGGCACCCAAGATAGAGGCCAACCCGAGCGGCAGAGCTAATGCCCGCTGTTCGAGGGGCAAAAATCCGCGCAGCAGCAAGGCCACCAAGACCCCCAATAGGGGAGCCAAGACCAGCAACCGTAACCGCAGCAACAGGCGCAAATCGAGCCGCAGTTGGGTCTTCAGTCGCCGGATCATGTCAGGTCCCTACCGGTTCGTTCTTTAAAGAGTCGCTTTAAATCCCGCTCGTCGCTGTGGATCGATTGGAGGCCGGGATGGGCGAGTAGGTCTAAAAACTGGAGGTTTTGGTGGAGCCCTTCGAAAGCGAAGCGGGCCTGAAGGCGTTGGCCCGCTTCTAGATAGGTTAGGGTCACTTCGTCTCGATTGGGTCCCAACAGTTCGCCGAGCGGGCCTAGCGCCTTGAGCTGTCCGGCGCAGATAAAGCCGACGTGGCTGCAAAGCCCTTGGGCCCAATGGGTTTGGTGGGTGGTCATCAACACCGCCCCGCCGCGCCCTGTGTGTTCGCGTAGCAAGCGGCCCAATAAATCCAACCGGTCGGGGTCTAGGCCAGCGCCGGGCTCGTCGAGCAATAAGAGATCCGGTTGGTGGACCAAACAGCGGGCCAGGGCCAATTGCTGCGAAAGCCCCCGGGAGAGCTGCCCCGCCGGGCGGTGCCGTTGATCGCTAAGCCCGCACCGGTCCAGTAATTCCTCAGGGTCCCAGCCGGGTCGGTCGTAAAACCCTTTAAAGTAGGTAAGGTTTTCTAAAACGCTTAAGCGCCCCAGATGGCCGGGCTCCTCGAATAAAACCCCCAACCGCTCGAAACGGCTTTGATCGGTATGTTCTAAGGGTTCTCCAAAAAGCCGAACCTCCCCTTCGAAGTGGGGCAGTAGACCCAAGGCCGTCTTGAGCAGAGTGGATTTGCCTGACCCGCTGGGCCCCAGGAGCCCCAAAATCTCGCCAGGGTGCACCTCAAGCGTCACCCCCGATAGGGCTGCTTCGGCGTGGCCTGGGTAGCGATAGGTCAGATGGCTCAACGAGATCATGGCGACAACTCCAAAAGATTGGGGTCATCTTCGCTGGCCAGGGACGCTTTGACAAGCTTTGCTAATCGTCGTCGTGCTCTCGGCGGTCTTTACGTTTATGTTCCTCTTCATGATCTTTATATTCCCTCGAACCGCCCTTTTGGGGCGCGACTGCTTCGGGGGTGTAGTTTTGGGTTTTTAAGGCGGCTCCTAGGGCCGAACTGCGCCTGCGGCGGGCGTCATGTTCGTCGCCGGTGCGGTGGCATTCGGCGCAGTTGCTGAGGTCGCGGATGCCTTCTTCGGCATGTTCGCCCCTCAAGCCCGACAAGCTGTGCTCGTGGCATTCGGTACAGCTGTAGGTCTTATAATCTTCGCCCAGGTGGCAGGTCTTGCAGTCCGCCGGATGGTGCCGATCAAAACGGAACCATTTGCTGTGCTCAAAGTTAGCGGGCTTGAAGGCCTTGGTGCCGTGGCAGTCGCCGCAGCTAGACGCACTCTGTTGGTGAAGGCGGTCTTTGGGGGGCTGGTGGCAACTAGCACAAGCTACCTGGTTGGCGATGGCTTCATGGTCCATTCGGGCCGGTTTGAAGGCCTGGGTGTTGTGGCAGGTGGCACAACTGGTTTTGAGGGGCTCATGCAGCCGGTCTTTGGGCGTGGCGTGGCAGGCCTGACAATCGGCCAACAAAGGCTTGGGGAGGGCCTTATGACCGAATTTGCTTTTGGTTATTGGGCCATGTTCGCCGTGGCAGGCGAGGCAGTCGCTGGCTTTCATCTGCTGGTGGAATTTAACCTCTAGCCCTTTGCCGATGCTGACCGCTTGATCTTCTTTAGCGGCAAAATCCTGGGGGCGGTGGCAGCTGACGCAGGCTTCACCCATTGCGCCCGGCTGGTGACAGTCCAGGCATCCTTGGGTCTTTTCGGCGTGGGCCGGGATCAGGGGGCCCGGCGATAAGAGCACCTCGGGCCAGATCCAAGCCGCCATGAGAAAAAGAGACAGCAACCAGAAAGACAGCATCAAGGCGCGCTTCATGACTAACTCCAAAACCAAAGGATGCTGATGATATGAACGAGGGACAACAGCAAGAAGGTGGCCGTAATGGGCAGGTGGGCCCGCTTCCATTGGCCCAGCGCTTTGAGGGTCAAGGAATCAATGATGAGGGCCTCTTCTTGTTCTTGCTCCGCCAATCCCCGGGCGGCCAATTCAGCGCGGCGGGCTTTTAGTTGTTCTCTGGAACTTTTGAGCAGATACTTACCGACCAGTCCGCTGCCGGTGGCCACCAGCAAGGCCAAAGTCGCCGCCCAAGGGAGCACCGCATTGAAGTGAACCCCCGAATGCACCAAGATCAACAAGGCACCGAGCCAAGCCAGGAATTCGTGGGAACGCAGCCAAAGAGGCAGAGGGCCCGCTTTAAATAGCTTTCGTTTGCGTAAGGAGTAGGCGAAACTAGAAGCTAAGATCAAGACCCCCAATAGCCCGGCCCAGCGGCCCAAGTAGAGTAGGCCCAGGCTGTGCAATATGCCGTCGATGGCCAGAGTGGCAAGGACCAACAGGGCGAAATTCAGCACAAAGGGTGTGACCTTTTGGGTCAAGATCGTCATAAAACCTCCTGGGTGATGCAACCAGTCTAGGCCCTTAAGATGAACGCGCCATGAACTCCAGATGAAGGTGCGGTGAGATATATTACAGGCTATCGATTACCGTTTCTAGGTTCTCGGCGGCTTTATCTAAGTCGAAGTTGTCGATATGTTCGATCATTTCCATCACAATATAGGCCGCCGGATGGTCGCCCAACAACGACAGTGCCTCGTGAGCTACCCGGTCGGCGCTGATCGCCTCCCCACGCTCGATAATCGAACCCAACTGTTTGAGCTTGCGCCGCGCCGCTTCGACGTCCGCCGGCCCGTAAGATTCGTTGGCCTTACTGGTTCCGTGCTCGGCCAGAAGGCCCTGGATGGAGGTTATTACCTCACCCAGGCGGGTGGCAACTGCTTCGGCGTAAGCTGGTAGGCGATTGGGGTCTAAACTGGCCGCCCCTTCTTCAAGTTCTTTGGCCGCCTGGGCCAAGGCGTTGGCCGAGATGTTTCCCGCCGTTCCCTTGAGCCGGTGGCCTAACTTGGATAATTCGGCAAACTCCCTATTCTCGGCTAGGCTGCGCAGTTGGAGGGCCGTTCCTTGGTGGTTACGTAGGAAGTTGCTTAAGGCATCCAGGTAAGCCTTTTGGGAATCGCCCCATCGGCTTAAGCCTTGAGCTAAATCTAAACCGATCAAATGTTTGCCTGCGAGCCCCGCGTTCGCTTCGGTAGCTTCGATTTCGTCCTGGCCCATCTGGGGGTGTCCCAAAAGCCGGTCGATCTCGCGGTAGAGCCGGTCAAAATCCAGCGGTTTGGGGCATTGGCCGTCCATGCCTGCGTCTCTCACGGCTTGGGCCACTTCCCCTTCGTCTGAAGCGCTGAGCGCTAGAATCGGCACCCGCCCCTCGGGCCGGATGCCCTCTAATTCGCGAATTTTTAGGGAGGCCTCATAACCGTTGAGCTCGGGCATTTGAAGGTCCATTAAGATCAAGTCGAAGTCTTTAGACTTAAAAAGTTCGACTGCCTCAAGCCCGTTTTTGGCTATGGTGATCATCATCTTCTTGGATTTTAGCCGGGTCTGGACTAATAGGCGGTTGGTTGGGTCATCTTCGACCACCAATACTTTAGGGGCGCTGGTAAAGTTGCGGCTGCGGACCTTGGTCGCCTCGGGCCTGGAAGCCGCTTGGGTAAGGGGGTGGCGTCGCTGGTCGGCCTCTAAGAGCCGCTCTTTAAGCTCCTCACGCTTGACGGGTTTAAACAAGAATAAGGGTTCCCCAAGGTCGGCTAAGGCCTTTTGGTGTTGGGGGGTGATGAAACTGAACAAGAAAATTACTGGGCAATCGCTGTAGCCCGGGATTTGTTTGATTTGATTCGCCAGAGTGATGCCGTCGGTTTCGGGCATTTGCACGTCGATCATCAAGAGGTCAAAGGGCTTGTCGCGCCGCGATAAGATCTTACGGGCCGACTCGGCGGAGTCGGCTAAACTAGGAGCCAAGTCCCAGCTAGACAGCATGTCTTTAAAGGCCGTTAGGTTGGCCGCATTGTCGTCGATCACCAGCACTTGGCGTAGGTGCAGGTCTTGGATGTGATTACCCCGTTCCTCATGTTCGCTTTGAGGTAAGTTGAGGGTGATGTTGAAGAAAAAGGTGGTCCCCTCGGTTTCAACGCTTTCCACCCACAACTTTCCACCCATCAACTCCACCAATTGCTTGGCGATGGTGGTGCCCAGGCCTGTGCCGCCGTATTTTCGGGTGGTGCTGCCGTCGGTTTGGGTAAAGGAGTCAAAGACGCGGGCCAAGCGGTCTTTGGGGATGCCAATCCCGGTGTCCTTGACGGCAAAGGCCAAGGTTAGGTTTTTTTCGCTGCGTTCCTTTTCGGTTACGCTGATGATCACTTCCCCTTCGTGGGTGAATTTGATGGCGTTGCCGATTAGGTTGACTAGGATTTGGCGGATTCGGGTCGGGTCGCCGTTAACGAACGCGGGGACCTGCGGGGCGATGTGTAAGATGAAATCAAGACCCTTCTTCTGCGCATCCAAAGATAGGGTCTCCATGGTGTCTTCCATCAACTGCTCGATATTAAAATCGATCTGCTCTAGGTCCATATGCGCCCCTTCCATCTTCGAAAGGTCCAGAATGTCGTTGAGCAGCTTCAACAAGGCTTTGGCCCCGCCGTTGGCCGCTTGGATATAGCGGCGCTGGTTGGGGGTTAGGTCGGTTTCTAAGGCCAACTCGGTCATGCCCAAAATACCGTTCATGGGGGTGCGGATTTCGTGGCTGATGTTGGCTAAGAAAGCGGATTTTAGTTTGTTGGCTACCTGCGCTTCTTCTTTGGCGCTGATCAAGTTGGTCTCTAAAGCCTTTTGGTCACGGATGTCGCGTAGCAGTCCGGTAAAGATCATTTCCCCGGCGAAGCGGGTTTCACTGACCGAGAGGAACACGGGCCGCAGGCTGCCATCTTTGTGTTTCATGTTTAATTCGCGTCCCTTGCCGATCACCTTCTGCTTGCCGGTGCGCAAGTAGGCTTCAAGGTAGTCATCATGAAACTTCGCATCAGGCATAGGCATTAAGATCGATACATTGCGGCCCAGAGCTTCTGATTCTCTATAGCCCGTCAGGTTCTCGGCGGCTTTGTTGAAGGATTCGATGATGCCCTTCTGGTCGATGGTGATGATCCCGTCTACGGCGGTATCCACAATGGCGCGGAACCTTCCGTAAGACTCCACTAGGCTGTTTTTCATCTGGTTAAAGGTTTGGGTCAGGTCGCCCAATTCGTCATTGCTTTCAACGGGGATGTCATCACCTAGGTTACCCGCTGCAAAGGCTTCGGAGGCACGGGCCAATTTGCGCACCGGGCGAGTGATCGCCGCTGATTTTCGCATCGAAAAGACCACCGCACTGACCAACATCACCACAATCAAAACCAGCGTCAACACCATCGAAAGGTTTGAAACCCAGGTGGCGTTGGCCGCGTCGGCCTCGATTTCGGCCCCCAAAAGGCCGTCTAAAATGCGGATCTGAGCGGTCAGCTGGGCTTCTAAGGGGCGCAACTGTTCGGTTTGCAGATGCATGGTCTGGTTCCAAGTGGGCTGGCCCCGCTCGTCCATGACCGAAACGCAGACCTCCTTAAATTCCCTTAACCAATCTAAGGTCGGCCTCAGGCGTTGCCGGGCGGCACCGGTTGTCTGGCGGTGCAGCGCTTGGAGTTGAACGCTGGCTAGGTCGAGGCTTTTTTCTAAGAGGGCCAATTGTTCAGACTGCCCGGTGGTGAGGAACAACTCCATGCGCAGGTCGATGGAATCAAAGTTCCGCGCGAATTGGTCCAACTCGTTGGCCAAGGCCGCTTGGCCTTGTTTGCGCGTCAAGGCCGAGGCCGCTTCAGTTGATTCTAGTAACTTCTGGTGTAAGTCATGCCCGTTGGCTTGGTACGCCATTTGGGCCGGGAGGTTTTCCGGTTGGTGGGCTAGCTCCTCGGCCTGGGCTTGTAAGGTATGGAGTTGAGCCAGTAACCCAATCAGAAGGTCTAGGTTGTGGCTGATCTCGACCTCATCGGCTTGGGTCAGCTCCCGTAACCGACGAAAGGACGGGAAAATCCCTTCGCGCCAGATGCTGTTGCGTTCTACCCGGAATTCATGGTTTTGCTCAGAGATGTAGTGTTGTAGAATCACCGCACTCTGGTAGACGCCCCGGTCGATGTGGTCTAAGGACTCCATCCGGGGCTGGCTGATCAAAGCCAACTTGTGGGTCGACGAGCGCAGCGCATAGCTGGTAGCCAAGGTGATCAGCAGCAACACCACGCCCAGCAAGGCAATGCTCAAGTGGCTGGTGAGGAGTTGCTTTTTGAGACTGGTACGTTTTTTAGGGGGCATCAACGGGCCTAGAAGGGTTGGATTTGACTGAGCATAACCTGTTGGTCCATCCTTGAAAAGTATAACCAAACTATTGAGGTGTGAACTTGTCAGAAGGATTGGAGTTTTTGGCCAAACGTGGCCTGATGCGGGTTGCTAGCTTTAATAGGGACCACCTACCGCCCGAGGTGGCGGGCTATTTTACCGATCTCCCAGCTGGCGGGACCTTGATCCTGATCGGCCACGGCGGGCAACTGTTTTGGCAGATGGCGCGGGCCCATTGGCCTGAGGGTAAGGACCCAATCGACCGGCTTTCAAAGCGCTGGGGCGAGCGTTTTGCCGCCTTAGAAGGCTTGAGCGAGCCGCGTATTCTCTTTCCCTTCGGCGAGACCCGCCGTCCCCTGTTGTCCCTCGCCCGGCTGATGGGCATGGGTTTTACCTCGCCTTTGGGGATGACCATTGACCCAGAATTTGGGCTTTGGACGGCGCTGCGTTGTCTGATCTGGACCCCCGATTCCTTTGAGGCCCCGACCCAGCCGCAGCAAGCGCACCCCTGCGAAGACTGTGGCCCAAAGCCCTGCTTGGCGGCTTGTCCGGTGCAAGCGCCCCAGTGGCCCGGTGAGATGTTGCGGGATGTTTGTGTAGATGAGCGGACCCGAGAGGGGTCCGATTGCGCGCGGGCCTGCCTCTCAAGGCTGGCTTGCCCGCTCGCCGAAGAGCACCGTTATCTTCAAGAACAGCGCGACTATCACGGCGGCATTTCCTTGGCGACCATCTCGGCCTGGAAACAGGCCAGCCAAGGCAAAGCCTAAGCGCACTCTGGGCTAGTGACCCCTTGGACGGATTGGTTTATGTACCTTCCGTCTCTCGCGGGGGATGCAGGGCCCTCAGTTCATCCTCCCCTTCCCCACTCAGCAGCAAGACCACCCACCCGATCATCGGTCCTTTGTCTTTCGGGCCGCTTTTGGCGATCAGCCGGGGGAGGGCGGTTGGGGCTTCAGGGCTGATTTTGTTTTTTAAGGCCCCCATCCGCCTTTTGCAGGAACCAGATGCACGCAAAGGCCCCCGATCCGCTTGTTGTAGCCGTTGAAGGGGTGGTTTTTGACGACGAAATAAAGCCGGTTCGCCGCCTTTTCTTCAACCCTAGGGTAGGCATCTTACCCGAAGGCCGACTGGAAGACGCTCCCCAAAATCCCGCTTAAAGCCCCCTGGGTTTTTTCTTGAGCAAACAGAGCGGTGGCGTGGTTTTTCTGGACCAGTTCGGCCTCAAACACCTCCACCGCCCGGTAGAGTTCCTCTGCCTCTAGGGGGATGGTCGTTAGGCACTTACCTTGGCAGGGTAGTTGCTCTTCATCGTAGGCTTTTAAAGAAAACCAAGTCTGGGCAAAGGCCGCCACTAGGGAAAACAGGTCGCCCGGCCCCATCGCTTGGCTGCCCGCGCTCCGCCGCCTTAAGTCCTCCACCGCCGCCAGAAAGGCCCGTTGGTTTTGCTCGATCCGTGCCGGGTTGATCCTGTACTCTGCGGTGATGTGTTGCTTTAGGGTCTGGGTGGCCCATTGCCGGAACTTGGTGGCCCTTTTTGAGTTGACTCGATAACCCACCGAGAGGATCGCATCTAAGTTGTAGTGGTTCGTTAAATAGCTCTTGCCATCGGAGGCGGTTATCCGGAATTTCCGGACAGAGGTTTCCGGCCCAGGAGAGGTCTGGGGTGGTCGCGGCTTTATGGGTGCGGTTTGCTTGGCGGCCAAGCTGCTTGACAAAAGGGGGCAGATATTTCATCCTGCTTTTATAGGGTAGGGGGCTACCCTATATAATAGGAGTCCAGCATGCCCGCACCGACCAAAACACACCATCACGCCAACCCAGAGACCAAAGCCAAGGTCATCAGTCGGTTAAAGAAGATTGAGGGGCAGGTGCGCGCCCTGTCCAAGATGGTCGAAGAGGATGTTTATTGTGATGAAGTGCTCAATCTATTCGCTTCGGTTAAGGCGGCACTAAACGGGGCTAGGGATGTGGTGCTCGAAGACCACGTTGGGCATTGCCTAGCCGAACAAATGCAAACCGACCCGAATAAAGCCACGGCGGAGCTGATGCACCTCATCAAGAAGGTTTCGACTTGAGGGCTTTAGCCCCCAAAGGAACTCCAAAACAAAGGACCGCGATGGATTCTTACGATCCCGAGCTTTGGGAACACGACCACGGCTACCGCATTGACGATGGCAGCAACGAGCGGCGGACATCATTAGTGGTGGTCTTGACGGTAGTGACCATGGCCGCCGAAATCGCGGCAGGTTACCTCTTTGGTTCCATGGCGTTACTGGCCGACGGCTGGCACATGGGTACCCACGCGACGGCCCTAGGCATAGCTGTTTTTGCCTATAGGTATGCCCGCAACCACAAGGACGACCGGCGCTTCAGCTTCGGTACCGGCAAGGTGGGCTCCCTGGGCGGTTTTGGTAGTTCCATTCTTTTAGGCGTGGTGGCCTTGTCGGTGGTCTACGAGTCGGTCGAGCGGCTGATCACTCCCCGGCCCATCCATTATACGGAATCCATTCTGGTGGCCCTGTTGGGATTGCTGGTCAACTTGGTCAGTGCCTTCATCTTGCGCGACCATCATGACCACCACGACCACCACCCTGGGCAGGAACAGGACCACGGACCGGCCCACAGCCACCAGCACGACCACAACATGCGGGCCGCCTATCTTCATGTGGTAGCCGATGCTTTGACCTCGGTCTTGGCCATTGTGGCGCTCCTGGCTGGGAAATATTTTGGCTGGGCCTTTATGGACCCAGTCATGGGATTGGTTGGTTCGGTGCTGATTGCGCGGTGGGCGGTGATCTTGGCCCGCGAGTCGGGTGCCGTGCTGCTCGACAGCAGCGTAGACCTGGACTTGATCCAAGAAATCAAAGAAGAGATCGAGCGGTTTGACGACCACCGCGTTTCGGACTTACATGTCTGGAAAATCGGTACAAAACAATTGGCCGCCATTGTGTCGGTGGTCACGCAACATCCCAAACCACCGGAATATTTTAAGGGCATCCTCGCCAAATACCCACGCATCGTGCATCTGGCGGTGGAAGTCAATTCGGGCGAGCGGCTCTTATGAGAAACCCCTTCGAAAGCGTCTGCCGCCGCTTCCTGCAAAGTTGGCCAGCTGGCCAAGGAGCTTCGCATCAAACAAACCCAACCCTTTGCCTTGAGATTGCTTTGACCGCCAAAGACCCCCAATTGATTTGGGGGCTCTATTTCAGCCTGCTCTGTGCGGCAGGTTGGCTTTTTTGTCCGCCGGTTTCCAACCATTTGGTGGACCGGCCCCAGGGCACCCCTATTGCTTTCGAAGACGACCACCAACATGAATCCCCGCAAGAGCACAACGACCGCTCGAAGCGAAAGCGGCTTTCCTTCCTGTGGCCTCCACTTGCGGCCCCCAAAGCCGATTGGGCTGGATAAGAAGGCGTGCGTACCAACTCCTTCCAGCTGGGTTACCGATCGTCCTGCTTCATTAGCCTCGTTTTCCGGTACCCCACACAAATTCACGATACCTTAGTTTAGGAGACTCCATGCTTGGATGGTTTGTTGGTGATGCCCAGGCGCATGGCATTTCGCCCGAAGCGATCAAAAACATGATCGACGGCGGTTATGCCGCCTACATTGGCCTGGGTGCCGAACACATGCTGACGGGATACGATCACTTACTCTTTTTGTTCGGGGTGATCTTTTTCCTTTACCGCTTCAAGGATGTCTTGAAGTTTATTTCGGCCTTCACGCTAGGCCACAGCGTCACCTTGATTCTCGCTACCTTCTTAGGGATCAAGGCCAACGCTTATCTGATCGATGCGGTGATTGCCCTGACGGTGATCTACAAAGGATTCGAGAACCTTGACGGGTTTAAACGGTATCTCGACCTCAAAGTGCCCAATTTGCTAAGCATGGTGTTTCTTTTTGGTCTGATCCACGGCTTCGGCCTTTCGACGCGCCTACAGCAATTGCCGCTGGATTTCGAGCCCTTGGAGTTGCTGGGGCGTATCGTCGCCTTCAACGTCGGGGTCGAACTGGGCCAGATCACGGCTTTGGCGGTGATGATCGTCTTGATCAGCATGTGGCGGCATTCGTCCAGCTTTAGGAAATTCAGCCGATTATCGAACCTGGCGTTGGTTTTTGTCGGTTTCTTGCTGTTCATGATGCAGGTCCATGGCTACCAACACACAGCCCAGCCGGACGATTTCGGTTTTTCTGAAGACAACCACTACCACGCCCATGAGAAGATAGATCAACAGGAGTCCAGGGATAAAGGAATCCCGGAGCCATACCGCAAGTCCTTCTTCGAACGGAAAGTCCAACAACCCATAATGGAATAGCGCGATGCAAACCAGAAGAAACTTAGTTCAGTTATTGATGATAGGGCTTTTTGCCTTCCTCTTGATCCCGGCGGCCTTTGCCCACGGCGGCCACGGACAGCCCGATCCGCTCTCGAAAGCCGAGTTGGGGGAGCTGGCAAAGGAATACCTGAATCGATTGGTGGACGAAGGTTACCCTGTGGTTGGAAAAGCCCTGGGTGCCGAATGGAAGAACGTCGACTCTTCGAAGGTGGAGGTCCAGGTGCTGAAGTTCGGCTTTTATCAAGTTCAGGCCCAGCACCCCAAAGGGGGCGAAAAAATTTACCTACTGATCAACCCGAACGGTCAGTTGAGTGACATCAATTTTAAAGGGGATTTCGGCGCTCTGAAATGAAGCCGCCTTCCCCGTACGGGGAAGGTGGTGAATCCCTTAAGCTTTTGTTTTGTTGTTTCGTTCGGTGGAATTGTTGGCACCGCCTCGATCTCCTCTTGGGGGATGCGGGGGCCTCAGGTAATTTGAAGGGATGGGACAGCTTTTGTGCGCCTCAATTGGCTCGGGGCTTAAGCCGCTCGCGATAGGGGGAGCCCTTATCCAGTCAAGCTTTGGGTAGCGTCAGAGCCTTTGACTCAATCCAAGGCGGCAATTGAGGGCCGGTCTAACCGCCGAACCCAAGCCGCTAGTAGTTGATCACCCCAACTTTGAGCTCAAAGAGCCAGTCGATGAAGCGGCCCACTTGGTCGCCTTGGTAGATCAGTCCATGCTGCGGGCAGAGCATATCGGGCTCTAATTCGGCCACCCGCTCGCACCATTGGTTTTTATGTTCGTTAGAGCCAAACCAGCGCTTGTGGAAGCCTTCAATCAAGGGGATGTGTTTGTCAAAATCCGTCACAAAAGGGCTGTCGGCGTCATCGGTAATCAAGGCCGCGCCGGTATCCCCGGTGAAGAGGATCTTGGCTTCAGCGTCCCAGAGGTGGAAGTTGCCAGAGCTGTGCATAAAATGAGCAGGGATCGCCTGAAGGTTGAGGCCGTTCAGGTTGATCAACGTGCCTTCGTCGGGGATCAGTTCAAAGTTTTCCCGCTCCCCGCCAAAGTGCAGCATAAAGCCGATCCAAATCTTGGGCAGAAAGATTTTTAAGTCCGGGCGCATCTGAAGCCAAAGGGCCAGAGAGCTGAAAATATCGGGGTCCTGGTGGGTGCAGAAAACTCGGTCAATTTCGGCTAGGTTGGTGATCTCGGCCATAGCCGAGATGATCTCAGGGAAGACCTCGGTGCCGCCGGGGTCGGTCAACATTACCTTGGTCCCATGTTGGATTAAATATTCTTTGGTGCCGATCAGGTGCTTAGGCCGGTGTTTGTCTTGGAAGAGACAATACCATTTGTGTTCGCCCTTCTCGTAAAAAGCCTCAAATCGCTTCATACCGTTAGTCCCTTGTTGCTGGTGGTGCCCACGTTTAGGGCGCGGAACCATTGCAAAAATTGTTTGACCTGAGGGCCTACATAGATGGCTCCGTGCTGCGGGCAGAGCAATTCGATGTCCATGGCCAAGGCGCGGTCGCACCACTCGTTTTTGTGGGCATTAGAGCCGAACCAGCGCCGGTGGAAGTATTCAATGTTAGGCACATGGGCTTCAAAGTCTTCGACAAACAGCCTGCGCTGGTTGTCGGGCACTAGGGCCGCACCTACGTCGCCAGAGAAGTAGATTTTAGACGCCGGGTCATAGAGGTGGAAGTTGCCAGCTGAGTGGCAATGGTGCGCCGGGACGACCTGTAATTTGTAGCCGTTAAATTCTAGAATCTGCCCCTTGTCTTCAATGGCAATGTAGGTCTCGTCGGTGCCGCCAAAATGGGGCACAAAGCTCTTCCAAAGCCAGGAAATGTAACATTTGATTTCCGGGTTGATCTTCTGCCAGAGCGAAAGCGAACTGGCAATGTCCGGGTCCTGGTGGCTGGCGAAGACAAACTTGAGGTCCTTGGAGGGATCAATCAATTGCACTAGCGTGCTAAACACCGCCGGGAAGATCGCGAAGCCCCCCGGGTCCAGCAGCATATGCTGGTCACCAACGCTGATCAGGTATTCGTTGGAGTCTAAGACATGTTCGTTTTTGTCGGGGTCTTGGTAGATAACGGTCCAGCGACGGTCGCCGCGCTCATAGAGAACATGGTGTTTCTTCATCGACTAGACCCTTTCGGCGCTCATGTTGGCAAAGAGGCTTTGGATCATATCGAACTCCGAACTGATCTGGTCGAGCAGTTCGAAGAGACGATCGATCGACTCTTGCATAGTTTCGGTGATGATACGGAATTTTTCTTCTGATCCGGCGATGTAGACCGCCTTGATTTTACCGCCGATAGCCATGGTTTTGCCGATGTTGACCAGCGCAATCAGGTTGTCTAAGGAGCGCGACATTTGGGAGGTGTTGCGCTTGAGTTCTAAAATGCTGTATTCGGTGATCGCATTCTTGACCTTAGATAAATAGGGGGCCAGACGTTTTTGCTGGCTGCTGGCGCGGTCGTAGAGGCCGTAAAAACGGGTCATGGTCAGGAGCTGGCCAAAGCTCTGGGCCGTATCGTCGAGGCATTTGAAGGCGGTGGCCCGGCCTAAGTGGGCCGCTTCGGTGACGTTGGCCGACATGATCTGGATCTCCGAACTGAGCTTCATGAAAGAGTCGTTGTTCGCCTGTTTCGAGGCGATGCCTGCGTTGATGGCGATGAACTCTAATGAAGCGCATTCCTCTACCAACTCATCATAGTGGTTGGCGATGGAGACGTAGTTGTTTGAGGCCTGGCGCAATTCCTGAAGCATCGGGCGGTATTGTGTGGGTTACGGTTCGCTGCTGACAAGCTACCAACTGCGCTTCAAAACCGCAAGAATGAAAGGACTAGGCAAAATAGGAGTCAAGGGTTCTGGCTCAGTAATTGGCGCAACTGATCTGGCTGGTTGTGCTCTGGTGCTTCGAAAAGCGCTTCTAATAAGCGCCGCTGGGCGGCTCCCAGCGCTTTTCCTTGCAGGCCCATTTCCATCAACGCCGCAGCGTCGAGCGCCAAATCTTTGATTTCCAGCGGGTCGCCAGCGGCCAAAATGGCTTGGATGGGGGCTAGTAGCGGTTGCTCAAATAATACCTGGGCCGCCTGGGCCAAATCAGGGCGATCTTCTGCGGGAACTTGGGAAATGAAGGCGCGGAGCTTCGGGGTTTGCTCGGGAAGGAGCTCAGGAAAGCTGAGCAGCGCCTTGACCCGACGTTTTTCTTTTTTAGAAAGCCGCAAGTCTTCGGGCGCTTTGCTTTCGCCGCGCTCAAATGCCACCGCCCAGCCCAAGGCGGTTTGGTCCGGTAACACCAACAGCTTGGGGATTAAGTCTTGGTGCCCCTGGGGACTCAGGTGGGCTTTAAAGGGCTGCAGCGCCGTCAATTGTTCGGCCAAAAAATGGTTTGCTTTGCTGGCGTAGCGCCGCATCTTGCCTAATTCTTCATAGACCCGCTCTAAGGAAAGCACTTCGGGCAGAAAGGTCGCCTGGACTTCGGCCAACTCGGCGGGGTCGTAGCTAAAGCCTTGGGGCATCAGTCGCGCCAGCATCCGCAGATAGCGTAAAGCCCGCAAGTGGTCTTCGCGTACCCGCTGGCCCGCAGGACCCACGAAGCGGATGATTTTCTCTTGGAGGTCCACCAAGCCGCCTTCGGGGTCGCGGAATTCTCCGGTTAGGGGGTCAAAGGCAATGGCGTTGATCCGCAAGTCCCGGCGGCTTAAGTCTTCTTCGATGGTTTCGGCAAAGGAAATTTGGGCGTGCCGCCCGTCGGTGGCTACGTCGCGCCGGAAGCGGGTGACCTCAAAGGTTTGTTCCAATAAGCGGATCGTCAGGGTGCCGTGGTCCGGGCCGGTTTCAAAGACCTTGTGGAAGATGCGGCGGGTCGCCTCTAAGGGTGCATTGGTGGCCAAGTCAAAATCACCGGGGATTTCGCCGATCAAAAGGTCCCGCAGTGAGCCTCCGACTAACCAACATTGAAATCCAGCCTGGGCGTAGAGCTGGCAGACCTTTTCTAGGGGTCTTCGGCTGGGCTCGCTGAGCTGTTGGTAAAGAGACTTGATCATGGGGCTTGTCGGGCGCGGTGGTAACCTTTAGGGTTGCTGGACCAGCTTACCTATAGCGCCCTCTGAAGGAAAGCCCTTATGGCCAAGGAACGGATCGATAAATTGATGGTTGCCCGCGGGCTGGCCCCTAGCCGCGAGCGAGCCCAGGCCTATTTGATGGCCGGGCGCGTTTTGGTGGACGACCAACCTATTGCCAAGCCGGGCACCCAGGTGGACTTGGAGGCCGAAATCCGCCTTAAAGGCGAAGACCCTCCCTTTGTGGGCCGAGGCGGCCTTAAGCTTGCCGGAGCCCTAAAAGACTTTGGGATCAATCCCCAGGGCTGGCTATGCTTAGACGTCGGGGCCAGCACCGGCGGCTTCACCGACTGTTTATTGCAGGCCGGTGCCGCCTTTGTTTACGCCGTGGACGCCGGCACCAACCAGCTAGACCACCGGTTGCGCCAAGACCGCCGGGTCTTGAGCCTAGAAAAAACCAACTTCCGCCACGCGGACCTGAATTTGACCGGGAGCTTTGTGGATTTTGCGGTGGTGGACGTTAGTTTCATCAGCCTGACCTTGATCTTAGCGCCGCTCAAAGCCCTGTTGGTCAAAGGGGGACAGGTGGTGGCCCTGGTCAAACCGCAGTTTGAGGTCGGCAAAGGGGGGATCGAGAAGGGCGGCGTGGTGCGCGACCCGAAGCTGCGCGAAGCGGCCATTGTGGGGGTGATTGAGGCGGCTCAAAGCTTAGGGCTGGTCTTTAAGGGCCGCATCGACAGCCCCATTGAAGGAAAGAAATCAGGCAACCTAGAGGCCTTGATCTGGCTAGAAAAGCCCTAGCCTTTACTTTTGGCAGAAGCCGATGGAGCCTTTTTTACAGAGTTGTCCGTCCGTCCAGGTAGCGCCTAAAAATTGGGCGGCATGGATGCTGGTAGCGACTAGCTGGGCTCCGTTGAACCTGGTCTCCTTTAAGTTGGCTCCGTTGAAGCTGGCTTCTTCTAAGACCGCCGACTCGAAGTTGCTGCCCGCTAAATTACTCAGGTCAAACTTAGTCCAAAAGAGCCGGGCTTTGCGGAAGTCGGCTTTTTGCAGATGGGCCCGTTCGGCCCTAGCTAAGGTCAGATCCGCGCCGTTGAAGCTGGCCCCCTCTCCCTTAAGGGAGATCAAGTTGGCTAGCTTGAGGTGGGCTTTGGCGAAACTAGCCCCCGAAACTTCGGCCCCTTCCAGGTCCGCTTCCTCGAGCTGGGCCCCTTCCAGTTTGGCTCCTTGTAGCAACGCCCCGCGCAGGTTGGCGTTGGCTAAATTAGCTCCGCGTAAGTCGGCGCCGCGCAAGTCAGCGCCTTCTAGGTTCGCACTTTCTAGGTTGGCTGCTTGGATGTTCGAGCCACCTAAGACCGCACCGGCTAGGTTTTCAAACTGCAAAGGCGCATTGCTTAAGTCACACTTTTGGCAAGACTTTTGGAATTTGGCGTCGCTGTAATGGTCGTTGTCAAAGGCCCAAAGCGGCGCATAAACCGCCCAACAGACCCCCAGCAGTAAAACAACCCCCTTAAATCCCCTCATAGGTCACAAACTCCCACCGATTTTTTCAGGCACCGCCGCCCGTCGATCCAATAGGCGTCGGAAAGGTCCGCCAGATTGAAGCCCGTGTGGTATACCGACGCCCCGGTTAGGTTGGCTTCTTGTAATTGGGCCCGGTAAAATTCGGTTTTGGCAAGGTCGGCATGGCGTAGGTCCGCTTGGCGCAGGTCCGCTCCGCCCAAAAAGGTTTCCTTGAGGTTCGCTCCTTTGAGGCTCGCACCGGCCAACTTGGCTTTGCTCAGCTTGGCTCGGCTTAAGTCGGTATCGGAAAGATTGGCCCCGGTAAGATCTGCTTGGTTCAGGTAAAGCCCTGCTAGATTGGCCCCCGAAAGATCACAACGCGGGCATTTCCCGGTCGCGATCAGACGATCTACTTGGGCGCGTTCAAAGGCCCAGAGGGGTGTTGCGGCCAAGCAGGTCAGAATGAAAAGTGCCAGCAGACGAAACATTTTTTTAAGCTCCCAAGTAAAGGGCGGATAACTACGGAATCAGCCATAACACAAAGACCCTTTTGGTTCAACAGGAACCGCTTCCGCTCCCCTGCCAGACAAGTTCCCAAGCGGGTTAAGAGAGCAAGAAGTTTTTTGCCCAGGTGATCCGGTCAAAGGCCTCCACCGGCCCCCCTTTGTCGGGGTGCAGCTTTTGGGCCAGTTCTCGGTATTTGCTTTTTACTTGGTCGCTGCTGGCACCCACCTCCAACCCCAGCGCGCCATAGGCCTCCGCACCGTTGCTATGGACACGGAAGGCCTTCCAGAAGGAATCCAGCATCTCTTCGACCGCATCTCGGTCGGTGTTTAAGTGGCTCAGGTCCAGGTAGTATTCGCGGAGGCCGTCGTATTCGCTTAACTCTGCTCCGCCCGTGCGTAGCGGGATTAGGCGGATATTTAGACAATGGATATCCAGCGTGGCCACGCCTTCTTGGACCAATTGGTCTTTAAGCCGGTACAATAGGTGGAAAAGCAAAAAATGGATTTTAAATAAAAAGAGCGAATCCCCTAAATCCCCTTCGGCAAAGGGGGCTAGCCGCCGTTCGCGCAGCAGGCGGACCAAATCAAATTCCTTAAGCCCCAAAGGATACTCTTCTAACAGGTTGCGGAGCAATTCGATCAGGCCCTGTTGTTGGTCGGCATTGGGGGACATGTTCCTGGGGGGAGTAGGTTGGCGGTATATCTGAATGAACTGCGCCTGGTTTGAGTTTAGCCTAAAAATGGGGCCCCTTCAAGGACGAGGTGACAAGGCCCGCTCAAGAGGCTAGTCTGGGGCTTCGCCCGCAAAGGCCGGGCTACCCCGTTCAAGACCCCCAAAAGGATGAGGACTCTTTGTTGATTGGATTGGAAGTCAGCTCCGTCGCTACCCCCAAACCGACCGGAGTGGCCCGCTACGCCAACCGCTTGATTCAGGCCTTGGGCCGGTTGCCGGGCAGCCCTCGGTTGGAATATTATATCAGGCCCCAAAACCGCAAGCACCGCCAATCCTTTGTTTTTGGGGATAAGGCCCGGGTTTATCTGGACCCGGTTTGGCCGCTGTTCGGCGGGCCAGAGCTTTTCCATGGTTTAGACTGCCGTCTGCCGCGCTGGCCCAAATGCCGCCAACTGGTCACCTTCCATGACTTGGCCATCATCCGGCTGCGTGATCAGGGCATTTGCTCGGATCGTTTTTTTGAAAAAAAGATGCTGCAATATAAAGAGGCGCTGGACCGGGCCGATTGGGTCCTTACGGTCAGTTCGCAGACCCGCCTGGATTTGGTCGAATTACTGGGCGCGGACCCGGAGCGGATCACCGCTACCCCTTTGGCGGCGGACCGGCGGTTTTTTGAACCCGCCGGGCCTCTGCCCGAAGCTTGGGGACTAGACCAGCCCTATTTGTTGTTTGTGGGTAGCCTCTCGACCCGCAAAAATTTAACGCGGTTGATCCAAGCTTACGGCCAGAGTGGAGCCAGACAAACCCATATACTGGTTTTGGCCGGAGAAATGGGCTATGGACACCAAGAAATTTTGGCCGAAGTGGAGCGGTTGGGGTTAAAAGAACAAGTGCGCTTGCTGGATTTTGTGTCCGACGCCCAGCTACCTAGCCTTTACCAACAGGCGGCGGCCTTTGTCTTCGCGACCCTCTACGAGGGCTTTGGGATTCCGCTTTTAGAAGCCATGGCCAGCCGGACTCCGGTGGTGGCGGGCAACCAAGGCTCGGCCCCCGAGGTGGTCGGGTCTGAGGGGGTTTTGGTGGACCCTTATCAGGTGGAATCGATTGCCGAAGGAATCGACCGGGCACTGCAACGTTCGCCAGAGCAGATGGAAGCGGCCTACCGGGCGGCCCAGCAATATAGCTGGGAAGCCACCGCCGCAAAGACCTTTGAATGTTACCAACGGCTCCTTTAAAGCAGCCTTTTTCTAAAGAGACGGAAGATGACAGACGAGACAAACGCCGAACTGGGCCATTCCCAACGGATCAACTGGTTCCCAGGCCACATGAAAAAGGCCATGGACGAGGTCTTTGAAAAGCTCAAGTTGGTGGACTTGGTCTTGGAAGTGCGTGATGCCCGGATGCCTTTGGGCTGTAGTAACCCAGAGATGGAACGCCGCCTGGGCGATAAGCGCCGGTTGGTGATCTTTAACAAGGAGCGTTATGCCGATCCGGCCAATTTTAGGGCTTGGCAGCAGCACCTCAAAGAAGCGGGTCTGCCTTTTTTGGTGATTGACGCGCTGGACCGGCTTTCGACCAAGAAGATTTTGTCCACTTGCCGCGAGCTGCTAAAAACCAAGCGGGCCTCTTTCGAGCGGCGCGGCATCCGGCCCCCGCCGATGCGCTTGATGGTGATCGGCCTACCCAACACCGGCAAATCAACGCTGATCAACAGCCTCAAGGGCAAGCGCACGGCCAATGTGGGTGACCGTCCGGGCATCACTAAGGGCCAAGCTTGGATCATCGTCGACAGCGGCATGGAGCTATTGGACACGCCGGGCATCATGCCGCCCCGGATTGACTCAGACCAGCGGGGGCTTTCGCTTTGCGCCATTTACGCCATCCGTGACGAGATCCCCGGTGTGTTTCGGGTCGCTCAGTTTATCGCTCAGTTGATCGCCCGCCAGTTGCCTGCTGAGGCGATGGAGCGTTACCGCTTTGAGGAAATCCCCGAGCATGGTGAGGACGTCCTGAACGCTGCGGCGGTCCGATACGGCGCGCTAAAGAAAGGCGCAGAAGTCGATTGGAACAAGGTTTATGCGGGTCTGGTCAATGACTACCGCAAGGGAGCCTTGGGCCGTTTGATTTTCGAAGAGCCTGCACCTTAAGTTCCTGCGGATTCCACTCGCCGAAATATTAAGAATCTGTAACAATAAAAGCTTGGATGAACCTGAATTTGGACCTCCTTCCCTTGATAAGAAATATGATGTTCCGCAAGCTCTTTCCCTTTTTGTTCGCGGTTCTGTTCCTGGCCGGTTGCGACTCGGACCTTAAGGACCAGATCAAGCAACGTGACAATAAGATCACCGCACTGACCAGCGAACGCAATAGCCTCAAGGCCGACTTAGAAAAGTCTCAAGCCCAGATGCTTCAGCTGCAGGCCCAATTAGACGAGATCAACCAAGCCGGACAACCCACCGAAGCCGATAAAGCGTTACAGGCGGGCTTGAAGAAAAGCTTCGCTAAAGAAATGCAAGACGGCCAGATGGAGATCGGCTCTGAGCGCCGCCGCACCTACCTGCAACTGGACGAAGCGGTCTTCTTTGGCAGTGGCTCGGCCGCTCCGCGTCCCGGTGGCATCCGTATCTTAGAAAAGCTGGCTAAGGAATTGAAGAAACACCAGGGTTATTATGTGGTGGTCGAAGGCCATACCGACAAAATGCCCATCAGCCAGCGGTTGCGGCTTAAGTTTGCTTCGAACCTGGAACTCTCGGCGACCCGCGCTACCTCGGTTTCTTATTACCTGCAAAACGAATTGAAGGTACGCATGCCGATGATTGCAGTGGCTTACGGCCCGCTCTTTGAGGCCGCCACCAACAAAACCTCCAAAGGCCGCGCGAAAAACCGCCGCGTCCGGGTGACCTTGGTTCCCGTTGGCGAAAAACCCATTTAATTTTTTTGGGGTCTGGTTTTGAAGAATAAAATCCGGTGGGGCCGCTGGGCTCTGGTTGTTTTGTTGTTGCTCAGTGCCGCCACCTGGGGTGGATACGCCTATCTGGGCGGGTACGCACCGGTGACGGTGACCGAAGAAGAAATGGGTCCCTTAGAACTGGTCTTTGAGGTCCACCGTGGCGAGTATGGGACCATCTATCCTCAGGTCCAACGGGTGCAAACCCGCCTGGAGGGTTTGGGACTCAATGGCCCCCGGACCTTTGGACTCTATTATGACAACCCCGAGTTGGTCGCTGAGCCCGACTTACGCAGCCTAGGCGGGGGGATTTTGCCTTGGGGGCGGACCTTGCCGATGGACCAGCAAAACCGTTTCCGTCATGGCCTACTTAAGCGGCAGTCTTTTTTGGTCGCCCGCCACCCCATGCGCCACCCTTTGTCTATCCTGATTGGGTTGCGTAGAGTTTACCCGGTCTTAGAAAAGGCCCGTCAGCCCATAGACTTGGCCCCGGCCGGGGTGATGGAAATCTACGATCATGCCCAAGAAGAAATCCTCTACCTCCTGCCTTTAGACCCTCAAGGCTTCTCCAATATAGCCCCCGAACTAGAACGCTAAAGCCATTTCGCTTAGGCCCCCAAAAAAAATTTACTTTTGGGGGTACAGTCGCTAGGCTTTGGGTAAGGTTTCACCTAGGAATTTCGACCTGGGTTGGTGATCCGTTCATTCCATATAAGGGGACTTATGGAGGCCATTGGCATTATCCTGTTTTTTGCGGCCCTTTCGGGCATTGTGGCTGTCGTTAAAGCCAAACAAATCACGGCCATTCCCATCGATGCGGCGGCTGACAGCGCCGAAGAGGGAGCCAAGCTCAAGAAAATCCACAAGGCCATTGCCGACGGGGCCATTGCCTTCTTATGGCAATCTTACAAGGCCATGGGCATCTTTATCGTGGTCTTCGCGGTATTGATCTTTTTAGTGATCGACGACCCCCACACCGGCGAAGTGGCCGAGGGTGTGCCTACGGCCATTGCCTTTATTCTCGGCTGTTTGACTTCTATCTTAGCCGGTTACATCGGCATGAGCATCGCCACGGCCGGTAACGTCCGCACCGCCGGTGCGGCCAAAACCAGCATCGCCGATGCCTTCAAGATCGCCTTAAACAGCGGCGCGGTGATGGGTTTTGCCCTCGTTTCCTTGGCACTCTTTGGTTTGGTGGCGGTCTATTATCTGCTCAAAACCATGTTCCCCAGCTTGGATACGGCAGGAAACGAACATATCTTGATGGAAGTGATCGCCGGATTTGGCTTAGGGGGCAGCTCGATCGCCCTCTTCGGACGGGTCGGCGGCGGGATTTTTACCAAAGCGGCCGACGTGGGTGCCGACTTGGTGGGTAAGGTTGAGGCCGGTATCCCCGAAGACGACCCGCGCAACCCGGCGGTAATCGCCGACAACGTGGGCGACAATGTGGGCGACGTGGCCGGTATGGGGGCGGACCTGTTTGGCTCCTGCGCTGAATCGACCTGCGCGGCTTTGGTGATCGGCGCGGTGGCCTTTGCGGGCAACATTGGGGCCATGTTATTCCCCATTGTGATTTCGGCGGTAGGCGTGCCGGTGGCGCTGTTGACCTTCTTGTTTGTGCGGGTCAAAAGCGAAGAAGACGTAGCCCCGACGCTCAAGCGGATGTTGGTGATTTCTACGGTCTTGATGGCCGTTATGATGTACGCCACCACCGTTTGGTTCCTGCCCGAAACCTTCCTGATGAACGGCAAAGAGTCTACGGCTATCGGGGTTTTCTGGTGTTTCCTCTCGGGTCTATTGGCCGGTTTGGGCATCGGCTTGGCGACTGAATACTTTACCAGCCACGACTTCAAGCCAACCCAGGACTTGGCTCAGGCCTGCGAGACTGGTGCCGCGACCAACATCATTGCCGGTATCGCCTTAGGCTACTACAGCACCGGCGTCCCCATCATCTTGGTGGTCGGCTCCATTGGGGTTTCTTATTATTTTGCGGGTATGTACGGCGTGGCGGTGGCCGCCTTAGGTATGCTCGGTACCTTGATCATCGGCCTGACCATCGATGGCTACGGCCCGGTGAGTGACAACGCCGGGGGCATCGCCGAGATGACCGGCTTGGGCAAAGAAATCCGCGACCGTACCGACGTCTTGGACGCTGCGGGCAACACCACCGCCGCTATCGGCAAGGGCTTTGCCATCGGTTCGGCGATTTTGACCAGCCTGGCGCTCTTCGCCGCGTTCTTGACCAGGGCTGATGGTTTGTTCCGCGAAAAGGGACAGGCTGGGGTGCTGGATAACATCAACCTGCTGGACCCCTTGGTCCTCTCGGGTCTGTTCATCGGGGCGCTGCTGCCCTTTATCTTCAGTGCTATGACTATGGAGGCGGTGGGTACTGCCGCCATGGAGATGATCAACGAAGTACGCCGCCAGTTCCGCACCATCCCCGGCATCTTGGAAGGCACCGCCGACCCGGACTATAAGACCTGCGTGGCGATCAGCACCAAGGCGGCTTTAAAGAAGACCATCGCCCCGGCGGCGTTGATCATCCTGACCCCCTTAGGTTGCGGCTTCCTCTTTGGGGTGCAGGCTTTGGCCGGCGTCTTGGCCGGTTCTTTGGTCTGCGGGGGCGTCTTGGCCATTGCTTCGTCGAACTCCGGCGGCGCTTGGGACAACGCTAAGAAGTATATCGAGAAGGGTGCCCACGGGGGCAAGGGCTCTGAGGCCCACAAAGCCGCGGTGATCGGTGACACCGTCGGTGATCCCTTCAAGGACACCAGCGGCCCGAGCTTAAACATCTTGCTTAAGCTGCAAGCGATCCTCTCGTTGGTTTTTGTGCCCTTCTTCGTGAACTACGGCGGGTTGCTGGTCGGCTGACCGGCAAACTGAAGGCAAAAAAAGCCCCCATCGGTCACCTGGACCGGCGGGGGCTTTTTTGTTTGGACTAGGGTCGGCCTATTCGACCTGGAGGCTAAGGGTCCCGGTGGCCAAGGTGCTGGGGAATCCGGTAACGGAGCTGTCGTGCGCGGTCAGGGGATATCCCACTGAGACGGGAGAGGGCGTAAAACAGCCGCCACTGCCATAGGCCGAGGCGGCGGAGGTCGCTTCATAGGTGGCAGAACGATTCACATGATATAGGTTGCCGTTAAATCCATAGAGCACCGTACCCTCTGTGCCCGCCATTCCGGCATAGGCGGTTCCGGTGCAACCAGCTGCGGTATAAAACGTTTCTTGTTGTACCAGCGACGGGGAACTGGACAGCGGTTTGCCGATGGTGGCCGCATAGAGATTGTCCGACAAAAAGACGACTGCACCAGTGCCCGTGATCCCCAATAAGGTGCCAATCACGGCGCCATCTAGCTTGGCGACGATCTTTTTGCTCGCCTGGGCAAAGTTTGCGTTGACCTTCGCTGCCGAAACGACCTCGCCATCGGTAAAGCTGTTGGGCACGGCGGCCATCAGGGGAGCGCTCAGACTCAAGGCCAGTAGGCTGGTTATAAAGATTTTAAACATTAGGTTCTCCTGTATATGGGTTCGGTTAGGGGCCAAAGACACCCGTGCCGAACAGGGCGGTGCCAAAGAGATTGTTGGGGGTGGTGTTGTCGGCAATGGCTAGGGCTTTGGGGGTCGTGGCCTCGCCTACCTGATTGGCCGTAAAGACCAAGAAATAGTTGGCTCCGCTGGGGAGCAAGGTGTTGGCGGCAAAATCGTAGGTCAGGTTTGCGTTCACCTTATCTTTACTGGCGATTACCGACTCTCCCGAAAGTTTGGTGGCGGCGTCGCTGCCCCAGTAAATTTTATAAGAATCCACCTTCGATTCGTCGGTTGCCTTGGTGATGTTCAAGGTGCCCTGAATGTATGCGACCCGGTTGTCGGTGTCGCTAAAGGAGAGCGCATCGGCCGAAACATCAGGGGTGGAGTCAGTAGTTGAGTCCCCGGTGCTTATGGTGACCGGGTCACTCTCCTTCTTGCAGGAAGCCGCCAGGCTAACTAGCAGGAGAACGGCGAAAAAGCTGATGAAGAGGTGTCTCATTACTAGTTCCTTCAATTGAGTTTCGAGTAAATTATGCACTCAAATTGAAGAAAAAGGCCAAGGCAAAATTGTGAAAAATGGGTGAAAGTCCCTAGATGAAGTCCTGTGGCACTCATTGGGCTTAGGTGACCAGGGGTGCGGGGGTTAGGCGCAAAACTCAAGAGCCTGAACCTCGAAAGTAGACCTTTGTTTTAGATTCTTTGAATATGCTTGCAGAGGTTAGGTTTTTCAGTTTGCTTAACTGAGGTCGGAGCCCTGTCAAGTGACTTGGGTAAGTGAGGAATCTTTGGGCGAAGCCAAAAGGATTGGCTTGCAAAGCTCTTAAAGCGGCCTAGCTAAATCCTGGCTTTTGGGTTAATATAATTACCGTTATTTTGGGTTTGCAGCCGATGCCCTCGGGCTTGACCTCTCTTTTGAGACGCCCTTTTCGCCCTGAGTCTTTGGCTTCGAGCCCCGAAAAGGAGGCCCTTTCTATCCGATTTATGGTTGGTAACCCCGTCCTGCGCACCTTCAACCTCAACTGCCGGTTGCCAAAGATAGAACGGTATTCTATTGTATCGGACATTTGCGCCGGGAAGTTTTTGACCCGGAGCTAAAGCGAGACCCGAAGCTTTTTGAGTTGGCCCTCTAGGCCGCTTAGCCGGCTGCGGGACGGGCAAAAGAAAAAACCCAGTGAACCGGCGGTCGAGCTCATGCGCCAAAGCAGCGGGACCGCTGTCTTGGGCCATGTTAACGCTGCAATCGAACAACCCAGATAAGAGGGATTATGCAACTTACCGGTATGAGATGGGGCAGGAAGCTGCTGGAAACGGTGGACTTCCCTTCCGCCGATGTGCTGACCGAAGACGCCTCTCATGAGGAAATCGCTGCGCTAATCAAGAAGTCCCCGGCCAAAAAGGTCGTTGTTAAGCCCGTCTTTTTGGGCGGTGTGGGCAAAAAAGGCAAAGCCGGTTTGGTGCGCATCAGCAGTAACGTCTACGAGGCCCAACAGGCCAAGCGAGACCTCTTCTTTGCCCGTCATACCTTTGGCAACCACACGGTACAAGCCAACGGCGTCACCTTCGAAGAGTTCATCCCCTCGGAATTTGAGATTTACGTCTCCATCGCCATGTCCACCGAGCACCGCGCTCCGGTGATGATCTTAACCCACGAAGGCGGTATCGACATCGAGGAATTGCCTCTGTCGCGCAAGAAGATCATCAGCTTCAACCCGGCCACGGGCATCAAGGCGTTCCATATCAACGACGCCTTGATCGAATTGGGTGCCCCTCAGGAGATCATCAGCCCGCTGGTTCAGCACCTGCCTAAGTTGTGGGAACTGTACAACAACTACGGCCTGACCATGTTAGAGATCAACCCGATCCGCATGGGCAGCGTCAAAGGCCGCTTGGTTCCCTTCGCCTGCGACATTAAGGCTCAGTTCGACCAGGACGACCCGGCCCATAGCCGCATCAACTTCCCCGAAGAGATCTTCAGCACCGAATTCACCGAATTCGAAGCCGAAATCAACATGCTGCGCACCTATCAGGGTCAGTCCGATGTGGTGGAATTAAACCCCAACGGAACGATCCTTCCCTTTATGTTCGGTGGCGGTGCCAACTCGGCGGCTACTGAAATTTTGGGCGAGAAGGCGATTGTGTCTTCTGACTTCGGCGGCAACCCGCCCTATGCTAAGATGCGCGACATCGCCGACATCAGCTTCAAACACTGGTTACACCAAGCCCGCGTAGTCTTGGTGATCGGTGGTAAAGCCAACAACACCGACATCTTTGTGACCCTCAAGGCCATCTTCGACGGCCTCAAGGACCATATCGATAAAAACCCGAACATCCACGTGGTTGTGGGTCGCGGCGGTCCGAATGTGATCCAGGGCATGGCTTATGGCCGTGACGTCTTGGATAATCTGGGCGTGCCCTACCGCTTCTTTGGCCACGACTCGAGTATGATCCGGGTGCTCAACTACGCATTGGAATTGGACGATTGGCTCGCTACGGGCGGCAAAAAGGGCGCGGCACCGGCTGCCCCCAAGAAGGCCGCTGCTAAGCCCGCGGCTAAGAAGCCCGCTAAGAAAGCCAAGAAATAATCACCCAACCCGATACGCTAGGAGCAATCAATGGCTAAGAAGAACCAAAATCCCTTTCCTTATTATGTAGGCGTTCATTCGCTCAAGGAATTGGCTAATAAGGACACCCGGGTTTGTGTGATGAACATCCTGGGCAATGAGTCGCGCACCGTCACCCCGACGAGCCACGAATATTCCGGCGGCAACATTGTTGCCGGGGTTCAGTTTGGCCGCAGTGGCCAGTCGCTGGAAACCGCCAAGGGCGACATTCCGGTTTTTGGCTCCGTCAAGGAAGTGGTGGATTCAGGCAATCATTTCGACACCGGCGTGATCTACCTGCCCCCTTCGGCGGTAAACTACGCGGTTAGTGAGATGTGCAAGCACAACCACGACCTAAAGAAACTCATCATCTTAACCGAAAAGATCGGCGTGCGTGATGCCCGTATGATCCGTTGGGGCTGCCAGCAGCGCGGCATCGACGTCTTTGGTGGTAACTGTTTGGGTATCGCCAACGCTTGGGACAAAGTCCGCGTTGGGGGTGCCTTGGGCGGCGACAAGCCCGCTGAATCCCTCAAGAAGGGTTCGGTGGCGATCTATTCAAACTCCGGTAACTTCTCGACCACCATCAGCGAGTACCTTAAGACCGCCGGTTACGGAACCAGCACCATCTTAAGTTCCGGTAAGGACGTGATCATCCACTTCGCCTTGGCCGAATTCCTCTACTGCGCCGAGAACGACCCCCGCACCGAAGCGGTAGTGGTCTACATCGAGCCCGGTGGATATTATGAGAAGCAGGCTATCGACTGGATTGCCGAGAACAAGTTTAAGTTCACCAAGCCGATTATCGCTTGTGTGACCGGACGCTGGAAAGCCAACATCACCCGTGCTTGCGGCCACGCAGGGGCGTTGGCCGGTTCGGGCGACGATGCCCTGGCTAAAGAGAAGTGGTTTGATGACTACTTCGGTGTGGGTCTCTTCAACCCCGAAAAGCCTAAGGTTAGCCCCAAGGGCGTGCGTATCGCCTCGATTCAGGATGTGCCTTTGGCCATGACTGCGGTGATGAAGAAGCTGGGCGGTAAGCCCGACTTCCCGCCGGTCGGCGACTTGAGCCTTAAGCCTTGGTTTGTTAACGACCAAAAGGTTGATTACCCCAAGAACCTTAAGCTGCCTTTGGTTAAGGCCATTGAGCCCTACGGCGAGCAGATCGAATCGGTCAGTAAGCAGGTCGGCGCGCAACTGCCCCGCGAAGGCATGCGCAATCGCTCGGGCGCGACCCGCATGGACCCCAAGACCCAGGTCACCCAGGTTCACGGCGTCCCCTTGTTGGACTTGGTCCAGCATCCCTTTGGTGACACCAACTTCTTTGCCTTGACCAAAGAAATGCCCGCCAAGGGCTTCGGCAAGCTCGGCAACTTGGTGCTCAACTATTACATCTGCGAGGCTGCCCAGTCGGTCGGCGCTTCCATGGTCGGCCGTGCCAACGGCGCGACCCCCAACGCCTATATCGCCGCTGAAGTTTTGCTGCAGGGCGACAAAAGCCTCTTTAAAGGGGTCCGCGCAGATATGAACGTGCTGATCGACGCCTTCTATCCTTTGATCGGTAAGGAGCAAGCTTCCAATAAGTCGGCGGTGGATAAGGTCCTCAAAAGCAAGCTGGACATTGCCGAAGGCAAGAACAGCAAGATGCAAGCGACCGCTGCTGAATTTATTTTAAGCCAAGCCAAGAAGTACAAGGCCAACACGGTCTTTACCGACTTTGCCGAGGCTTACTTGGCAAAAAACAAAAAGGCCTGCGGCATCAGCTTGGCTTTGGCTTCGGCCATGCTCAGCATCAGCTGGCCTTCCTTAACCAACCGCCGCATCACCCGTGACGCAGCCGTTGAGATGGGCACCTATTTGGGTGTGCATGGGGTGATTGTGGCTTCGGCTCCTTCGAATGGCGAAACCAACAAGCACTTCAACGCGCTCAAGACCCTCAAGGACCCCAAAGTCTTAGAGACGGACTTTACCGAGACCTGTTTCCAAATCCTCTTCGACCGCAAGCCCGTCGGTGACAACGAGTTGTTCGCGCTCAACGCTATGTTGAACCTGACCATCTCTAACGGACCCGGCACCATCAGCGGCAAGGGCGCTAAAGAGAGTGTATCGGCTAAAAACCAAATCCCCGTAACCTACGCTGGCTTTATGGCCAACACAGGTCTGGCCCACGGTGGCAACGGTTTTGAGGCCGTCAAGTTCTTGATCGAGCAGTTCGCCAAACTGGATCCCTACAAGGCCCAAAAAGGCTTGGATAAGAAGTTGGCCGATTTGGCCGCCGGGACCGCCGCGACCTACTTGGAATACAAGAAAAAGGCTAAGGCCACCGGCGACATGCAGTACATGAAAATCCCCTGCATCAACCACCCGGTCTTTAAGGGCAAGTCCGTCAACATCGACCCCCGCGAAGAGTTTATTTATAACCTCTTTGCAGGCCGGAAGATGAGCAATCCCTTCCAAGAGTATTACCACGTGTTGGTGAAGAAATTGGCAGAGATCGGCGCGACCAAGAACCAATTCTGCGTCAACATCGACGCGGTGATCGCCACCATCAGCTTGGAGTTGTTCTGGGATCAGTTCAAGTCCGGCAAGGTGACCGAGGCCCAGATGCAGGATTTGGTCTTCATCATGTTCCTCTTCTCGCGCATGGTGGGTACCGCGGCCGAGGTAGCCGACCACCGCTCGAGGGGCACCGATATGGACTGCCGCACCCCGGCCTCACAGTGTGAGTACGTGGTTTAAGTCCCTTGATTTGGGCCGCTTGAGGGCGGCCTGATGATTAAAAAAAAAGGCCCCTCTTACCTTTGCGCGGTAAGAGGGGCCTTTTTGGTTGGTCGGCACTTCTCTTGTCGCGCCCTGTCCTTTCTGGTAGGATAAAAAGAAAACCCCTGTACAGGAGGCAGCATGAACGACGAAACTTTAGAGGTGGTCAGTACTGAAGAAGCGCGGCTGGAATTAGAAAAGTTGGGCCCCGGCTGGACGGTGACCGTAGAAGGGCACTTGAGCCGCTTGCAGGGTATGCCCAACTTTTCAGCCGGGCTCAAGTGGGTCAACCAGATCGGTGAGGTGGCCGAGGAATTAAACCACCACCCGGACATCTACTTGAGTTTTAAGCAGGTCCGGTTGGATTTATATAGCCACAAGCTAGAAGGACTCTGTCAGGCCGACTTCACCTTGGCCCACAAGATCGACCAACTGGACCCCCATTAACCCTGCGGGGCTATCAGGTAAGGCTCGACTAGGGTGCGGACCATGACCATCGACTGCGCCATGCGTTCCTTGGTGCTCTCTTGTCCGCTCAGGACTAAGTAAGGATTCCAGAAGATCGAAACGAGCCAGATGATTTGCACTAGTTGGTCCACCCTTTCCTCAGGTATCGGGCGGACCAGTCGGTTTTCGATCATCCCTAAGATGGTCCCTTTGATTTGGGCCTGACGTATCGCTTGCCTTTCCAGAAAGGCTTGGCGGAGCGCTTCGGATTGGAGCAGGTTGGCGGTCTCTCGACTGAAGAAGCGGTACTTCCACTCGGATTCGCTGATCTGGTTGAAATAAAGCTCCATATCTTCGAAGCTGCTGGGCACAAAGGTTGTTGAAGCCCCTTCCATAACCTCATCAAAACAGCATTCCATTTCTTCGAACAAGGTCAGGATAATCGCTTCTTTGTTCTTAAAATGATAATAGAGGCTGCCCGGACTGACCCCAGCGGCCTTGGCGATGTGGTTGGTGGTGACGCCAGCGGTCCCCTGCTCATTGAAGAGCTCCAACGCGGCCTGTAGGACCTTTTCTCGGTTTCCCATTAGAAGCTGTATTTGAGGGCCGCTATCAGCCGGTCGTTGTTCTTAAAGGGTTCGAGCAGGGCCGTATCGCTGGGTGATTCAAAAGCAACCAGCCCTCCCGAAATGTTCAAGGCATCGATCACGTCATAGTCTACCGTCAGCCGGTACACGTCCCCGTCCTGGTCAAAGAAGTGAATCCATACGACCCGGTAGTGAAGCGTGTCGTTTAGGGCCGCATAGTCCAAGCTAGAGAAGGTCATGGCGGTGGTCTCGCCACTGCTGAGATTGTCTTGGTAGTCGGCAATCTGCTCGTAAATCCCTTCTAAGGTGAGCGTTAAGTCGGTGATGCCCATGTATTCTACGCCCAAACTCGCTTGGTTGAGCGTCTTTTCGACGGTTGCCTCAACGTTGTCTTGATTGGGCATTTGCCCCGAGTAAGCTAAGGTCATGATCTGAGCCGCTAGGTCGTTGCGGGTATAGGTCATCCCTTGCTTGCGCGCCAACTCACCTTTGATCAACATTCCGCCGAAGACTTGATTAGCCGAAACCCCTACCGAACGGACCTTGGCGTATTTTGGAGTCAGCGTCAGGCCAGCAGTAGAGCTGTAGGATTCAAAATCCAGATAGAAGCTGTCTGAGTAGGTCTCTGAAGCATACAACGCGGCGTCGCCCCCGTGGTATCGGTTTAAGACCCGAAACATCCACTCGCCCCCATTGGCCGGTAGCTCGTCTTCGGCAACCTGAACTCCACTGCTGCGCAGGCCAGACAGGGGGTCAAACTCGCTGCCCTGGGTGCCGATTTTGTTGGGTCGGAATTCGTGCAGCGCTACTAGGTCGGTCTGGAAGCCCCCGCTGGCCCAAGTTAGCTTGGTGGCGGTGACCGGGATGCGCGCGTCTTCAATATCCACCATGCCCAGTTCGCGGTTGTCGCGCGGGTTGGCCATGTCATTGATCTGGGCCGCGTCACTTTGGCCCCAGGCAACGATTTGCCGTCCCGATTTCAGAGAAAAGCCGCCGCCCAAGACCCCTTCGATATAGGTGTCGCGTAGCTCCAACTCCCGCTCATAGGCATCCAAAGTATCTTGGCTGTATTGGTCTCGACCGTTGACGCGGTAGGCCTGGTCGTGGAACCCATTGCCGTTGATCTTCAGACGCCAGTCTGGATTGAATTTATAATCAAAAGACAGGTTTAGGGTGAACCGCATCTTAGTGAACTTTTCCTGGTCCGACTCTTTGGCGTAAGAATAGCCCGCCTCGGCTTTGGTGAAGCCGTAGAAGTCCCAAGACTTTTGTTCGAAGTCCCTATCGATTTGGCCGATGTCGATGCTGGGTGCGGCGATTTCGGTATCAAAACCTTCGCCAAAACCGCCGGAGCCAAATCCGGCGTCTTCAAATCCGTCTTGTGCCCAGGCCGCTGGAGCGGCCAACAGGAGGCAGGCAGCTAGGCTAAGCCATCGCTTCATTAGAGCCCCCGCTGCATGCGCTGGGTGTTGAACAGTTGATCGTCCACCCCTTGGTTGTATTGTAGGTTGTCAAAGACCAACACCGTGGAATGCTCGCGTTGGTTGCGGCTGAAAGTACTCATTTCCAGCTTTTTGGCGGTCCAGATTCCCTGGATTTGCTGGATGTCGCTGGCTTTCATGATCTTGATCTTCTGGCCTTTCTTAACCCAAACCTTACCCTGGACTACCATAAAGTTGTCTTTGCGGACCCAAGCCAGCCGCTTGAGGTAGCCCGTGTCTTCGATCACCTGGGCGGCAATGTCTTGGCGGGGCACTGAACCGATCACCCAGCAATCCTGACCGTCGATCATTTCGGATTCCTTGACCATCTGATAAGACCAATCACTGACTTCCAGGCCGTTCATGTCGTGGTAGGTGAAGTCGGTGCCCATGAAGCTGTCTTTTTTGTTGCTGCTAGCGATCCGCTTGACCTTACGTAAGGCCGGCAGGTAGAGCCAATTGTCATCATCTTTGTCGGCAGGTTCGTAGTCAAAGGCCAAGAACGAAGTGTTTTTTACGTCTGCCGGATCGAGAAAGAACATCAAAGACTTGGTGGTCTCGTCGGCATAATCCTTACGGAAGCTTTTGAGTTTGCGTACCCGTTGTTGGTCTTTAGAATCCACCATGATCATGGTCATTTCGCTGATCGAGGTCTCTCCATCATCCAGCTTATCTGACTTCTCGATAATTTCTTGGGGGCTCAAGGCAAAGACTGGTTGAGAAAAAACCAATAGCGCCAGGGCAGCCATTGCGGTTTTCATTACTTTCATAGGTTATCCTTTATGGGGTGATTAAAAGTTGTAGCCGATCGTGAAATGCACCAACACTTGTGAAGTCGGTGGGGCGTTGTCGATCAGACGTTGCTTTAAGGCCGCTTGGTCGGCGTCGCTGACCGTCTCGTCAAAGCCCGAGAGGGCCACTTCCGAATCGCTCGGATTGTTGACCCCGGCCAAGACGCCAAAGCCCATCGACAAGCCAAATTCAAAGACATGGTTGATGCCCGCGCCGAGTGCAGCGCCGGAATAGGGTTGGCCGCTTACCTCTGCCGTGAAACCGGTGGTGTAAGCGTTGTCCCCGATCACACGCAATCTCTGGTCATACACCAAGGTCATTTGGTCTCCTTCGGTGGCCAAGTATCCGAGGCTGAAATAACCACCAAAGGCCCAAGGAGACCAGCGCAACTCCGCTCCACGGCGTTTAGCCAGATTGGCGTCGTCGCTGACCAAGCCGTAATATCCATATTGGAGTTGCTCACGGCGCGAACCATTTTGGTCATAGCCGTCGCTAGTAACAGAAAACGGGTTGGCTTGAATCACGCCGAAGTACCAAGACTCGTTGAAGTGGTATCCCAGCGCCCCGCCTCCAGAGAGGTTAAGCTGCCATTGGAGCGGGTTGATTTTTCGCCCTTGATCGGCTGCCCACAAAGGATTAGCAAGAAAAAGGGGCAACAATAAGAAAAAGATCCGTTTCATGGTTACCTTTCCTTAAGAATGGGCCTTGGATTTTTGTAAAAACATCACCGCAGGCAGGAGCGTGAGGGATGCGACCAAGGCCACCAGCAGAATCACCCCGGCAAAGAAGCCCAATTGGATGTTCGGCACAAAGGTCGAAAGCATCAGAATCGCAAAGCCAAAGAACAGAATCACCGTGGTGAAGGTGATGGCTTTGCCCGTTTCGGTAACCGCAACATGCACCGCTTCTTTGCGGGAGACGCCGGTGGCGCGCACCTTCATGTAGCGGCTTAAGATATGGATGGTGTCGTCCACGGCGATACCGAAGGTTACCGAGGCGATGATCATGGCGCTGAAGTTTAGGTAGAATCCCATCAGACCCATAATGCCCCCGGCCAATAAAATCGGGAACAGGCTGGGGATCAAGGCCAACAGTCCATATTTAATGGACCGCAGCAACACCAAGAAGCAGATGAAGATCGCGGCTAAGGCCAGGGCAAAGGACTGGACGATGCCTTGAAGGATATAGGTGTCCATGTTGTTATACAAAACCGGCATGCCCGTGATGGTCACCCCAAGGTCAGCAAAGTCCTGGTCCACCTTGGTTTGGATCTTTTGCACAAAGTCTTTCATCTGGTTGGTCGGTTGGTTGACCAGCCGCAAGGAGACCCGCATCCGGCGCTCGTCGAAGGTCTTGAGGTCCGTCAAGTCTTCGGTGGGAGAGGAGTTGCTGTATAACAACAGATACTGGGCCACCAGCTCCCGCGAGTCGGGTAGTTTGTTCCAGGCCGGGTCGTCGCCGTGCATGGCTTGGTTGAGCTTACTTAAAATATCCAAGAGGCTGTTGGCTTGGCCGGTATGGTCTAAGCTTTCGAGGTAGTCTTGGAATTCTTGGGCGCGGGCCAGATACTGGGGGTCTAAGACGCCTTTGTCTTTGCCTGAATCTAAGATGAACTCCAAGAAAAAGCCGCCCTGGTAGGTGTCGTTAAAGTAGTCCAGGTCCGCACGCATGGGCGCGTCTTTTTTGAAGTAGTCCACAAAGTTGGCGTTTACTTTAACCGTCGAGAGCGCGGCCACAGAGGCCAAAACCACCACCAAGCCGATGATTGAAATGGGCTTAGCGTATTTAAAGTCAAAGTCCGTGATCTTAGCGGTGAAGCGGTCCACAAAACCTACTTCCGCATCTTCTTGGGCCTGACTCTCTTTGGCCTTGGCAAAACTCATCAAGGCGGGCAAGAGCGTGACGGTGATCAGGAAGGCCATGGCCACGCCGAAGGCTGCGACGACGCCAAATTCACGTAGCGGCGCTAGCTTACTGACCGAGATGGCCAGAAAACCCAAACCCGTGGTGATCGAGGTGTTAAGACAAGGCACAAAGAGGTGGCGGACCGACTCTTTGGCCGCTTCCTTGGGCTCAACCCCTTGGTTGCGGTGGTGGTAAAACTCCACCAGAATATGCACCGAATCACCGATGCCCACGGCCATCAAGATGACCGGTAGCGTCACGTTGAGCATGTTTAAGGCCCAGCCGAGATAGGCGATAAAGGCCATGGTGGTCACCACCGAACCGACTATCACCAAAAGGGGCATGGTCAAGCCCGCGACGCTGCGGAAGCTGGTGACCAAAACGACGATGATCAGCAAAAACATCAGCGGCAGCGTCAGTTCCTGATCCGACATGCTGCTGTTAAAGAAGTTCGCCGAGATTTCAGGGTTGCCGGTGAAATGGAAGACAAAACCTTGCTCTTCAAATCCCTGCTCTTTAACAAAGTTTTTGACCTCTTTGACCATCGCTACATGGTGGTTGATGGTCCCTTTGAGGTAGGTGGCGCGGGCGCTGATCAGAGCATGACGGAAGTCTTGGCTGATCAGGCTGCCGACCACTAAGGTTTCGCCTTTCATCAAGGCTTCGGCCTGGGCCAGTTGCTCTGGGGTTCCCTCAAACTCGCTGGGGCTTTCAGGGAAGAGGTCGTGGACGTCTAAAGTGTCGCCTTTGGATTGGGTGACCTGATAGGTGGTCAGTGACTGTACCTTGGTGACCGCGCGGATCGGGTGGCTACGTTTTGGTTGCTCTGGGTTTAAAGTACCTTCACCAAATCCTTGGTCAAAGCCGCCGCTAAAATCACCGCCCAGGTCGCCGCCGATGCCTAGGCTGTCGGTCTGGAATTTTTCGCCGTTACGCTCGCGGGTGAGGTCTGTGAACTGGACGTCTTTTAAAAAGTCGTGGTTTTCTAGAAACTCGGTGAGCTGATAGGTCATTTCAATGTACTCTTTGGTGAACACTGAAGCGTCGCCGGGGCGCGCTTCAATGCCGATCAAAAAGTATTCATTGTCGCCAAAAGATTTGAGTAGTTCATCATATTGGACCAATGCCGGGTCGTCTTTGATGAACCACATTTCGTTGGAGTTGTCGAAATATAGGTTCTTCAAAGGCAAGAGGGCCAGCAGGGCAAAAATCGCCGAAGCCACCAGCACCAACCAGCGCCGCTCCACCACGAAGTCGGCCCAAAAGTTTATAAATTTTCGAAACATCGGTTCAGCTTGAAAGATAGTTTTGGGTTAGAGCAATTACTCTAAATTGATTAGAGTAATTGCTCTAGAGGGTCAAGCCCTTTTTTTCCGCTGCCGGTTGAGGTCCATCCAGGTCAATAGCGCCGAGGAGAGGACTACATCCCCAAAAAAGGCAAAGAGCAAGGCTAAGCCCGTATAGAAACCGAAGTTAAACAGGTTGTTCATATCCGCCAGCATATATAGCCAAAAACCCAAGGTAAGCACGATGCTGGTGGTCAACATAGCCCGGCCTGCGGTGGACAGAGTCAGTTCAATGGCCCGCTTGGAGTCGCCGGTTTCGGCAAAATAGCGGCGGTAGTTGTGGAAGAAGTGGATGGTGTCGTCCACCGCCAAACCCAGCGCAATGGAGCCGGTTAAGAGGGTGAACATATCCATGGGGACGCCCATGAATCCCATCAAACCAATGGTTAAGACGATCGGACTTAAGTTGGGGATCATGCTGATCAGCCCTAACTTAAGGTTGCCCATCAAGAGGATCATCAAAACCGTGATCACCAGAGCCGCAATGCCGTAAGACTGGATCATGGTGTGGATCATGAGGGTCATGGTCTTCGCAAAGAGGGTGGTCATCCCGGTTGTTTGTACCTTCACGTCGGGCCCCAATAATTCCTCGGCTTTGGCTTGCAATTGATCGAGAATGGGGATGTAGGCCATGGAGTCGATCCAGGGCATCTTGGCGGTCAGTCGGGTCTTGCTAAACTGGCTATCCACTTGGTCTTCCAGGTCGTCGCTGCCGGAGTTTTCGAAGAGCAAAAATTCCTGAGCGATCAATTCACGGTTCTGGGGGATCACATAAGCTTCGGGTCTGTTTTCATTGAGCGCTTGGTTGATTTCGCGCAGCATAGTCGCCAACGAAAGGGACTTGCCCACAAATTCATCGCCCTCATGACCGCCTGTGGGCTCTAAAGTCATGGCAAATGTTTCTAGCTCGGCCAGGGCATTTAAGACCTTAGGGTCGTAAAGCCCATTTTCTTTGCCTGTGTCGATCAGCAATTCAGCCGACACCGTCCCTTTCATCTCCCGGTCCATCAGTTCGCTCTGCATACGGACCGCCGAATCCTCTGGGAACCAGACCAACACGTTGTGTTGCAATCGAACCAAACTAGCTCCGTATAAGGAGACCAGGATCACCAAAATGCCCAGAATACTGATCGGTTTGTAGTGATCAAAGGCGAAGTCACCTAAGCGGACCAAAAAGCGGTCGGTTAAGGTATTGTCTAATCCTTTATCTATGTAGGACTGGCTTCGCACCGGAAGGATGGCGAGGACCGTGGGGATCATGGTCAAGGTCATGAAGAGGGCGACCATCACCCCAAAGGCGGCGAAGATGCCTAGGTCGGAAATCGGGGCAACCTTGGCTCCAGCAAAGGAGAGTAAACCCGCTGCGGTGGTGATGCTGGTCATGGCTACCGGTAGACCCGAGTGGTGCATGGCGTCTTTGATGGCCTGCTCCTTGTTGCCCTTGTCGCGTTGAAAGTCTTTGTAAAACATGGACATCATATGTACCGAGGCCCCAATGCCCACGGCCAGCAGGAAGCTGGGCATAATCTGGGTCGGGAGCTTGACCGGCGTGCCGGTGAAGGCCATCAGGCCCAGGGTGTAAACAAAGCTCAAGACCACCGTCAACAGGGGCAACAAGACCCCCGAGAAGCGGCGGAAGGTGAGGCTTAAGAAGAAGACAATGGCACCAATTGACAGCAGAGTGAAAAACCGCATGTCTTTCTGCATGGAGGCTTTTAAGTACTCGGTCACCACCGGAGAGCCCGTAAAGGCGATATGGAAGCCCGGGCTCTCGTATTTATCTTTGATCTCCGCCACCTTTTTTACGATTGCCGAGTTCTCCGCATCGGTGATCGGTTTGCGGGCGGCACCTTCGGTCAGGTCGGTACCGGTGTCAAAGCCACTGCCAAAGCTAGACTGGCCCAAGCTAGAATAGGCCGATGTTTGGATCATTATGGCCGTATACTGGCCTTTTTCATCGATCAAGAAGTTATGGTACAGACGGTTGTGGATTACATAGTCTTTAAGAGCCGCCACTTCTTCGTCGGTCTGGGGCATTTCGGCCATCAGGTCTTCAACGATCAAGGCGCCCTGTACCCCGGTGGTTTTGCGGGCGTTGTATAGGCTGTTGACGTCCTTTAGGTTCGGTACAGAGTTTTCAATCTCTAGGTGCAGCGCCTTGAGTTTTTCTAAGAAAGGCAGGCTGAAGATTTGCTCGGACTTGATCAGCAGAATCAACATTTCGTCGCGCCCAAATTGGTCCCGGAAGGCTTCGTAAGCGACGATGTTCGGGTCGTCGGGGTGGAAAAAGCCTTCGGTTGAGGTGTCCATGGTTAGGAACCTCAACTGAGAGCCCAAAGCTCCGGTAAGTAGGACTAAAAAGATCAAGAAAACCCATTTAAAACGGATCGTCAGATTGGCCCAAGCCTCAAAGGCTTGGTCGATCCGTTGCCGGATGTTATTCATTTTCTTCTCCTGAAGGGGTTGATTCGGGTTCCTTTGCTGAGTGCAGTAGGCTTTCTATGTCGGTGATGGATGGGTTCGCCCGTTGGACCAACTGGCGTTGTAGGATCGGCAGCGCGGATTCTATATAATCGGGGCCCATGATGTTTTTGATGAACTGAGCTCCGATCAGGGCTGCTTGGAAGGCGGTAGCCTCTGGGAGGTCAAAATTAAAGAGTTTCATCAGCAAGTCACGGCGGCTTTCGACCGTCTTAGCTAGCGCTTTGCGCAACAAGGGTAGGTCCGCGGCGAGCACAACAAATTCGTTGAGCAACCGGGAAAACTCCACATCGGTGATCAGTATTTTGGACAAAGCTCCGCTGAGGTCCTCTGCGGTGGAGTTGGCCACATCGCGGGCAAACTGGCTAAATTTTCGGTGGGCTAGGTCTTCGATTGCGGCGCACAGCATCTTTTCTTTGGAGCCAAAATAATGATGTACCAGTCCGTGGTTTACCCCTGCTGCGGCGGCGACTTTACGCACACTCACGGCATGGTGTCCTTCGGTTAAGAGGATTTCTTTTAGGGCGGATAAGATTTTTTGTTTCGCGTCCATGGCTCCTGTTTAGTCAATTGACTAACAACTTAGTCAAGTGACTAAATTGGGTCAAGTCTTTTTAAGGCGTCCAAAAAAAATGGGCGCTTAAGAGATAGGTGCGGAGGCCTTTAATGGGGGGCAAGTCGCTGGGTTGTTTGCTAGCTACTTGCTGGAATGCAGAAAAGTGCTTATTAGAAAGGGGTCTAGCCCGGTCGGTAATAAAGGCTTTGTAATCAGTTTGACTATTGGGTATACTGGTGCCCAACGGCTAAAAATCATTACCTAAATAAAGACGCTTATGCTTTCGGTTAAGGCTATCTACGAAGACGGTAAGATCCTGCTCAAAGAGCCGGTCGAACTGGCGGACAATACGGAAGTCATCTTGACCTTCCTCGACGGTGACTACCCAGGACGCTCTGGTTCTAGTCGGGGCGAATCCACCGAAGAATTAGAGGTTGCGTCCTCTGCTCATGGCGAGGCCAAAGACGATGCCTACTATGAGCGGATGCGTGCCCATAAGCGCTTTAAAGCCAAGGGGAATATCACCATCGTCGAAGAGAGCGAGGAAACGGACTACCCCTTAAATGATTACTCGGCTGGTGGTTTGTCTTTCTTCGCCGACAAGATGTTTAACCAGATGGAGATCATCAGCGCCCGGATCAAATACCGCGCCGCTGGTGAGGTTTTGGAGTTGGACTTTGATATCCGCGTGATGCGTTGCATCGACAAAGGTGATCAGTTCATGATCGGCTGCCAATTCTTAGACGGGGCCGATGAAGAGCTTTGGCACACCATTATGTCTTAGCGCTCTGAAGATGAGGCGAGGCGCTTGAGGGGGTTGAGCTTATCTTTTGGCCTGCTGGGACGGTGACCCTACCTGCCAGGGTAAACAAAAAAGGCCGCCTAAGTCGATGACTTAGGCGGCCTTTTTCTTTTCTAGCCAGGGGCTAAACTCTTAGCCCAACATTGCCGGGTCTAGTTGCAAGCGCTCAACGGGCTTGCCTTCAATCACGTGGCTGTTGATGATCTCTTCTACATCTTCGGGTTTAACCCCTTGGTACCAGACGCCTTCGGGGTAGCAAACCAGGATGGTGCCCGCCATGCAGGGGCCCATACAGCCCGATTGGGTGACTTTCATCTTGCCCCAGAGGTTCTTGAGGTCTAGCTGTTCGAACATCTTCATGAAGACTTCGCCGCCGCCTAATTGGCCACAGCTGCCTTTGGGGTGGCCGGGAGGGCGTTGGTTGGTGCAGACGAAGAAATGGTGCGTCGGTTGAGGCATCGTTAGGCTCCTTTTGATCCTTTTGGATATAAAAATTGTTTAAACTAAAGGGAACTCTAAGGAATCCTGCCATTTTTGACAAGGAAAAAATGCCCTTTTGGGGCCCCAAGATTCTTTAATGAAGCCAATCCAGGGGGTAGGGAGGGCTTAAGTGGGCATAGAGAAATGGCGGAACATAAAATAGGCGGCCCCCAGGAGGCAACAACCGGCCCAGAGGTAATCCCAGCTCCATTCTTCCTTAAAGTAAAGCCAAGAAAATCCCCCAAAAACTATCAAGGCAATGATTTCCTGCATGACCTTCAGCTGGGCCAAACTATAGGTCTGCGCTCCCATCCGGTTGGCGGGTACCTGTAGGCTGTATTCGAAAAAGGCAATGCCCCAGCTGGCCAGGATCACCATCCATAGGGGCCAACTCTTCATGTCCCTTAAATGGCCGTACCAGGCGTAGGTCATGAACAGGTTAGAGCAGAAAAGCAACGCAACGGGGGCGAAACTCAAGGGCTGTTCCTTAAAAAAAAACGGGCTTGGGATATGGGTCCGGATGGACTGGATAGGTTGGCTCCCCGAGCAAGACTCGAACTTGCGACAAGGCGATTAACAGTCGCCTGCTCTACCAACTGAGCTATCGGGGAACGTTCCGTTTCCGGGGCTCAGAAACCCGGCGGAAGCTGTGTCCTCCTGATGGAAGACAGACCCATTAGGTAACGCAACTGCCTTTAGCTGTCAACTCTCTATTGCAGCTTTTTTGCTTAGAACGTGACACGGTACTGAATCCCCAAGGCTCCTTGGGGGATATTGGGGTTGAAGGTAGGCTCTAAATAGCCTTTAAATTTACCCTCTTGGACCAATTGCCGTAAGACCGACTTGGTCTCAAAATAACGCACACTACTAAAGGCGAGGCCCGCTAGCGCGGCGACTACCTTGAGGTCGTCTCCTTCTTTAAATTGGGACAACACAAAGCCGCTGGCAGCTCCGGTGCCCGCGAGCCACATTTGCCAGTAGTCTCGGTCTGCTTCGACCATCCGGACCGTGGCGATCCACTTGTTTTTGTCGATATCTTCGAGACTGACCGGGCGGATCACCACCTTTTTTTCGATCTCAAAAACATGGCGTAGCGAAGTGTCTAATTCCTTGCGGACATGGTCTACCAGTTGGATCTGCTTGCGCTTTTCTAGGTAGGTGGTCACATACTGGCCCATCTCGGGGGTTTCGATCTTCTGAAAGTAGGTCCCTTCTGAAGACTCGTCGCCCACCTTGGTCACCGTTAAAATGCCCATATTGGCTCGGCGTGCGTCCGGTGAGGCCATGGGGTTCATCTGGTCGGCCCGGCCGCTTAGGTTTTTGTAGATCACCAAACGGTCACCGACCGAAATCCCGTCGTTAGAACCTAGATCAATCACCGCCAGCTTGTTGTTGGCTTTGATGATTTTTCCTTTAAGGGGCGTGTTGCGGGCGATCCGTTGGGCCATGGCGTATAACCTGCGGTCCATGGTTTCGTCGTTGAAGCGCAGCATGTCTTCTAGCTCGATGCTGTTGTCCAATACGTTGACCAGCTTCACCTTCAAACTCACAAAACCGCTGGGGGTCATCACTAGATTGCCGGTCAAGACCCGCTCGCTGCCCAAGATCTTGGCCATCTGGATGCCGCAGCCAATTTCAAAACAGGGCAACAGGCGGGGCGCTTCTTTGACCATCACCTGTTCGGCCTGCTCGTGGTCGGTCACTAAAAACCGGTTGGTGTTGGCCACGTTCTGGGCGATCATGCTGGAATAGGCGCGGGCCGCTGAGTCGGTCATGCCGGTCGCGGCAAACTGCAACACCAGCAGGCCTGTTTGGGCGGTTTCTTGGTCGGGTAGGGCCGACTGAACCACCTCGCTGGCCTTCTTTTCGTTATCCGCCGCCGCAAGCCAGCCGGGCAGTCCCAAAGAGAAGATCATCAAAAAGGTTAACCATCGCAACATGAGCGCCGTCGAGTTCTGCAATGCCTAAGCGCGCCAAATGCGGAGCTTAAGCAAGGTCTGGGTTGATGCCTTCGGCCCCTCGTTAGGGGCCCTTTCCCTTGGGTCAATGCAGGAAGCGGGCACAATCAACCGCAAGGGCCCAAAAAACTAAATCCAGGGGCATAACCTAACGCGCTTTCGCGCCGAGGCGGCTTCGGATATGCGCCTTGAGAAGCTCGCTGGGCTGGTTGCTCGGCCTTGGGGTTTTGGGTTATGCCCCAGTCCGGCGGCTTACGTATAGGGCCACTAGTTTTGGTCCATTGTTAGCGAAACCAGATGTCAATAAAAAAGCCCAGCTCCTCTAGGTGAGGAGCCGGGCTTCTAAAGGGACCTAATTTGACCTAAGGGGGCTACTCTTCAGCAGCCTTCTTGGTGGTCTTCTTAGCTGGAGCCTTTTTGGCCGCCGGTTTCTTAGCTGCCGCCTTTTTAGCCGGTTTTTCTCCGGCGTCATCGGCCACGGCTTTCTTGGCCGCAGGCTTCTTGGCCGCCGCCTTCTTGGGGGCGGGCTTTTCGGCGGCATCGGCCTTTTTGGCTGCTGCCGTTGCGGCTTTTTCGGCGTCCGTTTTACGGGGGCGTCCGGCCCGTTTAGCGGGGGCCTCTGCACTAGCCGCTTCGCGGGCCTTGGCTGGAGCCTTAGGGGCCGGCTTTTCTACCACTGGGGTGGTGGCTTCGGCTTCGGCTTGTCGGCCTCTACCTCTTCCTCTGCCCCGTCCACGGCCACGGCCAGCTTTTGGCTTTTCTTCGGTAACTAGGCCGTTACCATCAATATCCGGCTTGCGCGGGGCATCTGCGGGCGGTGCTACGTTTCCGTTGACCTCGACGGTCGGTCCGGCCGTTGATTCCTTTTTCTTTCCGCGACCCCGACCGCCCCGGCTGCGCCGTTTCTTGGGCTTGTCGTCTTCGGCTTCTACTTCCACCTTGGCTTGGGCTTTCGGGGCTTGTGCCTTTTTAAGCGACGCCAGGGCTTCTGCCTCTTTGCGGGCCTGTGCCTCGATCTTTAGCAATTCTTCGTTGCTGAGATGCTGGCTGCGCCACAAATAACGCTCGGGCACCACACGGCGGGGAAGTCCCTTGCCTTTCATGCGGTTTTGGAAGTCCGTAAAAAACTGGTCTAATTGCTCTTCGCTGTGCTGGGTGAGGTTCTGGAAGAGCGCACCGGGGTGGATTTCGCTGTCCTCATTGAGCACTTGAGTGCCGTCGAAAGACATGGGCTGGAAATTAAAGCCCGAATCTGCGAATTCCTCCTCTTCGCCTTCTTCTTCCTCTTCTTCTGCCTCAAATCCAGCAGCCAGGGGCGGCTGTTCGGCAGGTTCTTCTTCACGCCGACCTCGTCCGCGTCCCCGGCCACGTCCGCGGCCTCGTCCACCACGTTCTTCGCGGGGTTCTAGGTCTTTCGCAGCGGCTGTGTCCAGCTCTTCGGCCACCTCTTCCAAGGCTTCGTCGATGCTGTCTAAAGCGGGGGTCACTTGGGTGCCGTCTTCTTCGCGTTCACGACCTCGTCCGCGTCCCCGACCACGGCCTCTTCCGCGTCCACGGTCCTCGCTGCTCGGTTCGGTGCGTTCGGTGTGGTCTTCGTGGCGTTTCGGCGGGCCTTCGGTAAGGCACTTAAGGGCGTTTTCGCTAAATGAAACCAGGGCCGGATTGGCGGTCAGGCGGATTTCGATCCCAAATTCATGCTCAAGATCGGTCACCTCTTGGCGGCGTTCGTTGAGCAGGTGGTTGATCGTCTCTAAAGGTAGCTCACCGGAAACGCGCTTGGCGTTGCCTTTGGCGGCTAATTCGCGGATGGCGCGCAGCACGGAGTTGGTCGAGGCCAGTAGGCTAGGCACTTGTCCCTTGCCGTGGCAAACGGGGCAGGGGCTTTCGATTACGTTAGAAATCCGCACCGCCATGCGCTGGCGGCTGATTTCCATCAAGCCAAATTGACTGATCGGCAGGAGCTTGTGCTGGGCCTTGTCGCGCAACATGGCTTGTTGGATTGCGTCTTCGACCTGATGGCGGCTCTTGTCGCGCTCCATGTCGATGAAGTCAACGACCACCAATCCGCCTAAGTTACGCAAGCGCAACTGGCGCGCCACTTCTTCGGCGGCCTCCAGGTTGGTGCGTAGGGCCGTATCGTCTACGTTCTTTTCTTGGTTGCTACGTCCAGAGTTGACGTCAATGGAGACCAGTGCTTCGGTCTGGTCGATCACAATCGAGCCGCCGGACTTAAGCCGAACTTCGCGAGAGGTCAACTGCTCCACTTGCTTTTCGATGTTGTAGGCCGAAAAGAGGCTGCGGTCGCCGACGTAGAGTTTTAGGATCTTCTGCTTGCGGGGTGCGGCCATCTTAAGAAAGTCCAGCACACCTTGGAAGATCATGGGGTTGTCTACCCAGATTTCGTCGATGTCTTCGGTGTAATAGTCGCGCAACGTGCGGGTGACCACGCCTTCTTCCTCTTCTAAGAGGCCCGCGCTCTTGGCGCTGGTGAAGCGCTCTAAGATCGTCTCCCAGTGACGCTTGACGGTGGTGTAGTCTTTTTTGAGCTCAGCCAAACTGCGGCCGGTACCGGCGGTGCGGATGATGACCGAATGCTCTTCCCCATCGAGGCCTGATAAAAAGCCTTTGAGGCGGTCGCGCTCTTCGCGGTCTTCGATTTTTTTGCTGACGCCGCCTTTGCTGCCGTAAGGCATCATCACCATAAACCGACCCGGAAGGGTGATGTTCATGGTCATGGCGGCCCCTTTGTAGTCCACCTCTTCGCGGGTAACCTGCACTAAAATCTGCTGGCCTACACGCAACCGGGCACCCTTTTCGGTAGGGCCTTCGATCAGTTCTTGGTTGACTTCAGCAAGGGGGAGGAAACCATGGCGGCGGGCGCCGTAGTCTACGAAAGCGGCTTGGACGGAATTTTGGATCTGAACTACACGGGCGCGGTAAATATTGCCCTTAGTTTGCTCACGGCTCTGGTGTTCGATCAGCATCTCTTGAAGAAGCTGGTCTTCCACCAGGGCGATGCGACTTTCCACATCGCTCGCCATGATGAGCATCATTTTTTTTGTCATACTCTTCCTATGAATGACGTTGGACCCGGGAGGTTCCCGAAGTCTTGCCATTTACAGAAGAGAGGAGTCCGACGAGAGGAGTCGGTTTTAGCCGACTCTAAGGCTATTCAGTGATTTCGCCGCAGGCTTTTCGAGCTGCTTCAAAGAAACTGATCGCTGGCACGACAATGCCTTTATAGGCACCGCCAAAGACTAAGTATTTGTCTTTGCCAACTTGTTTTGCACGCGCCTTGCCTCCGCCGCCCAAACCTGAGCATTGGAAATGGCGCTGTCCATTCTCGTCTTTATAGAGGAATTCGACCGCCTGTAAGCTGGGGGCCCAGAGGAATAGGGTCAAGATTGCGGCTGCTTTGATTTTCTTATTCATACTCACTCCGATCGGGATGTTGTCATCAACCGTTTCGGATCTCCATGCAAAAAGCTTGCAGTACTCGCGAGCGCCCATGATTTTTGACGCTTGCCCTTGAATTCTTCTGCCTTGGGTCTGGCTTCAGGAGGGGGTGAATCTTTACAGCCCTCTCATCTCCCATCACTTCTGTCTTTTGGCTTACCCGAAGACTATCCAGAACCGCTAGAGTTTGTCTAGAAAATTACCACCTTGCCGCTTAAGCCCCGAAATATTGAGCTTATTCTTAGGCGGTCAACACCTCAACGCCCGAATCCGAGACGTAAAGGGTGTGTTCAAATTGGGCGCTTAGCTGGCCGTCGATGGTTACGGCGGTCCAATTGTCGCTCAAGACGCGCACGCCCTTGCGGCCCAGGTTGATCATGGGCTCAATGGTGAAAAACATGCCCGGTAAGATGGTCATGCCCGTGCCGCCGCGCCCGAAATGGGGCACCTGGGGTTCGTCGTGGAAGCGGCGGCCAATGCCATGGCCCACAAACTGCTCGACCACGCTGCAGCCTTGCTGGTGGGCGTAGGTTTGGATCGCTTCGCCGATGTCGCCGATGTGCCCATAGGGTTGCACCGCCTCGATGCCCAAATCTAAACAATGTTTGGCAATGTCGTGGATCTTTTTTGCCTCTGCTGAACAGTTACCCACCAAGAAGCTTCGGTTGGTGTCGCCGAAGTAGCCGTCTAAGATGCAAGTAACGTCCACGTTCAACAGGTCCCCATCCTCGACCACTACGTCTTGGCTGGGGATTCCGTGGCAGACCACCTCGTTGAGCGAGGTGCAGCAACTCTTGGGGTAGCCATGATAACCCAAAGTGGCCGGCGTGGCTCCGTGGTCCAAGGTGAATTCGTAGACCAGTTGGTCGATTTCCTCGGTGGTGATGCCTGGCTTAAGGTGCTGCTCAACCATCACCAAAGTGGCTTTCGCCAAGCGGCAGGAGGCGCGCATGCCTTCGATAAACTCAGCGCTACGGGGGATCGGGCGCGGGCGAAAGGGACTACGGTTCACTTCGGGTTCCTCTAGGTCTTTGCCAAGATGGCATTTCTTATATTTCTTTCCGCTCCCACACCAACAGGGGTCATTGCGGTTGGGTATCTGCTCTGGGGTCACTTTACAACAAGGTTTAAGATCTTGTCGGGCACATAAATCACCTTAACCACTTGTTTGCCTTCGGTGTACTTTTGCACTTTTTCAGAAGCCATGGCTAGCGCCAAAACCTCTTCCTGGCTGCTGCCGGGGGGTACTTCTAGGCTGTCGCGGTGTTTCCCTAATACCTGAACCGGCAGCGTGATGCTTTGGCTGACCAGTTTAGATTCATCAAAGGTCGGCCAGGGCTGATAAGCCAAGGTCTCGCCACTGCCCAGCTTCTGCCAGAGCTCTTCGGCCAAGTGCGGCGCAAAGGGGCTCAGTAGCAGCACCAAACCGCTCATTTGGCTGCGATTGCGCTGGCTTTGCCCGGTCCATTCGTTGACCGCTATCATCAACTGGCTGATGGCCGTATTGAACCGCAGTGCCTCTAAATCTTCGGTAACCTTCTTGACCGTCTCATGGTAAAGCCGGGTGATTTCTTCGCTGGCTTCGGTTTCGACTAATGCCGCCGATAGTTGGTCCTCTTCATCGACAAACAAACGCCAAAAGCGCGCCAAGAATCGGTTGATCCCTTCTAGTCCCGAGGTGGACCAAGGCTTGGATTTCTCTAAGGGCCCCATGAACATCTCGTATAGCCGTAGGCTGTCGGCCCCAAACTGGGCGACGATGTCGTCGGGGTTGATCACATTGCCCCGGCTTTTGGACATCTTCTCGCCGTTTTCGCCTAAGATCATGCCTTGGTTGACCAGCTTTTCAAAGGGTTCTTTGGTGCTGACTTCGCCGCGGTCATACAAGACTTTATGCCAAAACCTAGAATACAAGAGGTGTAAGACCGCATGTTCCGCCCCGCCCACGTATAGGTCTACCGGCATCCAGTATTTTTCGGCTTCTTTGGAGAAGGCCGCTTCACGGTTGTGGGGGTCGCAGTAGCGCAGATAATACCAACAAGACCCAGCCCACTGGGGCATGGTGTTGCTGCTGCGGGTGGCTTTGCGGCCATCAGGCAAAGTGACTTCCATCCAGTCCTTCATCTTCGCCAAGGGGCTCTCGCCGGACTCAGAAGGCTGGAAGTCGTTGGTTTGGGGTAAGCGCAGCGGTAAATCGTTGGGGTCCATGGGGACCACTGCGCCGTCTTCGGTCTGCATCAAGGGAAAGGGCTCGCCCCAATAGCGCTGACGCGAAAAGAGCCAATCGCGGAGCTTGTAGTTGATGGCCAATTTGCCCTGGCCTTGGGCTTCGAGTTGGTCGATGATCTTGGCCTTGGCCTCGTCCACTTCCAGCCCATCCAAGAAACCCGAATTGCACAGAGCCCCGTCGCCGGTGTGGGCCGCTTCGGATACGTCGGCACCGGCGATGATGTTTTTGATCGGCAAATTCATGGCCTGGGCAAATTCGTAGTCTCGCTGGTCGTGCCCCGGAACGGCCATGATCGCGCCGGTCCCGTAGCTCATCAAAACATAATCAGCGATCCAAATGGGCAGCGGCTCACCATTAACTGGGTTGATGGCATAGGCCCCGGTAAAGACGCCCGTCTTTTTCTTGGAAAGATCGGTGCGGTCCAGGTCCGACTTGGCCGCGCAAGTTTCTTTGTAGGCCTTTACGGCCTGCCATTGTTCTTCGGTGCAGATCAGCTCAACTAAGGCATGCTCGGGGGCGAGCACACAGTAGGTGGCCCCAAACAGCGTGTCCGGGCGGGTGGTGAAGACCACAAATTCGCGGTTCTCTTGGCCTTGGATCTTAAAATGGACCTCTGCGCCGATGGACTTGCCGATCCAGTGCCGCTGCATTTCTTTGACACTAGCCGGCCAGTCAAGGGCGTCTAGGTCTTCAAGCAGCTTGTCGGCATATTCGGTGATCTTAAGCATCCATTGTTTCATGGGCTTGCGGATTACCGGGTGGCCGCCGCGCTCGGACTTGCCGTCGATCACCTCTTCGTTTGAAAGCACAGTACGCAATTCGGGGCACCAGTTGACCGGAGCGTTGTGCTCATAGGCTAGGCCCGCGTCAAAGAGCTGCAAAAAGATCCACTGGGTCCATTTATAATAGTCTGGGTCGGTGGTGTTGATTTCTCGGTCCCAGTCGTAAGAAAAGCCTAGGGCCTTAATTTGGCGGCGGAAGTTGTCTACGTTCTGCTGGGTCGTTTGGGCCGGGTGGGTGCCGGTTTGGATGGCGTACTGCTCGGCCGGCAGGCCAAAGGCGTCCCAGCCCATGCAGTGCAACACGTTAAACCCGCGCATCCGTTTGTAACGGCTGACGATGTCCGTGGCGGTGTAGCCCTCGGGGTGGCCGACATGTAAACCCTGGCCCGAGGGGTAGGGGAACATGTCGAGGGCGTAATACTTGGGCTTGGCGTGGTCGATCTCGACCTTAAAAGTCTTGTTGGATTCCCAGTATTGTTGCCACTTGGGCTCGATTTCGCGAGGGTTATAGGCCATCGGGGCGTTGCTCCTGAAGGGGCGGTTGCATTTTAAAAAATTGGCCCATTCTAGGTGAGGCGAGCCGCTTGGTCAATGGGGTAGGCCGTGGAACCGCCACTGGCCCGGTAAGGTTGGATTTTGGCCGAAAGTGACCGAAAATGTTGCTGCATTCCCTTTGATTTACACTATACTTAGAACTGGATAAGGGGGAGTTCTGACGCAAATGAATGGGAAATAATCAAAATGATGCCATTGAAAAACGAACAGGAAATCCGTCTTTTCGAGCGTGCGGTGGAATTAACCGAATCCATGGCTCGGGCGCTAGAAAGCCGAGATTATGAACACCTAGACCGGGTTTGGGACCTTTTTGGGAAGTTGGATCAAGTACCCTTTGGCTATTTTTCGGTGGCCCAAGAAATCCACCTTGAGTCCATCGCTCAGCGGCAAGAGCATTCTTTTAAAAATCAGGTAGACATCAACGGGACTTGGCGGTTGCTGAGCCTTTCTGTCGGGATGGGCTCCTTGTGCAGTGCCTTGGCTGGGGCTTTGTTGTATCTTGGTTCTGGGCCCGGCTCTTGGATTGCTTTTGGGGCCGGGTTGATGTTTTTGGCGATCTTGCCCTTTGTGGTGTGGGTTCCCTGGTCCGCCCCCCGTTGCCCAAGGTGCGGCTCTAGTGCCCAAGGCCGCAGAAATTGGGAGCGCCTGATCGAGGGCGGCTCCCTGCCGGTATATCAGTGCCAATCCTGTGCTCAGGAGTTTTTCCGTTACGCCGGTTTAACGCTGCTTGAGCGGCACGAATGGCCCGAATTGCTGGTCGCGCGTGATGAACTAAAGCAACGCAAGGCGGGCCACCGCAGCTTGGTTTTGGGCTTGGTCGCCGCCAGTTTTACCCGCAGCTCCACTCACTTAAAAGGTTGAGTCTAGCGGGCCGCAGCCTGTTTGGTGGCCTGGACCTTTCCTATCAAAGATACCTTGCACCAAAAGCACCTAGATTTTCTGGCTTGGTGCGGCCCCAGCGCTGCCTACCGCAGGTTGGGTTTAAGGCCCCTTTTTTCCGGGCCTTTGGCTTGGTCCTTTACCCTCCTGGTCCGTCTCCAACCTCCAGATTCCCGTTATCCCAAACGCGTTCCCTTGGGTGGCCCCTTTTTAAGATCCCCTCAAAGACCAAAGCTCGGACCCTGCTTGGGACCGCCCAAACCCCTGGCACCTCCGCTCCGTCCGCCCGCCCGGCGCTTGGGCCTTGCAAACCCCTTTAGGTCCCTAAGGCTTTAGCGGCAGGGGGCGGGGTCAAGGAGTCACTTCCCGTTTGTGGTAGATCGTGCTTAAATAGCACCATATTATAATTCATTTTAGGCCCATGACCGATAAAAATCCCGATCTACTGGTTGCCGTAAAGCAACTCCGCGCCCTCTCCAAAGCACTCTACCAAGGCGATGCTCCGGCGCTGGCCCAAGGGGCGGCCAGGTGGGACGCCCTGATACGCGTGCCCAGGGGTCTGCAATACCTCGCGGAAGTGATCGCCCAAGAACAGGTCGCCCAAGTTAAGGGGGACCCTAATGCGGCTAGTTTAAAGGCCAACCCTTTCCCAGCCCTTTGGGTCAAGGGGCTGGTTTTTATGTGTATCGTCTTGGTGATTGGTTGGGTGCTGTACCGCTATGGTTCCGTTGAAGGCGGTTGGTTTGGGCTGCGGTTGGTCGGCGCTTTTTTGATGTTCAGTTCCCCTTTAGGTCTGATTTTGGGGCGTTCGCGGGCGGTGTGTCCCGGCTGTGCCCAGGTTAGCTCGGATTTTGCGGACCAGTCGCTGGTTACCGAAGAGGCGGTTTTGCCGCTGCATTCCTGCGAACGCTGCGGTAAAACTTTTTTCCGCTACCGGGGCACCATGTTGTTTGAGCGCCACCAACGGCCCGAATTGTTGTTTCCCCAAGAGCTTGCCTCAAAGGCCCAAGACCAACCGATCCAGTGGCTACAAGACCGTAAACAGCTAACCCAGATTTTAAATGGAGCAAAGGCATGAGCGGTGACAACCGGACGCAACGGGTCTACCAGCTACGCGAACTTTCCGGCGAAATCGCCAACTTTTTGGCCCAAGGCAAGCCCGAAGAGGCCCTTGCGTTGAGCCAGCGGGTTTGGGGTCAGCTGCAGGCTGGTGACCGGATGCCCGCCGGGCAAGCAGCGCTGTTGCATAAAGTCGCGGCCACCGCCGAAGAGGCCTTAGGCCCCCAAAACAACCGACTGCACCCGACGGTAAACAACAGCGGGGCGCTGCTTTGGCGCGCCGCCAAATATGTAGGGATCGCCGCCATCACCGCCGCCATGGGCTATTTTTTGGCCGAAGAGCGGGGCGATTGGTATTGGTGGCTGCTCTTTTGGTTCGGCCTCTTGTGCATGGTCGCCATCACCCGCGTCCCCTATATCCCCGACGGTCCGGCCGACTGCCCCCGCTGCACCCGCACGGCCGCCACGCCGACCGAAGAGGTCTTTTTGACCGAAACCGAGGCCTTCCGTATCTACCAATGTAAGTCCTGCCAGACCCGCTTCTTTCGGCTAGGTGAAGCGACGCTGCTCGAAGATCACAGCGCTCCGCAGCTAATCAAACCCCAACAAGCCGCCCAAGAACTGCTCAGCCCGACTTTAGAGGGCGGCTTGGTGGACTTGGGCGAGGTGGAATTGTGAGGCCCGAGGGGGCCTTGGCCCCGATAGGCTAGGTAGGAGATGTTCAAGCGAAATCACCTGGCCCTTACCGCCATCTTTCTGTGGGTCCTGACCCTGGTGGTTTTCGGCTATTTTGTTTACTTCGGGACGCTGACCGGCGAAGTCGAAGGGGGCCGCAAGGTGATCCAGGTAACAGCCAGCGAGTTGGCCTTCATCCAAGAGCGGATGATTTTTTCCTTAAAACAAATCGCCCAGATCCAAGCCGCCTTGGCCGTAGAGGACTTGAAAGCCATCGTCGAGCCCGCCCGCAGCCTGGGCCGGGGCAACGGCGTCGAAGCCCCCAAGAGCCTACCCTTAAAAATGCCCTTCGATTTTAGGCGCTTGATCGTCACCAACCAAGAAATCTTCTCCGGCATGGCCGAAAAGTCCGCCCAGGGAGCCTTCCCTTCAGAACTCCAAGAAGACCTCACCCGCGTCTTAAAAAACTGCCATGAGTGCCACGCGAAGTTTAAGGTGGTGGCGGGGGAATAATGGTATCTTTTGGAACTATTACTTCAGTATACGATCAGCAATCAAATTTGCCACGACACCAAAACCTAATGAGACAATGGAATAAAGTAGGCTATTAATCAAATATCGCTTTCTGGCAATTTTATCAGTTTGAATCAACTTTTCGTCCCCTTTGTTCAATTTAATGTATGTCGCGTGATTGATTTTTGTGGCGTATTCTTCAACGAGCATCCCAATCTGTGTTCCTGCTTTATGAAAGATGTACATAAAAAATATTGATATAATTAGGAAACTTGCCTGTTGATGGGGCATGCTCACCGAAAAGTACTTGAATATTTGTGCTGAATTTTCAGCAATAAAATAGGAAATGAAGCCAAAAAATGCCAGTTGAAATCCAGGCCGATAGAACTTTCTCAAGCCTTTGAATATTTTGATCGGCTTTGAATGCGTATCGTTTGGTAGCCCTTTTAACCATTCTTCGAAAGCAGCCTTTACAGTGTTTGCAATTATGAAATCCACATAAGTAATCTCTATAGCTGCTGTTACAAAGTCTATTAGGTCGAATAGTTGGTAGGGTACTTTTTGGCCTACCTCTTTCATCCAAGCAACGCCTGAAACAAGGTGTATTTCAATTTTATAAGGCTGTGGGTGATCTGTGTCCTGAGTGTGTTTGACAAAATTGTATTCGAGCATTACTCGGGAAACTGGGTTGATCCCGTTTTGATTGTATGAATGAAATTTATCAAACGAACTAAAGCGAGAAGTTTCACTTTCGCTATGAAAAACCCAAACAGTGCAACCATGCCTAGATACGCCTAGTGTCCGAAGGACTTGGAGTATCTTGATGTTTAGCTGGGCAAGCTCTTGAAATTCCAACTGAAACGGCTCAGAGTATTCGTTTTTTTGCTTGTCTGTTTTTCCCGTAACTAGATGATAATATTCTTGAAATTGGTGAACATCAATTGCCAGGTTACTAGTAGTCTCAGTTCTTTGATAGCTAACGGAACTTGATGTGTTTGATGGTTGATTCTCCAATATTTACCCCAGATTACTATAGGTTGAAATACGTGCAGATATTACAAAGTCAGAATGTTCATATCAACATAAAAAAAGCCTCAAGCTATAGGCAATCTTGATATTGTCTTAGGAAAGCAAGTTCCATGAAGCTTTCTTCAACACAAGGATTGGCTTGGGTGGATGCCGCTAAAATTGATCAGCCTAAATCTCCCCCATCAGCGCCAAATACCCTTCATAAACCTCGCGGTCCAGCAGTTCCTTTTGCACTTCGGCTTTGACGTTGCAGTGGGGTTCGTGGGTGTGGGTGCAGTCGGCGTGTTTGCAGTGGCCGCTGTAGTCTTTGATCAAGGGGAAGTGGAAGCGCAGGTTGTCTTTGGTCGCCCCCCAAAGGCTGAACTCGCGGATGCCCGGCGTGTCGATCACCTGGCCCGCTTCGCCGATGGAGATCATGCGGGCGTAGGTGGTGGTGTGGGCTCCCTTTTGGGTCTTCTCGCTGATCTCGCCTACTTTGAGGTCCAAGCCCGGAAAGAGCCGGTTGATCAGGCTCGACTTGCCCACCCCCGAAGGGCCCGAAAAGACGCAGACGCTGCTGCCGATCAACTCGGCCAAGCGGGCATCGTCGGCACTGCCGCCTTTACTGCTGAATAAAATTTCTAAGTCGATATTTAAGAAGGGGCGCAGGAAGGGCAGGTCTTTGTGGTGGTGGACCAAGTCCATTTTGGTCATCACCAAGACCGGGCGCACGTTGCCCAAGCTGGCGGCAACCAACATCCGCCAAACCAATCCGGCGCGCGGGTCCGGCTGTTTGGCCGCCAAGCTGATGAACATCACGTCCACATTAGCGGCAATCACCTGTTCGGCCTCAATGCCCACCCGGGCGCGGGACAAGAAGGATTTGCGTTCTTCTAGGGCGCTGATCAGGCCGATGTCCTCGCCTTCGCCCATACGGTAACTGACCCGGTCCCCCACGGCGATTTGGTTGTCGAACTTGCTCTTTTGGAAGAGCGCTCCTTTGGCTTTACACTCTACTTCGACCCCCTCGGGGGTGCGTAAGTAATAAAAACCTTTGGTGCGGCGGGCCACGGTGGCGATCAGCTCGGACATAATACCAGGGGGTTGGGGGGCAATAATTGAGTCTTGTCTAGGTTAGCCCAACGGCCCCCTTAAGGCAAGACTACCAAGTTCCCTGATTTTGCATCGACTTCCAGGGTTCCTCGGGCGGCAGCGGCTCGCCTTCTTGCAACAGCTCGATGCTGATCCCGTCGGGGCTTTTGACAAAGGCCATGTGCCCGTCTCGGGGCGGGCGGTTGATCACAATGCCTTGGTCTTGTAGGCGCTGGCAAAACTGGTAGATGTTCTCCACCGAAAGGGCCAAATGCCCAAAGTTGCGGCCCTGGCTGTAAGTTTCGGGCTCGTCCCAATTGTAGGTCAGTTCCAGCTTGGTCTCGTTTTCGCCCAACTGCAAGAAGACCAGCGTAAACCGGCCCTCGTGAAATTCACGCCGCCAAGTTTCATGAAAGCCCATCTGCTCTACCCAGAACTTCAGCGAGGTTTCTAAATCAAAGACCCGGATCATGACATGCAAAAACTTCATCAGTCCTCTTGGGGAAAATTAGGGGGAATGGTGAGGGGGCGCACTTGAGCTTTTTGTCGGCATCGGCTAAAGATTATAGATTACGCCCAATTTGTATAGTTACCGACCATCTTAGGGGAAGTTTCGATGAAAAAGACGATGTTTCAAAAGATCTGGGATGCCCATGTGGTCTTCGAAGAGCCGGGCTTGACCCCCTTGCTCTACGTGGACCGGCATCTGATGCACGAGGTGACCAGTCCTCAGGCTTTTGAAGGCCTGCGCCAACGCAGCCGCCAGATCCATCGCCCCGAAGCGGTTTTGGCCACTATGGACCATTGTATCCCGACCATCAACCGGGATCAACCCATTGCTGACCCCATTGCCGCCAAACAAGTCCAGACGCTGCAAGACAACTGCGATGCTAACGGCTTGAACTTGTTTAATATGCACAGCCCCAACAACGGCATCATCCACGTGGTGGCTCCGGAAAACGGCTTCACCCATCCGGGCATGGTGATCGTCTGCGGCGATTCGCACACCGCCACCCACGGCGCTTTTGGGGCTTTGGCCTTTGGTATCGGCACCAGCGAGGTGGAGCATGTTTTGGCGACCCAGACGCTACCCCAGAAGAAGGGCAAGACGATGTTGATCTCCGTCGAGGGCAGCCTCAAGCCCGGCGTGACCTCTAAAGACGTGACCATGGCCATCATCGGCAAGATCGGCACCGCGGGCGGCACCGGGTATATTGTGGAATATGCCGGCAGCACCATCCGCGAAATGAGCATGGAAGGGCGCATGACCCTCTGCAACATGGCTATTGAAGCCGGTGCCCGCGCCGGTATGGTGGCGCCAGACGAAAAAACCTTTGAGTACCTTAAGGGCAAAAAACATGCACCCCAGGCGGACCAATGGGACCAAGCGGTAGCTTACTGGAAGAGCATGGCCACCGACGAAGGCGCTACTTTTGACGCCGTGGTGGAACTGAAAGCCGAAGAGATCGAGCCGCAAATCACCTGGGGCACCAGCCCCGAGCAGGTGATTTCGGTCAATCAAAGCGTTCCCGCCCCGGCGGACATGGACGAGGCGGGCAAACAATTGGCGGTCAAGAATGCGCTGGCCTATATGGGCTTAAGCGCCGGGCAGAAGATGACCGACGTGACCCTGGATTGGGTTTTTATCGGCTCTTGCACCAACAGCCGCATCGAAGACATGCGCGCCGCCGCCGCCGTGGCCAAAGGCAAGCAGGTGAACCCCAAGGTCCGCGCTATTGTCGTGCCGGGGTCTTATCCGGTCAAGCTGCAGGCCGAGGCCGAAGGCTTAGACAAGATCTTCACCGCCGCCGGTTTTGAATGGCGCGAGCCCGGCTGCAGTATGTGCTTGGCCATGAATGGCGACGAACTAAAGCCCGGTGAACGCTGCGCCTCGACCAGCAACCGCAACTTTGAAGGTCGCCAAGGCAAGGGCGGACGCACCCATTTGGTCAGCCCCGCCATGGCCGCCGCTGCCGCCATCGAAGGCCGGTTTGTGGATATCCGCAACTGGAATTAAACGGTTCAAACAGGAGTTTTTGATAGATGGAAGCCTTTACCCAACTGACCGGCGTCGCGGCGCTGTTGAACCGCGACAACATCGACACGGACCAAATCATTGCCAAGCAGTTTTTAAAAAAGACCGAAAAGACGGGCTTCGGCAAGCACCTGTTTCACGACTGGCGTTACGACGCAGCAGGCAAGGAAAACCCGGAATTTGAGTTGAACAATCCCGCCTTTAAGGGTGCGTCCATCTTGGTGACCGGCGACAACTTTGGCTGTGGTTCTTCACGCGAGCACGCCCCCTGGGCGATTGCCGACTTTGGCCTGCGTGTCATTGTGGCCACCAGCTACGCGGACATTTTTTACAACAACTGCTTTAAAAACGGCATCTTGCCGATTGTAGCCACCGCCGCCCAGCGCGACCAGCTGGCTGGCGAGATCGAAGCGAACCCCGGCGTGGCCTTTACCGTTGACCTTGCCGCCCAAAAGATCAGCACCCCCGGCGGGCTGGAAGTGGGCTTTGAGATCGACGACTTCCGCAAGGAAAAGCTGCTCAAGGGCCTAGACGACATCGACACCTCTTTGTTGTTGATGGACCGGATTACCGCTTTTGAAGCAAAGCAGAAAGCACAACTTCCCTGGCTTTGGAAATAACATGGCAAAGGACAACCGCAAGGTCTTGATCCTCGACACCACCCTACGCGACGGCGAACAGACCCAGGGGGTTTCGTACGCACCGGCCGAAAAGGCCAACATCGCCAAGGCGCTCTTAGAGGTCTTGAAGGTGGACCGGGTCGAGGTTGCTTCGGCCCGCGTGTCCGAAGGGGAGAAACAGGCGGTTGCCTCGATCAACGCTTGGGCGAGCCAAAAGGGCTTTGCCGAGAAGGTCGAGGTCCTGGGCTTTGTGGATTTTAATAAGTCCGTTGATTGGATCAAAGAAGCAGGCGGGCAGGTGATCAACCTGTTGACCAAAGGCAGCCTCAAACACTGCGAGGAACAGCTCAAAAAGTCCCCCGCCGCCCATTGGGAAGACATCAAAAAAACCATCGCCTACGCCCAGGAACAGGGCGTTCGGGTCAATGTGTATCTGGAAGACTGGTCCAACGGGTATAAAGACTCGCCGGACTACGTTTTTGAGATGATGGACGCTCTGGCGGATCAGCCGATCGAGCACTTTATGCTGCCCGATACCTTGGGTGTGATGGGCCCCGAAGAGGTCTATTTGGCCTTAGAAGACATGATTGGCCGCTGGCCCGAAAAGAGCTTCGACTTCCACCCGCACAACGATTACGGCCTAGCCACCGCCAACGTCCTGGCGGCGGTCCGCGCCGGGGTCAAGACCGTGCATTGCACCATCAACTGCATGGGCGAGCGGGCGGGCAACGCCAGTTTGGCTGAAGTAGCGGTGAACCTGCGCGACCGCTTCTGTATGAAGCTGAACATTGTGGAAACGGAGTTGGTGACCCTCAGCCGGATGGTCGAGAACTTCAGCGGCAAGCGCATTGCCGACAACGCCCCCATTGTGGGCAGCAACGTCTTCACCCAAACGGCAGGCATCCACGCCGACGGGGACCACAAGGGCGGCTTGTATCAAAGCGACCTACGCCCCGAGCGCTTTGGCCGCAAGCACACCTATGCTTTGGGCAAGATGGCCGGTAAGGCCAGCTTGATCAAAAACCTAGAAGAACTGGGCTTGCACCTAAGCGAAGAGAACCAAAAGAAGGTGCTCAAGCGCATCATCGAGTTAGGCGACGCCAAGGCCGAGATCACCGCCGAGGACCTTGAATTTATCATTGCCGACGTGCTTGAAGCCGCCGGTTCGGACCGCTACAACCTACTTAACTGCACCATCACCAGCGGCCTGGAACTGGAATCTACAGTCAGTGTGCGGGTCAAGGTGGGCAAGAAAGAACGCCTCGCTTCGGGTATCGGCAACGGCGGCTTCGATGCCTTTGTACAGGCCATGAAGAAGATCACCGAACCCGAGTCCGTCAAGTTCCCCGAACTGCTGGACTACGAAGTCCGCATCCCCAAGGGCGGCAAAACCAGCGCCCTGACGGAATGTATCATCACCTGGAAAGGGGCCGAGCGCAATTTTAAGACCCGCGGCGTACACCACAACCAAGTCTTCGCCGCCGTGCACGCCACCATCAAAATGCTGAATCTGGTGGGGGGGTAAACCCTTCCCCCAGGTGGTTGAAGAGGGCCAGGGTACGCGAGAGCGTGCCTTCTGCCTAACTTGCCGGTCCCTTCTTGGACCAAAGGCCCCGCCCTGCCGCCTTGCTGGCTAGCTCTTAGCCTAAAATGATTGCCCCTGTCGGATAGATAGGGTAAACTCCCCGGTATTGATAACTTAAGTTTTCTCTGTAAATGGCTTCTGGCTCTAGCTTAACCAGCTATCCTCCCCAAAAGTTTTAGGTGCAACTAAAATGTTTTTTGCTCGCTTAACTACCGGCCTCGTTGTGGCCGGACTGTTGTTTTTTGGTGGTTCTAGACAGGCCCTCGCGGTCGGCAAAGAAGCCCATTCTACCGTGATTGCCCTGATGTTAGTTAGCGGCAGCACCAGCCTTTACGACGGCGTGCAATTCAACAAGCTGGCCGACGAAAATAAGGGATTGGAAACTGAGTATTCCACCACCACTAGCACGACCCGCCGCCTAGAAATCGAACAGAAATACAGTAAAAACAAAGAAGAGATGCAGTTGCTTGATAAGCGTATGGTATTGGCTGATCAGGTAACCCTTGCTTTTGCCGGTCTGGAAGTCGTTTTATTGCTGCAAACGGGCTTAGAGAAATTGTTTAGTGACGGGCGGCATTGGGAACTTCGGCCCATGGTCCGCCGCGAAGGTTCCGGGTTTGAATTTAGTTGGAAATATTAATGAAATCAATTAAATACCTGATAATATTAAGCCTGCTAGTCGGCTGTGGCAAGCAACTGACCCAGGATAATCAAGGGGCGGCGGATAAAGAATTGCCTGAAAGGACCACACTGACCTTTTCCGGCCTTAGCGGTACGCCCGCCGAAGGTGGGGCAACGGCCAGCATGACCGTTCAAGCGGGCTACGCCCCGACCAGTTCCTTTACTTTGACCTTGACGGATGCCCAGAACCAGATTTCCTTTAGCCCAGAAAAGTTAGTCTTTACCGCCGACAACTGGTCCGTGGCCCGAGAGGTGACGATCACGGCTATTGATGATTCCGATAACGACGACAACGCCGTAGGGACCGTAGGGTTTAGAGTCTTAACCGACGATCTGGTCTACCAAAAGGCGACCGCCAATAGCTATTCGGTGAGTACCCTGGATAACGACAGCCGACTCGACGAATTGGGAGCCTACGAGTTTACCTTGCTGCGCTCGGGCGGGACCTGTCCCGCCGGCTTTACCGCCGGGTCCATCAGCTTAGATACCGAGGACTTAAGTAACAACGACAGCGTGACCGGCGAGGTGGGGGATACCTGGACCGGGTCGAACGGGCTGCATCTTGAGCTTTGCACCTTGGACCAGCCGATCTCTAGTGCTTGGTCTAATGCTACGGCCACGGGGTTTGCCTTCTTGCGCCATGGGGGAAGTTGTCCTAGCGGGATGGCCGAAGGAACCATCCGCATCAACAGCGAAATCGACAATACGGACAGTAGCATATCGGGCAATGCTGGCGACAGCTACATTAAGGCACCCTATGTCTACTTAGAAACCTGCGAATCCACCGCCAGCTTCGACTATACCCTGTTAGAAACCGCCTCGTTTACGCTCTTTAAAAGTGGCAGCTGCCCTGGCTCTTCTTCAGGGGCGATCATCAAGGTAGACACCGAAGACGACACAAATTACGACGCTTGGTCCGGAGCGGTCGGCGACAGCTACGTCTCCCAAGACCAGGGCACCAGCGTCTTCTTGCAGGTTTGCACCTATTAGCAGCACCGCCGCGGCGGTCGCTAGCGCTTTGAAGGGACCTAAACAAACTTCCCCCGCAGCTTCTTGGGCAGCTTCGAAAGATACAAAATCTTTTGCAGGGTGTCGGTGGTTTTCTTGGGGCCTAAAAGGTGCGCACCCTTTTGGCTGCCCTAAACCCCAGACCTTTCTCTGTATTCCTCGTTAGACAGGTTGGCGAAGCCCTCCCGAAAAACTCCCGCCCATTCTGCGCCCTTCCCAAACATTTTTTAAGCTTTAACCCTCCACCTCCCCACCGAGGTTGTGGCTAGCAAGCCCCCGGAAGTTAAATAGGTAAAGGGTCCCCCCACTTTGCTAAAAAAAAGGGGTCCGGTGGCCCGAAACCCAGTGGCGTTGCCCTAGTCTTAGTGGCTTTCTGTTCAGCGGGGGAGGTTGACGCCTGCGGGTACGGTTGATTTAAGGCGGGTCTAATGGACAGCCTTTGCATCTGGGTATACATTAGTACATACATTACCGGAGGCTTATGTTCCGCACCCAAATCTATCTGACCGAGTCGGAGCGCGAGGGGTTAAAGGCCCTTTCGGCTCAAGAAGGCACCAGCCAAAGCGAGCTGATCCGCCAAGCCATTGACCGCTACCTCCTGGAGCACCAGCAAAAGGACTGGAAAGGCAACCTGTTGGCCCTTGCGGGGTGTTTGTCTGAGAAAGAGGATTGGCCGGACTTTCAGGCCCTGCGCGCCGAAGGGGACCGGGAGTTGAACTGGTGAAGCCCTACTTGCTCGACACCTGCATCCTGATCGACTTCAGCCGAGGCAACCCCCAGGCCGGTGAGTTCATGCAAGGATTGGAGCAACAACCGCTGATTTCCTCACTGGTCGTCGCCGAGTTATACGCCGGAATCAAAAAGCCCAAGGAGCGGGCTTTGGTGGGGAAATTAGTTGAGGCATGCTGCGTGGTGGAATTAACGCAGACCATGGCCGAACAAGGCGGCAAGTGGCGCGCCCAATACGGCCCCAGCCACCACGTTGGCCTAATCGACCCCCTCCTAGCCGCCACCGCCCAGGAAGCGGGAGCAGTTTTCGCCACCCTAAACCTAAAGCACTTCCCTATGCTGGGTGCAAAGACGTTGCTCAAGCCTTACCAAAAGGTTTGGGGAATCTGCGGCCTCCCGCCCCAATGAGTTCCGTTTTAGGACCATTAGACCTACGGTCGCCAAACGGTTCCAATTCCGCGAATTCATGGGCTAGAGGGACCTGTATTCGCCAGGGTCTGAAGTTGAAACGGCGGCGCTGTTTTTTTAGGACGCGGTGAAAAGCCCACTTAGGCTTCAGCTAGCGCCTCAAAGGGCTTGATCTTGGGCAAGCTTTTATCTTGGCCCGCCTCCCAAAGGTCCACTGCTTCTTGTAGGTTCAACCAGAACTCGGGACTGGTCTGGGTAAACATTCCCAGCCGGATCGCCATATTCGCCGAAAGCGCTTGCCGCTCGTTGACCAGAGCACTGATGGTTTTGCGGGTGACGCCCAACCGGTCCGCTAAACCCTGCTGGCTCAAGCCAAATTCCGCCAAAATATCTTCTTTGATGTAAACACCTGGATGGGTGGGCCTTACGTTGCTGCGGATCATTGGCTTTCCTTAGTGGTAATCTTCAAAGAGAACATCCTGAGCGCCATCGTTCCAACTAAAGGAGATGCGCCACTGGATGTTGATTCGAATGGCGTATCTGGCGGGGTTGTGCCCCTGCAAAGCGTGAAACTTATTGGAAGGGGGAAAGTAAAGGTCCTCAAGCCTACTGGCAGCATGAAGACGATCCAACCCTTTTTTTACTTTGCGGGCGAGGTTAAAATCAACATTCTTGGCTTTCCCTTCTGTGAAGAGCTGTGCAGTGGTTTTGTCTCGGAAGAAATGGATCATTGAAGGTTATTGTGTTTACCTGAATGTAACCCATAAGGTTACATGACGTCAATTGGTTTTTAATTCCCCACAGAAGTCGGTTGGGTATCGCGGAGGCACTTGCGACCTTTTACGTTGTATCTGTTTATTGAATTAGTTCACGCCTCAAACTTCCCCCGCAACTTCTTGGGCAGCTTTGAAAGGTATCTAGCCAAAAACTCTTGCAGGGCGTCGATGGTTTCTTTGCGGCCTAAAAGGCGGGCGGTGACTTGGGGGTCTTCGGGGATTTGGGCGAGCGCGGTCTCGACCTCTTCGAGGTGGGCTTTGATCAGTTGGTGCAGTTCGTAGAAATATTCGGGGGCCATGGGGATTCCTGAAAGGGGGCGCGGCGGGTCGCCGGGCTAGTAGTATTTTTGGGTTTTCAGGTCGTAATTTTTGGTCAGGTGGTCGCGGAAGAACTGGGCTTCTTCTAAGCGGCCTTCGGCGCGTATCCGCGCTTCGCTGCCTTCGTCTAGGCCCATCATTTCGGCCTGGGCCTTTTGGATCAGCTCGCCGATAAAGTTCTGAATTTCTACGGAATATTGGTGCGCCATGGGGGTTCCCTCTCAGTGTAATTTGGCCCTAGTTTAGTCCCTTATGCCTCTGCTGGCAACGACCAAAGAGCCGCCTTCGGGCGGGTCTTTTAAGAAGGGGCTGGCGAGCTTGGCTTGTGCCGGGGTCCGAAACCGGATAGAATGGGCTTGACCTGTTACTTTAAACCCCATCCGCAAAGCTCTATGCCGCGCCACCTGCTGACTTGGTTGCTTCCTTTCGTCTTATTCACCTTGGCGGTCGGTTGTGACCGGGAAAATCGAGCCCTCAACCAGCTGCCGCCCCGCGAACCTTTAGAAGTGGCCCCGCGCATCCCACCGGCCATGAAGGCCATGGGGCAGTTAGTCTACGTGCCGGTCTATTCTTCGATTCAAGAGGGCCAAAAGGGACGGTTGTTCCACCTAAGTGCTCACCTGTCGGTGCGTAACATTTCCCAGAAAAACAGCATTGTGTTGGCTGTGGCAGACTATTACGACAGCAACGGAAAACAGGTGCGCAGGCTCTTAGAAGCTCCGGTCAAACTGGGGCCCATGGCCAGCACGGACTTTTTCATCCGCAGCAACGACCTAGCCGGAGTAACCGGGGCTAGCTTCTTGGTGGAATGGGAGGCCGAAAATCCAACGGCCCCGCCGGTGGTCCAAGCGGTCATGCTGGGCACCAACGGGGGCCAGGGGATTTCTTTCGTGACCAACGGTCTGCCGGTGGATTCACACTGATCAGGCAGGCACCTTGGTCGAGCGGGCGGTCCCAGCGGTTCGAAGCTCCGCCTTTTGGGGCGCTGGGGTAAGGACAAACAAAAAGACCCCGGCAGCTGAAGCTACCGGGGCCTTTTCTTTAGATGTTAAAGCCTGTTAAAACTTAGCTTTGAGCGGGCTTGGGGCAAGCAGCCAAGGCCTCAACCACCTTATCGCCGAAGGCCGAGGTGCTGATCAAGTTCGAGCCGCCGCGCTTGAGGTCCGGCGTGGTGAAGCCAGCACCGAAGACGCTCTTCATAGCCGCCCAAAGGTTGGCCGCTTCTTCGGCCATGCCAAAACTCATGTCCAGCATCATGGCCACGGAACCGATCATCGAGTAGGGATTAGCAATGCCTTGACCGGCAATGTCCGGGGCCGAGCCGTGGCTGGGCTCGTAGTAGGCTTTGTCGGGGCCCATGCAGGCCGAGGGCATTAGGCCCAAACTGCCCAAGATGCCGCCGCCCTGATCGCTTAAAATATCGCCAAACATGTTTTCCATCACCATCACGTCAAACTGTCCGGGGTTCAGGCAGAGCGCGGTAGCGGCGGCGTCAACCAACATGTGCTTGACCTCGACTTGCGGGTAACTCGGGGCCAGTTCGTCTAAGATTTCGTTCCAGAGCACGCTGGACTTTAAAACGTTGGACTTGTGGATGTTGTGCAAGACCTTCTTGCGCTTCATGGCCGTCTCGAAGCCGACCACCAAAATTTGGCGGATTTGGTCTTCGTCGTATTCTAAGATTTCGTTTACATAGCGCTTGCCCGCTGCGTTGGTTCCCATCTCCTTCTTGCCGAAGTAAAGACCGCCGACCAATTCGCGGATGATCATGATGTCGATCCCTTCACCGATGATCTCGGGCTTTAGGGGACTAAAATGAGCCAGTTCCTTCGGGAGGTAGACAGGGCGGAAGTTGGCGTAGGTGTTTAAGCGCTTGCGCATGGGCAGCAAAGCGCCCCGTTCGGGCTGTTTGTCTACCGGGATCTTCTGGCTTTCTTCGTGGCTTAAGCCGATGGTGCCCTTTAAGACGGCGTCGGCTTCGTCGCAGGCCTTTTTGGTTTCTTCAGGGAAGGCGTCGCCGGTCTCGAAGTAGGCAACCCCGCCGAAGAGGCAGTCTTGTAACTCAAAGGTTACCTCGTTGCGCTGTTCAACCAACTTTAAGATTTTAACCGCTTCGGCCATGATCTCAGGGCCGATCCCATCGCCCGCCAAAAGGGCGATTTTGTAGTGTTTCATTGAAACTCCAGATTTAGGGATGGTAATTGGTGGCCACCATGTCGGCGATGATCACCAGGTACAATAACAAAAGGTAGATGTTCGAAAAGATGAAGTTGCGCCTAAAGAGGCGTTCGTCGGCTTTGCCTAGGTTTTGGATGTTCATCCCTAAGAGGATGAGGCCCAAAAGGGTCGAGCCGACCAGATAGAGGGTACCCAACTCCGAATAGTGCCAAAGGGCCACCGAGGCCGCGAGTACCGCCAGGGCGTGGCCAATGATCAGCCAAATGGTGTTGTTCGCGCCAATCACCGGGGGCAACATGGGGATGCCCGCTTGCTCGTAGTCTTCTTGGTAGAAGGCGTTGAGGTTCCAAAAGTGGACGGGGTTCCAGAAGAAGCTGTGCACCGCCATGATCGCACCGGGCAGGGTGACCTCGCCGGTGATGGCCGTGTTGCCCGCTAAAATAGCAAAGGGCGAACTGAGGCTGCCGACGGTCACGTTCCAGAGGCTATGGTGTTTAAAGATCAGCGTGTAAATCACCACATAGGTGAAGAAGCCCATGAAGAGCCAAAGCGCCGAAACCCAGCCGAGCAACCACCAGCAAAGGCCGATCCCACCGAGGCTCAAGAAGGCCCCAAAACCTAAGCTTTGGCGCAGCATCAAGGGGTCGGAACTGACTAGAAGCCGGTGCTTGGTCCGGTTCATCAACTGGTCGGTTTCGCGCTCGAAGTAGTGGTTAAACACCGCTCCGCCCGCGCTGGCCATGATGGTGCTGATGATCACGATCCAAGAGGCCCATTGGCCGTAGGCCAGAAAGTCCTTCTGGAGCAAAAGCCCGACCCAAGCGGTCATGGCAATGGCCAGAAAGATTCGGGGCTTGGTTAGCGACAACAGACGCAGGGGACCTGTGGCCGTTTGTTTGGGTGCTTGGTCGGTCATGGAGAATTGATAAAAGTTTTTTAGGGTGCTTGGGGGAGCACCGAATCAATAAATCTGGCAGGTTCAGCCTAAGAGGGCAAGCCCCAATCAACTGGGACGGGCCTATGAAGCAACCTACAAATTAAATAAATGCCCCTAGACAGGGCTATGGTAGCAAGGGCAACCTACAGGTAGTGCCGGGGGGATCACTATAGCGAATGATTTTGGGCCTTGACCCGCAACCTCACAGGAGAATTTTTGATGAAAGCCAATTTAGCCACCCTTGCCCTTATCGCCCTAGCCACCATGGGTTTAAGCCTTTCGGGCTGCGACAAAAAGCCCCAAACGCCCCAAGTCAAAGTGAGCGACTTCCGCGCCCGTTCGGTCGCCGCCGGAGCTCCGACCAGCGCGGTTTATATGACCATCGAAAACCAAGGGGCCGAGGCAGACCTGCTGCTCAGCGCCAAAGCCGAAGGGGTTGAGGCTACCGAATTGCACGAAACGACGATCGACGAAGCCGGCGTGATGAATATGAACAAGCTCCAAAGCATTGAAATTCCAGCTAATGGAACGGTAAGCTTTGCTCCGGGTGGTTTGCACGTGATGTTGATCGGTCTTAAAGAAGGCCTCAAAGAAGGTGATTCGGTGCTGTTGGACCTAAACTTCAAGCATGCGGGGATGATCTCCTTGAGCGTTCCCGTCAAAGGCTTGGCGATGGCTAACATGCCCATGGACGATGCCCACAAAGGCATGCAGATGCCCATGGACGATGCCCACAAAGGCATGCAAATGCCCATGGACGATGCCCACAAAGGCATGCAGATGCCGATGGACGATGCCCACAAAGGCATGCAGATGCCCATGGACGATGCCCACAAAGGCATGATGAACCAACCAGCCAAGTAAGTTATGATGATCCGTAGACTTTTATTAGTGGCCTTGGTCGCTTCGCTCAGCTTTGGCTGTATTAAAAACAAGCGCGAAGGCGAAGAGTCGGGCACCAAGGATTCCTTTGGCGATGTATCGCTGCAACGATTTGAGCACATCGGCGGGGATTTTACCTTAACGGACCAGAACGGAAAACCCTGGACGCTCTCAGAGCAAAAGGGCAAAGCCTTGATTCTGTTTTTTGGGTACCTGACCTGCCCAGACGTTTGCCCGACCACGTTGGTCGAGATGTCCAAGGTGCTGACCGAACTGGGCCGCGATGCAGAACAGACCCAGGTGGTTTTTATTTCCGTAGATCCCGAGCGTGATTCACCCGAGAACTTACGGAACTATTTGGTCAACTTCAACCCCGCCTTCATCGGTCTGACCGGTACCCCCGAGCAGATCGCTAAGGTGGCCGAAGATTATAAAGTGGTCTACCGCCGCCGGGAACAACGTTCGGCCATGGGTTACACCATCGACCATTCCAGCGGGAGTTACTTGGTTGATAAGGCCGGAGACGTACGCTACATCTTCGCCTTCCAGACCAAGCCCAAGTTCATCGTCAAAGGCATCGAAAAGGTCTTAGGGCTCGCCCCTGGGGCTTAGTCTTCGGCGCAAAAGGCCTGTTGCGGCTGAGTTGGACTGGTTAATCAAAGAGCCCCGTTGCCTTTAAGGTAGCGGGGCTTTTTGCATTTAGAGGTTAGGACTCGTCCGAGTCTTGCTGTAGGCGCTGTAACTGTTGCAGCATCTGTTCTAAACCGCCGTGGTTAGAGCTAGGCTCTTTGTCTTCGGGCAATAAGTGGTCTAGCCCCTTGGAGTGTAAGAGGGTCCGCAAAAGGCTCATGCGCTCCTTGGCGCTTATTAGCCAATGTGCACTTACGGCCCGCTGGGTCGGTAAGGCGCGGTAGTAGGCAAAACACTCAATGAGAAGGTCTTGGATTTCCCGCTCTTCAAAGTCCCCTGCGTTAAGTTGGCGGACAACCATTTCGTCGAAGATAGCTGCTTTCTGCCAGAAGAAATAGGCCCGACTCACGCCGGGTTGATCATCAGCCAACTGACTCTCTGCCTGACAGGAGGCGCTTAAGGCCTCTTCCAATTCCCCACGTTGGAAATAGATTTGGGTCAGTTTGCCCCAACATTGGCCGGCCCGCGCACAATTCTGGGTCCCTTTCAGTGCTAGTTCGTAGGCCCGTTTGAGGTCGCCTTTACTGTAGTAATAGCTTGCTATGTTGGAGTAACTCCGTTCGTCTTCGGGTAGATGACTGCGGAACTGTTTGTTGAGTTCAACGGCTTCTTCGAACCTTCCCTGCCCGAAGAGATAGTCTTCGGCAAAAACAAAGGCCCGCCAGTTCCATAGCTCCCACGCAAGTTCGCATAGGATATCATACTGATTTTGAGCCGTCTGGATGTCACCTGCTTTGTTTGCATAATGCAACGCATCTGCGTTGAGGTCGATGTCATTTTTAAAGTATTGGAGACCCAACTGGGCTACCTGGAAGGCTTCAACGAAGAGATCAGAACGAGCGTATTCGGCGGCGAGGTTGTGGAAGTCGTTTGGATCTCCTTTGATTTTATCTTCCAAAATTTGCCGTTGGATTTGCAGGGCTAAGTCGATCTGTTTTTTCGAATTCCCTTCCGGGGAAAGCAATTCAACAACCAAGTTGTGAGCTTGCCCAATGCTCGCCATTCGCTTGATCTGGTGAGACGACTCTTGAAATTTTTCAAGCCAGTCATAACCTTTTACGGACTCGAGATGCTTTTTAACCTTGGTGTCAAAAGTGTTATATTGTTTTTGCAGCGCTTCCGTCTTGTCTTCCACAGCCTCATCCAGAGCTTCTTTGGCTACTTGACCGATCAAGTGTTCGAAGCTCTTGAACTGAGCATTAGCTTCTTGGGCGTATTGATGCCGGGCTTCTTGCGCCAGCTTGCGTTCGGCCATCATCTGTTCTTGCAAGGATTGGCGCAGTTCCTCAATATTTCGGTCAAAGCCCTCAAAACGTTTGAGGCCGCTAGTGCTGAGCAAGATGGTAAAGATCAACACCATCACCGGCACCACAATTTTGATCAAGTCTTCACCGGCAAAGGCACCGGTATAGGCGTTGTGCTGGATATTGGATGGCGGCTTGCTGTCGCTCGTTGCGTCGCTGGCTAGACTGATTTGAACTGTGTTCTGCTGGGCCTTGGCAAAGAATTCTAGATCTTCAAGGAACCGGTCTGAGGGGAACATATTGTAGAGCACCAAAAAGGCCCCCAACACCACGGTCGTAACCAGCGATAGCTGGAGGACTTCAAACCACCAAGTTTTTTCCCGCCTTTTTTCCTGTTGGGTTAGCTGACTTTGTAGGTTTTCGACCGATATCTGGAGCTCCTCGCAGCGGCGCTGTATAGGAGTTAGCAGTTCATTGACTCGCGGTTCTAGCGAATCCGATTCGGAAGGTTTGTTGGGTTCCATGGGCCTCCTCAGTTAGGGTTTGGCTAAACCTACCAACTGAAGGGGGCAGAGCCCAGGACATTAATGGGACATTGGGTCAGCATCCTGGACAAAAATGGGACAGGTAAAGAGGGGGTCCCCAGAGGGTAGCGGGGCTTTTTTTAATCCTTCGGGGCGGGCGGATCTTGGGGGGGGGCTTGCTGGTCGTCGTCACCGGCCATGTAAAACCCGGCGTCGCCCTCTTCGAGCTTGACGCGGGTGAAGTACAAAATCCCGGTGGTGATGCCCATGGTGATCAGGCAGAGCCAAAGGTCTTCGGTAAAGCCTTCGCCCGCAAAGAGGTGGCGGGGCGTAAAATAGCTGAGGTACCCGGCGCACCACAAAAACACAGCCAAAACCAAGAGACGCACAAAGGGGCGGATCGCATCGAACATATAAACTCCTAAAGAAGGCCTTAAGTCTAAGCCGACCAAAAGGCCCGGTCAAGTCCGCTGGCGCAGGCGGTCAAATAGCTGGCGTTTCGGGTCAATATTTCTCAAGCAAGCCTGACTAAACTAAACTTATTAGATAAATCTGTTTTAGGGAGGTCCCGATGAAGCTATGGCTAGCGATAATTTTCATTTTGTTGATTGGCCCTGCTCCGGTGAGGGCAGGCTGGGAATTAGAAGTGGACCCCTTTGCTTACGGGCTTAAGGGCTATTCGGGGCATCTCGCCTGGGCCGCGTCGGACTGGCGTGTGGATGCTGGCGTCTTCGGTTTAGAAACGCCCACAGGATACTACCAGGAACATTGGGTGGTGAAAATGGACGGTTACGGCGCCAAGCTGCATTTTCTGAGTGACGGCGCTTTTTTTTGGGGCCTCGCTGCGGGCGGGGGGCATTTGACCTTTGGGCGCGACGATCTAGCATCAGAGCAAGTTAGAAACTTTACTAGCAGCGGCCTGGAGGCTGGCTGGCGCTTTGGTACCGGCAACTGGTATTGGGTACCCTGGGTTGGGGTCAATCGCTTTGCTATTGCTGGCGAGCCCGTTGATTGGGCCGGGGATACCTTGGAAATGCCGGGTTGGCAGGTTTTCCCTACCATACACCTAGGCTTTCGTTTTTAGCCTAAAATCACGGGGGCTGAGCCCGGTCCAGCGCTTGAAGGCACGGGTGAAGGCGCTGGTCTCGGAAAAGCCGAGTAAAAAGGCGATTTCGGTGATGTTCAATTGGGCTTGAGCCAGATGGATCTGGGCCCACTGTTGCCGGGCTTGTTCCACCATCTGGCGGAACTGGAGCCCCTGCTCGCCGAGTTTTCGTTGCAAGCTGCGCGGGCTCATACCCAAGCGGCGGGCGACCAGAGTTTGATCTAGGTTTTCTAGCGGGAGGGCTTCATTGATGACCCGTTGGACCTGGGCGGTCCAATCCTCGGCGGGGGGGATTTCGGCCAGCGCCTTTTGGGCTGCTTCGTCTAAGACCGCCTTCAGGCCTGAGTCTTGGCCTCCGCGCAAGGGGAGGTCCCATTGACCTGGCGCAAAGATGAGGCGGTTTTCCTCCTGGTCCCAAAGCCGGTCGATCCCTTGGAATATCCGCTCAAAAGCTGGGCCTAAGGGTTGGGCCGGGCCTTGGAAATGAAGGGCCAGCAAGCGGGGCTTTTGAAGCGTTTCCTGGCAAGCGATAATATACAACGAGGCCAGGGTAAACTGGCTAGCTGCCGGGCCGGGACCGCTTCGGAGTTCTGAAAAAGAATGGCACAGGGCTGGGTGTTCCCCAATGTTGCGCAAGCTCAGCCGCGCTTCGTCGTGGATCAGCCGGTGGTAGCGGGCAATACAGCGGAAGAGATTTCCCAGGTTGTCTTGGGCCGTCATCAAGTAGCCCAACAGCCCCAACATGCGGGCCTCGGCTTGTTCGGCTAATTTGAACCCGATCTCTGGGTCTTGGGCGGCCGCTAAATCCCACAATAAAAGTTCTGTTTGTAGCGGAACTTTTTGGTTGTAGGTGAGGCCTGTCAGCTTGCTACCCACCTGACGGATCAGCTGGCTTTCTTCAATACCGCTCTGCAAGAGAAAATCCCATAGCGCTTGGGCGATCAGGGCCGGGCTGCCCTTTCCCTGCCAGTCCTTCAAGCTTCCTCGATCAAGCGCAACGCCAAAGGCCGCCAGAATTCTTTCATCGCCAAGGTGGCAAAGCGGGCGGGGTCTAGGGTCTTGCCTTCTAAGGCGCGGTCCAAGGGCCAGAGGGGGTGGCCGCCTTCAAAGTAGCGGCCCGTGGTCAAGATGGGGGCCTCGGGGCCCACTAGGTCGAGCTCGCTGGCATAGGGGGCTAAGGCCAGCTCTTCGGCGAAACGGGGCAGATAGTCTACCTGGGCGAAACTGCCCAGGCAATGCAGCCCCAATCTAAAGCGCAACAGCAAGAAACAGAGCCAGACGCCGGGAGCCAAAGTTCCGGTTTCTAAGGCTGTCGCCAGTTGGTCTAAGTCCAAAGGCTCGGGGGCCGTCTTTTCGTTGGTCAATTCCCCGTCTAAGTAGCGGCAGGCCAACACTTTATTTGATTTTTTGCCCTGGTAATGGGCCAGGAAGTTCATCTCCGGGCTTTGCCAGTGTCCCGTCAGGACTTCTAAAATCCAGGGGTCCCGCTGGCGGATCAAGGCGCTTAAATAGCTCGCCGCTAAGCCATTGAGGTCTAACATCAAATACCGCCGCCCAGCAAAGACGGCCTGTTGCACCGCCGCCGCACTGCGCCCGGCCCAGCTGGTCCAGTTGTCGTCAGATTGCGGTTTGGCCAAGAGCCGCCGCACTTCGGGCTGCAATTCGGCTAACCGGGCTGCAAAATCTTCGGGCAGTCCACTGCCGTAAACCAACTGGTCACGCATCTTCGAGGGGATCAGGCTGATCCGGCGGTCCTCCTCACCGTGGGCTTCTCGCTCGCGGGCCGCGGCCAAGGCCTTGGCGAAGCCCGGACGGGCCGGGTCCATCAAGCGCTCTAAGTCCAGATAACCATAGCTGAGCGCGCCGCTCCAGGCACTATTGGAAAAGGCCACCCCGCTGGCCGCGGCAATCAGGTAGAGGCGGTGCGGCGGCAGGCCCGAGAGGCTGATCAAGTCGATGGTGGTGAAGGTGGGCCCGAAGCTAGGGGTGACGTGGTGCGAGCACTGCAACACCGGCAGGTTCGGCAACTGCTCGGCGGCCTCAAGCGCCAGCTCCCGGCCCCAGTGGGCCGCCTCGACCTGCTGGACCAGTAGGTCCAAAAACTCCTGGGGCAGTTTGAGGGGAGGCACCCGGTAGAGCCTAGCTGCATAGTCGGCTAGCGGTGTTTCCCAGTCGGCGGCAAAGGCCTGGGCTAACTGGGGGCGGTGGGGCTTTAGCAGGCTCAGGTCGATCATTTTTTAGGCGGCTGGTCCAAAGCGGCGACTTTCTGGTCCACCAATGCGGCAATTTTGCGCTGCATCCCGCCAAAGTCGCCGTTGCTCATCACTAAAATAATGTCGCCCGGTTGGGCCTTCTGGGCCGCCTCTTGGGCCATTAGGTCTAGGTCTTCCCCGACTTGAGCCGTCAATCCTTTGGCCTGCAATTCCTTGCAGATCAGGCCTAAGTCTAGGCGCTCGGCGGGTTTGAGCCGCTCGGCGCGGAACAGGGGCGAAAAGGACACCTCGTTGGCGCCTTCAAAGGCCCAGGCCATCCGTTCTTGGTGTATCCGCCGCACCGAGGTGTTGGACTTGGGCTCATAGATCGCGTGGATGCGCGCCTCGGGCCAGGCAGCGCGGACGGCTCCTAAGGTCTCGTGGATCGCGGTGGGGTGGTGGGCGAAGTCGTCGAAAACCCGGATGGTTTCTTGCTTGCTGACCAACTGCAAGCGGCGTTTGACGTGTTTGTAGCTGTCTAAGGCCGCTTGGATGGCGGCGGGCTCGATGCCTTCTTCTAGGGCCAAGAGGATCACACCGGTGGCGTTGCGCACGTTGAACTCGCCCATTAAGGGGATTTCAAAGGGGTAGACTCGTCCGGCATAATGCAACTCAAAGCTCATCCCCACGCGGCCCATCCGGGGCTGCATCTTTTCGATCCGCCCATCGTTGCCTTCCCCGGTGCCGAAGGTGACCACCCGGCTGTAGCCCTGCCCGGCGACTTCGACGGCGTTGGGGTCGTCTCCGTTGGCCAAGATCAAGCCATTTTCTGGGATCTGGCGCAGCATCAAAACAAAGCTGCGCTTGATCTGCTCAAGGTTGTCGAAGATGTCGGCGTGGTCAAACTCAATGTTGTTGATGATCAGGCAATCGGGCAGATAGTGGAAAAATTTGCTGCGCTTGTCGAACAGACTGGTGTCGTATTCGTCACCCTCGACCACAAAATACCCGCCGGGCTCTACGTCCTTGGAGCTGGTCCCGAAGTTCTCGGGCACCCCGCCGATCAAAAAGCCCGTGGGCTTGCCGCAGGCCGTAAAGACATGGGCGGCCAAGGTGGTGGTGCTGGTCTTGCCGTGGGTGCCGGTGATCACCAAGGAGCGCCGTCCCCGGATGAATTCGTTTTTGAGCAATTCGGCCATGCTCAAATAATGCAAGTGGGCCTTTAAGGCATATTCCACTTCGGCGTTGCCCCGGCTGAGCGCGTTGCCCAGCACCACATAATCCGGTGCCGGGTCCAAGTGCTCGGCGGCGTAGCCTTCCATCACCGGGATGCCGTTTTCTTCAAGCAAGGTAGACATGGGCGGGTAGACATTCTGGTCGCTACCGGTGATCCGGTGGCCCCGGATTTTTAGTAACACCGCCAAGGAAGCCATGGCGGTGCCGCAGATACCCGAAAAGTGAAAGTGCAACTTAGCGGACATATTGCCTAATAGTGGGAATGGTCGATATGGGCAATCAGGTCGATCTCAACCCGGCAGTTCTTGGGCAGACGGGCCACCTCGACGCAGGCGCGGGCCGGGCGGTTCTCGCCCATATATTCGGCGTAGATGGTATTCATGGCGGCGAAGTCGCCTAGGTCCTTTAAATAGACCGTCGCCTTGATCACTTGGCTAAAGTCCGCATGGGCCTCGGCCAGGACGTTGCCTAAGTTACTCATGACCTGATGCATCTGGGTCCGGAAATCCTCGCCGGCCAATTCACCGGTGGCGGGGTCCACCGGAATCTGACCGGCGGTATATAAAAAGTCTCCGGCCAAAACGGCGTGAGAATAGGGCCCAAAGGCTTCGGGAGCACCCTCGGTATTGATCATCTTGTGCATGGCTACCTTTGCAAGTTAGATTTAGTGGGCTTCGCCCCAATTGTCCCCTTTGCCAACCTCGACAATCAGGGGAACCTTTAAATCCGCCGCCCCTTCCATCAATTGCTTGATTAGGCGGGCCGCCGGGTCGTAGGCCGCTTTGGGCACTTCAAAAACCAATTCGTCGTGGACCTGTAGGGTCATGCGGGCTTTCAGCCGGCCCGCTTCGATGGCTTCTTGTACCTGGATCATCGCCAGCTTGATCAGGTCCGCCGCCGAACCTTGGATGCGGCTGTTGATCGCTGCCCGCTCGGCTCCGGTGCGGGCCATATGATTCTTTGAGTTGATCTCGCGGATCGGGCGTCTTCGGCCGAACAGCGTTTCTACATAGCCCTTGTCCCGCGCAAAATCCAAGGTTTCGTCCATATAAGACTGGATTTTAGGGTACCGGGCAAAGTAGGCGTCGATGAACCTCTTGGCCTCGGCATTACTCACGCCGATTTCTTTAGAGAGCCGAAAGGCCCCCATCCCGTAGATGATGCCGAAGTTGATCGCCTTCGCCGCCCGGCGGTGTTCTGCCGCCACCTGATCGGGCTTGAGGCCGTAGATCGCCGCCGCTGTCTCGGCGTGGATGTCGCGCCCGGTCTTAAAGACCTCTACCAACGCGGGGTCTTCGGTCAGATGGGCCAGGAAGCGCAATTCAATTTGGGAATAGTCAGCACTGACCAGATAGCTCCCCTGATCGGCCACAAAGGCGGTGCGGATACGGCGGCCTGCGGAACTGCGGATCGGGATGTTTTGCAGGTTCGGGTTTTTGCTTGCCAAGCGCCCCGTGGCGGCGGTGGTTTGGGAAAAGCTGGTGTGGATATGGCCGTCTTTGGGGCTGATCAACTCGGGCAAGGGGGTCAGGTAGGTACTGACCAGCTTGGTGCGCTCGCGGTATTCTAAAATTTGCGCGGCGATTTCATGCTGCGGTGCTAGCTGCTCGAGCACCGAAGCATCGGTGGAATAGCCGGTTTTGGTCTTCTTTTTGGCGTCGGTGATGCCCATTTCCTCAAAGAGAATTTGGCCCAACTGCTGGGTGCTGTTGAGGTTAAATTCCTTACCGGCGAGCTCATAAATCTTGCGCTCGATCTCCACCAACTCGCCTTGTAGGTCGCCTTTGATCAGCTCTAAGCGGTCCGTGTCCAAGAGCACCCCTTGGTGCTCGATGGTCGCCAAAACGCGGGCCAAGGGCATTTCTAGGGTGCCATAAAGCTCGTCAAGCCCCTCAGTGACCAGTCGCTTTTCTAGTTTTTCAAAGATCAACAACGCCGCCTCGGCGTCTTCGGCCCCGTAATCGCGGGCCTTTTCGGGGTCCACCTGGGCAAAGGGGATCTGTTTTTTTCCTTTGCCGCAGAGGTCCTCAAAGTGGATCATCTCGTGGCCCAGATGAATCCGCGAAAGCTCGTCTAGGTTGTGGCGGTGGGCGTCTACGTCTAGGATAAAACTGGCGATCATGCTGTCGTGGATGCGCCCCTTCAACTTCAGGCCATAGTTGGCCAAAACCAACAATTCATATTTGACGTTCTGGGCCACCCATTCTCGGTTCGGGTCGGCGAACAGGGGGCCTAAGAGCTCTAAGGCCTTCGGCGTGCCCACTTGGGGCCCGGTCTCATGGGCCGTAGGGATATAGACCGGATCGCCGCCGGGCCAAGCCAAGGAGATGCCCACAATTTCGGCCTCAATAGCATCAATATTGGTGGTCTCAAAGTCGATGGCCGCGCGGGGGATGGCTTTAAGCTCCTCAAGCACCGCCGCCAAGGCGGCTTCATCGGTGATCAAGCGGTAGCGGCTATAGTCCCATTCGTCGGGCCGGGCTTCTGCGGCGCTGGTCGATTCAGCGTGGGCAAAAAAACCGTCTTCGCGAAAATTCATGTGCTGGTAAAAGGCGCGCAATTCTTCGAGCTTAGGGGGACGGAAGCTGAAGTCCTCTAGGCTATAGTCTAAGGGCACGTCGCAGCAGATGCGGGTTAGTTTCAGGCTCATGTCCACCTGGGCCTTATTGTTTTCCAGGTTTTCTTTCTGTTTGCCCTTAAGCTGGTCTAGGTTCGCGTAGATTCCGGGGATGTCGCCGAACTGCTCAAACAGCTTGAGCGCAGTCTTGGGTCCAATGCCCGGCGCGCCGGGGATGTTGTCTGAAGAGTCGCCGGTTAGGGCCAATAGCTGGTCGATCATCTCCGGCCCAACGCCCCACTTCTCGCGTACTTCTGCGGGCCCATAATCCATATCCTTCATGCTGTCGAACATATGGACTTCGTTGGTGACCAGTTGCGCCAAGTCTTTGTCACCCGAAACGATGACCACCTCAATATCACCACGAAACTGTTGGGCCAGCGTGCCGATTATATCGTCGGCTTCATAGTCTGGGTGCTTGACCTGGGTGAAGTTGAGCAGTTCCACCAACTCGAAGATCGGCTCGAACTGCACTTTGAGTTCTTCGGGCGGGGCGTCCCGGTTGGCTTTATATAGGTCGTAAATCTGGTTGCGGAAGCAAGGGCCCGGCGTGTCAAACACCATGGCCACATGGGTGGGCTGGTGGTCGCGCAGCAGGCTGAGCAACATGTTTTTAAAGCCGAAGACCGCGTTGGTCGGTTGGCCCTGGCGGTTAGACAGTCCGCTCCGGATGCCATAAAAGGCGCGGAAGATATAAGAACTACCGTCAATTAGGTAAAGTTTGGGCATCGCTACATGGGGCTGACAAAGGTTCTCTTTCTTCTACCCCCAAGGGCCTCGCTGGCGCAACCCAAGAAAAAGGGACTGTTCTATGGGGTCCAAATCGGTTAGTCTGGAAGTCATTAATTTGGGGGTTCTATGTGGCCGATATTTTTGATTATTTTAGGGTTGGTCGGTGGGGGGGATCTGTATGCTTTGGATTTATCTCCCCAAAAAGGCGCGGTTCAGGTGGTTCAGGTCGAGCGCCTTAGCGACCCTTTGGGCCAATGGGAGGTGCAAGACCTCGACCTGCTTGATTTCAACCACCCGCCCGAATCAACCGCCCCCGGTAAGGGTACCCCGACGCTATGGCTGCGCCTTGAGGTCCACAATCCTTTGGCGAATCCACAAACTTGGTTCCTGCGCTTTGAAGACCCGGTGGACCGTCCGGTAAGGATGTTTTTACTGGGCTCCTTGGGCATTTTTAGCTCACAAACCAGCTTAGGCAACATCCCCTTTGGCCCCGAAGGGTTCCAGCCCTTCCATAGCCACCCGGTCTTTGGGTTGTCTCTGGCGGGCTATCAAAACCGGCAGATTATCTTAAAATTGGTCTTGGAGCCCCGCTACCTACAAGACAACCCCCGCATTAGCCTACTGACGCCGAAGGCCTATGCCGAGGCCCAAGGGGAACAACGGTTGGCCCAGGGAGCCTATCTGGGCTTGGTTTTGGCTTTGGTCCTGCTCTCGTTGTTTGGTTGGTTGCACCGCCGCCACCGGGGCTATCTTTACTTCGGCCTGAGCCTTCTTTTCTTGGCCGGGGCGCAGGTTTTTTTGACCGGACAGGGGTTAGAATTTTTGTGGCACCCCCGCTTTCGGCTCTACCCGCAAATTTGGGGGCAGGCCTTGGCCTGCTTAGGCTTGCTGGCGCTAACGTTGTTTTATCGGCGCGGGTTAGGGCTAGGTGCGGGGCTGCGGCGTAGTCTTGATGGTTTGTTGGCGGTCCAGTTGTTGGCCTTGGCTTTGGGGCCGCTCTATGGGTTTTGGATCAACCCCGACCTGCCTTGGTTGGGCCTGTTGGCCTTGCTCAGCCTGAGCGGTTGGGCCTTGGCGTTGTCCGAAAGACCGAACCTCCGGTGGCAATTGCCCGCCGCCGCGCTGCTGGTCGCTTCGCTCTTTTCCCCCTGGTTTAACGCCTTGGCCTGGATGGCTCCGGTGGCTCAGTTTCTCGCCTTGGCGTTGTTTGTGTGGCAACGCTCTCAGGCTTCGGACCAAACCTATTTTGATAAAATCGCGAAATTTTCCGGTGAAATCCGGTTGCGGGATGAATATGTCTTGAGCCTTGAAGCAAAGATCAACGAGCGGACCCAGTCGCTGTTGGTCGCCAAAGCCAATGCAGAGGAAAGCAACCGCGAGCGGGCCGAATTGCTGGAAATATTGGTCCGGCGTCTGGCCGGGCAACTGACGCCCGAACAGCCCCAACTAGAAACGATGGTCCAAGACCTCTTGGACTATGCCCGTTTGTCCCAGGCCCTTCCCGCCGCCGAAGCAGTAGAGCCGGTGGCCGAGCTACGGGCCTTGGCGGGTATCTGCCTGCCCCAGGCCTTAGCGGCTCAAATTACCTTCACCATCGAATGCCCAGACGACCTCCCCGCCCGGCTGATGCTCTGCCGTCCGGTTTTTTGGCAAATTGGTCTGCGGCTCTTTGAGGTGGGGATGCGCTTAGATGCCGGGGGTGCTTTGCGGATGGCGTTGAGCCAACCGCTGGCCGGAGAATTGCGGCTTTCTGTTTGGATCGCCGGGTTAGAAGGGACTGAAGACGAGATGGTCCAGTACGTTAGCCCCCTGGCCCAGTCAGGCTCTATGTCCTTGGCGGTGGTCAAAGGCTGGACCGAAGCATTGGGCGGGGAGATGCGCTTTGAAGCAGCCCATGGGGGGCAATGGGTTCATGCGCTGTTGCCGGTGGCTCCGGCCACTGGGGACTGGCGCGAAAGGCCCTTTGAAGGGCAAAGGGCTCAGGTGGTCGCCGCTAGCAGCCTTAAAAACCGCGCCATCCGCCTAGCCCTAGCCGCTTTGGGGGTCGAGTCCTTGCCGCCAGTTGAGCCCCAGGACTTTGAGGGGGCCGATTGGTTGGTGTTGGGGGAGTTGGCCAGTTGGGCTGGTGCCGAGGCATGGCGCGAAGCGGCCCAGAGAACCTCCACCGCCCTGGTCGACTTGGCTTTGGACCGGAACTTGGCGGGCTTGGATTTAGATTCTTTAGCCGCAGCCCTACAGGACCCGCCCCAAAGGGTCGAAACGCCCCTGGTGGCACCGATCGAAGGGAGTCTGGCCGAGCGGCTGCCCCTGAGGATCGCGGTGGCCGAAGACGACCCGACCAGCCGCGTTTATCTGCAAAAAATGCTGGAGTACCAAGGCTATCAGCCCCAGGTGGTGACGAACGGCAAGAAGCTGGTAGAGCTTCTGCGGCAGGTTGAGGTGGATGTGGTGTTGTTGGACGTGCGGATGCCGGTGATGGACGGCTTAGAAGCGGCGCGGAGAATCCGCGCGCGCCTGGGGCCCGACCGCACCCCCTTGTTGGTGGCCCTGACTTCCAATGCCTTAGAGCAGGACGAAGCCTTGTATCTGTCTATCGGGTTGGATGGATTCTTAGTTAAGCCCTTGTTGCCAGACAGTATGGAGCGCTTGGCCCTGGGGTGGAGTCGAAAAATAGCGGCAAAAAGAAAAACGGCGGGTCCCTTGGCTTGATCAATTGAATCACTCAGGGTAACTTAAGGGCCATATGAATCATTTTACCTTAAAATCCATGAAATCATACGCCAACCCGATCTTTTGGGCCTTGCTCGTCGCCTGGGGCTTGGGCTCCTGTTCGGCCCCACAGGCCTCGCTATTCGAGGTCCAGCGCCCTGCCAAGATTGCCTTGGATGCGCGCCTAAAGACCCTCTTTATCGACCCTGCCTCCTTTGACGGGACCAATGACCGCTTAGGGCTCAAAGACGCGCTGCTGCAACGCCTTAAATCCGATATTGAGCGCCAAGGACGCTTTAAGGTGGTGCTGGGCAAGGTCGCCGGAGTGGACCTGAACCTAGAGCCGGTGGCGGTGATTCAAGGATCGGTAACCAGTAAAGAAGGCAGCGAAACGGGCCAGTTTACCGAAATAGCCACCTGCGAAGGCGGCTTGGGCGGTCTGGCGGCGGGGCTTTCGCAGATTGACAAAAAACAAGGGGTGACGGTTAGCCAGCGGGGTCTGATCTGCCGTAGCGGGGACAACACCGAAAGCGCGGTACTCAGCGCCGGAATCGGTATGTTGACCAGTATGGCCACCGGTGAGAAACAACGAGTTCCGCCCAAGGACTCGGTAGTGCGGGTTTACCGCTATAAAAACCTAAACTTTTACGCCCAGTTGGATATTTCGGTGACCTACGTAGGGCAGGACCGCCGTACCCTGACGATTGCTTCTGAGTCCTCCAACTTTTCGCGTCATTTGGTCCAACCGGCAGTCAACGTGCATGATACCAGTATAGGGATCGGCGCTTTGGGTGTAGCTTTAGGCGCGCCGGTTTTTCCGGTGGTGATCGAGCAGGTAGCACTGGCCCAAGGCAGCAACCCCGGCCACGCCGAGGGCCGCTGGACTGGGGTGCGGGCCGAAGCCTGGGAAAAACGGGATCTACCGCCCGATGAACGGGCCGAAGTGATCTCTCAGTTGGTACGCCGGATCGTGCAGCCCGTGATGCGCCGGGTCACGCCTTACAAAGAGACAATAGAGGCCCAAGTGGCCCCAGGTGGCTCGGTGGAGGTGGAACCTTTGCTGGTTCAGGGGCAATGGAAGGAGGTCAAAGACCGTTTGGCGGGCCTCCAGAAGAAAACCCCGGCAGATTTGTATAATTTGGGCTTGGCCTTTGAAGGCGGTGCCGCCAGCGAAGCCGACTATGTACAGGCCCAAGAATATTACCGGCAGGCCTTAGAGGCCGAAGAAAACAAAATCTTCGCCGAAGGGATTGGCCGGATGGAGCGCCGACTGGCAGAGACCAGAGCGCTTAAGGATCAAATGGAGGTCAAAGGATGAGCCGATTTACCTGGGGACTTTTGGCTTTGGGCTTCTTGGCGGCCTCCTGCGCCCCGCAGGTCCAGTTAAAAACCTTGCGCCCCGCTGAAGTGGATACGGGCGGCATCCGCCGGGTGGCGGTGGGCCCCTTTGAAATAATGGGGCTCAATGAGCGGCTCCAAAGCGAACGCAACGGCCAATGGACCACCCAACCGGTCCAGTTAAGCGCCGCCCAGAAACAAGCCCTATCGGACCAAATCCGGGCTCAGGTGGTCGCGCGGCTGGCGGCTACGCCTTATTATGAACTGATCTACACCGACGAGTTTGCCGCTTTAGATAGCGACGAAAAGCTGCAAGCAGTGATTGCGGCGGCGGGCTATAGAGACCGGCAGACCCAGGCGGTGATCAGCGGCCGGGTCTGGATTGAGTTGGTCAAAACCGACGGGGCGATGCCCAAAAAGACAGAGATGGATTTTGTGGCCGGTGGCCGCAGTGACCTGTCGCTGTCTGTAGAAAAAATGGTTTGGTGGCCCTATAAAGCGTTGCGCGGGAACTTGACCTTAGAACTGAAGATGACCCAACTGGTGCCTACCGAGGTTGTTGCCGCCAGTATCGACACCCGGCGCTACGCCCACCGCATCGGCGGTGAGCCCTTAGACTTTCTCGACCAAATCCGCAATGTTGCCCAGGATATGGGCGAAGGGGGCGGCGAGGCCGAAGAATCTCAGTTTAATGTGATTGAGGGCTCCGATCAGGTGCTGCCCAGCTTTGAACAATTAACGGGCATCTTGGCCGCTTCGGTGGCCACCGACTTTATCCGCAAGATTTCGGTTACCGAAAGCCGTCAGGCCCTAAGTGTGGCCACCGGCGGGGACCAGCGGGGCAAACTGTTGGTGGAGGCCGGTGCTTATGGGATGGCCATTGACCGTTTGCAGCAGGTCACGGCCCAAGCACCCCAAGGGGACGATCTTTACAATCTGGGCTTGGCCTATGAGGCGAGCGGGGAATATGGCTTGGCTCGTTTGACCTACCGAGAAGCGCTAAAACTACAGGGCGAAAATCCCCTCTACGCCCAGGGCCTGGGACGGATCGAGCGGATGTTGCGGCAAAAGCCCAGACTGCGAAGCCAGCTAAGCGACAAGGGGACTAAATGAAATATTTATGGGTGATCCTGGGCCTAGCCCTGCTTTCGGGCTGTGCGCCAGACCTGACCATTTACGCCACCAAGCCCGGAAAACTGCAGTTAGACCAGATCGAATATTTGGTGGTGGAGCCCTTCGAGGACCAAACCGGGGTGGTTATCGACCTGCCCCAAGGACTGAACGTAAAATCCAATGCGGCCCTAGGCCCGCTTTTGCGTGCCCAGGTTTTAAAAGGCCTGTCCAGCGGGGGGCAATATCGCTTGCTTCCGGACCACAAGGGCCTTCAGGGGGTCCAGCCGGCTTTGGGTAAGGTGGCGATCCTGCGGGCCAAGCTGGCCTATTTTGAAATGGAGCGACAAGGCGGGGACCAACAGTTCCATGTCTTTTTGGCCAAAAAGACCAACACCCAATCGGTCGGCGAATTGCTGGCGGTCACCGCCGGTTCGGCCATTGCTTCGAGCGCCGAACGCTCGGGCAAAGGCTTTAAGGTAGCGCACCCCTATGTGGAACGCGCCGCCGCCTTGCAGGTTACCTTCTTGTTGGTGTCGGCCCTAGACGGGGAACCTTTAGCTGCGCCGATCACTAAAAACCTGCACTTCCACAAAAAGTGGGGCGGAACTGAGGGTTCTTCGATGTTAGATCCCGACCTTGAGGCGGCTTTTGGGGTAGACAACCTTAACGTTGAGGACCTCTGGGCTGAGTTGGGTCAGGTGGACGACCGTTTGCGCATGAAGACCCAAAACCCCGATGAATATATTGCCAAGGGGTATCACCTCAAAGAGGACGTTAAAGTGCCTTTGCTGTTGAGTGACCTGCGGGCCCGGTTGAGCCGCGAGGCCGCACAGGCCTTGACCCAACAGATCAGCCAGCATCAGGTTCCCTTCGCCTTGGACTTGAGCGGTGGTGACGGCGTGGCCATTAATTTGATCAAAGGTGGGGCCTTTAACGAGGCGATCAACCGGCTAGAAGCCCTGCCCGCGCCTTTGGATGCAGGGGATCAATATAACCTGGGGGTAGCCTATGAGGCGATGGGCGAGTATGCCCAGGCGCGGCGCAAGTACGGCGCGGGCTTGGACGCCGATCCGGGCTCCTCATTGTTTAAACAGGCCTTGCAACGGGTACAGAACTGAGTTTTTTCGGTTGACTGGCTTTGGGGATTGTCCCATAATTCCCTTTTTACACCCCGGTCTTTGCGCCTATTCGCGCCAAGGCCTTGTAACCTATGTCAACCATTCAGCTTCAACCTCCACCGATGACCGTAAACCAAACTAAACTCGACACGAAAGTCCAATTCCTCGACGAGGAAATTGATTTCGACGCTATGGTCGAAGCCAATCTGGCCAACCTGAACGAAAGCGAAATCGTTCATGGTAAAATCACCAAGATTGGTAAGGACTTCGTAACCGTCGATTTCGGCTACAAATCTGAGGGCCAGATCCCCCGCCAGGAATTCTACAACGCCGAAGGCGAATTGGAAGCCAACCTGGGTGATGATGTCGAAATCTATGTCGATAAATTCGAAGACGAAGACGGACAGGTCGTCGTTTCAAAAGAAAAAGCCGTCAAACTCCGTGTTTGGGAAGACGTCGGCGAAGTCTACGAAAAAGATGGCACCGTTTCGGGTATCATTACGGCCCGCATCAAAGGCGGTCTCTCGGTGGATATTGGCATCAAGGCATTCCTCCCCGGCTCTCAGGTGGACCTGCGCCCCGTGCGCAACCTGGACAAGCTGATCGGCGAGCGTTTCGACTTCAAAATCCTCAAGTACAACCCCAAGCGCGGCAACATCGTTTTGTCTCGCCGGGCTATCCTCGAGGCGGACCGCGCAGAACAGCGCAAGAAGACCCTGGAATTGTTGACCGAAGGTGCGTTGATCAAAGGCCACGTCAAGAACATCACCGATTACGGTATCTTCGTGGATCTGGGTGGCGTCGACGGCTTGCTGCACATCACCGACATGACCTGGGGCCGCATTGTGCACCCCTCGGAGATGTACAACATTGGCGACGAGATCGAAGTGTTGGTGCTTAAGTTTGACGAGCGCGAAGAGAAAGTCTCTCTGGGCCTCAAGCAGAAGTCCAAGAATCCTTGGGACGAAGTGGCCAGCAAGTTCCCTGTGGGAACCGAAGTCAACGGTAAGGTGGTCAGCTTGACTAACTACGGTGCCTTCATCGAGATCGAAGAAGGTGTCGAAGGTTTGATCCACGTCTCCGAAATGTCTTGGACCAAAAAAGTTCGCCAGCCCTCGAGCGTGGTCAACCTAGGTGACGAGATCAGCGCGGTGATCAAAGAATTGGATGTGGAAAACCGCCGCATCAGCCTTTCGATGAAAGAAGCTATGTCGAACCCCTGGAAGGAAGTGGCCGATGCCAAGCCGACCGGTTCGATGGTCAAAGGGGTGATCCGCAACATCACCGACTTCGGTATCTTTGTCGGCCTCGACGAAGGAATCGACGGCTTGGTGCACGTTTCGGACATGTCCTGGTCTACTCGCCAGCGCAACCCTCACGACCTCTACAAAAAAGGTGACGAGATCGACGTTAAGATCTTGAACATCGACGTAGACAACCAGCGCCTCTCTTTGGGCATCAAGCAGCTTGAAGAAGATCCCTGGGAGCACATCGAAGACGAAGTCCAGGAAGGGGACGAGGTCTTGGGCCAAGTGGTCCACGTGGCCGACTTCGGCGTGTTTGTTGAGATCAAGGCCGGTGTAGAAGGTTTGGTGCATGTTAGCGAACTGGACAAGGACGTAGCCAAGAAATTGGAGCAGTTCTATCCCGTAGGCAGCCAAATCCAGGCTAAAGTGATCAACATCAAGCCTGCTGAGCGTCGCTTGGGTCTGTCGGTAACCGGTTTGATCGGTGAAGACGGCTCCATGACCCCGATTAGCGAGTTGATCGCCCAGGCTCAGGCCGAAACCAGTAGCGAAGCCGCCGCCGCTCCCGCTGGCAAAGAGGAAGGCGAAGAGTAAGCGACTTAGCTTATAGAGTAAGAAAGGCGGCCCTCCGAACGGAGGGCCGCCTTTTTTTTTGCTCGCCAAGCAGCACCGAACGAAGTGAGGGCTGCGGGCGTAGCGACGCGAGCCGGCGGCGGTTGCCCAGCCTAAAACTGTTGGCGAAGCCAACATCCCCATAAAAATCTTCATCCAGGTTGATAGCTCCGAGGCCGCAGGCCGAGGGCGACGTGTGTGACAACGCGAGCCGGCGGCGGTCGCGCAGCCAAAGCCAACACTCCTTATTTACAGGCTCATTGGAAGCACGAAGCTACCGGAAGAATAAAAGAGATGGGATTACTTTCTTTGGCACACTAAGGAGCTTCGAGGCCGTAGGCCGAGGGCGACGTGTGTGACAACGCGAGCCGGCGAGTGTTGCGCAGCCTAAACAGTTGGCGAAGCCAACACCCATTGAAAAGTAACAAAGAAACCTGCCCTCGACCTTCGCGCTCAAGACCCCTTAGCCTCACTCGCTAAAAGCCAAAAACTCGCCCCGCCAAGCAGCACCGAACGAAGTGAGGGCTGCGGCCTCAAAGCTTCTTGGCGAGGCGCGAGCCCAGGAAATAGGGACTCAGCCCCTTTGGGATTCTTGCTGTTGCCAGTCCCAGGCACTCTGGATGATCTGCTTTAGGTCCGTATATTCAGGCTTCCAGCCTAAGACCTCTTGGGCCTTTTGGTAATCGGAAATCAAGCTTGGCGGGTCGCCGGGTCGCCGGGGGGCTTGGTTGACCTTAAATTGCCGCCCCGAAACCTGGGCAACGGCTTGTACCATCTCTTTAACCGAAAAGCCTTGATTACAGCCTAGGTTAAAGATCTCGGACTGGTCGTTGGCAAGCAGCCATTTTAAGGCCAACTGGTGGGCCCGGGCTAAATCGGAGACGTGGATATAATCGCGCACACAGGTTCCGTCGGCGGTGTCATAATCGTCGCCGAAGATCGAAAAGCTTTCGCGCTGGCCTAAGGCTGTTTCAATCGCCAAGGGAATGGCGTGGGTTTCCGGCAGATGCCGCTCGCCGACTTCCAGTTCTGGGTCCGCCCCGGCAGCGTTGAAGTAACGCAAGATCGCATAGTTGAGGCCATAAGCTTGCTGGTAATCGATCAGTAATTGTTCGATCATCCGCTTGGTGCGGCCGTATGGATTGATCGGGTCAGGCGGTTCCGCTTCGCTGATAGGTATCTGGCTAGGTTGACCATAGATGGCGCAGGTCGAAGAAAAGATGATCTTGTCGACCCCGTGGTTGCGCATGGCACTTAGCAGGTTAAAACTCCCCACCACGTTGTTGTCGTAATACTTTTGCGGATCTTCGAAGGACTCCCCCACGTAGGCCTTAGCGGCAAAGTGGATCACCGCAGAGATAGGGTATGCGCCAAATACTTGCTCTAGGGCTGCGGGATCGCGCAGGTCACCTTCAAAGCATTGGCCCCATTTTAAGAAGTCCCGGTGCCCGGTGCTGAAGTTGTCGAAAACTAGGCAATCTTGGCCTGAATTAGCCAGCAATTTGAGGGTATGGCTGCCAATGTAGCCCGCGCCTCCGGTGATCAAGATCATGCCGCAAGCTCCGAGAAAAGAGAGATAAAACGGTTCATCACCGGTTGGTTGTCATATTGTTCAAAAAAACGCGCTTTGGCCTTTTGGCCCATTTCCTGGCGGCGCTGGGGATTTTCTAAAAGGCTGGCTATGGCTTGGGCCAGGGCTTCGGGGTCGTTAGGCGCTATCACCAGACCGGTCTGACCATCGGCGACCTGTTCGGGGATTCCCGCTACCTCCGTGCCGATGATCGGCTTGCCCAGAATCATGGCCTCTAAATTAGCGTAAGGGAAATCTTCAAAGTCCACCGAAGGCATCAAAAAAAGGTCCGCATCGACAAGATATTCCACCACATTGCTGCGGTGGCCCGGCAAATGGACCTTTCCGCTCAACCCTAATTGTTTGATAGAGGCCTCTAAGGGAGCGCGCAGTTCGCCTTCGCCAAAAATAAAGAGTTGGGCCTCGCCCAACTGTTCTTTGATCCGACCCAGCGCCTCCACCGCCACCTGGTATCCTTTGCGCCAAGTCAAATGACCTGCGGCAACCATTACCGGAGTTTGGGGGGTTATTCCAAATTCTTGGCGTAGTTTGCCCGGTTGCAGCCTGAGTAAGGCCTCTTGATCCCCCAAGCAGTTGGGCAGATCGCTCCAAAGCTCAGGGGCAATCCCCCGGTTTTTAATCAACTGCCTACCGGCTGCTTTAGACGCGGTCACCCAGCGGTCTACCGAGCGGCGTACTTGCTCGTCTCGCTGGTGTTGTGCCGCCCCCTGGGGGCGGGTGGCTAGGTTGTTGATCATCATGACCACGCCCGGAACACCTGCCTGTTTGGCCGCTACCGCTGCGTTCAGACAACTGGCTGCGCCGGGGTAGCCGCCGTTGTTGATGAAGACCACATCTGGCCGGTTCTGCTCAAAAAGCTGACGTAAAACCGGTAAATTGGCTTGTTCCAGGCGGCCCAACCTTTCAGCGGTGACCATCGGCGCTTTGAGTAATTTTTTTAGCAGCTTGGGCAGGTTTTTCTGGTGGATTTTAAAATAGCAGCCATCAAAACTTTTGATTTTAAGGGGGAGCACTTCAAAGGGCAGCTCTAGCGCTTCGACGCCCCTTCGGTAGGCTTCATGGTCGCGGAAGGCAAACTGCACCTCAAAGGCCTCAAAGAGTTGTGGGCTTTGGAATAGGTTGGTTAAGACCTTCTCAGAGCCGCCAAAAAGGATGCAGTCTGAATAGACTAAAAGCTTCTTTTTCATGTCGCTTAAATGAAAAGGCCGCCAACTGGGGGCTGGCCCCAGAAAGCCTGGGGGCAATGATGCAAGCGCCAGTATGGAGAATTCGGGTGGCAATTGCAACGGCCTTGCTCAGCGGCAAAGGCGCTATTTTTCTTGGCGGCGGCTCAATTCCTTGCTGATTTCCAAAGCCAACTGCTGCGCTTTTTCAGTGATGTCGGCGCGCAACCGGTTAAACTGGTGCGGGATCACTGGCTCACGGCCCGTCACCCAGCGCAACGCTTCGGCCCGTTCTTGGGTGAGTGTTAAATGGATTTCTTTGGGGCAGGTCTCTTCTAAGATGGCTTCAAGAGGCTTGTCACCATATTCTTTGGTGATCTGGGCTTCGATTTTTTGGTAAGAGGATAAGGCCTGTAAAAAGGGCGTTAAGATGTTTAATAACTGCGCACTGCTGCGTCCTTCAACGGCTAGGTCGCGGTGCTGGTGGTAAAACTCAAAGACCGCCAGCTCATAGTCCACCTGCAAGACCGCACGGCAGGACAGGGCCCAGACCGGCAGGGCCCAGAAAATCAATAACAACGTCAAGAGATAGCGGCCCATAAAGCTCCGGTTTGGGGGTGTCTCAACCTAACCTAGCCGGTCCAAGACTGGCAAGTTGCGCTTGGGCCTTTCTAAGTCCATTCGGCTCTGGTATCTTGAGGACATGAATCTAACCTTACCACCCGAACGATCCCTGGGCCGCTTTGTGGCTCTCTCCTTGGCACTGCACCTGGCTTTGTTGCTGCTTTGGCTCATGGCTCTGCCCCAGCCCGTTGAGCCACCCCAGCGCTTTGAGGTCCAATGGATCGACCCCCAGGCAACCCGCAAAGAGGCCACCAAGCCCGCACCTAAGCAAGCTCCGCCGACCAAAGAGGCCCCGGCCCCGGCCAAAAAAGCGGCCCCGGCGGCACCGAAACCGGCCCCTAAGCCCAGCTTAGACCTCAGCCCGGCACCCTTGGGGCTGGCCGGCGGGGGCTTGAGTTTGGGCGGAGGTGAATTAAACCCCCAGGGGCCCAGTACCCGCCAACTGGGTCGCCCCGGGGCTCCCTCGACCCAAGCAGGGCTCGCCGCCCAGGTGGAACCGGGCAGCCCCAAGGGCATCCGCGCCGGAAGCCGGGGAGTTGAAGGCAGTGCCCGCGAAGGCGGTGCGCCGATTCGCTCCAAAATTCAGGTAAAAGAAAGGCCTGAACAGGGTGGCACTGCGGTCCAGCCCGGTTCGGCAGAAGGCAAAGGGGCCATTGAAGGCGAGGTACGGGGCCGCCCGATCTTATTTAGGCCCGCTGCACCGGCCTTGAACATCGAACGGGACGTTACCATCACCCTTTCTTTTACGGTGCTACCTGACGGTTCGGTCGAAGCCATTGTGCCTTTGGTCAAGGGGGAGCCTAGCTTAGAGGCCTTGGCGATTGATCTCTTGAGCCGGTTCCGCTTCGAGCCGATCAACGGCACCACCGCCCAACGAGGGGTGATCCATTTTAAACTGCAACGGCAGGGGCGTTGATGAAAAAAATATACTGGGGGCTGCTCTTGCTTTGCTGGACCTTCCCGCTTCAGGCCCAGTCACTGCGTTTTTTGGACCCTAGCTTGGCTCGCCAGTTTGAAGACCCCGAAGGGCAATACACTCAAGCCCGTTCCCCGGCAACCTTCGCGGCCCCCGAAGACCCCGACGGGCGGATGTCTTTGCGCTTCACCAACTGCAATGGATATTTAGACGCCTCCATCGGCGGCTATCAGCCCGTAGGCGGGGCGGACTACCAAGCGGCCTTTGAATACCGCAACTGTGCGCTATTGTGGTTGTTGGTTAGGAGCCGCCCTAGCGCCCCTGCTCCGGCCCCGGCCATAGAAGAATTGGACCTGTCCGCTTTTGAACCCTTTAAGAGCCAAGGGGCGATCAACTTAAAGGAACTGGCGGCGATCACTAAGGGGTTATTTCAGCCCAAACCCAACGGCCTGACCCTCAGTGCCAACGGCCTACAACTAGGGGCCTTTTGGGTTTTAGAAGGAGACCTAGACGGTGAGGGGGGCACGGACCATCTGCTGGAACTCCAATTGGGCGCTTCGCGTCAGTGGATATTGGCTTTAAGCCGCCCCGGTGGGGTTTCGGTGGTTAGCTTAGATGAGTTGATCCGCCACAGTCGCCGTTGAGGGCTACTTGAAGCAGTAATAGGGCGCTGCGCGCCGCTTCGGCCTGTTCCCCGCGCTTGCGGTAAGAGCCCATCAAGGGGACTCTTAAGGGGCGGTCGCCGGAAACCACCACCAAGTTCTTGTCCAGCTGCCCCGCCCAAGCTTGGGGTAAATAGGCCGCCCCGCCTCGCTGGTTTAAGAGCCCTAAGACTGCATGGGGGCTATCTAAGCCAAATCTAGCCAAGCGGGCTTCGGGGTGCCTACGGGCATGTAGGCTGCGTAAGTTGGCCCCCCAGTCGATTTCGATCATCGAACCGGTCCAATCTTCGGGGGTCGATGACACCAATACCAAAGGCAACTCGCCCAACTGCAATACCTCTAACCCCGCTCCTTTGGGGGCCTCGAACCCTAAATATAGGTCCCACTCTCCGCCCAATAGGTTGGGCGTATGGGCTTGGCTGGAAAGACGCAAGGCCCATTTTGGCTGGTCCCGATCGATTTGGTCGATCCAAAGGGCGGCGTAAAGCTCTAAGGCCGCCGGGGCCAAGGCAACGCTCAGCCGCACTTGTCCTTCGGCCCCTTGATTGACCAGTTCCTTGCTTTCCTCCCACAGCGCTAACATCCGCACCGCTTGCTTCGAAAAGCTTTGGCCCGGCTCGCTCAGCCGCACTCCACTGCTGCCCCGGACAAATAATTTCTGGCCTAACTCATCTTCTAAAAGGCGGATTCTCGCGCTGACCGCGGATTGGGTTAAGTGCAGGTTGGCGGCAGCTTGACCAAAGTGGCCGGTGCGGCTGACTTCCAAAAATGTTTTGAGTAAATCTAAATCCATCGACTCCTTAGGGTTGTCTCCCCTTTTTCTAGGGTTTTGGGGTTACGGGCAATCAATTTTTTTTATGGAGCCCAACAAAAAGATTCGTTGGCAATCAATCCGGCCAAGCCCTACCTTAGAATATCCCTTTTCTATCAACCCCCCGTAGTTTGAGGAATCATGAAAGGACTGCTGATTGGTTTGGTTTTTTTGTTCTCTTTTAGCGCCGTTGCCTTCGCTGAAATGGATGAAAGCGGTTTTGAAGAACAGTGCCGCAAAAACGCTATGGAACATGAAATCCCCGCTTCTGAGATGGAAGACTACGTAGACAGCTGCGTACAAGAGATGATGGACCAAGGCCAGCAAGACGCAGAGCCCGCTCAGGGCCCCGAGCAAGGCTAGTCCTAAAAGGAACAAAAAACGCCCGGTCCTTAAATCTTTGAGGGCCGGGTTTTTTTTTGCCTTCAGTCTTATCCGCTTAAAGGTCGAGGTGGCGGAGGACTGGGGTTGATCGCTCAACAGGCCCAGGAATCAGCCCGGCCTGAACCCTGGGCTCTAGTCTTTGAGCGACAAAGGGTTGATGTATTTGACTGGGTTTTGGGGCACCGAATTAAGGATCACCTCATAGTAGAGTTGAGGGCCTGTGGTGCGCGGGGTGTTGAGGATTTGGGCCAATTCGTCGCCCCGGCGGACAATCGAGCCCGTTTCTACTTGAAGGTTTGAGACATAACCATAGCGGGTGATGATGCCGTTGCCATGGTCAAGCTCTAACAAGTGGCCGTAGTATTCGTCTTCGCCTGAAAACTGGACAATGGCGTCAGCCGGAGCGTAGAGCGGCGTGAAGGCCCGGGTGGCAATGGTGATGCCATGTTGGGGACGCAACTGGCCCGAGAAGCTGTCGTGCAGCACCCCAAATTCGTTGGTTACATATCCTTTTACCGGCCAACCACGGGGCATGCGCTCTAAGGGGTTGGCGTTGCCCGCAAAGAACTCCAAGAGCTTTTTAAACTGCGCCTCTTGGACCTTTTTGTCGGTGTCGATTTCGGAAATATCCGAGGCGATCACCTCCAAAATACCCATTTTTCGGGCCCGTTCCAGTTGATCTTTTCGCTCCGTCTCTTCGCCCTCTAAGGTTTGATCCTTGGATTTGGCGGTGAGGCTGGTCAAGCGTTTTAGCTTAACGTAGAGCGAGTTGAGGTGGTCGAAGTGTTGCCGGGTGGTTTCAAACCGCTCGTTGAATTCGCCGATGCGGGTTTGCTGGGTTTCAAAATGCGCTTGGTTTTCTTCTAAGTTGATCAGCCGGGAGCGGATCGAAAGGTAGTCATAGACCACCCAGGTCCAGCCCATCAGCCCGATGATGCCAAAGAAACCTAAGATCACCAGCATCTTTAGCGAAATCCGGTTCCGCTTGACCTTGCCAGTGCGCTCGGGGATTAAAATGAAGGTGATGTACTTGGAGAACATCGTTACTTAAGACCAGCTGCCGGTGGTGAATTTGATCGCGAGGATCGCTAAGCCAACGCCGCCTTCTACCAGCGCCAATTGCTTCACGTCCAGATTGGGGAAAAATTCTTTCAGCCAGGACTCCACGCGGGCTAGATTACTCAAGGCGAACAGGGCGTCGCCGAGCATCAAAAGGGCGATGAAAGTGGTCAGCAGATTCATGAAGCTAAACTAGCCCATTTTATCCGAAGCAGCAATGCTTATTGGGTGGAGATAGCGGTAGCGGCGGTGCCCAAAAGAGACTTCAGGTAGTCTTCGGTAAAGCGGATACCCATGCCCAGGTAGGGACTTTTAAAGGCTTGCCCGCTGGTGTTAGACTGGGTGTTTAAGAGGTCGTCCATACCCCCGACGACATAAAAGTTCTGCGCAAAGCGCCAAGCACCCCCGGCCCGAAGGTGGGTGGGCAGGTCGCCGGTACGGTTGAATTCAAAGGCATCGAACCGGAAGCTATACTGGTCGCCGCGCCCAAAGTATTGTTCTAAGCCAAAGCCCGCCGTACCCTCGTTTAGGCCAAAGGAAAGCTCTGTATCAAAGTAGCGCTGCACAATCATCGCCGTGATTAAGTACTTGTCGGCCGTTTGGTATTCGGTCAAGTCGCTGATCACCACATCGGTACTGGTGTCCGTTGTTTCGGTGCGGGTGCTGGTGATCTTGCCTTCGGGGTGGTTGACTAGCCGCAGTTGGTAATAATGGTCGCGCACCGGGCGGATGTTGAGGTCTACATATGATTTATAGGTACCTCGGGTAATCATCTGCTCGGTCTGGAAGCCCACGTCAATGCGCAATTTGTTCATCGGGTTGATGAACTCGTTGACGCCGTCTAGCGCGGTGTTGATCGAGTTGATGGTCTCTTCGTCGTTGACCAACCGACCCAAGGTTCCCTGGCCGGAGTCGATCTTATAGGCTATCTGGTCCACCGAATCCATGGCCGAATTTAAATTGGCCGAAGCCTCTTTGATTTCGGACATCGTTTGGCGGAGATTGTCGCGGTTTTCTTTTAAGATGCCCTTTAAGTCCCCGGTGATCTCAGGACCGTCTTCAGAGAGCTTGGCCATAAAATAGTCCAAATTCTCCAAGGTGCGGTTCAGGTCCGATTCGTTGTTGTCCACAAACCGGTTGAGGCTCTCAGAAAAGTCGCGCAGGTTGGCCAACAGGTGGTGCACCTCGTCGCGGTTGTCGGCGGTGATCCCCGCCAAGTCGCTGCTAAAGCTTTCGAGGCTGCTTAAGATGGGCCCGATTTTTTGGTTGGTCTTGTCTAAGACTTGATCCAAGTTAGCGGTCAACCCTTCGACGTTGCTTAAGACGCGCTTGAGTTGTGCTTCTCCCTTTTCGCCACCCAAAGAAGCGTTCAGGGCTTTGGTGACGCTGCGCACGTCGCTCAAGATATAACTTAAGTCTTCGATCAAGCTGTCTAAGTCTGCGCCGGGCTCAACCAGCTGGATCCGGTCGCCGGACTGTAAGGCCTGCTGGTTGTTACTGCCTAAGCTGACTTCAATGTATTTGTCGCCTAAGATGCCGATGGATTTGATCATGGCGCGGCTGTTGGTGCGCAAGCGATATTTGTCCATGATCGAAACGGTCACCTCGGCTTCGCCGTCGACTAGTTCAATGCTACTGACCTCGCCCACGGTGATCCCCGCTACCTTAACGGCCGTACCGGTAACTAAGCCGCTGACGTTTTCGAAGGTGACTTTAAGTGAATAGGTGCCCGAAAGGTCGGGGTCGTAGCGCGTCACCTGGATCGAGGCGATCATCAACAGACCCGTACCGGCCAGAATCAACAGGCCCACGTTCATTTCGGTTTTGAGACCGGCCAGCTTTTTTAGGAATTGGAACATGGCCCCTCGCTAATAATAGACATTGAAGGGACCTTCCAGTTCGCCGTGGACGAACTGATGAACCAAGGCGTCGTCGCTGTTGCGGATTTCTTCGGGCGTACCCTGCGCGACCACTTGGCCTTCGTAGATCATGCTGATCTGATCGGCAATATGGTAGACCGAGTTCATGTCGTGGCTGATCACCACGTAGGTACAACCCGTCTCCTTTTGGGTATCCAAAATCAATTGGTCGATCACCGAGGTCACAATTGGGTCCAGCCCGCTGGAGGGCTCGTCAAATAAGACCACGTCGGGGTCTAAGGCGATAGCGCGGGCCAAACCCACCCGCTTGCGCATCCCGCCTGAAAGATCGGCGGGCCGTTTGGTTTCGGCCTTGACCAAGCCGACCAAGCGTAGCTTGCGGCGCACGATCTCGTCGATCTCTTCACGGCTTTTGTCGGTGTGTTCTAGTAGAGGGAAGGCAACGTTTTCCCAGACGTTCATGCTGTCGAAAAGAGCGGAATCTTGGAACAACATGCCGAACTTTTTGCGCTTATCGCGCCATTGGTTGGCGTTCCAGTCGCTGCTATCTTGTCCGTCGATGAAAACCTTGCCTTGGTCGGGCTTTAAAAAGCCCATGATGTGTTTGAGCACCACCGATTTGCCCGCACCAGAGCGCCCGATGACCACGCTGATCTTTCCCTTGGGAAAGGTCAGGTTGACGCCGTGTAGGATCTTCTGGGGCCCGAAAGCCTTGTGGACGTTCTCGAATCGGATCATGCCTATTGGGGTAAGACCCCATTTAATTACAGTAAAAAGGCACCGACAAAGTAGTCGGCAACCAAGATCACCACCGAGCCAACCACCACCGCTTGGGTAGTCGCCACGCCGACGCCCTCTGCGCCGCCGCTGGTGTAATATCCTTTGTAGCAGCCGATAAATGCGAGAATGAAGCCAAACAAGGAAGATTTGGCCAAGCCCTTGAAAATCTCTTTTAGGGTGACAAAGTCGGAGATCTTGGCGAAGTAGATACCTGAGTCTAAATCCAGCAAGGGCACAGCGATCAGATAGCTGGAGAGCATGCCCACCATGTTGAAGATCATGGTCATCACCGGCAAAATAAAGAACCCGGCGAAAAGCCTAGGGGCGATCAGGTATTGCACCGGATCGACGGCCATAGATTCCAAAGCGTCTATCTGTTCGGTGACCCGCATGGTGCCGATTTCTGCGGCAATGGCCGAAGCCACCCGGCCATTGATCATCAACGCCGCCATCAAAGGCCCCATCTCACGCGCCATGATCAGGCCCACCAACCCGCCGACCATCTGCTCACCCGAGAAGGCGCGCAGCGTGTTGGTCAATTGCAGGCTCAAAATAGCCCCCACCGCAAAGCCGGTCAGAAGGATCACGACGATCGAGCGGTTGCCGATAAATTCGAGTTGTTTGAAGTAGAGGTGCCAGCGGAAGGGAGGCTTGAACATGGCCGATACCCCTTCGCCCATCAGAAACCCTGCCCGGCCAAGCTTTAAGACCCAGTTCATGGCCCAACGGCCCAGCGATTCGGGCAGTTCGCGGTAGCGCCGCTCCGCAAAATAACGGAGCAACGCTTGGGCAATAGCAGAGGGGCCTTTCACCGTCGTTATTGCGGCAGGGAGGGGTCAACGCCCCAAATTTCCTGAGCATATTGGCCGATCACCCGGTCCGAAGAAAACTTGCCGATGCGGGCCACGTTGAGGATCGACATCTTAGTCCAAAGGGCTTGATTCCGGTAGGCCTGGGCGAGGCGCTCTTGGCAGTCGGCGTAAGCCCGAAAGTCGGCGGCGACCATAAAGTGGTCCCCTTCGTGGGTTACGGCGTTGTATATGTCCATGAACTGATCGGGTTTATTGGGGCTGAAGTAGCCGTCGCGGATTTGCTGCAATACCCGCTTAAGCTCCCAGTCTTCTTCGATAAAGCGGTTGGGATCATAGCCGGTGGCGCGGGTCTGGCGGACTTCTTCTTCAGTCAGGCCGAAGATGTAGATGTTCTCGTCGCCCACTTCTTCTTTGATCTCCACGTTGGCCCCGTCGAGGGTACCGATAGTCAGTGCACCGTTGAGCGCAAACTTCATGTTGCCGGTGCCACTGGCCTCCATGCCCGCCGTGCTGATCTGTTCGGAAAGATCACTGCCCGGAAAGATGCGTTCAGCCAAAGAAACACCGTAGTTGGGTAAGAACACCACTTTAAGCAACCGGCCAACCCGGCGGTCCCGGTTGACCAAGTTACCGACGGCATTGATCAAATGAATGATTTCCTTGGCCCGATAATAACCCGGTGCGGCCTTGCCGCCGAAGATCACCGTGCGGGGCACAAAATTTTCGGTGTCGCCATCTTTGATCCGATTGTACATGGCGATCACGTTGAGGATGTTGAGTAACTGCCGTTTGTACTCGTGCACCCGTTTGATCTGTACGTCGAAGATGCTGTCCGTTTCCACCACTACGTTGGTGATGTCGTGGATCAACTTACCTAAGGCCGCCTTGTTCTTGCGTTTGACCTTGCGCCAAGCCTCTTGGAAGTCCGGGTCGTCGGCGCAGCTTTCTAAGCGGCGCAGCTCGTCTAAGTCTTTGACCCAGGCACTACCAATCTTTTTGGTGATCAAGTCGCTCAGCAGGGGGTTGCAGTGCTTAAGCCAGCGGCGAGGGGTGATGCCGTTGGTTTTGTTGTTGAATTTACCGGGGTACAGCTCATAAAAGTCTTTGAAGATTCCGGTCATCAACAGCTTGCTGTGCAACTCAGCTACCCCGTTGACCGAGTAGCTACCCACAATGGCCAAGTGGGCCATGCGGATCTGTTGGGGCTCACCTTCACTAACGATAGACATGCGCGCCCTCCGGTCAAAGTCGCCGGGGAAATAGGCGGCGACTTGGTCTAAGAAGCGCTGGTTGATTTCGTAGATGATGCGGATGTGCCGGGGCAGGATCTTCTCGATCAAAGGCACCGGCCAAGCTTCTAAAGCTTCGGGCAACACCGTGTGGTTCGTGTAAGCAAAGGTATTGGTGGTGATTTCCCAGGCATCGTCCCAGCCGAAGTTGTACTGATCCAGCAAGATGCGCATCAACTCGGGGATGGCGATGGATGGGTGGGTGTCGTTGAGCTGGATGGCCACTTTATTGGGCAGGTTGTGCACCGTATCGCCGCATTTTTCTAAGCGGTGGATGATGTCCTGCAGGCTCGCCGAAACCATAAAATACTGCTGCTTGAGGCGCAGTTCCTTGCCCTGATAGCTTTTGTCGTTCGGGTAGAGCACCTTAGAGATGACCTCAGATTGGTGCTTGTCCACGATGGCGTCGATGTAATTGCCCTCGTTGAAGGTCTCTAGGTTGAACGACTCGGTCGAATAGGCGCTCCACAGCTTCAGCGTGTTGACCGTGTCGGTCTGGTAACCGGGGATGGGCATGTCGTAGGAAACGGCATTGACCCGTTCGCCCTCTTCCCAGACGTCACGGTACTGGTCGCTGATGTTGCGGAAGGCAGTGATACGGCCCCCAAAGTGGACTTCATAGCTATCTTCGGTGCGGCTGATTTCCCAAGGGTTGCCGTCGTGTAGCCAGTTGTCGGGATGCTCAACCTGCTTCAGGTTTTCGATGGTCTGGTTGAACATGCCGTATTCGTAGCGGATACCGTAGCCATAGGCAGGTAAGTCTAAGGTGGCCATGCTGTCTAAGAAGCAAGCGGCCAAACGCCCCAAGCCCCCGTTGCCCAGACCGGCGTCTTTCTCGTATTCTTCGAGTAAGTCTAAGTCCATTTCCAAATCCGCCAAGGCTTTGCGCGCCACCTCGATCATGCCGAGGTTCAACAGGGCGTTACCCATGGTGCGGCCCATGAGGAACTCTAAGGAAAGATAATAAACCCGCTTGGGGTTGGACTCATAGTAACGGTCTTGGGTCTTGATCCACTTGTCGATCATCTCGTCGCGCACCGTATAAGCAAGCGCCATAAACTGGTCCCGCTTGCTGGCCGCATTAAGACCCCGACCTAGCGTGAGGTTCATGCGGGTGCGGAAGTTGGCTTTAAAAGCCTCTACCTTCTCTTCAAAGCTCGCGTTGGGGCTCATGGAAGAGACGGGGTTTAGCGTCGGACTCTTGGACTTTGCCACCGCAGCCGGAGCCGCTTTTGGGGTATCGTCGGCCTGAATGGGTGTTTCTTCAGGTGCTTGGGGTGCGTTGGTTTCCTCAGCCATGATAACTCTTAAAGGTTGGATCAAAAAGTTCTTTGATGGTCTTAAGTGTATGGAAGCCCAAGCGAGAATGCAAGCCCTGCTAAAAGCTTGCTCTCGGCTGCTGTAGGGGAACCCGACAGTTAATCTTTTCCCTGAGAGGCCTGTAGGGCCCGTAAAATTTTCTTTTTTTGCTTTTTAAAGTAGTCCAAGGATTCTCGGTCTTGGTCTAAAGCACGCTCGATGGTCCGCAGCGCCATTTTGTATTGCTGCTTCAGAAAGTAGATCTCCGCCAAGGTATCCAAATTGGCCGAAGTGGGGCTTAGCTTCACCGCCTTTTGACTCAACTCCAGGGCCTTTTCAAGGTGGCGTAGCGCCGGGTCCTTGGCGGTCACGTAGAGCCAAGCCAAGTTATTTAGGGCGATGTGGTCTTCTGGGTATTGGGCCAAGATTTCCAAATACATGGACTCGGACTCCTTTGGGTGCCCGGCCATATCGTAGTTTAAAGCTAGGCGGAGCTTGGCCCAAAGGCTCTGGGGCCGTTGGGTTAGGTGCTGGTTGAGCAGTTGGATGGCAGGCTCATATTGTTTGTCCAACTCGTAGCCATAGGCCAATCTCGCCTGAATCCAGGGGTCTTCGGGCCGGGCTTGGTGGGACGCCTGTAGGTGGGCCAAGGCCTGATCTTGTTCTTTAAGGAACATTGCATGGGCGGCTTGATAAAAGCCAAACCAAGCCGGAGCGCCTTGGAGCGGTTTTTTGCTATATACTGAGAGCCGCGCATTAGGACCCTCTTCTAAGATGTCGGCAAAAAATTTCAGGTAGGGCTGGTAAGGGCTCTTCAGCTTCTTCAAGGCGGCGCTGGCCTGTTCCGTCTTTTTGTGGATGATCAACTCGTAGATTTGCGCTTCGAGGCCCTGGGGCTCAAACCCCCAAGTTTGGGCCGTTTGGCCTTTGAGGTAAAGATAAAGCTCCAATCCAGAGAGTTCAAAATCTTCCAGGTCCAAGGCCGCTGTGACGGCCTCAAGCGCCTTGTCGCGGTCAAAGTGCAACCGGGCATAACCCAAGCGCACCAACAAGAAGGCGTTGTCTGGGTTTGATGCCAGCGCTAACTCGAAGGCCCTGGCGGCCTCTTTCGGGCGGTCCAAGCGGGCTAAAATTTGGCCTTCAAACTCGCGCAGCCAATGGGCTTCGGGGTTTTTGTCGATCGCCTGCTTGATGTCGCTTTCGGCTTCGGTGAGGCGTTCTTGCTTGAGCCGGATCAGGGCGCGCTTGGCATAGGGCCAGTAGTCGTCCGGATTCTGCTCCATCATCTCTTCAATTTCCGAAAGCGCTTTGGGCCAGTTCTCGGTTTCTGTATAAAGCTCGACCAAGTGGGCCTTGATCCAGGGTGAGCGAGGCTGGGCTTTGGAAGCAGTTTCTAGGTACTGGACCGCCTTATCGTAGTTTTTGCTGATCCGGTACAGGTTGCCCAGCTTGCCTAAGATGAAATTGTTTTTGGGGTGTTGCTTGAGCGCTTCTTCGAAGGCAAGGGTCGCTTTGTCGTACTTGCGGCGGCGCTCCAAGAGGGTGCCGTACTCCAACAGTAGGGCCGTGTTGTCGCCTTCGAGGTTAAGCCCTTCCACGATTACCTGCTCGGCCAAGAAGGAGTCACCGCGCTGGTTGTAGATACGGGCTAAGGACTCAAAGACAAAGAGGTCGCGGCTGCCGGTCTCGCGGGCTTTTTCAAGCCATTCGACGGCCTGCTCTAGCTCATTTTGGGCCAGATATATCCGGCCAATCTGCACCATGGCCAGATAGCTTTCTGGCTTGGTTTCTAGGCCCTGCTTGAAGTGTTCTACGGCGCGGTCGTACTCCTTTTCGGCCCCTAAAATGGTGGCTAGTTGGAAGTGTAACAGGTGGTCTTTGGGTTGGTGTTTGAGGGCTTCTTCGATCACCTGTTTAGCGGGCAAGAGCTCCATTTGCTCGATGTGCCAAGTAGACAAATGCAGCGCAAACCAAGGTTCGTCGGGGAAGCGTTTGACCATCTCTTTGAGCTGCCGCCCTAAGGCCGACTTTTGTCCCGTATAAGACAAGAAGTCGATATAAAACTGTTGGTAGCGGGGGTTGTTCGGCTTGAGCTCGATGGTCCGCATGCTGCTCAAAAGGGCTTGCTGCAATTGGCCCAGTTGCAATTCCGCCTGGGCCCGTTGGAACCAAAGCTGGTCGTTCTCCGGCTCTATCGCAATGGCCTTGCGCAGATGTTCTACGGCGCGGTGTAAGTTTTTGTCTTCTTGGTAGATCTGGGCTAAGGCTACCTGTAGCTCGACCCGTACCACGCCTGCGGCTTCAGCGGCTATCAGGTCTTGCTTGGCGGATTCTTTATAGCCTAAATCCAACAACACCTGCCCGCGCAGCGCAAGCAACTCTACAAAGTCCGGTTGTTCTTGGATTTGGGTGGTCAGGAAATCTAAGGCCTCTTGTTGACGCCCTCGGGTCAAGAGGATTTTGACCTTGAGTAAGTAGAGATTGGCGTCTTGGCGGTGTGTGGCTAAAAGCGCCTCAGTGGCCTTTTGGGCTTTTTCTAGTTCACCCTGGCGGACCTCGGTTAAGATCAACTGATAGGCTTTGGCTTCGGGCGGGCTGGCGGCGGAGTGAGCCGGAGAAGCGGGCCAATCACTCACGTCAAGCGGCTCTACCGAGGGCGTTGCCGAGCAGGCCAGCAGGAGCCCCAAGGGGATCAGGTAAATTAGTCGGCGCAAAACAGGCTCGGGATTGGGGTGTCAGTCGATATAGTTTTTGGATTATAACAGCCCCTTTGACGAAAGGAAAGCCCTCCTAGACCTAGAATAGGTAACCCTTCTCCCGTTCGATTTCAAGGATTTGACCACTCGAGGTCTTCGTCAAGGTGAGCAGGCGGGTCCAATAGACTTCGCGCAGCGGCCAAAGTTCGGTAATCTGCACCCGCAATAGGTCGTTGATGTATTTGGTTTCGACCACCGGATTTTTAAAGCCATGTACATAAAGGCTTTTAAAGTAGGGGTCTAACAGTAAGGTCTGGGTCAATTCAAAGTCGTTGCTCGATTGCAACATCTGGGTGGGCCCCCAGCCGCCAATTAGGTTGAAATCGGCGTAATGGTAGCGGTCCCGTTTGAGGCTAGACACATGCCAACTACTTTGAAACCAGTTAGCGGGCTGCAAACTGACCCTCTCTCCCTGGCGCATCTCTTCGGGTAGCGTAGCCAGCACCAAAACCCGAACCACGCCATTGACCAACACAAAACCCACCAAAATAGCCAGACTCGCCTTGCAGACCGTAATGGTTTTGAGCCGGTTCCAGCGTTTTGTTACCCAAAGAAGAATGGTCAAAGACAAGACCACCAAATAGCCCTGGTTGACCAAACCCAAAGAAAAACTAAAGTCGCTAAAGGGCCGCAGGAAGGGGAGGCGTTGGGTGCTGATCAGGCTAAGTAAGAGATAGACACCCAAACCCGCCAGGGGCCAAAAGACCTGGGTGGCGCGCTTGAGGTTGCGGGTGCCGATCCAGACCCAAAGACTGATCACACTGAGCAACGCCGCCAGATAAAAGGGGCTGTGGAACCAAAGGGGCATCCAGAAAAGGCCCGGCTCGCTGCTGGTTAAAAAGGCAATATAGTCCAGCAACGGCAGTAGGGTCCCCGCAAAGATCAAAGCCCAGCTGCCCTTGGAGAGTAGCTTTTGGTCCCTGGTCCAGTGGAACAGATTAAACAGCGTCAGAGCCGCAATCAAGGCATTCATGGTTGTCTCAAGCGGTCAAATCCTTGGCTGCTTGGACCACCGCTTGTGCGGTGATGCCGAAGTGCGCGTAGGCCTCGGGGGCTGGGGCGGAGGTGCCGAAGCCGCTCATGCCGATGAAGCGGTCTTGGCGGTTCATGTACTTAGCCAAACCGGCTTGGATGCCCGCTTCGACAAAGACGCGGGGCATGCCTTCGGGCAGGACTTCGGCTTGGTAGCTCGCTGGTTGTTGGTCGAAAAGTTCGGCTGAAGGCAGGCTGACCAATTGGGCCGAGATGCCCGCTTTAGCCAGTTCTTCATAGGCTTCTAGGGCCAAGGATACTTCCGAACCCGTAGCCACCAACAACAGCTTGGGGCTCTCGCCTTGGGCCAATATGTAACCCCCTTTGAGGGTCCCTTCGGCCGCGCCGTAGCGGCTGCGGTCGATCACCGGTAGGTTCTGGCGGGTCAAGGACATGGCCACTGGCCCTTTGGCGGCTAGGGCATAGGCCCAAACCTGGGCGGTCTCGTTGGCGTCTGCCGGGCGGAAGCTGATTAGGCCGGGCATGGCGCGTAAGTAAGAGACCTGCTCAACGGGCTGGTGGGTCGGGCCGTCCTCGCCAACGCCGATGCTGTCGTGGGTGAACACAAAGATACTGGGGTAGCCCGAAAGAGCCGCCACGCGCAGCGAAGGCAACATGTAATCCGAGAAGGCCAAAAAGGTGGCTCCGTAGGCGCGGGTATGGCCCGAAACGCTGATCCCGTTAATGATCGCGCCCATGGCATGTTCGCGCACCCCAAAGCGGATGTAGCGTCCGTCGGGGCTGTTCTTTTGGAAGTCTTTGGCGTCGGGGTAGCCGGTGTTGTTGCTGGGCGTCAGGTCCGCCGAGCCGCCCATCATCAGCGGCAACTTGGGCATGATCGACGCCAATACCTTGCCTGAGGCCGAACGGGTGGCGATGGACTGACCGGCTTCAAACTGGGGGATTTCCACCGCCGGGGTCTGGCCCATATAGGCGTTGATCAACTCCTGAGCCAGTTCGGGGTATTCGGCTTGATACCTGGTGAACAGGTCGGTGCTGGCCGCCTCTTGAGCGGCACCTTTTTGGGCCACTTCGGCGAAGTGGGCGCGGACTTCGTCGGTCACCGTAAAGGGGCCATGCTCCCAGCCCAGCACTTTCGCCGCACTGGCGCGCCCTTCAGCACCTAGCGGCGAACCGTGGACTCCCGAGCTGTCGGCTTTGGGGGCACCGAAGCCGATGATTGTTTGGATTTTGATCAAGTGCGGGCGGCCTGAGGTCTGGGCCGTGGACTCAAGGGCTACGTCTAGGGCATGTAAGTCGTGGCCGTCGCCGCCGATCTCTTGGGTCTGCCAGCCGTAGGCCTTAAAGCGGGCCAAGACATCTTCGGTGAAGCTCAGGTCGGTGCGGCCATCGATGGTGATTTGGTTGTCGTCGTAAAGTAAGATCAGGTTGTCTAATCCTAAGTGCCCGGCCAGAGAACAGGCCTCAGCAGCAACGCCTTCTTGCAGACAACCGTCGCCCGAAGCAACGTAAATTTTGTAGTCAAAAAGCCCCTCAAAGCCGGGCCGTGAATAATGGGCGGCCAGATACTTTTGGGCGATAGCCATGCCCACCGCGTTGGCAATACCTTGGCCCAACGGGCCAGTGGTTAGCTCGACGCCTGGTGTGTGGCCGTATTCGGGGTGCCCCGGGGTCTTGCTGCCCAGCTGGCGGAAGGATTTGAGGTCTTCTAGGCTGACGCCGTAACCGCTGAGGTGTAGCAGCGAGTACAGCAGGGCACTGCCGTGGCCCGCAGACAGAACAAAACGGTCACGCCCCGGCCAATTGGGGTTTGCTGGGTTGTGCCGCAAATGTTTGGTGAACAGGCGATAAGCGGTCGGCGCAAAGCCCAAGGGTAAACCGGGGTGGCCGGAGTTTGCTTGCTGGACCGCGTCAACGGACAGGAATCGGATGCAATTGATAGCCTTTTGTTCGATTGCTGATAATGCCTGCATTTGCCTGTTTGGATTAGAGGAAAAGGAATCGGGGTTTGGTGGCCTGGGGTACCTTCGTCATCAAGCCCTTGTGATAGGCTTTTACTGACCCGAAATTTGGTTTACAAAGCGGTAGTGATCCGCTATCTAGTGAACCCTAGTTTTAATGACCCGCAGCCTCGGACAGGCCTGTCCCTTAGGGTCTCCTTCGAGCCTAACAACGCTGAGAACTTCACAGCCCTGGACCCGCCGGGATCGGCGTTGTCGAAAGGTTCAAGGGTAGAGGGATTGGTGAGAAACAATCAAGCGATTTTTTGAGGCCTTTCTGGACCTCAATAACGGCCCTAAAAGGCCGTCAATCGCCACCCAAATATAACGTTCGCCCAAACGCAATACATGGATAAGCTGAATAATTACCGCCTGAAGTTACAGGGAAAGGAATACCTTCCGATCATGATCGGCGGTATGGGGATGGATATCTCCACCAGCAAACTGGCCTTAGAAGGCGCCCGCTTGGGCGGCATCGGCCATATTTCCGACGCCATCATCAGCGCCGTGGCGGACCGCCACTTCGGCACCAACTTCACCAAAGACCGTCAGGTGAAGTATAAAGCCTACATCAACCAAAATTTGGCGAACCGCAACCATGCCCAGTTTGACCTAGAGCATCTTTACCAAGCCAGCAAGATCGTGGTTGGTGATGCCATGGACGCCAAGTCCGGCGACGGGGATGTGTTCATCAACATCATGGAAAAACTGTCCATGGCCAACCCGCGTGAAACCATGCGGGTACGGCTGAAGGCGGTTTTGGATGCCGGTATCGATGGGATCACCATGTCGGCGGGTCTGCACCTGGGCACCATGGGCTTGATGGCCGAGCACCCCCGCTTCCGCCACGTGAAATTGGGCTTGATTGTCTCTTCCTTGCGGGCGCTGCAATTGTTTTTGAAGAAAACGGCCCGGCTGAACCGCCCCTTGGATTATGTGGTAGTCGAAGGACCCTTGGCGGGCGGCCACTTGGGCTTTAAGATTGACGATTGGTTTACCCATGACCTAGGCAAGATCACCAAAGAAATCATTGATTTTTTAAAGGCCGAAAACATGGACATCCCGGTGATCCCTGCTGGCGGTATCTTCACCGGTGCCGACGCCACCCAATTTATGCAGATGGGTTCCGGCGCGGTGCAGGTGGCTACCCGCCTGACCGTAACCGAAGAGTCCGGCTTCCCGATGAAGGTGCAGCAGCGCTTTTTTCGGGCCAAAGAAGAAGAAATCGAAGTCAACTTGATGTCGCCCACCGGTTACCCGATGCGCATGCTCAACGACAGCCCCTGCATCCACACGAGCATCCGGCCCAACTGCGAGACCTTGGGCTTCATTCTGGACGCGCAGGGCGACTGTAGCTACATCGACGCCTACAACCGCGAGATCGAGCGCCACCCGGACAACCCGGTGGTGCCCGATAAGACCTGTCTTTGTACCTACATGAAGTCTTACGGTACCTGGACCTGTGGGCACATGACCTACCGCCTCAAAAACACGACCAACCAGTTTGCCGACGGAACCTTCCAGCAGCTTACGGTCAAAGACGTCTTCCACGACTACCTAGAGGGCGGCGAAACCCACCTCAAGCCCGCGTTGCCCGATGGCGCAACCCTATTGGGCGCAAAATAGCCCCGCCCCGGCGGGACTAGACTTTTTAGCCAGCGACGACTGGACCGACTGGAGCCACCCTTTGGTGGCCCAGTTGGCCGCCCAGCTGCCCGGCAATACCCCCACCGAGCTGGCCCGCGCCGCCTTTGAGCGGGTCAAAGACCAATACCCCCACGCTTTAGATTGCAACGCCGCCGCACTAGCCCGCAAAGCCAGCGAGGTGCTCCAACTGGGCCAGGGTTACTGTTACACCAAGTCTTTATTACTAGCCGCCCTCTTGCGGGCCCGCGCCATCCCCGCCGGGCTGGTGTACCAGCGCTTGGGTGATCCTGCTTCGGGCTACGCCTTGCACGGCTTGGTGGCGCTCTGGCTGGACCGCTGGCACCTGCTCGACGCCCGAGGCGACAACGCTCAAGTAAAGACGACCTTTGATCTAGAAACCCCCAGCTTAGCCTATCCCGGCACCGGCCCCGGCGAAGGCTGGGTGCCCCAAATCTTCACCCAACCCCCACCCGAAGTGGCCCAAGCCTTGGCTCAGGCCGCCGACTGCCAAGCCCTGACCCAGAATTACCCGGACCGGCTTTTGTAAGCCCGGTAATTGAGGGGGCAGTAGGAGGTAGGGGCTGCTGGATTCCCGAACTAGACCAACACTTTGTGGCGAGTCGCAGGGCAAGGCTCGTTATGGCGGGGTTTTGAAACCGTTGGGTCTTGAACTATTGCCGGTCAACTCAAGAGGCTGAAGAGTCGTCAGAATCGCGGTGATACAGCACAACGCCCACCCGGTCGATGTGCTCTTTTAGGTTTGGGTGGGTTAGGCGGAAGTAATCGGTCACGTCGAAGCTGTAGGGCGTGGGCAGTTCATCGAGCCTGGCGGCCAAATGGGCGGCCAGCTGGACGCTGGCGGCGGGGGCAAAAAAGGCGAGGTCTATGTCGGAGCCCTGCTTGTGGGTTCCTTTGGCTCGAGAGCCGTAGACCCGGACTTCGGTGACCTCAGAAAACTCGGCAAAGACCTGCCGAAGGGCGTGTAATACTTGGTCGGGCAGTCCGAAGGACATGGCTAGTCCCTTTGGGCATTAAGGTAGCTTTGTAACTGGGCCAGCCCCTGCTGGAAGCGGCTAACAATCAGCCGAACCGCCTCTTGGGCCGCCTCTTCGTTGTAGCTATGGGCCATCAGGTTGCGCGATTCCAGCATATCAATCCAGCATTGCCCGTCGGTGATGACTTCGGCCTTAAAGGCGAGCTTGACCGCCTCCCTGGGGGTTTTGACCCGCTCAAACCCTTGGTGTTCCAGATAGTCTTTCAGCAACTTCCAGCCCAACTCAAAACTAAACTCAAAGGCCTGCACCAAAGCCATCGGGTACAACTCGTTCTTAGGTTCGGCGTGGTGGGCTGCGGTGTGTTTAGCCCTAACCAAGAATTACCCAGTCCGTTCTCTCTAAAGACCGGCTATTAGCCCGAGTAGGCTTTTTCTAGGTCCTAAAAAGCAATTCTGCTGCCAGTTTTTTGATGTCAATTTATCTGGTAAACCACTGGAATGTACTTTGTTTGTACCTGTTTACTTTTCCTGTGACCTAGAAGGCAACGACCGAGCCGAACCTAGCCAGTTTAGTAGACCAACACTGGTATGGCTCGGGGGATTATGTAAAAAAGATATGAGGTATTTCTCGACTAAGTTATTGAGGTAAAATTTATTTTGTAGCAAAATTTAAATTGGATGCATCCCGCTCCTATGCCAATTCAGCTTTATCGACCTAAGGCCGCGTTCATAGTAGGGTGCAGATCAAGGCGTTGATAGGCTAAAACCAGCCATTCAATGTTTCGGTTCCTTTTTAATAATCTTTTTTACGACGATAAGGCCACTTGTCTTAGGTTACTTTTCTAATAATTTGAAACTATTCTTTCACAGGAGACCTATGGAAGGTTACATGTTTAATATATCAGAATCTATCAAGGAGAACCTTAACCAATTGTTTTTGAAAATTCATTCTTCACCACACAAAAAAGAGCAGTTTGGAAACTTCCTATCTCAAGCTGTTCAAGGTTTTGGAGAGGTATCGTTTGAGGTAATTGAGCGATTAATACATATTCGCGATTCAGCAGCGGACGGTTTTTTGATTGTGAGAAATCTCCCCACAGATCATGAAGTCCCTCTTACTCCCTATGATTGGAACGCAGTAACTGAAAAATCAACGCAAATAAGCGAAGCCTGTTTGGCTATGTTTTCAGGTATTCTAGGGCGGGCCTATAACTACCGGTCAGAGGGGGTTGACTCATTCTTTAGAAACATTGTGCCGATCCACCAAAAACACCCCAAGAATTTAAATACTTATTTCGGGGCTTATGGTCTTGGGATGCATACAGAACACGCATATCATCCGCTTCCGCCCGATTTTGTCCTGCTTTACTGCATACGCGGTGATCCTACAGCAGTGACGACCGTTTCAAATCTAAACTGTGCACTTGAAAACTTAAGTCAGAGAACCATTGCTTTATTACAGAGAGAAGATTTTAAGTTTACGGCCCCGGAATCCCTGTTCGACCAAATTCCAGAATGTGAACGTCTAAGCCCAGCTACCGCCATCCTGAGGAGAATAAACGGAACCTTCGAGCTTCGCCTCAGATCGTTCAGTATGATTGCAGCCAACCAAGAGGCTCAGAAAGCTTTACTTCAACTCAACACAGAGCTTGACCGTTGTGCAGTCAGAATTTCTATGAAATCAGGAGACTTAATGGTCATTAATAATCGAAAATCATCGCACTCTAGGACTAAATACGACCCAAAATTTGACGGCAAAGACCGTTGGTTACAGCAACTATTTGTACGCAAGGAGATATGTTTAGATCACCCTGCGGTGGAGGATTTTTTCTTCTGAAAGGTTGCCCCTAAGGCCCCCATGATAGGCATAGTGCAGATAACATACAATTATCTTCAATTATGCTTTCCGACCTTTTTAATTACGAGAAAGAGACATTTTTTAACTATATCAATTTGATAGGTAGCGCCAGTTATCCCCATCTCCCCACAATAGCTTACAAATCTCTTCCGTTCCAAACCGTACCTCATGAGCTGACTTACAGCTCAAGTTATTTTCCCCGAGCTGAAACAACTCGAATTCTCACAGATAAAGCAAATATTCTACTTCACGGTCTATTTGAAGGTAGCGAGGAATATGATTGCGACATCCAGCCCTGGTCGGGTACGCAGGCAAACCAAATTGTTTTTAATGCCGTTCTGAAGCCTGGTGATCGAATTCTTGCGTTAGATCTGAAATCTGGGGGACACATCTCGTATCACAGCTTCAATAAACGTTTTTATAATCTAGATACTTATGAGTGCGGACCTGATGGCCTTATCGACTATACTGAACTTTGCGAAAAGATTCTCGCAGTAAAACCGCAACTTGTTATTATTGGTGGGAGTTCTTACCCAAGGTCTTTTAAGTATGAAGCAGTCCATCAGTCTTGCCAAGAGGTTGGGAGTCTGCTCTTGGCCGACATTGCGCACCGCGACATCTATATCGCAGCAAAACTCCATGAATCGCCCTTCGGTTTTGCTGATTTTATCACGACCACGACCCATAAGGCGCTGCGTGGGCCGCGTGGCGGCATTATTTTGTATAAAGGAAAATTTGCACGGCAACTCAAAAATTCTGTTTTCCCTGTCATGCAAGGAGCACCGGACATAGCAAGCATGATCAGCAAAGTTAGCTGCCTGCAATTCAATACACCCGATGAGGTTCAACGCTTTGCGCTAAGCGCAAGGCACTCGATTGCGCGGTTCAAGGAGTTTTTTGAGTCCAAAAGATTTCCGCTAATATCCGATGGAACAGACACTCATTTGCTCTTAGTCGATATCCGTTGCACCGGAGAAACGGGGAAAGAGTTAGAACGGCTTCTGGAAAAAAACATGATTTTAATCAATCGAAATTGCATCCCCCAAGACCCGCTTAAAGCCAACTTGGCGTCTGGAATACGTCTGGGTTCCCTCGGTGTAGCCTCTTTAGGTTTTAATTCTGAAGAGTTGAATTTTGTTATTTCCCAACTAGAGCAGGTTTTTCAGGGACATCAAGCCGATGTGAGAAGGATTAAATCGCTGATTCATGAGAAGGTGTCTCAATATTTAAAAGGTTGGGAAAATGGGATGAGTGAAGTCAAAATGCGGATGATAGGACAATGAAAATACTTGGAATTGGCGGTTCAGATCACGATTTTAGCGCAGCACTGGCGGTCAACGGGCAAGTGAAGATTGCGATTAGCGATGAACGGATCAACCGGTTGAAACATGGCAGGGGTGACCTCTTCAGTCTCCCGCTTCAACCATCCATTCAATACTGTTTAAAGGATCAAGCTTTGGAACTCTCTGAAGTAGATCAAATTGTGGGCAATAAGCACCTCGAAAAGCGTTGTTTTGACCAAAACCTCCCAAGTATAGTGGACCCACTTGTCCAGACAACTTTTTGATTAGACGATCTTCCTGATCTTTTTTTCTAAGCAATCTTCA
>JAVVEA010000009.1:0-136397 GCA_032250835.1 bacterium
CTAAATCGAGGTTCGTTACCGCAATTCAGAAATAACGCCTAATTCAAATTTTGTCTGAACTTTTCGGTCCACTATAGAGGTTGTGGCTGTGGACCGCAGAGACCGCATTAAGGACGCCTACAAGCTATATGGTTTTAGACACTGAAAAGATCACTAACGATCTGCAAACGCGTGGTTGGTATCTACATACTGGCCACGAATCAGAAATTGCCTTAAGACAAAGTTTTGGCTTTTTGGGTGATGTTCTACTGCAATCGCATATCAAGATACTGCATGGATTCTCTTCCCCTCCTACTCCCAATACTCCTTTTGGGATGCGACTTCATACTGACGCGCCATGCGCGGACTACGTCCTATGGCACTGCTTGTGTGAAGGGGAGGTGGGGGAATTTATCCAACTCTGCCACGTAAATCATGTGATCAATCTGTTGAGTTCTCAGGAAAAGAAAGCGCTTTCCAGGCTTTATGCAGATCAAGTATCAATGGAAGCCAAACATCAGTTGATCTCCTCTTACTTTGATTTTCCAGTGCTGTATGGAAGCAATCTTGAATGCATGAATTTTGCTCATTGGCTCTCATATGGGACACAAGAAAATGTTCAGCATGCTGCCATCAAAAAGCTAAGAACTGCCGTCGAGGACACGATCTTAAGTAGCGCTGTAGAATCGATCTTCCTACGAAAAGGTCAGGTGCTAGTCGTAGATAATAAAAGGCTTTTACATGGAAGGACAGTTTTATCAGAACACAGTCGCCGATTTCATATGAGATATTGGTTTCGTTCCAATATGAACCGTAAAGCAACATAGAAAGAATTTAGGGGATTTCCAAACTGTCTAAGCTTTTTTTGGGTCGCCCAGATTAGTCCTTTAGCAAATGAAACTAATTCCCGAAAATCAGGTGACAAAATCAGGGGACAGCATACCGATTTCCTGAAAACAGGGGTAGCCCTCGGAAATTGGTATGCTGTCAACGCATATTGGTAATTGGTACGCTGTCACCGTATATTCGGGCATAATGTCACCGGTTTGCTCACCCGATTTGTGATCAGTTCTCTCAGCGCTGAACGGCTCGGAGGGAAAAAACCGCCTCAATCTCCCCGGTGCGGGCTTGCCTTCGGTTTGGCGCTGCTTGTGGTATGCTGGGGCCCAAGAAACGCCGAACCTCCAACAAATACTCCCCTTGGACATCTCCCTGTAGTCCTCTCAGGATCATGGGAACTCACCGCCATCACCTCGTCCTCAAACGCAGGTCCAAATCCTATCCCTTCTCCTGGACATCTCCCCATAGTCCTCTCAGGATCATGGGAACCTACCGCCAATACCTGATCCTCAAAGGCAGGTCCAAGTCTTACCTCTTCCGCTCCATCATCCCTAGATCACTTCGCCCTCAGCTTGGTCGCAGGGCATTCCTACTGTCTGTGCATTCCTCTGTTTTACAAGTGGCACAAAAGCGGGCAAAATTTCTTCACGGCGCAGCCCAAGAAATCTATGGCTACCTCAAGATTGACCCCCCTATGGAAAAGATGACCATTGAAGGCATTAAGACGATTCTGGCCTATCGGTTGAAGGTCTACCGGCAGTTGGTCGAAGAAGAGGGACTGGATAACTTCCTCCTGTCTTCAGAAGACCTAATAGCCGCAATAGAATCAGGTGACAGTATCCCTATTTTTATCAGAAAGCTGGCGTCGAGGACCGAAATTGTGTGTAGAGTTGGGGGTGTCGGTTGGCGGCGTAGGCCGAAAAACTTAATATACCGCCAGCTGATTTTTGCCCCCAAGCGCCGGGCCAAGTCCTACCTCTTCCGTTCGGTCTTCTATACCCCTTTGGTCATTCATGCCTATTCATCTAAAATTATAAACTTATACATACTTGGGCGCGGCCTGGGCAGTCGGTGCGGTTGGGCCTTGAGCGCCCAATGAGCAGCCGGAACGCCTCCTCAGGGTAAGAACCCCCGAAAACAATAAGAAAACGGAATTCTTCGGATATTGTTTTATGTAGTATCCAATTTGTTTAGATCAACGTATCCAGTATATACATACCAAGAAGGTTCTAGACTTTTGCTCAGCCCACATAACTTTGTTCGCTTTAAAGTTGGATAGCGTTTGTGTCGGATAGAAGCAGTTAGACCAAACAGCAACCAACCATCAAGAGATACGAAAATGGTAGAAGGAAAAGTTAAGTGGTTCAGCGATGAAAAAGGCTTCGGCTTCATCGAAGTTCAAGGCGGCGCGGACGTGTTCGTCCACCACAAGGCGATCAACTCCGGCGGCTTTAAATCTTTAAGCGAAGGTCAGAAAGTGACTTTCGAGATCGAGCAGGGCCAAAAAGGGCCCGCCGCCGTTAACTTGTCTATCGTAGACTAACGCCTTTGAGCGCCCGGCTGGCCGGGCGCTATTCTCCCCAGGTAATCAGGGACAGAGTGACCACATATACAGGTGGCATAATCAGGTGACAGTATACTAATAAAAGTGTAATCAAAGAGAGACGCTTTAAATTTAAGTCAGGAAAGAGGGGCTATGGGAAGGTTAGCACGGGTAGTATTGCCAAAAGTTGTGCATCACGTAACCCAACGGGGTGTTCGATCCATGGACATCTTTTTGGATGACCAAGATAAAGAAACTTATATGGCGCTGTTAAGGGAGCAATCAAAAAAAGCGGGCCTTAAAATCGTTGGTTATTGCCTGATGGCCAATCATATCCACCTGCTGGTGATTCCAAGAACGGCTGATAGTTTAAGGGCTGCCATTTCAGAGACCCACCGCCTATACACGAGATATTTTAACTTCAGGACAAAAGCCCGAGGGCATCTATTCCAACAACGCTTCCTCTCTTGCCCGCTTGATGACCAAAATTTTATTGCCGCCGCCAGATATGTCGAGCGAAACCCCCTTCGCTTAAAAATGGTCAAAAAGCCATCTGATTATCCGTGGTCCAGTGCAAGATATCATCTGGGTTTAGACGAAAGTAACCCGCTGATTGGAAAGATTGATTCTAGAATGCCTACGCCCAAAGAATGGAAAAAATGGCTGCAAACTGACCCTCAGGAGCTTGATTTGTTACGTAGACATTTTAGGGTTGGCCGTCCACTGGGCAGCGAATCTTTCATGAAGAAAGCGGAAAAAGTAACCGGTAGAGTGCTCATGCTCAAACCAGCGGGAAGGCCAAAGAAAAATTAGGATGCTGTCACCTGATTATGAGGAGCAATATGAAAGGTTCAAAAGATACACAACAGGTCGAAGGTTCCTGCCTTTGTAACAGGATAGGATTTCGGATTACCGGCACTTTTGAAGGCTTCTTTTTGTGTCACTGCAAACGTTGCCAGAAAGACAGCGGCTCCGCCCATGCGGCGAATCTGTTTTCACAAAGGGCCACCATCGAATGGCTCTCGGGAAGCAGCAATGTCCAGACTTACAACTTACCCAATACCCGGCATTCTAGGAGTTTTTGCAAAACCTGTGGCTCCGCTTTGCCTAATCTCCAAGGAGAGCTTTTAGTGGTTCCCGCAGGAAGTCTAGACAGCGCCCCCTCGATAAAGCCGAATGCGCATATTTATTGTAAGAATAAAGCCCATTGGGATGAAGCTTTGGAAAAGGTCCCAAGATTCGATGAACTGCCTCAGTGACTCCAGGATAGGAACTTTTTAAAGCCCCGTTCCTTTGGTTAAAACAGCTAACTCAAAAATTTTCTGGGCATGCGTTTAATCAGTAGACTGCATTCTAATTTCGCGGATTTTACCGCGCCCAAAACACCCTGCCTTTGCCTCCAAATCGCCCCCAACAACGGATTCTTGTCGCGAAGTAGATATACCGGTCACCTGTTTTTTAAGAGCTGCGCCAGAGGGCGTCTCCAAAGGATTGCGAGAAAAATCGAAAGCAGACCAAAGAAGAAGGCTCCCAGCACGCAGCCTGTGCGCACCTGCTTGGCCGTTTCTAACTGGGTCTTTCCCCAGTTCAGCTGCAACTTTCCGGCGGCAAGTTTCTCTTCTCCTGCGCTGATCTTGTCCTCTCCCTGAGCAACTTGCTGGTCTCCATCGGCGATTTGCTGGCGGCCGTCTTCGAAGCCTTCCCCGCTGTTAAATAGGGTATCCGCAAGCACCATTAGCTTATTGTCATAAGCTTTTTTATACTCGGATTTTCCCTCTGCCAACTGCATCTTACCGTCCGCCAGCTTGGCTTTTCCCTCCTTGAGTGCGGTCTGTCCCGCCTTAAGTTGTTTTTGACCATCGGAAATTTGCTTTTCCCCGGCCAGGATTTTTGCATCGAGAATCACATAGCCGCCCACCGACGTTACCGCCAGAAGGACCGAGAAGATCAGCCCAAATACCTTCATCATGATGTTTTACTATTGGTTGTATTTTCAACTGACCGGCGCAGGAGCGCTACTCTTTGCTCGAATGAAGCCTGCTTAGAGCGCAGATTGGCCTGATCGTACCACAGCACCAGGCGCTATCACACCTACTATATTTCGATCACCTGTGGTCGTTGGCTGGGCCTGTGCCAAGGATACGTTCTTGCTGGATTCTATCAGGCGCTCACGGGAAAGGACTTGCGGATTTTCAGAGGTTTGGGCGGTAGGCGCGGTTTGGGCAGGCAATTGAGGCCTTACCGGTATTTAAGACGGAGCCTAAAGGGCCGAACCCACAGAGTGGGGGAGGCGGCAAAGGCAAGGGGGGGAAACCCCGTTGCCTAAACCAGAAGGAAGACCAGTGAGACAAAAGACGGTTGTCCCTGATTCAAGCACTCTACCTAGCAGGCAGCTGCACCAAGGGGGCTTGTTTGCCGGCTTCTGCTTCGGGCCGCTTCGTCTTTAAGATAGAGGCTGGGGGAAGCGGGTCGCATCGCGCCCCGCCAGGCGAAGCGCCGCACTCAAGTAGAGGAGAGATCCAGGCGGGCCGGGTCGCTTTGGCGCTGATATTTAGCGATCAGCTTCTCTAAAGACTCGACCCCAAAGGGCTTTTGGTAGACCTCGGTGGCTCCCATGTCTAGGTAGGCCTGCGTTTCCTCATGGCTGGTAGACATAACAATGGGGATATCTAAGAAGTTGGATTTCTTGCGGATTTTTTCCAACAAAGTGGTGCCTTTGGCGAAGGGCATTTCCACATCCAGGAGGATCAAATCAAAATTTGCATGGGCCTTTAGAAAAAAGTACCCATCAAATACGTCATGGGCCACCACCGACACAATGCTCCGGTTGACCTTGCCAATCATCTTAGAAATCAGTGAGCTTTGAGTTTTGTTGTCTTCAATAACTAATACGTTCATAGCCAACCTTTACTTGCCGGTGGATATTTGCAGGATGCTATCAAGGCAGTCCTCAAAGCTTTTTGTGGTGTAGGGCTTTACGAGCTGCCAGGAGACATCCAACTCGTCTAGGTTGAGGACCCTGGCAGAGGATATAATGATCGGGATGTTGGCGAAGGCTTCTAAGCTCCTTACCTTTTTAACAAAAGCAGAGCCATCGGCAAAGGGCATCTCATAATCTAACACGATGGCATCAAAGGTTCGGTGGGTCTGCAAATAGACATAGCCTTCAAAGGCATCGGTGGCGATCATGGATTGGATCTCAAACTTGCTCTTTTCAATGATCTTTTTGATTACGTTGCTTTGCGTTAAGCTGTCGTCAATGATAAGAATTTTCATATAGATCCAGGTCTATTGGCTTTTCGTTTGGACGATTCCACCGTTGGGCGAGAGGATGCTTTGGAAAACCGGTTGTCAGCCAACCTCATATCCCAGGCCAAAAGAGGCAGTTCAAGAGCGGGGAAAAGACTGGCGGACCTGACCTTCTCGAAAACTCTAAGGCATAAAAAAGGCGACTTACCGTTAAATAAAGCCCTGGGCAGAGTTTTAGGCGGTCCCGATTTGCCCGCTAGTCGCTTCCAGGATACAGGCTTTTTGACGCAAAACCAATCTCTAAACATCGGTCCTGCGTCGAGAGGGAACAGGGCTGCTGGCCAAAAGACCCTCAGCCCTAAGGGGATTTAGACTTGGTGTAGTTGCCAGGCTTGGTCTTGGTGGCTTTGGTCTTCAAAGGCGCTACAAAACTCCGAAGGGTCCAACAAAGGGCCGGTCACTGGATTTTGGGGCTCCCGTAGGATTTTCCGCGTTGGTATTTTTCGGCCTTTAAGGCTTCTGCATAGCGCTTTGCACCCTTGCCCAAGCTATGTGGGGCCAGTGGTGGTGAACATAAATTTCATGACCGCCCGCAAGGTTTTGCCCACCTAGGTTCCGTCGGTTGAGCCCGCCCGGGCCTTAGCTTGACACCAAGCCCCTGAAGCCCGCGCCGCCTCAGAAGCCGGCCCCCAAAAGTGTATGCAGATATCTGCATTTTGCCTATCCATGATCAATTGATTATGTGACAATGGAGCAGTCCGTCAGGGATGGTTCTCTAGTTCAGAGACAGGCCGCCCCAAGGATAGAGAACCAACGCAATAACAGCGGGGGAACTCTCGGTTTAGGTTGAGACCAATTCTCAAGGGGAAACCTCTGTCCATAAAACGCCAAAATGAAAACAAATCGATCCGGTCAAGCATTGGGTTTCAGGGGAATTTCCCTGATGGCCTTGATCTCTCTTTTGCTGGTTTTTTCCTCAGGCTCCCTGTTAGGCAAGCCCCAGGATTCTTGTGTGGAATGCCACAAAGACCCTAGCTTTTTGGTCACCAATAAAAAGTTGTACAACTATTACCAGGATTGGGAAGGATCACCCCACCAACACGCAGAGGTCAGTTGCACCGCCTGCCATATGGGCAATGCCAACACCCCCGGCAAAGCCCAAGCCCACAAGGGGCTGATTAGCCGCTTTGATTTTAAAGCCATCCCAAAAACTTGCGGTATGTGCCACCAAGAAGTCTTTGCTGCCTACCAACAGAGTGTGCATTTTAAACAAATGTCCAACCGCCAAGCCTCATCCATTGGGCCCAACTGCATCACCTGTCACGGGATCATGAACAACGTGGGCGTTAGCGTAGCAAGGGTTCAAGAAACCTGTTCTCAGTGCCACAACGCGAGTTCTAAAGGCCTAAAGGAGATTCCAAGGTGGGTGGAACAATACTTAAACAAGCTCGCCTCGATCCATCAGTTTTACCGGTACGTCAGCGTCAAAGGCGAACCAGCCGAAACACAACAGTTTTTAATAAAAACTGATCGAAAACTCACCGAGCTTAACGCCCAGTGGCACAGATTAGACCAGAAGGAAATTCAAGAGGGCACGGACGCCCTCATGGAATCCCTACAGTCGAGGCGCAAATCGCTTAGTCAATAGCAACGCTGGTGATTTGAGATGCCTAAAAAAATTTGGGGACCGAAATCTGGCAAAAGCCAGATAACGGTCACCGGATTTTTTCAGGCGGGTGCCTATGCCAGTGTTGAATCGCTCACAAGTTCAATTTATTGTTGGCTAATTTTACGGGTGACTTGTCAGGATTCAAGCGCCTTCAAGGAGGGCGACCTGGAGCGCTACAGCCCCAGTAAAGGAGTCCTGACAAATTTCTTGTGTCCGACATTGCGGCATTCCCGAACTGGATTAGATGTGGCAAATTGAGGGCATGAAAACTAATAAACGCAAACGCTATCAGTGGCTACTCTTTGGCCTCATGGTGAGCATTATCGGCCCTCTGTCCGAGTGGCTGCTTTTTAGCCTCCTGCCCAAGGATTCTGAGCAAGTTCGCTTAATTTCTTACCTTTACGCAGAAATTTCTGCTCTGATTGTGTTTGGTTTGTTCGGCTATATTCTCGGCAGCTACGCGGACCGAGTCGAGAGTCTGGCGGTGACAGACCGGCTCACGGGGCTTTACAACCGGCACCATATGATGTTGCGGCTAGAAGAATTGACCCAATTGCAACAGCGATATGGGGAACATTTTTCGTTGATCATGCTCGATCTAGATCACTTCAAGGCCGTTAACGACCAGTTTGGCCATATGGTGGGGGACCAGACGCTTAAAGCCGTCAGCACGACGCTAGCCGACCAACTACGCGATACAGACATCCCCTGCCGCTACGGAGGCGAAGAGTTTTTGGTAGTCTGCCCCCACACCCACTTGGATGAATGTTACCTCCTAGCCGAGCGCATCCGCGCCGCTATCGAACAACTGGGCCCACAGGAACTGGGTCACCCCGGCCCCCAGACGCTATCTGCCGGGGTTTTTGAGGTGCAAGAAACCTTTAGCGCAGGTCTGATGACCGCGCTCAACTGTGCCGACGAAGCGCTCTATCAGGCCAAAAAAGCGGGTCGGAATCGTGTAGCTCGAGGTGCCATTTGATCCCGAACCAGACTCAATGGAACAACCAGTTGTTTTGAGCAACCAAGGGGCCTGGTAGTAGGTAGATGCCGCTACTTCCTTCTGTATCTTTAGGCTGCCCGCCAGAAAGGGCATAAGTCCACGACCATTCAGGTCCCGGCCCAAAGAGATGGTTGCCGCACCACCGCCCGCCTGAGCCCAGTCGTTCCGACTAAACGCCGGTCATCGCTTCCAGCTTGCACAGATTTGCGGGGCAATCGAAGACTTGAAAATCCCCCCAGCTATCGGCAAGGTCCGCCCATTGGGTCAGCGGGGCTTAGCCGGTGTAAACCAATCCCAAAGCCCATCGGGAAGGGGATAGAAATTGTTGCTGCCGATTCGGTTGCAGGCATGGGAGATACTCTATCAGCAACTGTCACCTGATTAAATAGAAGCTAACGGTGCGGCGCTACTCCGCCCACAGAACCGCTGACCGACCGATTTTCCTTGGGGTCTTTGGCGGCGTCTTTGGGTTGCTGCTTTTTACTGCTTTCAAAAACCCAGCGTTTGCCTTTCTTGAGAATCATGGGATTGCCTTGGTTAGATCGTAAAATATCGAAGGCTTTGCCTCCGCAGCTTTACCTAACTACTGCAACTTGGGGGCCATGCATTTAATATATTGTTATTTATGAATTTTAATAGAAAATTCCGGCCGAGCCCTTAAGCCCAGGCGACAAAATGGTCGCACCGCTGTGGCCCAGGGATTTTTGTCCCCTCTCTGGTGGCGAGCGTTTGGTGTTCCCAATCGGGTCCCTACGAAGCGCTTGAGCTAAAAGGAATTCGGCAAAAATGGCGGAAAAGGCCGATCCGCACCGAAGCCCTGAGGAGCCGAGAAAATCTGGTCGACGGCCATTTGCGGTTCAACCCAAATGGCCGCGTGCGGCGCGGCTCGAGAGACCTTATTCGGTCAAGTCGACCTTGCTGGTATAAAAGGTGAGTGTGTAATTCTTGTCCGCACCGTTTTCCCCGTCTTTAGCAACCACGCCGTAATCACTACCGCCGGATTCGCCAGCATTTACGCTCAAGGTGACGGCGGTGGTGTTGGAGTCGCCGGAGGCGCAGAAGTTATCGAAATTGGTCGTTGAGTCGGAGGTGGTGCAGGTTAAGTGTTCCCCGGCTTCTTGGGAAGACAACTGGGTGCCTGCGGCAACCAGCGTAACCGAACTGGCGAAGTTGGCGCAAAAAGTAGAGCCCGAGGCCGTGCCGGTATAGTTGGTGCCATTTTCGTAACAAATACATTGGGTCGAGCTACTAGACTCAATGTAACAACCAATGGCGTTGTTTGATTCCGCAAAGGGGGTCGCGGTGGTTAAGGTGACGTTGATGGTCCCGTCATCTCCGTCCGAACCCTTGCAGCCGACCAAAAGACCGGCAAAAAACAGTACCCATAAACAACTTTTAAAAAAGCCCATAACTCCCCCACTGGATTATTAAAACCGGTCTACAGGCCTTTCGTCTATCGATACAGCCTCACCATAGACCCCTAAAAGACACTGCTTTGCGTCAAATCTTCGGATGAGAAGGTAGCGGCTCTGTTAACAACTAAAAGCGCTTGGACGCAGCTGAGGCCGGGGAATGGGACCCCCTTGACTTGGCCCTTTAGGCCCCTGATTTTTGCACCGGCCCAAAGCACTATAGAACCGCAGCCTGCACCCAGCATGTTACAATCCTGGGCCGCTTACCCAAAGCCCATCGGGCGACTTTACAAAAATTGAGGCTACCGGTTCGCTCTTAGCTGTGGAAGACTTGGTTCGAGCGGGGGCGTCCCACCGCGTCTCTGCAAAATCAGCATACCCTGCTCTCCTTGGTTAACCTATTCGCGATTGCTTTGATGACCTCCTTTAGTTGCAGACAGTTTTTCATTTTAAGCTGTGCATTATTTTGTCTCGGGGCGGCTCCTGTCCAAGCCGAAACCTTTAAAATCGGCGTTTTGGCCAAACGGGGGCCGGAAATGGCCCATGCCAAGTGGGACGCAACGGCGCGGTATTTGACTCAGGCTATCCCCAAACATCAATTTGTGATCGCCCCTTTGGGTTTTGATGCCGTTTCTGAAGCGGTATCCAACAAGGAAATCGACTTTTTGTTGGTGAACCCCTCTATGTACGTGGAGATGGAGGTGTTGCACGGTGCCAGCCGGATCGCTACGCTTAAGAACAAAGGGCCCGGCGGGGCCTACACGGTCTTTGGCGGGGTGGTTTTCACTCGTTCGAACCGCAATGACCTGCAAACGATTTCGGACCTCAAAAAGGGGTACCGGTTCATGGCCGTCAACGAAACCAGTTTGGGCGGCTTTCAGCTAGGTTGGTCGGAACTAAAGAAATATGGCATCGATCCCTATGGGGACTTTACCCAACTGGTCTTTCGCTCTAAGCATGACCAAGTGGTTTTTGCAGTGCTCAACGGCGAGGTAGATGCCGGCACGGTGCGTAGCGATACTTTAGAGCGGATGGCTGCCGAAGCGCAGATCAACTTAGATGACTTTAAGATACTCGGAAAAAAGACGGCTTCAAAAGAATCGGGCTTCCCCTTCTTACATTCGACCATCCTGGTGCCTGAATGGCCCTTTGCCAAGCTTTCGCACATTAGTGACGCCATCGCCCAAAAGGTGACCATCGCTCTGCTGGAGATGGAGCCTGACTCGGAGGCCGCAATCCAGGGGAAAAATGAAGGTTGGACGGTCCCGCTGAATTATCAGCCCATCCGGAATTTGATGATCGACCTAAAGATCGGTCCCTTCCGCAAATTCGGTCAGTTGACCTTCCAGAAGATCATCGATCAGTATTGGCTGCCCATCATGGCCTCTTTACTGACCCTGGTGGTCTTGATGTTCATTTTGACTTACATATGGAGGATCAACCGCCGCCTGAAAACCTCGGAAGACCGCCTACGGATCGAGGCGACCGAAAAGGCCGAGGTGGAGCGGGCCTTAGAGCAACAGCGCGATGCCTTAGAAGAGCAAGTCAAGCGGGTGCAGGCCACTTTGCAACGGTTGGAAAAAATCGAAAAGTACCACGACCTGACTTCCTTTTTGATTGGCAGCACCCAGCCTGAAGACCTGTTAAACAAGGCCTTGACTCGGGTGGTGGAGCTGAGTGGCTCGGAGTTTGGTACCGTCTTTTTATGGGATGGAGCGGCCCTGCGGCCCAGCGTGCGTTACGGCTTAAGCGAAAAAAACCTGGATCAATCGGGCTTGATCGGCAGCTTGCCGGAATTGGTTTTGAAGGAACGCAAGCCACGCCACATGACAAAGCTACCCGCCTCTTGCTTGCTTGAAGTGGGTTTAGGGGTGGCCAAGATCCATCCTGAAGAAATGGTCATGTTGCCTTTGAGCGTTACCCAAAAGCTGTTGGGCGTGATGATCATCGGCGGATTTAAGCGCTATCCGCCCGAGGACATTCCGGTCTTAAGCCATATGTCCGACCAAGTCTCCATCTTATTGGACAATGCCCTGACAGCAGAGGCGATCCAGCATTCTACGGAGGAATTGGCCCGGGCCAACGACACCAAAAATAAGTTTTTTTCGATCATCAGCCACGACCTTCGAGGTCCTTTGGGTAGTATGGCAATGATATTCAAGCTGATCGAACAGGGGGAATTAGAGTTAAATGACGAGTTGGTCCACAACATGGCTGAATCAACTGAAAACATCCATCAACTGCTCAACGACCTGCTGACCTGGGCCCAAAGCCAAAAAGGCCAGTTGGAATTTCGTCCCACTGCTCTTTGCCTCAAATCAGCGGTCCAAGAGACCGTGGGGCTACTGCGCGAAATGGCTTCGAACAAAGGCATCACCATTGCTTCTAACCTATCGCCCCAGCTTTATGCCCAGGCGGACTTGCTGATGGTCACCACGGTGTTGCGTAACCTCTTGTCCAATGCCATCAAGTTTTCCCCGGCGGGGCAACGGATCGAGGTCAACGCTAAACCTTTGGGGGCTGAAGTGTTGGTGGAAGTCCGCGACTTCGGGACAGGGATCAGCCCCGAGGTACAAGAAAAGCTTTTTAGGCTCGACAAAGCGGTGGTTTCCTCACCGGGGACGGCCAACGAAAAAGGGACCGGGCTAGGGTTGGTGCTTTGCAAGGAATTTGTAGAAATCAATCAGGGCAGCATCGGGGTGCAAAGTACGCTCGGTCAAGGTTCGGTCTTTTGGTTTAGTTTACCCCTGGCCACCTCGCCCCAGAAACCCTCCCAGGTGCCGGCAAAGGACTATGCGGGCTTTAAGGTCTTGGTGGCTGAAGACAATCCCTTGCACCAACTCAGTACGGGAAAAACCTTGGCTCAAATGAACATGGAGTATTCACTGGCCCCAGACGGAGAAGCAGCGTTAATCGCCTTCGGTAAAGAAGAATTTGATTTGGTCTTGATGGATATCGACATGCCCAAGCTCAACGGAATTGAAGCAGCTAAGAGGATTAAAGAACGCTCCAACAAACCGATCATTGCGCTGACCTCTTATTCAAAAGAAGAGTTATTAGACAGCCATATTGATGGGCACCTGTTTGACGGTTACCTCAACAAACCCTTGTCCAAGGAACAATTAGCCCACCTTCTCTCGGGGCTTTCCCCTGCCGAGGCCTGAGCGCCTTACGCAAGCGGACTAATAAAACAACACTTGGTCTTCGTCGAGGCGCTCGGGCTTGGGGACCGGTGCCTGGGGGAATTGGACGATAAAGCAACTGCCGGGGTGGGCCGGTTCTTTAAAACACAAAGCACCGCCCATTTTGTGCATCAACTCCCGGCATAATATTAACCCCAATCCGGTGCCCGGCTCGCCTTGGGTGCCCGGCTTGGAAGTGGCCAAGTCGGTACGGAAGAGGCCTTCTTGGCCCGCTTGGTCGATGCCCGTACCGTGGTCGTGAACTTCTAGGCTCCTTAGGGTTTTATCCGCCGCATCGTAGACTAACTCGATCTTACCCCCAAAATAAGAATACTTGATGGCATTGGAGATCAAGTTACGCAAAACGGTGCCCAGCATTTCCCGGTCCGCAAAGACCGGGATTTCCCCCTGTGGCACCGGCGGCAATTCTACTTCTTTCTGGGCTGCCACTTCCTGCTCAAATTCAAGCACTTGAGAAATCAACGCCGCGAGGTTGAGCCAGCGAGGTTTGGCGGCGATGTGGTTGCTTTGGCAATGGGCCCAAGCGAGCAGTTGCTCCAGCATATTGTAGGTGTTTTCCGTAGAGCGTTGGACAATTTTTAAAGCGTCGATCAGCCTTTCTTTTGGTACCTGCTCGGCGTTGCGCAACATCCAGCTTAACAAACCGGAGTTGGCCCCCATGGGGCCGCGCAGATCATGGGCAATGATGCTGAAAAACCGGTTTTTGGTTTGGTCTGCTTCTTCTAGTTCTGCGGTCCGGGCGACGAGTTGCGCTAAGATCGGCTCGGTGATGCGAAGAAATAAAAAAGCCCCGATGGAAACCACCACCAAGGTGATGCCCATCACGATCAACCCAGCACGCAGGTAAGACTGGCGTACTTCGGCCAAGTCAATCTTGGCCACAATCCCTAATTTCATGGATTCTACGGGCCGGTAGGCAGCCAGCACTTCTTCTCCTCGGTAGTCCAGAGAGATGAAACTTCCCGAAAGCCCCTTGAGGGCATTGCGCATGGGGCCAGCCCACGCAACGTTCCAGGCAATGGGTTGCAGGTTGTTGAGGTCGTGGAGGCGGTGGCTTAACAAAAAGACAATCTGGTCTCCCTGCCGCTTGCCCAAGGTAAATTCCCCAGTCTGGCCCATTCCCGAAAAGTTACGGTGCGCCTCGCGGAATTGTTCTAGCGTATGCTCTTCAGCGCTGGATCGGCTTTGCCCGAGGCTGGCCCCAACTTGAAAATTGTGTTTGGCAATGACCTCCATCAAGCTAGCGTGACTTTCGACGATCTCGGTCAGCCGGGCCTTGGTGTCCTTAACCCCTAGGTCGTAGAGATACAAGATCGCCAAAAAGCTGGTTGTCAGACAACTGGCCGAAAAAAGCCCAATCAACCAAAACACCCGCTGCCTACTTTTTAAGAGAATTTTCATACTGGGGGTTAAGGGGATTAAAAGTAAGAACTTGGTGTCTATGTTATAAAACCCGAGGACCTATGATAACAAAAAAAGCGTCCTTCAGAGCTGCCAAGCCGACTGACGAATCAGAAAAAGGCCAGGGGCTAGACTCATGGCTAGCCTAAGACGCTATGCCCCAGTGCATTTTTTTGGCGGCCTTCCAGATACCCCTGTTGAGTAGGATACAAATTAGGGCAGAGGAGGCTGTTTTGTGGTCCATCAGGCTCCCCCGCCGGCCCGGCTGTTCAATCCTAAAGGAGCTAAACTGAAGACGGATCAAGGGCTCGCCAATCGACTTGCAATTAATATCTATATATTCTAATATAAATATATATCAAGCGAAGCAACAAGTTAGTTCTTCGCCAAAGGCAGGAAAGCGAACAACCCGTCAACCTGAGGTGGACATGACAGTAGAATATTTGAGCTTAGCGACCTTTAAAGAAAAGGTATTCGATTTCGAAGCCAACCAAGAATGGAACTTTAAAGGCGACAAACCTGCGGTGATCGACTTCTATGCCGACTGGTGCGGCCCTTGTAAAACCTTAGGCCCCATCGTCGAAGAGCTTTCCAACGAATACGAAGGCGACGTCACCTTCTACAAGGTAGACACCGGTGCAGAAGAAGAACTGGCCGGTATGTTCGGCATCCGGAGCATTCCCTCTCTGCTCTTCATCCCGACGGGCGACAAACCCCAAATGTCGCAAGGAGCCTTGCCTAAAGAGACCTTCAAAAAAGTGATCTCAGAGGTCTTGAGCGTAGAGTCCAAGTAGGGCAGGCTGGCCCCTTCAAGCCAGCAGGGCTGGGCCTCTAATTAAGGCCCAGCCATTTTGGCGGTTCTGGTGATTTATCGGGCGACCCCTATCTTAACAGTTGGGGCCGGTCTTATCCTATGGCCTTTTTAGGCCGTCGGGGGCGCTTCGATGAACGGTGCCTTGCCCGACCAAATCAGCACCAAAGCGCTAACCAGCGCCGAGAAGGCAACGCCTAAGACCAGCGGGACCACCGTATCATTGTAAAATTGCCCCACCACCATACCCAAACCTGCCGATATCAGGGTGGACAGGGTCCCCACCACTGCCGCCCCGATTCCGGCCACCTCGCCCAAGGGCTCCATGGCCAAAGCGTTGAGGTTGCCGAACAGGATAGCCATGCAAAAATAAAAGAACGATAAATAAACCAACAGAGTCCAAAAAGGCGGCACCCCGTCCCAAGCTTGGGCAAAAAAGTAATAGAGTCCCGAGACCCCCATCAAAGCGGTCAGAGAGACAAAGGCCAAGCGGGTCATGTCATAGCGCCGCACCAGCTTGGAGTTGAGCATCGAGGAGACCCCAAAGACCAAGGCCAAAGAGCCAAAAACCAGGGCGAAGCGGTCCCCTTGGTGGTAGAGCCCTTGAAATATCTGCTGGGCGGTACTTAGATAAATCAGGATCGCCCCAAAGATGATCCCCAAGGCGATGGTGGGCCCCATTGAGGCCTTGTTGGAGAGCACCAACCAAATGGTTCGGCCCGTTTGGATCGGGGTGAAGGCCGCCCGCTTGGACCGGGCCAAGGTCTCCGGTTGGCGTAGCGCAAACCAGAGCAGCCCCACCAAAGCCATAGCCAACAAAAACCAAAAGATGGCGCGCCACTGGGCGAACCAGAGGATGGTCTGGCCGAGCATGGGGGCGATGGCGGGCACTAAAATAAAGACCATCATCACCAAAGACATGACCCGCGCCATCTCCCGGCCATGAAACTGGTCACGCACCATAGTCAAGGTGACCACCCTGGGCGCGGCTAGACCAAAGCCTTGCAACAGGCGGCCTAAGATCATTTGGTCGAAATTCTGGGCGAAGATGCTGACCAGACAACCGACGATAAACAACGCCAACCCGGCGAAGAGCGGTGGTTTGCGGCCAAAGGAATCCGAAGCGGGGCCGAAAAAAAGTAGGCCTAGGGCGGTGCCCATAAAGAGGCTGGTGATGACCAGCTGGTTGTCGTTGGCATGCTGGTTGCCCAGCTCTTGTCCGATTTGGGCCAAGGCGGGGAGCATGGCGTCGATGGCTAGGGCCATCAAAGAACTGAGCATGGCCATCAAAGCCACGAATTCTGGCAATTTCAGCGGCTTGGCTAGGCTGTGGGGCATGGGGTAACCTGTGGGGGGCCTTAAATATCCCCCAATCTATCGGGTCGACTGGTTTTTGGGGAGCCCAAAGCGCCGGGGATCGCCCGAATTATTAGCATTTTTCTTCAATCGACCTGAGCCGGGAAAACTCCCCCAAGGCCCATTGAGCCGCCTTTAGGTTTTCAGGGCTAAGGCCCCTAAAGCCCGTACTTGACAAGGATGCCGGCCCACCTTAAAGAAAAATATTGACCGACCGCCCGGTCAGTTTTATAGTTCGAAACATGTCGAATAATAAAACTGAAACCTATTTGTTTTGTGAGCAGTTTAAGGCGTTGAGTAATCCGCACCGCCTGGCATTGTTCCACCGTCTGAGTACCTGCTGCCCTGTAGGGACTCGCTGTGACACCGAAGCGGTGATCCGCTTCACCGTGGGCCAGTTGGGCGAAGGGCTGGATATTGCGCCTTCAACGCTTTCGCACCACCTAAAAGAACTGTCCCGCGCGGGATTGATCCAGACGGAGCGCCAGGGCAAGCAGGTGCTGTGCTGGGTCGAAGGGGAAACGCTGCAACGGCTCGCCGCTTTTTTTGGCGAAAGCAGTGAACTAACGAGCTCAAAATAGCGGGGTCATGAGCCAAGAAAACCCTAGTGGTAGCCTCTCCTTTGCGCAAAGCCAAACGATTGAGGCCAAAATTCAAGTCGATCAGCGGTCCGCAGTGGTCACGCCCAGGTCGCCCAGGCGGACAATACCGGCAAATGGCGCGACTCTCGGCCCGGTTGTTGCGACTAGTTGCTGCGGTGCCCCCGCCAATTCGGCGATCAACCGCTTGGTTTCAACCCAGTTTCCTCGGCGCAGTCAGACCCGATTTTTCACCCTTTAATCAGCGCGGAATATGCCCAAAAGTCTAGTTTTTTTGATGGACCCCTTTGCTAGCTTGAACCTGGAGACCGAAACCTCTTTACTCTTCATGGAGGAATTGCTCCGCCGGGGGCACCGGGTTTTTTGGGCTGAGGCCCGAGGGCTTTGCTTAGACAACGGAAAGTTACTGGGACAGGTGGCCCCGGTCCAAAGTGTGAAACCCTTTGAACTAGGTGAATCGGTCTCCACGCCCCTGGACGGTTTTGACGCGCTGATCAACCGAAAAGACCCGCCCTTTGATCTGCACTACCTGCACGTCACCCTGTTGCTTGACTTCTTGGCTCCCCAGGTGGTCCAGATCAACGCCCCCAGAGCGCTGCGGGACCTCAACGAAAAGCTCGTCAGCCAGCGCTTCCCGGAGCGCACCACCGATTGCCGCGTAGCGGCCGAGGCCGAAAGCTTGGCGGAGTTTGTCAGGCAGGCCGGGCGGGCGGTGGTCAAGCCGCTGGATGACTGTTCGGGCCGGGGTATTGGGCTTTTGGAGGGATCGGACCCCGACTTATTGTCCAAGTTGCAAGACCGCCTGAACGCTAGCGGCGGGTTCCTGATGGTGCAGCGCTACTTACCGGAGGTGCATCTGGGCGACAAGCGGGTTTACCTAGCGGGCGGTCGGATTTGCGGCTTGGTCAACCGCATCCCCAAAGACGAACACTCCTTAGGCAACATCCATATGGGCGCGCGTTGCGTGAGCGCCCAACTGAGCCCCCGCGAAGCCGAAACGGTTGAGATGATCATCCCCCTGCTGCAAGCCGAAGGGGTCTTCTTGGCGGGCGTAGACTTCATTGGCGGCGAATTGACCGAAATCAACCTAACCAGCCCATCAGCTTTGCGCCAAATCAACGAGGTGGACGGCAAACATTGGGAGGTTGAAGTGGTCGATGGGATCCTAGACTTCATCAAGCTCAAAAAACTCCCGGCGACCTCCTGTTAAAGGCGGATATAGCTTATTTCGGCAGGCCCTCGAAGGTTTGACAAAACCACGGGTTGGTGAAAGATTGGACCCTATCACGGGGTCTGGTACCTTCCGGCCCTCTTCTAATATCCCTTATTTAATGCGAAGTATTGCTCCTCGTCATGTTAGGCCCCAACACCCGGAAAAACTGGTTGATTGCTCTATGCTTTCTCCTATTGGCTCTGGGATTTCCTAAAGCGCGGTGGTGGCTGGGCTTGGAGCGTCCCGACTTATCCTTCGGTCCGTCCCCAACTAGGTTATATCCTTTATACGCCGACTTAGAAAGCTTGGACGGCTTCAAAGGGAGCTCACAGAAAAAAACCAAATACGCACAGGGGGCATTGGCGATCCCTGAGGGGGCTCGTAAGGCTAGTGCCCATCTTCCGCTACCACCAATGGGCCCCAATTGGACTCTGGGCTTTCGGGTTCGTGCGGGTTTGGAGCATTCCAACTACTTTGAAAGTGGCTGGCGGCAGTTGATTAAAATATCCTCAAAAACTTCGGAGGATCGGGCCAGTTTGGCTTTAGCGCTCCATATCGATTACCAACAACGGCAGTTGGTCTACAGTAGTCCCGCAAGTTCATCACTCAAACTAGAAGGCCTCCCGACCAAGTTAAGCCGTAGGGGAGACCAATACCTAATTAGTTACCAAGCCGACCAATGCCTTTTGGCTCTATACCTCAATGGTGAATCCCTGGGGCAGGTTGAGCAATGCCACCCAAATTGGCCTTTGGACCCCGAGTTGATCTTAGGCGGAGTGCCTCGTGGTTGGGCTCAGGTCGGCGCATACGGCCCCGTAGCTTTTTGGGACCGCTCCTTGAGCCCAGAGGAGGCCATGCTTTGGGCTCACGGCATCGACGGGGCCTTTAAATCAGCAAGGCGGCTTGGATTCGCGGCTACCTTGGTTTTTTACCTTGCCTGGGCCGGTCTTTTAGCCTGGTGGTTGCGCCATAACTTGGTGATGCGCGGCTTAGTTTTAGATACCTGGACTTGGATTCTTTCCTTGGCTCTTCCCATGCCCGACCAAGCCATACAAAATTGGGTCCGCAGCCTGGGGCTAGACCCCAGGGGAATGAGCGAAGACGAAATCATTCGAGCCATCATCCCAGATCCGTCCTTAGACTGGCCAAGTCGCAGAGCAGAATTCTGGAAACAATATCGGGAGGCACGCCGCAGATGAAGCGCCCATTGGCTTTAAGAGAAATTTGGCTGTTGGTGGCTCTTTTGGGTCTGGCCTGCTGGTGGTGGAGTCGTCCCTTGGCTTACGAGTTGACTTTGGCCTTGGTTGATGACCGCCATGCCGCCCTCGAAAGTACTGCGATCCAGGCGGATTTTCACTTTCCGCTGAGTAAAGATTTACAATCCGACGCCAAGAAACTAGAGATTTCCAAAGAAGGGCCTCAGTTTCAAACAATTCAGGGTATAGAGGGCATAGCTTTAGGCGCGCAGAATGGGTTTTTAAGCATACCTGCTGAAATAGGAGCAAAAGAACAAGGATTCACACTCAGTTTTTGGTTTCTTGCCAAAGGCGTACAGGAACCCGAATCGGGTTTAGCCAACCTGTTGTGGATCGGCCAAGTGGAACAACCGGGCAATCCCTTGTTTTCCTTGTGGTGGAAAAGTGCCGGAGGCATGCATCTTTCCGCGCTTAACTTACACAAGGATATTCAAAAGGGGCAGCTATTTACGGACCGCTTCAATCGATTGACTTTCCGCTTTGACCCAGCCCAACAGGTATATTCGACTTGGCTCAATGGGGCCTTATTGGAGTCACCTCTTTCGCCCGAGACCGAACCCTTTTTGGTTCCCGATCGTATCCAAATTGCAGGCGGACTGGCTCCAAAGGCTGGTTTTAACGCGCTCTACGGCGGCCTAAGCCTATGGGAGCGGGCCCTAAAAGATACAGAAGTTAAACAACTCCACCGCAAACTTGGGGGCAACACCAACCGATACAACCTTCAAGTGATTTGGAACGAGCGTTTAGCTTGCTTTGGGCTGCTGTTGGCGCTGAACTCTGCCTTACTCTGGGCGTTGGGCTCATTATATTTTAGGCCACAATGGCGGGCCTTGGTGTTGATCAACAATATCGGTTTGGTGGCCTTCTTCCTATGGGGCTAGATCAATGCAAAAATAGAGGGGCTTGGCTGATCTGCTGGATTGCCCGACGCGAAATGGCGGTATTTATTTTACTGCTGGCTCTAAATTTCATGCTGAATCCGCATTATTTGGGGGCTGGCTATTCTTCGCAACGAGGGGAAAACAGCGAAGACTTTTTTCGTTATCTCTATGGCCTCAATGAGTTGATTGCTGGCCGCACGCCTCTTTGGAACCCCTACAGTGGCCATGGGCAACCTTTGTATTTTTACCTGCTGCTCACCTCCTATCCCTCCCCATTAGACTTATTATTAGCCGCTTTGATCAAGCCGGTTACTTGGTTGGGTAGCCTTAAGCTGATGAGTGTTGGGGCCGTGATTGTCGCTTTATTTCAGTCCCTATTCGGATTGATCCTGTTTAAGCTGAGCCGATACTTGGTTGGTTGCTCGGGTGTAGAGCCTGAGTCTGGGGCAACGGACCCAATCCTGCTGATGGGTGGGTCGGTACTTTTAGTCCAGTTTATCTACCAAATTGGTGACCTGGGCGCTAATGTGGTGTTTAATCACTTACTTATTTTTCCAACGCTGCTGCTCTACTATTTGTTGCGTCTTCTATTAGAGCCCCCCCGGTTGGATCGATTGGCCAAGGTGGTGTTAGCCTCGGTGCTGATGTTACATTACTCAGGAAGCTACGCGGTCCCTATCGGGATTTTATTGGCCCTGGTGATCCTGTTCCATTGGGTTCTCCCGACCACCCCCGCTTTTTTTCCAATTTGGTGCTCAAGGTGGCGACAGATTGGGTTTAAGGGGTATTTAACAGTTTTCGCGCTACTGGGGGTCGGTCTCTTATATTTATTGCCCCACACTTGGGTCTACTCACAAGATTTGCCCCGAATGGTTCGCGTCAATCGAACCCTAAACCTACTGGATTTTCGCGATCTGGCAGTAGCTCAGCAGTACGGTGTGCCCAACACCAATATATATTATGCAACTAAACAGTTTGTGGTGCCGATCTGGTTGTTGTTCCTCGGATTCAGCTTCTTGGGACTATTGACCTTTACCCACCGTGCCACCCGCCGGCGTTTTCTGCCCCTTTTGGTGGCTCTGTTACTGGGCCTGAGTGTGGTTTATGCCGAGCAGTCACCGCTGCTGGTGGTGGTTTATGGTTATCTGTTCCCTTCGTTGCAACAGATGTTATATACCAACGTATACGTGGGCTTGTCGCTTTTCTGGCTGGCTATTGTTGGACTGGTAGGGTTTCGCAATTTTTTCCGAACTGCCATCGGGAAAGCGGAATATGTTGTGTTTGGGTTCTTTAGCTTCGTGGTGATCTTACTGTTCCATAATAAATTCTTGAACGCTGGGCAAGCTCTGTCGCTCTGGCTGGTGGCGGATCTATTTTATCTATTAAAGATCGGGTGACCCGCTAAATCACGCGCTGCCACCACTGTGTTGATGGGGCTCATTTTCTTATGGGTGCTTCCCATTCAGTGGCGGCTATCGCAACAAAAAATGCTTCCAAACCCCTATTGGACTAACCACACCTCCGTGAGTTTGGGGATGAAGCCGCTTTTCGCGGAACAGCGAACCCAGCGAACCCGCTACCGCGAACCGCTTGAAATGTGGGGCAACGGGCTGGTCCTGATAGAACGACAGTGGGTCTTTGACCCTGCGCCAAACTTCCTTTTGACCGCCCAGCAAAACGAATTGTACCAAGTTTTAGATGGTACCCAACAAAACTGGTTTTTTGCCCACACCGCGCCATTGCTGCGTTTTGGTCATCAAGTAACCTTCTTTGAAGACCGAAATCGCTTGATCGACAGCTTTAAGGATCGACAACTTTATGACCGCGTCCTGGCCCCTGCAGATCGCTACCCCATGGTTCCGCTAGAAAAGGAAAGAACGGCACAACAACTTAAGGTGACGTCTTTTACACCCGAACACCTAGTGGCCGAAGCGGTGGTGGGCGGCCCCCAATTGGTGATTTGGTCCGATGCGGTCTACCCTGGCTGGACTTTAGAGGTCAATGGAGAACCAAAACCGATATTAGAGGCCAATGGTGGGTTTAAATCCCTGTGGCTCGAAAAAGCCGGTACCTACCAGTTGGATTTTAGGTTTTTACCTAGGGTACGCTGGTTGATCTGGTTAGAATGGGTCTTGTTTTGGGGCCTTGCTTTAGGGCTCTTGTGGTACCAGCGTAAACCAAAGGGTTTAAAACCCAAGGGGTAATTTTCTTAGGCTGCGCCGAATTCAGCCTGTTCGCGGGTCCAGTTGATCAGGCCTCCAGCTAAGATCATCTCGCGCTGTCGGGAGGTAAGAAGGTGGCGGAGTTGGACCCAGGTGCCTAGCCGGGGGCAGTGAGCCCGAACGGGGCCCTCACCCTTTACCGCTTGGTGCAATCCTTCAAAAAGCAATACATCGCCCTGTTGTAGCTTCTGATAGTCTTCGGGGTTTTCGAAGGTCAGGGGCAAAATGCCGAAGTTAACCAGGTTTTGCCAATGGATGCGGGCAAAACTCAGGGCCACCAGAACCTTCACCCCCAAAAAGCGCGGTGCCAAGGCCGCGTGCTCGCGGCTCGAACCCTGCCCATAATTAGCCCCCCCTGCAATCACGCTGCCCTGCATCTGGTGCTTTAAGGCCCGCTCTACATAACCGGGGTCCAGGGCCCTAAAGACAAAGCGAGAGATTTCGGGGATGTTGCTTCGGTAGGGCAAAACCTCGGCCCCGGCGGGCAATATTTCGTCGGTGGAGATGTCGTCGCCGGTTTTAAGTAAAATCGGAAGCTCCAGGCGGTCTGCGATGCCCTCAAAATGGGGCAAGTCCGCAATATTCGGCCCTTTGATCAGCTGAACTGGTTGGGCCGATTCCTTGGGGTAAGACAGCATATTTAGGTTGAGTTTAAGCTCTTCGGGCTCTTCAAAGCGGGGGTAGGCCATCTTGAGGCTGCGCGGATCGGTGATCACGCCGGTTAAGGCCGAAGCGGCAGCCGTTTCGGGACTGCAAAGATAGACTTGGTCTTCGGGCGTACCCGAGCGGCCCGCAAAGTTACGCGGTACGGTCCGCAAACTGATCCGGTCCGTCGCCGGGGCTTGGCCCATACCGATGCAGCCATTACAGCCCGCCTGATGCAGCCGGGCTCCGGCATGGATCAGCGGTTCCAAATGGCCCAGTTGGATTAGGTTTTCTAAAACTTGGCGGCTCGAAGGGTTGATGTCAAAGCTGACCTCTTCTGAGACCTGGGACCCGGCGACGATCATCGAGACGATGGCAAAGTCGCGCAAACCCGGATTCGCCGACGAACCAATATAAGCTTGCCCGATGGGCCTTCCGGCCACCTCGGCGACGGTGACCACGTTGCCGGGGCTGCTGGGCAACGCGATCAAGGGTTCAAGTTGGCAGAGGTCGATTTCGTCGTTCAGGTCATAAACCGCCCCTTCATCAGCCGCCCAAGCTTGCCACTGGCTGGCGCGGCCCTGTTGCTTTAGATAATGCAGGGTGCGGTGGTCCGAAGGGAATACCGTTGCCGTTGCCCCCAATTCGGCCCCCATGTTGGCGATCACATGCCGGTCCATGGCGCTCAAATGGGCCACGCCGGGCCCGTAATATTCAATGATCTTGCCCACCCCGCCCTTAACGCCGTGCCTTCGCAACATCTCTAAAATTACGTCCTTAGCACTGACCCAGTCGGGCAAGCTGCCGGTGAGTTTAATGCCGAAGATTTGCGGCATCTTCACATAAAAGGGGCGACCCGCCATGGCCAAGGCCACCTCCAAGCCTCCGGCCCCCATGGCCAACATCCCTAAGGACCCGGCTGCGCAGCTGTGGCTGTCTGAGCCCAGAAGGCTGGCGCCAGGCCTACCGAAGCGCTCCATATGCACCGGATGGCTCACGCCGTTGCCGGGCTTTGAATAGACCACCCCGAATTTACGGCAGGCCGACTGCAAAAAGAGATGGTCGTCGGCGTTGCGGAAGTCGCCTTGGATCAAATTGTGGTCTACGTACTGAACCGAAACCTCGGTCTGCACCGAACCTAGATCTAGGGCGTCGTATTGCAGCATCACCAGCGTACCGGTGGCGTCTTGGGTTAAGGTTTGGTCTATCTTCAGGCCGATCTCCTGGCCCGCTACCAGTTCGCCTTCGACCCTATGGGCTTCGATCAGTTTGAGGGCTAGTGTTTTAGGCATCATTTTATGGGGATGGAGGGTATGGGATTTCAGTGACTGATTGCCCCCATTTTAACATAATTATCCTATAAAAAACAAATTTATTCCCCTTTACCGCCAGGGGCGAGACCAAGAAACTTTTCCCAATTTGATCAAAGGGTTAAACTATTTGACCAAAAAACCTTTGGCCGCATAGTTCTAGATTCGTTGGGGAGGGAGAGTTTTTTTGACGGCCCTATAGCCTGCTTAGCAGGTGCGCAGCCCGGCCGGTAGGTCCTTGGGCTTTAAGCACCGGGACTCCGCAAACAGGCTCTGGGGTAGGGGAGCCCTGCGGTGAGGAAGCCCATTGGAGCCCGGCCGGGGTCACCCTTTAAGTGACACTTGCCTTAGCTGCAACCAGGAAAGCTCACTCAAACAGCTCGATAAAAGGTAAGTCCTGGGCCACCAAGACCAGGCAGGTCATCGGACTCGGGGGTAATTTGCGTTGCAGCCCAAAAAGGTATTGGCTGTATTCCTCGGCTTCTTCGTCGGGCTCCGGCGGGCGCAGACCCAAGAAGGTGGCTTTGGAAAAGCGGCTGTTGCGCAGGATCAGGTCGAAGCTTTGCTCTCCTGGCTGACGCACCAGGGCCTTGGGCTCGCCATTGACCCGTGCATCGGCCAATAATTGGACCAACCGCGCTTCGGTGGCTTCGGCTTCCTCTTCGCTGTCGACGATGGTCAGCAGGCGGATTTGGAAGTCCTTCCAAGTATCGCTTTGCTGCATCATGTAAGCGATGGCCAGCATAAAGCCTTCGTTGCGGCGCTTGCCGCCCCACCAGAGGTCGATTCGGTTTTGGTAGACCCGGTCTTCTTCGTCGACCACTTCTTCTTCGGCTAAGATCAGGTTTTTCTTTTCACCGAAGACCTCTAAAACCAACTTACCGAATTCCAGCCGGTTTTCCTCCTCGCGGCTTTGCCCCAGCAGGAGCGTATTGGGCTTGAGCAGGCCCATGCCGTAGTAGCGCGTCAGGTGCCTAGCCCCTTTGATCGGATGCCCCGAAGACTGGACCTCGACCAAGGCCGGTACCTCGCGCCGGTCTAAGTAAGACTTCAGACTGGCACGCAGGGCTCGGCGCCGGTCTGGGGCGTCTTGCCCCTCGGGCAGGATGGCTGCCACGGTCATCAAGCCGCGCCGAGCGGCCAGGGCCTCTCCAAGCTTCACCAAATACCAACGTTTATTGATCGCGCCGGCAAAAACCAAAAGGTTAGGACGCCAACTGCGGATGTCCGGCTTGGCGTCGCGGATGCGGTAGAGCACCGCGCGAGCCAAAAACTGAAAAAATCCCAGGCGGATGTCATCCCAGCGGCGGTTGAGGCGGCGTTTGTACATCCAGATCAAGATCCCCTGACCAATCGCCAGGGCGGCAAAAGTGGCCCAGGGATTGAGCAGGAACATCACCCCGAAACAGGCGACGGCACCGCTCATGCTGATCCACCACTTGACTTTAAAACTAGGCCGCCAGCTAGGGTTGTCCATCAAGGCCTCGGCCCCGGCAGCAAAGTTCAGCAGGCCGTAGGTAGTGAGGAAAAACATGCTGAGGATTTCAGCGATTTGGTTCAGGTCACCAGCCCAGATGCCGATCAAGGCCAAAGCAAAGCTCAACAGGGTGGCGCGCCGCGGGGTATCGTCTTTCTCGGTCCCTTTGCCTAAAAACCCAAAGGCCACCCGGTCGCGGGCAAGGGCCTGTAAGGTGCGCGGCGCGGCGAGCAGTGAGTTGAGCGCCGAAGAGAGGGCCGCCCCCCAAAGCCCCAAACCAATCAACCAAGCCGCCGGTACCAGCTGGTTGAGCACCAAGGGATCGGCACGCAGGACCTCTAAGGGCACCCAGATCACCAGCAACACCGGCACCAACATATAAACGGCATAGCCTGTCAAAATGGCCAGCAGGGTGCCTTTGGGAAGGCTGGCTCGGGAGTCCTTCAGGTCCCCCGAGAGGGCCACCCCCGCTTCGATCCCGGTCACCGCCGGAAAAAAAACCGCAAAGGCCACCCAAAAAGTGACCGGCGGCGGGGCATCAACGGCGGCAAATCCACCCTCCGGCGGCCCACCCAGGACTATGGCCAAAAGGGAGATCAAGATCATGGTAAAAACCGCCAGCTGCGTTTTGGTCGCCACCTCGGCAGATACCAAGGCTATGGCCAGCAGCACCAAGAGCGTCAAACTGCCTAGCTGGGGGATGCTCCATTCAGGCAGCCAAGTTGAAAGCGCCTCGGCAAAACCGACGGTGTAAAAGGCGATGCCTAAGGCCTGGGCAAAAAAGAGTGGCAAGCCTACCGCCGCACCGGGCTCGATGCCTAAAGAGCGGCTGATCATGTAATAACTCCCGCCGCCGCGCACCTGCATGTTGGTGGCGATAGAGGCGATGCTCAGGCCGGTCACGAAGGTGATGCTGTTGGCCAGGGTCACCAAGATCAAGGTCTCGGCTAGGCCTAGGTTGCCCACCACCCAGCCGAGCCGTAAAAAAAGGATCACCCCTAAGATGGTCAGGGTACAGGGCAGGTAGACACCCATGAAGGTGCCCAACCCAGCGCTGGGTAAAGATCGATTTGGCGGCATAGGGGACAAAAGGAGAAGGGTTGATTTCTCCCAAGGATAGGCCCTTTGACCGACTGGGGTCCAGTAGAAAAACGGATTCAGCGGGGCCGCAGGGTCTGGTTCAAGCGCAGGCAGGCCTGTCCAATTTTCACCAAATTACGCCAAAGGGCCTGGGTGATTTTGTCTTCAGTGGGGTCCTCGCGCTCCGCTGGGGCGTTGGCTTCAAGCTGGTCTAACTGCGCCGACATTTGTTCTAGCTGATCGTCGCTCAACTCGCAGCGCCCTAAAGCTATGTTGGCGGTGCATTGAGCCAGCCATAACTTGACTTGGGCGCTCAGTTCGATCAGCCGAGGGAGTTCTTGTAAGGTGATCTGTTTTTCGTGCTTGCGGTTGAGGTTATGCACCAGCTTCAAGAGCCGGTCCCCAATGCTTTCGAGCTGGTCTAAAATCCTCAAATCCACCAAAGCCAACATCAACTGCCGCGCCACCAAACCAAAGGAGTTCTGGATCAACTGCTTTGAGACATTCTCTTGGATGCGGTCGGTCAGGTATTCTTCATTGCGGGCTTCTTGTAAATCCTGTTGCAGTTCGTGGTCTGGTGCCGTGAGCGCCGCCTCAAAGCGCTCAAACATATGCACCACCAGATGGCTCATCTCTTGGATTTGGGACGCCGCATCCTCTAGGATCACGCCCTCCTGCTGACTGGCAGGGGTTTCTTGGCGGGGAACCATGAACTTAGTCCAATGGACCAACTGGGGCAAAAATCCGATCAACAGACAGATATTGGTCAGCTTAAAGAGACTGTGGTAGGCCGCTAAGTGGATCGGGATCAGGCTCGAGTCACTGACCGGCCCCGGCACGATCCAGTCCACTAAATCTAAGTAGAAGGGAAAGACCAGCAGCATCCAAGACATGCCGATCACATTAAACAGAAAGTGCGCCCTGGCGGCACGTTTGGCGGTGTTGCTGGCGTTGAGTGAGGCCAAGTGGGCGGTGATGGTGGTGCCGATGTTCTCGCCCATCACGATCGAGGCGGCGATGGAAAAATCGATCCAGCCCCGGTAGGCCATGATCATGGTGATCGCCCCAGCAGCGCTCGAGGACTGCACCACCACGGTCAGGACAATGCCGATCAAAACAAAAAACAGGTACGAACCATATCCATAGCCCGTATATTCGGCCAAGAAGGCCATACCTTCGGGATTGGAGGCAATATCGGGGATGGCCCCTTTGAGCATATCGAGCCCTAAGAACAACAGGCCAAAGCCAATCAAGGATTCCCCCCAGCCCCGTTTGCGCTCGTCTTTGGAGAAAAGCAAAGGAGCGCCCAAAGCAATGGCGGGCATCACCAAAAGGGTGATCTTAAACTTAAAGCCCAACAGCGCCACCACCCAGAAGGTCACGGTGGTGCCCAAGTTGGCGCCCATGATCACCGCCACCGCCTCACGCAGCTTTAATAGCTGAGCATGGACAAAGCTGACCACCAAGACCGTGGTCGCCGAGGAGGACTGGATCAGCGCCGTGATCAAAAACCCCGTAAAAACCCCACCGAACCGGTTTTTGGTCAATAAATGTAAGGCCCGACGCAATCCGTTGGATTCTAAGCGGAGGATGGATTCGGAGAGCACCTTCAATCCGAAGAAAAAGATGCCCAAACTCCCCAGGATTTCGAAGGTGGTTTGGATCGCTGCCATGGTTTGGATAAAGGTTTAAGTCTGGCCTCAGCTAGTCTTACCTTAGCTTGTCTTGTCAAGGCCATTCTCCGATTGCTCTGATCGCGCGGGAATCGAATGGTGCTGAGGGCGTCAGGCTATAGACGCAGTCGCTATGTGGAGCCCAGCAGTGCTGGGTAGAAACTTTTTTAAAAACCCCTTCAAAGCCCCTCGTTCTGGCGCGGCGGGAATTTATCCTGATTGCTCAGTAGCTCAAGCGGGAGGTGGTCGGTTAAGAGCGGGCTCATCGAACGTTCGGGGGCCAACGAGAGGCCCAAGACCGCGCCGTTGGGGATGTAAATCCCCTGTCGTAGGGCCCGATATTTAACCATGGTCCGTTCGCGGTGCCGGGGCAGGCCGCTTAAGAAAAACCACAACAACATACGGATCACATGCCCGTGAGTGAACAACAAAATCCGCTCAGGATGTTCTTCTAGGCGGTGGTAGGTTGCCTCCATGCGGTCTAAGAACTGCTCAAACGATTCGCCCTCGCCCTCTTGAAACTGGGGGTCGCAAGCCTCCCAATATTGCTCGGACATCGGGTGCCGGTCGGCTTTGGTGGTGTGGTAATATTTTTTGGGGTTCAGGTAGGTAAACTCCTGAATCGGCCACTCTTCACAAGGCACTTGGGGGAACTTTTCCATCGTCGGCAGCGCCGTTTGCAGGCTGCGGGCGTAGGGACTGTAAACGATGCGTTGGGGCGGGGTGTGGATCAGGTCGGCCACCGCTTGGGCCTGTTTGCGGCCTAGCTCGGTTAGCGCCACGGTCTTAGGGTGTTCCGTCACGACCCCGGCGTTAGATTCACTCTCTCCATGGCGGATCAGCAAGATATTTTTCATTTTCCCAGGTCCTCAAAAAAGGGCAGTTTAGGCGATGGACAAAATATAAGACAAACTCAACAGGCCGAGCAGCGTGGTTGAAAGCACCGTTAAGGTGACCAGATCGGGCTCAACCTGGTACTTGATCGCTACAATGGCGGTGGTGACCGCTGCAGGTGTGCCTGCCTGCAAAATGGCGGTGCTGCGCCAAATCCCCTCGACCCCAAACCAAGGTGCCAGCAGCCCTACCAACGCAGGGGCCAAAACCAACTTGAGCCCCGCCGCCCACCCAATGCGCCGGTCCCAGCGCAACTGCCGTACCCCCGCCAGTTGCACCCCAAGGCCCAGCAGCATCACCGGGATGGCCGCCGCCGCCATCAGGCCGATGGTCCGGCTTAAGAATAAGGGTAAAACAAAGTCTAGGGAGTTCACCAACAGGGCCGGAAACATAGCCAAGATCGGTGGGGTGGTGATGGCCCTTAAAAGGGCTACCTGCAAGGCACCGGTGGTGGCCCACTCGGCGGCGGCAATGCAAACGAAGATGGCTAAGAAGCTGATCGCCAGCATGTAGATCAACCCGCTGGGTAGCCCCACCGCGCCATATTGGAATTGGATCATCGGGATGCCTAGATTGGCGATGTTGCCGTAAACCACCACCATCACCAAAGCGGCCTTCCCCGCCCGACTCAGCTTTAAGGCCCAACCGATCCACACCGCCGCCAACACCACCAACAGATGCACCGAGAGGATCATCCAGATAGCGGCGTTCGCCTCCTGCCAGGGGACTTTAAGGCGGTGCAAATGCTCAAACACAAAGGCAGGCATCAAGATATTATAAGACAACTGGGCCAAGCTGCGGGCCTCGATTTTAAGACGGCGCTGGGCCAGATAGCCGGTGCCTACGGTCGCGTAGACCGGTAGGACCACCTCGAACAGGGTCGCTAAAAAGTGTAGAGCAGCTTGCATGGGCCTGTAGGGAGATGGCTGTGGAGTCCCTTGGTCTTGGCTAAAAGCTTAGGCTCCCTGGGGCGCTTTGGGCAAGTCCAGGAGTCTCAATTTTGTGCTTAAGGCGGTGATTTTACCTTTTGCTGATCTCCAGGCGGGGGAGCAATTACTCGATTGCTGGGCTTAGTCAATTGGCATATAGTGGGAAGGCCAGAATAAGTTGCATCACCCTGCCATCAGGTTCTCTTCATGCGAAACAAGCTCTTCTTCTACTGCCTCTTCTTAGTCTTTGTTTTTGGGTTCAGCGCCACGCCCCTCTTTGCTAAGAGCAAAGCCGAGCAGGCCTTGGCCACCGCCGAAGCCAACAAAGCCCTGATCTTACGCTGGGCCAACGAATTAAATGCCGGCAACTTGGATTATTTGCAGGTCCTGTTGCATAAGGACTTCGTGGACCACAGCGCCTTCCCTGGGGCCCCGAACGACAAAGCCGGTTATATGGCGGCCATGAACCAGGCCTACAAAGAGTGGTTCGCCGACATGCAGATTCGGGTCGATCAAGTGATGGCTGAAGGGGACCGCGTCTCTTATCGGGTCTATGTGACGGCTATCCACAAGGGCAACGTGATGGGGGCCGCGCCGACCGGTAAAAAGATCGCTTGGCAAGATTTTGGCTTTTACCGCGTCCAGGAGGGTCAACTGATCGAGCGGTGGGAGCTGCTCGACTCGGCAGCCTTCATGATGCAACTTGGCCTACTTAAGCCTGCAAACTAGCTTTAGCCCGCCTTCAATGGACGCTTTTTTGAGGGCGCCGGATCAGGCTCGCAACGAAGAATCCTGCAGTTGCGCCAAGCCAAGCCATCGGAAGTTATGTTAGATTAACTACAATTTGTCGGGTTTATGGCACCTTTTGTAACAAAGATGACAATTTTTCCTTTTAGAACATTCGGCACATTTCTCTGATTATACGTAGACTTTTTAGATTTCATAACCGGCGTCATATTTTTTGCAGTCCTTTGCCCCGGGCGAGGGAGTAGCCCGAATACCCGCTAGTAAGGAATGAATTAAAAAAGCTGTCATAGCAATCACCTGAGCTAAAAATGAATCAAAACGTTCAACCCTCCGAAGCAACGCAGAGCGAGTCCAGCGGCAGTGCCACTGAACATTTGATCCAAGGTATTGAGGCAACCGCCGCGAAAGCGTCGCGCTTCAACCATGACTTGGAACGGATCATCGCGAACATCAACATGCTTTCGTTGAACGCCCTGATCGAAGCTGCTAATTCAGGCCCCGCCGGTAAGGGATTTGGGGTGGTAGCTCAGGAAATGAAAAAACTGGCCGAGCGCATCCGCGAAGCCTCCAATGATTTTACCAATGACGTGATCGTGAGTCTGACCGCTCGCGCCGCCGAGAGCCGCAAGATCGACAACCTGATCGTGGGCGGTCGCTACGCCGACTTGGCCTTGAACTTAATCGACATCATCGACCGCAACCTTTTTGAGCGGACCTGCGACGTCCGCTGGTGGGCCACCGACAACGCGGTGGTCGAGGCTAAGGCGGACCCCGAATTGGCCTGCCGCCGCTTGGGCGTCATCTTAGATTCTTACACCATCTACCACGACCTTTGGCTGGCCGAGCCGGACGGAACAATTTTGGCCAACGGCCGCCCCGATCAATTTAAGGTGCGCGGTAAGTCGGTGGCTGCCGAAGGCTGGTTTAAAGACGCCATGGCCACCAAAGATGGTACCGATTACGCCGTTGGCGTGGTGCATGAAAACCCCTTACTTGACGGCGCAGCCGCCATCCCCTACGCCACTGCGGTACGCGAAGGCGGATTAGAAAAGGGCCAGGTGATCGGCGTATTGGTGGTGATGATGAACTGGACTGGTCTGGCCGATGTAGCCATCGAAGCCGTCCGGTTCAGCGAAACAGAGAAGAACAATAGCACTTGTTATATAGTCGATTCTAAAGGGATGATCATCGCCCCCACCACCGACCCCGGCTTTTTAAAAGAGCACGTCGCCTTTGACAGCAGCGAACCCCAGAGCTACCAGTTCGACCGCAACAGCCTGATCGCCCAAGCAGCCACACCGGGCTTTGAAACCTACGAAGGCCTCGGCTGGCGCGCCGTGATCCGCCAATACCTATAACCCCCCTCCTTTGAAGGGGGCCCCGGTCCCCTTCAGCATTCTTACGCTTTAGCCCAGAACAGTCTGCGGCACTGCTTTGGTGCCTCCCAGCCCTTTTGGGCTAATGGTTCAATCCGCCTTGCGCTACCCCCCCTCTCCTTTTTCCTGAGCGTTCATCTGATCGAAGGTTTCCGGCCCGCTAAGCTCATATTTTGTGCCCCATCGGGCCGTTGATTTTTCGTGCCCAAAGGATAGAGGTGGCCTTCCGGCAGGATGGTAAGTTACCTTCCACTATTGGAAGAAAACTTTCCGAATTGACGGGGTTAATTTTGTGTATATCATTGTAAATATAAACTATATTTCCATGGCATGATCTTAGCAAATAACGACCCTCTTAGGCCCACCAGATGGAAAGTTCGCGGTGCTGGGTGCAGAGATTCGGGGTTCCCATCCTGACGAATCACCAGCACCGCGTTCCTTTTGGCTGGGAAACGATCTTCAATCCTGGAGGAATCAGATGAACTGGAAGAAATCCCTTTATGCCACTCTTGCGGCCGCTTTCGTTGCGGCTCCGGTTTACGCGCATACCGGTCCTATCGCCGAGGGCCTCAGCTCGGGCCTGCTCCACCCCTTCTTGGGCTTAGACCACCTGCTGGCCCTGTTGACGGTGGGGGTTTTAGCGGTGCGCCCTAGCGAAAGCATGCGCTGGTTCTTGCCCCTGACTTTTGCTGGGGTTATGGCCCTGGGGGCTTTGGTGGGGATGATGAATCCCGGCCCGTCGAACGTTGAATTTGCCGTTGCCGGTAGTGTGGTTCTGTTGGGTGCTCTGTTGATTTGGGGGCGTCAGTTCAACAGCATCATGCTGGTTTTTCTGGTTGCCTTGTCCGCCTTGATGCACGGTCAGGTCCACGGTGCCGAGGCCAGCGGCGCATGGTTTAGCTACTTGGGCGGTATGACCGTCTCGACCCTCTTTTTGCACCTCTGCGGGGTATTCCTGGGGACCCTTCTGGTTCGCAGGAGTGAGACTTCCTTGCGCCTCTACGGTGCCGCAACCTTGAGCTTGGGCCTGGCCCTCTGCGTAGGGCTGGTTTAAGCCATGCACGAGCTTTCGATCATCAATGACGTGCTGGACTCTTGCCTGAGTGCCGCCGCTCTCGAAGGGGCCGGGCAGATCAACCGAATCCGCCTCAAGATTGGCGAGCGCTCGGGGGTGAGTCTAGACGCATTGGGTTTTGCCTTTGAGGTCGCCCGGATTGGGACGCTCGCCGAGGGGGCGCAGCTGGACTTGGTGGCGCTGAAGGCCGAGGCACTCTGCCTAGAGTGCGGCCAAGTCTTTCGCCCCGAAATGGGCCTCTTTTTAGAGTGCCCCCATTGCCAAGGGGTGGGCCAATTACGTCAAGGGCAAGAACTACTGATCGATAGCTTAGAGATCCAATAACTAAAGGAGACCTGTTATGTGCCAAGATTGCGGATGTGTCGAAACCGGCGCGGTCACCATCGAAGGCGGCTCGGGAAAGCCCCACAGCCACGGTCCTCATGGCCATGGCCACCACCATCATGCTCATGGGCACCACCACCACGACCCGGCCCCGCCCGGCAAGGTGAAGGAACTGTCCCTTAAAGCGGCCATATTGAGCCAAAATGATCATCTGGCGGCCCACAACCGGGAACACCTAAAGGAACAAGGCATCTTCACCATGAACTGGGTGTCCGCCCCCGGTTCCGGTAAAACCAGCCTGCTGGAGCGCATCGTCAAAGACCGGCCTGCGGGCCGCGAGGTGGCGGTGATCGAAGGGGACCAACAAACCACCCGCGACGCAGAGCGGATCAGGGCCCAAGGGGCCAAAGCGGTCCAGATCGAAACGGGTAGTGCCTGCCACCTAGACGCCCAGATGGTCCACCAAGCTTTACACAACTTAGCTCCCGCCCAGGGGTCTTTGTTGGTGATTGAGAATGTGGGGAATATGGTCTGCCCCACCGCCTTTGATTTAGGCGAAGACTTTAAACTAGCGGTGATCAGCACGCCCGAAGGGGACGACAAACCCCTAAAATACCCAGACCTGATTTTAAACTCGAAGGTGTTACTGATCAATAAGATCGACCTTCTGCCCTATCTGGACTTTGATCTCGCCGCTTGCGAGGCCAATGCCCGCAAATTAAACCCTCAAATCCAGGTATTCGCCGTTTCGGCCAAAACCGGAGAGGGCCTGGATTCTTTTTATCGTTGGTTGGACGCTTCCATGAGCGCCTAGCCCAAGTCAGGGAAACAAACCACAAGTGTATCAATTAAGGGGAGTTGGCCATGGACAATAAAAGAAGTATTTGGAGCCACGCGCAAGAAAAGGGCTACAACCGCCGGGACTTCATGAAGTTCTGCGGTTGGATCGGAGCCGCCGCGGGGATCGCCTCGACCCAGCTGGATCAGGTGGTCTACGCGCTGGAAAACAAACCCCGCCCGCCGGTTATTTGGCTGCACTTTCAAGAGTGTACCTGCTGTAGTGAGTCCTTCATCAAATCAGACCACCCCTTGGTGGCCGATGTGGTCTTAGACATGGTCTCGCTAGACTATACCGAGACGCTGCAAGCAGCCAGCGGCCATCAGGCCGAGGCCGCGCTGCAAGAGACCATGAAAAAGTACAAAGGCCAGTACATTCTGATGGTCGAAGGCTCGATCCCCACCAAAGAAGACGGGGTCTTCTGCTGTATTGGCGGACGTAGTGCCGAGCAGATTTTAGAAGAAGCCGCCAAAGATGCCGCCGCCATCATCGCCTGGGGCAACTGTGCCTTTGCGGGCTGTGTCCAAGCGGCCAAGCCCAACCCCACCGGGGCCACCCCGGTGCGTAAATTGGTCAGCGGAACGCCGATCATCAACGTGCCCGGCTGCCCGCCCATTGCCGACGTCATGGCGGGTGTGGTGGTGCATATGTTGACCTTTGACCGCATCCCTGACTTGGATTCTCAGGGTCGCCCCAAGGCCTTCTATAGTCGCCGCATCCACGATACCTGCTACCGCCGTCCCAATTACGACGCCGGTCTGTTTGTCGAAACCTTCGACGACGAAAACGCCAAAAAGGGGTACTGCCTCTATAAGATGGGTTGTCGGGGTCCGGTTACCTACAACGCCTGCGCCGTCACCAAATGGAACGATGGAGTTTCTTTCCCGATCCAGTCGGGGCACCCCTGTATCGGCTGCTCGGAAGAAGATTACTGGGATCAAGGTCCGCTTTATGAGCACCTGCCCGAAACGGCAGGCTTCGCCATCGAAGGCACTGCCGACAAGATCGGCATGGCCGCAGCCGCCGTCACCGCTGCGGGCGTCGCCGCTCACTTTGTGACCGCCAACTTAGCCAAACACGAAGAGATCAAAGAACGCGTCAAGGGGAGTAAAGAATGAATCAGAAACGCATCGTAGTCGATCCCGTTACCCGGATCGAAGGCCACCTCCGCCTTGAAGCGGAAGTCAAAGACGGCAAGATTGTGGACGCCTGGAGCAGCGGGACCATGGTCCGGGGTTTAGAAAAAATCCTGGTCGGTCGCGATCCCCGTGATGCTTGGGCCATGGTGGGCCGGGTCTGTGGTGTTTGCACCAGCACCCACTCCCTCACCTCGGTCCGCGCCGTAGAAGACGCCGTGGGTATGGCCGTACCGCCAAACGCCGAGTTGATCCGCAACCTGATGTTCTCCACGCTGCATATGCAGGACCATGTGGTCCACTTCTACCACCTACACGCCCTCGACTGGGTGGACGTGGTCAGCGCGCTCAAGGCGGACCCCCAAGAGGTCAGCAAGATCCAGCGCAGCATCAGCAAGTGGCCCAAATCGAGCCCCGGCTACTTTAAGTCGGTCCAAGACCGCATCGCCAAGTTTGTCTCCTCAGGCCAGTTGGGTATCTTCGCCAATGGTTACTGGGGCCATAAGGCCTATAAGTTGCCGCCCGAAATCAACTTGTTGGGCGTAGCGCATTACCTAGAGGCGCTGGAATGGCAGAAGGAGATCGTCAAGGTCCACACCATCTTCGGCGGCAAGCACCCCCACCCCAACTTGGTGGTCGGCGGTATGCCCTGCTCGATCAACTTAAACGAGGTCAACGCCATCAACATGGAGCGCCTCAACTGGGTCCACAGCCTGCTTAAAGAAGCCCAGGAGTTCATTGATCAGGTCTACATCCCCGACATCTTGGCGGTGGCCCCTTACTACCTCCCCTGGGCCGGAATCGGCGGCGGGTTGGAGAACTACTTGGCCTTCGGCGACCAGCCGACCAACGGCTACGCCGATGTAGCCAAGTTCCGCCTGCCCCGCGGAGCGATCTTGGGCCGCAACTTGGCCGAACTGCATGAGGTTGACGCCAAGGACATGACCCAGATCAAAGAAGGCATCGACCATAGCTGGTACAGCTATTCTGGTGACCAAAGCCCCAAGCACCCCTTCGAAGGGGAAACGGAGTTTAACTACACCGGTCCTAAGCCTCCCTACGAGCACCTCAACGTCGAGGAGAAATACTCCTGGATCAAGACGCCGCGTTGGAAAGGCCACGCCATGGAAGTGGGTCCCCTCTCGCGTATGTTGGTGGGCTATGCCGCCGGCAGCGACGACATCAAAGGGGCCGTAGACGGTGCTTTAGGCGCGCTCAAGCTGCCCGTTTCGGTGTTGTTTAGTACCTTAGGCCGCACTGCGGCCAGGGCCTTGGAGTCTCAGTTGGTCGCTAAGTGGGCCTTAGAAGACTACCATAAGCTGATCGCCAACATCAAAGCCGGCGATACCAGCACCTTCAATGCCGAGAAGTGGAATCCAGAGTCCTGGCCCAAAGCAGCCAAGGGTGTGGGCCTGACCGAAGCGCCGCGCGGTGCCTTGGCGCATTATATTGTGATCAAAGACGAGAAGATCGACAATTATCAGCTGGTGGTGCCCACTACCTGGAACGGCTCTCCGCGCGATGCGCAAGGCCAACGGTCGGCCTTCGAAGCTAGCTTGATCGGAACCCCCGTGGAGGACCCGGAACAACCTTTAGAGATGATCCGCACCATCCACAGCTTTGACCCTTGTCTTGCCTGCGCGGTGCATTTACACACCGAATCGGGCGAGCATGTCCACCGGATCAACACCTTTTAGGAGGCTATCATGTCTACCCAAAAAATATTGATGACTCCGGTGTACGTGTGGGAGGTCCCGGTGCGGATCTTCCACTGGGTCAATGCCCTGTGCATAGTGGTCCTGGCCATCACCGGATATGTGATCGGAAACCCACCGGCCTTGATGTCGAGCCAAGAAGCCTATCATGGCTATTGGTTCGGTACCGTCCGGTTCGTCCACTTTGCGGCGGGGTACCTGTTCACCTTCAACTTAGTCTACCGGATCTTTTGGAGCTTTGTGGGCAACAAACACGCCAACATCCTCAAGTGGATTCCGACGTCCAAGGAACAGATCGACGAGCTGATTTGCGTGGTCAAGCTGGATATTCTCCAGATGGTCTGCAAGCCCATTGAGTCAGTGGGGCACAACGCCATGGCGGCGCTGATCTATGTCTTTTTGTTCCTGGCCAGCTTCTTCCAGATCATCACCGGCTTCGGGCTTTTTGAGCCCATGAGCGGGTGGTGGCTGGCTGGTATGTTTAGCTGGATCGTGCCCTTGATGGGCGGTGATATGGCCGTGCGCTACTGGCACCACGCCTTTATGTGGTTTTTTATTCTCTTTGCCATAGTCCATGTCTACTTGGTGATGTACCATGACTACGTCGAAGGTCGGGGCGTCTTAAGCTCCATCGTTGGCGGATGGAAGTTTATCCACGTAAAAGACCAGGAGAAGCCATGAAATTTTTGCTCCCCGAGCGGCAGTTGTTGGTGCTGGGTATTGGCAACTTGATCATGGGCGACGAAGGCGTCGGGGTCCACGCCATTGAACGTTTGGAGCCCCTGGCCGACGAACTCAACGCCGACGTAGTGGACGGGGGAACCGGCGGGTTCCACCTGCTCAACCTGCTCGATGAATATCCTTACATCATCCTGATCGACGCCACTTTGGATAACGGCGTCGAGGGGGAGGTGAAGGTGATCGAGCCGCGCTACACCACCGACTACCCCAAGAGCCTCTCGGCCCACGACATCGGGTTTAAAGACCTGATCGAGTCGGCGGCGGCGCTGGGGTCGAACCCGAAGGTCTATTTGATCATCATCTCCATCAAAGAGTTGCAAAACATGATGTTGGAGCTTTCGCCGGCCGTAGAGGCCTCTTTAGATACCGTCGTTTCCGAAGTGAAGCGGCTGGCCGCCAAGGTGCATGAGGAAATGGGGGTTGCGGCCAACTCATGACCCGCATATACGTCCAAATTAAGGGCCGGGTCCAAGGCATTGGATTCCGGCCCTTTGTTTTTCGGCTCGCCTCAACCCGACAGCTCTGCGGATGGGTGCGCAACGGCCCCCTGGGGGTGGAGATCCAGGTCCAAGGTGAGGGGGCGGCGCTGCGGGACTTTTTGCTGCACCTGGAACTGGACCTTCCCCCGCTGGCGGCGATCCACCAGATGTCTGCCGAAGAGATCGAACCCGAGGAGTCCCGCGAATTCCTGATCGCCCCGAGCCTGCAGGTCGGCGAACCCGAGGCCCTAGTTCTGCCCGATTTGGCCACCTGCCCGGACTGTTTGGCCGAGGTAAAGGACCCGACCAACCGGCGCTACCGCTACCCTTTCACCAATTGCACCTCCTGCGGCCCCAGGTTTAGCATCATCAGCGGCTTGCCCTACGACCGGCCCGCCACGACCATGAAGGGCTTTAAAATGTGCCCAGCCTGTCAGGCGGAATACGAGAACCCCGCGGACCGCCGCTTCCACGCCCAGCCCAACGCCTGCCCAGATTGCGGGCCCCAGGTTCAGGCCTTTGATCCGGCGGGAACGGCACTTGCGCAAGGTGAAGCAGCACTAGCGTTGGCTACCAACCGCCTCAAGGCAGGCGAAGTGGTAGCCCTCAAGGGGATCGGCGGCTTTCTGCTGCTCTGCCGCGCCGACCAAGCGGCCAGGATAAACCAGCTAAGGGAGGCCAAACACCGGGCCCATAAGCCCTTCGCCCTGATGTTGCCTAACCTGGACTGGGCCCACCGGCTCTGCCACCTAGAGCCCGCCGAAGAAGTCCTGCTAAAGGGGCCCGAAGCGCCGATCCTATTGGCGCGCCGCCGCTTTGAGGCGAGCGAATGGGTGGCCGAAGCCGTCGCCCCTGGGGCCTTGGATTTAGGCGTTATGTTGCCCTACAGCCCGCTGCATCATTTGGTCTTAAGCGAGTTGGACCTTCCTTTGCTGGCGACCAGCGGGAACCAGGGCGGCGAGCCGATCTGCACCGAATTGAGCGAGGCTATAGAAAAGCTAGGCGGGCTCTGTGACCTGATCTTGGACCACAACCGACCAATCATACGCCCGATGGAAGACTCGGTGGTCCGCTACAGCAACGGCGGGGTTCAGGTCTTGAGGCTGGCGCGAGGTTATGCGCCCTTGGTTTTAGATCTAGGGCATCGACTCGAAACCGGGCTGGCTTTAGCGGGGCAGCAAAAGACTGCCTTAGCGCTCTCAAAAGGAAGCCAAGTGATCTTAGGGGCCTACCTGGGCGATATGGACAACCCCAGGGCCCAAGCGGGCTTTGAGCAAGCCGCCCAGGACTTGCCCAAGCTTTACCGGGCCCAGCCGCAATATTTGGCGAGCGACGAACACCCCGGCTACTACGGCAGCCGCTGGGCCGCTAGCCATGACCTGCCGCGCCGCCGGTTCAGCCACCACCGCAGCCACCTTTGGGCGCTGATGGCCGAAGCCCGGATCACCGGCGAGATCTTGGGCTTTGCTTGGGACGGAACGGGGCTAGGCGACGATGGCAACATTTGGGGCGGCGAGGTCTTCGCTGGACCGGCGGACCAATTGCAGCGGATCGCTGGATTGCCGAGCTTTGCGCTGATCGGCGGCGAGGCGGCGATGGCCGAGCCGATTAGGATCGCCTACGCACTTTGGTACCAGATCAAGGGCGAAGCGGTCTTTGAGCGCCCCGAAGATTTTTTGCTGCCCGCTTTACCGCCCACCGAGGCGGCCCTCTGGCCCCAGATGTTGGCCAAGGGGCTCAACTGCCCGCAGACCAGCAGCATGGGCCGCCTCTTTGACGGGGTCTCGGCTTGGTTGGGCTGCTGCTGCGAGGTAACCTATGAAGGCCAGGGAGCCATTGAGCTAGAACAGGCCGCCAGGCGCTGGACCGGAAGGCCGCCCGCCGCCTTGGAAGGTGAACCGATGGATTGGCCTGCTTTGCTGGTTCACTTACAGAACCTAGTTCAAGAAGGGGCGAGCCTTGAACTTTGTGCCTCAGTCTTCCATAATCAACTGACCGCCTGGATTGGCCAGCTCGCTGCGGCCCATCCAGCCCAACAGGTCCTTTTGAGCGGCGGCTGTTTCCAGAACCGCTGGCTGAGCGAAGCGGCGGTATTGGGGCTGAAAGAGTTGGGAAAAATCCCCGTGATCCACCGTTTATTGCCGCCCAACGACGGGGCTTTGGCGGTTGGTCAATTATTTGGTGCCTTGTTCCATCAGGAGAATCGCCATGTGTCAAGCCTTGCCCGGTAGGGTGCTCAGTTTTGTTGAAGGGTCCGACCCCCTGACCGCTCAGGTGGACTTCGCCGGGCTCAACCGCGCCATCTGTATGGACTGCGTGCCCGATGCGAAGGTCGGTGATTATGTGATCGTCCATGCCGGATTTGCCATCAGCTGCATGGACGAGGCAGAGGCCCAAGAGACGCTGGCGCTCTTTAAGCAGTTAGGGGAACCGTCATGACCGTACGCCTAGAAATGGGTGCCGGCGGGCAGCCGATGCAAGATTTGCTGGAACAGAGCATTTTTAAAATCTTCGACAGCCCCCTACTAGCCCAAGGCCACGACGCTGCCCAATTTGACCTGACCGGGAAGGTGGCCTTCACCACCGATTCCTTTGTGGTCAAGCCGCTCTTCTTTCCGGGCGGGGACATCGGCAAACTGGCGGTTTGCGGGACCCTAAACGATCTAGCCGTTTCGGGAGCCAAGCCCTTGTACCTCTCGCTAGCTTTGATCTTAGAAGAAGGATTACCGCTCGAAGACCTGAACCGCATCTTAACCAGCGTCGCCACCACCGCCCGCGCCGCCGGGGTGCAGGTGGTCACCGGCGACACCAAGGTGGTCGAGCAGGGCAAAGGCGACGGGATCTTCATCAACACCGCCGGGATCGGCCTGCAAATCTCGCTGACCCAGATGCTGCCCACCAACTTAAAGGCAGGCCAAAAAATCTTGATCAACGGCGGCATCGCCGAACATGGCTTGGCCATTTTGGCGGCCCGCGAGAATTTAGACCTAGGCGGCGAAATCCTGAGCGATTGCGCGGACCTTTCGGGGCTAACCGAGACGCTCTTGCAGGCTGGCGGCGTGACGCTCTTTAAAGACCCCACCCGAGGCGGACTGGCGGCGACGCTCAACGAACTGGCCCAGGCCAGCGGATTGGGGATCAACTTGGTGGAAAAATCGATTCCTTTAGACCCCAGGGTCGAGGCGGGCTGCGGCTTATTGGGGATTGATCCCTTGCAGGTCGCCAACGAGGGGAAGCTGTTGGTCTTCGCCGAGGCCGACCATGCCGAATCCTTACTAGAAGTCATGTCCCGCCACCCGCTGGGCCAGGGTGCGGCGATCATCGGCGAAGTCACCGGAGGGCCGAGCGGCAAGGTGCATCTGACCACCCGCATCGGCACCAGCCGCGTGATCGACCCGCCGCTGGGCGACCAACTCCCGCGCATCTGTTGAGATGGAGGCTACCCGGCGGGTTGCTTTTTTGTGCAGCGGCTTTAACGGCCTGACCCAACAGGTCTGGACCGCTCTGGCCCCGCGCTTCGCCGCCAGCATTCTGGTGGTCGGGCCCCAGTGGGACCGGTTGCTGGACTTTAAGCCGCACTTGGTCTTGGCCCCTTACCTGAACTTGCGGATTCCTGAGTTTGTTTACTCTCAGGTGCCCTGTCTGGTCTTACATCCTGGCCCCCATGGCTTGGGGGGCCCCAGCTCGCTGAACTGGGCAATTTTAGAGGGCCGCAAAGATTGGGCCGCCTGCATCTTTGAAGCCCGCCAAGGCTGGGATGAGGGGCCCCTCTGGGCCGAGCAAAGCTTTGAGTTGCCTAAAGGCAGCGTGATCCAGCTTTACCGCCGGACCATCGCGCCGCAGGCTACGGCACTCTACCAAAGGGCCATCTTGCGGCTCTGGCAGGGCGGCGACCCGCTACCGCGCGGCGAATTTCGTTACCAAAGAAGATTAACCTCCGCCGACCTAGAAATCGACTGGAGCCGCCCGGCCGAAGACTTATTGGCGGTGGTTCAGGCCGGAGACAGCCAGCCCGGCGCTTGGGGCGAGATCGAGGGGAAGCGGTACGGCCTCTTTGGCGCCCGCTTGAGCGCCCCACAGGGGCGGCCCGGAGAGTTGTTGGGCTTTGAAGAATCGGCAGCGCTGGTCGCCTGTGGCAAAGGCTCCTTAAAGTTCAGTCGGTTGATGCCCGAAGGTCAGGTGAAATTACGCGCCATTGAGGCCCTAAAAAGGGAAGAGTGATGGAGATTTCCGGTAAAATCTTGGGTCCCTTGGGTCACTTGCACTTTGATGCCTTTAACGGGGCCATGGATTTGGAGCATTGCCAGCGTTTGCTGACCGCCTACCAGGAACTGGCCGAAACGCCGCAAGTTAAGGTGATCTTGCTTTGGGGCGGCGAGGACTTTTTTTCCAATGGCATTGATCTGGTCAGCATCGACCAGCAATACAACCCCGCCATCTTGGCCTATAAAAACCTACGGGGCCTCAACGGCCTGATCCGCGCGATCTTGAGCACCCCCGACAAGTTGGTGTTAGCGGCCCTAGGCGGGCCTGCCGCCGCCGGGGGCGTGATGCTGGCCTTGGCTTGCGATCTGCGCTACGCCCGTGCGGGTTTGGTCTTAAACCCGCACTACGTCAACATGGGCCTTTCGGGCTCTGAGTTTTTCAGCCTGCTCTTGCCGCGCGCCGTGGGGCAGGGCTGGGCCGAAAAACTGCTTTACGAGGCCCAGCCGATCTCGGCGGAGCTAGCTTGCCGGATCGGCCTGTTGCACGGCGAAATTGACGGGGCCAGCTTTGAGAAAGAAATTACCGAAAGGGCCGCCTTTTTAGCGGAAAATAACCTGCAAGCCCGCTTGGCCACCAAGCGGCTGCTCAACCGGGGGCTATTAGAGCGCCTGGACGAAGCCGAACAGGCCGAGCTGCGGGCCATGAAAGATTGCTGCAACGAACCGGAATTTAACGAAGCCCGGCGCGCTTTCATAAAAAAAGAAGCGAGCCCGCAATTTGCCAACATTGCCACCAAGGGACCCCGTGGGACTTGAATATTTAGAGGGCTTTGAAGACGCCGCCACCGCCCAAACGCTGGCCCGAGAGATCGGCACCTTGGCCGCCAAACGCCCCCAAACGCGCCTGATGCACCTTTGCGGCAGCCACGAACAGGCAATCAACGAAAACACCCTGCGCCAGCTGCTGCCCGATTCGGTGGAGATCGTCCCCGGCCCCGGCTGCCCGGTCTGTGTTTGCCCGGTCGAGGACATTGACCTAGCCGTTACCTTGGCCCGCGAGCCCGGCGTGACCCTCTTGACCTTTGGCGACATGATCCGCGTGCCCGGCACGGTGGAGTCCTTGGCCCAGGCCCGCAAAGAGGGGGCCTCGGTGCAGGTGATCTATAGCCCGCTGGACGCCATCGCCAAGGCCAAGGAGGCACCGGAGCAACAGTTTGTTTTCTTCTCGGTGGGCTTCGAGACCACCGTCGCCGGGGTGGCGGGACTGGCGGCGGCCAAACTGCCGGGCAACCTAACCTTCTTGATGGCCAACCGCTACATGCCGCCGGTCTTAAGGTTATTGATGGAGATCCACGACCAGAGCATCCAGGGCTTTTTACTGCCCGGCCACGCCGCCATCATCACCGGCCTAGAGCCCTACCGCTTCATGGAAACTGAATACAAATTGCCCTGCGCGGTGGCAGGCTTTGAGCCGGTGGATGTGCTGTATGGGATTTTGGGGCTGATGCGCCAGATTGATCAGGGCCAGGCTAAGGTGGAAAATCTCTTCAAACGTCTGGCCAAGGACGAGGGCAACCAAGCCGCCTGGGGCCTGATCAACCGGGTCTTTGAGTTGGGTCCGGGGATCTGGCGCGGGATCGACAAAATTCCCGGCAGCGCTTTCCGCCTCAAGGCCGACTACGCCCATTTAGACGCCCTCAAGCGCTTCGCCGCCCGCCCGGCCTATGCGCCGCGCGCCCATCCCCCGGGTTGCCAATGCCACCGGATCATGCTGGGCGAAAAGCGCCCCACCGACTGCGCACACTTCAAGAAGGGCTGCACCCCCAACAACCCGCTAGGCCCCTGCATGGTTTCGGTTGAGGGGACCTGTTATTCCTGGTTTCGGTTCTCGGGGCTCTAGAGCGGTGACAAGAAACTGGGGTTGGGGAAATGGGTACATTGTCCCCGTATTTTTAAAACGATGATCCAGGAGTTATTGTGGGTTCATTTGTTGGAAATGTTTCTGATTTTAAAAAGTATATAGGTCCTAGACTGAGGAATGTAGTTAACAATTTGGCTCGGCCTTATCGCATTGAAGTGGGGCAATGTCAGATTTGTAGGGCTACACAAACCTTGGAGGCCGCTCACATTCAGGGACGGGAGAGGACAATCATCATTGATGAGCTTCTAGAGAACTATTTAAATGGGGAGATTGTTACAATAGATTTAGAGGTTTTTGAAAACCAGTTTTTTGCTGCTCATCAACCTTTGAACGAGTCGATCTTGATACTATGCAGAGCTTGCCATCGGGAGTACGACAATCAAGCCCAAGTAAAGGATCAGCCACAACTTACAAACGAGGATGTAGAAGAACTGTCAGAAGAGGCAGGTTACAGCGTTACCAATAGAGAGATTACCGACGATTTCCGGGAATTTGTTTCGGGTAATTTGCCTTGGGATGAAATTGAAAATCTACTGAACCCTACTTATAGTCGCGAAACCTTTTTGGTTCACTTCCCCATACTTAAAGAAGTTCCTGCTAACGCGGATCAGCAGCGGTTGCGAGAATTAGCTCGTGATACAAAGGGTTACGGAAGATGGTCGCCCTTTCCTATTGCACGAGATGGGAGGGTATTTTTGGTGACAACTCAATGGTTTGATCGTTGTCGTTCAAGATTTCTTGCTTGGAAAATGCAAATTGAAAACCGGTGATCAAGTACCTATTTTCTCAAAAAAAAGCCGGTAAAAAAAACCGGATTTTAGATCAGCGCCCCGGCGCGAAGACCATGGATAGGATCAGGTTGATGGGTCCATTGTCCGACCGGTTTGACGGTCTCGCTTGCTCAATGTACCTACATTTGTTAATATCTAAATATGGTCGAGTTTGAATGGGACGAAGAGAAAAACAGGTCCAATCAAGAAAAACATCAGGTGGCCTTCGAGGAGGCTCAAAATGTTTTTCTGGATGCCCATCGGCTGATTATTGAAGACCTGGACCATTCGAATACAGAGGAACGCTTCTACTGTATTGGAAAAGTCGGAGAAAGCCTGTTGACGGTCCGTTTCACGCTGCGAGGGGAGACCATCCGAATCATCGGGGCAGGCAAATGGCGCAAGGGAAGGAGGTTGTATGAGCAAGAAAACCGATAAATTAGCTTATTCAGACGAGCCCGTTGTCTTCGGGAAGGTCGTCAAAGATAGAATCCCAAAGGGCCAGGAGATTAAGAAAGCGAAGGTCCGCGTCTTTAAAGAGGATGGTAGTGTTTTTGAGTCGGTTTTTGATCAAATCCGGGTTGATTTCCCTGGCTCAAAAAAAGCGGTCACCGTCCGCTATGACCAGGATGTAATCGACTATTTCAAGTCCTTCGGACCGGGCTATCAGTCTAAAATGAACGCCGTTTTAAAGGCCTTTGTGGAACACGAAAAACATAAAACTCCCCGTTGACCACCAACATTTCAACCCGGCACTTTGAGGCCGACTACCCCAGGGCAGCCCACCGCCCCGCTACGTTTAGCCTCGTCTGTTTAGGCCTAGCCCACCCCGCCTGAGATAGGGGGTCCTTGGTATAGGACCCTACCAAAATACTCTGATCGATCACTTCCAGGTTGACAGTTCGTACAGGCTATATAACTATTTTGCATATACGAAATAACCACCCCTTTCCTTACCGGTCCGGGGAGTCCTTTGCCTGGGATTATATTTCGTATATACGAATCTTTAAACTACCTGGAGACAAAAATATGAAAGTTTTCACCTGGGCGCTGACCGCCCTCTTGCTGGCTAGCCCACTGAGCTTAATGGCCCAAGAACCGACTTTAGCAAGCCTAACCGAGGAAATAGCCCAGCTCAAAGAGCAACAGGAACAATACCGCAGCGAATCAACCAAGGTCGGTGGCTATGCCGAACTGCACTATAACGCAGTCGAAGGCCAAGAGCCGATCACCGACTTGCACCGCTTCGTCTTGCTCTTTGAAAAACAGATCGGGCCGAATATCCGCTTCCAGAGCGAACTGGAGTTGGAGCACGCCTTTGTGCAAAGCGGTGAGGGGGAATTGGAGTTGGAGCAGGCCTTTTTGGAGTTTTCTTTGAGCCGCGAGACCCAAGCCCGCGCGGGGATTCTGTTGGTTCCCTTGGGTCTGATCAACCAAAACCACGAGCCCAACAGCTTTATGGGTGTCGAGCGCCCAGACTTCGCCAAGGTGATCATTCCTTCTACCTTCTTTGCCGAAGGAGCCGGACTAAAGGGGTCTTGGGGGCATTCTTGGCAATATCAGGCCTATTTTATGGCCCCACTGGACGCCAGCGGGTTTAGCGGCGCTAGCGGTCTGCGCGGCGGACGCCAAAAGGCCTACAAAAGCCGAGCCGGAAGTTTAGCTTTGGCCACCCGGCTGCAATATGCCCGCCCCGGCCTGCGCCTGGGCTGGTCTAGCTACCAAGGCAACAGCGCCAATGAGGAGGTCAAGAGCGACGCCCGCGACGCTGGGGTTAAACTAGAGCAGGTTCAAGTCAGTTTTAATGCCTTGGACCTGGATTGGAACACTGCTAACTGGTCTTTGCGGGCCGAGGTGGCCCAAGGGAGCCTGTCTAACAGCGGCTTATTGAACCAAGTGTACGGGGGCCACGTAGGCAGCAGCTTGCAGGGTTATTATCTAGAACCGGCCATAAAACTCTGGGCCCAAGGGGATTCGACTCTAAAAGGATTTGTGCGTTATGAATCCCTTTCACCCCAGGCCAGCGTCGCTTCGGGTAGCGTCAACGACGCCTACCAGTATACCCGCACCACCTCCGGCCTGAACTACTGGCCCCACCCCCAAGTGGCCTTGAAAGTGGATATGGGGACCAAACAAACAGCCCAGACTGGCTCAGCAGCCCAACAGGAATGGAACCTGGGGCTCGGGTGGGTCTTTTGAATCCTCGCGGATTATTGCTGGCCCTGGGCCTTTGGGTAGCTCTCGGGGCCCCGGCCTTTGGGCAGGTTTTTGAGGACCCCGATGCAGCGCTGCAATCGGCGCTGCGCTCGGGGGAACAACTAACGCCGGTGAGTTGGTCTGGGTTGAGCGCTGAGGTCGCAGCGGCCCTAAAGGCCCAATCAGGCCAAGCCCTACGCCGCTCTTGGACCCGCTGCCATCAGGCCCAGTCGGCCAGCCAGCCGACCGCCTATTTATGTATCGACAACATGATCGGCAAGACCGAACCGATCACCTACTTGGCCCGGATCGCTCACCCCTCCGGAAGATTAGAGGACTTACGGTTGCTGATCTACCGTGAGTCGGTGGGGGCCGAGATAAGGCACCCGCTCTTCCTGGCGCAGTTCCTGGGCAAAGACACCCAAGCTCCCTTAGGACTCTCCCAAGATATCCAGGCCATCAGTGGAGCCACCTACAGCAGCCGGGCGGTGGCTCAAGGCAGCCGAAAATTGCTGTGGCTTTACCGTTTGTACCTTTCCAAACTTTCCACGGAACAACCATGAGTTCTCTCCCTCCGGCTCCGCGCAATATACGCCCAGATACTTGGCAGGTGGTCTTATTGATGGGCTCTTTTTCTGTTTGTCTTTTTAGCGGGTTGGGACTTTGGGCCTTAGCCGAATGGGTTCCCAAAAACCCTTTTTCGGCAACCGGGCATCCCTTAAAAACGCCCCTATTGGCCCTGCATTTAAGCGGCATGGCCTTATTGCTGATCGGCTTAGGTAGCCTGATCCCCTGGCACCTTCGGGTGATCGTCCGCCGCCCCTTGAACCTAGGTGGGTTGCACTTGGCCTTGGGGCTAAGCTTTTTATTATTTTCTGGGCTTAATATGTTGGTGGTCTTGCCTGAAGACTGGGCCAACGGGATGCGGTGGCTCCACCGGGGGCTGGGGGTAGGGGTGCCGCTGCTGGTAGGGGCGCATTTGAGGCGCTCTAGAGCGGCGATTAAAGTTAAGGTTTAGCTAAAGCACCCGAAAAAAGTTTTTGCATTTTTAAATTTTTGGTCCCTGTGTTAGCTTGTAGGCTGCCGAACCCGAATGATCCACCGCCTTTCCTAAGCCAGTATTCTATGAGCAGTCTGGGCAAGATCTTGATCGTAGACGACGAGAAGCGCTCCGTCGAATCGCTGACCAGAGCGTTGGACCGGGAGTTTGAGGTGCTGGCGGCGAGCACCGCCGAAGAGGCCATGGCGCTTTTGGACGAGCACAAGATCAAGGTGATCCTCTGCGACAACCGCATGCCCGGCACCTCGGGGGTCGAACTGCTGGCCCAGGTGCGCCAGCAATGGCCCGATGTGGTGCGCCTGCTGATCTCCGCCTATTCGGACGTAGAAGACATCATCGACAGCATCAACAGCGGGGGGATCTACCAGTTCATCGCCAAGCCTTGGAACCCCAACAACTTGATGGTGATTTTAAAGAACGTGGTGATGCTCTATGACCTGCAAAAAGAAAATGCCCTGCTGGTTACCGAGACCCGCCTGACCACCGATGCGCTGCGCGAACACAACCTTACGGTCAAGAAGAAGCTCAAGGAAAACTTCCATATCAACAGCATCTACCGCTCGCCCGAATCCCCGCTGAACCAAGCATGCGAGCAGTTAATCAAGGTCGCGCCCTACGATATTTCGGTTCTGTTGACCGGTGAGTCGGGCACCGGCAAGGAGATGTTCGCCCGCGCGCTGCATTATAACTCGGGGCGTGCCGAGAAGCCCTTTGTGGCCGAAAACTGCGCCGCCTTAACCGACGAATTTTTGTCTAGCGAGCTCTTTGGCCATAAGAAGGGTGCCTTTACCGGGGCGGTGACCGACCATGTAGGCTTGCTCGAACAGGCCGACGGCGGGACGGTGTTTTTAGACGAAATCGGCGACGTAACGCCGGGCTTTCAGTTGAAATTACTGAGGGTTTTACAAGAAGGCGAATTCCGTCCCTTAGGCGGCAACCAAAGCCGCAAGGTAGACATCCGCATCGTCGCGGCGACGAACCGCAACCTTGAAGAGGACGTCAAGGCGGGCCGGTTCCGTGGCGACCTCTATTACCGCTTGGCCACCGTCTCGATCAACCTACTGCCCCTGCGCCAGCGCCGGGTAGATATTCCTCTAATTGCCGAGCAGGTCTTGGCCAATTCCATGAGCATCTTCGGCAAACAGGTCAAGGGCTTCACGCCCGAAGCCTTGGCCATGATCCAGGCCTTCGATTGGCCCGGCAACGTGCGGGAGTTGCAAAACGAGGTGCAGCGCTGCTTGGTCCTCTCGGCAGGCCCTTGGATCGAAGTCGAGGACCTCTCGCCCAAACTCCGCCAAAAAGCCCCGGCCCAGGTTTCAAGCGGCAGCCTAGCCGAGCGCGTCCAGCAACTAGAAGAACAGATGATCTTAGACGCCATGTCCCGCCACCACCAAAACAAAACCAAGGTGGCCGAGGAACTGGGCCTCTCCCGCGTGGGCCTGCGCGCCAAGCTGGAGCGGTACCAGTTGGGTGATGGGGTGGGGGCGAGTTGAGGGGGGTGGGTGAACCGACTTCCTATAGTGGGACCCAATGGGTATAACTTAAGGGGCGGATACTTTAGCAATAAACTTTAAGATTCATCCGACAGTGGTATCTATCGTTGTGGATTGAGGCCCATTCTAGCTAAGGCGGTGAAATAGGTATGCTGTCACCGGATTATAGACCTATCAATCCCCAGAAACCTCCCCGACCGATTCCGCCCGGACAGGGCGGGCTGAACACTGGGGAAGTCAAAATAACAGGTATCTCCGTCATAACAGCCCTTGAACTCCGCGCGCAGGCGCAGATCGGCGGCCTGGGTCGAGGCAGAAGCCAGTAGGAGGAGCAGGAGCAAATAAGGGGTGCGGATCATGGGCGGTTTTGCTAAAGCGTTTAGGTACATACTGCCTGCCCTCCGCCCCTTCGAACAGGACAAAAAAGGGCAACGGGCCGCAATCCTGCAAATTCTACCTGGAGAGCAAATGCCCAAAACCAGCAGCCTAACCAAAGACATCCCCGAACCCTTCCTACGCCAGCGCCGCAATATGATGCTGATCTCGGTGCTCTTGATTGCCATCGTATTTTATGGCAAGAACCCCGATCAAACCGTCAGTCTTTCGGGGCTCACGTTCAAAATGAGTCTTTGCCAGGTCATGCTTTGGGGCTTATTCTTTTTGGTTTATTTCACCTGGCGCGCCTGGCAGCGGATTGACTTCGCGCTGTTCACCATCACCCCAGAAGACCAAAACGCCGTTCTTAGGGGCTTGGTAAATGCGGGATTTGCTTGTCATCCAAACACCAATCTAAATGAAGTCTCTGTGGAACGCTATTCTTTGGACCGCAGCCGGGTTTCTTTTATGGCTAAAGTCGGAGAAAACGGCTTGCGGCAAGATTGCATGATTTCTACTCATCAAGACAAGGCCGAGATTAACAATAAATTGCGCACCTTTTGTAGAAGAACTGCAAAGGGCACCCGCTTGGCTGCAAAATGCCCCGAATTAGCTGACGTAAGCGAGTTCTGGGGGCTCATTTTGTCCGAGGAGAGGGATTCACCCAATGCCATAATTCGAAACGACATTGCCCCAAAGCTCGAAGTTTTCGACTTGATGCGCAAGACGCCCAGGACCAAACAATTCTGGAAGCACCCATATTTTTCCGATTTTCACCTGCCTTTTATTTTGGCCTGGTTCGCTATGGGCCTTACGTTGGGTAAGCTCCTTCTTTTGGCTACCGACTGCAACTGGTTTTGGACGCTGACCACTGGCGGTTTTTTGGTGATGGCTTCAGTGGTTGCGGCTGTTCTGTTGCTGATCCGATCGGAAATCTGGTGGCAGTACACCATTTTCAAGGAATCAGCGCCCAAATAGATTTCGTATTTTCTTCGACAAGGTGGTTAACCGGCGCATTGCCCTTCAAGCCTCAACTTGAACAAGCCTCAGCCCCCCTCAATGCACCGTACACTGCATACAAGGATCAAAGCTGCGGACCACCATCCAGAGTTCGGGGGCCGGTTGGTCGCCGCTGTATTTTAGGCCCTCTAAGGGCATTTCGCAGGGGCCGGGAGGCCAGATTGCCCACCGGTCCAACCAAGCCTTCACGCCCCCACCTCGTACTCCAGCGCCGCCTTGGCCAAAAACTCTGAGCGGTTGAGGCCTTGCTTCTTGGCCTTTTCGTCGATCTGTTCCAGCTGGTTGCTGGGCAGACTGATATTGACCCGAACGGTCTTGCTGTATCCGGCCACCAGCTTGGGGTTGACCGGCACCGGCACCAAGTGTTGGCCCGCCTCCAGCCCCTTGCGGACCTGAGCGAAGGTGGAGGGCTCGGGCACGTCCTTTTCGTCGGCCAGCCAATGGGCCAGCGCGTCTTCGGCCATTTCGACCGCTTCTTCCCAGGTTTCGCCGTAAGAGATACAGCCCGGCAAGTCGGCGAAGGTGACCGTGAACCCGCCCTCGGGTTCTTCGGTGAAGGTTGCCAGGTAGTGTAATGATTTCATCCTTTCCCTATCTTTCAGGAGGTTTATAGTGACCTCTCAGCCACTTTTTCGGGGCTTACTTGAGACCCGCTGCCTTGAGAATGCTGTTTGCCGTCCCTATGGGGACGTCCCCTTTGTGCCGGGGGACGGTGATGGGCCGCTCACCTTCCTTAATCCACTTGGTATGCTTCGAACCCTCGTCCTTAGCCCATCCGGCTTGTTTCAGCATTTTTTCGATCTCTTTGACTTTCATTTGTGTCTTAGTAGCTGTTTAGAATATGCACTAATCATACACACAATACACACCAAATATCAAGAAGAATACACACTCACCACCGATTGCCCAGAATGGAGAACCTATGCATTCTGTTTGGACCCTTTTAAATCAGGTGGCAGCATACCTATTTAAATAATCAGAGAAATCCGGGGACAGTAACCTATTTTTCGCCAAAAAATAAGGGGCCAGTATACTTTCTCTGAGCCCGGAAGAAAAGGGCTTTAGGTTCCCTCTTGCGAGCGGCTTAGAGCCCCTAGCCAAGCGTAGCGGCCAAAATGCCACCTGTTCGAGCTTCGAGCGAAGCGAGGGCGAGTTTGGCATTTTAGCGGAGCGAGGCGTAGGGGGTCTTAGCCGCGAAGGTCGAGGGCTCGTTTCTTTGTTACTTTTCTTTGCGAGCCAAAGAAAGTAATCCCATCTCTTTAAACCTCCCAGTGGCTTTGTGCCTCCAAGAAGCCTGAAAAGAAGGGATGTTGGCTTCGCCAACGGTTTAGGCTGCGCAACACTCGCAGTGCTCGCGTTGTCACACACGTCGCCCTCAGCCTGCGGCCTCGAAGCTCCTTAGTGGGGCCGATGGCCCCTGGACCCCGCTTATTTTTTTTCAACGGGATCAAAAGACGCTCAAGGCCCCCTCAATGCACCGTACACTGCATACAAGGGTCAAAGCTGCGGACCACCATCCAGAGTTCCGGGGCCGGTTGGTTGCCGGTGTATTTTAAGCCCTCCAAGGCCATTTCGCAGGGGCCGGGCTGGCCTATGGCGTCGCGGGGGGAGAAGTTCCAGCTGGTGGGGGCGACGATCTGGTAGCGGGTGAGTTTGCCTTCTTGGATTTCAATAAAGTGGCCTAGGCTGCCCCGCGCCGCCTCGACCAAGCCCTGGGCGGCACCGTTTTTAAAGGGATGCTCGCCGGGGGCGTAAAAGGGTTGGTTGAGGTCTAGTTGTTCTAGCCATTGTTTCATCGCCCCAGTCAGCCGGGCGACCTCGATCCAGCGGGCCAAGACGCGGCTCAAGACGCTTTGGCCCCAGGTCTGGTAGGCGCTTAAAGCCAGCGGTTGCCCGTCGATCACTTGGCGGGATAAGGAGCCTACCGAAACGGGCTGGCCGCCGTAGCGGACCGCTTTGTTGTAGCTATACCGCCCCTCGCCCTCGCCGCCCAGTTGGGTAACGCCTTGGCTGGGGTGCAGCGGTTCGGTGGGGCCCTCAAGCCAAGAGGAAGCCAGGTCTTCGGTGATTTGGTCTACCTTAAGGGGCCCTAAGCCCTGTTGGTAAAAGCCGGGCGCAAATCCGCCCCAGTCCTTGCCGCCATAGGCCCCGAAGCTCATCATGGCCGTGTCGGTAGGCCCCAGCCTTTCCCAGCCCTCTGCTAAAGCAATATTCAGCCAAAAGCCCAGGTCTGATTCCCGGTGGTCTTGAACCCACTGGGTCAATTCGCCGCAGTCCTTCAACGCCAAAAATTCGGCCAGCGGCCCGCCATAGGTGCGTTGTTCTAAAAACCGCACCACCCGGCCTAAGCGGTCCAAAAATTCCGCCCGTTCGCTCAGGCTGGTTACCTTGGCAATCCCGCCGGGCAACATAGAAATGCTGTGCGGCCATTTGCCCGCCAAGGGGCTGAGCATGCCCAAGATGGTGGCGCGGGTGTCTAGTGCTTCAAGCCAGGGGTGGCTTTGAGGGGCGAAGCGGGCGGTGGCCGCCTTATACCAGGGCTTTTGGGCAAAGGCCTGGGCCCCCAACTCGGGCCAAAAATAGAGGTAGCCGTGGGCGAAGAGGTCCGAGAGGTTTTCGGCGGCCTGCATCAAATGAAAGACCAACTGGGCGTTGCGGGGCGTCTCGACCCCGGCGGCTTGGGCTAGCGCGTTGCGCGCGGCGACGGACTGGGAGACCGAACAGATGCCGCAAACGCGCGGCGCAATGGCCAGGGCGTCTTGGGCGTCGCGCCCGACCAACATATTCTCAAATCCCCGGAACATAGGCGCGGTGATATAGGCCGCCTGGACTTGGTTTCCTTGGCGCTCCAGCCGGATTTCTAAGTCCCCTTCGATGCGCGAAAAGGGGCCCAATAGGGTTTGTTTGCCCGTCATTTGGTGGGTTTTTTAGGTTGGTTGGGAGGCACGCGGATGAAGGGGGAATTGGCGTTGGTCCGCACCCGCTCTGGCGTTGCCGCCTTGGACAAGGCCGAAAGGGCGACAAACCAAGCCTTGGGCATGTCGGTGGGCAAGGTGCTGGGCAGGCCCGCGACCTTGGCGGTCTCTAAAAAAGGATGGCCAGGCTGTTGGAACCCCGGCGCGGTGCAGTCGATGCAGGAATATCCTCCGCGCAGGCAGGAACCCCCGCCGGGCCAAAGCCGGATGTTGCAGTCGCCCCGTGCCTGGGTCCCTTTACAGCCGAAGTTTTCCATCAAACAGCCCATACAGTTCGCCTCACCGGCGCTGGACTTATATTCGTAATACTCGTTGCGCGGGCAGCCGTGGTGGACCAAGTGGTTGGTGTAAAAGTTGAGCCGGTTGAACTCGTCTAAGACCAACTCCCCGTTGACCAAAAAGCTCATGCAGTCGGCAAACCAGCCTGCATGGATGGCGCAGCCCGCCAGATTGATCACCGGGCGGCCCGACCGGCTGCGGTACTTAGCCCCCAAAAAGCCGCCCAAATGTTTGTTGTCATATTGCAACCCCATGGCCCCGGCGGGGTTCGGGCCCACCGCGCTCATGCCGCCGAAGGCGGTGCAGCTGCCGATGGCCAGTAGGTTGCCCGCCACTTGGGACAACTCACCGATCAAGTCGCTCATCATGCCGGGCCGCCCCGAGAGCCGGTGGGCCGCCCCGCCGTTGGCGGTCAGGACCGAGCCTTCAATGCACAAATAATCCAGCGGCTCGCGCCCGGCTAAAAAGCCGTCCACTATTGCCCAAAAGTCCGGGCCTGAAGGGACGCTACAGGCCGGGTGCCAGACCATTTCCACGCCCAAGCGCTGCAAGCGGGGCATCAGGTCGGGCTGTAACAAGAGGGATTGGCTACAGCCGCCGCAACCGCCGGACTGAATCCACAATAATTTACTCATGGCGCGGCTTGAGCGGGAGGGTGAAGGTAAATTGGGCTCCCTCGGCGTGGTTGGCCGCCTTGAGCGTGCCGCCTAGTTTTTCGATGATGCCAAAGCTAACCGAAAGGCCCAGGCCGGTCCCCTCGCCGATGGGCTTGGTGGTAAAAAAGGGTTCCCAAATCTTGTCTAGGTTCTGGGGCGTGATGCCGCTGCCCCAATCTTTAAAACAGACCCAGGCCCTATTCCCCTTGGTTCCGGCGGTCAATTCCAGTTGGGGCGTCGGGTTTTCGGCCATGGCGTCCATGGCATTTTGCAGCAGGTTGACGATCACTTGGCTGATCTCGCCCGCCGGGGCCTGGACCAGTAAACTTTCGGGCATTTGGTCGATTACCTGGGGCGCAACCTTGCCCTTGATCCAGCCCAAGGCCGTCCGTACCGCTTTGCAGAGATCAAATTCAATGCTCTGGCGGGTTTGGGTGGACGAAAACTGCTTGAGCCCGGCGATGATGTCTTGCAACCGCACCGCCCCTTCCATGCTGCCTTCGACCAGCGGGTTGATGTCGGCTAAGATCTTGACGATATGCAGGTCCTTTCGAGCCGCATCCAGCTGGGCGGGGCTTTGTTCCTGCTCTAGGCGGCCAATGTATTGGCCGATCTGGCCCAGATAGTCTTGCAGGATAAAGAGGTTGCTGAACAAGAAGCTGAAGGGGTTGTTCATCTCATGGGCCACCCCGGCGACCAACCGGCCCAGGCTGGCCATCTTCTCGGCGTGGATCAGTTGTTCCTGGGTTTGCATCAACTCCTGGTGGGCCTGTTCTAATTCCTTATAGGCCCGCTGCAATTCGCCGATGGGCCGCCCGATCAGCACCAACCCAGCGTAGGCCCCGTCGTTGTCAAAACGCGGCGAGCTGTTGACGCTGAGCCGCAACAATTCCTGGTCCACCAGTAAATCCATTTCTAGGTCTTGGCAGGGAATGCGCCCGTTGGTCATCAACTGCCGCAGCTTCTTTTGCTCCTGCGGCGCGAAGCAGGCCTCTAAAGATTGGCCCAGAAGGGATTTGGGGTCCAAGTGGGCGATGCGTTCAAAGAACTGGTTGACCTTGATCACCCTGCCTTCGGCGCTGGTGACGATGAGCAGGTCGCTCATGTCGCGCTGGATGTTGTCTAAAAAATCGTTGGCTTTGCGCAGCTCTAGGTTGGACTCTTCTAGCTCCACCTGGGTCTTGACCAGCTCGGCGTAGGCCTGATCGATCTGGTGGATCACCTCGATCCAGACCGATTCCTGCTCGGGCATCAGGTCCAGTTTATCCAAATCTTTGGTCTGCTGCGGGGTCGTCATGTACCGCCTGGGTAGGGAGCAAAGCAAGGGGGCACTAAGGCCCAAAAGATGCTGGGCTTATTTTACCGCTTGGGCCCGGCGGGTCAACCTATTTGTGGGTTGTTGCAGAGCCTCGAAGAATAAAAGGCGCTCTGTGTTTTGGCCGTTTTTAGGCCGAATGATTTCTGTTCAAGTAGGAAAATTGTGATGATACTAATGCGTAGTTGTTGGGATAACACCTCTGTTTTGAAAGTAGATTTGAGATCCGCGATATTTTTTAAAGTGCGGTTGTTTGTGGCCCTCATGTTGATTGTCATGTTATTGAGCGGTTGCAAAGATTCCGCTGGCGATACCACCGCTCCCGACGGCACGGGCACCGATACTGCCACCACTACCGATACCGGTACGACCACGACCACCGGCGATAGCGCAGCTGACACGACCACGACCACCGGCGATAGCGCAGCTGACACGACCACGACGACCAGCGATAGCACCACCTCAACTTCCACTACAGCCGCCCCGTCGAGCCTTTATGGTGCGGCTGTTTATGGAACCTCATTTTATGTAGCAAGATGATGAAACCGTTTATAAGTTTCTTGGCCCTTTTTGGGCTACTTTTGGCCAACCTTCAAGCAGCGGTACCCCATACTTTAAGTAATGGCCAGAAGGTCGATGCGACGCAGTTAAACGAAAACTTTGCCGCCAACGCCAAACGGTGGGTTTTTAAAAACAATGGGGTTCTGTTAGGCGATGTGATCGCTAACGGTGATTTTGTCAGTTCCCAGGGGTATATCGGGAAGATTCAGCGCGATTCAAATTATACTGGCCAGCCAGGAGGAAATAAATTTTCTATTTTCTTCAGTTCCACTGATTGTTCGGGAACCAAGTACAACTACACAGGTTACGCTGGCTGGGTAGTCCTAGGATCTGATGGGACTTCTTATTACCTAAAATGGAACGATCAAGTCACGGGGCTGGCCTATAAAAGCTCCAGGGTGTTGGATGGGTCTTGTACTTCACTGCCTGGAAACACCACCATTTATTTTATGCAGCCCATGTATATTAATGACGTTACCGTCACCGGCGTACCTAATTACCCCCTCTCGGGCCCCATCACGCTAGTCAAAGAATAACGCCTCAGTCTTGCACTTCCTTGATTTTGACGAAGTCGGTCAGGTCGCCATGGTACTTGATGCCGCCCTGGCCGCGGAACTTGGTGGTCTGGCCACAATGGGGGCAGACTGCCTCGTAAAATACGTTGGCGTAAAGCAAGCCGCCGTGCTGGATATCAAAGGTTTTGGCGCATTCAGGCTGGGCGCATTTTAGTTCCGAAACCAAAGCCGACATAACAAGTCTCCAATTGGGTTGATGGGGCGATTTAAACGCTGCATTACTTTATCTTAATATTACCGGTTCCGCTAGTCCGGCAGTTGATTAAAGCCCAGGATTCCCCAGGGGATTGTGGCCACGCCGGTTCATCTTTTCGCGGCTTTGCATCTACCCAAGGGGCTGATTCTGTGGCAACCTGTGGCCAAAGCAAAGGTTTAAATCGGGGCGCAATCCAACATTTGGGGCGGTAATCAATGGCACCACAGGGTAAGAAAACACAGAACCAAAGCCTGATCCTACAGGTCTTCACCCAAGCCGGGTGGCAGGGGGTTTTGATCTTGGTGGTGGGCCTAAGCGCCCGCGCTTGGCCCGACGCCTTTTGGCCCATTTTGGTGTTGGCCTTAGCGCTGGGCCTGTTGGGTGGCTATCTGCAATGGAAACGCCTGCAAATCGCCCTAGGCACCGATCCGGCCCACCTAGGCGAGATCACCACCAAAATGTCCGAAGGGAACTTAGCCGCGAGCTTTGGCCTAAAAAAGGGCGCTAAACCCACCGGCCTGGTGGCCAATTTATTGACCATCCGCAACACCTTTAAAGACGGAATCAAGGGGGTCTTGAAGGGAGCCCAGGAAGTGAGCCAGCAGGCCGACGAACTAGGGCACGGCATCGGGCGGATCGAAGCGGGGGCCGTGGCGGTGGAGCGCTCCTTGGCCCAGTCGGTTTCAAAGTTGGGCCAGATGGAGCAGGCCAGCCAAAGTGCCTTGGCCCAAGCCGAACAGTTGATGCAACGGGTGCGCGATACCCAAGGCTTGATGAACCAAGCCAAGCGCCACGCCGAAGAAGGAAGCGAGATCATGGGCCGCACCGGGGCCTCGGTACAGTCAATCGCCCAGGGAATGGAGCAGGTCACCCAGTTTATCGCCCGGATCAAACAGATCAGCAACCAAACCAACCTACTCAGCCTCAACGCCGCCATCGAAGCCGCCAAAGCCGGCGAGCAGGGCAAGGGCTTTGGGGTCGTCGCCGATTCGGTCAAGTCACTAGCCAACCAAAGCGCCCAGGTAACCGAACAGATCGAAGCCGTAATCGAGCGCAACCAGCGCGAGGTGGAACAAGGCGTCGCGATCATCAACGAACAGACCGAAACCTTCCGCCGGATCGTTGAACAGGTAATCGCCGCCAGTGCCCAGATGGACGCGACCACCCAGCAATCCTCTAGCCTAACCCAAGGCATCGCCGAGGTCCAAAAGCAGTCCGTTGCTTTAGCGGCTCAGTCGGGCGAAAACCAAGCCGCCTTGGCAGAATTGCGCCATCAGGTAGATATAGGCGAGCGAGCCTGCGGCAACTTAGAGCAATTGGCCCGGGACTTAGTTCAGGGGTTTTCTCGTTTTAAGCTGGATCGGTAAAGCCCAGGCGCTCTAGGACCTCTAACAGGGCTTCGGACCGTAAGGGTTTCACCAGATGGCTGTCGAGGGCCGCCCCACGGGCGGACAGTTCTTCTGCCGAAAAGGAGGTGAGCGCCACAACCTTGGGCTGTGGGCCCTCTAATTGGCGGATTGCGGCGGTGGCGTCGATTCCGTCTAAGATGGGCATGTCGATATCCATCAAGACCAAATCAAAGGCCGCAGCCTTGACCTGCTCTACCGCAGCGCGCCCATCACCGACCATCTCAAAAGCCAGACCCAAATCACGTAGTACCTTGCTGGTTGAAATCTGATGCAGCATGCTGTCTTCGGCCACCAATAGACGAAGCCCCCCTAACCCTTGGGCCCGAGGTAGGGCTTTGGATAATTCGGGCCCTCGGCCCAAGGGCAAGGTAAAGCTGAAGAGGCTGCCTTTACCTAATTCACTAAAGGCTTCGATCTTCCCCCCGTTTTTCTCGATAAATTCACGGCACAAGATCAGGCCAAGCCCGGTGCCGGTCTCGTTGTTGGTGCCCCTCGAACTGCGTAGGTTTCCGGCGATGGAAAAGAGGTTGCTCAGTCGATCATGGGTCATGCCTACCCCATTGTCGCGCACCAAGACTTCTAATTGCCCCTTACGCTTTTTTGTTTCTAGCTGGATCTGACCGCCCGCAGCGGTGTACTTGAGGGCGTTGCCCAAGAGGTTACGGATCACGGTGGTGATCATGGCGGGGTCCCCAAAGGCATAGTGGTCCGGCTCCGCCACATAATTCAGCTGAATTTGCTTCTGGTCTGCTGGGCCTTGGAGCAAATGTAGGTTTTCTTCGATCGCTTGGTTGATCGGGAAGCTTACCGGCTCGAAGGTGAGTTGTCCGCTCTGGCTATTCGCCCAGGTCAGCAGGTTTTCGAGCAGTTCGTAGGTCTGTTTGGTGCTGCGGGCTACGCCCTCCAGCATGGGTTCGCTTAAGTCGGAGGGCTGGCTTATCACCTCGTTAAAGATCACCGAAAGACTGCCGATGGGCCCACGTAGGTCGTGGGAAATGATCGAAAAAAACTTGTCTTTGGTGCGGTTCGCCTCATCCAATTCGGCGGTCCGCTGGTCCACTTGGCGCTCCATGGTCTGGTAAAGCAGCGCGTTTTCGAGCGAAATGGCTGCCTGGGAGCTGAGCATGTTAAGCACCTGCAAACGGGTGGGCGTAAAGGCCCCAAAGAGTAAATTATTCTCTAGGTACAATAAGCCCACCAACCGCCCATGAGAAATAATGGGCGCACTTAAGATCGATTTGACCTGATGCTTTTGGATGTAGGGATCACTTAAAAAACGGTGGTCTTTCAGCGCATCGGCTAACACCACATGTTGCTTGGCACGGGCCACATACCGCAGCACCGAAATACTGGCTTCGTCGAAGCGTTCTAAAGCAATCCCCTCTTGGGAGCCGCCGCTTAACTTTCCTTCGGCATCATAACAGGCCTGGACCAGCATTTGCCCGTTACGTTCTAATGCCAAGACGGCCTTTTGGGCCCCCCCGGCTTCCAGCAATATCTTCATCAACCGCTCGATCAGCGATTCCAATTTAATCTCACTAGAAATGGCCAGTGAGGCTTGGATCACCGCATTTAGGTCCAAGGACTGACTGCTAGACCCGCTGCTGCTATGCCCTTGGCTGGTGTTAAATAGCGCTGGGGAGCGGGTCTCGCCAAGACCTCGGGGGTGGACCTCTAAAACGGATTCTAGTTGGTTGGCCAAGAGTTTGGCTTTAGCGACCGCACCCAGTTGCTCGTACCGGGACTTGGCCAAAAGGGCCAACGGAGCGGAAAAGGTGTTTTGGCCTAATTTTAGGTAAAAATGGGCGGCCCGTTCCAGTATGATGGCCTCTTCAAGACCGTTTTCCTGCCGGCGCACCGCCTGGATCGCTTGGTCGTAGTATTCGCGGGCCTGGGCTAGCTGGCCCCCAATGCGCGACATTTCAGCCTGGATCAAGGCGCAGCGGTGTAGGTGCGTTTCGGGCACGGCCTCAGCGCATTTTTGGAGCTTCTTGAGCGATTTTTTGATCGCCTTGAGTAGCAGGGGCGAGCCATCGCGCTCAAACAACATCAGCCGGATCAAGGCGGAGTAAAAGGCCGAAAGGGTGACCAAGGGGGTCGCCATGATCCCTTCGACGTTGCCTTCTAGTTTTTCACAGGCCTTTAATGCCTCGTCATATTCTTCATACAAAAAGCCCAAAAGAGCCTTGAAGCATTGCAAATATCCAGCTTCGGCCGAGGCGTGTTGGTGTCCGGCTTCTTCATCGTAAATCAGGCCCCGCAGGCGGGCGGGCTCTTCAGGTTTTAGGCGTAGGTTGGCCATGGTTTGGTGCAACATCTTAGCGACCGAAGCGGCGGCATTGTCCTGTTGCAGCGTTTCATGGGTTTCGCTCATCTGCGACTCAATCAAATCAAAGGGGCGGCCCATAAAAAAGCCCCAGGCACCGCGCCCTAACGCGCCCCAAGCGGCCTCATACAAAAAACCCGTCTCTAAGCCTTTCTGGTATGCGACCATAAAGTCGTCTACATACCCAGCTAAGGGCTCCTGCCAATGGCGCAGGAAGTTGCAGAATATGTAATTAACATGCGGCTCGAAGCTCTTACCGTCTTTGACCTTATCGACCATCGAGAGGGCCAACTTGCCGAAGCGGTAGCCGCCCTTCCAGTCGCCTAAAACCCCGCTTAGGGTGATCCCAAAAGCGGCGTAGCCAAAGAGCGATACGGCGTTGTTGCCAAATTTGAGGCTCAAGAAGACCTCTTTGAGCACAAACAGCGGGAATAGATTCGAGCCCAACCTAAAGGCATCTGGCACCATGGTGGTGATCAGCAACATCGCCCGGATCTTGTTGGGGTCGCTCATCTGCGGCAGGTCGGCCAAGTCCTCGATGCGGTGGCTACGCAAGGCCAACTTGGTTTTAATCAGGCTAGAAAGGATATGCGGGGGCTTGGGGTTTTTCGGGAACACCACGCCTAAGGACCTAAGCACCTCTAAGCCCAAGGTAAGAACCCGTTCGGGCTGGTAGCGGCCCCGGGCGACCATCATCAGGGTGATGTGAAGCTCCAGCGCATCCAGGCGGTTTTTAGCTTTGGCGATTCCCTGGTCGGCGACTGCCTCGGCCTCGTCGAGCCGCCCACATAAAAAGGCCGAATCGGCCAAACCTTCGGCCAGCGCCAAGCGAACCCCGTAACCGCTCTGCCAATGAGCTTCTCCCAACAGCGCCGACCCAGCGCTAAAATACTGGTAGGCCGAAGTGAAGGCCGCCGAATCTTTGGCGCGGCGGCCTGCTTGTAGGTTGATTTGGGCCAATTGGAGCCGCTCTTCTTCAGAGGAGATCAGATCACGGCCCAGGTTCAGTTGGTTGGCCACCGCAAAGGGGTTGTCCACCTGTCGGCTGTCGGCTTGGCTCTTGAGCAACTGGCTGCCAATACGGTAGTGGGCTTGCTGGCGTTCACCTTCACCTAAGGTCGAGTAAACCGCCTCTTGCAGGCGATCATGTACAAAAACGCAGTGGTTGTCGCTGCCAAATTCTTCGTCAACACTTGAGGCGATCAAGTGGTACTCGGCACCGACCGGCGCGATCACCCCTTCGAGAATGGCGATTTCCAAGCCCTTGACAATCTCGCTTAAGGGCTCTTTGGTGGCCGCGCGCAGGCTGGCTAGATCAAAGCGGGTGCCTACGCAGGCAGCGTATTGCAGTAGACGCTGGGTCCCTTCGGGCAAGAAGCGAATCTTTTGGGTTAAAAAGGACACCACATTCTCGGTCGCCTCTTGGGAGGTTACGGCCTTTAACTTCCAATCCCACCGGTGGTCGGTTTCATTAAAATAGACCGTCCCCTGCTGGGCCAATGCGGTTAAAAACTGACGGGTAAAAAAGGCGTTGCCCTGGGTTTTTTCTTTGAGCGCCTGGGCCAGTGCCAGTACTTCGTCTGGCGGCCTCAAGAAAGACTCGGCGCAAAGCTCGACCAAGTCCTCGGTCTTAAGAACCTCCAGGCGCAATTCTTCGAGGGCCCCTAGGCTCTCTTGGATGTCGTTGAGCCGGCGGCGCACGGGGTGCTGTTCGTTGACCTCATTGTCCCTAAAAGCGCAGATCAGCAAGAAATGCCCAATCTTTTCGTCGGTGACCATCGACCGGATCAGTTCTAAAGACGCCAAATCGGACCATTGCAGGTCGTCTAAGAAAACCACGAAGGGGTGGGCTGCGTCCGCCATGGCGCTTAAAAACCGCCGAAACACGTACAATAACCGGTTGTGGGCCTCGTGGTCCTTTAGTTCGGGCACCGCTGGCTGCTCGCCGATTACATAAACCAAATTGGGTAATAGGTTGGTCAAGACCCGGCCCAGGTCCCCGAGACTGGCCAAAATGCGCTGCCGCCAATAGGTCAAGGCGTCGCTGCCCTGGGCGATCAGGTGGTCGATAAATTCGTTGAACGCTTGGATCAAGGCCGAATAGGGGACATCCCGCTGCAACCGCTCAAACTTTCCGGTTAAGAAATAACCATTGTTCAGCGTCACCGGACGGTAAAGCTCTTGAACCAAGACCGACTTGCCGGTGCCCGAATGCCCGCTAACCAAGACCAACTCGCGGCCACCTTGACGGGACCGCTCAAAGGATGCCATCAACCGCGCGACGGCTTCCGAGCGACCATAGAGCTTTTCAGGGATTTTAAAGCTACGCGAGACATCCGACTGGCCCAAGGTAAAGGTGGCGATTTGGCCGCGTTGGTTATAGTCCGCCGAAGCTTGACGCAGGTCCGAGAGCAGCCCTGCCGCAGACTGGTAGCGATCCTCGGCATTTTTCTGCATTAATTTTTCGATGATTTCAACAATCACCAAGGGCAGTTGGGCGTTTAGCTTTCTTAAAGGTAAGGGCTCTTTGGCAATATGGGCGTGGACCAGTTCTAATTCGTCTCTCGCTTCAAAGGGCGGGCGGCCCGCCAAAAGACGGTAAAAACTAGCCCCCAAGGAATAAAGATCCGAGCGCTGGTCGACGCTGCGGTTCATGCGGCCGGTCTGCTCCGGCGAGATATAGTGCAGCGATCCTTCGAGATGGTCCGATGGGGCCAAGAACCCGGCCTTTGCGTCGAAGCGAGAGGCGAGCCCGAAGTCGATCAAGGTGAGTTGGTCCGTTTCGCTGTGGTAGATGAAATTTTCGGGCTTGATGTCTTTGTGGATAAGGTTGAGGTGGTGGATATCGGCTAAAATTTGGGCCGCCTGGGTGGCGATGCTCAAAAAACGCTCTAGCGACAAAGGCCCCTCTAATTGGGACAGGTCCACCCCTTCAACCCATTCCAACACCAAGGCATGGCGTCCATCGAGCCGTTCGGTACGCACGGCGCGGCGTACCCCCCGGCATTCAATTTCATTTAAAATATTAAACTCATTGCGGAATGAGGCCAGCTCTCGGGCCGAAAGCTGCTCATTTTTCAGTACCTTATACAACACCGCTTTCCCCTCTTCTTCGCCGAGGCAAAATAGGGTTTTTGAGTGGCTAAAGATAGGGGTCAGGTTGTTGTACAGCAGCATGGGGTCGGACCCGCGTGATGAGATATAAGGGCCTTAGCCCTTAAGGTTAAGTGAAAAATGGGTCTTCAAAAAAGGCCCGTTGGGTGGTTTTACCCAGTGCCTGACTACGCAGCGCCTGAGCTCCTTTGTACCCCGAGACCACCGTACCTTCCATATACCCCATATTGTTCCCGTAATCGGTCCAATCGCCAACCAAAAACAGGTTGGCATACCCAGAGGCACCGGGCGGTAGGCGGTTTTTCGCTTGGCCCGGAATGGTCAAGTTATAGCGGTCTGAAGGGGCAATGATCGGGCTGAACCATTGCTCTAAATACCGTTCCTTAGCGCTGGCCTGGGCGCTGCTCAGCGGCGTCAGGTTGCCCATATCCACCCCCGTAGGGTAGGCTGGTGGGGCGTCGGATTTAAAGAAAAAGCCCATGTTATCCATCATCCACTGCCAAGTAAGTTCTTTTAGACGCTGTTTTTCTCTGGCCGGGAACTGGTGGTCCTCAAAGTCATCGGAATCATCAAAGTCCGGCACATAACCGGCAAACATGATCAGCGTTTTGGGCTTTTCGGTTGCTGGCCAATCTTCGTTGGCGATTATATAAGATTGGTCAATAAAGGAAAACAACGGATTTTGATAGGTGATCACATTGGGCAGGCAGTGGCTATCGGCCATGCCCCAATCTTTGTTTCGGTACCCCATCTCTGCTAGCGTCTTGTCGTACCAAAATTGGACTCCCGTCACCGCCTGATTTTGGAGGCCATGCACCATGGTAGCCCAGCGTGGGTCCTGCTCGACCAACGTTTTACAGGCAGACTTCTGGGCGGCGGCGGGGATGCCTAAAATCACCTGATCAAAGTCCTGACCGGCAACCAAGCGGTCGATCTTGGGGCCTTTCCAATCAGCCCAAGGGGATTCCAGGTCGATTCCCTGGGCCTGCAACTCCTCGGCTTGGGCCGGGTCCAGTTGGTCCCAAAGAGGCTCAGAAGGCCAACAGGGCGTGCCTTTGACCAGGACTTCGGGCCGGTAGCTGCCTGACTTAAGGCTCACCTGCCGCTCTACCAGAACCGCCCCGATCCCGCCCCGGCCGTCGGGAATTAAATCCAGAACCTTACTAAAGAACTCAAACTTCACCCCCCGACTGGCCAAGGTTTGGTAGATCGGCATGACCAGCGTGTCACCGGTGCCTAAGACCGGCTGGTATAAAAAGGAGGCTTTATAGCCCATTGCCGGGGCCATGGTTTTCAAAAAGGCTCCGGCCGAAATCAGGCCCCCTTGATCTTTCCCATCAGCCAGCCCGGCGAAGGCCCCCTGATAGGCAAATTGAACCAAGGGACTGAACAGGGCATAATCGGCGCAGCCATGCGCTTTGATCCAGGCCCGAAAGTCTTGGTCGTCGATATTCGAGAAATTCCACTGACCGGTTTTGGGGTCATAGACATCCTCCACCAAGCCCTTAAGCACCGCCAAGCCCATGCTCATCGCTTGGGCCAGATGCCGGATGGTGCTGTCTTTGAGCAAAATTTTAGGCATCAGGGCTTCTAGGGCCTGTAAAAGATCCACCAGATAAGGGATCAACTCGATCAACCAAGGACCCAGGCTTTTTGGCCGCTCAACAGTCTTCCCCTGCCAGTGGCGCAACAGGCCATGGACTTCGCTGGTTACCGAAGCCAAGATGGCTTCTAGTCCTTCAAAAAAGCCCGTCCCTTCGGATGTTTCGGGTTCGCTGGGCCGCGCCTTTAAGGCCGTCTCGACGCTGTCTGTTTGGCTGGGAGGGAAGAATTCAGACATCAACCACCGCACCAGGGGTGAAAAATGTCGGGCATAAGGCGAGCCCAACAGCATTTCCAGCAACAAAGCCACCCCGCGTTTGATCAAGTCTTCTCCGGTCAACGGCGGCCCTTCACAGGGCTGGCCGGGGCCGACGGGGAAGATAAAGGGCCAGTTGCTCCAGCGATATTCTTCGGGCAACCATTCGGTAAAGAGGCTGCCGTTGTTGGGCTCAATCGCTTCGTCTAAGGTCTTGTAGGGGCAATCTGGGGCTAGGCCCTTTGCGGTCCGCTCATTCCAGCAGGCGCGCAACAGGTCAAATAGGTTTTGTTCAAAGCCGATCAGCAAATGTAGGCCCAGTTCTTCGTCACGCCCTTTGGGCCCGCGTCCGGTGCGCATCTTGCCGCCGCAACGCCAACCGAGTTGGTATAAGGTGATCTCGTAATCTTCTTGCCAGTTATCGTAAGAAGTCAGCTCGAAAGCCGCCGACAGGGCACTCAGGCCTCCGCCGAGGATCGCAATTTTTTGTTTGGCCATTTTTGGTTTTAGGATGTTGGGTTTAGCATTTGACTTAAGGTCAGGATAAATGGGCTGTCCTTCGGCAATGAACTCCATCAAATAAGGAGCTTCATTCCAACGGGCCGCCTCTTGGTATAATTGGTTCAGCTTTGGCAGGATAAGGCCTTTATCCATCAACCGCACCAAAGCATCTTCAAAGCCCCAGCCTTCTCCTAGGACTTCCCTAAACTCATGGGCAGTCATCGGATAATGCTCGGGATAAAAATCGGGCAAACTGGTGATGAAGTCCACGGCGGGCAGCCGTGGGTTGGCCAGAAAGCGCCCGAGGTCGCCCCATAACGTGCTGTCTTCGACCATAGCCTGGGCGTACAGCAGCCGGTATAAGACGATGTTGGTGAAAGCCTGTTCGGACTTGGGCTCTTCGGTGGCTAAAGCGACAAACTGCCGGTAGCCCTCTAAAATCGAGCGGTTGTGGGCCCGATACCAATGGGTGGGGTTGGGCTTGGAGATGAAATCGATCCAAAACAGGACCGGTTGGGGCCAGCCGGTGAGCAGCCCATTTTCAAAGGCCAGACCGGCCAAAGTGGAGTAATAAATGAACTGGCTATTTACCGCGCGCCACCAGGGGGAGCCCGGCTGGGGGTCATCCAGGGGATTTAAGAGGCCACGCCGGATTTCCCACTCCATAAAGGCCAATTCAGAATTGCCAAGCCCCGTATGCCCCGGCAAGCCGTAGCCATATTGATCATAAAAGGCTTTGCGTAAATCATAACGACCCTGGGGGCTATTGGAGACCCCTTCGACCATGCCCCAGGCCATCTGTTCGAGCTGTTTCGCATCCATGGGCAGCAAAAATTAGGCGTTAGTAGGGAAGGATATAAAATATTGCGCCCAGGCTAACCTATTTTACTAGCCGGTACAAGCCTTTATCCCTGAAAAAGTAGCTGCTTAGGACGCTTAAGTAGATCCCGCAAAATGGCAGATGGCGGCGGCGGTGGCTTCGGTTTGTTCTAGCTGAGGCAGGTGCCCGCAATGCTCCAACAACTCAAGCTTAACCTTGGGTGAGGCCGCCTCCCACAGCGCCGCCAACCGGGCGGGGATTCTTCCGTCTTGTTGTCCCCAAAGAACCAAGGTAGGGCAACTCAGGGGCGTTAAGAGGCGGTTGAGCTGATGGGCCGGTTCGCTGCGGATGACCGCCCGGATTTGGTTGAGGAAGTCCCACTTGGCCGCACTGCGCTCGGCTAGTTCGGCCAGTTGGGTCTGGCTCATCTGCGGGGGTTGGTAATAAAGAGCCTTTAATACCGCTTCAAAGTCTTCGCCAGACTGGGGCGCTTGGGGCTTGTGGCTATAGGGCTTAAATTCGGCATCGGCCATGCCTTGAGGGGCCAGTAAGATCAGCCCGGCAGTCTCGGTGGGATAGGTTAGGCCGTAAAGACAAGCAATCTGGCCGCCGCTGCTATTGCCGCCGACCCAAGGAGATTCCAAACCCAAATGCTCGACCCACTGGTGCAGCCGGGCGACCTGAAGGCTTAGGGCATATTGGTCCGGCGTCATCGGCTCGCAGTCGCCAAAGCCTGGTGTATCGGGTAGCAGAACGCGGAAGTGCTGGGCCAGTAGGCGGCCTAAGCGCACAAAGGTCTTTTTGCTGTCCCCGAAACCGGGCAGCAAAACTAAGGCGGGCCCTTGGCCTCCCTCAAACCAATGCCACTGGCCTAGGGGCAGCAGCGCCGAATGTTTTTCTAATGGGATCATGCTTCAATTTAGCCAAGCACAGGGGGTCGAGGCAAGAAATTTTCGGGAATTTTAGGCTCTCATCTTTGCGCCTTGAGGCCAACCGGAGCTTCCCCTTGCCCTTAACAAGTCAGCAGGCTATCTTGAGCGCCTAAAGGAGTCTTTATGGAAAACTTAGACTTGGTGGTGATCGGCGGCGGAGCGGCCGGGTTGTTTTGCGCCGCCTTACTGGCCGAAGGGGGCCGCAAGGTGGTGCTGCTCGAGCACAACCCAAAGCTGGGGCGAAAGATATTGGCCAGCGGCGGCGGCAACTGCAACTTCACCAACCTGGATGCCTCGGTGGAGTCTTACCGCAGCCTCAACCCCCGGTTTGCGACCTCTGCACTCAAGCGCTTTGGCCCGGCTTGGGTCTTGGCTCAGGTCCAGGCGGGCGGCGTGGCGGTGCGCCAAAAGGCGGCGGGGCAATATTTCTGTAGCAAAGGCGCGGCCAGCCTGCTGGATTGGCTGGTTAAGCGCTGCGAGCGGGCGGGCGTGTCCTTTCGGCTGCCATGGGAGGTCACCGGCATCTTGGCATTGGGTGACGGCTTTGAGGTAGCCACCAACCACCATCCCCTGCAGGTTAAGGAACTGGTCGTCGCCACCGGGGGACTTTCTTATCCGGTCTTAGGGGCCAGCGATGGGGGCATGCGCTGGGCCAAGTCTTTGGGGCTAAAACTGGTGCGCAACGAACCGGCTCTGGTACCCTTAAAGATCGACGGAGTGAGCGAACTGGCGGGTATCTCGCTACCCGTAGAGTTGACCTTGGGCCGCCGGGTTTTTAAGGAAGAATTACTGTTCACCCACCGAGGGATTTCGGGTCCGGCGGTCTTACAGGCCAGCCTCTTTTGGAATCCCGGTGAGGAACTGGCCCTCAACTTCCTGCCCCAGGTAGACCTAATGGACCATTTGGAACAGGCCAAAAAGCAGGGCAAGTCCAAGTTGCTCAAGGCCCTCACGCCCCTGTTGCCCGAGCGCTTTGCGGCAATGTGGCTGGACCGCTACGGACCCAAAGACGACAGCCTACACCAGTTGAGCAAGAAACAACGGCTTGAGTTACAGGCGGGCTTGCAAAACTGGCGTTTCATCCCCCAGGGGACCGAGGGCTATAAAAAAGCCGAAGCCACCAGCGGCGGCGTCAGCACCGAAGAACTGTCTTCTAAAACCATGGCCGCCAAGCGTTGGCCGGGTCTGTATTTTATCGGAGAGGTGGTGGACATGACCGGCATGGTCGGGGGCTATAACTTCCAGTGGGCTTGGTCCTCGGCGGCTGCTGCGGCCGAAGCGATTTTAAACCCACGAGGCTAAAAGGCCGCTGCCAGCATCAAGGCCAACTGACGCCGGTAGTCTTCAGGCGAGTTTTCGGGCACCCCGCCCACCCCTTGGCCGTAGATCAAAATTACTGGCAGGCCCTTGAGCGATTGGATGGGGTAATAACCACCAAGCGAAAAGCCCGCTGGGCTGTCGAAGGACTCGGGCCCGAATAACTCTAAAGACTTAAATTGGGCCGCCTCAAAGCTCCCAAAGAGCCGGGCCCCGCCTTCAAAGGTGACTTTGTGTTTGACCGCCAACCGGCCAAAGGAACGGGCCCGGAATTCGGCGCGGTAATAGCCGGGTATTTGGTGCGGCGAGCCGATCCCGCCGAGGGAAAAACCGGTGAACAGGTCCAAACCACTCCCTGCGCCAAACTCGGCTTCAAGGGTACTGACTCCGGCCCAGGCTTGGTCATAACCCAACTTGCCCCAGGCTTTATGGGCCTCTGTTTGGGGCTCTGGGTTGAGTTGCCAACTGGGCTGGGATTCTCGTTGCAAGCGGTAGGCGCTGGCGTCCCAGCTCAAGCCCCCTTGTTGTCCCTGGGTCTGGGTGCCGATCCTTTGTTCGCCTTGGTCGGCAGGTAACTTTAGACCGGGGTCCGTGGCTTCGGCGACTGGAGTGGCTATGTAGCGGGTCGAAACCCCTTCAACCAACCATTGGGTTTTCGGCTCATCCATTAGCAGATAACCGATCCCAAGATAGGGCGAGTGGCCGGCAAAATTGTAGGCCCGCTGGCGGCGGCCTTGATAGTAGAACGCACCGGGGTCACCGGTCGAGATCACCTCGACCCCCGACAAAAGGGCCCAGGGTCCCGCTTCGGGGCGGTAGCGTAGCGCTAATTTGGAGGTCTTGTAGTGCATCCTGAAGCTGGCGTCACTGGTGGGGTCGTAGTTCGCCACCAAAACCGGAGTGATCACCCCTTCGCCCGAGTCCAGCGGAGCAATGGCCCCTAAGGCAAAGGTCCAGGTATACTGGGCCGGACTTTGGGCCGACAAAGGAGCCGCCAACAGGCAACCGAGCACCAACAGGAAAAAAGACCGCATAAGCTTTCGAGCAATGGAGGTTTCTCGCAGCCTAAACTAGGTTGGTCTAAAAGCAAAGGAACAAAAGGCGGGGAAGACTCAAGCGGAGGGAGAAGCTTGGGGCCCCGATGGGAACCCCCATTGAAGCCCCTAGTAGAGGCTCCAACAAAGGAAGGAAGCTTACTTGGCCGAAGCCTCTTGCATCTTCTTTTCAACGTCTTCGATGGCCTTTTGGTCATGCTCGTTGAGGGGGCAACCGCAAGAGTAACCGGTTTCAGAAGAGTGCATGCGAGCCTGTTCGATGTGCCACTGGGCGACTTTTAAGTGCTGATCTACGTTCATGGTCCTTCGAGGGAAAAAGCGTTTGTCCAGGGGACTAAATAAAGTTAAGAACAGAGTAAATATAAAAAACCCCGTGCCATTTTGTCAACGACTTGCGCTAAAGAGTCCGGCCCTAGTTTAAATGCATGAAAATTCAATAAGCTTCAACCGAAATCTCTTGGAAGCCGCTTGCGGTTAGGTTATCTTGACCATAGTTCAACCCCTTCTAGGATACCTATGAACATTCAATTAAAATTCCTGTTTACCGCTGCCCTACTATTTTTTTTGGCCCCCGGTCTTTGGGCCCAGGAAATCGAAACCCGCGAGGTGGTCTATAAAGCCGACGGTCAGTCTATGGTCGGCTATTTAGCCATGCCCAAAGGGGCGGCCAAGGGCACCCCGGCGGTTTTGGTGGTGCATGAATGGTGGGGCCAGACCGACTACCCCCGCAAGCGCGCCGAGATGCTCGCCAAGTTGGGTTACATCGCCATGGCCGTAGACATGTTCGGCGACCGGCAGATCACCGAACACCCCAAGGAGGCCGGGGCTTTTGCCAAGGCCGTTTTCTCTAGTGCCAAAAACGTGGCCACCCGCTTTGACGCCGCCTGGGCCGCTTTGGTGGCCAACAGCCCGGCGGTTCGCGAAAAGGTAGCGGCGATTGGCTATTGTTTCGGCGGTTCGGTGGTGCTCGAAATGGCCCGCCAGGGGGCCCCTTTGGTGGCCGTGGCCAGTTTCCACGGCGGCTTGATGACGCCCAGCAAGGCGCAAAAAGGCAAGGTGCCGGCGCGGATTTACGTAGCCAACGGCGCAGCGGACCCGATGTCCAAGCCCGAGCAGATCGAGGAATTGCATCAGGAATTTGAAGCCGCCGAGGTGGACTTTAGGTTCGAGTCCTTTGAGGCCGCCAAACATGGCTTCACCAACCCCCAGGCTAGCGTTTACGCTGAGAAGCTAAATTTCCCGGCCCTTGGGTATAACCAAGAGGCGGACCAAAAGAGCTGGGCGCACTTGAAAGGGTTTTTGAAGGAAAGTTTTAAGTAGAGAGACGCTTGATTTAGAATGAAGCTAGGCCAGTGCAGCTATTGGCCTAGCTTTCACAAACACTAAAAGCGAAAGATAAGTGGGGGCCCAGGGGATAAACGCCAATTGGGAGCCTTGAGCCCACTATGCCGGTGCCTTTACGGAAATTAGAAAGGAAAAAAGTAAACGGGGTCCAGGGGCCAATGGCCCTTGGGAACTTGTGTCGGCTGCGCCGACGCCTTAGGCTGGGCAATACTCGCCAGCTCGCATTGCTACCCACGCATCCCTCGGCCTTCTGCCTCGAAGCTGCTTTGCGAAGCGCAGCCGCCGAGGGAGCAGAGCCCCTTCGATGGGGCGTTAAAGGCAAAGGTGCACCAAAAAAAGAGCCAGTTCTTAATAATCCAGCGCCTTGCGAGATTTCCCCAGAACTTGGGCAGAGCAGGGAATTGGGATTCAAAGCAGCCCTAAAACCGCAGCTTCCCGCGCTGGATTCACCCCGATAAGCGAGCGCAGCGACGCTTGAGGGCGTGAATCGGCAATACGCCGGCATTTTAAAAAGGTTACTGTCCGCTGAATTATTCAGGTTCAATAGCTTCCAGTTTAAAAATATAATTCCAGCTTTCTAAAAAACGATGAAAATCAAGTTTGATCTCTTTTATTGGATTCTCGACGCGCCTCAAAACTCTTTTTGGGCAAGACCTTTACGAATATTACTGTTGGTCCTCTGTTACTTCTCTGCTGCCAATTCCGATCCTATGATCGGAAGCATTCAATCCTTTACCAGACAGCTTGGATTACAGCTAAAAGACGTTTTTTTGTTTCTAGTCTCAGCCCCATTCGTTGGAATTGTTTGGTATTGGCGTGATGTTGATCGCAAACGAGAAATTATTCATAAAGAGAAGGAACATAATTATAAATCATTGCATGATCAAAGAATTGCCAGAGAAATGGCTCAAGTGGAACTTGTTCGCTTGGTGGGCATGTTGGACTCAGACGAAAATTTTTCCGCTTATGTGTTTTTGGAAAGGTATTTCAAAGGCAGTTACGGTGATGAACTAAAGATGGAGGCTCTTAAGCTAATTTCTGATCGCTTTGATCGACTGACAAGAAAAATTTCCGAAGAAATCCAACCTAACGCTACGTTGTTTCAGGAGCGACTTAATGAATTAGCCACCCGCCATAGCGGGGAAAACTATAGCATAGAAAAATCAACGTCAATTCAAGAGGTTGTGACTATTGCACTCCGAAATATGCCCACTTGGGCCCAGGAATTCAGATCGTCTAATTGGCTTTCTTTAGTATTGGATAGGTTCCCTCTATTGGCATTTTGCAGCGTTCACCAAAGCATTAGCATCGCGGTACTGGAGCAAATTGGTCTTTTTCAATATTGCGCCTTTAGTTCGATTACTCTTGAAACCGAAAAATCAGGGAGTATGTTCCTAGGTTGTACTTTTAAGAAAGTACATATCAAGGTTCGAACAGAAATTGATCTACATTTTATGTCATGCGTCTTAGACGAGTGCATTATTTCAGGGCCTGATGACGAGCTGTATCAATTGAGGGCCCATATACACATATCTCACTCCACTTTGGTATCCACCCAGATACAAGTTCGCTCGGAACTTATCGAAATAATTCCAGAAATCAGTTCTTGTTCAGATTAAGTAAGCTTTAATCCGGTGGCAGTATACAAATTTTATTACTGCGCTGTGGAAGCAGATGGCAGACAACTTGTTAGCTCTTTCAGATTGCCATGCGCCCAGTCAAAGCATCTTAAACTTTATAGTTTCTTTTTCCCTTTTGTTATTGCAATATATTGTATTTATATATATGGTATCAATATAACTAGGTAGCCATGCGGATTATCACCAAAAAGAAAATTAGAGAGTTTACGGCGCTACACTCTGATGCCGCATCCCCAGCTGAACGCTGGATCACCATTATCGAAAACTGTGAGGCCCAAACCTTTAATGAACTTCGCCAGACCTTTCCCACTGCGGACAAAGTCGAACGCAAGACCGTCTTTAATATTGGTGGTCTTGGAAAGGGTTATCGTTTGATCACCCGTATTGATTACTATGGGCAAAAGGTCTATATCCTGCGCACCCTCACCCACGACGAATATTTGAAAGGAGGCTGGAAATGAACACTCCGTTGGAAATGGCCCTATCCCATTGGTCGGAGGTATCCCCTATTTTGACCCCGCCTCACTCCGAAGAAGCCTATGATCGGACCGTTGAGGCTATGGAAGCCCTCCTTGAGATGGTCGATGATAACCCTGATCACCCTCTCTATGGGCTCTTGGATACCTTATCGCTCTTTGTAGAGACCTACGATCGGGAACATTATCAGCTACCCAAAGCCGCTCCTAATGAGGTGCTGGATTTCCTGATGAAAGAACATAACATGACGCAGAAACAGCTTGAATCGCTGGGTTTCGACAAGCAAAGCAACATTTCAAATATTCTTAAAGGTAAGGTCCAGATGAACACCCGGCATATCAAAGTTGCCTGTGAGGTCTTCCATGTGGGCGCTGGAGCCTTTATCTAAAGCTCGCCCAAGTCGGATAGCCTAGCCAATAATAACTACAAATCAATAACCCTTGTATTTTTGCAGGCATCAGGTGAGAAAAAACCTTTTTTCACCGCCCCGCAGCGCCGCTAGCTTGAAGCCAGCCCGCCCTAATCCCGAATATCAAACCGGGGGTCGTAGACGAAGGTGTTGTCGATGGTTTTGGAGGTGCCAAATTCTTTTTCACCGCCGAAGGTGTAGATGCGGTCGTTGAAGACGATGGAGGCGTGGGTGTCTAGCGCAAAGGGGAGGGAGTTTTTGCGGCTCCAGGTTTGGCTTTTGGGGTCGAAGACCTCTACAGCCGGTTCTCCGGCCCCGGCCCCGGTGCCGTGGCCGCCGATCACATAGATTTTGCCGCCCATTGCCACGGCGTCCAGGTAGTAACGCCCGGTGGGCATTGGCGGGGATTCTTCCCAATGGTCCGTGGCGGGGTCGTAGACTTCGAGTAACGATTCGGTGGTGTGGCCGCCGATCAAATAAATCTTGCCCTCAATACTCGCCGAGGTGTGGCGGTAGCGGGGGGTGTGTAGGTCTTCGCCTCTAGACCAAGTTTCGGTTTGGGGGTCAAAGATTTCGAGCCGCTGGGGCCCGCCTAAGCCCCCCATGACGTAGATTTTTCCGCCCACCACTTCGGCGGTCAGGTTGTAGCGGGGCGTGGGCAGCTTGGGGGCGGTGTCCCACCGGTTGGCGGCGGGGTTGTAAACTTCGACGGAAGAAAGCCCATCGCGTTGCTCTTGGTTGTGCCCACCGAAAACGTAGATCGCGCCGTTGACGCTGACGGCGGCAAAGTGGTTGCGCGCCACCTTCATCGGGGCCAACTCGTTCCAACTGTTCCGCTCTAAGTCGTAGGCAAAGACCCGGTTTGAATAGCTACCGTTCCAGCCGCCGATCAGATAGGCCTTATCCTTGATCCGCACCACCCGGTGCCCGGCAATATGGATCGGGATCGGAGCGCCTTCGTCGTACGGGGTGCCCACCTCGACCTGATGTTCCATGCTTTGCGCCAACTGCCCATCAAACACACTCAGGTTGAAGGCATAGGTGCCCTTAACGTCTGGGCGGAAGACAAAGCTTTTAGCTTCGGTGGAAATCGACGGGGTTTTGCTGCCGGAGGGCCGTTGGCTGAGTTCCCAGGAAAAGCCCTGGATGCCCTTGGTGGGGTCTTCGGGGTCTGCGTCTGGGTCGTGGCTGGCTGAGGCGTCTAGCTTGAGTGGGCGGCCTGGATTGGTGTACTGCGTCTCGCCTGGGTTGGGGACCGGGCGGTGGTTAGAGGCTTCTAAGGGGATGATCTTTTCGACAAAGTCGTTCTCGGCTAGGAAAACCTTAGAGTTTTCTAGCTGGAAGCCTTCCTTTTTGACCTTGATTTGGTAGTTGCCGCTGGGTAACAAGATTTCGTGGGGGCCCGTTCCCTTGGGGCCCTTAAGCTCAATGGCATAGCCCTTGTCGCTGCTGATGAACTTACCCTTACTCTGGCCGTCTTCGCTTAAGACCTCAATCTGGCTGCCGGGAATCGGGAAACCCGCCTCGACCACGCTGATCACCAAGGAACTGTTGCGGGTCATCTGGTCTAGTTGCACCGGGATCAACGGCCCGGCGGTAACCGAAACGGCCATGATCGCGTAAACTTGCATATCCCGACGAGATACAGACACATCGCCTCGTTACATCTCAGGTTCTTCGCGGAAGTCAGCCGAAGAAATCTTGTGTTTCTTAAAGGCCGCCACCAACGCTTCCCAAACCTTTCCGTGGATCACCCGCCTGCGCCCATAGTCCCCAATGGCATAGACACAAACATAGGTCGCCGACCAGTGGGTGTAGTTATCAAAACGCACCAGCGGCTCGGGCTCTTTGAGCACTTCTTCAACCGACTTCATCGCATCGGTACAAACCTTCACTACCTGGTAATAATCCTCGGCCTTTTCGATGTTGATCTCGAACAGGATCTCCATGATCCGGTTGGGCGAGGTAAAATTTTGGAAGTTGGTTTCTGAGATGCTGTTGTTGGGGATGATGATCATGGCCCCGTCGCGGGTCTGGATCTTGACGGTGCGCCAGTTGATCTCCATCACACGGCCCTCTTCGATATCCCCGACCTGTACCCAGTCACCGATCTTCAGGCTCTTTTCTAAGTTCAACACCAAACCGGCAAAGATGTTGCTGATGTTCATCTGCACCGCCATACCGATGATCATCACGAAAATACCCGAGGTGCCCAGAATGCTGGTCACCGTCTCGCCATAGACAAAGGCTAAGATACCAAAGACCGACAAGGAGATGATCACCGCCGCAAAGAAGACCCGCGCAAAACGGGGGATGTCGCGGCCCGTCGAAATTTCCAGTTCCCGCCAAACAAAGTTTTCCACCGCCCGGATGAACAGCAGGGTGGGCACAAACCACCAGAGAATATCAAAGACCTGCCGGGTCAGGGCCAGCTTTTCTATCTCCGCGCTTTGGAAGAAGTAGTCGGTGCTGAGGATTTCTAAGTTATAAACCAGCGCCATCACCGCCAAGGCTTTGATCGCCCAGGTCCAAAAGCCGGGGCGGAACTCGCGGGGGCGCTCTACCTCGACCTCCGTTTCACCGTAGTCGTGGGCATAAAAGAAGCCGGTTTTTGGCCGCGCCGACTGGGTCACTTTGACCCGTTCGGTGGGGCCTAAGAGGCGCATGGTGATCGGCTTAAGCCATAGCGGCAAGACCAAGCGGCGCTCAAAAGCCAGGGCCAACAAGAAGAACAGCGGGGCCAAAATCAAGGCCATCTTGGGCGAAACCCCATTGCGGATCACCGAATGTTCCGCTTTGAGGCTCAAGCCCGCATAATACGAAGAAAAGGAAACCTGCTTGGAGGTTTCGTGGATATACTTCAGGTTGCCTTGGATGGGCAGTTCTAAAACGGTCTGGTAACTCCAAAAGTTTTCGGCTAGCCAGCCGGTAGAGCGTTTGTATTCGATCCGCTCGTTGCGCTCTGGCGGGCCTGAAAGCCGCGCCCCGCCGATCACGTCGGGCACAAAGATCAGGTTGGCCCGGTCTAGCTTCAGGTGGCTGAAACAGACCCCTACATTGTGGTGCTCTGGGGATTGGGGGGTGACAAAGTCTTCTTTAAACTTCCCTTCTACTTCATAACGCCGGTATATCTGGTTGCCATAGCTCACCTCTTCGACGGGCATGCGCAGCTTGATGGGCTCAACGGCGTTGCAAAACTCAATGTCGCGCACGTCGATCCCGCGCCGGTAGCGGAACCAGAGGTCAAAGTTTAATTTATAGGTTCCGGCGGCTTCGTCCAATTCGCTGATTTCACCGAGGTCCACCCCGGTGTAGACGATATAGGTGCGGTGGAACAACGCCTCGTCCACCTTGGCCAATAGCCCCGCTTGGATACGCTCGTCGAGGCCGTTGATCCGCTTGGGGTCTCCGGCGGCTTTCATCTGCAAAGGGGCGGAAATCAAGCGGTTGTGCCGGTATTGGCCCATGGTCAGCGGCTTTTCCATGTCCCCCTGCGCATCAAAAAAATTGATGCCCGTCACCCCTACAAAAGACTGGTTTAGGTGGGAAAAGGCAGCCAACTGGTCACGCAGTTTGATCCGCTGGGCTTTGATGTCCCCTTCGCCTAGCTGGGCCATTTGAGCCGCTTGGGTCAGCAGCAGGGCGGCGTCAAAGGCATAGGCAGCGCGCCAACCAGGCGCATGGCCAAACTTTTCTTGGTAATCCTGGGCAAATTTCTGGGCCCGCTGGCTCGCCGAATCAAAGAGCAGCGGCGCGGCGGTGTAGATGCCGTCGGTATAATAGCCGGGATGTTGCAGTTCCTTGGGCGACGAGGCAAAGGCCTGAACAAAGTCATCCTGCGCCGCCGCGTCGGGCAGCAAGACCTGGAAGCTCAAATCATTGTCGCGCAGGTAATGCAGGATCTTGGTGACCTCTTTATTGTGCCCTGCGATAAACAAGAGGGTGCCTTCCCCTTGATCCCCCAACTTGCCGCCTAGTTCGCTGAGTTGCTGGTTCAAGGAGGCTTCATCGGTGGAGTATTCCAGCGCCAAGGCCACTTCCATACCCATTGCCTTGGCTTCTAATTGAAACTTTTCGGCTAAAAACTGGCCGTAGGGTTGGTCTTCGTAGAGCACCGTCACCCGCTCCATATTCAGCATCACCTTGGCATATTGGGCCAAAAAACGGCCCTGATAGGCATCGGAGAAGATATTTCGGAAGTACCAAGGGTTGTCCTTGGTGACCTGATTATTGGTCGAGGTGGGCGTGATCGCCGGGATTTGGAGCTCTTGGTAGATCGGACCGGCGGCCAATGAAACAGAGCTAAAGTTGTGGCCTACCACCCCTAAAATATTGGGGCTCTGGGCAATCTGCCGCGCCAATTGGACCGCCTTCTGGGCGTCGTTTTCGTCGTCAAAGGTCTGTAGCTCTAACCGGTAGCCATGCTCTGAACTCTCGGCGTTATACTGGTCGGCAAAAACCTGGGCGGCTTTATAAAAGGCATCGCCCGCCGCTCCTTCCTTCATAGGCCCAACCACCGCGAGGTGCAGGGTTTTAGTGGCCCCCAAATCGGCAGCACTCAAGTCAAAGGCCTGCAAAGGCGCAACTAGGCTAAACAACCAACATAAGCCTAGGGCCCAAGGGCTAAGAGAGGTCAGCAGGTTGCGTTTAAAATTCCGATTCATGAAGCCAAGGGGGTTGCAATCGTCCGGTTCCAGTTTTGGGGCGTTCCTAAGCGGGTCTATTCTCCTGAGTATAGGGCTATTTCCAGGGAAGCTGTCAATTTGGGCATAGCCCTTAGGCAAGGGGCTTAAGCCAGAACTTGCGCCGCCTGAGCGGTGGGCTGCACCGCCTTGGGCGCTTGTACCAGAGCTAAGTGCCCTAAAGAGGCCCCAACTTTGTGTTCAGGCTATCTTTAGACCAAAGGGGGCTTTTGGGGCCCCAACCGGAATCAGAAGGCATAATCGTGAGGCTGCGTCAGGGCCTTGACCCTCTAGCCTAATTTGATCAACTCATTGAAATAAAATAATTAACATAAACAACAAGGCCACAATCCCCTTGGATGGCTCGGACAACTTTTGTCGTTTTACCTAGGTGGTTAGACTTAGGGGAAATTACAAAAAATAAAGGGGTATTTTTTTGGGTAATGGGCCCTTGTGGGCCTGTGTAAAGTAATTTTGCCCTTTTGCAGCATGGCAAAATGAAAAAAACCATGATAAGCTTCCAGATAGAAATGCCATCGGCAGGCCTGTGGCGAAAATCCTGGAGCGCTACGCAATGATTCCAATAAAAATACTGGCTATCGATGATGAGCCCGATACCCTTGAGTTACTGAGTCTGAAGTTTACAGAGGAAGTGCGCAGCGGGCAGTTTGAGTTCCTTTACGCCTCAAATGGCGAAGAAGGTTTATCCCGGCTGATCGAGAAGCACTTCGACCTAGCCTTGGTGGACCTGCGCATGCCCTTGATGGATGGGTTAGAATTCTTAAAGCGCGCCCAAGAACTTTTCCCGAATCTGCTGTGTATCGTTGTATCGGCCTTTGATGACATGAAAAATCTGAGGCAAGCCATGAATTACGGGGCCTTTGATTTTGTCTGTAAGCCCATCCAATTTGAAGACCTACACCAGACGATCTTAAAGGCCCAACGATCCATCGAAAAACAAGAAGTCGCCCGGCGCACTAAAGAAAGCCTACTTTCGGTGATGAACCACGAACTGCGCACGCCGCTCAATGGCGTGATCGGCATGGCCGACTACATTGCCACCCAAGTAAGCGACCCCTTTTTATACGAAAGTCTTGAGGTGATCCGTGACTCGGGAAATTCTTTGTTAGACGTCTTCAACGACATCCTCTTTTATTCTTCCAGCGCCTACCCCGAAACGATCCGCAGCGATGAGCAACTGATCCTCTCGGCCTTTTTGAAGTCTTTAGTGAATCTGTACCAGCCCGTCGCCAGACTCAAGCACATTGCGCTGGAACTAAAAATCATCGGTACCTTGCCGCCTTTGGTGGTGGGGGACCGGGTCCATTTGTCCCAGGTCTTGACCCACCTTTTGAGCAACGCCATCAAGTTCTCGGTCAGCTCCACCGAAGTGGTTCTGACCTGTGAAGCGAAAAAACGTTCTGCCGAACAGGTATGGCTGCGCTTTGAAGTGATCGATCAGGGGGTTGGCATCGCGCCCGAGGTGCAAGAAAAAATATTTGAACCTTTCTTCCAAATTGATGACAGCTTAACCCGCGCCGTGGGCGGCCTGGGACTGGGCTTAGCGATTGCGAAACTTTGGATAGAGCGGCTCGGCGGGAGCATCGGCCTGCAAAGTGAATTAGGCCAAGGCAGCCGGTTTTGGATTGAAGTGCCCTTCCAAACGCCTCATTTATTTTCAGGTAACGGTGAATCGGCCTCTTCCAGCCAGGGCAAAAATATCTGAAATTCCGTATATTCGCCGGGAACTGACTGAACCGAAATCTGGCCCCCATGTTGCCCGGTAACGATCTCGTAACTAATGGACAGACCCAGACCCGTCCCCTGCCCGGCTGGTTTGCTGGTATAAAAGGGTTCAAAAATCTTCGATTGCCGCTCCAGGCTGATCCCCGTCCCATTATCAAAGACCCGCAAGGTGACCCCGTCTTTATTGCACTGACTCCGCAGGATCATTTGGGGGTGGTAGGGCTTTTCCGATTGGCTCCTTTTTTCCCGCATAGCATCAAAGGCATTTCCGAATAGGTTCAATAAAACCCGTCCGAATTCTTGGGAATAAAGACGGATCGGCGGGATATTGGCCGCAAAATGTCGCTCCACCTTTAAATCCAAACCGTCTTCGCTGGCTTTGAGGCTATGTAAAGCCAGCGTCAAGTATTGCTCCACCAAGTCATTGAACTCTACGATCTGCGGCAGGCCGGGCTGCTCTCGGGCGTGGGTCAACATAGAACTAACGATGGAGCCGATCAACTCGGCATGTTGCTGAACCTTCAGGGCCATCTGCTGTCCATGCTGGATTTGTTCGGGGCTCAGCTCTGAGGCTTTTAGAAGGTCGACCAACAGTTCCGTGAAGTTTTGGACGAAGTTTAAGGGATTGCGGATCTCGTGGGCAATGCCCGCAGTCATGCGTCCTAGACTGGACAATTTTTCCTGCACCACTAGGTTTTGTTGGGCCTTTTCTAACTGACGGGTACGCTTGAGGACCCGTTGTTCCAAGTCCTGATTGAGCGCTAAGACCTCGGCCTCGGCGGCTTTGTGTTGGCGCAGGTCGCGGAAAACGCCGCTGTAATAGAGTCCTCCGGCTCCCTCCCAACAGGCTAAGGCCCCTTCAACGGGCAAATAGACCCCCTGTTTGCTTTTACCCAGATACTCCCTTGGTGCCGTCGATTCACCAGGAGACAACTGCGGATGGGACATCTTAAAGGGCGGACTTTGGCTGGTATCTGGTTCAAACAAAAGGTCAATGGGCTGCCCGATCAACTCTTCGGCCCTATAGCCAAATAACCCTTCGGCGCCCTGGTTCCACAACAGGATCTTGCCCTGGGCGTCAAAGCTGAAGATCGGATCGACGCTATGCTCCACCAAAGCGCGGTAGCTTTCTTGGCTGCTGGTCAATTCAGCTTGGAGGGCTAAATTTTCAGTCAGGTCGATGGCCATAGAAACGATCAGGCGTTCCCTGGCCTGATTAGGCGGCAAGGGGGCATGGGAGATGGCCCATTGCCGGTACTGACCGTCTGCGGTGCGGATGGTGGTGAGGCTGTCTTGGGTGGTTTCTTCCTGTTCAAAGAGCGCGGCGAAATGCTGAATGATCTGCTCCTGGTTCGTCTCAAAGGCCTTCGACACCCAAGCCTGGATGTCCACCAATTCCTCGGTTCGGTACCCGGTCAGCTCACAAAAGGCCCGGCTCACCGCCAGGATTTGCCCACTTTCGCTATGCGCCATCAGCGGAAAGGGGGCCGATAACACAATGTCCTGGAACTGGGCCTGAGTAGCCTGCAAGTCCGCCTCGGCCTGTTTTTGTTTTTCTAAAGCGGCACGCAACCGGCGGTTGACCTGTTCAAGGCTGAGAAACCGCCAAGCCAGCAGCGTCAAGCTAACCCCAAAAAGGCCGCCCCCAAAGGCCAGCCAAAGCCGCGTCGAATCCCAAAAGGGCGGCGGCGGGCGGTGCCACTTAGCGTAAAGCTCAAAAAAGGCCGGACTAGCCACCAACCGCTCGATCACTGGATCAAAGCGTTCCTTGAGGTCCGGGCGGTTTAAGGGAAAGGCCAGCGCCCGCTTGACCTCGGCTATCGGGGTCTGCAAAGGGCGGATTAACTGGTCTACCCCCGTTTCGTGCGCCAAGTTCAGCAGCGATTCGCGAGGATAAACCAAACCGTCTAAGTGACCGCCGAGTAATTCAAAGAGGGCCTGTTCTCGGCTCGGAAACACCTGGACCTGGAATCGGTCGTCTTCGGCCAAAAGGCTTTGCCCTACGTTAGTCTCCACGACTCCTAGAAAACTCCCCTCTAGACTCTTTAAGTCATCCACGGAGCTGGCAGTGCGTACGAAGATCGAAACCTCGAAGGCATGGTAAGGCCTGCTGAACAGAAAGCTTTGTGAGCGGAGCTCCGAGACGCCTAGATTGGGGATCAGGTCCCAGCTGTTGGCCTCGGTGGCTTGGATGACCTGCGGCCAGCTTTCCTTCCATTGGTAGGTGAAGGTGACCTGCATTTCCTTGGACAGCAAGGCTAGGAATTCTGCGGCAAAGCCCGCCGGTTGTCCTTGGTCGTCGCGGTAAATATGGGGCGCAAAGTGGGCGGGGGCCAAAACCCGCAGTTGCTCGGCTCGCAGCCCCAGCGGCGAGCTCAACAGAAACAATAAGATCAGGCCCCATCCCTTCACGGCTACCTCAATAATTAGGCTTAAAGTAGCTTTAGGTTAACAGGTAGTACCGAAGAATCCAATCGCTTAGCGCGAAGCAAAAAACGAGGGCCGCCAGTGGGTTAATATCCAGTAGAGCGAAGGGATGAGGATCAAGGTGATCAAGGTCGCAAAAACAATCCCCACTCCCAGGCTGATCGCCATAGGGATCAGGAATTGGGCCTGACGAGAGGTCTCGGCTAAAAGGGGCATCAAGCCAAAGAAGGTGGTCGCCGTGGTCATCAAAATCGGCCGGACCCTGCTTTGGGAGGCTTCTACCAAAGAGCCGATGGGGTCGCTCTGGCGGTTCGGGTGCCGCTTGATGGCGTCGATTAAGATCAACGAATCGTTGACCACCACGCCGGTCAAACCAACCAAACCAAAGAGGCTCATGAAACTCAAGGGATGGCCCAGGATCAAGTGGCCCAGTGCCGCTCCGGCGAGCCCGAAGGGGATGGCGATCATCACCAGCATAGGCTCGGTATAACTCCTAAAAAAGATGGCCAAAAGGGCGTAGATCATCAACATGGCCCCTAAAAAGCCGCCCAATAGGCTGCTCATAGACTTCTGCCGCTCCTTATTGGCTCCTTCCATTTTAGCGGTTAAGCCTGGATGTAAGGAGCGGAGTTGGGGCAGCCATTCGGTTTTGATCCGGGCCGTGATGGCGTCTGGATTGCGTTGGGCCGAATCGATGCTGGCGGTGACCAAAACCACCGGGCGGCGGTTCTCGCGGCGGATTCCGGTGGGCTCGATCCGTTCGCTCCGTTCGGCCGCTTGGCCCAGGGTGATTTCCCCGCCTGCATTGGTACGCAGATACAACTGCTCAAGGTTGGAGAGGTTGTTTCGGACCTCGGCTGGGTAGCGCAAATAGACCTCAACGGTCTGGTCGTTACGCAGCAGGGTGGTGATGTTGACGCCTTTAAAGGCGGCGCGCAGCTCGTTGGCAAATTCTTGGGGGCTCACGCCCAGGCTGCGGGCCTCTTCGCTTAGGCGGTACTGGATCTCCGACTTGCCTGCCTTTTCGCTGTCGTCAATGTCCACCACGCTAGAATAACTGGTCAAATAGGCCTTGGTGTCGGCAATAGCCTGTTCTAAGACCTGGCGGTTTGGGTGGCTTAAGGTGATGGAGATGTCATCGCCGAAATTCATGGTCCGGCTGCTTAAAGACAGACTGGTGATCTCGGGCACCTCACCGACCGATTGCCGCCAGAGCTTACCTAGCTTAAAGGCATTGATGCTGCGCTGGTCCGCATCAATCAGCCTCAAGCGCACCGAAGCCTCAGCCGACCCACTGCCGGAATTGGCGCGAAGGCGGATGTAGCTATTGAGCAAGCTGGATTCTTTTTTACCCTGTTCCTGGTCCGCTTTAGCCAGGATAGCCGCCCCTTTGGCGACTACCTCTTCTAAGATACGGCGGCTTTCGGCGGCGGGGATGCCCGGAGGCAACGTGGCGGTCAGACGCACCTCGTCGTCTTCAATCTTCGGGAAAAACTGCATCGGCAAAATGCCGCTGGCCACGGTAGCCACCACCAACATCAAACTAACCACCCCAAAAGCCAGGGTGGCGAAGCTGTTTTTTAGGGTCTTCTCGACAAACCGCTTATAGGGCCCATGGGTGATCCGGTCTAGACCGTCGTCGCAGGCAACCCGCAGCCGCTCTAAGGCGCGCATCGGAGCCGACTTAAAAGGCTTGCCTCCAAAGGAAAGATGCGCCGGAAGAATAAACAAAGACTCCACCAAGGAGAGCAACAACACAGACATCACAATCACCGGCACGGCCACCAAAAAACGCCCCATTGCCCCGTCGATAAACATCAAGGGAGCAAAGGCGACTAAAGTGGTTATCACCGCTGAAAAGACCGCCGGGCCGACTTCGGTGGCCCCTTCGATGGCTGCTTGCAGGCGGCTTTTGCCTTCTTCGATCTTTTGGAAGACCGACTCACCGACCACAATGGCATCGTCCACCACGATGCCCAAGACCAAGATAAAGGCCATCAGGGAGATCATGTTGATCGACACGCCGGTAAAGGGCATCAGCAACAACGAACCAGCGAAGGAGATGGGGATGCCCAACATAACCCAAAAGGCCAGATGGATTTCTAAGAACAGCGCCAGGATGATGAACACCAAAACCAAGCCCATGATCCCGTTGTTGACCAATAGATCAAAGCGCTGCTGGAAAATTTCGGAACGATCTTGCCAGATCACCAAGTCCACGCCCGGAGAAAATCCGGCCTGGGTGGTCTCTAGGTATTCGTTGATTTGGGTGGCTACCTGAGCGGGCGTGAAGCCCATTTTTTGGTACACATTAAAAAAGACCGCCCGTTTGCCATCTAATAATAAATAGTCCTGAGACTCGGCGGGCCGCTCGGTGATCCGGGCGATTTCGCCTAGGCGGGTCTGGGACCCTTCACGTTGGCTTTGGACCACTAACTGGGCAAACTCGCTAGGCCGTTCACGCTTGGAGACGGTCCGCACCAAGATCTCCCCGCCTTGGGTCTGGATCGACCCGGCAGGTAGGTCGAGGCTGCCTTGGCGGATGATGGCGGCCAGTCCGGTCAAACTCAGGCCGGTGGAGCGGAGCGCCTCGGGGGTGACTTCGATGACCAACTCGGTGTTCAGCAAACCTTCGTTGTCCACCGACGACACGCCGGGCAACTCGGACAGTTCGTCTTGGACGCGGCGGGCCAGCTCGAAGAGCTGCGCCGGTTCGGACTGGGAGGTTAGCGCGAGATTGAAGATGCGCCGCTTGCGGGTGAGCTTGCTGACCTGGGGCGTTTCGATGTCTGCGGGAAAGTCTTGGATGGTGCCCACGGCGTTGCGTACCTCTTGTAGCCGCTCGTCTGGGTCCGCTCCGTCTTCTAAGGTGATGCTCACCACGGCGATCCCCTCGTTGGCTTGGCAAACCAACTCTTCGATCCCTTCGAGCGGGTCGATCACTTCTTCCAGAGGAACGCAGAGGCTGTTGGCCACTTCGCTGGGGCCTGCACCCTGGTAGACCACCGTGACGTTAAGCATATCCAACGCCACCTCAGGAAAGACCTCCTGGGGTAGACGCGGGGCCATCATCGCCCCGCCGATCAAGATCATGGCTAAGAGAATGTTGGCAGCGACGGGGTTTTGCGCCATCCAAGACATGGCCGCTTTCATGGAGTGGCTCCGCTAGCGCTTTGGTTGTTGACCTTGGGCGGGGTAGTTGCCACTGGGACCTGGGTTTGGGGGTTAGGCTCCGGGGCCGCTATTGCCTGGGGGGATTCGGCCTGAGCCGTCTCGAGCTGCGGGCCCGGTTCGGGCCCCTTATCGGTTTCGGGCTGGTAGACCTTCAGGGGCATCCCCTCGGTAGGCGTCTCGATGGGCGAAAGAATCAACTGATCGCCCGGAAAAAGCCCCTCTCGGACCAACGCCATATTCTCAACCTGACGCAAAATCTTCAATGGGCGGATCTCCAAGCCGCCACCGGGGCCGACCATCCAAGCTTGGTTTTCTTGGTGCAGGGCGTAAAGCGGCACTTTATAAACCTGTTCTAACACCTCTCCCTGCAAGGTCGCCTTGACCTGTAACCCTAAAGGCAGGGGGAAACCCTGATCCGAAAGGGGCTGGTCAACCTCGATCATCAACTGCGCCAAGCGCCCCATGCTGTCGATCTCTTGGACTTGATGGGTAACCACGCCGATCCAGCGGTGTTGGTCCGGGCCGATTTGTTTGGTCAAAACCACCGCAGAGCCGGTCTGTCCCTGGGTACCCAAGTCAACCCAAGGCAACTCATTGAGCGGCAGGGCCAGCTTAACCCGGATGGGCCGTTCGGCAAAGAGCTTGGCAACCTGCTGGTTAGCGGTAACCGATTGACCCAATGCCAGCGTCACGCTACGGAAATAGCCCGCAAAGGGGGCGCGGATTTCGGTGCGCTCAAGGTTGAGTTCGGCTTGTTTGAGGCTCGCCTGAGCCGAGGCCATCGAGGCCCGCGCATTTTTTAACTGGGGGCCGTAGAGCGCTAAAGGGCTGATGTCCAGTCGGTTGCCGCCGGTCTGGCTTTGGACCTCCTGAAAACTCTTGAGGCCCGCTAAGGCCGATTTTTTTTGGGCCTCTACGTTGTCTAGGTCGAATTCGGCTTTGGCCAAGGTGGCCTTGGCTTGGTCTAGGGTCAACAGCAGGTCTGCCGGGTCCAGCTTAAAGAGCAGTTCCCCGGCCTCCACGTACCCCCCCTCGACCATACTCGGCGAGATCCAGTCTACCTGCCCGCCGACGCGCGCGGCCAGGGATAGCTCCTGGGAAGGGATGGTGCTACCCAGCGCGACCACCTGGACCTGATGTTTGACGGGCTGCATCTGAAGCACCCGCACCAGCTTGATTTTCTTGGGCGGACTCTCCTTGCGCTTGGCCGGTTCTTTGCCCAGCATCATCGCCGCCGAAAGGCCAACACCGGCCAATAGGATCAGCCAAGGCAACCATCGTTTAGTCAGGAGGATCATGGTTCTTCTCGGTTAATATCCTTGATTTCTGCTCCAAGGGATTCTAGGTAATGTGCCGTCCAGTCGCCACCCAAGGCGGTATAAAGATCAACCCGCAGGTCGATCCAGCCTCTTTTGTCGGTGATCCAGTTGGTCTGGGCGGTGACAAATTGTTTTTGTGCAGCGATCACCTGATCGAAGGTCATCACCCCCTGCACAAAGGCGCTTTTGGTCAAGGCCAAACGCTGTTGGGCGATCACCACAGAGCGTTGGCGCAGCTCTAAAAGTAGGTCCTGTTGCTTCAGTTGGACCAAAGCCGATTCGACCTCACCAAAGGCCCCCAGTAGGCTTTGGCGGTAATTGGCCAGTTGCTCTTCTAATAACGCTTCTTGACGGCGGACCTCAGCGCGGCGGCGCCCCCCGTCGAAGATCGGCACGCTCAGGTTGGCAACCAAGTTCCAGAAGGCATTGTTGGGCTCACTTAGGCTGGACAATTCGGTGCTCTGGTAGCCGGTCGAAGCGGTCAGGCTCAAACGGGGGAAGCGGTCGGCCACCGCCGCGGCGATCCGGTGGTCTTGGGCTTTGAGCTGCAATAAGGCTTGGCGCAGGTCCGGGCGGCGTTTAAGCAGCCCCGAAGGAAGACCCGGCTGGAGCGGAGGTAGCTGCAACCCTAAATCCAACTGGGCGGCAAGGTCCGCCGCCGAGGGATAATCACCAACCAACTGCCGCAAGCTTTGTTGGGCCGAAAGCTGCTGGACTCGCAGCTGCACTTGGCGCAGTTCGGTACTCGTTAATTGTTCTCGGGCTTGTAGGACCTCGGCGGCCTGGGCGGTACCTAATTTATAACTCTGCTCGATCAGCTCCAAGTTGGCTTGGTCGGTGAGCAGCGTTTCTTGGGCAAATTCTAACTGAGCTTGGATGGACGCGAGACCGAACCAAGCCTTGGCGACCTGTTGGCCCAACAAAGTCAATTGCTGTTTGTAGGCTTCCAAGGAGGCCAATAGTTCCAGTTCGGCGGCCTTAAGGTTGGCGCTGTTTTTACCGAACAGGTCAAGGTCGTAGCTCGCCTGCAATTCTATAGAAAAGCTGGTGCTTTGCACCTCGACACCTGTCGAGCGGTTAGCGCTCTTGGCGGCCGTAAAGTCGGCGTTGGCACTGGGCAATAGGGCGGCGAAGCTGATGCCGGTGGCTGCCAAGCGCTGCTCGATACGGGCCTGGGCGGCGCGTAGGCCTGGGTTTTTGGTGAAGGCGCGCTCCATCAGGGCCTCTAATTCCTTCGAACCCAACTGCAACCACCAACGTCCTGGGTCGCTGTAGGTGACTTGTTCGCTTTGTTCAAATCGGTCGCTTTCGAGCCCGGTGCCCGGTTCGCCCATTGGGCTGTGGGGGCTACAGCCCCACACCAACAAAGCCACCCAGGGCAACAGTGTCAATTTATTGAACTTTCGCAAAAACATGCAGTCTCTTAAAAGGTCACAAGCCAAAAAATGGCTGGTCTATGAATCCAGCCTAACCGAACCCAACGATCTAGGTTGTAAAGATTTGTAACCAATGGGCCTACCAACAGCCTGTTCCCCCTGGGTTCATTCTGCCAAGAGCTAACCGGTGCGCAGCAATGCCTTGGCTGCGGTCTGCTGTCTTTGGAATATTTTGGATTTAATTTTCCTGGTTATTTAGCGCCTAGAGCCGATGTAGGGATTGTCTTAAATTTTTTACCAAAACTTAACCTTCCCCTGAACCGCTCCCCCCAGAACCCCTCTAGATTGGTCCCGAAATCAATCAAATGGAGTTTGTCCGATGGAACCAAACCGCAACGTATACACTAAAGGCACCGAGATCCTTCAAGAGGACCAGGAGCTGTTTGAATCAATCGTCAACCAGCGCTTGAGCCCCGAACAAGAGGCCCTGATCACCCAGCCTCCGGCGGTTTACCCTAAGGACGACGCGGTCTTGGCGGTGCATTGGCACCCCGAATATGTGCCCATGCCGCTGATCAAACAGCGCATCGAAGCGACCTTCCCGAACGCTAAAGAACACCTAATCATCCCCACCCAGCACAACCAAATATTGGTCTACGACGACTATGCCGGGGTAGAGGTGGACTGTTACAGTCCCGAGTTCAACACCAAGGTGCAGCTGCTGTTGCATTTCGCGCCCGAAAAAGTGGCCGAAGCCAGCGTGCTCAAGAGCATGTTGATGCACACCTTTAACTACCGCGCCACCCAGCTTTTTGATTTCCTCCACTGCTTAACCCGCCCTGAGCAGGACTTTATCCTGCAAAAGGCGGCGGCCAAGACGGGGGCCAACATTGAGCTGGTCAATCTGGTGCGCCTGATGGCCCGCAAATTGGGCCTTTTGATCGAGCAAAACGAAGCGATTTTACCCAAAGAGGCAATCAAAAACAAGCTGATCCGCAATTTCTTTGACGGCCTGCGCGGCACCGTCGGCGACGCCACCATCGACCGGGCGCAGCACTTCTTACGGGAAGTAAAAAAGGCGGTAAAAAAAGACTTTGATCTAACCTATTTTTATAAAACCCAAGAGATCATCGAAGAAACGAGGGGCCTCGGCGGCGGTATTGTGATCCCGCACCCCGAACAGTTTTGGCCCATCTTGATGGCTGATTATGATGTCGACGGGATTGAGGTCTGGAATCCCCAATCCAGCACCTATACCGAATTTTTGATCAACGTGGTCAACCGCCAAAACCGCTCGGTAGCCCCGGGTCGGCGGCCCCTGTTGGTCTTTATGGGTGATGACACCCACCTGGGCGAAAAGCTCAAAGCGCCAGGGGCGCAAAGTGCCGAAAAAGTCATCCGAGAGGTCGGCGTTCAGCCGCCCTGGGACGATCTTTCTTTAAAGAAAACCCTGATCCAAGCTCAGGCGGAAAAACATTTGGTGATCGCCGAATACAAAGCCCGTTTGAACTCTTAACCCAAAGGAACGCAGTGAGTAGCAACAAGACCCGAGAATTTGAATATGTCACCTTGGTGGACAAACAATCGATTGTTACCTACCTCGAGACCCTGGCCGAAGGGTTTAAATCCGGCAACCTGACCCTCAAGAGCCCGGAATCCGAATTGCTGCTCGACCCCGACGGCCTCTTGAAGTTAGAGATCGCCGCTAAAAATAAATCGGGCCGCAGCAAGATCAGCATCAAGGTTTCCTGGAAAAACCAGCCCCGTGTGGAAATCAACAAAGACCGTCTGTCCCTTTCGGTTAGCCCCAAGGAAGACTAAACCATGACCATCCCAGCGACGATTGTCGACAACCTGCGGTTTATCTTGCTTGAGGTGACCCGCCAAGTCGAAGAGACCCAAAAGGCCTTGGACAGAGGCGGGGAAGAGGAACTGATCGCTAAGATCATCGCCCGTGATGACTATATCGACAGCTTGAAAACCTATGTGGAAAACAAGTGTTTTTCGCTGATCTATTCAAACTCGTCGGTCAAGATGAAGTCCGAGGCAGACCTGATCCGCGCCATCAACACCATCACCGGCAACTTAGAACGTATCGCGGACCATTCGGTCAACATCGCCCGCCAGTTGCCCTACTTTGATGACCGGGATTTCATCAAGGCTTATGACTACAAGCACTTTTTTGATATCATCATCTTCAACCTCAAGCGGATCCACAAGGCGCTTTTTGACCATGACCTTTCCCTAGCCCGCAAGATCTGCGTTTCCGAATCGAAGCTGGACCGGGCCTATAAACGCTCCTTTGAGAAGGTCTTAAAAGAGCTGACCAAAGGCAAAGAGGTGGAAAATCTGCTCACCACCATCTTCATCTTGCGTTACCTAGAGCGCATCGGAGACTGCCTGCTCAACATCGGCGAGGCAATCATCTTCAGTATTGTGGGCGACAAGCTCAAACTCAAACAATTTGAGTTTTTAGAAGAAAGCCTCTTGAACGTTGACGAGCTGACCATCGAGGACATCAAATTTGAAGGGGTCTGGGGCACCCGCTCGGGCTGTCGGATCGGCCTGATCACCACGGCGACCTCCGAAGGGGACGAGCGGGATTATGTCTTTAAAGAAGGCAGCCTACCTAAGATCGAAAAGGAAAAAGAAAAGATCGAGCTTTGGAACCACCACAAGCCCGGCGTGACCCCCAAAGTGCTAGACTTTAAAATCAAAGGCGACCATGCCAGCCTGTTGGTTGAGTACTTGGACGGCGACACCATGCAGCACAACCTGCTGGAGTCCAACGACCAAAAACTCTTCGGCAGTTTGACCGCTTTAGAAGAAACCCTGGCAGTCATCTGGCGCAACACCCGGGACGACGAAAAAAAACCTAGCTGCGATTCGCTCAACCAACTTGAAAACCGGATCGACGAGGTTTTTAGGGTCCATCCCTCTTACTCCTTGCCCGAAGTAGAGATCGGCGGGCTTAAGATCGACAGCTTCAAGAGCCGGATCGACCGGCTACGCGATGCCACCAAAGGGACCGTGGCTCCCTTTGCCGTGTTGATCCACGGTGACTTTAACTTAGACAATATCTTTTACGACGAGCCCCAAGACCAAATCCGCTTCATCGACGTACACCGCTCGGGCTTCGGCGACTATGCCCAGGACGTGGCCGTCTTTTTGGCCAGCAACTTCCGCCAGAAGGTTTTTGAAGAAGGACTCCGCTTGCGCATCGAACAGGCGGCCCGGCATTTCTTGGATTTCGCCCGTCGTTTTGCCCAGGAACAAAATGATTTGGGCTTTGAAAAACGTTTGGGCCTGGGGTTGATCCGAGCCTTGACCACCTCGACCCGCTTTGAATTCCACCCTGAATTATCTGAGGCGTTATTCCAGCGCTCTCTTTATTTGATCGACCAGATGCTGGCCCCTGACGCGGAGCAAAACTTCCGCGTCCCCGACAGCCTCTTCAGTCTTTAGGAGACCTAATATGAAAATCGCCGTCATCGGCATTCCCGGCAAATGGTCTTCAGTGGCCCTGGCCGAAGAGATAGAAAAACTGAGCGGTCCCTGCCCGGTGATCGACATGGGCGAGGTCCACTTAGATTTGGCCGGAGAATCGCTTTGGTGGAAGGACCAAGACTTATGTACCTATGATGCCTTGGTGGTCAAAAAAATCAGCCAAATCTACTGCCCTGAGGTCTTAGACCGGATGGAGATGCTGCGCTTTGCCGAGGCTAAGGGCGTGCGGATTTATTCGAGTGTTGCCGGCATGAGCCGCCTGATCGACCGCTTGAGCTGCACCGTCACCCTTAAGGCAGGCGGGATCGCCATGCCCGAAACCTTCATCACCGAATCTGTGGCCGAAGCGGCGGCGAAACTCGAAGAATACGGTAAGGCGGTATTCAAACCGCTTTTTACCACCAAAGCGCGGGGCATGATTTTTTTAGAAGGCGGCGCGAGCGAAAACCTGGCGGCCATCGAAGCCTACCAAAAAGCGGGCAACCCGGTGATTTACATGCAGCGTTTTGTCAAAGGACCGGGTCGGGATTTGGGCATCTCCTTTCTAGGCGGCAAGTACCTGGGCACCTACGCAAGGGTCGGCTCCGGCAATAGCTGGAACACCACCACCGCCAACGGGGGCCGCTACGCTCCCGACGATCCGCCCCAGGCCTGGATCGATCTGGCCCGCCGGGCCCAAGCGTTGTTTGACTTGGATTTTACCTGCGTAGACCTGATGGAAACCGATGAGGGACCTCGGGTCTTTGAGGTATCCGCCTTCGGTGGCTTCAAGGGACTCCAAGAAGCCCAGGGCATCAACGTCGCCGAATTATATGCAAGTTACATCCTAGAAACGCTGAACCAGAAAAAGGCATGATGAACCACGCACTTCCTAGTTTAAACGAACTCACCGAGTCGCTCTGCGACGGGGTGGACTTTAGCCATACCTTAGACCTCAACTTGGCCGGTTGCCAGCTGCAGGTAAAGACCAATTCGTTGTTGGTCGAATCCGGCCTGCGCCACTACTTCGCGCCTTTTGTGGTCGAGCCGGGCTCTACCGACATCACCGTGCTGGTGATCGACGGACCACCGTTGGAACTAGACCTACCCTACCGTCCCTGGGACCCTGAGCCCGGCAAGTCGCGGGTTAAAGAAGAGTTCGCCGAGTTGGCCGGGGGCCGGGCGGTCCGAAAGACCAAGACGGACATGAGCTTTTTCTTCGGCGGCGGGATCAACCTCGCCGTGGGCCGGGCCAAGGAAAATGACAACCAAGTGATCAACTTCGTCAACAACCGCTTCATTGAGAGGCTGCTCAACCAAGACTGCGTCTTGGGTCATGCGGCGGCGGTTTTAGTCAAAAACCGGGGCATCGCCTTTGCGGGCTTCTCGGGAATGGGCAAAAGCACCTTGGCGCTACACCTCTTAAGCCAAGGGGCCGACTTTTTAAGCAACGACCGCCTGATGAGCCGGGGTAGCCAAGAGGGACCGATCATGTACGGAGTGCCCAAGCTGCCGCGCATCAACCCCGGCACCGCACTTTCCAACCCCGACCTACGCCCGATTCTGAGCGTCAAAGAGATCGAGGAATTCAGCCATTTGGAACCCGACGACCTTTGGGAGCTGGAACACAAATACGACGTTTACCTAGACCGCTGTTTTTCCAAAACCCGCTTTGTCCTGCAAGGCTGGATGGATATGTTGGTGATCCTTAACTGGCAACGTAGCGACGAGCCCATCCAGGTGACCCAAGTGGACTTAAACGAGCGGCGCGACCTGCTCAAAGCCTTTTGCAAATCTCCGGGAGCCTTTTTCCTCCCCGAAGACCCCGCCAACCCGCCGGACCTTTCCGAGGAACGTTACCTCAAGGAATTGGAGCGCGTGCGGGTCTATGAGATCAGCGGCGGCGTGGATTTTAAGGCGGCCACCGAAGCTTGCCTTAAGTTGATTTAACGACCCTTAGCACTTCCAAACAAGACAGGAGCAATCGGATGAACAAGAAATCAATCACCGTAAAAACCAGCTTGAAAAAAGATCGGGCCATCGCCTACTTGGAAGAGCTGACCAAGAGCCTCAAAACCGGCCAGGTTTGTATCCAACAAGAAAATGAGTTCGTCGCCCTGAGCCCGGTGGACCAGATGGAACTCGAAGTTTCGGCAGCCCAGAAAAAGGGCAAGGAAAAGCTAACTTTTGAGCTGAGCTGGGTCACCGAAACGCCGGAATTGCCTGCGGACAACCTGGTGATCTCTTCGACCACGCCGAAGGTGACGCCTGCGGCCAAGAAAGAAGAGCCCAAAAAGGAGTCAGCGACGAAGGCCGAACCCGCCAAAGGCGCAGCCGCCAAACCGGCGGCAAAAGCCACCAACTAACCCTAAATACCGGGGGCTTAGGCCCCTGGCAATCTTATGGGACGCAGCTTCCAAGTCAGCTTTTTAAAGACCCTACCCTTACCCAACCGGGTGGCCTTGGCGCGCTACAAGGCCCACCCGGCCTTGGGGCCCTGCTTGTTATTTTTTACTGGCGGCACGGCGCTACGGGGGCTTTCACAACGGCTGATCGAATACACCCACAACTCAATCCACCTGATCCCGCCTTTTGATTCAGGTGGTTCTTCGGCGGAACTGCGCAAACAGTTTAACATGTTGGCCGTTGGCGACCTCCGCAACCGCTTGATGGCTCTGGCGGACCAAACGCTTAAAGGCAACCCTGAGATCTACCGCCTCTTCGACACCCGCCTGCCCGAAAATGAAGGACCTGAAAAGTTGGCGGAACTCTTAAGCAGCTTACTGGCCGGGAAACACCCGCTGATTGCAGCGATCCAAGACCCGATGCGCAAGATCATCCGCAACCATCTGGGCTTTTTTAAGCGCAAGATGCCTGCTGACTTTGATCTGCGTGGTGCCTCCATCGGCAATCTGATCCTGGTCGGCGGCTACTTAAACAACCGACGCCAGATTGACCCGGTGCTTTACCTCTTCGCTCGTTTGATCGAAGCTCGGGGTATTGTGCGCCCTTCAGCGACCCAGGACCTACAACTGCTCGCCCGCTACGCCGACGGGACCGAAATTTTGGGCCAACACCGCTTCACCGGTAAAGGGTCTAAACCTCCGGCCGCTAAGTTAGTGGACCTGGAGTTGGCCAATAAAGATGGCAGCCCCGCCCGGCGGCCACCCCTTAAAGACAAGATCGCCCATTTGATCGACCGGGCCGACTTGATTTGTTATCCCATGGGCAGCTTCTTCTCTAGCCTTTTAGCCAACTTTTTAATCCAGGGCGTAGGCGACCGGGTCCAGGCCAATCCTTGCCCTAAGGTCTACGTACCCAACCTAGGGGTTGACCCGGAACAAAAGGGCTATCGCCTAGCCGAGCAGGTAGACCGCTTGTTGCGTGCCCTTAAAGAATCCAGCCGCTTCCCTGGCTGGGACACCGACTACCTCAACTTTTTGGTGATCGACGCTGAAGGCGGGCACCAGATTACGCCCGAAGAACGCGACCAACTCGAAAACCGTGGCATCCAAATTATCGATGTCCCCTTGGTTCTGCCCGAAGCACCGGAGCGGATCGACGAAGAACTGTTGCTCTCGGTCTTGCTTTCGCTGGCCTAAGATTTGCCCACCCCTTTGCCATCCACCGGCCCAAGACTTCAGTTTTTCCGCCTTCATGGGTAATAAAACTAGAGGGACCCATGGAAAGTGTGGGATCATTAGCTAGCCTGACTTGGTTCCAAGGGCTCAAGTTGACTTGGGTTCCCATCTTCGCCTAGGCTCAAAAATGGCGGCGTCCAGGGAGCGAACCAGGTGAGCCGAAGACTGGTCTGGTCAAATTCAATGAAGTTTAACGGGAGGTCCAGGTGAGCGAAAAAGGAAAAGCCCTATTCGAGCAGGCGGGCGGCAAGCTCTTGACCTTTATGCTCGGCGGTCGAGAATATGGATTGCAGATCTTAGACGCCCGCGAAGTGGTGGGCATGATTGAGGCGGAGCCAGTCCCACAGACTCCTGAGTTTATGAAAGGAGTGATCAACCTACGGGGGCAGATTGTTCCCGTGATCGACCTACGTGCCCGCTTTCATATCCCCATCCCCGAGCAAGACACCGAAAATTGCATCTTGGTGGTGGACCTTGCCGGGCGTATGACGGGTTGTATCATCGATTCGTTGATCGGCGTCACCACCATCGAACCCAGCCAGTTTGAAGACAGCCCCCAAATGGGCGCGAACATCCATACCGATTACATGACCGGTCTGGCCAAATTAGACAAACGGGTGATCATCATTCTAGATATGTCCCGAATCCTCCAAAACGAGGAGCTGGCCCACCTAGAGGTGATGGCGAAAGCCGTTTGATAGGCTTGAGCTGCATCAAACACTGACCTTTGCGGGGGGCTGCTCCACTGATTTGCGGTTCGCCGCCTCCATACCCGTCCCCACTATGGAGGCGCGGTGCCTCACGGCGGCACTGCCCTCTGCCCCGGCCCAGGCATTCACGGACCTTATTTTTCTGAGATTTTGCGGCAATATCTAAGCAAACAAACCACTAGCAACGCCGAAGAGGCCTTGTTAGAGGGCGGCAAGATTTTCGGTTGGAAGGTCTTGCTGGAACCGCGCCTAAAGGAATCCCGAATAAGACCAAGCAAAAGCGGAAGGAATCACTAAATATACCGGAGGAACCCAGCGAAAGATGAGGTGGGGCAGAGAGGTGCCCCATGGCACCTCTCCGGGTATCCGATGCCGCCCGGTTGTGCAGGTCCGGGGGAGGCAATCGGCGCGAGCTGGGGCTCTTGATGCGAACTTAAGCGCAGGGGCCGGTCGTCACTTGGTTCTGCTGGCAGAACTGCTTCAAAAGGCGGGCTTTGAGTTCCGAACCTTTCTTGGCATTTTCGATCACCACCGTCTCTCCAGCTTTGCCCAAGCCTAGATAGGTCTGGGTGTAGGGCAAATGGGGTTTGTACTTTTCCATGGCTTCTTCGCTACCCATCACATAAATGCGGCCATCTACCCAAATACTCAAGTAGTCTCCGCCTTCTGCCTTAGGTGCGTTGGCGCAGGCTCCCTGATTGAGCTTGCGGGCCTCACAATATTCGCCCAGCAGACGCGCTTTCAGTGCTTCGCCTTTCTTTTCGTTTTCCAAAATGACCGTCTCGCCTTGAGGGCCCAAGCCTAAATAGGTTTGGGTATAGGGCAAATGGGCGTGAAACTTTTGCGCCATTTTGTCGCTGCCGATCACGTAAATGCGCCCCTCGTAGCGGATTTCCATGTACTTGGCCTCTTCGATCGAAGGGGAGCTTGAGCCCCCGCTGCATCCTACCATAGCGAGCAAACCAGCCAGGATGGTCAGTGCCTTTTTCATGTTCCTCCAAAAAATTCTAGATGGTTGGTTGGTTACAAAGGGAGCCTGCAGATAAAGCGCTCACAGAAGTCGCCCTTTTGTAAAATTTCCGTTAAACCCGGCACTCCCTTTGAGCCAGGACCTGCCGACTAAAGATCAACTCGCAGCCAAGTTGGATTTCTTCAAAACAACGGCAAAAACTTTGGGTCTGTTGGTCTAAGCTTCCCTGGGCACGGGCCGGGTCGGGGAGGTTTAAGGAAAACTGCACCTTGTTTTGTAAACTAACGGGCAGGGTTACCTCTGGCGACTCGCAAAGCGACAGAACCATATCAAAGGCCTGCCCAGCCAGCGAATCTAGCGACTTGGGCCGTTGCCCCAGCAAGGAATATCCAGCCTCAAAAGCGGCGCGGATGGCCAGGGGATGAATCGACCCGGCGGGTTTTAAGCCCGCTGACACAATCTCGGCCTCGGGCACCAACCGCTCCATAACCGCCTGGGCCATCTGGCTCCGGCTGGCGTTTTCTTCACAGATGATCAAGAGATTCATAGGTTTTACCTCAAATTTTAAAGACCAATACTTGGGCTTTAAGTTGTCCCGCCATACCGCTCAACTCGCCGGTGGTGCCGTCCACTTGGCGGATCGTCGCCGCCAACTCGAACATCACTTGGCTGTTGCGTTCGCTCAACTGACTGATCTTATCGGTTTCGCGGGCGAGATTCTTGGTTTTGTAATCCTGGGCCACCAAGGACGCCCCAATCCGGCTGAGACCTTGGTTGATCTGTTGGACATCGCCCATGATCGAATGGAACTGATCTGAGGCCTCAGCGACCACCGAGGCCCCCACACTGACCTTATCGTTGGAATCTTTGATCACTTGGTCGATTTCTTGGACCGCTTGGCTGGTCTGGGTCGAAAGCCGCCGGATCTCGGCGGCGACCACATTAAACCCCCGGCCCGCCTCACCGGCTTTGGCCGCTTCAATGGCGGCGTTAAAAGACAACAAATGCACCTGTTTGCTGATCTTCTCAATCGCCCCCAAAACCTTTTCGATCCGGGCTTGTCCGGCGACAATTTGTTCTATCGCCTGGGCGGCTCTGGCCATCGTCAGTTTGCCTTGATCCGCTTCCTGGCTCACCTGCCCGGCGGTTTGCATCAACTCGCGCAAGGCCTCGGTGATCTCTTCATTACTCACCGCAAGGTCTTGCACATTGCGGCCGACCTCCTGGATGCTTTGGTTGCTTGCTTCGCTGCTCCGGTTGGCATCTTGGGTGGTCGCTTCGATCTGGCGGGTGGTGGCGGCCAGTTGGTGGGACGCCGCAGAAAGGGTGTCGCTGCCAGTATGGATCACCGCTATGGTCCGCTTGAGCGAGACGGCAAAACGGTTGAGCGATTTGGACATCTGGCCCAGCTCGTCATAACCCTGATTTTTGATCCGCACCGTGAGATTGCCTTGGCTCAACTGTTCGGTCAGCGCCGAGACCTCCTTGATGGGCCGCAAGATCGAGCGCGACAGGGCCCAACCGAAAAACATCATGAAAACCAAGGTACTCAAGCCCATAACCAAAAAGCGGTCACCCAAGGCCTGCATCACCTCTCGGGCTTTTTTCCCGACCAGGATTTGTTCATCTATCGCCACCTGATCCAACTGGGCCAGCAGGCTGGGGATCTCTTCGAAGTCGCTTTTAAAACTCGCTTCCAGGTCGTTGACCTTATAGGTATAAAGCTTAATCCGGTCGAAATTGCTTAAATACCCGTCGATCAAACCCGCCGGTTTCGTTAAGGCTTGGGCCCCACGGACCTGGGCTAGTCGCTGGCGCAGTTCGGTCATTTGCTCTTTGACCTCCCGGCCCGCCGAGAGTCGGCCTAAGAAAAAGTCCTTTTCGGCGTTCCGGATCTTCAGCAACGCCAGCACTAAGTCGGCGCGGCCGAGCTTTTCAAACTGGGCCTGTATTGCTTCGGCACTTTCACCGAAGCGGGCCCGGAATCCATCGTTGGGGCCAAAGCCCATCGAGCGGTTGTAGTCTACCACCGATTGAAAATCGCTTTGGTAACTGGCCAGGGTTTCGGCTAAGCTGTGGGCCGCCTTTGCGAATTCGGGGCTGAGGTCCTGGGCCACTAGCTTGCGGGTTCCCTCTTGGGCTTCAGTGAGGTGCTCAAAAAAGGCACTGGCGTCCTGATCGCTGGGCTCAGACAAAAAAGTGTGTTCGTGTCCTCTGGCGGCAGTTACCGCCAACTGAACTTGGGCGGTCAAGGCCGTTACCTCTTGGGCCTGCTGGATACGGTTAACCTCGTCTTCAATCAATCCATAGCCCCAACGGGTCAGGGCAAATCCACCGAGCATAAAAAGGGCAAAGAGCCCCACCAAAGCCCCGATACGCTTGCCAATACTCAGCAAGCCTTGCCCAGCCAACCACCGGGTCAATCGGACCCGACCTGTCTTGAGGGATTTAGAGAATTTTGGCGCCATTTTTTTCATACCGATACTCGTTGTAGGAGGTTCGGCTTTGACTATAGGCCCTTTGCAGAACAACAGGTCGGCAGGATGTAAATTTTCGGGTAAATTGGGCGGGAATTGGGGGGATAAAGTGGTTTCGGTAAGCCAGGCCACCCTATAGGGTCCCCCTGCAGCCAAGTTATATTTAGTAAATATAATCAAATATTTCTGACACCCGGCGCCGTGGGGGGCTTTACGTTCCCCTCCGAAAGCGATACAGGGGCGCGGTCGCCGGATTTCTTTGAAGGTCCGCTGATGGAGCCAGGCTCTAAATAGGTAGCTGAGCTGTTAAGCTACTACCGGACGAAAAACCAGAGTTGTGATGGAATTTGGGCCCTCAGGCTAAGGGGCGGGAAATAGCTCTGTTGCGCCCTAAGAGGGCAGGGCCCGCAAAGCCCACGCTTAAGCGCGCCAGCTTCTTAAGCGAAAAAGCATTCCGAAACGGCGTGGCCCACTTTGTTGAGCCGGCCTTGGAGTTGGTCGAGGTATTTGTGTAACGAATGCTCGAAAATATCTTCGGGTTCCGTATAGTCGATCCCTGAGCGCATTTTGCCGATCAACTTTTCTGGGGCGTTGCTAAAGGCTCCGACCGGGGTGCCGCTGATGGCGTGCAAGCTATTTTCGGCCCTGGTCAAACAGAAGTGGATGCTGCGGGGGAAGAGCGGATCTAACACTAAAAATTCCACCACCTGCGAAGGGGTGATCTGTCGGAAACGCTTTTTATACATCTCCAAAGCGCTGGCCGAATTGAGCAGCGCGCCCCCGATCAACCCTTCAAAGGGACTGATCTTTTGCCCTTTGGTCTTGGGCATGGCCGCGAAGGACTTGACGTCCAAAATACGGCTGGTCTTATCGGCCCTTTCTAACATCCGCCCAATGTTCAAGAAGTGCCAACTTTGGCTGCGGCTTTGGGTGCCTTCAATGACGCCCGAGAAGAGGTGCGCCGTCTTGCGGATTTCACCAAAAAAATCGTCCGGCTCCCGCTTCATGCGTGTCGGGGCTTTGCGGTCGGTAATCAGGTGATAAAAATGGTTCACCGCCTCCCATATCTCTTTGCTGATCGTCTCGCGGATTGAGCGGGCATTCTCGCGGGCGTAGATGGCGCAGTTGAGGATCGAGTTGTGGTAAGGCTTCGAGAAGGTCAAGAACTGCAAAACATTGGCCTGGTCAATCAGGTCAAATTCCCTCTTGAAGTCCTCTTCGTCACCGGTCACCGAGATCAGCGGTCCCCAGAGTTCGATCTCTTCTAAAGAAAAGTCGTACATCTGCATTAAATGTACATCCAGCAACCGCGCCGTGTTGTCGGCACGTTCCATATAGCGGCCCAGCCAATAGACCGATTCGGCAACTCGACTAAGCATCGCTCCCCTTCGGTTTGCTTGGTTCGATCACCCAGGTGTCTTTCGAGCCCCCGCCTTGACTGCTATTAACCACCAACGAGCCTTCTTTCAGCGCGACGCGGGTCAAGCCACCGTTGAGCACAAAAATATCCTGACCATAAAGAATAAAAGGCCGTAGGTCCACATGCCGCCCGGAGAGTTCCCCCTTATCGGTAACCACCGGAGCGCGAGAGAGCGAAACCACCGGCTGGGCTATGTAGTTCTTCGGGTCCGCCAATAGCTTGGCCTTAAAGGCTTCTCGTTCTTTTTTGCTGGCCTGGGGCCCGATCAGGAGGCCATACCCGCCAGACTCGGCGACAGGCTTGACAACCAACTTGTCAAGATTTCTGACCACATAATCTAGTTGGATCTTATCGCGGCACAAAAAGGTTTCTACGTTCGATAAAACCGCGTCTTGGTCTAGATAATATTTGATGATCTGCGGCACATAAGAATAGATCGCCTTGTCGTCGGCCACACCGGTCCCCGGCGCGTTGACCAAGGCCACGTTACCCTTCTTCCAAGCCCGCATAATGCCCGGCACGCCCAACAAGGAATCGGCCCTGAAGCTTTCGGGGTCCAAAAAGTCATCATCCAATCGGCGGTAGATGCTGTCGACCTGCTGCAAACCAGCCGTGGTGCGCATGAAGACGCAGTCGTCCTCGACCACTAAGTCGCTCCCCTGGACCAAGTCCACCCCCATCTCCCGCGCCAAAAAGACATGTTCAAAGAAGGCCGAGTTGTACATCCCCGGCGTCAGTACCGCCACCGTCGGGCGCTCCTTATGGGGCACTAGATACTCAAGCATATCCAACAAACGCTCGGGATATTCCTCAACGGCGGCAATCCGACTCGCTCGAAAAACGATAGGGAAGATGCGCTTTAAAATCGCCCGGTTTTCCAGCACATAAGACACCCCCGAAGGGCAGCGCATGTTGTCTTCTAAAACCAGAAACTCGCCCTGATCGTCACGGACTAAGTCGATTCCAGAGATATGGGTCCAGATGTCGCGAGGCGGGCGGATGCCGACCAGCTGCTTATGGTAGGCCTTAGAGCCAAGCACCAAGTCTTTGGGCACCACCTTGTCTTTTAAAATCTTCTGTTCGCCGTAAACATCGGCCACAAAAGCGTTGAGAGCCTCAACCCGTTGTTTCAAGCCGATCTGCAACATTTCCCACTCTTTATAGGGAATCATGCGCGGCAGAATATCAAAAGGGATGATGTCTTCTTGGGTTTCTTCGTTGCTATAAAGCGTGAAGGTGATCCCTGTTTCGAACATGACCGCCTCGGCCGCTTTCTGTCGGTTCAGCAGTTCCCCAGGCTCCATTTCGTTGATCGTTTTAACGATCTTCCGCGCGTAGGAACGTGGTTTGCCGTCCTCTACAAAAAATTCATCAAAAAAGTTATCGGTTTTGTAGGCGTCGAATTTCATGGGCCCTCCTGGATATGATCATATGAAGGATCGGGCGGATTTGCAAAGTAAAATGGTGGGGTTGCCAAATCTGCAAAGCAGACCGAACCAAGTCCAGAGGTTGAGGCCTGTCTCTAAAAACCGCAACAGCCCGCAAAAGCAACGGGGCGCAGAGAAAAAAGATCGTAAAAATAGGTGACTAAAACATAGGTGGCCCCTGTTTTGGTCCCATAAGCCACGCCAACCCCTCAAATGATCCTAAAATTAGCTACGGGGTCGCTTAGCCAGCGCCCCAAAGGAGCCCCTTTCGGACCCCAGCAGCCAGAGGTATATCCACCTCCCAAAGGCCCAAAGAATCAACCAAGCAGCAAGCCCTTGGTCATAGCGGTAGCCACCGCCTGGGCCTGAGTATTGGCACCAAGCCGGGAGAAAGCTTGGTTCAGGTGGTACTTTACGGTGCTTTCTTTGATTTGCAGCCGACGCGCAATCTGTGGCTTGCTAAACCCTTCTTTAATCAGCTCCAATACCTTGACCTGCTGGGGCGTGAGCAGGCAACTGCGCTCCTTGGCCCGGATACTGACGAGGGCCAAATAGATATAGGGGGCGACCGCAGAAAGCAAAATTCGGGACTCTTCGAGGTCCGGATTTTCGAAGCCCGCCACAGAAAAGAGCAAGTCGCAGCGGTCTGGTGCTACTTTAAACCCAATGCTCATACCTTCTTGAAGCATCTTATACTTTTTTAACGAGGCGATGAACTGCTGTTGTTTTTTTAGCAACTCAGGCTCGGAGCGTTTTTCAATCTCCGCGAAGGTACTCGGCCAATATTGGAATTGCCCCAAGGTTTCTTTGTTGAAGTTACGTAAAATAACCGGATCAACACACGCGAAGCCTTTGGTAAAATATTCCAACTGCCATAGCTTAGGGAAGTCGTTGAGATTATAATAATCTTTTATTTCTTTACCCTGGTTTAAGTTAACCAGCAAAGCGGACCAAGTAGTGAATTCTATGGATTCATTCAGTAATTTTATCATCCCCACAAAATCAGCCCTAGAGCGGCACTGATTGGCCAAAGCGATGAATTCTCCGAGTTTAGCCCATAGGTCGAGCGAACCTTTCATTGCATTTACCTAAAATTACATAAATTGATTTGCCCCAATCCGCAGCCTGGAGCTCTTGCTATTTCAGCAAGACTTACCCCAAAAGGAGTCGATAAGCAAATAAAAATCCCATTATATCACAGAACTAAACTTTATAGCAGCTTGGCAGCTTTTATTGCTATCTAGGTTTGAATCCTTTTGTGCTGGCCCCAACTCTGCTTTTGGGGGTACCGAACTCTGAAGCTTTATGGCATGCTGCCCTCCAACTGAGCCTGCCTGCCCAACCCCTTTTGCCAGCCCATGCGCTCCAGTTCCAAAGCCCTTTTTGCCTTCTCTTGGTTCGCGGTGCTCGGCGTTGGCGGGTCTGCCTTGGCCCCCGATCTAGCTGGACAATGGACCGAGTGGCCGAGCATTGGGGCCAACCTGGGCCTGCGCCTTTGGGCGTTTTCCCTGGCGATTGCCTGGGTATTTGCGCTGATCGGCTGGGGGTGCTGGGCGGGGCGGGGATGGCTGTTGCCCTTTGGGAGCGGTTGGTTGGGCCTAGTGGTCCGGGCCTATCTGGGTTTAGCGGTTTGGGGTGCCCTCTGGTCTGCCTTAGGATTATTTCAGTGGATCCATCCGGCAACCGCCTGGGGGAGTTTACTGGTCGGCTGGTTGGGGCTGCTGGGTCCTTCGAAGGAACCGGTCCAGTCCGGTCGAACGCGCCTGAGCCATAGCGCGGCAATAGTTGGGGGGTTGTTGGTATTGGCTCTGTGGTTGCGCCTCTTGGCGGCCCTTAGCTTTCATGGCTTCGGTGACCCGCTCTATTATGGCCTCCCCTCGGGGCGCGATTACTTCGCTGCCGGGGGATTTTTGTGGCTTGAACATGCGGAGTTTTACGCCCACGCAGGCTTAGCCGAAGTCCATTTAATCCCCTTACAAGTGTTGGCCCGGCATCCGGCGATGCTGCAACTGACCGCCCAAACGATCTTTTTCTTGCTCGGCCCCTTGAGCTTGGTGGGGCTTAGCCTGCGCTATTTTGCTCCCTGGGGCAAAACCTTCGCCTTGCTGGCGGCTTTAGCGACGGTTTTTTATTCCCACCTACGGTTAGAATCCCTAATCGCCAAGCCGGACTACCTATTGGGGAACCTCTGTTTGCTGCTGCTGTTGACGCTCCAGATAGGCCGCGAGCAACAACGCCCCGCTTGGGGTTGGTTTTGGGCGATTCTCTGGGGGGCGCTGGCGCTGGCCATCAAACCCACGGCGGTTTTAGCCATAGGCCCCTTAGGTTTGAGCTTTCTGATCTTTCGGCGACTCGAACTGTATGAAAGCGCAAAGGCAATATTTTGGGCCCTATTGTTGGCCCTGGGTTTGTTGGCTTTGGCCTATGGCAAAAACCTGATGATCTATGGCAATCCGGTCTTCCCCTTGGCCCAAAAATGGTTCCACTCCCCCTATTGGGATGATCTCGGGACCCAGCGGATGCAGATTCTTTTCCACCTGCAACCGGGCAGTCCGCTGGACTACCTATCACGTTTGGGCCGCTTGATTGCCGGGGACCCCTCGGTCCTTTTGGTGCTCGCGTTGGCCGGGGGTCTTTGGCTCAAAAACCGCGATGCGGTGGATTGGCCTTTGGAATGGAAGGAGTTGGGCTTGGCGACCCTGCTGGGTTTGGCCGGTTGGGTCGCCGCCTTTGGCCCTGAGGTGTTCACCCGTTTTTTGATCGGCCCCTTGCGTCTGGGCGAGTGGTGGTTGTGGCTGAGCGCAGCCAGCCTGCTCCAAGCGCAGGCCCTAAGACAGCGCCAAGGTTGGAAAAACTGGGCTTGGTTGCTAGCGTTAGGGAGCTTGGCGGTTAGTGACGCTACCGTGGACCTCAACCAAGCTAGCCGTTGGTTTAACGGCCAGAGCTTCCACCAAAATCAACGAGCGGACAGTCCGCTGGTTCAGCTTTTAGACCACCTCAACCAGCAGGTAGGCCCGGACGATCAGGTTTTATTTTACAACGCCAACGAGCGGCTTTACGCGCAGTTTAAGATGACCGGTGCCCGCTCCTATAGCCCCAGGACTCGCTGGGTCTATTCGGAGCAAGAAGCTGAGGTAATGCAGGGTTTAAAGGAACTTAAAGCCAAGTACTTTGTGATCGAAAACCTGAGGCTCGACTCAAGCGAAGGCTTGATGGCCCAGCGGGCTTTTTTGGAGCGGCACCTGATCTTTGCCGGTGAAGTGGCGGGCTTTAGTCTCTTTTTGGTGCCTAGAAGCTAGGGTTCCTCTAGTCGTTTAAAGACGAGCAAGGGCTCAAAGCCCTCTATTGATTCGAAGCGATCCGACGCCTCCAAGGCCCGCAAGCAGGTCGGCAAATCAGCGATACCATAGCTACTCACCGCCGGGCTAAGCAAGAGGTACTCAGGTTCCCAATCGGGCGCGATGGGGTATTTAAACTTCTGATCGCAGGGGGCCTCTGGGTATTGTCGAAATACTTGGATATTTCGCTGTTCTATGTGGGGTCCCAAATCATCTTGCACCGCCAGCCGGGGATGGCCATAGGTCTCGGTGAATTTTTGGATTTGTTCGGTCAGGGCCCACTGCTGCGCACTGGGCCAGTCATGCTGTATCCGGCGCAAGCTGCTCTGGGGCCATTGGACGATAAACAGCGCCAACAACAAAGGCGGTAAAAAACGGCGGAGTCTTAAGGACAGTTGGCCCCACCGCTGTAAAATCATCTCCCGCCGATCCCGCCAGATCAACAAACTAGCCACCAGCAGCAAAGTCGCGCCCAGATCGTCGTAATGATAGTGGCTTGAGTACATCGTCGGCAGGCGCGAAACCAGATTCACGCCCACAGCGGGCATAAACAGCAGAGCACGCCGCCAGTCAAAGAGCGGCAAGAACCCGACCGGCACCAACAACCAAAAAAGATACCAGGCCTTAGGCAACAAATCCGCAAAGGGCCCCACCCGCTCCAAGCCGCTCCAAGGGGGCAATCCCAGCCTAAAATAGGGCATCGCCACAAACATAATCAAATAAATCGCCAACACCCCACCCAAGGCCAAGCCGAGGCCCAAAACACGCCGGTCTTCCTTCATAAAAAACATGGCCCCCAGACCGATCCAGAGGGCCCCCATATGTTCCTTAAACCCCAAGACAAAAACCAGACACAACCAAAACCCCAACCAGCGCCGCTGCAACCAAAACAAAATGGCCAACAAAACAAAGGGGGGCGCTAAGTTGGAGGGTTGGAATTGGTATTCTAAGGCCGAAACCAGGGGGTTGTAAAATAGTACCCAGTAACTGGCGACCACCAGCGCCGTGGCTTTCGGGTGGGGTAGTTCCAAGGCGCAGATGATCCGGTAAAAAATCAAGGGGCAGACCAAAAAGGCGGCCCCTTTGGCCAACATCAGCCAATGGATGCTGGGGGTGATCAGGTACAACAGGCTCAAGAGCCCAAAGGATGGGGTGAAGTGGTCGGCTAAAAAATGGACGCCATAATAGGAAAGTAGCGGTTCGCCTTGGGAGAGATTATATAAGATATTGCTGTGTAGCCCAGCGTCAAAAACCGAAACTTGAAAAGAATAATACCGGATGAGGATCAACAAAATCCACAGAAGCGCCTGAACCACCATCAGGACCGTCAGGCCTCGTTGGACTTTAGGTCGGCTTATCCACCGGCCGATAGAACCGGCCCAAGCCGCCGCCCAGGCGGGACGAAAGGCCAAGCTCAAAACCAAGACCAGCGCCGGAACTTTAAACAGTTCGCTCCCCCAAGGCCAAGCAAACCACAAAGCCAGGGTCAGACCGGTGAGCGACCATAAAAAACGAAGTCCCGAGGATTGCTGCATGACGTCCAGTAAAAATGGATTTACCCCACACCGGCAACGGCACCCTGGGATTTGTCCTAGAGAATAAGAACTTGGGCGGCGGCTGTAAAGCTTTGAGCGCAAAATGATCCCGCTGGGCCGTCACTTCCCCGCCGGGCGGCCTAAAGATCTCTTTATTTTATTAACTTATCAGGCCCATTAAGAAGCTAAATCGGCATTTTAAATCGAAGGGGCCTGAAGGCTCTGCCTTGATCGGCCCCAGCCTAACGGCGATTATAATGAGTCCAAAACCCACCCCTTGTTAGGCCTCTCTTTTAGCTTCAAGCCTTTCTATTTCTGCTGAATTCATCTAAAATGGGGGGAAAAATTGCGGTTCTTGAAACCTTGAGACCCAAATTCAGCTTGAAACCAGCCTTTATTTTTCTATTCTGCTGGACCCTTGGGGTTACAACCGGCTGGGCTCAAGGAATTTTGCTTCAGGACGGGCAAGACCAATATAACCTGTCTTCAAATATTTGGCTCTTTGAAGACGCCCATGGGCAGTATGATATCCAAGCCGTCAGCGCGCCCGAAGCCCAAGCCAGATTCCACCGGATTGACGAGCCCCGCCTGCGGTTGATTGATTCGGACGCCCACTACTGGCTCCGGCTCACCGTAACCAACCAGTCAGACCGCCAACATTGGTACTTGACCAGCCTCTATCCTTGGTTGAACTGGTTTGATCTATACCAAAAGGACGCCGCAGGGCAGTGGCACAAGCAGCCCGGCGGCCAGTGGCTTGAACGCCACCTATGGCCCGTCAACCACCGCCTGCCGGTCCATCCCCTGCTCATCAAACCAGGGCAAAGCGAAACCTATTACCTGTATATTTATGGCTCCACCCTAGAGCTTTGGCTTCAGATCGAAACACCCGCCGCCTTGGCCCGGCGCGAACAAAACCAATGGCTGGGCAATTTTCTTTACGCTGGACTGGCCCTAGGCTTGGCTTTTTACAATCTTTTCTTAGCCCTGTCGCTCCGTTCAAAAACCTACTTTTATTATTCTGTTTTTGTCTTATTTTTCGCCTGGGGCAATGTCCAATATTCCGGCCTGCTCTACCCCCTGCTCGGCCACTGGCCCAGGTTCCATATGTATGCCGACCTGTTGGCCTGGTCTCTGGCTTCTTGGTGGGCCATCCACTTTTCCCTTAACTTCCTAAGCGCCTCAAAGACCTACCCCAAACTAGACTTAGGGATGAAGGTTTGGGCTGGGTTGATCTTGCTCTTACCCCTAGGCAACTACTGGCAATCCCTAGCTTTTTACTACCAAGCCTTTAACTACGCCTTTTTAAGCGGCGTGGTGGTCTTGTATTTCTTAGGGATTCAGGCTTACCGCAAAGGATACCGCGAGGCGCGGTTTTACCTGATCGGTTGGGGCATGTTGTATCTGGCGGCGGGGCTTTCCATCGGCAAGTCTATGAACTGGCTGCCCCAGTGGGAGGTTTTTGATTGGTCGCGGCAGGTCGGCAGCGCCTTAGAGATTCTGTTCCTCGCCATGGCCCTAGCGGACCGGTTTAACTTGCTCCAAAAGCAAAACCTCAAATTACAACAAGAAGTCGCCGAAGGGTTACAAGCCGAAGTGGCGGCGCGAACCGAAGAACTTCAAGACCAAAACCGCCAGCTGCTTTGGGCCCAACAGCGCGCCGAAAAGGCGATTTTGACCAAAGACAAGTTCTTTTCGATCATCAGCCACGACCTGCGCGGCCCCATGGGCAGCCTAGCGATCATCCTCAACGAAGTGGTGGAAACGCCCCAGGACATTGACCAGGAATTACTCGAGGGGATGCAACAAACCTCAGGCAATCTCTACCAATTACTGAATCAGTTGCTAGATTGGTCCCACAGCCAACAGGGGAGCTTGCATCTAGAACCGCAGCCCTTCTCGTTGTTAGATGCGGCCTCAGAGGTCAAGCAGACCCTACAAAGCCAACTAAAGCTCAAAAAACAGCATTTAACCCTCGACCTGCCACGGGAATTATGTGTCTTCGCCGACCGCCCCACCATCACCACCGTGCTGCGCAACCTTTTAAGCAACGCCGTTAAGTTCACCCCCTTGGGCGGTCAAATCCAACTGAAAGCCTGGCCGCAAAAAGAGACCTTGAGGGTAGAAATTATTGATAATGGAGAGGGCATGAGCCCCGAAACCTGTGAGCGGCTCTTTAAAATCGACGAGCGGATCGAAAGTTCGCCGGGCACCTCGCAAGAACGCGGCACCGGCCTAGGGCTGATTTTATGTGCCGAGTTCATCCACGCCAATGAAGGGCAGATTGGGGTGGACTCGACCTTAGGCGAAGGGAGCCGGTTTTGGTTTACCCTGCCTTTAGGCGAGACACCAGCGGAAGCGGCGTTTAAAAAAATTGAGGCCACCCAGTGGAAAGGACTGAAGATCTTGGTCGTCGAAGACAACCCGCTACACCAGCAAACCAGCGCCAAAGCGCTCAGCCAACTAGGCCTTAGCTTCCAACTGGCCAGCGACGGAAGCGACGCCTTGGATTGGCTTGGGCGCGAAGACTTTGACTTGGTCTTGATGGATATCGACTTACCGGTGCTGAATGGCTTTGAGTCTACCGCCAAGATCCGCCAGCTATATGGCGAGCCATTGGCCGTCGTTAGTTTGTCTTCTTACTCTAAACAAGAAATCCAGGAAGCTCAGGCCGACGAGATTTTTGCTGACTATTTAAACAAGCCCCTAGATGCCGGGCAGTTGGTCCCCCTGTTGGAACGGCTGGTCAGAAACCGCAAGATTCGGGCAGAGGGATAAAAAAAGCCCGCCTGAAACCCCATAGATTCCAAGCGGGCTTTGCGCTCTGAAGGGCTAACCGCCCTTCATCTGCGCCAACTGTTCTTGTTTTAAGCGCTCCTCTTGGGCTAACTGGACCGCTAATTCCCGCTCCTTAGAAAAGCGGACCTCCCCATTGACCACAAACTCGACCCGCTCGCCGGATTCCAAGACCAGCCAACGCAGCCCGCAGGCCTCAACCAGCCCGTCTGCGACCACCTGGCGGTATTTTTTGCGCAAGCCCCAGCGGGGGGCATACACCACTTGATAGGTTGTTTTCATCGCTTATACCGGTTCGGGGGGCCAGGGAATATCGGCCTCTGTATTCATTGCCGCAAAATTCAAACTTGCGGGTAAATCGCGTAACTGCTGGCGGTAAACTGCCCACTCGGATTGCATATCCGGGGTAATGGGTGCATCCGGCAATTGGGTCCAGTCGCAATCTAGCAATTTCTCACCACGCACTACGGTAAACCGCCAACGAAGGAAATCGGCCCACAGGGCAGGGTCACCAGCCTTGGTAATTTCTCGCCATTCATCAGGCAAATAACCTTTCGTTGTATCGCCCGGAAAATGTAAAAATGAATTCATGCGATCCTCTTAATATAGATGACTGCGTAATAGCTTGGTCGGTTATCAATTGGGTCTCCGGAGCCCGTCAAACCGGACCCCCCGGAATAATTAGGTAAATCAACCGAGGTACGGTGCTGATGTTTTTCGGCGGCCCAAAAAGCAGCATTATTCCACTCCTGCAATTTACTATGCAAATCAGTTGGTGTGTTGTAATTGCCACCACCTGAGATACCGTAACCGCCAATACCCCAGACGCCTGAATTGTAGGCAATATTATGATTATGTATACCGTCACGACCACCAATGTCCGTTCGGGAGTCAAAATCCGTTGAGGGGTGCTTGTGGTCAATACTATGAAAATGTGAGGGCAGTTGCCCGGTATTTAAGCTGAAGCTGTTCAAACCACCGGTGGACCCGGCTGTCTCGACGTCAGTACGCCCTTTGACGAATTGATCGCGCAGATCAAGCAACAAGGTGCCTGCACCAGGCAAGTTTGCCGGAACAGTCCCGCCCACACAGGCATACCAACCCTTCATGGTGACATTGTCTTGCCAGTTCGTCCCATCGTACATCAAGATCGTGCCCACCGGCATCACCTGAGCCGAAGCCCCCTGGGGGTCCCGGGGGGCGATCCACTTAACGAAAGCGGTCGAGGTCTCTAGACCCTCTTGTTTAAAGCCCACCTGTACCAACGGGAACTGGAATTCAGTGGGCGCAAAGTCGGCAAACTGAGGTAATTCCAATACTTTGATCAGGCTGTTGGCCGGGGTGGTTTGGTCGTACTCGGCATAATAGACCTTACGAACCAAGGGGTCCAAATTAGTGATCGTCGCCGAAGGATAGGTCAACCGGTCGGTAGACCCGTCCTCAAAGACCCACTGGACCTCCACGTTTTCTAAGGCAGCTACATTCAAACTGCCGCCCAGCAAGCGGCTGCCCCGGTTCTGTGCCTCTGCGACCCAACTGCTGACATGGTGGTTGTCCCAGAAGATATTTTCCCAGGCATTATGGGTTGCCTGAGGTAGGATCAGGCCTAAGCCCGTTTGGCTTTCTAAAAATACAGTCATCTTCCAAATCTCCTTGCAAATTGGGTTCGACCAAAGCCCGCGTTGTTATCCCGCTGGACCAGATGGAAGTGCTTGCTGCAGCGCGCAGGCAGCACAAAGGTTAAATAGCGCTTAATCTCTTCAAAAACCGCATCAGACACCGGCGATACCCAAATCCTCACCGCGAAGTGGGGGTACCGGTCTGCATCCGGTTGGTGGCGCAGTTCCAGGTATTCAAAATCGGTGAGCCCAAAGACTTCTTGGATCAAGGGCATGGCATCGGCGCGCCCGTAGCGTTCCAAATATTGCTCATACTGTTTTAAGAAACTATTGCGGCTCTCTGCGGGCAAATCGGGCTTGAGCGGCAAGAGGTCCCAGTATTGATCCCGCAGGGTAACGGGCATGCTGTCGAAGTGAACCAGATCCGCTAGCTTGGCCACCAAAGGGGTCATGAAGTCCCAAACCGCTTGGGCCAATGAATTAAGATCCTGGATCGGACGGTTCGAAAGCCACCATTTCTGGATCATAAGACCACCTGTAGATTGATGGTTGGATAGAAAAAGGTCGCCCCAATGAGCTCTTCCAAATCGGGGGTGATCTCGATGGGCGTACCCACTAACTCAGGGAACCGCTCATAAAGCCAAAGGGCCAACAAAGAAGAATAAAAATCTGCCCCGCGCTCGATTTGCTCAAAATAAGCTTCAATTTGTTTGGTGACCTCTACTTGATTGACAGCGGCATGCAGCACCACGGTTAAATTAAAACCATAAGAAGCAGCAGGAGTCACATCAGCCACATCGGTGCTCATCAAGACCGCATCCAAAGCGGCTTGTGCCAAGGCCACATCGTCCTCGTGAATCGTACCGGCCCCGTAGACCACATAGTTGAGTATTCCGTTGGAAGGGGTCACCGACTCAAGCTTGGCATATTTAACGGCGCTCACCGATTCCAAAGCCGCCAAATATTTGGCATCCACCCCATATTGCAGATTCTGTGACCATTTTTTGGCAAAAATCCGGTCCCGTAAGGCGTCATCGGTTTCTAGGTCCCTTCCGCCTTGCACACTGCTCAAGTTGGTGATCGAATCAATGGGTAAGGTAGTCCCCAAAGTCTTCGAGATTTGTCCTGCCGCCACATTGTAGCGGCTACCCATCTCTAAGGCCTCTACTTCGATCAGACACAGATCAGGGTCACCACCGACAACCTCGCTGGCATCTACGGCAAAACTATATTCTTGAGTCGTTTTATATTGCCGGGGATTGGGCTCCAGCACGTAAAAGATAGTACCCACAGGGATGTTTAAAGGCTGCCCGTTGGTCTTCATCACCTGGAGTTCAAAGACCGCCTTGGCCCCTGGGTCTCGGCTTAAGTCATAGTCTTCGGCGAAGCGCTCCAACCAGGTTCCGGTAGCGCTGGAGATGAAAAGCTGCGGCAACATCGCTTTGACCGACTCCCGAAAGAGGCGGTAGGGCTCGCGGAAAAGGGCGTAAAAGATATTAAACAAAACCGAGTTCTTGGTGCGCGCTGCTTCGGCGTAGATGGTTCCAGATAGATTTTGGTCTATGGCCCCGTCGATGGCATTTTCGTCTCCCAGGCCGATTTCGGTCATTAGCTGGTCAATGGTTGCGGAATCCATTCTGTCCTTTGATGAAAGTTGAAAAAGTGATTGCCCAAAGCTCTACGGCTTTACTTAAAACCCTCTACTAAAGCTGACCTTTGAACAATGTTGAGTTAAGCCTGTTTAGCTTTTTGTCAGTTCACCTAATTTGATCTGGGACTTCATATCCTCAAGTAGCTGATTGAACTGCGTGGCATTGGCCGTCAACGTCGCATACCCTGGTACAGGTGTGTTGGTACCGCTTCCGCCATTCTGTCCGATAGCATCAAGGCAGTTCCAAAGCAGTGTTAATAAATCGGTTAAAGGCTTTGCCAATACTGCTTGATCCATAGTGGACGCGCTGGCCCCCAAAATAATCTGGTCCGCACCGCTCAACTCCAAAACCCCTTCTTGGGGATTCACTTCTTTTTGGTCGTGTAAGATGGCCAGGACCACCGCCGAGTTGGCGAGCCCCTCAACAAAGGCCAACAACACCCGGTCCCCGGCTCTGGGCGGGTCGCTCACATGGCGGCTGGCGCGCACCAGCGGGACTTTCTCGATAATCGCAAACCCGGCCTTGGGCTGCATCTGGTGGTCCAGCAGGGTCAGGTCAACGCAAGCCAAGGGCTGGAGCCGCTCATGCTGGCCGGCCCTAGAGTGGACCTGCTCGACTTGGGCAAAGCTCAGTTGGCTATAGCCGCCCAATTCGGGCCGGGCGCGGGCCATGGTTTGGGCTAGATCTTTAGGATTCATAAAAAATATTCTCAAAGTAGAGGGAGGTGGTCACCGCCTGATCGTTGGTCAGCTCCAGACTGATCGAGAGCTGGTCTCCTTCTAGTTGGTAGCGCAGACTGCCGGGCAGGATTTCGCTGTTTTCGGCCTCCAGACTTTCCATCAAACGCAACGCCAACTCAGCCGCTTCGGTCGGCTCCGCTTGATACAAGGCACGGGTCAAGGGATTGTCGCGCAGCGAGATGAATAAAGACTGGATCAATGCTTGATCGCCGTGCACCAATTGGGGCTCCCAAAAGCCTTCGGGCAATTCGCCTTGCGGCAAGGTCAAGTCCCAGTCGATGCCCAACTGGTCGGCATTCCATTTCAGGTCCACTAAGGTCATGGGTTCGTTTCGTTAAAAGGTTAAGGCTCGGTTGCCTGCCGGTACTGTTTGGCTGTCGAACCGCAGGGTCATGGCGTCGTTATAAGAATCAAAAATGAGCCGGTCGACCACCTCTTCCTTACCCAGCCATTGGACCCGCGTGTATGGCCGCAGGCCTGCCACGGGGTTCAGTTGAAGCCCTTCGGAGGTTTCAGAGCGATACAAGCTGGTGTCTAAAGTAACGGCCTGCTTCGAAAAGGCCCCGTCGCCCAGTAGGTTTAAAGTCATCAACTCCCAGTCCAGTTGCCAGCGTGCCGGACCTAGCCCAAAAATCAGATGGGTCTGATCCAAGCTGTTACGGCAGTTGCCCATAAAGAGCAGGTTCTCCGGGCGCTCCTTAGGCAGGGTCCCCTGAACGGAAAACCCCATCTGCCAGCTCTTCGCCAGCGCTCGGTAGACCTCAAGGTAAGATACCCCCAGCAGCTGGCGGGGGAAGGGACGGTCCAAGAGGTAGCGCAGGGGCTCGATATAAAAGCTTTCGAAGCGATCCGCCGCCAGTTGGCATTCTTCCACCAGCAACATCGGGCAATAGGTAGCTAAGCCAAAGCGGTCCCCAATGGCGAGCGTATAGGCCGATTCGTCTTTAGCCGGCTCGACGGTCTCCACTTTTAAGCGAGCAGGCCTGCAACGCTCTAAGGTCAGCTCAAAACGCTCAGGGTAAAAATGCCCTTTAGTTCCTTTCAGCGAAAGAATCATGCCCCCTCACCCAAGGCTTGCTGCGCCGCTAAGGCAAATTGATTGACCAGAGCCTGAGAAGCCGGATCAGCCCGGGCCTGGGCGGTTGCTTTGGAGTAACTACCTGGATTGACCCGGTTGAGCAGCGCCACTTTTTGAGAAATCAGCTTTTCGGTGGCCGTCGATTCGGCTTCCAGTTCTAAGTTCACCACCACCCGGTCTACCCGGAAATTCAATTGCCGCTCAGTGACCAGTACATTTAACAAGCCCAAGCTTTGGATGTAGGGATGTAGGGCTTCATATACCTCACCGGCGTAAAAAAAAGATTGAAACCGGCTGAGCTGGTCCCCGATCGTTGTCTGGTCCTGCAAAACTTGAGGGTCCAATTGGTCATCAAAGAGCCAGGCTTCGATACTTAACGCTGACCGGTCTAAAATCTGGGCTCCGCGTTTACGGCAGCGTTCCTCGAGGGACAAAATACGGCCAAATCGAAACTCCAAAGGACTCCCGAGGGGGCCCGTACCATTGGACTGCGACGAGCCGCTAGAAGGTTTGGCGCTAGCATGGTCCTTAAGCTTTTGCCGGAGGATTAAGGGCGCGTCGTGGATCTGTTGTGCGTTGTACATCAGTTTAGCTGTCTAAAGTTGGGCCCTAAAAAGAGGCCTATTTGTAACTGGCCAATAGTTCCCGGCTCAATCCGCCTTGAACCTGAATTTGATATCTTTGCTGGTGGTAAATCCGGTTCACAGTGGAGACCGATTCATGGCCCGAAGGTTTAGTGGAATGCGATGATTCATCTTGAAACCGGAGGAAAGCCCTTCGAGCGGCCCCTTCGTGGGGACGGTTGCGGGCTAGATGGCCCTGGGCAGGTTCCATCGCCAGTTTCTTGAGGGCCTTTAAGGAATCCATCACCCTTTCGGTCTGTTTCCAGGACCACATCGGGGCGGGCCGGCTTATATCAACCGCAGGATACTGGGGCAGGACCCGACTCAACGGGCCCTTCGAGGGCGCTGCTTGCACCTCTGCCCCGTTCGCGGCCAAGGGCTTAAACCCGCCTGGAAGTAGGTTTCGAGCCAGGACGACCTCGCGCCCTTTAGGCCCCTCAAAGGCAAAAGCAACTAAGTTGTTTGAAAGACCCGCTACGGCTCTCGGCAGCTCAATTGTTTTAGCGAACCCTGCCGTTGGAGCCGTCCAAGGAGCCGCAAGCCTGGGGATAGCGGGCAAAAAGAACTCCGTCGCGGCTTGTTTTAGACCAAACTGCGCCGGGGACTTTAAGGGGCCCCCAAATCGCGCTAGAGGTTCACTCCATTGCGCCCCTTCGTTCCAGCGGACACGAGCAGGTAGGCCCTTGAGTGAAGGGGCAGCCGGTGGGGACAAAGGACCCCCTCGTCTAACCTGGGATGTCAGAACACTCAAGACCGGTGCTGGCTGCTGTCGCTCGAACACCAACGCTCCCGGCCATAAATTAGGCAAAGAACCCTCGCGTCGCGGGCTCTGCGGCGAATCAGCGGACGCCAAGTTCTTGAGGGTATGCCCAGGGTCAAGGGGGCCCCACCAAAGCAGCGGATTCGCGCTGCTAGCTAACTGACCCAGCCCCTTTAAGGACTCAAAAAGACTCAGGAACCCGAAAAATTTATGCCAACCAAGTAAAGGGAAAAGCTCTACTTTAAGCGGGAAACTTAGTTGTCTGATTTTGTCCGCATCATTGTGCGGACGTGAACCTTGCGGTAGATGGATGATTTGGAACATAGGGGGCACTCTTTAAACTAGGTGAGCAGCAATTCAGCCAGACTTTGGCTCCATTTGGCGTAGCTGCGGCGTTCCAATTCCAAGGCTTGGGCCAAGGCCAAGTCATAGGCTTCATCGTCCAGTTGGCAAGGGTCGGCCGCGAGCCCGTAAGACTTAATCAAGCCGTCATGGACCTCTATATAGGTCAGCGGACGGTGGGGGTCCCGATAACGACTTGATTGCTGGCCAAAAAAGGGGTCAAGGCCCCCATGATCGCCACCTCTAAGGTGAAGTTCGCCGGATCATTGAGCAGTTGAACTAAGGTTTCCTTTTGGTCTGCGCGCACCCCGGCCAAAAGCCAACGGCGGCTGATCGAAAACCGGTCGGACTCTTCGCTTAAGTCCATAACCAATTGGGCCACCTGATTGCGGCTGTAGCAAAACTCAAAATCGATGGTCCCCTGGGCCGTTTCGATGGGAACCTGCGCGGTCCTATTTTGGGCTAGGACGTTTGTGGTTTGGTCTTGATGCATGTCCTTTTGTGGTCTTGAAGTTGACCCCGTCCGGCGGGGCCAGACGGGGCCGCCGAGGCCCATAGAGGGGACGCTCGGCTATAGGGTTACAGGAGTTAAATGCCGCCGCGCGCCGGTGCACGCACCACCGAAACGCCGTTGATTTCCACGTCACCCGGCAGAATGGGCAGGTCGATTTCCAAGGCACCACCCTCGAGCTTTTTCATCTCCGGCAGACTGACCATCAAGCGCACTTGCTTGAGGACCACCCGGAAGGGCTCTTCACCCACCGGGCTGATGTCTAAGTTGATGAACTCAATGGGGGCCATATCTTGCCAGCTGCCAGCCTGCTTGGCTAGGTTCGAAAAATGCTTGAGCGTCTCGGCTTTAATGCGGATGCTGCCTTTGACATCCACCCACTGTTTGCTCAAAACCCCCTTTTCCATTTTCAGGTATTCGGGGATGTCTAATTTAATCGCGCTTAAAGTCACCAATTCGCCGTCGGGACTGATCACGCGAAGGTCATAAGCATCGTATGCAGTTGCTCCTGCCATATTGTTCTCCTTAGTTGGTCAATGAAATGGTGGTATCGACAATCTTGATGCGGTTCACATCAGACAAAGTCAGGGCAATCGCGACACCGCCGGTCACCCAAGAGGCAGCCAGGCTGTAGTCGTAAATTTCCGGGGTCCGGCCGGGGCTGGGCTTTTTCATCAGCTCCAAACCCTTCGAGGCGATCACCGAAGCGGCCATAGCGCCCGACTCGTCTTTGTTGAACTTGTCGTCGTTGATCAAAGGGAAGGCGTAAAAAAGTACCTCCCGTTTGGCTTTGTTCAAGACGCGGCGCTGGGCCATGGTGGTCACTTGGTCTACTGCCGAAAACATGACTAAGTCATCGTTGACATAAACGGAGCTAGGATCTTCAACGAAACGCTTGAAGAAAACGGCGCGGGCCAAATCCAAGGAAGCGAATTGGGTATTGCCATAGGCGGGGTCCACGTCCACGTTTTTCAAGCCGCCGTCGAGTACCTTACCCGCCGAGGCCTGAACCCGGATCCGGGCCAAGCGACCGCCGTAGGCACCTAACCACTTAGACTGAGTGGTCGGGGCAACGATCGAAATCCGACTGGAAGCAAAGCCGTCAAATTCCCAAGCGAACGCGGAGGCATAGTCATCGGGCAGTTCTTGGGTCGGCAGGCCCAAATCCGTGACTTGTCGGAAACGAATCACCGCCTCAAAGTAGCGTTTTTGGTTTTCCTGGGTCGCCAACTCGGCTTCCAAGGCCACGGCAAAATCGACGTTGGCGTCTTTGACGAACAACAGGGTAGCTACCTCATAGGTAGCCGCCAAATCGTCGATGTAGGTACCCAGGTTGGCCGAAACCAAGCTACCGACCGGGACCAAATAGACCACGGCGAAAAAGCCGGAATCTGCGTTGGCCTGGGCGGTTTCCAATTCGCCGATCAATTCATCATTGCCAGCAAAGATAGTGGCCACATCGCTGGTGACGTCAATGGTGGTCATACCGGTCAAGCTGGCATGTTCGGCAAAATAGGCCTGCTTGAACTCCTGCCCCTGGGGTGCGGTAGGGCCGCCAGAGATGGTTTCATTTAGTTTAATTCCCGTTACGGTCATAAGTTGGTTCTCCTTGAGAAGGAACAATTAAGGCTCCCTGGGTTCAGGAAGCTTGGAAGCGGCACCATGCCCCCAAGTTGGAGGCCCCCAAAAGGGGCCGATAGTTACAAACCGATCAATGAGGTTCGCTGCGTTTGTTTGTATTCAACTTCTTGATAAACCACCCGGTCGTCCGTTGCGATAGTCAGTTCCTCAGCGGGGGTCAAAGGACTCCACTGCAGGTATTCCACCAAACGAAGGGTCAGGGTCGCTTGAAAATGCAAGGCGTCGCTTTCGGTCAAGACTTGTTCAAATCCCTCTTCGGGGTGGCCAAATTGCTCGAACCAATCAAAGAGACTTAGACAGATTGCCGGGTAGATACGGGTCTTGTGTAGGTTCGAAAGGACCAACTGGGCTTGGTAGGATTGGTCCACCCAAATCGAGCTTCCTTGGGCTTGAAATCGGCGGGTGCTAGCGCCTAGCAGCAAGGCGGCGCAGTCGCCAGCAGTCAGTGAGGTTTGGCTGGTCAAAAAGTCGATAAGCTGGGTCAAGCGCAACATAAACAACTCGTTAAAGGTTTTTGCTGAAGTTGCGCTCAGGCTAAATCAATCTTTAGCGTTACATCAGGCGGAAAGGATTCCCAAAGATTGTATTGCAACGCGGATAGGGGAAAATAGGCGGACCCAGCGGCCCGCAATCCAGCTAATTTGACCGAAAGCGACCAATTACCCCATTCCATTGCTATCAGTTTTAGGGTATTCTCCGTAGCAACTATCCCAGCCTTTGCGGGAACTCTGCCTACTTAGCCCCTAAAGAGGCCAAAAAATGCGTTGGATTTTGTTGGCGATTTGCTTCTTCGTTGCGCCCTGGGTCACCTTTGGGACCCCGGTTTTGCTCAACTCTTCGGCTTCTGCATACCCTTTGGGGTTGCGGCTACAAATATTAGAAGACCCAAAAGGTAATTTGGGATTCAAAGAGGTCCAAAGCCGCGTTGAGGCTTTTAAACCCAGCGACCAAGCAACGCCGAACTTCGGTTTCACCAGTTCGGCCTATTGGGCTTATGTGGACCTCAGCAATCAGGACCCCGAGCGCAGTGAGTGGTTGTTGGAATTTGGTTATCCCCTGATCGACCGCCTCAGCCTTTACATTCCCAACCAACAAGGGGTTTATGTGGAGCGCAAGGCCGGGGACTTATTGCCCTTCGATTCCAGGGAAGTCAAACACCATAACTTCTTGTTTCGATTCGACCTCGCCGAGGGACAAAGTAAACGCATTTTCTTGCGGGTTCAAAGTGCCAGTAGTCTACAAATCCCGTTAACCCTTTGGGAGGCTTCAGAGTTTTCTGAGGTAGTCTACCGGCAGACCTATGAATTTGGGCTTTACTACGGCATCCTGCTGGCGATGATGCTTTATAACCTGTTCATTTTCCTTTCGATCCGGGACCGAAACTACCTCTTTTACGTCTTGTTCATCGGTTTTTTTGTGGGGCTGCAAATGTCCTTAAACGGCTTGGCCTACCAATATCTTTGGCCCCAGTCTCCTTTCTTGGCTAACAAGGGCATCCCCGTCTTTTTAGTCGCCGCTTTGCTCTTTTCTAGCCTCTTCACCAGAGGGTATTTGTTACTCAACCAACGCCACCAGCGACTCAACCGGATTATGGCTTGGTTTGAGGGGTTATTGTTGGTCGTGACCCTAGCCAATCTCTTTTTGGATTACCGTATCGCCATTAAGATTAGTACCTTGATGGCACTTCCTGCGATGGGTTTCATCCTGAGCGCCGGGGCCATCTCAGCGCGCAAGGGGTACCGCCCGGCCTATTACTTTTTGTTGGCTTGGTCTGCCTTGATCGGTGGCGCTACGCTGATGGCTTTAAAATCCTTCGGCGTGCTCCCTTCCATGTTTTTGACTGATTATGGAATGCAGATCGGCGCGGCCATGGAGGTCTTGTTGCTGTCTTTAGGTCTCGCCGACAAGATCAACGTGATGCGTAAGGAAAAATATCTGGCCGAACGCGCAGCAGGCGAAGAGGCGAAGCGGCGGTTTGATGAATTACAAAAACTAGTGGCTGAGGTGGAAGCCAAGGCCTCCCAGGTGGCCCAGGCCTCCCAATCCCTTTCGAGCAGCACCGAACAAATTGCCCAAGGTGCCGGGCGTATGGCGGAGAATTTAAGCCAGGAACAAAAAGCCTTAGAAGCGACCAACCAAGCCATTGCCGAGATGGTCGAGCGTAATCAGGAAATCACCGCCCAGGTGAACCAGGGGTTTGAGGCCGCTCAAGGAGCTATGTCCAATGCGGAAGCCGGTAACGCGGCGATCATGCGGACCACGGAGTCGATGGCGCGGATCGAAGAGGCGAGCAAAAAGATTCAAGGGATCACCAAGGTGATCACCGGTATTGCCAGCCAAACCAACTTACTGAGCCTCAATGCGGCGATTGAGGCGGCCAAAGCCGGAGAATTTGGCAAGGGATTTTCGGTCGTCGCCCAAGAGGTGCGCGATCTGGCCGGGCGCAGCAACCAAGCAGTTTCGCAGATCAACCAACTGATCGAACAAAGCGTGGACCGCGTCAACGACGGGAATCAGGTGATCCAAGACACCAGCGAGCAATTACAGTCCATCATCACCCAAGTGGAGGCGCTCTCCAGCTTGACCCAAGAGATTCAAGCCGCCGTAGTCCAGCAGAACCAACGGATCGAGCAAATTGCCGGGGCCAATGTACAAATCGGCCAGGGCTCTCGTTCGAACGCTCAAGGGGCCCACGAATTTGTGGCCACTACGGCCGAAATTTCTTCTACCGCCCAAAGCCTCAATCAAGTGGCCGATGACCTGCGAGCCACCATGCAGCGCATTAAATTGGGCCAAGGTGCCGCCTAGCGGACCCAGGTGATGTTCAAGGAGCCAAAGGTCACCGGGTCGCTCTGACCGTCAAACTCCTTGCTACGGATCATTTGAGACATCGAAATCCTAAGGCGGGGCCATTGGAACAAAAACCCTCGCTGTACGTCACCGACGATCATCTCACGATGGACCCGATGGCTTGAGTCAAAGGTATTGCCGTCTAAAAACAGGTTACGCCCCATGATTCGGCTCTCGTATCCCATAAATACATACCAGCTAAAAGGGCCGCCCGGAGCAAAGTAGACCGTGCCGGGGAACCCGGGGCTGATGGTTGAAGGGGGGCCGAAGTCGGATCTCAGGTTGCCGCCGATGCGCAAGATCATCCCACCGCCGCCGTAGGTATACACATTGCCCAAGGCCATGCTGAAGTGAGGTGCCACTTCATAGTCCAGTCCTGTATTGCCCAATTTTTCAAGAATCTGCCAACGGCGCACGTAGCCTAGCCCTAAAGTGGGCTCATTTTTTAGCTGGTACTGCCAACCCTGGGCGGGTTCATCATCGACCCATTGATGGAAGGCCTTTTGGACCTTTTCTCCATGGGCGGCTGGTCCCACGACGCCTAAGGTAAGGGTTAGCCCGTTGGCCGAGCGCAGGACTTTTTCGTCTTCGAGCAAACTGACCAAGCTCACGGAGCCATAGATCCAACCAGCATAGGGCCGGTCATCACTTTCTAAAACATCAGACCAAGTGGCTTCGGGGGTGAAGATTTTTTGACCCATTTGGTATAGGGCCACAGATTGCGGGGTTTCTTCAAAAAAGGGCACCCATGCCGCTATCGTCGAGAGATAGGCGGGCGTGGGGTGGCCCACTTCGAGCAGCGAAAACTCAGTGCCATGGGTGTAAAACCGGTCGCCCGAAAAGGCCAGAAAATCGTTTTCTACCTGGACGCTGTAAAAGCGCCAATGGGGAGGTTCGTCAGGTAGGTCCTCGGCCCAGCCTAATGAAGGGATACATAGGGTGAGCAACACCCAAACCGACCAGTTCTTGAGCATAGTCCAGACCAAAGGATTGTCTTGTTCCCTTCTAGACTGCCAAGCTCCCCGCTATGGGGCAAGCGGACTTACGCGGTCACTGGCCGAAAATTTTCGACCATCCCCATTCGGCTATTCTAGGCTTTAAGGTAAGACCTCAATCGACTGAATGAAAGCTTGGGCCGTTCCCTGGGTGTCTCGGGTATCGATTTCAATGGCGATGCCCGTAATCGGTGGGACCTGGGCTTGGCCAAATTCCTTCTTAAACAAATCCGCAATGGGGACCTCGGTGACCACCAATTGGTTCAACTTAGGCGCACAGGGCAAACAGAAATACCGGCCACCCTTCTTGTAATAATTACCTACATAGGCCTTATTCTCCTGTTCCTTTTCGCCCAGAAAGAAGCTGATAAAGTAAGGAACATTGGGGATCGCAAAGCTGCCGCTGTCGATTTTTTTGTCACCGAAAGAAAAGACCACCGAGACGGCCTCACGCAACACCCCCTTTTCCCAGTCCGCCCCCTTGGGGAATTGGTTCACGCCCCACTTGATCCGGATCTTCTGGGCATTTTTAAGGTTCAGCTCTTTGCTGAACAGGCCCAAAGTGGGCCCTTTAGTGCTAAAGACCAGCTGGCCTTCTTTAAACTCTGTTTGGATTTCGTCTGCGTCGCGCTGGAGGTCAAAACCATTGGATTTAATCCAGGCCGAAGCCGACCCGGACTGCTGGTTAAAATCAGCCTGCCAGAGCGGCTCGGCTCGTAACGGGGCAGGTAGCAGCCCAACCAACGCCAAAGTTAGCACGGCGAGGAAAACACGCATGGGAATCTCCAGAGTAAGTTTAAACGGCGGCGGTCTGGTTGACAACCAACCCTTTGGGGTAGTTTTTAGCCCCCTCACTAATATTGATCTAACGAAACAATTTGTCTAGCCTGCGAGAACTTTCTGTTGGATATAAATTATTTATATAGTATTATACATATAATTCAACCTTCCCCAGGAGCCCTATGTTTAACCCCATCCAAATCCCGGCCGATGCCGTTATGTTGTTTAACATCGTCAAGCTCAAGCCCGGCGTTACGCTCGAAGACGTAGAATTAGAGATTGGCGAAATGTGTAATGTCGTCAAGTCCACCTATGGTAATGACCAAGGCGGCTTCATTGCCGGTCAGGTCTTCAAATTTTCGGGTTTTATCTCTAAAGAAGGGTCCATGAATGCCGACGAGGCCGCAGACGCGCATTATGCCATCGTCACCTATTGGAAATCCTTTGATCAACACGAACATTCCCATGCAGACCAGACTTTTTTAGACAAATTTAATGCGGTCCTAGCCCATTGCACCGAAGCCAAAGAGCTAGGATACGAGCTTTTGTGGCAGGGTTCCCCAGAATAAAAAGCAAGTTGCAGCCTGCTATGGATTTTAACGCGCCGCGCTGCTACCTTGGATTTGCAGACCGCATGAGGAGCGGTTATTAGGCAAAAAATTTTAGGGGGGCTAAATGAAGGGGCGCGTTATCTTTACCCTGGTCTTGCCGCTATTGGTGGGCATTTCCTCGTTGGGTATCTTTTTGATCGAAGGGGAGCCGGAAAGTCCCTTTGCATCGCTGTTTAACAGCCTATGGTGGACGGTGGTGACCTTCACCACCGTAGGCTACGGAGATATGTCCCCGGTGACGGTGCCGGGGCGTACCTTTGGCCTGTTCATCTTGGCTACCGGGGTTTTGATCAACTCGATCATCATCTCGATGATCTCCAACTGGTTTTTTGCCCTCAAGTCCAGCCGTTCGGCGGGCCTAAAGCCCGTTAGCGCCAACGAGCATATTCTGATCTGCTCGGACAGCCCCGTCTTTATCCAATCGCTGCTCGACGAAAACCACCGTTTTGTTAAAGAAGGGCGGGCGGTGATCATCAGTCCCCTGACCCAACACCCCCTCTTGGGTACGAGCTATGAAAAAATCCCCTGGGTCCATGGGGATGCCTACCGCGTGGGGATTTTAAAAAAGGCCTCGGCTCCGCTGGCCGAAATCGCCTACGTTGCCTTCAAAGATGACGCCGATACGGTGATGACCGTCATGCAGCTAGAGGTCTTAAGCCCCGGCGGGCGGATCAAGACCATGGCGCAATACCAGATCCGCGATTATCAGGCCCACCTAATGAATGTGGGTTGTGACTATGCCATCAAAACTTACGATGTATACGTGCCCTTGATGGTGCAAGCCTGCATCTCACAAGGAGCCCCGGTTTGGGTTCGTGATGTGATTTTGCGGCTCACCGGCATGCCTAGCCTCAAGCGCAAAGGACCCTTGGGCGAAGGGAAAGAAACCACTTGGCTACAGCACCTAATAGATTCAAAGCGGCAACTAGGTGAAACCCCTTTGGGTTTGATCGACACCAGCGGCCAATTGTTAGTCAATCCTCCGGCCAACCGGCTGTTGTTAGCGTCGGACTTGGTCTTGACTATGGTCCCGCCTAAACCCGGCGACTTGGGTGACCACGAGCAACAGGCCATCCCGATCCAGGGATTTGAATCGATCAAAAAAGAAGGGCACATCATCATCTGCTCGGACAACGCGCCCTTTATTGACCGGGTCTTAAGTGAGTTGGAATTAGCCGGTATCTTTAGTGAGATCATTGTATTATCTCCGCTCAAAGCCTTTCCAGATAAAGTCCATGTACCAGAACTCACCTGGGTCCAGGCCTCCTCTTTCTCCGATTTCGGCATCGGACACACCCACCCGACCAAAGCCCGCATCGCCTTTATTGACCACCAACGCGACAGCCATACCCTGATGGCCGTTTTGCGGCTCGAAAGCCTGACCAATGGAGACATCTTTACAGTAGCCAGCTATAAAGAACCGGATTTCGACGAGCGATTGATCGGCGTGGGCTGTGACTACTGTGTTAACGTAGACGAACTGATCGCTCCGATCATGTCGCAAAATGCGGTGCACCCTGGCGTGGGGATGTTGATTGAGCAAATCATTTCCCATAAACCCGAAAGCCAAAGCCTGTTTGTTTTAACCCTGACGGAGCAATGGGAAGCTTGCAGCTGGATCGACTCGACCGCTAAGCTCAAGGAAACCGACGAAATTTTGCCCTTGGCCTTAATCCGGGCCGGCGACAACCGATTGATGGTCTCACCGCACCCCGAAGTGACCGTAAACCCCGGCGACCGCATGATCCTGATCACCCAAGCGGACGCAAAATTTGAACAAGCCTATTTCGAGTCCTATCACCTTTAACTAGGCAAGCCCACCCTTCCCTTATTTGCCCGGACCCCTTCGGGCAAGTCCAGCCTAGATACCCCACCAGCCCTGAAACTTGTTCCGGTCAATAAACTTTAAAATACTTGTAATCATAGAGTAAAATTTTTGATTCCCGGCAATCTTGCGGGCCGAAGATTTGACACAGAGGTCTAATTTCTGTAGATATAGTTCGTAATCAAATTATTTTACCTGCAAGCAGCAGGTATGTAGGTTCCCTAGGGACCCTAACTTCACTGGTCCGCCCGATGGCAGGCCAATCCAAACCTACCCATGTCTATTTATCAGTTCCGCAACCCGCGCTTGAGCGACGGTTTGGCGGTCTATCAGTTAATCCAGGCTTCCCCGCCATTGGATCTGAATTCGGCTTATGCCTACCACTTGATCTGCCACGATTTCGCCCAAAGCAGCCTGATCGCCGAACGAGAAGGTACGCTGGTCGGATTTATCTCCGGCTACCGCAGGCCCCAGGCCCCACAAACCTTATTTATTTGGCAGGTGGCGGTGGCGCCAAGCCAACGAGGGCAAGGACTGGCCTCGCAAATGTTAGATCAATTGATCGACCAGCCGCAACACCAAGACCTGCGGGCCCTTGAAACCACGATTGGGCCCAGCAACAACGCATCGAACCAACTATTCACTTCCCTAGCCATGCGCCGAGGAGCCCAAGTCTCGAAAAGTCAGTTTCTAGGCCTAGAAGACTTTGGTACCGACAGCCACGAAGAAGAAATTTTATATCATATCTCTCCGATCCACCAACTCCCTTAAGAAAAACATGAGAACCATCGAACGTTACGAATCCCAAGTCCGTAGTTATGTGCGCTCCTTCCCCACCGTATTTGAGCGCGCCAAAGGTGCCCTGCTGTGGGACCGCGAAGGCAAAGAGTACATCGACTTTTTTGCCGGTGCCGGAACGCTAAACTATGGCCACAACAACCCCAAGGTGTCTGAAGCCTTGATCAAGCACATCCAGGCCGACGGGATCGTGCACGGCTTAGACAAGGCCACGGTGGCCAAAATCGACTTCTTAGAGCGCTTACAGCAAACAATCTTACAACCGCGCAACTTGGACTATATGGTCCAGTTTACCGGCCCCACCGGCACCAACGCCGTCGAAACCGCCTTAAAGCTCGCGCGGATGGTTAAGCGTCGCTCTAACGTGGTGTCCTTTACCAACGGCTATCATGGCCTGACCATGGGCGCTTTGGCGGTAACCGGAAACGACTTTTACCGAGACGAATCATACGGGGTCCGGGTTAACGCCGATTCGGTACCCTTCGACGGGTATTTTGGCGCGGACGTAAACACCATCGATTACTTGCGCAAATTATTGCAGGACGGCTCCTCCGGCGTGGACCTTCCGGCGGCGATCATCGTGGAATCGGTCCAAGCTGAAGGCGGCGTCAACGTGGCTAGTGTCAAATGGTTACAAGAGCTTTCGGCGCTTTGCCAAGAAATGGACATCCTGCTGATCATGGACGAAATCCAGGTGGGCAACGGGCGCACTGGCACCTTCTTCAGCTTTGAAGAGGCGGGTATCTACCCCGACATCGTTTGTCTATCCAAGTCCTTGGGCGGTGGTCTCCCCTTGGCGATTCTTTTGATCCGCCACGAACTAGACCAGTGGCAGCCCGGCGAGCACACCGGCACCTTCCGGGGCAACAATCTAGCCTTCGTGGCGGCCACCCAACTATTTGACTATTGGGAAACCGACGACTTCAGCCGCGCGGTGGTCCACAAGGGCAAACATCTACGCAAAACCTTAGAAGGCTTTACCAAAGACTTCCCTGAATTTGAGATGAGCGTGCGCGGTAAAGGCATGATCCTGGGCATGGAATGCCCCCAGAAAGGCATGGCCAGCGCCATCACCACCGCCGCTTTTGAGCGGGGCTTGATCTTGGAAACCTGCGGCAACGTGGGCCAAGTGGTCAAGTTCCTCCCGTCCTTAACGATCACCGAGGAAAACCTCAATAAGGGTCTGGCGATCTTAAAAGAGAGCATCGAAACGATCCAAGAAAACCGCGCAAAAGCCCTGATCGGAGAGGAGGTTTAATGATTGTACGGAAGTTAAAGGACATCAAAGGCAGCGAACATTCCATCACCCCCGAACATGGCAACTGGACCAGTGACCGTTTCTTGCTCAAGCAGGACGGAATGGGCTTTAGCATGTCCGAGACCATCATCCGCGCGGGCACCGAAACCTTTATTTGGTACAAAAACCATCTAGAGGCGGTTTATTGCGTCGGTGGTGAAGGGGAGATTGAAGACTTGAGTACCGGGACCACCCACCAAATTGCGGACGGTACGCTCTACGCTTTAGACGGCCATGAAAAACACTACCTACGCGCGTTTAAGGATATGCGCATGATTTGTGTTTTCAACCCGCCCTTAACGGGCAAAGAAGTGCACACCAAAGAGGGTTTTTACCCCCTGATGGACTGACCCCGCCTGATTCAGGGGGTGCCAAGTTAGGCTCCCCTGAATCGCTTCTATGCGCCAGGGCTTAAGCAGCTTACTCTCGTCGGCTGGACTGACCCACCTATATCCAGAGGAACTTAGCCAAGCTCCCCTGCTTTTATTTTTCTTTGGGATCGTCGAAGATCATGGTTGTGTTGCCGACCTTGATCACGTCGCCGGACTCCAGCACTTTGGTCTGTACGGACTGATTGTTGACCGTCAACATCCCGTCGGCAACTAATGTGTAGGCCTGGGTTTTGGCGTCATACATGATGGTGGCGTGGTGGTCGGCCACCGGGGCTCCCCCGGCGATGGTCAAGCCCGCGTCTGCCGCCCCGCCGATGATCGTCTGCCCCTGGCCTAAATCCAAGACCTGGGTGCTGATCTGTGCGCCGCCGTCGTCTAAGATTTCTAAGTGGGGCTTGGGGTAGTTGCGCTCAAACTTGACCTTGCTGAGCAACCAGAAAAGCAGCAGGCTCGCCAAAGCCACGCCCACCGCAATAGGCCAGATGTTTTCTTTCTCCTCGGCAAGGAGGCCGCCGGAGTAATAAAAGCGGGTCGTGCCCGAGCGTCGGTCCCCGTCTTCAAAGGTCACGCGGACATACTTCTGCTGGGCCATCTCCATCCCCGCGCGGTAGGTCAGGCTATATTCCCCTAAAATTTGTCGCAAGATCTTGCGGTAGACCGCTTTGAGCTCCGTCTCGTTGTGGGCGTCGAAGACCGCCCCACCGGAGCGGACCGAAATTTCGCGGAGTTGTTTGTCCCCTTCGCCGCCTTGGGGACCAAAAGAAATGGTGTAGAGCGAAATGCCTTCGCGCTGAAGGGATTCTAAGGCTTGGTGCCATGGCACCTTCTGGTCCCCAAAGACCGGGTGGTCCTTACCGGTATTTTGTTTGAGCGGACTGTTCTCGCCGTCTGATAAGATGATCATCGCCCGCCGCCCACGGTAGGCCCCAAAATCCCCAGTCGCCTGGATCAAGCTTCCGTACAGCTCCGTATAAACTGCGTCGCCGGTAGGCTTTTCGATGTCGCCCAACAATTCCACCAAGCCCCGCCGGTCATCGGTCGGCGCCGATAGTTGTTGGTAATAGCTATTATAAAGCGCCAAGCCAATCCGGTCCTTAGGGTTAGAGACTGAATTTAAAAAGGTCTGCACCCCCAACTTAGCTATGCTGATGCGCCGGGCTTCCTCTTGGGCCGTCGCCTGGCCTTCTAAGTTGCGGTACATGCTGCCCGAGTTGTCCACAAGCAGATAAAACCTCACCCCTTCTTCGTAGGTAGAGGCCTGACGGAAGCCCGTGATCGGCATAGGGTTTAGCTCGGCCTCATCAACGCCTTCATAGACCTTCAAGCGATCGGCCTGCACCCCTTGGAGCGGTTCGCCCTCGTCATCGGTCAGGCTCAGATATAATTTGACCTGCTGCTTAAGCAGCAAGTCGCCGTTGTCGATCTGCGACAGGCGCACCGAAGCGGCCCAGACCGGACTGCTCACCAAGATTACGCCCATCAAGGCGCTCACAAAAGCTCTCATGGGGTCTCCTTAGCGGTAGTAATAGATGAATTTGGCCGAACCGACCTGAAGGATGTCATTGGGTTGTAGTTCCTGCTGCCGCACCGCGCGGTCGTTGACTTTAAGGTCACTACGCCCGGTCACGCTGATCAATTCCGCCTTGCCGTCTTTGAGTTCCACCAGCGCCTCGCGGTCGCCCATCTTGAGATAACCCTCAAGACAGATACGGGCTTTGGGGTTTTTGCCGATCGGGTTTTTCTTGGCCAATAACAAATACTCTTTGCCCTTAAAGGGACCGTTGAGCACCCGCAGCACGGCACGGGTAAACTGCTGTTCAATTAAGCCGTAACTCAAGCCGATCAACAGACCCAACAGGCTCAAGCCAATCAAACCAACAAAAGGCAGGTCCGGCTGCAATAGGGGCAAACCCTCTAAGGCCAATCCACCTAGGGCACCGCCCAAGGCACCGCCCAGAAAACCCACCTTAAGCTTCGCCCAAGACAGGGTCCGGAGTCCTTCGATACAACCCACAAAGGCCCCCAAGACCAACCAGCTCAGGGCCCTAGAAAGCGGCAGGCCCGCGTGGCGCATCGCCGGGGAGGCCTGTAAAAACCAGTCGCCTAAAAAAAACAAAAAGGCCTGACTCACCAAAAGCCCCACAAAACCGCCCACGGCACCCAATAGAGCCCCGGCAATCAGGCCCTTGGTCAACTTAGCGCGGATCGATAAAGTGATCCCCTCTAAAGAACCAAAATAGGCCCCCATGGCTCCCCCGATCAGGGCTCCAGCGGCCAAACTGAAGAGCAAGAAACTGGGAAAATGCGGCAGACCCAAGCGCACCAAAGCGCCGAGGGACCAAGCTAAAGCCCCGGCCAGCAAGCCCACCAAACTATAAACCAATTTGCGTTTGAAACGATTCACTAGGGCTCCTTCATAGTTAATTCAAAGTCTCCCTCGGACTTTGGGCGGACCCAAAGCTGGGCGTTTTCGCCGCTTTTTAAGAGCACCTCAAGGGTGTGGCTGCGCCCGCCAATACCTAGCTGAGACAACATCCCGCCGGTTTCGCGGAGCGTAAAGTAATGACGTCCCGGAAAGAGCCGGAGCCGGGTGTTGCCTGGCACTACCTTAGGGGTCGGCTCAATGCGGGGTTCTTCACCCCCTTTTAGGTAATGGGGTCGGTTGTTGATCAGTAATTCTAAGGGGTTCACTTCAGAATGGACCACCAACTCCACCGGCAGGGGAACCATCGGCACCTTCAACTCAATGCGGGTCTGCCCCGGCTCAATGGCAAAGTTCAAGCTTTGGCTATGGTAGCCTTCGGCGGATAGCTTAAAACTATAGTTCTGGCCGGACCGGATTGTTTCTTGGTGGTTGGGATCTTTAAGGAACTCATTAAAATCAAGCCACTGTTTATCGCGGTAAAAACTGATCTGGATTTTACCATCTAAGGGTTCTTGGGTGGTCAAATCAAAGGGCTGCACCGCAATTTGGGCCGGTAAGCTAGGGACCTTGGCCGCATTTTTAAAGCTCAATTGCAACCCTTCGGCGCGCTGCTGGAAGCCCCGCTGTTCCTCAAGGCTCGCTAAGAAAAAGCGCTGCTGGAACTGTTCGTCTTCGAGGTCCACCAAGAGCTTATAAAAGCCCTTCTCCAAAAATACTTGCGGCGTCACCAGGCGATAAAAACCTTTGGAGTCTTTTAAGGCCAAATGCGAAAGCGGCAACTCGAGATGGTCTAACATCACCAGCTTGCTGCCTTCTTCTTTGAGTAGCCTCAAGCGCGCAAAGATTTCGCCCGGCTCTTTACTACCCATGCGCGCGTCTAAAGAAACCTGAAGACTACCAAACTGGTCGGGGTAAAATATCTCATATTTAAAGCGGCGCTCGTAACTCCAATAGGCCCCCAGCCCAGCCACCGAAAAGACCACCGCAAAGACCAACAATCCACCACGGCTGGCCAAGAATCCCCAGAGCGGGTTGCTGGCCTTGGCTTCTAGGTCCATGCTACCGTCCACATACCCCTGGATGGCTCCTTGGATCTGCGAAGCCTCAACAAAGCGGCGTAGGTAGGGTTGGAAGGCAGCAATGCCCTTTTTTAAGTCCCCCATGCGCCGCTTGATCTTCTTGTGCATCGCCTGCTTGATTACCTTGGCGATCACAGGCTTAGTCTGGGGATTGATTTTCTTGGGCCCTTCAAACTGGCCCTTGTGGATCTTCTGGATCGTCTCGGCGCTTAACCCGCCCACAAAGGGCTTCTTGCCGGTGACCATCTCGTAAAGCAAGACCCCCATCGCGTAGATGTCTGAGCGTTTGTCCTTGACCTGAGCGTTGTTGATCACTTCGGGTGCCAAGTATGCGGGGGTGCCGATGGTCATGCCCGCCTGGGTCAGTTGGTCGTCGCTGCCAGAGGTACTGCCGGCGACGCCAAAGTCGGCCAGTTTGATTTCGCCTTGCTTGCTGATCAGGATGTTGGCCGGTTTGATGTCGCGGTGGACCACGCCTTTGGAGTGCGCGTAGGCCAACGCTTTGGCTACTTCAGAAAAGATCAACATCGCCGCGATATTACCGATGCGGCGCTTAGACGTAATCAGGTCCTCTAGGTTGATCCCCTCAACGTATTCCATCACAATATAGTGATGCCCACCTTCGGCAAAGTGGTCATAAACCTTCACGATGCCCGGATGGCTCATCTCCATTTGGATCTGGGCCTCCCGGCGGAAGCGCTCGACGAAGGCCGGGTCCTTGAGGGTTAATTTTTTTATGATCACCTGACGGTTCAGGCTGGGGTGCCGGGCTTTTAAGATACTGCCCATGCCCCCTTTCCCGATGGTCCCGAGAACCTGATATTTGCCGATCTTTTCTGCCATGGTGGTTTTAGCCGACAGGCACCAAGGCTTTGTTGACGTCTACGAAGCCTTCGGTGAGGATCACCGTCACTTCGGAGATTTTCTCTTGCTCTTGCACCACCGTCAAAGCTTCTTGGGCCACCGCAATCTTGTAGATCGCCGAGGTGGACTTCACCGGACCTTCGGCGAACTCTACCGGTTGGCCTTGGGCTACATCTGAGGCCAATAAAGAGTCTTCTTTGGCCACCGAATCGGGGACGTCTTTGCGGATGCCGATGCTATTGTAGACGCATTTGCGTACCCCGTCGTCCAGCGGGCCAATCAAGACCAAGCTGCCCGAATAGGTCAGCGCAACGCAACCTTTGGCGTCGTCTTTACCCAACTGCTCCACCTCGACCATACCTTCAGCGGCGGTTTTTTCCTCAAAAAGGCGCAGCTTCTCGGCCCAACCTTGGGCGAGTTTTTCGTATGATTCTTCTGAATCAGGCAACCCCGCCGAACGAGCGATGGATTTGATGTGTGTTTGGATGGGGGCCGGTAAGCCCGATAGAATCTCTCCCATTCTTCCTCCACAGTGGATTAGTTGAGGAAGGGCAATGTCTTCGCCTTCCGTACCTACAACATTAGGGTATTTTCCCTAAACTGCAAAGTCCGAAATGACCTTAAGCTCCCCTAATTACTTTTTATTTATGCAAGGCAGGCTGCGGGCCCTTGTAGGCCCACTGTTTTTACAGGCCCCAGGTCAGACCACATCGCCACCACCAGCACCACTGATGATGATTTTTCCTTCTTCTTCGAGCTTGCGCGCGATTTTAACCATTTTCTGCTGAGATGCGTCCACATCGGCGACCCGTACGGCACCCAAGGCATCCAAGTCGTCGCGCACCATATCGGCGGCCCGCTCGGACATGTTGCTGAAGATATGTTCCTTGAGCGCGTCCGAAGCGGTCTTGAGCGCCAAGACCAACTCGTTTTGGGGCATTTCTTTGAGTAACATCTGCATGCCGTTGGGGTCCACCAGAACCATGTCTTCGAAGGTGAACATCAACTCGCGGATCTGCTCGGCCAAGTCGGGGTTGGATTCCTCGATAGTCGCCAAGATGCGGGACTCAGTGGACTTGTCCATGGTGTTGAGCATCTCGGCCACCGACTCGATACCCC